>NZ_PDZR01000042.1 GCF_002891535.1 Methylocella silvestris | reverse complement strand
TACTATGTCTCAAGACCTGGGAGAGTAGGTCGCCGCCAGGCCTGCAAAACACAAAGCAAACAACAAGCCTCAATCACCAAACCATCCCCAAAACATCACAAACCCGGCCCAAAAAGCCGGGCTTTCGTGCGGCTAAAGCACGCTTCCCCTTCAACCATCCGCAAAGCCCTTTAACGTTTGGGCGAGTGCGAGCGCGTGCGTCCAATCCAGAAAGACGTCGTCGCAGCCGTCGGCCATGATGCTGATCCCGTTTTCTTGCGCCAGCGCGTCAAAATCCTGATCGCTGGCGATCGGGCTCATGAAGATCTGCCGTTCGGGGCTCGCTCCCGCCGCCACGGCCTCAATCGCCCGCGACAGGATCAAAGCCTCCTCCCGCGTCAGAAATCGCACTGGTTGGGCGCCGATCGCAATCGCCGCCAGGACGCCGAAGGCGCGACTGGCTTTGGCGGCAAAGCCGACATTTTCCGACATTGTCTTGTCCTGTTTGTTCCCGCGCGGACTCCCAGCGCGATCTGGCGCCTCTGCAACCTATTGATTCAACTTCATCTGCCAATGTCTTTTGCGCCGCCGCAAAGAGGCATGATCCTTGAAACAAGAACCGTGCCCTCGTCCTGAGGCGCCGCCGCGTTGCGCGTGAGGTTCTTGTTGAATTTTTCTCGCGATCAGATGCCGATCGATATCCGCGGTTATCACCAGCGCACGAAGCATGCGTCGAATCGCTATGCGCTGGGCCCGGCATTTCTGGACTGGTCCTCGCAGCCCTCGCCCTACCGGTTGTTTGCCGAAAGCCCGCAGATCGTTCTGCCGCTCATTGAGTCGGCCGATGCATCGCCGTTTCCCGGGCCCGCTCTTCGCAGCGCGCCGGTCGATCGCGACGCGATCGCGCTCTTTCTGGAGCTGGCGTTCGGACTCAGCGCCTGGAAAAGCGCTGAAGGGTCGACCTGGGCGCTGCGCAACAATCCCTCGAGCGGCAATCTTCACCCGTCCGAAGCCTATGTCTTGCTTGACGCCGCGCCGGGCGTCGGAGAGAGCGCCGCGCTCTATCATTATGCGCCGCTCGCTCACGCCCTGGAGACGCGCGCGATTTATGAAGCAGACCGTATGTTGCCCGCTGAGGGTTTCCTGCTGGGCCTGACCTCGATTCCCTGGCGCGAGGCGTGGAAATATGGCGAGCGCGCCTTCCGTTACTGCCAGCTCGACGCCGGCCACGCAATTGGCGCCGCGGCGCAGGCGGCCGCCGCGCTTGGCTGGCGCGCCGAGATCTTGCCCGAGGTTTCCGACGACCAGCTTGACACACTTCTCGGCCTTTCTCGTCCGGACGCCTGGCACAGGCGCGAGGTTGAGCATGCCGATCTGCTGTTGTGGATTTCAGGTGACGGCGCTGCGCCGGCGACGCTCGACCTTAAGTCTCTCGCTGACGCGCCGCGCACATGGCATGGCCGCGCCAATCGCGTCAGCGAGGATCACGATGGCTGGCCGCTGGTCGATCTTGCCGTGCAATTTTGCCGCAAGCCGCGCAGCGCAGCGATCGTTCCCGCAGCGCCCCGATATCCCCTGCCGCCGGTCGCCGGCGTAAGCACGGAAGCTTGCGTGCGCGGCCGGCGCAGCGCGCAGCGGATGGATGGCGCAACGGCGATTTCGCGCGGGTCTTTCGCGGCGATGCTCGCGGCGACGCTGCCGGGCGCGGCGCCCCTGCTTGACGGTTTCGTCTGGCCGCCCGCCATTACCCTCGTCATATTTGTTCATCGCGTCGACGGGATCGAGCCGGGCCTCTACGTCCTCGGGCGGGACGAACATATCGCGGCGCGGCTGCGCGCTTCGGCCTCCCGCCAATTCGACTGGTCGCCTGTCGATCTTGACAGTCTCCCGCTCTATCGGCTTCGCGCCGATCCCGTCGAGCGCGAAGCGACGCGGCTGTCCTGCTTGCAGGGAATTGCCGGCAAAGGATGTTTCAGCGTCGCGATGATCGCCGAATTCGACGCGGCGCTCGACGCCGAGGGCGCATTCGCCTACCGCCGGCTGCATTGGGAGGCCGGCCTCATCGGCCAGGCCTTCTACCTCTGGGCAAGCGCGCTCGGCGTCGCGGGAACCGGCATCGGCTGCTTCTTCGACGACGAAGTCCATTCCCTGCTTGGGCTTGCACCCGCATCGACGCAATTCCAGGACATCTATCATTTCACGGTGGGAGCGGCGGTCGAGGACGCCCGTATCCTGACGCTCCCGCCTTACCCGCGAGAAAGATGGATCAGGCGATGAACATCCAGATCGAACGGCCTTTCGTCGAGGCTTTGGTCACGAAATTTCCGGCGCATGCGGGTCTTTCCGCACAATTGCGCTTCAGCGACAAGGTCGAACTCGATCTGACGCATCTGGCGTCCGACGAGCTCGATTTTCTCGAGGATCTTTATCGCGGCTCCGGAAGCGAGAAACAGGCGCGCGCGGCGCAGCTGGCGACGTTGCGCGCAGCGCTGACCGAGGCGGGCAAGCGCTACGAGCCTGGCGATCTCGAAATGGTTCTTCCCGCGCTGGTGCGCCATCTGACCGCGAACGCCATCCGCGGCTGGCTGTTCACGGCGAGCGTTTCGGCGAAGGCGCTGCCCTATCTGATTACCCGCTTCGACTATGTGCCCGCCTCGAATGACGAGACCGGCAAGATCCTCATCGAACTGAAGGCGAACGCCAAAGGCGTGCTGCAGAACAGCGGAATTCGCATCGCCGCCGCCGATATAGCGGGGCGGACGCTGAACGAAATTCTGGCCGCCAAAGGGTTTTTGCGCGAGACGCCGGAGCTGATCGAGGCTTTCGATCAGGCGGCCGAGCGCTACTTCGAATGGCGTCAGCGCTATGGCGCACAGTTTCTTGGACGGGGAACAGGGTTTCACGCCGAAGATCCGAACGCCTCCCATCGCGACACAGACTGGTCGCGCAAGGACATCGTCGTGCTTTCGACGGGCGGCGGCGCGGCGCGGCTCGTCAACGACGAAGAAGTGCTCTCCGCCCGCGCCCTGACGCTTGAGGCGCCGGGGGACGTGCTCGCCCATTTCGCTCGGAAGGCCTCGAAAAGCAATCATTTTGCCGCCGAGGACGAGATCAACGAATTACGGGAAAAGATGCCGGCAGGCCTCTTCACCCAGCTGCCGGTGCATCCCTACATCCTGATGTTCCATCTCGACCTGCATCATCATCTGTGGGTGCATGTCGATGAAATGTCGCTCTATCGCTATCAGCCGGAATTGAAGAACAAACTCGTACTGCCGCCGGAGCAGACGGACCTCATCGACATCCTGACCGCCGAAATGGACGTTCTGATGGACGATATCGTCGAGGGCAAATCAGGCGGCACGACCGTGCTTTGCGCCGGCCCTCCGGGCGTCGGCAAGACTCTGACCGCCGAAGTCTATTCCGAGATCATCCAGCGCCCGCTCTACCGCATTCATTCGGGACAACTTGGCCTCAACGTCACGACGATGGAGACGGCCCTGAAGGACATTCTGACGCGCGCGCAACGCTGGGGCGCGGTGATGCTGATCGACGAGGCTGATGTTTACATCAAGCGGCGCGATGACAACATCGCCATGAACGCGGTCGTCGGCGTCTTCCTGCGCGTGCTCGAATATTTCAACGGCCTGTTGTTCCTGACTACGAACAGGGTCGACGATATCGACGAGGCGATCGTGTCGCGCTGCATCGCGCTCATCAAATATTATCCGCCGGACGATGACGCCAAGCGCCGCATCTGGCGCGTGATGGCCGAACAATTCGCGCTCAATATTTCGGATGCGCTGATTGACGGTCTGGTCGATTCCTTCCCCGCCGCGTCGGGGCGCGACATCAAGGGCCTCGCCAAGCTGGCCGCCAAATATTGCCACCAGAAAAAGACCGCGCCGGACATGCATGTGTTTCAGCGTTGCGCGGTGTTCCGCGGCCTCGATTCGGCGCGCGCGGCGGCGCTCGCCTCAGCCTGAGAGAGCGAGCCATTCCCCTGGCGGGTTAAGCTTCATCTGCCTGGTTGCGCATCCAGAAGGTGAGTTTTGTCAGCGCGGCGTCGATGTCGGCGCGAAGATCCGGCGCCTCGATCGTCTCCTCCAGCGCGCCACGCATGCAAAAGAGCCATGCGTCGCGCTCCGCCGCCCCGATCGAAAAGGAGAGGTGACGCTCGCGCAGCCGCGGCTGGCCGCGCATCGCCGTATAGAGTTTCGGGCCGCCCATCCATTCCAGCAAATATCTTTTCAACAATTGCCGCGTCGGGCCGAGATCCTCGCTATGCATGGCGCGAAGCGCCTTGGCGGAGGGCTCGCTGTCCATGCGCCGGTAGAACGCCTCGACAAGCCGGTCGATCGCGATGGCGCCGCCGATGCGCGCGAACATCGGCCGGGTCGCCGCCGCGTCGCCGGGCAGCGTCATCGCTATTCGTCCATATTGGGCAGCAAAATGACTTCCGCCGGCGCTCCCGGTCCCTGATCGGCGACGAAATCGACCCCGGCGACGAGCGACAGACCGCCGCCATTGTCCATCAGCACCACGGCTTCCTTCGGCAATTTGGCGAGCTCTTCGAGCAATTCGGCGACCGTCAACGCGGCTCTCCTTGCGACTGGCAGGTTTCAGGCCACAGGCGCGTCGGAGGAGGCCTGATCGAAGGAGATGCAGACCGGCTCCTCGTCCAGCATGGTGATTTCGGCGCGGCGCAACACGCCGTCATCGTCATAGTCGTAGCAGTGAACGAGCTCGATCTCGCCATAAACGAGCTTTTCGAAACGGATCAGCCGCTCCCGTGCATCGAACCAGGCGCGGATGTAGGTGTTGCGATTTGCCAGCGCTTCGGGCTCGAGCGGGCTCACAAGATTGATCGGCAGTTTGACGCCGCTGTAGGACAAAAAGTAGCGGCATTCCTGTTTCATCGGGGGCGTCATTGCAAAGCTCGTCTGCGTGGAAAGGAAGATGCGCCTCTTCCGCGGCTGCGCCCTCCGGCGCCATGGAGCGGGCAGGACGCCGCTCAATCCAGGGCGAGGGCCTTGGCTTTCGCCGCCTCGCGGCGGCATGTCTCGAGATCGACGTCAGGGGTTTTGGGTCCAAGGCCAATCCATGCGTCGACATCGGCCGGGTCGAAGCCGACGGAGCGGGCGCCGTCAGCCTCCATCAGCGGCCGGCGGATCAGCAATGGTTCGGCAAGCATCAGCGCGATGGCGGCGCCGGCGTCGAGACCATGCGGGTTGACTTCGCCGGATTTGACGCGCGGCGCCGCCTTGTTGAACCATTCCGCGACGGGCCGTTCGCCGAAAAACGCGAGAAGCCGTTCAGCGGTCCAGGGCTCGGTCAAAAGATTGCGCACGCTGAGGCTATGGCCAGCGTCCTGGAGCAGCCGCTTTTGCCTTGTGTTATTGGCGCAGCCGGGCTTTTCATAAAAAATGACGCTCGTCATGCACAACCCTCCGCCGCGCGCTTTTCTGACGCCGAAATGTCCGCTACCGGACAAATCAGACAAAAATCGCCGTTCGTTGGGACGCTCAGAATGTTTTGCATCCCCTTACGCCTGGAACAGCAAGTTCTGTTCCGTCGTCCTCGGGAGCATGACTGCGTCCGGGCGGCGAGGGGCCGCCGCCGCCCGGACCGACTTTCGACACCAGCTGACCTTAATTGGTCGCTGGCGACTTGTGCATGATGACCGCGTCGTTGAGACGGACGATCTCCACAGCATCAGCTGCATAGCCGAGCTCATGGGGGGTCGAGAGCACGACGCTCTGCCCCGGCGCGAGCGTGGTTTCGAACCGGATTGGCAAGGTGTGCTCGCCCTCGCGGGCGATCGTGGCGACGACATGGAAGGCGCCGTTCTCAACCGTATAATAGGCCGTGCCCGAGAGGTCTCCGAGGTCGATGGCGTGGCCACGCATCGGGGCCACCTCGGCCGCCTGCGCAGAACCGATGAAGGTCAGCGCCGCTGCCGCCGCGAGAAGGATGTTACGAATTTTCATGATCAACTCCATTGCTTGGCGTGTTTCGCCGTTGCAGCAGAGATGATCCTCATGGCATCATTAGTCAAACCGATAGGCTGCATGATGGTCATTGATAAAAACAATTTAGCTGGCGTCGATCTCAATCTGCTGGTTGCGCTCGATGCGCTGCTGACCGAGCGCAGCGTCACCCGCGCGGCGGCGCGGATCGGCCTGAAACAGTCGGCGATGAGCCATAATCTGTCGCGTCTTCGCGCGCTGTTTTCGGACGAGATCATGACGCGCGGCCCGCACGGCATGCGGCTGACGCCGCGCGCCCTCGGCCTGATCGAGCCTTTGCGCGCGGCGCTCGATCAGATCGAGGCTTTGGTCATCCGCAATGAGGTCTTCAATCCGGCGACATCGGAACGGATTTTCCGGCTCGGTCTGCCGGACAGCACCGAGGCCTTGCGCGCGCCGACGCTGCTCGCGCATCTCTGCGAGGTTGCGCCGCATGTGCGGCTTCGTCTGTTCTCGATCGATTCGCTGAAAGTGCTCGACGATCTCGACGCGGACAGGCTCGACCTCGCCATCGGCTTTGGAACCTTTGCCGACGGACAGGTCCATCACAAACGGCGGCTGCTGGCGACGGACAGCTATCTTTGCATGTTCAACGCCGCGCGCGTCGGCGTCGAGCCGCCGATCTCGCTTGCGGATTATGTTCGCCTGCCGCATGTGCTGACGAGCCTGCGCAAGGGCGAACGCGGCGCCGTTGACGACGCCCTCGAGGCGCTTGGCCTGCATCGCATGGTCGCCCTGACGACGCCGCGCTTCGCCGCCGTGCCCTTTCTTGTGCGCGGGGCGCCGGTCATCACCACCATGCATGCGCGGCTGGCGCGCTATTTCGCCGCGCTGTTCGACCTCAGCCTCAGCCCGCCTCCGGTGGATTTGCCCGAAGTGACGATCTCCCTGCTTTGGCACGCCTCCTATGATCGCGACCCGGCGCATGTCTGGCTGCGCAGCGTGGTGACGAATCTCTTCGCTTCCTCCGATCATTCTGCGGTCGCGCGCAAATCGGCGTGAGGATTTCGCCGCTGCGGCGTCCACGCTACTGTGGGGCGTGTCGCAACGGAGAAGCCCGACGTGGAGCATAAAATTAGGGATGGGCGGCTGAGTGCCGTCATCACGGCGGCTGGCGCCGAGCTGACCTCGCTGACGGACCCGGAGGGAACCGAATATATCTGGCAGGCGGGCCCGGCGTGGCCGCGCTATGCGCCAGTGTTGTTCCCGATCGTCGGTCGCCTCAATGAGGATTTGCTGACGCACGACGGCAAGAGCTATCGCATGACGCAGCATGGATTTGCGCGCGACCGCGTCTTCAGCTGGATGGCGCGCGCCGCCGACAGCTGCAGCCTCCAGCTTGTAGATGACGAAGAGACGCGCGCGAAATATCCGTTTTCGTTTCGGCTGGAGCTGTCCTATCGGCTCGCCGGCGGCGAGCTTCACGTTGGCTTCGCCGTCGTCAATACGGGCGCGGAAATCCTCCCGGCCTCCTTCGGCGCGCATCCGGCGTTCAACTGGCCGCTGCGGCCGGACATCGCTCAAGAAGATTACGCGCTGCTATTTTCGGAGGAAGAGCCCGCGCCGATCCGGCGGCTTGCCGGCGGATTGCTGAAGCCGGAGGAACTCGCCACGCCGATCGAGGGAAAGCGCCTGGCGTTGCGCGAAAATCTGTTCGAGGCGGACGCGATCATCCTCGATCGCGTGGCGAGCCGATCCGTCCGCTTCGCCGCGCCGCAGGGCCCTGGCGTCGAAGTCGAATGGGAGGGCTTTCGTGAACTCGGACTCTGGATGAAGCCGGGCGCGCGGTTTTTATGCATCGAGCCCTGGCTTGGCGCGGCGAGTCCCGTGGGCTTCGAGGGACCTTTCGCGGCAAAGCCAGGCCTCGCGCTGATTGCTCCGGGCGAGACGCGCTCGGCTGAAATGCGCATCAGGGCGATTTGAGGCCGAGCGGCGAGCTGCTGTCGAGTTTTGCGACGTTCCGCGAAGCATAACGCGGTTTGACGATGCTTAAGCAGGCGTGAAATGCAGCGCTTTGACTTCCTTCACGCCGGGCGTCGCGCGAATGTCGGTGAGAACCGCATCGGGCACGGCGCCGTCGACCGCGATAAGCGCGACCGCCGAGCCGCCCTCGCGGTCGCGGCCGAGGGCGAAGGTCGCGATATTCAGCCCTGCCGCGCCGAGAATGCTGGTGAAGCGGCCGACGAAGCCCGGCTTGTCATCATTGCTGACATAGATCATCACGGGCGCGACGACCGCGTCGACCTCGATGCCATTGACCGAAATGATGCGCGGCTTGCCGGCGTGAAACACCGTGCCGCTGATGCGGCGCTCATGCGTCTCGGTCTCGACGATCAGCGTGATCAGCGACTCATAATCGCCGTCGGAGGCGCGGATGACTTCATCGACCACGACGCCGCGCTCCTTGGCGACGGCCGGCGCGGAAACGACGCTGACGTCGGCAAGCAGAGGGCGCAAAAGGCCGGCGACGACGGAGGCCGTCAGCGCCTTTGTCTTCAATTGCGCGACGGCGCCTTCATAGATGATCGTGACCTTCTTGACGCCGCTGTCGACCGTCTGGCCGCCGAAGGCGCCGAGGTGGTCGGCCAGAGCGATGAAGGGCCTGAGCTTCGGCGCCTCCTCCGCGCTGATCGAGGGAAAATTGACGGCGTTCGAAATCGCGCCGCGGGTCAGATAATCCGACATCTGCTCGGCGATCTGCAAAGCGACATTTTCCTGCGCCTCATTGGTCGAAGCGCCGAGATGGGGCGTGCAGACGACATTCGGATGGCCGAACAGCGGATTTTCGGTCGCCGGCTCCTTGACGAAGACATCGAAGGCCGCGCCGCCGACGTGGCCGGAATCGAGCAGCGCGCGCAAAGCCGCTTCGTCGACAAGGCCGCCGCGCGCGCAATTGATGATGCGCACGCCTTTTTTTGTCTTGGCGAGGCTTTCGGCGGATAAAATATGCTTGGTCTGCGGCGTCAGCGGCGTGTGCAGGGTGATGACGTCGGCCCGCGCCAGAAGATCGTCGAGATCGACCTTTTCGACGTCGAGGTCGCGCGCCTTTTCCGGCGACAGAAACGGGTCGTAGGCGATGACATGCATGTGCAAACCGATCGCGCGCGAGGCGACGATCGCGCCAATATTGCCGCAGCCGATGACGCCCATCACCTTGCCGGTGATCTCAAGGCCCATGAAGCGGTTCTTCTCCCATTTGCCCGCCTGGGTCGAGGCGTCGGCCGCCGGAATCTGGCGCGCCAGCGCGAACATCAGCGCGATGGCATGTTCCGCGGTGGTGATCGAATTGCCGAAAGGCGTGTTCATGACGATCACGCCCCTGGCAGTCGCAGCCGGTATATCGACATTGTCGACGCCGATGCCAGCGCGACCGATGACTTTCAGCCGGCTGGCGTTTTCAAGGATCGCGGCAGTGACCTTCGTCGCCGAGCGGATCGCAAGACCGTCGAAATCCTTGATGACCGCCGCGAGCTTTTCCGCGTCCTTGCCGAGAGAGGGCTGAAAATCAACCTCGACGCCGCGGTCCTTGAAGATGGCGACGGCGGCGGGCGAAAGGGCGTCCGAGATCAAAACGCGCCGAGGCATGAAATTCTCCGATTCAAATTGGGTCTGGAGCGCTGCGACCGAAACGCCGCGCGCTCGTGTTCTCTGCGCGAAAACGGCCGGTCAGGCGGCTTTCACAAAATCGCGCTTGGCGGTGGCGAAGGCGTAGTCGAGCCAATGCGTCAGCGCTTTGATATCGCTCGCCTCGACGGTCGCGCCACACCAGATGCGCAGGCCCGGCGGCGCGTCGCGATAGGCGCCGATGTCATAGGCGACGTTTTCCTTTTCGAGCAGGCTCGCGAGCGTTTTCGCAAAGCGGCTCTCTGCGTCAGCGCCAAGCGCGGCGATCGCCGGATCGACCACTTTGAGGCAGACGCTTGTGTTGGATCGCGTCGCGGGGTCTCGGGCGAGGAAATCGATCCAGGGGGTCGCTGCGACCCAGTCGGCGAGCGTCTTTGTATTGGCGTTGGCGCGGGCGATCAGGGCCGGAAGGCCGCCAATCGATTTTCCCCATTCGAGCGCGTCGATATAATCCTCGACGCAGAGCATCGAAGGCGTGTTGATGGTTTCGCCCTCGAAAATGCCTTCGATCAGTTTGCCGCCGCTGGTCAGGCGAAACAGCTTCGGCAGCGGCCATGCGGGCGCATAGCTTTCCAGCCTGGCGACGGCGCGCGGCGACAGCACGATCATGCCATGGCCGGCCTCGCCGCCGAGCGCCTTTTGCCAGGACAGGGTTGTGACGTCGAGCTTTGCCCAGTCGAGCTCCTGCGCGAAAGCGGCGGAGGTTGCGTCGCAGATCGTCAGGCCGGCGCGATCCGCGGCGATCCAGTCCGCATTAGGGACGCGGACCCCCGAGGTCGTTCCGTTCCAGGCGAACACGACGTCGTTGCCGAAATCGACGCTGGCGAGATCGGGGATTTCTCCATAGCCGGCGGAAAGAACCCGCGCGTCCTTCAGCTTCAGCTGCTTGACGATATCGGTGACCCATCCCTGGCCGAAGGATTCCCAGGCGAGCACATCGACGCCGCGCTGTCCGAGCAGGGACCAAAGGGCCATTTCCACAGCGCCAGTGTCGGAGCCCGGGACGATGCCGATGCGATAATCGGCCGGAATCTGCAAAAGCTCGCGCGTCAGGTCGATGGCGCGTTTTAGCTTCGCCTTGCCGGCTTTGGCCCGATGCGAGCGTCCCAGCAGCGCGCCGGCGAGGTCCTGCAGCCGCCACCCCGGACGTTTTGCGCAAGGACCTGAGGAAAAATAGGCGCGCGAGGGCCGCGTCCCCGGAGCCGAATGGGTCATCTTGACCCTCCCAATATCATGTCGCAGATCATCGATGCGCGCGCAGATTAGCGTCCGCACCGGTTTGCAACTCGTGCCTGGATAGGCGATCCGCCCAGCGCGATCCGCATTTGGCGGCCGGCTTTCGCGTAACGCCGTTCATCGCCTTATCGAATTTTGGGAGAGGCAAAACAATAGTTCTATATGCGTAGTCGAGCCGCGCCGACTTGCCGCCCGCGGGTTGAGCGCGGGCGGCGCTTGCGCCGCAAAATAGCGATCAGGCCGCTATTTGCAGAAATCCTTGACGAGGGGAGAGTTAAAGCAAGAGCCGGCGAGCGGCTTTAAGGCCGCAAGCGGGGTCACGTTCCAGGTGGCGTCATTTGGAAAGCAACTCGCCGCCTTTGCCGGCAATGCCTGTGCGGTCGTCTGATCCGACGCGACGAACTTGGGAGGCATTTTCACCGAAAACCCGATACAGCCGCCGTTCGGGCAATCAATGTCCTTGCCGGCATAGCCGCAGGTGATGTCGCGCTCCGCCTTGGTTAAATTCGAAGGCGGATAGGGCGTGGCCGCACCAACGCATGTCGAGCCAACGTAGCTGCAGAATGTTTGCGGCACGCAATGGCCGCTTTTGGCTGCGTCGAAACTGCTTTTGTAGGCGCTGAGGTTGAGCGAGACAGTCAAAATGCCGGTGGTCGGATCATATTTCGGCACGATGCTGTCAGGATTGCTCGGGTCGGGCGAAATAATAAATGGCGGGTTCCTGACGTCAACGCGGATTCTTTTGAACCCATCGGCCACGACGAACTCGGGGCCGACATACATCTGATAGGTTTGCGCCGTCTTCTCCGTCGCAAACACATTGAAGAAGTCATAAGTCTGACCGGCTTTGAAGACGCTTATCAATCCGCCATAATTTATCGGCGGGTTGTTTCCGATTTTTCTAATATCCTGCGGCTTCCATGGCGCCGTCGTCTGCGTCGTCTTGCTCGAGGTCGTATCAAAAAAGTAATGGCCGTTATTGACCGTCATGGTCTCCCGCTGGCAGAGATTCATGCCCGCCATCCGGATGAATTCAGGCGCTTTTTTGAGCCACTCCGAGCCGGTCTGATACTCGCGGTAGAGGGGAACGCCAAATTGGCGCGGGTTGGTCGCTTCTGAATCCCATTCCGTGTCGCCGCAAGACAAATATCCGGCGTCAGGCGGCGGCGGCGACACTTGTTTCGTCGCCTCCGGATAGACCACGGTCGTCAGATAGTCGTAAGGGCTGGTCCGTGCCGTGCCGCCCTCCGTAACGGCTCCGTCGGACTGGCATTCGACGCTTTCGATCGGGGCCTTGAAAAATGGATCTTCATTCACCGACGTCGTTTTCGCCAAACCGGTCAACGATCCGTCATCGTCGGTCAATTCGGTCTGCCGGTCGACCGAGCTGAACTCTCCGAAGGTCGTGTCGTTCGATGTGCAGTAACGCGCGGCGGTCTGAGTGGTATTCGTGACATAAGTGTTGGGTTTGTGTTGCGGCACGATCACGAGATGTCGAATATCGACGTCTTCAAAGAAAAGATTGCGCGAGCGGAAGTTAGGCGGATAGTAAAACCCGTTCGGCTGCTTCCAACCAATGGCGGCATTTGGAATGTAGCATTGATCTTTTTTGATCTTGGGAGTGACTTTGTCGACCAGCACCGCCTTGGGGATGCCGTTGACCTGCCAGTAGACGGTCGAATCTTTGTCAGCTTTCGGGCCAATGTCGATTTTCTTGATGTCCATATAGGCGTTTGAATCCTGATGGGCCGGCCCATCATAGATGTTGAACATGTGCTGGGCGACGCTGAAGGCGGTAAAGGGCCCCATCACCATGCTGTTCTTCACGGAGGTGCATGCGCGTGATTGATCGGCGGAATAGTCGCATTCGAGCTTGGTTTGCTTGTTGAACGGGCTCCGCGCTGAAGCAAAGCCGTGATCCTCTGTCGACGGTTGCGTTTGTCCAACGAAGACGGTTTTCAGAGCGAGCTCCCACAGTCCCTTGATCGCCGAGGAATGCGTATAGTCTCCGCCGGAAATGAAGGACAGGCCAGCGTTCTGGACATCGGATAAAAAACTGTTGCTGACGAGGTGCCAACGCGTGCGCAGCCACACAGCGGCGAAATTGTAAGACGCATAGTTGAAGCTGGTCGTATAGTCATTGATGACCGTCGCCACGCAGTTTGTTTCGTCTGCGTCCTGGCAAATCGGCGCTGTCTGTTGGTTGCAGGGGCCGGTAGCGGGGCATTTGGAGCCGTGGCCCAACTGGCCCTGATCGAGGTTGGGATAATAATCGCCCGCACAGATCGGCCATTTGGTTTCCGGCCCACAGTTCGGGGGGGCGACTGCGCCGCTGTTTGGAGCGAGGGGGTTGGGGACCGGAACCGCGGGGGTACTG
>NZ_PDZR01000041.1 GCF_002891535.1 Methylocella silvestris | reverse complement strand
CGATCCGGCCGGGCGTGCGGGCGAGTTACGCCGCGGACATCTTCCGCGTCGGCAACATCGCCGGCGAATGCCATCCGATCATCGCCGAGGGCATTGCGATGGCGCTGCAATCGGGCTGGCTGCTCGCATACGCGCTAGCGCGGCACGACGTCTGGGACGCGCGATCGCGCGCCGTCGCGGGGCGCGACTATTCGCGGGCGTGGCGGCGGCAGTTCTCGACCCGCATCGCTGCCGCCGCGGTGCTGGCGCGGCTCGCGATCCTGCCGCAGACGGCTGGCGCGATGCAGGCTGTCGTCCGCGCGCTTCCGTCGAGCCTTTCCTTCGGCGCCTGGCTGAGTGGCAAAACGAGGGCTGTGCCGGAATGCCGATGATCCGCGAAACGATCGTCACCACAATCGACAATGCGGACGCGCCGCAGTGCGGGAAACTTTGCGCCGTCTGCGATCAGCATGAGTGTCGCTTTCTGCATCATGAGCTTTGGGCCGGTGACTGACGCGGCCATCAATCCCGCGCGCACACTAGGTGTTTAGGCCCGGCGATTGGCACCGGCGATTATTCGCAGGTTCTGCCCTACACTATCGCGCAATTCGTTGGCGCTGCAGTAGCCGCGACAGCCTATCGCTTCATCTTTGCGAAGAAATTCGGCGACGAAATGTAGGGCAATGCCGAGGAACCGGCATTCTGATCGCGGGCACCGCGCACACCAAGTTTGGCGTCCGCACGATTTTGGCGTGACACGAATACAAAGGATATCATGACTATGAATGAAATGACAATCGGAAAATGCCCCTTTGGGGGCAATCGGATTGGCGGTGCGCAGGGATCCAAGCCAACACTGGAAGACTGGTGGCCGAATCGACTGCGCGTCGAAATCCTCCACCGCGATGGCCCACAGGCCAATCCGCTGCCCGAAGATTTTGATTATGCTGCCGAATTCAACAAGCTCGACCTCGACGAGGTAAAGCGGGACATCAAGGCGTTCCTGCATTCCTCCGTGTCCTGGTGGCCGTCCGATTATGGCAACTACGGCCCGCAAATGGTGCGCATGGCCTGGCACGCGGCCGGCACGTACCGCATTGCCGATGGTCGCGGCGGCGCCGGTGAGGCGATGCAGCGCTTCGCCCCGATCAACAGCTGGGAAGACAACGGCAACACCGACAAGTCCCGGCGGCTGCTATGGCCGATCAAGCAGAAACACGGCGTCGCGTTGAGCTGGGCGGACCTGATGGTGCTGACCGGCAACTGCGCGCTGGAGATCATGGGGCTGAAGCCGGCGGGGTTTGGCGGCGGGCGTCGCGATGCCTGGGAAGCGGACGACGCGACCTATTGGGGCCCGGAACTGTGGGAAAATGGCGAGATGGTCACGCGCGACAAGCGCTGGCGCGGCCAGAACGGCGACGCCGACTACGATCTGGAAAACCCGCTCGCCGCCTCGCACCAGGCCCTGATCTACGTTAATCCGGAGGGGCCCTATGCCAACGGCGATCCGATCGGCTCGGCGCGCGATATCCGAATCACCTTCACCCGCATGGCGATGAATGACGAGGAAACCGTCGCTCTGATCGCGGGCGGGCACGCGTTCGGAAAAAGCCACGGCATGGTGGACAAGGCCAAGATCGGACCGCCGCCCGAAGTCGCGCCGATAGAGGCGATGGGGCTCGGCTGGATGAACCCGGAAGGGACCGGCTATGCCGAATACACGATGACCAACGGCATCGAGGGGAGCTGGACCCCGAACCCGGTGCAATGGGACAACAGCTATCTGGAAAACCTGTTCAAATTCGAATGGGTACAGACGCGCAGCCCGATCGGCGCGGTCCAGTGGACGCCGAGCGATCCGAACGCGCCCAAGACGCCCGATGCGCATCTGCCAGGCGTCGAACATCCGCTGATGATGATGACGTCGGACATCGCGCTCAAGATGGATCCCGAGTATCGCAAGGCGTGTGAAAAATTCCTCAACGACTTCGATGCTTTTACCGACGCCTTCTCGAAGGCCTGGTACAAGCTCACGCATCGCGACATGGGCCCGAAGAGCCGCTATCTCGGCCCAGAAGTCGCGGCGGAAGATTTCTCCTGGCAGGATCCGATCCCCAAGCTCGACCATCCAGTGATCGGCGACACAGAGATTGCCAGCCTGAAGGAGAAAATCCTGAGCTTCGGACTGTCGGTCTCCGAACTGGCGAGCGTCGCCTGGAGTTCGGCGGCGACCTATCGCGACACCGACAAGCGCGGCGGCGCCAATGGCGCGCGCATCCGTCTGGCCCCGCAGAAGGATTGGGAGGTGAACAACCCGGCGCGGGTGCGGAAGGTGGTCACCGCGCTCGAAGCGATCATGGATGCGTTCAACGGCTTGGCCAGCGGCGGGATGAAGGTTTCACTCGCCGACCTCATCGTGCTGGGCGGCTGCGCTGCTGTCGAGAAGGCAGCGAAGGACGCTGGCGTGGATGTGTCCGTGCCGTTCACGCCGGGCCGGATGGACACCACGCAAGATTTGACCGACATTGAGCAGTTCGGATGGCTCCGCCCGGTTTCGGACGGTTTCCGCAATTATCACAAGGGCGATTTCGAGCGCGTGTCGCCGGAGCGGTTCTTCCTAGACCGTGCGGCGCTGATGACGCTGACGGCGCCGGAATGGACGGCGCTGGTCGGTGGCCTGCGAGTGCTCGACACCAATTACGACGGGTCGAAACACGGCGTCTTCACCGACCGTCCTGGCGTGCTGACGAACGATTTCTTCGTCAATCTGTGCAGCATGGATCACGAGTGGAAAAAAGCGGACGAGAATGGCATGAGCTTCACCGTCAACGACCGCGCGACCGGTGAAGCCAAGTTTACCGCCACGCGCTGCGACCTAGCGTTCGGGGCGAACGCGCAACTCCGCAACGTGGCAGAAGTCTATGCTGCACTTGGGGGGCATGAGCGCTTCGTCAAGGACTTCGTCAGCGCTTGGAACAAAGTCATGATGCTCGACCGCTATGATGTAAAGCCGAACTAAACCGTATGGGAGTCCCCCGGCTTTGCCGGGGAGGCAAAGACCAGCGGCACGAATGTTCCTCGACCGCTGGTCTGCTGCTCGCGCTGAGCTCAGCTCGTTTCTGATGCTGACCTCAATGTCGCGCTGCACGAATGGACGTTCAGGACCTCGGCATATGCCACCTTCGAGGACCTCGTTACGAGGAATCGCCGTATCGAAAATCCTGTGCCCGTACGTCCCGACTGGCGGCATTATCTCGCGGTCATCCAACGCAAGCCCGGAGCCCTTCCCCGTCAGGGTCACCTCCGGCTTCCTGTATAAGCCTCCCTTGGCAAGGAGAGCCCAGATGATCCCAGCAGTCTTGTTGGCCAGCGCGACTGCGACCACTTTGTAGGGCTTGCGGGCCATCAGTCTGGTGAGCCACGCTGGCAGAGGGACGCCGCGCTTCGCCTATTTGAGAATCGACGTATGAAGTTGACCCGGATTGATGGACACCTTTGAAGTCATGTTTCGAGGTGTGCTATTGAGCGTTATCGAGCAGCTTATCCACCGGAGTCCCGGCGACAGATGATTGAACTTGTCCATTCCGGACGCAGTCCCGAAGATCTCGCCCGCGAATTCGAGCCGACCGCGCAGTCGATTTCGACGTGGGTGAAGCAGGCCGAACGGGAGGCCGGCAAACGGGCCGATGGGCCGATCAGCGCCGAGCGAGAGGAACTGGCCCGGCTGCGCCGTGAGAACCACCGCCTGCGCCAGGAGCGCGACATCTTGGCAAAGGCGGCGGCCTGGTTCGCGCGGGAGAGCAAGGCGAACCCGAACGGGTTTTCCGGTTCATGAGCGCGCACCAGGCCATTTATCCCATTCGAACGATGGCGCGCGTGCTGAAGGTGTCGGCCTCCGGCTATTACGCCTGGCGCAGCCGGCCTGCTTCGGAGCGGGCGCCGACCGACGCCGATCTGACGCGCCGAATCCGGACGATCCACGTCGGATCGCACGGAACCTACGGCGCCCCGCGCATCCATGCGGAGCTAAAAGCCGAAGGCATGGCGATCGGCAAGAAGCGGGTCGCCCGTCTCATGAAGGTGGCGTCGATCGCTGGCGTCAGCCGTCGGCGGAGCGTTCAAACCACACGGCGCGATCCCAATCATCGTTCGGCAAGCGATCTCGTGCGCCGAAATTTTACAGCCAAAAGACCAAATGAATTGTGGGTCGCCGACATCACGTTCCTTCCGACGCTGGCCGGCTTCCTGTTCCTCGCCGTCGTTCTGGACGTCTGGTCGCGCCGGATCGTCGGCTGGTCGTTCTCGGCCGGTCTCAAGACCCGCGTTGTGCTCGACGCCCTCGACATGGGTCTCGCCGCCCGCAAACCGGGGAGCGTCATTCATCATTCGGATCGAGGTTCGCAATATACGTCCGTCGCTTTCGGCAGTCGCTGCAAGGAAGCCGGCGTCAGGCCCTCGACGGGATCAGTCGGCGACGCCTATGACAATGCGATGTGCGAGAGCTTCTTCGCCACCCTCGAATGCGAACTGCTTGATCGCCGTCGCTTCCGATCGCACAGCGAAGCACGCATGGCGGTCTTCCACTTTATCGAGGGGTTCTACAATCCGTCACGACGCCATTCGGCCTTGGGCTATCTCTCGCCGATCGAATACGAAAGGATACACGACGAACTGAACGAAACCGCCTAAGCCCCAAACCGTCCATCAAAACGGGGCAACTTCAAGATACGGGCGTCGACCCGATCGGTCTTCGCGAGAACGCCGTGGCGCGGGCGAACTCCGGGCCTGACGCGGATTGACCCGCGAGAACAGATGACTGCGTTCGGCGAGAGCAGCGATCAGATTGCCGTCGCATCCACTGGTCGCTTCGAAGACGACCAGGACATCGCGCTCAAGTGTGTCGAGCCAGGGCGTGATAGCCTCCAAGGTATTGGCGATCCTGTCGATCTTTCCGTTCGGTACGCAATAGTGATCGATGAAGGCGCGCGAAAGATCGAAGCCGGCGATGGGCTTGTGGCATGGTGAGAGCTCCTCTCCATGTCGTGCAGGATCTGCGGTCCCACGCAACTGTTCAGGGTTTAGAGAACGCGAAAGAGGGCCTTGCTTCCACACGGGATCCGTACTCTCGGGGGGAGGGCTCCCTTCCACAGCCTCACCTTCTGACAGTCCCGACCGAGGGGGCACTCGACTTCGACTCGAGCCTCTTGACCTTCTGCTTGGCCTTACGCTGGCCGAGCAAGGGTGAGATGTTCTCTTAATTTCCATATCCCGTGAGGACGGGCCGGGGAGCCTCGGGCAGCCGCCTCACTCGCGGAGGTCGATCGCGAAATCTATCATGGGCGCCGCATCGATTAGCGGCGCAATCGGCTGATCATGCCGAACGACATTCCGACGCCGAACGCGATTAGCACCGCCGTGAACGGATGATGTTCGATACCGGCTTCAAGTTCGCCGCTCGCCGCGCGAACACGCTTTTGCGCGTCTGCGGCCGCGCCGGAAATTTTCGCCTTCGCCTCTCGGACGCCGTCGGAGAGGCGAAGGCCTGCACCCTGTGTCTGATGTTTCACCAGCTCGCCGATCGCTTGGACAAGATGCGCAACGTCCTGTCGCAGGGCGGTCAAATCACGGGCGAAATCTTCAACGGCGCGTTCAGCGCTTTTGGGCATGGAAATCTCCGACATAAAGCGTCGGCGACGTCGACCGCGACATCGCCGACGCGGAATTGAGCATCGCGCCGCCGCTATTGGTTCCGGTCGTGCCAATCCGCGACGGCCTTCTCGGCCTGTTCGCGGGTATAGCCATAACGCTCCTGGACGCGTCCGATGAGTTGGGTCTGCTCGCCCTCGATCATTCTAAAATCGTCGTCGGTGAGCTTGCCCCATTCTTTCTGAGCTTTACCCTTGAGCTGCTTCCAATTTCCTTTGATCTGATCCCAGTTCATCACAGTCTCCTCGTTGTTGGGCGTATTTGAAACCGCGCGAGATGCGAAGCCTATCCCGTCGCGTCCATTGTCGGATAGTTTTGTTGCCGTCGCCCGATGCCAGACGACCTGCTTGTCACAAGGTGGGAGAAGCAGTCAGTCATCCCGCAGGCGGCCGCCGAAGGCCGCGGCGGCGCTCGCGACGAAAGCCCCAATAACCAACGACAGAGCTGTGAGAAGCGAAGTGGTAATACCTGCTTTGCGGGCCTTATCGGCCGTTTCCTTGGCCTTCGCTTTCGTCTGATCTATCTGAGTAAGGACGTCGTCGACGCGTTGTTGGGCATCGGCTGAAGTCCGTCCCGTCCGCGCGGAAACGAGCTGCGCCAGATAGGTTCTGTCTGCCGCCGACACTGAGCCGGAAGAGAGACTCAGAATGAGGATCCTCGAAGCTTCGGTTCGAGCGTCGGTCTCATTCCGACTCGCCGCCGTCGGGCCAGTGGCCGAGGATAAATCCGCTGGCGGGCGGAACATCAGGTCGACAAAATAATCGGTTGGGAGCCCAGGCCCCGTAGCCGATTTGTCGGTTCCTGCCTGCGCCGCGCCCTGGGCGGCTCCCGTCGCCCCCGACGTCACGGCGGCGGTGCCACCTGCTATGATGGCTGAGGCGGCGGACCCCAGAACTCCAGCGACCAGGACCGTGGCGAGCGCCCACGCGAGAAAGCCATGGGCGGTATCGCGGAAGAAAACTTCATCCTGGTGAACCCCCGCCCATTTCGTTCTCAACCGGCCCGTCAGATAGCCGCCCAGCGCCGAGGAAAGCCATTGAACAACGATGAGCCAGATAGCTGTCGATACCGCGAAAGTTATCGGGCTGACGCCGCTGTTTGACCACGGCGAAACCATCGTAAGACCCAGTCCGGACCCTATCAGCAACAAAACCAGCGAGGACGCGACCGCTGCAATCGCGCCCGCAATGATCGCTCCCCAAGAGACCGCCGAGGCGGATGTTTCGTCGCCGCCGGCGAGAGTGGTTATTTCCAGTGTTTCCATCTTCCGCCTCTTATCGGTAAAGAAGAAAAATAAGGATAATCACCGGAATCGGGATTCCCAACAACCAAAGCAGAATGCCACGTCCCATAACGCTCTCCCTACTATGCTATAGATTCAAGCGAATTCGTTAACTTCTCCGGATAGCTTCAATCCGCAATGCGAGGATTTGAAGTCCGCGCCTGACCATGATTGAACGATCTTGCAGACTACACGCAAGCTCCCAGATCCGGGCGAGCAAATCGCGAGCGCGATATCTGTTTCTCTTTGAGCGTGTCTTTGAGACCGCGGACGACGTTTTGAACCTTGTCTGGCATCTTGTCAGCCGCGCTTTCCGGCTTAAGCTTCATATCGTCGCCTGACCGCTGGCGGCGTGCGTGACCGCGCCTTCGAGTTCCTTCGCAGATCCGACGATCCTTGCCTTGTCCTTGCTTTTTTCCTCCCAAATGTGACAAGGCCCGTCGTCGGAGAGGCAGCCTAGACTATTTCTTATCCCAACTATGAAGAATGCGGTGCCTGCTCGTCGTTGTCGTTGATTTAGATCAGACGCCTTAGCATTACAGTTGCAATTTCAGCGGTTCTCTGAATCCATGGGTGACCATGATTCGGAGATCATGGATGGCTGGGGCATCGATCGAGACGACGCTGGAGCTTTTGGGCGGTGTCGCTGCGAGACGTGAAAGCGCGGATCAGGCCGTTGTTCACGCAAGAGCGCGTGGCGAGCTCGGCGGGCTTGTTCCTTGATGGTTTGCTTGGCGATGAGCGGCGCAAGACGGGTTGGATGCGGGCGGAAGCGGCCGGCGATCCAGGCCCCTGGCGCCAACAGGCTGTTCTCGGCCGTGGCCGGTGGAATGCTGACGCTCTGCGCGACATCGTGCGGGACTATGTTGTGGAGGCGTTGGCCGATCAGGACGCGGTGCTGGTTCTGGATGAAACCGGTTTTCTGAAGCAAGGCAAGGCCTCATGCGGCGTAGGGCGCCAGTACACTGGCTCGGCCGGCAAGATCACAAACTGTCAGATCGGCGTGTTCGCCGCTTATGTGTCTCGCCACGGCCACGCCTTCGTCGATCGTGCGCTCTACCTGCCCAAGGCCTGGACCGACGATCCCGCGCGGATGGCGGCGGCCCATTTGTTGGAGGAGACGGGCTTCGCAACCAAGCCTCGGCTCGCTCTCGACATGATCGATCGGGCGATCGCTGCGGATGCGCCATTCGCCTGGGTCGCCGCCGACAGCGTTTATGGCGTCGGCGACATCGACTGGCCGACCTCGACGCCGTTGAATATGATGATAAGCATAGAGGCCTGTGGACGCGCAGCGTGTTGATCCGCCGCAATATCGCGGATGGAGATCTCGCCTACTTCTCGACCTGGAGCACGATTGGAACAAGCATTGAAACTCTGGTCAAAGTAGAGGGACATCGCTGGGCGATCGAGAACAGCTGCGAAACCGCGAAGAATGAATTGGGGCTCGACCACAACGAGACCCGTTCCTGGCATGGCTGGCATCGCCACGTCTCGCTCGTCATGCTGGCCTTCGCCATGATGGCTGCGATCCGTCATCACGCCAACAGCGCGCGGCCCCCAAAAACGATGCGGGGAGCCAAGAAAGCAAGGCCTCGCCGTCCCTGATCCGCTGGTCCGTCCAGGAAATCCGCCGTATCGCCACGCGGCTGGCTCAGCGCAGAATTCAGCCTGCCCACATCGTCGCATGGTCAATCTGGCGAAGGGCCCATCAAGCCGCAGCCCGAAAAGCTGCGCCAGGCGTAATAGCCGGAGGCCGACACCTTCAGCACGCGCGCCATCGTTCGAATGGGATAAATGGCCTGGTGCGCGCTCATGAACCGGAAAACCCGTTCGGGTTCGCCTTGCTCTCCCGCGCGAACCAGGCCGCCGCCTTTGCCAAGATGTCGCGCTCCTGGCGCAGGCGGTGGTTCTCACGGCGCAGCCGGGCCAGTTCCTCTCGCTCGGCGCTGATCGGCCCATCGGCCCGTTTGCCGGCCTCCCGTTCGGCCTGCTTCACCCACGTCGAAATCGACTGCGCGGTCGGCTCGAATTCGCGGGCGAGATCTTCGGGACTGCGTCCGGAATGGACAAGTTCAATCATCTGTCGCCGGAACTCCGGCGGATAAGCTGCTCGATAACGCTCAATAGCACACCTCGAAACATGACTTCAAAGGTGTCCATCAATCCGGGTCAACTTCACTCCGATCTCCTCCGTCGTCGCAGGCAGTTGGTCGACATGCGGAAAGCCGAGAAACTGTACCAACAAAGCGCCGACCAAGACGAGATCACCCGGCGATCGAGGCGATGATCGACCTCCTCGGCCGCCAGATCGCCGATCTCGACCGTCGTATTGCCGGATTCATCGACGAGGATGCAATGCTGGCAAGCCAAACCCGGCTCCTCGCCGCCGTCGCAGCATCGGCCCCACCGCCCTCGTTACACTCCTTGGAGAGTTGGCGGAACTCGGAACGCTGTGCCGACGCCGCATCGCCTCGCTGGCCCGGGGCCTCGCCCCATGCCCGGGAGAGTGGAGCCTGGCGCGGTTCTGTGCTCGACCCATAGGCCTCCGACTGGACCTTACGCGCCTCTGCCGCCATAGTTCGGCGATGAAGGCATCCGAAATTGGACCCGTTCTCATTACCGGCTGCTCAAGCGGCGTCGGCCGCGCCGCCGCGGCGGCGTTTCGCGCCGCGGGCTTCGAGACGTTCGCGACTGCGCGCGATCTCCTTGCGCTCGAACAGCTGCGGGCCCTCGGCTGCGCGACGCTCGCTCTCGACGTCACGGATGAAAGCGCGAGACGGGCTGCGGTCGAAGCTGTCGAGAGGCAATTCGGCGCGGTCGGCATTCTCGTCAACAATGCCGGATACGGCCAGTATGGTCCAATCGAGGAAGTAACGCTCGACGATATGCGTCGACAGTTCGAAACCAATGTTTTTGGCGGGATGCGCTTGTCGCAGCTTGTCTTGCCGGGGATGCGACGCGCCGAGAAAGGGCGCATCGTCAATGTCAGTTCGGTCGCGGGGCGCGTCAGCGTCATGGGCGGCGGCGCCTACCACGCCGCGAAATTCGCTATTGAGGCCATCGCCGACGCACTCCGTCCCGAAGTGGAACCGTTCGGCATAGACATTGTCAATGTGCTGCCGGGGCCGATTGCCACACATTTCGAAGCGACGCTGCTCAAAACGATCCCAGAGACTGGCGACGACAGCCCCTATGCGCTCTTCAAGGAAAATCTCGCTCGCGGGATGCGCGCTTTCCTCTCGCCGCGCGGCTTCGGCGTAATGACTGCCGATCACGTCGCAAACGTCGTCTTCAAGGCCGCGACGGCGGCGCGCCCGCGCACGCGCTACAATGTCGGCTTCATCGCCAAATTTGGGCCCGTGGGACGCGCGCTTGCGCCTGACCGTCTTGTGGACGCCGTGTCTCGTTTCGTCATCCCGAACAAAGTCGGCTGAGTTTCTCAGCAGAGGAAAGTCCGCGACATTCGCTCGACTTCGCGGTATGCGTGCTGCCTCCACACTCCAATCGTTGGGCGCCTGGGCGCTTGTTCTTGCTCTCCTCCGCAGGCGACCCCACGACCGGCGGGGTTCTCGACCGCCCGAGCCTGCATCGCTCGTTTGCATCTCGGTCAGGAATGTCTCGCCAGTGAGAAGCGCTTTTTTGATGAAAAGATCGCGGCGTTCCAGCAGACCCGAATCCGCAGGAGCGAGATCGCCGGCGATCAATTCGATGATGTCGCCAGGTCAGCCTGTCGACGGGAGCGCAAAGGATTGCGCCGTCGCGCCTGATGCTCGCCCGCACCGCCGCCGACTGGCGCAACGCCTCGTCCCCACGCCGGCTTGGGCCCGCGCATCTGCGCACGTTAAGCTCAAGAGGCCTTGCTTCGGTAAGCGCGATCATGGGATTGATGCGGCCGTTCCACCCCGATTCAGGTGCTGAAGCGGGCGAGCGTGGCAGCTACATCGAGAGTTTGTCGAGCTGTCAGGTCGGTATGTTCGCCATTGACGAGTCGAGGGCTTCTTGGCGCTCCCCGGGACAGAGGCTCACGCCTCGAGAAAATGGCCAAGAGGCTTGAGGGATTGGATCCTGTCGAAAATGATCTTGGCAATCGCCAACATCGGCACGGCGAGTATGGCCCCCAGCACGCCCCACATCCAGTACCAGAAGATGAGCGCCAAAACGACCAGAACCGGGTTCAGCGTAAATCGCCTCGCCAGCAGCATCGGGGTCAATGTTTCGCCTTCAATGAGGTGAATGCCAAAATAAAGAGCGGCCGGGAGCAACGCTCGCCAAAACAAATCGAAACTCAGCAACCCAGCCAAAACAAAGATCGCAATGCCGACCAGGGGCCCAAGGTACGGCACGTAGTTCAGGAGGAATGCGACGGAACCCCAAAGCAAGGGGTCGCCCAGTCCACAAAAATATGCCGCCGCCCCCGTCGCCAATCCGACAAGCATGTTCATCATTGTGATGGTAAGAAGGTACATAGAAATATCATTCTCAATCCTCTGTGAAATTTCAACGGCTCGACGCTTGTCGCTAAAATGCGGGAGAACCTCGACCAGCCGGCGCAGAAAGGTGTCGCCAGACGCCAGGAGAAAGAACAGCACAATCACCATGGTGAACACCCCGTCGGCGATGTCGCGGGTGCCAAATACAAGCTTGTTCAGGAAGCCGGACCCTGCGCTGACTCGGGACGGCGCGCCTGACGCTTGCCCCTCCGCCACCCGTTCGGCCTCATGGAGGAACCGCTCCAGGGCCCCGAGCGGCGCACTCAGGAAACTGAGGTGTTCTTGGAGGCGAGGTATGCCGGCGGGCAGTTTCTGCGTCCACGATGCGGCAGGTCCCGACAAGGCGGCGCCAACTCCGACGAGGCTGCCCATGACCAAGCCGATGGCGAGAACCGCTCCGATCATACGAGGCACGTACAACCGGTCGAGGAGGCGCATGGGTGACTGTAGAAGAAGATTGAATATGAAAGCGAACACAACTGGAGCAAGGATCGCGCTGGCCGCCTGAAGCGCGGCGATCGCGGCGAGGCAAAACAGTCCACCAAGAAAGGACGTCGCTAAATCGTAACGAGCTGGCGCCGCGGACTGATCACCAGGAAAGTCTGGTTTTTGTCCCTCGCGCTGATCGCTGTCTTCGGTGCTGTCCATGGCGTGCCTGCGGTGAACGTAACTGTCATCGGGATCGCATAACAAAGATCGGAATCGCGTACAGAAAAACCCCAATCTCTCAACGCCTCTCGGCCGCGCCAATCATCGACAAGTACCGGCAAGTGCGGTGACATGCTTTCGACAAGCAGCGCCGCCGCGGACGCAAACAGCCGCGCATCATAAAAACAATAAGCACGCGTAAGCAAAGAGCAGTTCTGCTTTTTTTTTTTGCTGCAAGGTCCTATCATTTTGGCGTATAGCTTCCCAGATCGCATTGGGTAATTTTCTTATTCTGAGTTGCTAACTCTGAGTTCCTAAGAGTGGTGCCTTCTTAGAGCGAGGCGCCACAAGGCGTCGACCCCGGAGGGCTTTCGCATGACGTTCCCGCGAAACAAGAAGACTTGGTCTTTGCTGGCGACACTAAGTGTCATCGGCAGTTTAAGCTTGGCCTACGCCCAACAGGGGCAAGGTGTCGTAAGCAGCTATATGCCCGTCGATATCACGGAAAGCTTTGCGTCGATCATGGCGCGAATGAAAGCGGCGAAGCCGCAGATCGAGAAGGCGCATTCCGATCTCCTCCAGGCGCGTTATGATCTTAGCGACAAACCCGCCAGAGACGCAACGATGTCGCAAGGAAAGCCTTTGCAGGAGGGCGTTCGGGTCAAGTTGTCCTCTGGGGCGACATGGGAGCAACTGGCGTCCATGACCCCGGAGATGATCCGCGACGAGAATCTGTTTCCCAAAGGGTTCTATCCTCTGCCGCATCCAAACCATCCGGAAGGCGGAATGGTTTTTCCCAAATTCGAGATCGACGAAATTAAAAAACAGGAAGGCCGCGACCTTACGCGCTTCGACCTTGATTTCGACATACCGGATCATTTTCTGCCCGAATTTCCAGCGCCCATCTATTTAACGACGCGTCCTGATCTCGGCGATGTGTCGAAGGGTAAGCTGGTCACAATCGATAATTACTACGAAATCTTCAACGGGATCCTGAATCCGAAGCAGATCGAGGGCCTACGCCTGTTGTTGACGCCATTCCCGCAGCAACAGTTCAACCAGACTGAGGATCGGCGCACAGAGAAAGCGAGCCGCGGTGTCGCCTGCCTCGATTGCCACCAGAACGGCAGCACCAATGGCGCGACGCATCTTGTCGGCGACATTCGCCCACAGGAATTCCGGCATCGCATCGAAACCCCTGTGCTGCGGGGCGTGAACATTCAGCGGCTCTTCGGCTCGCAACGCGCCTTGAAAACTGTCGAGGATTTCACCGAATTCGAACAGCGGGCAGCCTACTTCGATGGCGATCCCGTGATCGCCACGAAGAAAGGGGTGAACATTCTGGAACGCGGCAGTCAGGTCCACTTTATGGCCGAGTTTCAGGAGATATTGGACTTCCCGCCGGCGCCCAAACTCAATATCTATGGAAAGCTTGATCCCGCGAAGGCGTCGCCGGCCGAGCTACGAGGACAGGATGTTTTTTTCGGCAAAGCTCAGTGTTCGGCTTGTCACACGCCGCCCTACTATACTGACAATCTCATGCACAATCTGCAGACAGAGCGCTTTTATAAGCCCGAGTTGATCAATGGATTGATGGCAGTCGGGGACGGATCGATCAAGACTTTCCCGCTCCGCGGGGTCAAGGATTCGCCGCCGTATATGCATGATGGACGGCTCCTGACCCTGGAGGACACGGTGGAGTTCTTCAATCTTGTGCAGGGCGTCAAGCTTACCCCCACGGAAAAGCAGGACCTTGTGCAGTTCCTGCGCGCTCTGTAACGGCTCCCGTCAGGCTCGCCGGCACCTTTCGTGTCGTCGGCGCCGATTGTTCGCAACAGAGGCCGACGGGCAGAGACCGCGTTCCGGGTACAAGCGCGACCGCCGCGCCGGAGGCTCCCGCGCCTGAGTTGACGCCGAGGCCTCCCTCTGGCGCGAGAAGCTACAGTTGCGGCATGGGCTGTTCGCTAAGACAGAGCGGATCGGCAACGAGGTCTATCGAACGTACAACACCGCGAGGGCGGACGTTTTCGAATACATTAATGGACTTGCCCCGGAAAAATGGAGAGGTTTCCTGAGATTTGAAAGGAAACCGCGATGGGGAAGCAGCAGCGCCGTTTCACGGCGGACTTTGAAAAGGAAGCTGTGCGGCTGGCGACGACCAGCGGTC
>NZ_PDZR01000040.1 GCF_002891535.1 Methylocella silvestris | reverse complement strand
CGTCTTCCTGACCCGCCAGGACGCGACCACCGCCATTGCCCGCTATATCGACGGCTTCTACAATCCGATCCGGCGCCACTCGGCGCTCGGCTATAGGAGCCCCGCTCAGTTCGAGCGAGCAGCAAACTGACGACCGTTTGCCTCTCCACTAAACCGGGGCAAGTCCAGAGAGCGTCGGCGACGAGCTGAGCCGTCGTCTCGGCCTTCATCGGCCAGCCGACGACACAGCGGGAAAAAAGATCGATCACGGCGGCGACGTAGAGCCAGCCTTCGGCTGTCCGGGCATGGGTGATATCGGCAATCCATTTTTAATTTGGCCGCTCCGCCGTGAATTGGCGATTGAGCACATTTGGCGCGACTGTGGACACGAGGCGCTTACCTTCGTCCTTCGGCAGGGCGCGCCGACGGGGACGAGCCCGCAGACCCTGCCCCCGCACCAGCCGCTCGACTTTGTGCAATTTTGTGCAGTCCGCAACATACGCCGTCGCCAAAACGTCTTCCAGACGCGCCGCCCGTAGGTTCGCGCGCATGCGCCAAAGCTCGACCTCACCTCCGCGTCAACGCTTCTTCCGCCAACGCGCGTACGCTGGGACCTCGTGTGAGCCAGGCGTGAAAGCCAGAACGGGAGACGCCCCGCGCTTCGCCGAGCCATGCCCAACCTTGACCAGACATTTGCCAGATCGAACGGTGGTTCGCGATGAAACCACACTTCAGCGTCATACAGTCCTCCTTCGCTACAGCGATGGGCCCGGGATAGTGATGGTGCTGATCGCGCCCATCGCGTGAGTCCGTTTTTGCTCGTGAGGAACCCTACACCTCCGTCAAGTGCTGAGCCTGCGCAAGTCGCCGCGAATGACGCCGATCAGCGTGCGGACGAGCAGCCCGGCAATGGTCACGCTCGCCAGCGCCAGCAATAGCAGCGCAATCGCATCGGTGATCAAGCCGGGCTCGGCCGCGGCGAAGCGGAGCGCCGCGATCGCCGAAGCGGCGAGCGGGAAGCTCACCGCCCACCACGACACCTTGAACGGGCAGCAGCCGCCTAGCCAGCCGAGCCGGCCGACTAGGATCGCCAGCATGAACAGCGTCAGAACGTAAAGCGACTGCGCGAAAAGGTCGACCTGCCCTGTGGTCGCGACATAGGCCGAGAAGCCGACTGCGAAGGGCGCGACGAGGATAAGCAATGTCGGCTGCAGCGCGTCAGGCATCGGCGGTTCGAAGACGAGACGGGAGAATATCAACGTGAACAGTGGCACGGCGAAGAATAGCCCGACCGCCAGCCCCAGCACCATCACCCCATGCAGCGGCGGCAGGCCGAGCGAGGGGATGGCGAGCGGCAAATCGAGCATGCCGACGACCGGGACGATCCACGCCGGCGTCGCATGGGTAATCTGCTGCCGGTCGCTCATCCAGCGGTTGACGATGATCCAGGCGAACATCAGCATCCCGATCGCGCCGGTGCCCCACATTGCCTGCGCCAGCGGTATGGCGTACGGGGCTATGGCGATCGGCAGAAGCAGCAAGCTGATGAGGAACGTTCCGAACAGATTGCCGGCGATCGGATGGCGGAACTCCGCCCAGACCGCGTCTGGCGCGGTTACCAGCTTCACCGCATAGCCGAGCGTCAGTGCGACGAAAGCCGCAATGGCCATCACGCCGATCGATCCGGCCGCCCAATCCGGCGCGCCGTAGCGGGCGCTTGCCAATCGCCAGGCGACCGAAAGCCCGGTCAGACCCATGACCGAGCCGAACAGGCTGATCGGCAAATAGTCGAGCCGGCGCCAGCCTGCCGAGGCAACCACTGTTTCAGCGCTCCCGCCACGAGCGGCCAGACCAGCGTCCGTTGCCCCCGCGGCTCCCAGCTTGGACACATTGTCTACCATTCGACCGTCTCCCGCCGGCGCTCGCCCCGCGCTCGGCGCGGAGAGGGTTTCGAATTCCGCGATCCTTGCCCGCAGCGGCGCAATCTTTCCTTCGATTTCGGCCATTGTAAAGCGCGGCGTAACGTCCCCGGGGCAGTTCCGTTCTCAGCGTCTGCCGTGACAAGTACAAATAGCTCCAGCGGCCATCGTCTTTTCATTTATCGATATCTCTACGAATACGTCATGCGGGCTAAGGAGGAATTGAGCAGTAGTTTGCCGTAAGTTGTTGTCATGCTCGTTCTGTACCAGCACTGCGCAGGTCCACGATGACGGCTATCTTTCCAAGCGGCGCCTTGCCGGACTTCATATTCTGCAACTCCTCATTTATCTCGCTTGTTGTGCTTCCTATTGTTTTGCCGATATGCGGAACCACGAGCGAATTTTCAGCCCATTCCATCGACAGTTTCATCGCGAGCTGCAAAAGCGATTTTGCCTTGTCGTCCAGCGTCGCCGGATCGGTGTAGAAACGGAGGACATTCGCGTTCGCGTATGCGGCGCCACGTCGTTCCAATATCTCATTCACAGGGCTTTCCGTTACGGCCCTCCGAGTCGTCCGTCCGGGGCCAACACCGAGCACGACCCAAATGCCGCCTCTGGCAACGAGTTCGGCTGTCTGAACAAAGCTGGATTCGCTGTATGTTAGATCAAATACGACATCGACGCCTCGACCGTCTGTGAGGGCCATGACTTTGGCGCCGACGTCATCCTCCCGATAATCCAACACCACATGAGCACCGGATGCGAGCGCAAGCGCCCTCGACTCCGCGTTGCCGCCGCTGCTGATCACGAGCGAGGCTCCAAGGGTGCGCGCCATTTGAACTGCCAGGTGGCCTACGCCACCCCCGCCGCCGGGGATGTAAACGCTGTCACCTTCCTTGACGTGTCCATAGAGCCCGAGAAAGGCAGCCAAAAAACCTATAGGCAAGACTGCGGCGCCACGAAAAGATAAAGAAAACGGCTTCTTGACCGTAAGGTATTCGCGCGCCAGGGCGTAGCCGCCCTCTCCGCCGACCGCCCAGCCGCCATTCCCGTTACAGTCGGCCATGGCAGTGACCTCGTCTCCCACCTTCAAGCCGGTCACATGCGCGCCAGTGGCGACGACTACGCCCGCAATGTCAAAACCTAGAATGACGGGCGGGGTTCTTCCGAAGAAGTTCAGTTCGGCGAGTTTATATTCCAGAGGGTTCAGAGACGATGCGAAGACATGGATGAGCACCTCGTCAATGCCAGGTTTTGGAACAGGGACCCGGATCGCTTGCAGAGGCAGGCCCGCCATTTCTTTTGCATAGCCAACACCATTGAAATATTCAGGAATTTTAGCTTCTATGTTGCTCATGTTTCGCGCTTACCTTTGAGTATCGATTCAGCCGCTGGCGGGACTATCTTCGAATTCTTCACTACTCGCATTCTGCGTATCAGCAGATTTGCCGCGGGCGGCGCCGTGGAGGTCGTTGTTTGACCCTGTCTTATCCAACCCATTATTGTGGCAGCGCGGTCGATGGCGCGTTGCCCTTTGCTTGATGATCAGCAGGCTGTCGATCCGCGGTGAAATGGTTGCCCGCTGCCGTGAGCGGGCCAACCTGCGCCTGCTCAATGGGTGTTGCGCACGAAAGATGCGATCGTCTCCGCGCAAAAAACAGGTTCCTGATGCTGGGGGCCGTGCCCGGCTTGCGGGATCGTCATCAGGTAAAGTGACTTCCACTTGGATGTCAGCGGCAGCCAATTTCCAATCGGGCAGGCGATGTCGTGATCGCCGCTGATTACCAGGACGGGGTTTGCTCCAGAAGAGAGCTTCGCCATTTCCGAGCCATCAGGATCCGGATAGATCGTGGTCCTGTCTTGGGCCTCGCTCAGCAGTTTCAGGAAGACGGTCTCGGCAATCTCTGGCGACCGATCCGATGCACGGCTGGCGATGCGATCGCTCGAAAGGCGCGCGGCCTCCCTGCTCCGTTCAGAATTGGGCTCGAAGAAGAGTATGATTTGATCTTCCAGACCGTTGTGCGGATGCATGGCCGTTTCCATGAACAGACGCTCGCCGCTGACCTCGGGTTTTCCGGGAGGTGCGGTTCCGATTAGGATCGTGTGCGAGATCTTCCCGGGATGGGTGGTAGTGAATTTCTGTGCGACAACGCCACCGAGTGACCAGCCGCCAATAATTACCTTTTCGAAGCCCAGATAGTCGATCAGGTCCTTGGCATCCTTGACCAGGGACGCGCGGTCGTAAGTGGGCGTCCCGGTGGAGGCTCCAAGGCCTGTATAATCGAAGATCACAACCTCGAAATTCTTTGCGAGTTCGTCGAGAAACAATGGATCCCAAGAGTCGAGTGTTCCGCGGAACCTGACGTTCAGAACGAGCGGCGTACCGTTGCCGAATTTTCTGTACGCGATATTCCTATCTCCGAGCTCGGCAAATTTCGTCGGCGTTGTTGAAGCCGATCCGGACATTTTGGCTCTCCTTTAGGCGAAGCTCAACATATCTTGCATGCGTCATATTGCGCAATGCGATCCTGCGGCTGAAATTGCTTCAGAAATCCATTCCAAGCGCAGGTTGGGCGAGTGGTCCTGAATACGGCCATCGAGGGCCGCTATGCCTCAGGCCAATGCGCTTGGGTAGGAAAATGCTTTCGTCATCTTTGTCAACGGCGAAGTAAAAACCAGTCAATGAGCGGCGAGAAAGTTGGCCACTTGTGGCGCGCGCATGGGATGGCCGGCATCGATGATGTAGCCATTGCCGCCGCCAGCCTCCGGCTTTCCCCTTCCGCAAATTCAGCTCAAAAACCGTCGGCAATCGAGGAAAGCCGTAAATCATCAGCGATGGACCGAACCGGCCCTCCTCCTGGCGTCGCGTCATTACAGCTCGTTCCCGGACCACTTGTCCCAAATCGCCTTATATTTGTCCTGCGCCCGGAACCCCCAACCGGCCTAGGCTGGGTTTGTGGTTTTTGCTCGGGACGATGCGCATGGGCACCATTTCAGTGAATGGCGAGACGTATGAGGTCGTCGCCGCCTCCGATACGCCGTTACTTTGGGTTCTACGTGACGAACTCGGGCTGACCGGAACGAAATTCGGCTGCGGCATTGCGCAATGCGGCGTCTGCACCGTCCATGTGGACGGTGTTGCTGTCCGCTCGTGCCAGATGCTCGTGGGCATGGTCGGCCAGCGGGCGATCACCACCATCGAGGGTGTCGGCGATACCCCCGTCGGAGCCAGGGTCCAGAAGGCGTGGCTCGATCTCGAGGTCGTCCAGTGCGGCTATTGCCAGCCCGGACAGATCATGGCCGCCACCGCACTGCTCGCGGCCAATCCCGATCCCGACGATGGCGCGATCGACGCCGCGATGGCCGGCAATCTCTGCCGCTGCGGAACCTATGTCCGCATTCGCGAGGGGATCAAGCATGCTGCACGACCGTGAGGAACAACGGGGCGGTACGCTCTCGCGGCGCTCCGTTCTGCGCGGCGGGGCCGCCGTACTCGGCGGCCTCGTTCTCGGCATCGCGTTGCCGGCGAAGAGAGCACGGGCGGGCGAACCGCAGGCTGCCGGCGCCGCGCTGAACGCGTTCGTCCACATCCCGGCGCAGGGGCCCGTATCGCTCGTCATGCCCGCCGTCGAGATGGGGCAGGGCGTCTACACCTCGCAGGCCATGTGCCTAGCCGAAGAACTCGACATCGGGCTCGACCAGATCGAAGCGATCCACGCGCCGCCGGATCGGGAGCACTACGGCCACCCGACCTTCTACGTTCAGGCGACCGGCGGTTCCACCACCACCATGGCTTGGAGTGAGCCACTGCGCAAGGCCGGCGCGACCGCGCGTGCGATGCTCGTGTCGGCAGCCGCCGCCGAATGGAGCGTGCCGGCTTCTGAACTGGTGACGGAGCGCGGCGTCATAACCCATCCCGGCAGCGGGCGAAGGCTACGCTACGGCGACGTTGCGGACCGCGCCGGCCAGTTCCCGCCACCCACCGACGTCCCGCTCAAGTCGCCAGACCAGTTCCGGCTGATCGGCACCCGCGCCCGGCGCATCGACACGCCCGCCAAGGTCGTCGGCAAGACGGTCTACGGCATCGACGTGATCCGGCCCGGCATGAAGTTCGCCGCGCTGATGGCGGCGCCGGTGCTCGGCGGCAAGGTCGAGCATGTCGACGAGGCGCCTGCGCTGGCCATGCCCGGTGTGAGGCAGGTGGTGGTGCTGGAGGACATCGTCGCGGTTGTTGGGGACAATACGTGGATCGCGGAACAGGGCTTGCGGGCCCTTGATATCATGTGGTCGCCCGGCCCCAATGCCGCGTTAGATCAGGCGCAATTGTGGGCGGATACCGAGAAGGCGTCGACCGGACCGGGCGTTGCCGTCCGCAAGGAGGGCGACGCACCGGGCAAGCTCGGGACGGGCGTACTTTTCGATGCAACCTACGAGCTGCCCTTCCTCGCGCATACCTCCATGGAGACGCAGAATTGCACGGTGCATGTGCATGACGGCGGCTGTGAGATCTGGGTCGGGACGCAGGTGCCGGGCTACGCTCAAGCCGGCGCGGCTCAGGTGCTCGGCGTCTCCCCCGACAAGGTCACCGTCTACAACCACCTGATCGGTGGCGGATTCGGCGGACGGCTCGAGGCCGCTCCAATCGTCACGGCGACACGCATCGCGCAGAAGGTGTCGGGACCAGTCAAGGTGATCTGGTCGCGCGAGCAGGACATCCGGCAGGACATGTTCCGGCCGCTCTATCACAACCGGCTGAAGGCTCGGGTCGAGAGTGGCCGTATCATTGCTTGGCAGCATCGCGTGACGGGTCCGTCCATCCTGGCCCGCTGGCTGCCTCCGGCCTTCAAGGACGGCGTCGACAGCGATGCGATCGACGGCGCCGCCGAACCGCCCTATGCGCTCGGCGAGATGCTGGTCGAGTATATCCGCCACGAGAACGCGGTGCCGTTTTCCTTCTGGCGCGGCGTTGGCCCGAACAGCACTGTCTTCTCCGTCGAGAGCTTCCTGGATCTGATCGCAGGCAAGACCGGCGCCGATCCGGTGGCGTTCCGGTGCCTGATGCTGGAGAAAACCCCTCGGGCCCGCGCCGTGCTGGACGCTGCCGCCGCGAAGGCCGGCTGGGGCAAGCCTCTCGATCCATCTCCTTTCGGGGCGCGGAGGGGGCGCGGCGTGGCGCTGATGCATGCCTTCGGCAGCCACCTTGCCTGCGTCGCCGACGTCGCGGTGACGGATGGCGGCGACGTGCGCGTCACCAAGGTCGTCGTGGCGGCGGATGTCGGCCGCGTCATCAATCCCGACACGGTGGTCGCCCAGATTCAGGGCGGTGTGGTCTTCGGGGTCGCGACGGTGCTGCACAATCGGATCACCTTTGCCGGCGGGCGCGTCGAACAGACGAATTTCAACGATTATCGGCTGTTGCGAATCAACGAGATGCCCACGATCGAGGTTGATCTGCTGTCAAGTTCCGAGAAGTCCGGCGGCATCGGCGAACCCGGCACCGTCATTGTCCAGCCGGCCGTGGCCAATGCGGTCTTCGCCGCAACCGGCGTCCAGCTCACGCGCATGCCGCTCGATGCCTCGCTCATTGCCCGGACGGTCTGATTCATGAAGCGGAAACTCCTTCTCTCCCTCGCCGCACTGGTCGTCGTCGCAGGCGCCGCCGCGCTCGGCGTTGTGGGTTGGATGGCGCTCCAGCCCGGGCCCTATGCCTTCGCAGGAGGATCGACCGTCCCGCTCACCGCCTATCAGGGCCCCTCGCCGACCGGCGCGCCTGCGGAATTCGCCGGCGTCGACGCCGCTAAGGGCGCGGCCTATATCACCGCCATGGCCGACTGTCAGGCGTGCCACACGGCTCCGGGCGGCAAGCCCTTTGCCGGGGGGCGAGCTTTCGTGTTGCCCTTCGGCACGATCTACACACCGAACCTGACTGCGGATCCCGAAACCGGGATCGGCAACTGGACGGACGCCCAATTCCTCGATGCCGTGCACCGCGGCATCGCGCCGGACGGCTCGCACTATTATCCTGCCTTCCCCTACCCCTCCTACACCATGCTGAGCGATGAGGACGTTCTGGCGATCAAGGCGCATCTGTTCTCCTTGCCGCCGGTGAAGCAGGCCAACAAGCCGAACACCTTCGGATTTCCGTATAACCAGCGCTGGCTGATGGCGATCTGGTCGGCGCTGTTCAACCCGAACGAGCGCTTCCGACCGGCGCCGGAGAAATCGCCGGAGTGGAACCGCGGCGCCTATCTCGTTGAGGCCGCGGGCCACTGCGGTGAGTGCCATACGCCACGCAACCTCATGCAGGCGCTCGACCAGCGCCGCAAGTTCGGCGGCGCCACTGGCGAGGGCTGGAACGCCTACAATATTTCCACAGACAAGGTCAGCGGCGTCGGTGACTGGCGGCCCGACGAACTCGCTGCCTATCTCTCGACCGGGCACGCTCGCGGCCGCGGCGTCGCCTCCGGTCCGATGGGCGAGGCGGTCGAACTCAGCCTCTCGCAGCTCACTGGCGCGGATATCGGCGCCATCGTCACCTATCTGCGCAGCGTTCCCCCCGTGAAGGGCGATCTCCCGGCGCCGGCGGGGCCGGCGCCCGCGACGCCGCAGATCGCCGCAATCGACAATCCGGTCGGCAAGCGCATCGTCGAAGGCAATTGCGCGAGCTGCCACGCCTGGACCGGCGCCGGCGCGGCACGCGAGGAGGCGCAGCTGACCGGCGTACGAGCCGTTAACGATCCCAGCGGCGCGAATGTGGCCCTGATGATCCTTCACGGGTCGGGAGCAGCGACGGCCCGCCGGCCCTACATGCCGGGTTTCGGCAAGGTCTATTCGAACGACGAGATCGCGGCGGTGACCAATTATGTCACCGCCCGCTTCGGAGCCCAGCCCTCCAGGCTAATGGCCGCCGACATCGCCCGGCTCCGCGATGCGAACTGAGGAGAGCGGCGTCGATGGGCGGTCCTGGCTGCCTGTGAAGTCCCCCGAACGGCAACACGGTCACCCTCTATCGCTCGCCGGCTCGGCGTCCATCATCGCCGTCGGGATGGATAGTCGCAATTCTCGGCGCTTCTTGAGCTCGAACCTCGTTCTGATCGCATCAAACGAGCCCTCATTTTTGCCAAGGAGAATCTCCGTGATCCACTGACGGTCGAAGAACTCGCCGATGCGGCAAGCCCGAGACAGTTCTCACGCCTGTTGCGGGAGCAAACCTGACAGTCTCCTGCAAAAGCAGTCGAGCGGGTGCGTCTCGAGGCCGCGACAGTGATGCTGGAAGAGGGGCGACACCCCATGGATACTGTCGCGCGCGATACCGGCTTTGCCGATCGCGACTGGGTGCGGCGGGCTTTCCTGCGCTTTTTCGGTCATCCCCCACAGACCGTCCGGCGCAACCTTCGTCCAACCGACCGGCAGGACGCTGCCGAGGTCGGCGCTCGACGTCGGAAATGATGAGCTTATCCACAATCGTCGCGTGGACGAACTGATCTCACGGAGCAATGACCCGAATTGCCATTTTCTTGACATGGCAGGCCCTGAGTCACGGGCCTAGCCTCCCTCGATCGAATTCGGTTGCGTTCGGGAGCCAGGCATGGCCGTGAATTCTGGGATCAAGTCGCTCTGCACGTCATTCGGACGACTGGCATGGCGCGAGGACGGTACTCCCGGCGGCGTGCCCCTCCTCCTGCTTCAGCGGTTTCGCGGCACCATGGATGACTGGGATCCCGCTTTCATCGACGAAATCTGCAAGGACAGAAGGATCATCCGTTTCGACAGCGCCGGGATCGGCCGGTCGGAAGGCGCGGTTCCCGATACGATCGCCGGCCATGCCGCAGTGGCCGCCGAGTTCATCCGTGGTTTGAACCTCGCTCAGGTCGATATTCTGGGGTGGTCCCTGGGCGGGGTAGTTGCCCAGCAATTCGCACTCGACTTTCCTCGCCTGGTACGCAGGCTCATCGTTGCAGGATCGAGCCCCGGAGCCGTGATGGAAGGACCGCAGCAGCATCCGCGCGTGCCCCAGATAATGACGAAGCCGGAAAATGATGAGGACGATTTCCTCTTCTATCCGGAGACTGAGAGCGCTGTTGCTGCCGGTCGCGCCTCCCTCGCGCGGCTGGCATCGATGCCCGAGCGCGGGCCGGAGGTCGGCGCCGCGAGCTTGATGGGGCAGATTGAGGCTATATCGAGCTGGCCCGGAGTGCTGCACCGCGCCAGAGAGTTGCGGTTGCCGATGCTGGTCGCGAACGGCGCCCACGACGTGATGTTACCGACCTATCGTTCCTACGTGCTGGCCCAGCAGGCGACGGACGCCAAGCTGGTCCTCTATCCTGATGCCGGCCACGCCTTTCTTTTCCAGTACATCGACGATTTCGCGGCCGAAATCGACCGTTTCCTCGAAGGCTGAACCTTGCCCCCGGCGCAATGCGATCGCGTGAACCCGCGAACGCAGAACGGCTCCCCGCGCACGTGTCGGCCCCGGCATCGCCTCGGCCGTCATGGCTGAAATAGACGTATATATGACGTTTCAGATATCTATTCCCTGCGCGAGGGTCGCCTCCGCGCGGCGCAGAGCATGCCCGCCCTCGGCGACAACACTCAGGTGATCATCATGCAGATGACTGGCAACACGATTTTTATCACGGGCGGCACGTCCGGCATCGGCAAGGGTCTGGCGGAAGCCTTTCACAGGCTCGGCAATAAGGTCATCGTCGCGGGCCGGCGCAAGGCATTGCTGGACTCCGTCGCCGCAGAAAACCCCGGCATCGACGGCGTCGAACTCGACATCGCCGATCCCGAGGACATATCCCGCGTGGCTGCCCGCCTGACGGAAAGCTATCCGTCGCTGAACGTGCTGATCAACAATGCAGGCATCATGCCCTTCGATGACGCCGGCGGGACGATCAACGATGCTGTATCCAGGAAGCTCATCGACACCAATCTGCTCGGGCCGATCCGGCTCACCTCGGCACTGATCGAGCACCTCAAGAAGCAGCCTCGGGCGACCGTGATCCACAACACCTCCGTGTTGGCATATGTGCCCTTGGCGACGACGGCCGTCTATTCGGCCACCAAGGCCGCACTCCATTCCTACGCGATGTCGCAGCGCTTCATGCTGCGTGACACAAGCGTCACGGTGCAGGAAATCGCTCCGCCATGGGTCGACACGGACCTCGTCAAGAAGAGCGGCGATCCGCGCGCCATGCCTCTCGACATGTTCATCGAGAAAACCATGGCCGGCCTCGCCACCAGCGCGGAGGAGGTGATCGTCGACGAGATCAGGGCGCTCCGGGACAATCCCGGCAGTGGCGAGCACAAACTCGTCCATGGTTTCAATCTTGGACTGGTCGCCAACCCCATTCCAGTCTGAACCGGAGAAGCGCCGCCGCGCCAGCACGGCATTGCGGCACTCGCGGGATTCGGAGCAATTTCGATGATCCAGGAAAAGCCTCCATTTCCCGCGGCTGTTGCACCTACTCCACCCATCGGCGCGCCGCGGGCAGGATCGGGATCTCTTCTCCCGCCGGCGTTCCTCGCGCTCGGCACCTTCGCCATCGGAACCGAAGGGTTCATGATCGCGCCGCTTCTCCCGACCATCGCCAATGATCTAGGAATGAGCCTGTCGGCGACGGCGTTGCTTGTCGTCGTTTTCACACTCGTCCTGGCGGTGAGCTCGCCCATATCCACTGTTCTTACCGCGCGCATGAGGCGACGCGACACGCTTCTGCTCGCCATGGCGATCTTCACCGCCGGCAACCTCCTCGCGGCGCACTCCTCATCCTTCGCGACGCTGATGCTCGCCCGCGTCATGATGGCTGTGGCCTCGGGACTCTACATTCCGGGGGCGAACTCGCTGGCGGGGGTCATCGTCCCGGCGAGCCGGCGCGGACGCGCGCTCGCCATCGTCAGCGGCGGCATGACGATCGCAATCGCGCTCGGCCTGCCACTCGGCACCGTCGTCGGACATGCGTTCGGCTGGCGGACGACGTTTCTGGCCGTAGCCATGATGGGACTTGTCGCCATCATCGGAATTCGACTTGGCATCCGGTCTGATACCGGCTCCGCGGTCCCGGTCGCGAGCTTCTCGCAGAGGATCCGGGTCGTGCGGCGCCCCGCGATCCTTCGCCTCCTCGGCGTCAGCCTGTTCTGGGCGATCGGCGCCTTCACCGCCTATCCCTACATTGCCCCCTACCTGAAGGCCGTGCTGGATTTCGGACCCGGAGGCACCAGCGCGACGGTCTCGATGTGGGGCATCGCCGCCGCGATCGGCGTGACCGTCGGCGGCACGCTGAACGATCGTTTCGGATCGGACCGGGTTGTGCTGGGGTCCCTGATCGCCCTGTCCATCGCCTTCGCCGTATTGGCGGCCGCGACGCTGCTGTCTCCGGCCGACGCGCTCGCTGTCGCCCTCGCTGCCGTCGTCGTCTGGGGGTTCAGCGTCTGGTCGTTGTTCCCCGCCCAGATGGCGCGGCTGATCGCGGCTGGTCCGGCCTCCGAGGCGTCCATCGCGCTCGCGCTCAACACCTCGACCATGTATCTCGGCTTTTCCATCGGCTCGGCGATCGGCGCCGGCATCATCGGAACGGGCGGCATCTGGCCGATCGGCGTTGTGGCGGCGCTTGCCGAATTGGTGGCCATCGCACTCGACCGGCGCCGGGCAGCCCATGCAGCCCCGATGCGGACCGATGACGAAGCCGCGTAAGCGGAACAATTCGCGGTTCAGCCGAGACGGATATCTGACAGGTCGATCGACACGACCAGCGGCTCGGCCAGGGAGGAGCCGTCGGGCTGGCGCGGATAGATGCGCCGCGCAGTCGGGAACAGGAGCCCCTGCGCCTCGACGTAGCCGTCGACATAGTGGGCGCCGGGGGTATTGCCGGCAATCTCGACATTGTAGTCGTGGCGCTTCAGCAGGCCGACATCGTCGATGTAGAGCGTCTGGAGGGTGCTGTGCGTGGCGATTCCCGGCGGGAACGTCACGTCGAGGCGCTGCCAGGTTTCACCGTTCTCCCGCCATTCGCCGGCGGGGCGGCTGATGACGCCCGGCGAAGCCAGGAGAAACGGCATGTTGAGATAGGTCCACATGGCAATGCCGGTTAACAAGTGAGGGGCATCCCGCGCCAGTTGCTGCGCCACGACACCGCCGAGCGACCAGCCGAGGACATCGGCATGTTTGAAGCCCAGCCGGCCGATCACCTCAGCCGCCGCTGCAGCCATTCCGGCAATCGTTTCGGGCATGCGGCCTTCGGATCGGCCAATGCCTGCGCTGTCGAGGCAGATGGCGCGCCGGTCGGCCGATATGGCCTTGATCAATGCCGGATCCCAATCGTCCACTGTTCCGCTAAAACGCTGCAGCAGGATCAGGGGGATGCCGCCATCGGGTCCGTCCTCCCTGATGGCAAGGCGGCCGTGGCTGGTATCCAGCCGGCCGTTACCTGAAGTCTGCTCCATGTCATTTCTCCACTCTGTGGGAATGGAGGGAGGTTAGCGTGTGGAACGATCGACTGAAGCGACATAGATACGGCAAATCCGGTCACGCCGCTGTGCTGTCTTCCATCAATTTGAGGCTGCGCTTCAGGCTGGCTGGCGGCTGGCCGCAGCTGCGCAGGAAGGCACGGCGCATCCGGTCGCGGTCGCCAAAGCCGGTATCGCGGGCCACGATGTCCATCGGATGCCGCCCCTCTTCAAGCATCACGCGTGCAGCCTCGAGGCGCAGCATCTCGATGGCCTTGGCGGGCGACTGTCCGGTCTCCTCGCGAAACACCCGGCTGAACTGACGGGGCGACAGGCTGGCTGCTTCGGCCAGTTCCTCGACCGAGAGAGGTTTACGAAGGTTCTCGCGGGCATAGGTCAGCGCGCGCTGCACCCGGTCGGATCGGGGCTCCAGTTCCAGCAGGGCCGAGAATTGCGACTGACCACCGGGGCGGCGATGGTAAACGACCAGCCTGCGGGCGATAGAGCGCGAGAGCGCCGACCCGTGATCCTCCTCGATCAGCGCCAGCGTAAGGTCGATGGCCGAGGACATTCCGGCCGACGTCCAGATATTGCCGTCGCGGATGAAGATGCGGTCATCATCCACGGTGACTTTGGGAAATCGAGACCTAAGGTTCAGCGCATGAGCCCAGTGGGTGGTGGCCGTGCGACCGTCAAGTAGACCAGCTTCGGCCAGCAGGAATGCGCCTGTGCAGACGCCGGCAACCCGTCGTGCCTCGTTCCCGGCGCGCGCAATATAGTCACGCAACCCCGGAGAGATGGGGGAGGGTATGAGCGCCCCCGCAACCATCAGCGTATCGGGCATGACGCCGAGGGCCACGGTCTCGATCGCCGTGTGCATAGAGGACCGGATAGTTCCGCCACGCTCGGACAGCACGGTCAGCTGATATCCTTCGTTACCGAGTTCGGTATTGGCGAGTTCGAAAGCCGAAAGCGCCGCCAGCGCCATCAATTGGAACCCGTCCTCAAGAATCAGACCAACCTGCCGCATAGCATATCTTTCCCAAATTGACGCTAAAGACTATTCGGTCGCTTTTATTCTGCAAATGCTATTCGCGCCATGGCAGGTAATGATCGCTTCGGCGCGCTCCAGGCGCTTCTTCAAGCGGACATTGTCTTGCTGTGAACGGGCAAGTTCCGCCGCTAAGGGGTTTAGCACGGCGGTTTCGGGCCGCGCCCGGCAGGGCTTGGCGCTTCGAAGACGCCGGAGGCGCGCTGACGCCGCCAGTCCGTCAGGGACGACGAGTAAAGCTCCTCGCGGCGCACGATCGCGCCGATCGCCCCGGAGACGCCCGCGGCGCGGTCCGCCTCAGCAAGGAAACGCAATTTGTCTTGCGCCGTGAACGTGACGGCGGGGGACGCTCCGAAATTTCGGGCGACGCAGCCGCCGGCGCTGAAACGATCGTCAGACTTCGGCCTTCCTCCTTATCAGCGCCACCGTCCGCAAGCGTCTTGCTGTCTTTGTTTGCGGCATAACCATCGGATGTTTGACCTACGCCCTCAAGGCTAAACTTCCGGCGGGCCTCCCTGAAGCAAATCGCCGACGGAGCCAAGCCGCTTTAACCGTCAGCGCGCGCGTCTCGTTCATTTCGTCCATAACGATGTGCGCGCGACCCAGGAAGAAGATTGGCGCGGCCTTCGTCGCTGATCTGATACGATGAGGTGACAGCAGCTCGGGAACGCGCAGCGGAAATCGCAGACGACGCCCGTTTCCCTGTCAAAAAATCGGACCCCAGCAGCCGGTTCTCACAATTCGGAGCATGAATTGGGCTCTGACGCACTCTTGGTGCAGCTGTCGATCAACATGCGCCGATAAGGCGGGCTTCGAGCAGATCGAGTTTTGCCCGTCCGTACATTTGGCGCTTCACGAGCTTCAGCTTTGTGATCTGGCCTT
>NZ_PDZR01000003.1 GCF_002891535.1 Methylocella silvestris | reverse complement strand
CTTATTGCCCACCTCCGCCTCCCATGCCGCTGGACCCGGAGTCGTTGCCGCCGCTCCCGGTCAGGCTTTGAATAATGATCGGAGAAAGGGTCGGCGCCTTGGCGCCGAGCAACTTAGGGTTCTGGTATCGATCGATTGCGCCGACCATGCGCTGGCCGTTTGCCGGAATGCGCCGGTTGCCGACATTGCGCGGCCAAGGGTCGATGATGTGAGTCGTCGCATTCACATCTCTTGCATCGCCAGAAACGACGGATGCGCGATCGATCCGTTGAAAATAATATCCGAATTCGTCCCAAAATGGATCGTCCCGCATCGCTTCACGAGCAGGCGGCGGGGCGAAGCAATGACACTGCCAACGGGCGTCCTGGGCCAGCGCGCTGCTACAGGCAGACAGAATCATGAGGCCAATCAAGCCGCATTGTTTCGCAATACGCGCGTTCTCTAGCATCGCGCCGCTCCCTACCTCGGTTCAAGGGGCATTATATAACCATAAGGACCGTTCAACCCCCCGCCCGACGTCACATAGTCGGTATATTGCTTGCGGAGTTCGGGACGTCCCATCACGAAAAAGTCGACGTCATTGGCTGGCAGGGTTTTGTCAAAGGGCGTCGCGAGGACCTGCCCCGGCGCCGCCGGCGCGACGAGATGAGGCGTGACGATCACCACGAGATCGGTCTCATTTTGTTGGTAGGACTTGCTGCTGAACAAGGCGCCGAGAACTGGCACGGAACCGAGCCACGGAATTTGGTTCACATCGTGCGTGCTATCCGACTGGAGAAGGCCAGCGATGGCGAAGCTCTGACCGTCGCGGAGTTCGATGGTCGTACGCGCTTCCCGCTTGGTAATCGACGGGATCGCAAAGCCAGAGGTCACCACGGTATTCTTGTAATCCAATTCGCTGACGGAAGGGTTCAGGCGCAGATTGATGATCCCGCTGGCGAGAACGGTAGGAATGAAAGTCAACTGTACGCCGTAGGGGTAATATTGTGTGGTGACGACGGGCGTCGTTCCGGAGGAGGACTGCACAGAGGGCACGGGATATTCGCCGCCGGCGAGAAAGCTCGCCGTGTCGCCGGAAAGCGCGATGAGGTCCGGCTCCGCGAGCCGGCGCGCCTGACCTTTTTTTTCCAGGGCTGAGATGAGAACGTCAACGTTGCCGCCGGCGAGTTTGATCAATCCGACACCGAACGGCAAGGCGCCTGTGGCCCCTGCGAGCCCGCCCGGCACCAATGTCCCTACCGCATTGAACACGGGAATGCCGCCAGCCGTTGGGGTCAGACTTTGACCGACTTGAGAGGCGCCGCTGCCGCCATTTCCAGTGTTGACGCCGGCGGTTTGAGTTTTATTTGCCGCGCCGAACCAGTTTACTCCGATGTCGCGCTCCGCGATGCGACTTACTTCTACGAATCGGACTCTCAGCAACACCTGCTGCGAGGCGGCAACGCTCATGGCGTTAATGACGAACTTGCCAGGATCGTCCGGTGGCTTTCCATCAGCGGTCGTGACCATTGATTTGGCGATTGACATCGCCCGGTCCGCATCCACGGCATTTCTCGCTTCGCCGCTCAAGACGATCTGGTCGTTGCTGCTAGAGACCTTGATCCCACGGCTCTCAGTGCCGGAACGAACTTTCGCTGCGATGTTCTGGACATCAATCGTCACTTCGAGATCAATTACGCTGATCAGCTTCTTGTCCTTGTCGAAGATGGATACATTAGTCGTTCCGACTCTCTTCCCCTGGATGTAGAGCACGCGATCCGACATAGGCAGGACGTCGGCGATGTCAGCCGAACCGACGACAGCCGAAGCAAACGGCGTATCCAACCGGAATGTGCGGGACTTGAAGCGTGTCACCGCAACGCGCCGCGCTTGCGCGGGCTCGTACTGCACGGTGCTTCCGGCCTGCGCATTCGCTGGCTGGGTTTCGGCCAACCCCATGCCGGTCGCCAAGAGAGCCGCGGCGAACACCGCGGTGATTTGGGGGCGCGGCAGTCGTAGATCTGCCGTCGACGCAGCCTGGCAGCGCGCGGCATGGTTGACGTCCTCCAGTCCGTTCAGCATGCGCCATGCCTTTCAGTCTCTTCAGACCACTGACCCAAGATGGATTGGCGACAAATGTGGGGTGAAAAAACGCGTGCTCTCGTTGACGCGTCGCTAATAGGCAAAGATCGGCGCGCTCGAGCGAAGCTGCCGGCAAATTTACGATGCGGCGCTGGATCGAAAGCGCCCCGATAGTCTCGGCCGACAATTTTGTCGGCCCAAACCACGAACTTAGCCATTCATGTAGGAGATCAGATTTGAATACTTCGTATTTCGTAGTCGCGAAAACGGGAAGTCAATTTATGATAGAAGAAAGTTAAACTCTGGTAAAATTATGACGATTTTTCGTTAAAGCCGGCTTGAGCTTCACGATATTAAGTTGGCGACGGGCTGATTTCAGCGCCCCTGGCTGCGCCTCAAACGAGAACGCGCCAGATAATCTTTTCGTAAGCGACCCAATACGTCCAAAATTCGAAAACGAAAGCAGATCTCATTGGATCTAATGCGACATCCCGCCCCGGAACATGTCGATCAATCGCAGGGCCGCCGGTCCGCCGACGATCAAAAAAAGCGTCGGCAGAATGAAAAGCATAACTGGAATAGTCATGAGCGCTGGCAGCCGGTTTGCGCGTTCCTCCAGCAGAGTCATTTGGTCGTTGCGCATTTCGGTCGCCCCCACGCGTAGCGACTGGGCGAGCGGCGTGCCATAGCGCAAGCTTTGTGAAATCATGCTGACGACGGACTTGACGGTTGGGACGTTCACGCGATCCGCCAGGTTGGCAAGCGCCTGCTCGCGACTTGGCAGAATATTAATTTCCGCCCAGGTCAGCGTAAGCTCGTCAGCCAGCGCTGGCTGAGAATTCTTGAGCTCCTGGGCGACCCGTTGAAGGGCGTCTTCGAGCGAGAGGCCGGCCTCCACGCACACAACCAGCAGTTCGAGCGCGTCGGGAAGACCGGCTGCGACGGCCTTGGTTCGCCGCCGCACCCCAAAAGCAATGAAGATGGCGGGCAATATCCAGCCAAATGCAGTCGCCGCCAGCGCCGCCAGGAGCGGCGTCAACAATGAACCCGCCAGGATCGAAACACGCCCGGCAAATATCAACGTCAGCACGCCGAAGCTTGCGGCAATGCCCAACCTCGCCACGCTGAAATAAAGAAGGGCTTGGTGGGCGGGCGTCTGAAGCCTGGAAAACAGCCACACCACCTGGCGCCGCTCCGCTGGCGACAGGCTCAATGCGAGGAGGGGGGGCGCTCGCGCCGCCGCCGGATGCATCTCCGGTTCGTCGTCGCTCGACGCATTGGAGATTGGGGGTTGAAGCCTGTCCACGCGCCGCGCCACCAGATCCCTACGCGTGCGATGGCTCGAGGCGATCAGGGCCGCGCCACCGATAACAAGCGCAATGACGCCCAACGGCGCCATCAGGTCTCGAACCGTCGCCAATCGCCAAAGCAGTGAGTCCGACATGAATTTCCTCAGGTCAATTTCATGCGGCGGTCACTCCGCGCATGATCATTCGCATTGAAAGATACGCCAGCAACAGCAAGCCGGCCGCGGTCATGAGGATCACGGGACCGCGCGGATCGGTCCACAAAGGCGCCAAATAGCCGGGCTGCAAGACGAATAACGCGGCCGAAGTCAGAACCGGTATTCCGCCAAGCGCATAAGCTGTGACGCGAATTTCTCCGGTCGCGGCTTTGGCCTTGAGGCGCAACGCGCGGCGCTTCCTGACGATTTGCGCAAGAGTTTCCAGCGTTGCCGTCAGATTGCCCCCGGTGGAGTACTGCAAAGCGACGGCCACGGCGAAAAAGCGGAAATCTGCAAGCCCAATTTTCTGGCTGCTCGCGTCCAGCGTCTGCTCGATTGGAACGCCAATCTTCAACTCGTCAGCGATCATTGCAAATACCGTACTGACCGGCACCGTCCCTTCGGAGGCGATGGTTCGCACCGCAGCCGTGATCGGCAAACCCGCCCGAATCATCCGGGCTACGGTGTCGACGGCGTCTGGAAATAGATCCATGAATTGGCGCTCGGCCTTCTTCTGCCTGCGCGCCAGGAGCAGGCGCGGCCCCAAATAGGATGCAAAGAAGGCCATGCCGGCTGCGAGCACTCGCGAAAAGCCCAATATATTGTGAGACAAGGCCCACGCGCCGCCGGCCGACGCGACAGCTATCACAACCAGTGCAAGCGAGCTGGCCTGCATTGCCCAGGTATGCTCGATTCCGATCGTAAATATGCGTCTTGCCTGCGCGTCGAATTTTTTGGTTCGGGTTTTAACCAACTCGGCGAGCGTGTCGGCCGGGAGTTGTCTGTTCTCGGAAATAGCGACGAGGTTCAAACGCCTGGCCATCTCCGCAGCCGCGCTTCGGCTAATAACAAGACCGACCGCTATCGCTGTGGCGCCAAAAAGAAGCGTAATCAGCGCCAGCGGACCGAAAGGCAGCATGGTTTAATCCTCGAGTGTTTTTTCGTCCGCGCCAAGCGTCTGCAGAAACACCGAACCCAACCCAAAATACTCGAGCCGCGGAAGAAACCGCGGTCGGCACTTTGTCGCCTCAAAATAGCCTTTGAGGCTACCGTCTGGGTTTTCACCCTGGAATTTGTATTTAAACAGGGTTCCAAGCGTGATCACATCCCCCTCGAGCCCGACAACCTCCATGACCTCAGTGACGCGCCGAACGCCGTCTCGCATGCGCTCGGTCTGCACCACGAGGTCAATTGCGCTCGCGATCTGAGCTCGAATCGCCCTTATCGGCAAGTTGCCGACGCCCATCAAGATCATGTTTTCGATACGCGCCAGCGCATCGCGAGCGGTGTTCGAATGAACCGTTGACATGGAGCCATTATGTCCCGTGTTCATAGCCTGCATCATGTCGAACGCTTCCGAACCGCGCACCTCGCCCATTATGATGCGGTCTGGCCGCATCCGGAGCGCGTTGCGCATAAGATCCCTCTGGTTGATTTCGCCGCGCCCCTCGATGTTCTGCGGCCGCGTCTCCAATTGAACGACGTGAACCTGCTGAAGCTGAAGTTCAGCCGCATCCTCGATGGTGATGATGCGCTCGCCGTGGTCGATCATGCGCGAAAGAGAATTGAGCATGGTCGTTTTGCCCGAGCCGGTGCCCCCGGAGACGATAATATTCAGACGGCAACGCGCAGCGATTTCAAGCGCCTGGGCGAGCTCTGGCGAGACCGTGCCGCTTGCGATGAAACTATTGAAATCTAGACTGGTCTTTGAGAATTTGCGGATCGATACGCAGGGACCCTTCAGGCTGAGCGGCGGAATAATGACATTGACGCGGCTTCCGTCTTGTAATCTTGCGTCGAGCATGGGGCTGGATTCATCGATACGTCGTCCGATCGAAGATGCGATGCGCTGGGCGACGTGCAGGACATGGGCGTCGTTTCGGAACTGTAGATTTGTCAGCTCAAGCTTGCCGCGCCGCTCTACGTAGATCATGCGTGGTCCGTTGACGAGGATATCGGCTACGGTTCGGTCACGCAAAAGCGGCTCGATCGGGCCAAGCCCGACCATCTCGTCGACGATGCTCGTCGCGAGCGTGTGCTGCTCATCGTGGTTCAGAAGAAATTTTCGTTCATTCGCGATTTCGGCGACCAGTTGGTTAACAAAGATCGCGAGCTCCTGATTGCTGATCCGCACCGCGACCAGGGGCTCGATGCGCTTAAAGATCTGGTCTCGAATGAATTCCTTAGCGGCGGCTATGTTGGATCTCGCGGCGATCGTTGCGCCGCTTCCGCTCGCCGATTCCGTCAAGGCCGCTTGCTCGGGATGCGAGGTCGGAGAGTCACCCTTATTTTTTCGGCCAAAGCTGCCCATGTTCAACCAAAGATCCGGCTAAGTATCGAACGCGGCGCCTGCGCGGGCTCTCCCATCAAGTCATGCAGCAACCGGACTATGCCCTGGTTCAGCGAGGCGCATTTCTGCGTGGCCTTTATCCCCAAGCTTGAAGCGACCGCGATTTCGCGATCATAGGGAATAGTGATGTCGGGGCTCTGGCCAGCCGCACGAATGAACTCCGCCTCCGGCAAGCTGCCTGGAGCTCCGCTCATGTTGACGATAAGCAATGTTCTGCGCTCGGGTGTGTTCGCTCCGATCTGCACACGCCAGCGCGCCACTTCGCGCGCTGACGCCAAACTACCGTCGCTGACCAACAGACAGGCGCTTGGCTGGTGCAGAACTCGGTTCAAGCCTATTGCCAAGCTGACCGGCAAGTCAACGAAAACGAAGCGATATCGTTGCTGCAGCTTTGTTAACAACGACAGAACGGCATCTTCGCTTATCGCGAAGGGTTCTCCGAGCGATTCGAGAGAAGCCAGCAGGTCCAGGCGCTCGGCCGCATGAATCCTTCCGCGTTCAATGAAGAGCTTGTCGACGCGCTCGGGTTTTTCGAACGCCTCGCGGAGCGCGTGGCTGGGAGCGGCGTCAAGCTGAAGCGCCGCGTCCCCACTATAAAGGTCAAGATCAACCAGCATAACCCAGCGCTGCCGTATTTCCGCCAGATACCAGGCCGCGTTGGCGGCGATCGTCGTCGCCCCGACGCCACCGCGCAGACCGAGAACGAATATGAGCTTGGCCGTTCGCGGGGTCGCCCGCTTATCATCCCCGGTCAAGACATTGTTGCAGATGCGCTTAACGACATCGCGCACCAGCGGTTTAAAGAAATATTCTACGACGCCTGCGTTCCTCAGGTTGCGATAGAGGATGATATCGTTGCGATCGCCAATCACGACCACGCCAACATCTGGTTCGCACCGTTCAGCAAGTTCATCGATGCGTAAGACGGGGTCGGCGACGCCGCTGATGTCGACAATCAGCAGCTTCGGGCTCGTCTGCGTGGCGAGCGCGGCGGCGGCGGTTACGACGTCTCCCGCTACGAACTCGGCGTCATTGACGCCAAGATCATCGAGGGCTTGGCGAATTACGCCCTCCGAATCGAGATCGGACACGAAAATCTTCGCATTTGGCGTCCCTGAACGAGATGAGGTCATGATGTGCGATCGCTCACGATGTTATTCATTAAGCGCCTCCCTTGGCGGCGTGCCGGACGGCGATTGCGAAATCTGACCCGGCGCCCCAGCTGGAGCACGATAGCGTGACAAAGCGGGTGGAGGGCGCCGAACCGAACATTCGAGCGGGCCCGCTGCAGACTTTTCGCAAGGCAATGGCGCCGATGGCGGCGTCGGCTGGGGCTCTGTCTTCGCCAAGGTTGGCGGCGCCGGGGCGAATCGCTTGAGAGCCGGCGAAACGTCGGACGCCCAAAGCGGTTTCGCTACTTGTTCGTCTTCAATCTGGACGTCGCTGGAGCCCATAAGCGGTCGCACCGCGAGCTGAAATTTGCCGAGCTGCGCGGCGACCAGAAGCGTCTCCGCTTGACGCTCAAACAATTCGAGCGTGACCGTCTTCGGAATACGGGAGTCTGCGCCAAGCGCGGTGTGCTCGGCGACCGTACTCAGTTGCGCATCGAGCGATTGATCAACAGCGACTATCCGCACATTAGAAAGCACCGTTTCGCTGACTGTTCTGCGCCCGATATCGATTTTATCGCCGAAGTCCTGCGTTAAAATCACGTCGACGTAGTCTCCTGGCAAGACCAGCCCTGCGCCGCTCTGCGCCGCATCGACGGAGACGGACAAGGCGCGGCGTCCGGGCTTAAGTACGGCGGCCAGAAATCGCCGATCATTGGGTTTGACAAGGTCGCTCGCGATCAGCGCTTCGCCAGCGGCGAAACCGCGCCGGGTAATCGCGCCGAAGAATTCCGTCTCCGAAACCTGGCCCCGCATGAGATTTCCGGCCTGAACCCCTGCGGCTCCGACGTCCTTCCAGCCGATATCGTCGCTCCGCAGCAACGCGCCCGCAGGAATGGCTTGCGTCGCCGACAATATTGCCTGTTCGATTCCAGCCGGGCTTACGGCCGGGCCTGTGACTTCGACCTCCCGATTTCTCAGCTGACCCACCCACGCGATGCAGAGCCCGATGCCCGCAATCACGAAGACGGCGCCTAAAACGACCAAGAGTTTGCGGAACAGCATCAAATGAACTCTCTTGCCATGTATGCAATGACGCCGCCCAGGATAGCCAGCGCATAGGGCAACGAATCGCCTGCGGCGATCCGGGCGTGCTCCGTCTTGACCAGTCGAGCAAGTCTGCTCACAGGTGGGGCAAATCCCGCTTCTGCTGCCTGAGACACGGTTATTCCCCTGAACGCATGATGCGCGGCGAGATACATGCAGCTGAGCACGCCTCCGGCCAACGCGATGTCGATGAGCAGCACGGGCGCCTGATTAGGCGGAACAAGCAGCGTGACGGCGCTGATCATTTTCACGTCGCCACCGCCAATCAGATTCCAATGGGCGAGAAAGCCTAGCCCAATTAATGTGCCGGCGGCCGCGAGCAGGCTGACCCAGGCAAGACCAGGTCTTGTCGCTATGCACTGCGCAACGCCAATCGCGGCGACAATCACAACGTATTCGTTCGGAATAATCCGATCCTTCAAATCTCTTGTAGCGCTGGCGAAAAGAATGATAAGAGCCGCCGCCCAAGGGAGTGCGTAAATGAAAGGAAGGTTCATGAACGTTCTTGCCGCGATTTCCTTGCATCTAACAGATGACCTGATCGATTGCTGTTTCGTTTTCCAACGTGGAGGCTCGTCAACCAGACCGCAAGGCAACCCTCAACACGGCGTCCGATTGCGACTCCCTGGCGACAGACTGACGTTCAAACGACTAGGGGGCGACCACCTTCCCCGCGACGTAGGCGAAGACAGCGCTTAACTTCGTTCCAACAAGCGTCACCGCCGCGATGATCGCGAGCGCGATCAGGGCGGCGATGAGGCCATATTCGATCGCGGTGACGCCACGCTTGGAGTCGAGCCTAAAATAGCGGACTACGCTTGATGCTAAGTTGCGCGTTTGATCCCCCTTTTTTGAATGGCTGGAGAAACGATCGCCGCCTCGTGCAACGCCATTGCGAGCGCCGTCACCACACGCCGGGAATAAGGCGCGGCGTCAGCCGAGCATATGCGGCATATTCCGGAAAGGCCTTCAGCAGGACCTTTTCCTCGATCTGCATGCGCCGAATCTGCACGGCGACATGAGCCGCGAGGAGCGGCAGCGCGGCGAACCAGGCATATTGCAACAGTATGCCCGCGATCGCGGCCTCCTCCACCAAATAAAGCGGATGCCGGACGATGGCGTAAGGGCCGTTGGTGACAAGCTTCCGCGCCTGGGGCGTAAGACTGAATGACCGGCCCAGGAACAGCAGCGTGTAAATCATCAGCGACTCGCTGAAGATGAGAACCGCCGCTGACGCCACATTTAGCGCGGGCAGTTCGGGGCCGCGCGGCAGCAGGGGAATCAACCATGCGCCATAGCTGCCGGCCAGCGCCAGCAGCGCGGGTCCGAACCCGTTGGCGCGACTTACCGGATCGGGCCGTATCAACATGATACAGCAGATGATCGCGTAGAAGAGAACGATGCACCCTTCCGAAACCAAAGCCGCCCAAGCGCCCTGACTCGGCTGGCCGCTCGCGATGTCTCCAATCAGCGTGGCGACGCCCGTGAAGGACGCCGCGCCCAAAACGAGAAACCAGGCGACGGCGCAAAGGCGAATGAATAGCGCGGAGGCGCGTCCAGCTGTAAGCTCCGCCCGCATGGTGCGCCAAGCCGACCAAGGTTCGGACGACGGCATCGGCCAGGTTCTCCATGAGCAGCCTCGACTAAATTGCCAAAAAGCGGATTATGAAAGCTCAAACCTGATCGCTGCCGAAAAATCCGCGCGCCGGCGCGCCGAAAGCCTACGGGGCGACCACCTTGCCCGCGACATAGGTGAACAAACCGGCGAGGTTGGTGCCAACAAGCGTCACGGCGACGATTATCGCAATGGCGATCAAGGACGCGATCAGCCCATATTCGATTGCGGTGACGCCCTGTTCCGAGTCGATAGAAAGCCAGCTAACGATATTCTTGTAAAATCCGCTCATCGGGGTTCCCTTCATTATTTCAAACATACCGACGAGCGGACGCTCCAACCCGGCGCTGCTTAATCACATCATCGTACTAATAAGTGCGCGTTATCTTCAAATATTAATTGGCATATTATTTCACAAGAGCCTAGAATTATTTATATTCTGCTGAGCTTAAGCACGCCAATGGTAGTATTGTTAAAGCTAATACACGCTTCAACTTCTATTACACGCCGGGGTTGCGTGCGGGCGCTCAAGTTGGCGCCTGGCAAAGCGTTACGGCGCCGGAACGAAGCTGGCACGGCGGCGCTGGAATTCGGGCTGGCGACCCCCCTTCTGCTTATTCTGATCGCGGGAGTTACCGAGATCGGCCTCGCCGTTTATCAGGGGATGCAGGTAAGCGCCGCCGTCGAAGCGGGCATGATGTATGCGGCCAAGAACGGATGGAGTTCCTCCGGCATCGCCAGCGCGGTGGTGAGCGCCAGTGGAGCAACCGGCCTCACCGCAACGCCGGCGCCATCGCAATTCTGCGGCTGTCCGGCAGCTACTGGCATCACGGCGACGACCTGCACGTCAACATGCGCCAACGGCTATGCGCCAGGACAATATATTCAGATCAATGCGGCGCTTGCGCATCAAACCATTCTGTCCAATTTGGGGCTGCCGCTGCCGGCGACGTTAACCGCCACGTCGCTCTTCAGGCAGAACTGAGCAATGACGCCGATTCGGAAGTCGAAAGGTGTAGCGGCTTCGCAGGGTACGGCCGCCATCGAATTCGGCTTGATCCTGCCGGTGCTCCTCCTGTTCCTCATCGGCATTATGGATATGGGACGAATGCTCTGGGCCAATACGACGCTCAACTGGGCCGCTCAGTCGGCGGCGCGTTGCGCTGCGGTCAACAGCACGCTCTGCGGCTCGGCCAGCCAGATTCAGAGTTACGCCGTCGCGCAGGCATGGGGCGTCACCGTCCTGCCCGCCGCATTCTCCGTGACATATCCCTCATGCGGCGTGCAGGTAGCTGCGACGTACACGTTCCAGTTTATAATCCCGTGGCCGGGAACCACTGCGCCGTTCGGGAGCGGAAACACCACCACGCTCGGCGCGACAGCTTGCAACATTCTGCAGCATTAAGGCCGGAGTTTGACGTCGCGTCACTCGACGAGCGTGTTTCCAGCGGCGCCAATTCCGACAACGCCGGTCGGACAATTGTTCTGGAACTGTGATCCGCCCGTGAGCGTGATCGTGGCGGCGATCAATTGTGTGCAGGCGGAAGCATTGCCGGAGCCGTTCTGAAAACTGACCTGCTGCGTGGGAAGATAGATGGCGCCATTGACGGTGAGGGCGGTCCCGCCGGTCACCGTGTTGAAGTTGGAGGCTGGAGCATTGCGATCGCCAAAAACGGCAATCCCCGCCGTTGCGCCACTTGTCGGCGCGCTGAGATTGACGGTCGCGCCATTGCTGAAGCTGAGATTGGCGTAACTGCTGCCCGTGCTTTTGGTGAGAATGATCGTCACCCCCGTCGCCGTCAGCGACACGCCCCCCACAACATTGAACGTTCCCCGGTCGATGAAGTAAACGCCGGGCGTCATTGTCGCGGATCCGTAATTGAACGAAATGCCGAGGCAGTAGACGCCCGGACCGATCGTCTGGTTGTTTCCCTGAACCTGCTTCGCGGTGCCGCCGCCGCAGCCCGTCGGCATGGTCGGCATGACCACGCTGGCATAGGGATCTGCGGTATTCGCCTGTGAGGTTTTCAATCCGCTGGCGGGAATCACCGCCGCGCCGCCGGTGATTGAAGAACCGCCGACGACGGATACGGAGACCGCATTCAGCTGTGCGCCGCCGGTCAATGATAGCGCGGCCGCCCTTGTTGAATCGACCGAAAGACCGCAGGCGGAAAGATTGGCTGTCGCCCCATTATTCATGATGAACTGGCCGGAAGCGCCAAGCTGCAGCACGCAAGAGGTGGTCGTGCCGCGCGTCGCCACGGCGCGCGCGCCAACCGTAAAGAGTCCGCTGACGAACAGACTGACCATGCTGAGCGTCTGAGGCTGACTGACGATCACTTCCACCGCGGAAGCATTATTCGCCGCGGAGCCGGTCGTCGGCGGATTATTGACCGCGACGGTTACGCCGGCGGCGCCGTCGACAAAGCCGAGGAAACTCGAAATCCCGCGTGCTTCCACCCCCGGGGCGGGATGGCCGCTTTGAAGCGCTACGGCCCCACCGAGCGCGGCCGAGTCCGCGACCGCCTGCATCTGAAGTTTTTTATAGAGCAGAAAAGAGATTTCCGTTCCTAGCGCAACCATTCCGATGACGACGGGAAGCGCAAGTCCAATCATGATCGCGACGGCGCCGCGCCGGTCAAGGCTAAACCTTCGCCCAAACGCGGCAATCCCGACAAATCGTCTTCGCATCAAATCCAAAAGCCTACACCTGATGCGCTCCGCCAGGCGAAGCCACCCTTAAGGATCTCGTTGATCGAATGTTTGTGCTCGATATCTGCATACAGCTAAATAGGACTGTCGTCACTTTCTGTAGCGTGAACTGCCAAGGTCGCGTCATCCGTGCGGAGAAGACATGGCGAAAGAACGTTGAAGCTTGGGCGAAGAGACCGGTCGATGAGCCATGGCTGGAAATCGGGGTTGGCGTCAAGGACGAAGACCATATCCCCGGTTTCAAGATAACCTCCAAGGGCCCTCAAGGACGGCAAGGCGCCTGGTCGCCCTGTCCCCTTTCCTTCCCTCCCGACAATCGCGGCGATCGACGTCACGAAGTAGCTTTTAGGATAAAAAGTTATAACAACAATATAGGAATGCCCCGTTTCATCGTGTCGGGCACTCCCATCTCTCTCCATTTAGCTGCGGCGCGGACGCCGAGCGACGGCGCCGATGACCCGCCGATCTCGTTCCCAGACTTGCTGCTTAGGCTCGGAGGGGGACAACAATTCCGCCGTTCCGCAATTCGTCGCAGCGATTGGCCCAATCGGTCATCATGGCGACCCGCTCGCTCCAGTAGTCTGCGCGGTGATAGGCGCGACGGACGGTGTCGTTTTCGACGTGCGCCAATTGAACTTCAATGGCGTCGGCGTTCCATTTGCCGCTTTCGTTCAAAATTGTGCTGGCGACAGCGCGAAATCCATGACCGCTCATGTCGGTCTTGGTGAACCCCATGCGTCGAAGCGCAGCATTGATGGTGTTTTCGCTCATGCACCGAGAGGCGGATCGAACCGAGGGAAACACCAGCCGTCCGTGTCCCGTGATGGTGCGCAATTCCTGAATAATGACGATGGCTTGCGGCGCAAGCGGCGCCCGGTGAGGGCGGCGCATCTTCATACGAGCGCCAGGAATCGCCCATTCTGCCTTGTCAATGTCGAATTCACTCCACTCCGCGAACCGCAACTCTCCCTGACGCACGAATGTTAGTGCCAATAATTGCATAGCGGCCCGAACCTCCGGCGAGCCGTCGTAGTCGTCGATCGCACGAAGGAGGCCGCCAAAGGCTTTCGAATTGGTCAGCGCGGCTCGATGGGTCACTTTCGGCGCGGTCAAGGCTCCCCGGAGTGCAAATGTCGGATCGACATCCGCTCGTCCGCTGGCGACGGCATAACGAAAGCATTCGCCGATCCTTGAGCGCAGGCGTCTGGCGGTTTCATGCCGACCGCGACTTTCGACACTACGGAGCACGGCAAGAACTTCTGGCGCCGTGATCGTCCCTATGGGGCGACCGCCCAAACTAGGCCGTGCGAATTCGAGGAGCCATCGCACCTTCTCGAGGGTCGCCGGCGCCAGGCCTTCTCGGCCCTTCTTTGCCAATAACTCGTCGGCGATGACGGCGAAAGTGTTAGCCGCGGCGTTGGCCTTCGTCCGAGACATAGACTTTTTTTGTTGGCCTGGGTGAAGGCCTGCCGTCAGAAGCTGCTTGGCTGCATCCTTCTTTTCGCGCGCATTCTTAAGACCAACGGCTGGGTAAGGTCCAAGGCTGAGCTTCAGCTGCTTGCCGCCGAACCGGTAAGCCATGTTCGAGAGCTTCGAACCGGAAGGCGTCACCCAAAGCTGCAGGCCGCCGCCGTCGGACAGCTTAAGTGTGCGGCCTTCTTGAGATTTCGCGGCTCGAATCGCGGCGTCTGTGAGGGCCATTGTTGGCCTCATCCTGCTGATAGCTTCGCCTAGGCCAACAAATGAGGCGGATGTCAATGAACAAAATGGGATTATGTTGGACGCTAACCGCAAACTTCTTCAGCATATTCGACGATGCTTGGTCAAATTAGGATGGCATTGGCGGTCGATTTGGTGCCGGCTGCAGGAGTCGAACCCGCGACCTTCTCATTACAAATGAGTTGCTCTACCAACTGAGCTAAGCCGGCGTTTTTTGGCAGCAGCATTGATCGGCGCTTGCTCATCCGAGCGGCGTTCGTCGCTGCTTCCGATGCTGCGCGCAATCCTTTGTCTCGATCCCCTATCGCCATTGTTCGCGCATGATGTCATTAAACCGGCGAGGGAACCGGCGGCTCCGGCCCTCGCCCGACGCAAAATGACAAGGGCCGAGGCCAAAGCCAAGCGACCGCTTTTGGCGCAATCCTCTAGCAGCGGCGCGGCGCGTTGGCAAACGGCGCCGCATTTGCCGCTCGAGCGCTTCTTTAGCTTTCACCGCCTCGCGCAACCCCATGCTTGGAGCGAGCCGATCGGAACACGGGCTCCAGGTCGATGGCGCGCGGCGGCGCCACGCTTACCAATTATTAGGCGGATTGACCTAATGTCGCCGCGAATAGGCGAAATAAGGTAAGCCTTAAGGCAACGGCCGCTGCGGCGGCAAGGCGGAGACATTCATGCCGAACCATCTGGGTAAGACGATCAGGCTTTGTTTGGCGTCGAGCGTCCTCGCCGCATCCTTTGTCGCGGCGATCAGCGTTCCAGCGCAGGCCGACGACGCCGGCGCAGTCGCGGCAGGTCTGCTCGGCGGCCTCGCCGTCGGCGCCATTGCCGGCAACGCCATCGCAAATTCCGCGCCGCCGCCGCCCGCCTATTACGCTCCTGCTTACGGCTACCCGCCGCCGCCGCCGCGCTGCTGGCTTGAGCCGCAAGCGGTGTGGGACGGCTACGCCTATGTCTACCGTCGCGTCCGCGTCTGCGAATAATCCCGCCCGTCCATATCTTTGGATTGACTGACATCCAAAGTCATCGTGGCCGCCCGCCCCGGCCGCAACATCAGCGGCCGCTCGCGCGGCCGCTTTGCGTTGCGCCGCGACGCGTTCAGTCGCCGGCGGTGATGTCGCGGTCCTTCGTCTCCGGCACAAAGGCGACGCCGATCACAAAACAAGCGAGCGCGATCGCCATCGGATACCACAGCCCGTAAAGACTATCGCCCGTTTCCGCGACCATCGCGAAGGCGGTGGCAGGCAGCAGGCCGCCGAACCAGCCGTTGCCGATGTGATAGGGCAGCGACAGCGAGGTGTAGCGGATCCGGGTCGGAAACAATTCGACCAGCGCCGCCGCGATCGGCCCATAGACCATCGCGACATATAGCACCAAAAGAAACAACAGGCCGATGAGCTTCGCGACCTGCGGCCGAAAGACGTCAAGGGCGTTCGCCATCCGCACGCGCGTTGCGTCGTCGCTTCGCGGATAGCCGGCCTGCTCCAGCGCGCCGAGGAGATTGCGATCCAGTTGCGCGCGCGCCGCCTGAGGGTCGGCGACGTCCGCCGCGGCAAAAACATCGATCTGCCGCGATTCGATTGCGATCCGCGCCGGCTTGCCCACGGGGGCCATCTCGCGCGCATATTTAATGGAATGGCTCGCCAGGAGGTCACGCGCGATATCGCAGGATGTCGCCGCTTTGCGCGTGTCGACCGGGTTGAACAGATTGCCGCAATCGGCGGGATCGGCGATCACTTGGACCGAGATCTTTTGGTAGGCGGCGTTGAGAGCCGGATTGGCGATCGCCGTGATGCGATCGAAGATCGGCATATAGGTCGCCGCGGCGATCAGGCAGCCAAACATGATAATCGGCTTGCGCCCGATTCTGTCCGAGAGCCAGCCAAACAACACGAAGAATCCCGCGCCGAGCGCCATCGCCCAGATGAGCAGCAAGCTCGCCGTAAAATTGTCGATCCGCAGCGTCTGCTGCATGAAAGACAACGCATAGAACTGCCCCGTATACCAGATGACGCCCTGCCCCATTGTGAGGCCGAACAGAGCGAGCAGCACGATTCGCGCATTGGCCCAATTGCCGAAGGCGTCCTTCAGCGGCGCGCGCGAGGCGGTCCCATCCGCCTTGATCTTCGCAAAAGCCGGGGATTCATTGAGCTGGAGGCGTATCCACAAGGAAACGCCAAGCAGCCCGACCGAGAGAAGGAATGGAATCCGCCAGCCGAAGCTGACGAAATTCGCCTCGCCGAAGATCGCCTTCGTGACGAGGATCACGATGAGCGATGACATGAGCCCGAGCGTTGCTGTCGCCTGAATGAAGGAGGTGAACAGGCCCCGGCGCCGTTGCGGCGCATGTTCGGCGACGAAAATCGCCGCCCCGCCATATTCGCCGCCGATCGCCAGGCCCTGCAACAGCCGTGTCGCAATCAAAAGGACCGGCGCGGCTGCCCCAATCACGCCATAGCCGGGCACGAGCCCGATGACAAAGGTGGAAAAGCCCATGATGAGGATGGTCAGCAGGAAGGTATATTTGCGGCCGACGAGATCGCCAAGGCGCCCGAACACCAGGCCGCCCAACGGACGCACGAGGAACCCCGCCGCAAAGGCGATCAACACGAAAAGATCCGCCGTCGCCTCGTCGAACTGGCCGAAGAACTGGGCGCCTATGATGCCGGCCAGCGAAACATAGAGATAGAAGTCATACCATTCGAAGATCGTGCCGAGACAAGAGGCGAAGATGAGCTTCTTGTCGACGGCGGTGATGCGTCGCGGCCCGGCGCTGTCCGCTTCCGATACCGAGGCTATCGCCATGTTGATCCTGGCTGTTGGCCGCGTTGCGGCGCCGGTCGCGCCATCCTGCGCGCCCTTTGGGCCGGCGCGTGGACGGTTCAACTCTCGCGCAAAGGAAATGGCCGCCCGGCATGTTTGTCAATCCGGAAGACGGCGCAGGCTGAAGATGGCGTCGGCCTCGCGGCGTCAAGCCGCCGGCGGACTATATTTCGGGTCTTCCCGTTTCATCGCGGCGCCATCTGTCGAGCACGGAACAACAAAAAAGAATGGCGCCTCCCCACAATCCCGGCTTCCAGTCAGCGAAGGCGTAGAGCTTTTTACCGCCGACGCCGGTCCAGGGCGCCCGCCAGACGAGATTCGGTTTGCCGGTCCTCGCGCTCAATGCGTCGAGCGCGCGCTCGATTTTGCGCTCATCGGGACCGTTTGCTTGAAGCGTGGCCAGCGACTCGGCGATCTCCTGCGCGTTGCGCGGCTTGCGCTCCGAATTGATCAATCGCGCCAGGACCTCACGCAGATCATCGGGAGCGAGGTAGGGAACATCGGACAGATCGCCAACGCCCTCGATCTGGTTGCGCCGCACGAGATCGGTGAGGATGGCGGCCTCGATAAAGTCGAGCGCCCGTTTGCGGATGCCGCCGACGCCCGGAAGCAGCGCGAGCGAGAGCAACCATCCAAGGACGCCTTTGACATTGTTCTGAAGGAGAACGGGCGCGATGGCGCCGAACCGCCCGGCGATCCGCTTTTGCAACGCATCGAAGTCGCGCCGCGACATGCTCGGCCAGCACGGCAGTTCGACGGTTTTCGCGGCTGTGCCAAACAGCGGCAGCAGGCGATAATTCCGCTCCTTCTCCCCGGCCTTCTCCTCCTTCGTCTCGGCCGCCGCGAAGTTTTCCTTCACGCCCTCCGGCCAACAGGCGATGCGCTCGTTGGCAGCCGGCACGGCAAAAGTCCCTTTGAGGAATTGCTGGCAGTTGCGGCGACCGAGCTGGAAGTCATGATCGCGGAAGGACAAGGCGACGAAGCCGCCAAAGCCGCCGAGAAGTCCGCTGGCGATCGGATAGCGATCGACCGTGTCGTCGGCCTCGACGCGGCGCGGCGCGATCAGATAGCGGCTGCCATGATCGGGGTTGGCGGCGAGCGCGAGTTCGCTCGGCTTGAAGCGCGCCTGATCGACGAGGGACGGAACCAGCGCCGCGGCGATGCTGAAAACATCGGCTGTTGGCTTCCCGGCGGCCAGCGGCGGCTTGTTCGGCGGGAAAGGCGAAATCATGATGACCGCGCGATCAACTGTTTTGAGACAGAAATCGATGCGCGCCGAAAGATCATCGGGCTTCAAGGCGAATCTGGCATATTCGAAGGGATCATTGTCGATCGTGCCGCCGTCTGCCGTCATGAATGGAAAATCGACGAGGCCCGCCGACCAGGCCGGCTCGATTTGCCGGCACTCGGCGAGGGCGTCATCGGGAAAGCGCCGGAAGGCGCCGGCGTCAGCGCCGTCATATTCCTTGGAGAGGGCGTGGATCTGCCGCGGCGCGAGTCCGACCGGAAAGGCGGCGGAAGCGAGCGCGCAGATCGTGAAATCCTTCCATTGCTTATTGGGACGGCCGTCCGCCAAGGATTGGGCGTCGATGTCGCGGCCGAGGTCGCCATCCGAGAAGCGGCTCGACGTTTGCCACCCGCCGAGCCCGGTTACCGCGTAATGCACGCGGTCCCCATGCGAGAGCATTTGATAGTCGCCGCCCTCGAACAGCACTTGATAGGGCACGCCGCGCAGATTGGTCAGCGTCAGATAAATATGAAGCCTGGCCGAAACGAAAGCGCGCGGCGGCCGCACCGCTCCGACGTCGAGGGCGGATTTGGCGATGCCATCGAGCAGCCTTGCATTCAGCAAGGAGACGGCGCTCGCCGGCCATTGCGCCGCCTTGGCGATTCCGGACGTTGCGGAATAATCATCATCGTCGCTAAATGGTGTTCCGTCGATGTCGGTACTGGTCAGGAAATCCGGCAATTTCGGATCTCCGGCGTCGAGAGTCGGCTTGACCACCCATGTCTCGTAGAGCTTCGGCAGATAATATTTGGTTCGGAGCTTCGTTTCCGGATCGAAATAGACCGGCTGTTGATTCTGATCCGCCAAGGCGACGGCGCCCACGGCGGCGGTTATGGCGCCGGCCGATGCGCCCGAGATCACCTTGAGGCCAACGAAGTGATTGGGAATCTTTGCCGGATCGACGCCGGGAATTTTACCCTCGCGCGCGAGTTCCCATTGGTCGAGCGCCTCGATGAGAAAATCGAACACGCCGGCGGTATAAGCGCCGGCGGAGATCGCGCCGGACATGGTAAGGCCCAGTTGAAATTCAGGCCGGTCCTCGGGCTGCGCCATGGCTTCCTCCAAATGCATAAAGAATAATTCTTGTCGTTATAAAGTAGTGTCTTATCATTTAGCGTCTTCTATAAATAACTATAACGTAAATTATACAATAAGCGTTCGCATCGCAATATACATTGAGATCGTCGCCAAGCCTACCCCGCCGACTGGCGGCCCCAGGACGCGAGGAGCGGCGGGACGTAGCGGCCAATTCCCCGGCCAAGCTGGCGCGCCGCCAACAGACCCGCGAAAAACGAAGCGTTGATCGCGAAAATGCGCGCGACAACGGCCGGCGCGAAGGCGTCAGGACCGGATGGCAGCACAGCCGACGCTGCAAACAGCACGCTCTCGAAGGACGCAAAAGCGGCGAAAAAAGCAAGCCCCATCGCGACCGGCCGGACGCCAGTTTGTCGGAACGCAATCGAAGCGGCGAAGGCCGCGGTCAGCGCGGCGAGCCCCAGCGCCGCGCCCCACGCAAAACTCCCGGCGGTCGCCGGATAGCCGAGCAGCAGAAAGCCGACCAACTGGTTTGCGAGCCAGGCCGCGCCGGCAAGGGTCATCGCGAAACGGCGAGGCGCCGTCAATCCAGCGAAGGCGGCGAAACCCGCGAAGGGAGCCGCGCAGGCGAAGGAGAGGCTGAACATAGCGCTAAGGGCGGCGGCAAGGCCGATCCAAGCAGCGGGGCCTGCAACGCCAAAGTTTTCGGCCTGGGATTTAAGAGCGTCTGGACGCATAAAATCTCCGCTTCGTTTGTGCCCCGCCGCGGATCGGCAATCAGATGAAGCTTCCTCGGCCCAGCTTGCGGCGAGCAAAGTATCGCTCCGCGCGAAAGGCGGCGCAAGAGCGAGATGGTCGACACAGCGCCCGCGCGCCATGCGCGATCCCGCACGCCAGCTTCCGGATCAGGCTGCTACCTTGCCCAAAACGATCTTCGACAACGCCGGCCGAATGGATCGCCGCGGCGGAAAGGAGAGGCGCATGTTGATGGACTCGGATCAGAAAAAGAAACATCCAGACCTTTATTACTGGCTGTTTTATGATCTCTCCAATCTGAAGAAAACCAAGCCGAAGGTCTATCGCGCCTATGCGAGCCGCAGCGCCGGATCGGACGGCTTGAGCTGGGGCGATCCGCCCTACATCAAGGTCGATAGCGATCGAGAGGTCTGTGAAGACATGGGCGAAGAAAAGATCGGCGACAATCTCTACCGGCGCAAAATGCAGGTCAACTGGTATGGCCTCACCGTGCCCTACGAGGGCGTGGACAAGATCTTGATCGCCAGCGATCTCGTCGGCAATGCAGGCAATGATCCGGAACGCGACATCGTCCTCGAAGCGACGATCCTGCACGAGCTGATCCACTGGAACCGCAGGCACGCGGGCCTTGACGTGTTCGACGAGCGGCCGAGCTACGCCTTTGAAGAAGAGGCCTATGGCAAGCGCATTCTGCGCACCTGGGAAAGCTGCTATTCGCCACCCTATTATTACCTTGACGGAAAAGGGCCGAAATAGCGCGCGCCTCGCGCGGCCTATCGGATATGACGCCCATCATGGCGTGTTGGTCTGAGCGCAAGAGGTCCTGGCCTCGCGTTCACGGCTTTTTCTTCTCGCGATCTAGCAGCGCGCGTTTGCGGTCGACGCCCCAGCGGTAGCCCGACAGCGAGCCATCCGAATGCACCACGCGATGGCAGGGAATGGCGACCGCGATGGGATTTGCCGCGCAGGCGCCGGCGACGGCGCGCGCCGACTGCGGACGTCCGATCGCCTTCGCCACATCGGCGTAGCTTGCCGTCGTCCCGGGCGGGATCGCCCGCAGCGCCTGCCAGACCTGCTGCTGGAACGCCGTGCCGATGATGTCGAGCGGCAGGTCGAAGCGCCGTTGCGGCGCCTCAACAAGGGCGATGATTTGCGCGAGGCGCGCGCCAAAATCCACGTCAGCGCCAATGATGCGCGCCTTGCAGAATCGCTCCTGTAGATTACGCGTCAGCGCATCGCGATTGTCGCCGATCAAGATGGCGCAAACGCCTTTGTCTGTGGCGGCGACAAGGACAAAGCCAAGCGAGCATTCGCCGATGGCGAAGCGTATGTCGGCCCCTGCTCCGCCGTCGCGATAATCTCCGGGCGTCATTCCGAGCCTCGCATTCGAGAATTCATAAAAGCGGCTCGCGGAATTGAACCCGGCGTCATAAATCGCATCGGTGATGCGGGCCGCTGCGCCAAGGCCTGCCGCGAGCCGCTCGGCTCTTTTCGCGCTTGCATAGGCGCGCGGCGTGACGCCGGTCGCCGACTTGAACAGGCGATGAAAATGAGAGGGGCTGAGGCCAGCCGCCTTGGCCAACGCCTTGAGGCCGGGCGGCGTTTCGGCGGCGTCGATCATGCCGCAGGCGTGGCGAATAGCATCCGCGTCGCGCGCCGCCCGGTCCGGCTGATCGGGCCGGCACCGCTTGCAGGCGCGAAAGCCGGCGCGCTCGGCCTCGGCGCCCGTTGCAAAGAACGCCACATTCTCGCGCCGCGCCGGCCGTGCGGCGCAGTTCGGCCGGCAGTAGACGCCCGTCGTGCGGACGCCATAGAAGAAACCGGCGCCCGCATCGCGGCGAGCGATGGCTTCGAAACGCGCCTCGAGCGGATCGCCGCTATCTTGCAAAGCCGTTTCGGGCGCGTCCATAAAAAATAAGCTCATCTTCGATTTCTCTGCCGAGTTTGCCGGATTCATGGCGCGTGACAAGCGCCGAACCCGGTTGCTACAATAAGACGTTCCGGGGGCCGGTGGCGCTCCGAATCTTGCTTTCAAATCGCGCCTGGCCCTCGTCGCAGCAATGATCGAAAGGCGCTCATTCCTGAAACTTTGTCTCGCCAGCGCGATGACGCAGACCGAGCTATTGTCGGGCTCGGCCGCCGCCGCGGGCGACGCGTCGCAAACGCTGCTCGTGACCCACCCCGCCTTTTTCGATCACGATCCCGGCCCCGGCCATCCCGAGCGGCCGGCGCGGCTCCGGGCGATCGACGCCGCGCTTAAGGATCCGGCGTTCTCCGCGCTCCGCCGCGAGGCCGCGCCGCTGCGTGACGACATCGAGACCGCGATCCTGCGCGCCCATAGCGCCTCCCATCTCGCCCGTTTCAAGGCGGCCGCGACCGACGCCGGAAACCTGCCCTATTCCTTCGACGGCGACACGGCCATCTCGGCCGGCTCGTTCGAGGCGGCCTATCGCGCGGTCGGCGCGGGGCTCTTTGCGGTCGATCTGGTGATGGATCCGAAATCGCGCGTCGCCAACGCCTTCTGCGAGGTGCGCCCGCCCGGCCACCACGCCGAGCGCGAGCGGATCATGGGCTTTTGCCTGTTCAACAACATCGCCATCGCCGCGCTTTATGCGCGGGCGCGGCATGGAGCAGAGCGCGTCGCGATCATTGACTTCGACGTGCATCACGGCAATGGCACGCAGCAGATTTTCTGGGAAGACAGCGCGGTCCTGTTCGGCTCGACGCATCAGATGCCGCTCTTCCCCTACAGCGGCGCCGTGACCGAGACAGGGGTTGACAATATCGTCAACGCTCCCCTTCGCGCGGGCGACGGGGGGGCGGAATTCAAAGAGGCGATGGAGACGCGCATTCTTCCCGCTCTCCACGCGTTCCGCCCCGATCTCATCCTGATTTCTGCGGGATTCGATGCACATCGCGGCGATCCGCTCGCAAGATTGCGCCTCGACGACGAGGATTTTGCCTGGATCACGCTCAAGCTGATCGAGGCGGCGCAAAAACATTGCGGCGGCCGGATCGTCTCCTTTCTCGAGGGCGGTTACGGACTTCACGCCCTGGCGACGTCGACGGCGGCCCATGTCGGCGCGTTGATGCAGGGCGTCTGATCGCCTCTCCCTGAGCGCGCGTCCTTTTTTCAAATGCGCGGTTGACGACCGTCCGTGATGTTATGTTATATCATTTATGAGGTCGCCACGAAGGCGGCCAGAGGTTGAACTGTCCGCAATGCTGAAAACGCGACGCCTTCAAGACCCTTTCTCAGCCTCGCTGATGGCCCGCGGCGCCGCGCGGCGCCTTCTGCCTGCCGCCGTCGCGATCGCTTTGCTCTGGATCGCCATTTTATGGGCGGTCGCCCTGCCATGAGCGCGGCCGCCATCCGTTTCGAGGACGTCACGATCACCTATGATCGCCATCCGGCCGTGCATCATGTCTCGGGCGTTTTCGCGCCGGGCAGCCTGACGGCCATCGCAGGACCGAACGGCGCCGGAAAATCTACGCTGCTCAAGGCCTTGATGGGCGCATTGCCGCTCGCCGAAGGCCGCATCGATCGCGGCGGCCTTGCGATCAGCGATTTCGGCTATCTGCCGCAGGCGGCCGAGATCGACCGCAATTTCCCGCTCTCCGTCGCCGAGGCCGTTCTGCTTGGCGCCTGGAAAAGGATCGGCGCATTCGGCTCCGTTCCGGCGGCCGTCGCCGCAAAGGCGCGCGAGGCGCTGTCGGCGGTCGGCCTTGCCGGTTTCGAGGGCCGCCCCATCAGCTCTTTGTCGGCGGGCCAGTTCCAGCGCGTGTTGTTCGCGCGGTTGCTTTTGCAGGACGCCCGCGTGCTTGTGCTCGACGAGCCCTTCGCCGCCATCGACGCGCGCACCACCCGCGACCTTCTCGAGATTGTCCGGCGCTGGCATGGCGACGGGCGCACGGTGATCGCCGTGCTGCATGATTTCGAACAGATGCGCGCTTACTTTCCGCAAACGCTGTTGCTCGCGCGCGAAAACATCGGCTGGGGACCGACAGAAGCCGCGCTCTCGCCCCTCAATCTCAAGCGGGCCGAGGCCATGCTCGAAACCATCGACGAAGACGCAGCTCTCTGCGCGCCGGCGAAGGGAACAGGACGCTGACCCTCTATACGCTCATCGTCGAGCCTTTCGTCGACTATGGCTTCATGCGCCGCGCCCTCGTCGCCTCGATGGCGCTCGGGCTGGGCTCCGGCCCGATCGGCGTGCTTCTCATGCTGCGGCGCATGAGTCTTGTCGGCGACGCCATGAGCCATGCCGTTCTGCCGGGCGCCGCCATCGGCTTTCTCATCGCCGGCGGGCTGTCGCTGCCCGCGATGGGCTTGGGCGGGCTTGTCGCGGGGCTGAGCGTCGCGCTGCTTTCCGGCCTCGTCAGCCGCACCACGGTGCTGAAGGAAGACGCCAGCTTCGCCAGCTTCTATCTGACTTCGCTTGCGCTCGGCGTGCTGATCGTCTCGCTGCGCGGTTCGAACATCGACCTTTTGCATGTGCTGTTCGGGACCATTCTGGCGATCGATTCGCAGGCGCTGTTTCTGGTCGGGGGAATCGCCTCTTTCACTCTGGCGACGCTTGCCCTCGTCTACCGCCCGCTCGTCGCGGAATGTTTCGATCCCGGCTTTCTGCGCGCGGTCGGCGGGCGCGGATCGGCCTATCATTTTCTGTTTCTGTTTCTCGTCGTGCTCAATCTGGTCGCGGGCTTTCAGGCGCTCGGCACGCTGATGGCGGTCGGCATGATGATGCTGCCGGCCGCCGTCGCCGGCCTCTGGGCGCGCTCGCTTGCGGGCATGGCGGCGATCGCCGCCGCCGCCGCCGCTTTTTCAGGGTTCGCCGGGCTGATCGTCTCCTTCCATTTCGGCTTCGCCTCGGGGCCGACGATCATCCTCACGGCCAGCCTGCTCTACGCCGTCTCCCTGCTGCTCAGTCCCTCGGGCGCTTTGCGACGGCTGTTCCCGCGTCCGCATCTTGCGGGCTGATTTTCGTCAAGGAGCATTCCATGCGCTACACAAGCCTGATAGCCCGGCTTCTCGCCTCCGCCGCCCTCAGCGCCGCGGCCTCGGCCGCCTCCGCCAAGACGCTTGACGTCGTCGCGAGCTTCACCGTCCTCGCCGACGTCGTGCAGCAGGTCGGCGGCGATCATGTACGCGTCAAAAGCCTCGTCCCGGCGAATGGCGACCCGCATGAATTCGAGCCCTCGCCGAATGACGCGAAGGCTCTCAAGAGCGCCGACGCGACCTTTGTCAGCGGCGAGGGTCTTGAAAGCTGGTTTCAGCGGCTCGCCAAGGCGGCGGGCTACAATGGCAAGCCTGTTGTCGTCTCGACCGGAATCAAGACTCGCAGGATGGAGGAAGACGGCAAAACCGTCACCGATCCGCATGTCTGGAACAGCCCTGTCAATGTGATCGTCTGGGCGAACAACATCGAAAAGGCGCTCGCCGCCGCCGACCCCGAGGACGCCGCCGCGTTCAAGGCCAACGCCGAAGCCTATGTCACGCAACTCAGGGAACTCGACGCCTATGCGCGCGAAAAGATCGACGCGACGCCGAAGGATCGTCGCAAGATCCTGACGAGCCACGACGCCTTCGGCTATTTCGGCGCCGAATATGGCGTCAGTCTTCTGTCGCCGCTGGGCGTTTCGACGGAGACGGAAGCGTCCGCCGCCGACGTCGCGAAATTGATCAACCAGATCAAGAAAGAAGGCGTGAAGGCGTATTTCTTTGAAAATTCCAACGATCCGCGCCTCGTCAAGCAGATCGCGGAAGCAACCGGCGCGGAGCCGGGCGGCGAGCTTTACGTCGAATCGCTCTCGACGGCGGACGGTCCCGCGCCGACCTACGTCAAAATGTTCCGATACAATGTCGACAAGATAGCCGACGCGCTGTCGAAGCAGACGTCCGCCTCGGCCACGACACGCTGAACCCCGGCGGCGTTCCCGATCGGCGGGCCGGGGAGAAATCCTCCGGCTAGAGCATTTTCCGCGAAAGTTGCAGACTTTTGCGATAAGAAAACGCGTTGAAACAAATAGATAGAGCCTTTCACGATTCCGTGGATTGTGAAAAGGCTCTAGTCGTCGTCGCGCGGCTCATCCTGCGGCATCAGCATGATGGCGAAGGCCATTTGCAGACCGCCGAAACTGAAGCTGAACGAGGCGCCAAGAAGCACGAGCCAGAGCCATTTCTGGTTCGATCGTCCGATCAACGTGCCGATATGAGCGATGTCAAATGTGACGATGGCCAGCACCGCGCAAAGGCCGATCGCAACGCCGATCAGCGCATGGCGGAGCAGGAATTTGATATGCTCGGGCATCGAACCTTCGCCGTCCGGCGCGCCCGGATTCTCAGGCCTTCCTAAGATCAACGAATTATAGCGCAAACAGTTCACGCCGGCGCGGGCCGATTGGCGGCGTTTCGACGCGCCGGCTAGAGCGTCCGGCGTGGCGTGCGCTTGCAGGCAAAATAAGCTATGCGAGGGCTTTCGCGCATCAGGAGATCGCCCGCAATGTTCATCGCCATGAATCGATTCAAAGTCCTGAAGGACCAGACGCAAGCCTTTGAGGACGTCTGGCGCAATCGCGACTCGCAGTTGAACAAGGTTCCGGGCTTTATCGAATTCCATTTGCTGCGCGGGCCCGAGCGCGAGGATCATATCCTTTATTCCTCGCACACGCTGTTCGACAGCCAGGATGATTTTATCGCCTGGACCAAATCCGAACAGTTCCGCATGGCGCATCGGAATGCCGGCGATCAGAAGCCGAAAACGCTCGGCCATCCCGAATTCGAGGGATTTGAGGTGATCCAGACCGTCGAGAAGGCTCCCGCCTGACCCGTTGCGCATCCCGGCCTACGCCAGCCTGTCGCTGCGATAGCGCCGTCAAAACCACAAGATCGGGACATGATGGAGAGAGCCGACGCGCTCGCCGACCCGTCTGTTCTTGACGCCGAGGAGGTCGGGCAAGCTCTTGGCGCCGACCTCGAACGCGGGCTGACCGCGAAGGAAGCCGCGCGCCGACTGGCGGAAAACGGCCCGAACGAGCTTCGCGCGGCGCCGCGGCCGCCGGTCTGGCGCCGCATCCTCGCGCAATTCGAAGATCCGCTCGTCTATCTCCTGATGGGCGCCATCCTTGTCGCGCTCGTCGCCTGGTTCATCGAGGGAAGAGCCGGCTGGCCGGTCGACGCCATCGTCATCCTGATCGTGGTGCTGCTCAACGGGCTTCTTGGCTATCTGCAGGCGGCGAAGGCTGAAAACGCGGTCGCGGCCCTTGCGAAGATGACGGCCGTGACCTCCGCGGTCATGCGCGACGGCCATCCGCTGCGCGCGCCAAGCGCCGACCTCGTGCGCGGCGACCTGCTCCTGCTGAGCGAGGGAGACGCAGTCGGAGCGGACGCGCGGCTCATCAGCGCGGCGTCGCTGCGCGTGCAGGAAGCCTCGCTGACGGGAGAAAGCGAAGCGGTCTTGAAGGATGCGACGACGCTGCGCCAACCGGCGGCGATCGGCGATCGCCGCGACATGGTCTTCAAGGGAACGACGGTGGTCCGGGGCGGCGGGCGCGCCATCGTCACCGCCACCGGGATCGACAGCCAGATCGGCGCGATCGCCGAATTGCTCAAGGCGACGGCGCCGAAGCCGACGCCGCTGGAGCGGGAAATCGGCCATCTCGGGCGGATGCTCGGGCTCGCCGTCATCGTGATTTGCGTCGTGGTGGCCGGAACGATTCTCCTCTCGTCCGAGATCCGCAGCGCGCATGACGTCATCACGATCCTGCTGCTCGCCGTATCCCTCGCGGTCGCCGCCGTTCCGGAAGGGCTGCCAGCGACGCTGACCGTCGTGCTCGCGCTCGGAGTGCAGCGGATGGCGAAACGCAACGCCATCGTCAAGGAGCTGTCCTCCGTCGAGACGCTCGGCGCCGCTTCGGTCATCGCCTCCGACAAGACCGGCACCCTCACCCGCTCTGAAATGACCATCGAGCGCGTGATAACGGCTTCCGGCGCGTCCCACATCACCGGCGTCGGCTACGCGCCGATCGGGCGGCTGGAACAGGAAGACGAAAAGCACGCAGCCATGGCGCGACAGGAGCAGATCATCGTGCTCAGCGGCGGCAGTCTCGCGGGCGACGCCGATCTGCGCCAATCCGACGATGGAGAATGGGAGATCGAGGGCGAGCCGACCGAAGCGGCGTTCCTCGTGGCGGAGCGCAAGCTCGGCCTCACGGAACGCCGCCGCGGGCGCTTCGCGCGGATCGGCCTGATCCCGTTTACCTCCGAGCGCAAAATGATGTCGACGATCGAAATCGACCGCGAACAGGCCGGCGAACGCGTCATCATCGCCAAGGGCGCGCCGGATGTGCTGCTGGAGCGATGCACGCGACTGCGCATCGGCGCGGAAGTCGTTGCGCTCGACGACGCCTGGAGAATGCGTCTCCTTGCCGACGTTAACGCCCTGTCCGACGCCGCGCTGCGCACGCTCGCTGTCGCCTACCGTCCACTCGCTCCGGGCGCGCTCCCGCAAGCCCTTGAAGAGCTTGAACGCGATCTCATTTATGCCGGCGCCGTCGGCATGATCGATCCGCCGCGCGCGGAGGCGGCCAGCGCTATCCGCGAGGCGCATCGCGCCGGCGTGCGGGTCATTATGATTACCGGCGACCACCCGCGCACGGCGGCGCGGATCGCCGCCGATCTTGGCATCGTAGGCGCCGGGTCGCCGGTGCTGACCGGCCCCGAACTCGACGCCTTTGACGATGAGGATTTCGCCAAAGCCGCCCGCGAGACCTCGGTCTATGCGCGCGTCGCGCCGGTCCACAAGCTCCGCATCGTCGCCGCCCTGCAAGCGAATGGCGATGTCGTCGCCATGACGGGGGACGGCGTCAACGACGCGCCCGCGCTGAAGGCTGCGGACATCGGCGTCGCCATGGGCGTCAACGGAACCGAGGCGACCAAGGAAGCGGCCAGGATGGTGCTAGCCGACGACAATTTCGCCACCATCGTCGCGGCCGTGACCGAGGGCCGCGCCATCTACGACAACATCCGCAAATGTCTGCGTTATCTGCTTTCGTCCAATATGGGCGAGGTGCTGACGGTGTTTCTTGGCGTCGTCGGCGCGGCCTTCATCGGGCTCGAGGGCGCCGCCGGCCACGGAGGGCTGGCGCTGCCCCTGCTCGCCACACAATTGCTGTGGATCAATTTGCTCACCGATTCCGGCCCTGCGCTGGCCCTCGGAATCGACCCCGTGACCGATGACGTCATGGACCGCAGACCGCGCCGGGCGCAGGAGCGGATCATCGACGCCGCCATGTGGGCGGAAATTCTCCTGACCGGCGCGGCGGTGGCTGTCGTGACGCTGCTGGCGATCGACATCTATTTGCCGGGCGGCTTGATCGAAGGCTCGCAGAGCCTCGCCAACGCCCGCACGGCCGGCTTTACGACGCTCGTCCTCGCCCAATTGTTCAATTGTTTCGCCTCGCGCTCGGCATCCGCAAGCGCCTTCGCGCATCTCTTCGTCAATCGCTGGCTTTGGGGCGCTGTCGCCGTGTCGGCGGCGCTGCAGGTCGCCGTCGTCCACGTTCCTTTTCTCAACCTGGCGATGGGAACCGCGCCGCTGACGCTCGATCAATGGCTGGTCTGCATCGGCCTTGCGAGCCTTGTGCTGTGGTTCAGCGAAGCGCGCAAGCTGGCGCGCCGCTCCGTCAGCCGCAGAATCGCCGCGTCGCAGCGGCCCAAGCCCGCCTAAACTGCTTTCCGCCTAATTGTGAGCCGCTTCTTTCTGCGGTTCGCCGGCTTGCGGCCTTGGCCGGCCACGGTCGCCGACAAGGTCCCAGCGCGTGCCAAAAATCGTGTCGCAGATGCCGGGGCTGCCAAAACCGTCGCTGAAGCTCACATTGCTGCGGCGATGATGCTCCGCATGCGCCTTGCTGGTCGAAAGCCCGGCGAGCGCATCATAGAAGCGACCCTTGAGGCCGCCGAGGCCACGCGGCAGCTTCACCGAGAAATCATAGCCGGAATGTTCGTAAAGCCCGCCGAGCGCGCCGAGGCTGGCGACGAGCAGATGGAAGAACACATCGGCGCCGGCGAACACCAGCATCAGGGGAATGAGATAGGGCAGCACGATCTCGAGGAAGAAATCGACGTGGCCCATATAGCAGGCGCTGATCGCCCGGCTCGCCCCCGTTGAATGATGCACGCTATGCCCGAGCTTGCGGATCCAGCCCGGCCGATGCAGCAGGAAACGGTGGGAAATATATTGGACGATATCGTGCCCCACGCCCATCGCGACCATGGCGGCGATGAAATGCAGCGGGTTCAGATGCGCCGCCCCGACAAAGGCGAGGCCGAGAAATTCGAGCGCCGCCATGGATGGCAGCAAGATGAAAAACTGATTGATCAGCACGCGCGGCAAAAGCTCGAAATAGCTCATGCGTTCGACCGAACGCATCTTATAGGCGCTCATGCGGCCGGTGCGGTCGCACCATTCGAACCAGAGGCCGACGCCATGATAGACGACCATCTGGACGGCGAAGGCCAGAACGGAGAGCGGGATGGGCAGTGCGCCGTTCGCGTCAATCAAGTGGAGCGTCCTTTCCGGTGCGGAAAATCATTCAGTGTCCTTATGACAGCGTCGGTATGCCGGCGCCGCCCCCGTCGAAAGCCCGGCGGCGCGGCTTTGTCGACCAATTACCCGCCTTTCGATTTGATTCAACGCATAAATTCAAGCGAAATCAGCGCAACTTTTGTATCATGATGTAACGCATCTCCTTGTTTCGTCACGCGATATTTGGAATTGATCCAAGAGCGCGCGCTTTTTTGCAAGCTGCGCCCTTGCCAATCGGAGCGAATAAATTACGACAGGCTCCGCCCAAAGCCGCTGGAAGGACAGGAACGCCGTGACAAAGCCCACTCTCGAAAAACAGGCCATCGCCCGGGAAACCGCAAAGATGCTGATCGAGGTGGAGGCGATCCTGTTCAACCCGCAAAAGCCCTTCATCTTCACTTCGGGCTGGGCGAGCCCGGTCTATACCGACATGCGCAAGCTGATCTCCTTCCCGCGTTTGCGCTCGAGGCTGATGGATTTCGCGGTGACGACGATCGAGCGCGAAATCGGCTATGAACGGCTCGATATCATCGCCGGCGGCGAGACGGCGGGCATCCCCTACGCCGCCTGGCTGTCCGAACGGCTGATGCTGCCGATGCAATATGTCCGCAAGAAGCCGAAAGGCTTTGGCCGCAACGCCCGCATCGAGGGCGTGCTGCAGGACGGCGCGCGGACCCTGTTGGTCGAGGACCTGGCCAGCGACGGGCGCAGCAAGGTGAGCTTTTGCGAGGCTCTGCGGGAGGCCGGGCAAAAATGCGACCACGTGTTCGTGTTTTTCTTCTACGGCATCTTTCCGGAGGCGACGCAGGTCATGGCCGATCTCGGCGTCAGCCTGCATCATCTCGTGACCTGGCGGGATATTTTGGCGGTCGCCCGCGCGGAAAACTATTTCGAGAAGGCGACGCTCGACGAGGTCGAGGCATTTTTGAACGAGCCAGCCAAATGGTCGGCCGCGCACGGCGGGATCGCCGCGTTCAAGAGCTGAAAGAGCAGCACAGCCGATCGGCGCCGGAGCGAAGCGTTGAATACATTCTTGCAGACTCTTCAAATCGATCTTCCCATCATTCAGGCGCCGATGGCGGGGACCTCGACGCCGCAGCTGGCCGCAGCCGTCTCCAATGCCGGCGGCCTCGGTTCCATTGGCGTTGGCGCGAGCGACGCCGCCACCGCGCGCGCCATGCTTGCGGCGACCCGCGCGGCGACAAACCGGCCCTTCAACGTCAATCTGTTCTGCCATGTTCCGGCGCGTCAGGACCGCGCGCGGGAAGCGGCGTGGCTTCGTCGCCTCGCCCCCCGCTTCGAAGCATTCGGCGCCGAACCTCCGCAGGAACTGCACGAGATCTACACGAGCTTTGTCGCCGACGACGCCATGCTGGCGGTTCTGCTGGAAGCGCGGCCGAAGGTCGTCAGCTTTCACTTCGGGCTCCCCGACGCCGACCGCATCGAGGCGCTGCGCGCTGTCGGCGCGACGCTGTTCGCAACGGCGACGAGCCTCAAGGAAGCCCAGGCCGCCGTCGCGGCCGGGATCGACGCCATCGTGGCGCAGGGCTTTGAGGCCGGCGGCCATCGCGGCGTGTTCGACCCCGCAGCGCCCGACGACAGGCTGGGCGCGCTTGCGCTCACCCGCCTGCTGGCCTCGAAGTTAGAAGCGCCGGTCATCGCGGCAGGCGGGATCATGGACGGCGCCGGCATCGCGGCGGCGCTCAAGCTTGGCGCGGCCGCCGCTCAGCTCGGCACGGCTTTTATCGGGTGCCCGGAGTCGAGCGCCGACGCCGCCTATCGCGCCGCCCTGTTCAGCCCGAGCGCATCGCATACGACTATGACCTCGGCCATCTCCGGCCGGCCGGCGCGCTGCCTCGCCAATGACTTCACGCGCCTCGGCGAAGAGATCGCGGATGCGCCCCGCCCGGACTATCCGATCGCCTATGACGCCGGCAAGGCGCTCAACGCCGCCGCGAAGGCCAAAAATCACGCCGGATATGGCGCGCAATGGGCCGGTCAAGGCGCGCCGCTCGCCAGAGCCCTGCCGGCGGCGGAGCTGATGAGATCGCTGCGGAAAGAGCTGGAAACTGCGCTGCGCGGCTAGACCTATCCGGCCCCGGCTTCAAAAAACTTCATACGCCGGTCATGCGCTTCGCTGGGCAAAGGCTCGCTTGCGGCAAAAATCTCCTCGAAGCGGCGCTTGAAGTCGGCCGCCGCCGCGGGATCATCGACAATGATGAGATCATTGTCCTGCTTCTTCAGACCCGAGGCCGAGAAATTCGCCGCTCCGGTGCGCAAAATGGCGCCGTCGATCTGGTAGCTTTTCAGATGCATCAGCGGCGCGCCGGCGCGTTTCAGGCCGATCTCGATGTCGGGATTGTCGAGCAGATCCATGAAAGGCGCGCTCGGATCGCGCTGGCCAATCCGGCCGTAATCGAGATAGATGCGGATCTTGACGCCGCGGCGCGCGGCGCGGCTCAACGCCTGCATCACGGGCCAGTCGGTCAGGACATAGGCGGCCATGTCGATCTCGCGCTCCGCTTGATCGATCAGGCTGACGTCGATACGTTCCAGATTCTCGGCTGGCGCGTAATGGATCGACGTGGCGCTACGCGGGATCGGCGAGGATTCGGGGGCGGCGGCGGCGATCGCGACAAGGACGAGGCCGGCGAGCGCCGCGCTGGCGAAGCTGCGGCGATGACCAACGGCCGGGCGCTCCTCCCCGCTGAAAATGCCCGCCCGAAACTGCCCTTGCGAAACACGCATCTATCGTCCTGCCGATTCGCTTCCAACGAGAACATACACTGAACCACAACCTTTAAGAATTGCTGGAGAAAATATGGGACACGGAATTCGCTACGAACGACAGGTATTGAGCGTCGACGAAGTCGCCCTCGTCGCGTCAACGCATCATCCGGCGCTTGGAGCCTTGAGCGACGAAGAGCTCGCCAAATTGAGGACGCTCGTGCGGGAAAGGCGCGACCGCGCCCGCGATATCGCCGCACGGCAGCGGCGCGAGATGCGCGGCAAGGCGGCGGCGAAAGGCGCCCGTCCGGCCGCCGATGACACGGGATCGCGCGGCAAGCGCGATCTGCTCGCCGCCGCCATGAAGCGGATCAACGGAGAGGCCACGCGCCGCGAGGGCAAAGCCGCGCGCGACGCCATGAGGGACAGCGCGCAGCGCGCTCTCGCCCTGCGCAGCAAGCGCGAAGCCGAGGCGGCCCGCCGGCCGGCCACCCGCACCGCCAGCGAGGGCATGCGCCCCTCCGACAGCAAGGCGACAAAGCAGCGCAACCGCGCCAAGCTCGGCGCAGTCAGCCAGCACACGAAGAACATGCAGGCCAAGCGCGACGGCAGATAGGGTTAAACCTTGAATCGCGGCGAACTCGCCGCGGTTCAATCCTGCGGGATCGGCGCGCGGTATTCCGCCGGCGCGCCGTTCGCCGGTCCGTCGAACAGCACGATCGCCCGGAGTTCGCCATCGGAAGCCGCGATTGGCAGCACGGCTTCGGCCTTGGCCCGGATCGGCTGACCGTCTTTGTCGGTTGTGTGGACATCCTCCAGCCGCGCGAGCGGGGTCGCCGCGGCGCGGCCGGTCAGCAGCCAGGATGCGATGAAAAGGCTGTAGGGCGTCGCAGGATCATCCTGCGTCGGTCCGGCGAGGATAAGCAGCTTGCCGCCTGGCAGCGCGGCGAGATCCCTGATCCCTGTATTTTTTCCCAAACCCAATGGAATATCGAAGATCTGCAACGGAATGCGATCTGCGCCCGGCGCAAACAGATCCGCGATTTTTGCGCCGATGATGAAGGCGTCGCCGTCGACGGAGGGCGCCCGCGCGCCCGCGTAAAGCATCCCGTCAATGACGGCGAGGCCCTCGACATTCAGCCCATCGCTTTTCCCGCCATGCCCCTTCAGCACGCGGCCAAAGCTTGAGCCGACGGAATCTGCGGCGGCGAGGGCGTCCGACAGGCGGTAGGTCGCCTCGACGCTCGTGTTTGGCGCGGAGGCGTCGAGACCAGGCTTCCCCTCCCCGTCGACAAGGTCGCCCGAGGTGTTAAGGCGAAAGCGCACGGTGACGAAGGCGGACGGCGTGAACTTGCCGGAACGGCGCGAACATCCGTGCGACCCGACGACATAAAAATAGGGAGCGGCGTAAGCGACGCCCTCGCCGTCAAGGTCCTTGAATTTGTCGTCCTCTTTCGGGCATTGCGCCGTCGTCGGAGAGGAGCCGACGATTGTCGCCCTGCTTTCCTCCGCGATCAGTTTTATGCGCGTCCCAGCCCTTAGCGTCCCCTGTTCAAGAAACGCGATTTGAGCGAAGCGGCTCTGATCGTCGATGACAACGCAGATCCGGCGTCCGGCCGCCTCGGGCTGACACGCGATTCCGCTGAGATCACGCGAGATCTTGCCCTTGTCATTGACGAATTCGCCCGCGACGGCGATCTGGCGCGCCGGAGCGAGCGCTGCGGCGTCGGCCGCTCGGGCGCCATGTGATGCTGCGACAAGCGCGAGCAAAATCGCCGCCGTTTTCAACATGAAGGGAGACCCCATGACGCGTCGCAAATGCCTGACGCCGAGATTCGCATGGCGCGGGCGCGGCGCAAACAAATTCCTGGCCTTGGACTGCTTATCGATCACATGAAAACATATGATCGATAAGAAATCGCTCTCAACGGGACCTGCTCTCGAGCATTCGCCCAAAAAGCTGAAGGCTTTTTTGGGCCAAGCGGATGCGTTGAAACAGTGGGTTATCGGCTTTGGCTCTAATGCGCTGCTTCGGCGAATTTGTTGAGGATATTGGCGCGTCCGGCCCGGCCGAGAATCGTCACGCCGTCGCCGGCGCCGATCCGCGTCCCTGGAAGGGGACGTTCGGCCATGCTGCTGCCGGCCTGCTCCACGGCGATGATGAAGAAGCTGCGTTCGGCCTTGTTTTCGATCTCCTCGACAGTCAGTCCGGTAAAGACGCCGCCCTCGGCCGCGACCACCACTTCGAGTTCGAGCCCGAGCGTGCGGAGGTCAAGATCCATTTGCCGGCGCCGCTCTGGCGACTGGATGACGCCGGCGATCGAGGGAAACAGGATCATCGAGGCGATCTGCTCGGCGCCGATATGCGCCGGCAAGATCACCGAATCCGCCCCGGCCTGCAGCAGCTTGCGCTCGGTCGACGGCTCCTCGCCGCGCGCGATGATCTGCACCTTGCCGTTGAGGCTGCGCGCGCTGAGAGTGATGAAAACATTGACGGGGTCGGAGCTGACGACGGTCGCGAGCGCGCGCGCCCGCTCGATGCCGGCCTGCTTCAGCGCGGCCTCCTCGGCGGCGTCGGCGTGGATGCAGAGATAGCCAAGTTCGCGCGCCTCGGCGCAGCGGTCCGCATTGGGCTCGACGACGACGAATTTCGCTTTCCCGGCTTTGAGCTCTTTGGCAAGCATCGCCCCGGTTCGTCCGAAACCGCAGACAATGACATGGTCATAGAGAACCTCGATTTGCTTGTTCATACGGGTGAGCCCCAACATCTGCTGAATCTGCGTCAGCGTGATGAATTGCACGAGCGCGCCGGTCAGGTAAATCATGCCGGTGCAGCCGAGCGCGATCAGTCCGATCGTAAGCGCGCGCAGTTCGATCGTATCGAGCGGGTGGACTTCTTCATAGCCGACGGTGAAGATCGTCAGCACCACCATGAACAGGGAGTCGCCGAAGCTCCAGCCATTGTGCATGTAGCCGATGACGCCGAGCGCCGCGACGATCACCACAAAGACGACGCCAAGGATGAGGTTGCGCGCCAGCGAGTTCGAAAGCCATTTCATGGCCGGGGCGGCGCCAGACCGCTTTCCGATCGAATGAAATCATTCGACCGATCAGAAATCCGTCCAGATTCAAGAGCTGGAGCATAATCTTGTCGATCAGATTGATCCAATCCAATCGAAATATGCTCGAGGGCGCGAGAAAAGGCCAAGCTGGCGTTACCCGATGGTTGGTCGGAAGTCCCGCTGAGCTTTAGCAAAAACAGCGCCGCTTGCGAAGGAAGGTTTATTGCAATCAGGCCGCGGATTCGAGCGGCGCGAGCCCGGCGGTTTCGTCATCGGTAAAAACATGCCCGCGGGTCAGGAACCGAACCCCCTCGGGCGATTCGAGTGAAAAGCCCGCGCCGCGCCCCTTGACGACGTCGATAATCAGCTGGGTATGCGACCAGAGTTCGAATTGCTCGGCGCCGATGAAGACGGGGCAACCGGCGATCGCGCCGAGCTTGACGTCGCTCTTGCCGGTCTTGAACTCGCCAAGCGGATAGCACATCGGCGAACTGCCGTCGCAGCAGCCGCCAGACTGATGAAACAAGAGGTCGCCGTGAACCGCCTTGAGGCGGCCGATCATCTCGATCGCTTTGTCCGTCGCAATGACGCGCTCGACCATTTTGCGCTCCGTCCCATCGTGCCGGCCGTCTGAGCGGCTTCGTTCGAAAAAATTGGACGCGACCATAGCATTGCAGGCCGGCGCGGCCAAAATCAGCACGCCTGCAGAGCTTTTGCTTCGCGCCGCCAGGAGGCGAGAAGTCCTTCGGTGTAGCCGTTCGGCTCCTGCCGGCCCTTGAAGATGAGATCGAGCGCCGCCTTGAACGCCGGCCCGTCGAAATTCGGAGCCATCGGCCGGTACAGCGGATCGCCCGCATTTTGCCGGTCGACGACGACGGCCATGGTCTTCAATGCGGCCAGCACCTGATCTTTCGTCACGATGTCGTGGCGCAGCCAGTTGGCGATGTGCTGGCTCGAGATCCGCAGAGTCGCGCGGTCCTCCATCAGGGCGACGTCATGGACGTCCGGCACCTTGGAGCAGCCGATGCCCTGATCGACCCAGCGCACGACATAGCCCAAAATGCCCTGGCAGTTGTTTTCGATCTCCTGTTTGATGTCGTCCGGCGCCCAATTGGTTTTGGCCAGCGGAATCGTCAGAATATCGGTGAGTTTGGCGCGCGGACGTTTGCGCAGCTCGGCCTGGCGCGCAGCGACGTCGACGCGGTGGTAGTGCAGCGCATGCAACGTCGCGGCCGTCGGCGAGGGCACCCAGGCGGTGTTGGCGCCGGACAGCGGATGGGCGATCTTCTTCGCGACCATTTCGGCCATGTTGTCGGGCGCCGCCCACATGCCCTTGCCAATCTGCGCCCTGCCCGGCAATCCGCAGGCGAGCCCGACATCCACATTGTTGTTTTCATAGGCCGCGATCCACGGCGTCCCCTTGATCTCATCCTTGCGGATCATCGGACCCGCCTCCATCGAGGTGTGGATCTCGTCGCCAGTGCGGTCGAGGAAGCCGGTATTGATGAAGAATACCCGGTCCGCGGCGGCGAAAATACAGGCCTTCAGATTGATCGTGGTGCGCCGCTCCTCATCCATGATGCCCATCTTGAGGGTGAATCGATCAAGGCCCAGCATATCCTCGACGCGGCCGAACAGGTCATTGGCGAGGGCGACTTCATCTGGCCCGTGCATCTTGGGTTTTACGATGTAGATCGAGCCGCTGCGGCTGTTGTGGATCGGGCCCGCGCCCTTGACGTCATGCACGCCGATCAGCGCAGTGACGGCGGCGTCGACGATGGTCTCGGGAACCTCGTTGCCTTCCGCATCGAGCACGGCGTCGGTGCGCACATGATGGCCGACATTGCGCACGAGGAGCAGGCTGCGTCCGTGCAGGGCCATGGGCGCGCCGTCGCGATCGGTATAGACGCGGTCGGGATTGAGCCGCCGCTCCATCAGCAGGCCCTTCTTCTCGAGCGTCGCCGACAGTTCGCCTTTCATCAGGCCGAGCCAGTTGCGGTAGACGTCGACTTTGTCCTGCGCGTCGACCGCGGCGACGCTGTCCTCAAGGTCGACGATCGCGCTGAGCGCGGCTTCCAAAATGACATCGGCGAGGCCGGATTTGCTCTCCGAGCCGACAAGGCTGACCGGATCGATTTCGAGTTCGATATGCAGACCGTGCTGGCGCAGCAGCACGACAAAGGAGCCGGGGCCGGTCTTGCGCCAGCCGGCGAAACGGCCAGGATGTTTCAGGCGCGTCTCAAGGCCATTGTCGAGTTCGGCGACGAGTTCGCCGTTGGCGACCTTGTAGCTGATGACGTCCTTGTGGCTTCCCTTGGACAGCGGAACCAGCTCGTCGAGCAGGTTGCGCGCATATTCGATGACGCGCGCGCCGCGCGCCTTGTTGTAGCCCTTGCCGCGTTCGGCGCCCGGCGTTTCCGGAATGACGTCCGAGCCGTAGAGCGCGTCGAACAGGCTGCCCCAGCGGGCGTTGGCCGCGTTAAGGACAAAGCGCGCATTGGAGGCGGGAACGACGAGCTGTGGACCCGAGACGCGAGCGACCTCCAGCGTATTTTCGGTGCGGATGGCGAAATCCGGCGGCTCGGGGACGATGTATCCGATCTCGCGCAGGAACGACTCATAGCCGGCCATATCGAAAGATTTCGCGGCGTAGATCTTGTGATAGGCGTCGATCTTGGACTGAACCTCGTCGCGGAAGCGCAATTGCGCCCTGATGCGCGGCGCGAACTCCGCGATCAATCCGGCAAGACCGGTCCAGAACTGGTCGGCCTTGACGCCTGTTCCAGGGAGCACGTCGGTCTCGACGAAATCCCGCAAAGCCGTGTCGACGCTTATCGGTCCGATCTGCGCGTAAGCCATGAGCCTCTCGTCCTCGAGTTAAGCGCCCCCTGCCCCCTCGCCTGTCTCACGGCGTCGCGGGACAGGCGCGCGCCGATGCCCTGCGTCAAAACAGAACAAAGCAAAGCAGGCGCCAGCCCTCGCAAATAGACGCAAGGCGGCGCCCAAGATATAGGCCTTTTGGGCTATCATCCGCGCGGAATTCCACCGCGTAAAGAAACGCGCCCGCTTCAGCCACGCTCAAGCATGGCGATATAAAATCCATCCGTTCCGCTCGACGCCGGCGAGAGCCTCAGTCCCGGTCCACGCATCGAGGCGAAGCCGGCAAGCTCGGGCAGGCCGGCGCGCTCGGCCATCGCCTGCGCCGGGACAGGGCGGAACTCATCGCGCCCGCCAAGAAACGCCGCGACGCGCTCTTCGTTCTCATCGAGCAGCACCGAGCAGGTCACATAAACGATCCTCCCCCGCGGCTTTAGAAAACGCGCAGCCTCGGCAAGCAGCTGGTCCTGCTCGGCGATGCGCTGCTCCAGCGCGCCCGGCCGCATCCGCCATTTGGCGTCAGGATTGCGCCGCCAGGCGCCGATGCCGGTGCAGGGGGCGTCGATCAGCACGAGATCGCAGCGGCCTTCGAGATCGGCGAGAAAATCCTGCCCCCGGCGCGGTGGTCGCACCTGAATGTTTCGTGCCCCCGCGCGGGCGATCCTCGCATAGATCGGCGCCAGCCTGCGCCCCTCGTCGTCGCTGGCGTAGATCTGTCCCTTGTTCTGCATCATCGCGGCAAGCGCGAGCGACTTGCCGCCGCCGCCGGCGCAAAGATCAAGCGCCTGCTCGCCGGGCGCCGCCGCGCAGAGCAGCGCCGCCAGCTGCGAGCCTTCATCCTGAATTTCGACGCGGCCTCTGATGTAATCCGGCTCGGCGGCAAGCGATGGATTGCGTCCGTCCGGGGTCAGCGGCAGCCGCAGGCCAACCGGCGAAAAACGCGTCGGCTCCGCATGCAGGTGGGCGAGACGAGCCAGCGCCTTGTCGCGCTCGCCCTTCAATGTATTGACGCGCAGATCGAGCGGCGCGCGTTCGGCGAGCGCCGCGGTCTCCGCGATCAGCCGGTCGCCGAAAGCGGCTGCAAGGGCGGGCTCCAGCCAATCGGGAAAATCGCCAGCGACATGCGCCGGGGCCCCCTGAAGACTGCCCGTGCGGAGCCGTTCGCGCTCGGCGAACGTCAGCTGCGCCGGCGTATGCCCCTCCCCGGTAAACAGCGCCTCGATCGTTTCATCGGACAGGCCGCGCGCGAGACGCAGCGCGCCGAGCATGATCGCGCGCGAGGCGCCCTCATCCATGAGGAAGGCGCTCGAGGCCCGCTTGCGCAGCGCGTCGAATACAAGGGAGGCGATCGCCGAGCGGTCTTTCGATCCCGCGAAACGATGGCCAAGCCCCCAGTCCTTCAGGGCGTCGGAAGCAGGGCGCCGGCGCGCCTCGACGTCGTCCAAAATCTCGATCGCGGCGGCGACGCGCGCGCCGGGAATCACAGCGGCGCCGGCGTGGAGAGGCGCGGCGAGCGTGTGCTGAAAGCGAAGCGTGTCGTCATTGCGGAGCGCCGGCCTAACGCTTCACGAGATTGATGACGAACAAAAGGATGCAGGCGCCGATGACCGCGTTGATGATGTCGCCGAGGACCCCGCCGCCGATATAGAGCCCGATTCGCGGCAGGATCGCTCCGGCGATCGCCGCCCCGAGGATGCCGACGACGATATTGCCGACGACCCCGAAGCCGCCGCCCTTCATGATGACCCCGGCGAGCCAGCCGGCGATTGCTCCGATCAGCAACCAGATGATGATGCCTAACATAAGCCGATTCCCATTCCGTTCCGTCCGTCGACAGGGCCGCCGTCGACATGTCGCGCGCGAGTTATAGTGCAAACAGGCTGAAAGGACAGCGCGGAGGAGCCAGGCAGCATGTGCGCGCTCCTCCGGGGCGGCAACCCCGTTGCGATTTTGCGTTTCGTTCCGTCAGAGCGGCGCGGCAAGGATGCGGATCGCGAAAACGATCCACATCACAGCGAGCGTCACGGCGCCAAGCAGCCACAGCGCGCCGCGATGCGGCTGCCGATTTGACGTCGTATGGATCCCCGCATGAGCCAGCCGCGACAGCACGAAAATCCACGACATGACGGCAAACAGCAAATCCGCCTTGCGGGTCATGATCGCCAGCGGAACCAGCGCGAAGAAGAGAACCGGGATCTCGAACTGATTGGAGAAGCAGTCGGAGATGAGCTTTGCGCGCGCCGGCTCGGAGGGGTCCGCCGGTTGGCCGTGGCGCGCCGCAATCATCCAAAGGCAGAGCGCGAAGATCAGCGCGACCTCGACGAAGACGGGAAGAAGGATGGATTGAATTGACAAGATGATCTCCAAAGCGGACGCGCTTTGCGAAGCGGGAGCGCCCGCTTCCATAGACTATTTCAACAATGGTTTTTCGCGCCGCATGGCGGCGGCTTTTGCTGGCTCAGCCGCCGGTCGGATAGTTGGGGCTTTCGCGCGTGATGGCGACGTCGTGAACGTGGCTTTCGCGCAGGCTCGCCGCCGAGATCCGCACGAATTGCGCGCGCGACTGAAATGTCGCGATATCGCGCGCGCCGACATAGCCCATCGCCGCGCGAAGGCCGCCGGCGAGCTGATGCACGATTGCTGCGACCGGGCCGCGGTAAGGCACCTGCCCCTCGACGCCTTCCGGCACGAGCTTCAGATGATCCTTGATGTCCTGCTGGAAATAGCGGTCGGCGGAGCCGCGCGCCATCGCCCCGACGGAGCCCATGCCGCGGTAGGATTTGAACGAGCGGCCCTGGTAGAGATAGACCTCGCCGGGGCTCTCGTCGGTGCCCGCGAACAGCGAGCCGATCATGACGGTGTCGGCCCCCGCCGCGATCGCCTTGGCGAGGTCGCCGGAATATTTGATGCCGCCGTCCGCGATCACGGGAATGTTTTGCGCGCGCGCGGCTTCGGCGCAGTCCATGATGGCGGTCAGTTGCGGCACGCCGACGCCGGCGACGATTCGCGTCGTGCAGATCGAGCCCGGCCCGATGCCGACCTTGACGGCGTCGGCCCCGGCGTCGATCAGCGCCTTCGCTCCGTCGGCGGTCGCGACATTGCCGGCGATCAGCGCGACCTTGTTCGAGATGCGCTTCACCCGCGAGACCTGATCCAGCACCGATTGCGAATGGCCATGCGCCGTGTCGATCACGATGCAGTCGACGCCGGCGTCGACCAGCATTTCGGCGCGCTCGAAACCCTTGTCGCCGACCGTCGAGGCGGCGGCGACGCGAAGCCGCCCTTCAGCGTCCTTCGAGGCGAGCGGATGCAGGGTCGCCTTTTCCATATCCTTGACGGTGAGGAGGCCGACGCAGCGGAAATCATCGTCGACGACGACGAGCTTTTCGAGGCGGTGCTGGTGCAGCAGACGGCGCGCCTCATCCTGGCTCACGCCCTCGCGAACCGTGATGATCTCCTTGGTCATCAGATTGGAGACCGGCTCCAGCGGATTATCGGCGAAGCGCACGTCGCGATTGGTCAGTATGCCGCAGAGGCGCGCCGGCTTGCCGGCCGGGCTTCTCTCGACGACCGGAATGCCGGAGATCTCGTGGCGGCGCATCAGCGCCAGCGCATCGGCAAGCGTCTCGTCGGGGAAGATGGTGATCGGATCGACCACCATGCCGCTCTCGTAGCGCTTGACCTTGCGCACTTCCTCGGCCTGTTCGGCCGGCTCGAGATTGCGGTGGATGACGCCGATCCCGCCAGCCTGCGCCAGCGCAATCGCCAGCCGCGCCTCCGTCACGGTGTCCATCGCCGAGGAGATCACCGGTAAATTGAGCGTGATCGTCGACGTGAGCCGCGTCCTGAGATCGACCCCGCTCGGCATGACCTCGGAATGGCCTGGCAGCAGCAGGACGTCATCGAACGTAAAGGCTTCGTAGAGCGATGGGCGCTTGATCGAGGTCAATCTGTCAACTCCTTGAATTGCCGGCGAAGCAGCGACGGTCCCGCGAAAATGCGCCCGCGGTCCGCGCTTGAGTCGACCAGAGTTGCGGGCGGCTCATAGCACGTTGATCGCCGGGCGCAAAGCGAAGCGGGTTTGGCGGCGGCGCGCAAATACGCCTATAAGCGCCGCAAAATCTGTTTCCGGAGCCGCATGCCCCGCTACGCCGTCACAGCGCTGATCGTCGCCTGCGCTCTTTTCATGGAGACGCTCGACTCCACCGTCATCGCCACCTCGCTGCCAGCGATCGCCGCCGATCTCGGCGAAGATCCGATCTCGCTGAAGCTGGCGCTGACCTCCTATCTCGTCTCGCTCGCCGTGTTCATTCCGGCAAGCGGCTGGGTCGCGGACCGCTATGGCGCGCGGCTGGTGTTCCGGCTGGCGATCGCGATCTTCACCCTCGCCTCGATCGGCTGCGGGCTCGCCAGCACCTTGCCGGAGCTCGTGCTCGGCCGTCTCGCGCAGGGCCTCGGCGGCGCGATGATGGTGCCGGTCGGGCGGCTCTTGCTGATGCGTTCGATCGACCGCGGCGATCTCGTGCGCGCGCTCTCCTATCTGACCGTCCCGGCCCTGTTCGGCCCCGTGGCCGGACCCTTGTTGGGCGGGTTCATCACCACCTATTTCCATTGGCGCTGGATTTTCTGGATCAACGCGCCGATCGGCGTCCTCGGAATCGTCCTCGCCTCGATCTTCATCGAAGACGTGCGCGAAGAAAATCCCGGCCCGCTCGACGTGCTGGGCTTCATTCTGTCCGGCGTCGGCCTCTCGGCCATCCTCTTCGGCCTCGCTGCGGCCGGCGGCGGCCTCGCCTCTGAGGGCTTGATCGGCGTCCTGGTCGCGGTCGGCGCCGCGGCGCTGATCTTCTATCTCATCCACGCAAGACGGGCGGCTTCGCCGTTGCTCGACCTCAAGCTGTTGCGGCTGCACACATTTCGCGCCAGCGTCCTCGGCGGCGCGTTGTTTCGCGTCGGCATCGGCTCGATCCCTTTTCTGCTGCCGCTTATGCTTCAGGTCGGCTTCGGCTATAGCGCCTTCCAATCCGGCTCGGTGACCTTCATCGCCTCGGCCGGGGCGCTTTTGATGAAGACGACCGCCGCGCCAATCCTGCGCCGTTTCGGCTTCCGCCGCGTTCTGGTCCAGGCGGCGCTCATCAGCGGCTGCCTGCTCATGACCTACGGTTTCTTCACGCCGGCCACGCCGACGCTTTTGATGATGGGCGTCCTGCTCGTCAGCGGCTTTGTCAACTCGCTCCAGTTCACGGGGCTCAACGCCATCGCCTATGCCGAAATCGACACGGCGGATATGAGCCGGGCGGTCAGCTTCTCCTCGGTGATCCAGCAACTGTCGCTCAGCCTTGGCATCGCCGCCGGCGCCGCGGCGCTGCAGGGTTGGGCGCATCTTCATCCGGGCGAAGGCGTGTTTTCGCCCGGAAGTTTTGCCTTCGCCTTCGTCATGATGGGGCTGCTGGGCGTCAGCTCGGCGGCGGTTTTCATCCGCCTGCCGCCAGACGCTGGCGCGGAGCTCAATACGCAGCGGTCAAGGTCCGGCGACGACGCCGAGGCCGCGCATTGAGACTGCGTGGCGCGTTTTCCGATCACATGGAAACATATGATCGATAAGAAATCGCTCCCCATCAATAAGTTGGAGCATGTCCTTATCGTCCAGATGATTCCGTCTGAACGGGACAAACTCTAGCGAGGCGCATCGGCCTTGCCGCGCCCGGCCCGCCAATTGGAAAAAATTGTCACGCGCCTCGCCACTGCTCGCGAGCGCGCGCCCCCGTCCGGGCGATCGACCGCTCGCGGCGGTCGATCGACGAACCACAGGCCGCTCTCGGACAGAACATCGATCTTATCGTCGATTGGGCTATCCGCGAGAGGGTGCGCAACGAACGGATTTTCCCCGAGCTCCATCAGGCGCGGAAATTCATGATGGGGTAAAACCTCTATCGCGAGGTCCTTCATCGAACCCGTGATAATGAAGCGCGACGCATGGAACACCGTGTCGAAACAAGGCGCTTCGTATCGATCCGTCAGTGTCCAAACGCAATCCGATTGATCGATAACCTTGTTGACCGCCCATTGATCGTCCCGAACATCGACGGCGACGTCCCGCACATTTCGCCAAAATTCGATGGCGCCCGCATTGCTTCTAATGAACATGAGGCCGCAACACACGACAAACCCCCGGCGCTGCAGAGTTTCCGAAGGAAAAACCGTGCCTTGCGTAAAGACGAGGTCGGCGGACGTCGCCGTCAGTCTCGCCAGTGGGTCGCGCAGCCAGACCGCGTCTGCGTCCGAATGGACAATGTCGTCGCCGGCAACAAGCATCTCCGCGATGACATCAATGCGATGCAGCCAGAAATCGCCGCGACGGAAGGACAATGGCGGCCTGAACAGCGCGTTAACGCCGCGCGCCCTCATGGCGGCGAAGGTCGCCTCGTCGAGCGCCACGACAGTCGCCAGTTCCGCAAGACCCAGCCGCGCCATGCACGCAAGCCAATTGTCGAGGATCGGCATGAAAGAGGCGTTGGCGAAAGTCACGATTCGGGTGGACATCGTTCGCTCCGAGGGCGGCTTTCGCTTCGTGTCTTCGTAGCGGAAAAGCCAACTTCGACGAGCGGGATGCGCCAAAATTCTGGCCCCGTCCGTTCAATTTTCTTTCAACTATGATTTGCCCCGAAACCCCGTCGCCAGCACATAAAGCTCCGAGGAATCGGCCCGGCTCGCCTGCGGTTTGACGTGGCGCACAGCTGTGAAATCGCGCTTCAACCTTGCAAGAAGCGCGTTTTCCGTGCCGCCCTGAAGCACCTTCGCCAAGAAGGCGCCGCCGGGAGCCAGCGCCTCGCAGGCAAAGTCGCCAGCGAGTTCGACCAACCCGACGATGCGCAGATGGTCGGTCTTCTTGTGGCCGGTGGCGTTCGCCGCCATGTCCGACAGCACGACGTCGGCCTTCCCTCCCAGCCATTCCGTCAGCAGACGGGGCGCCTCAGGCTCGAGGAAATCCATCACCTTGAATTCGGCGCCCGGCAGCGTCTCGATCGGCAGCAGATCGATGCCGATGATTCGCGCGCCGCCCTTGCCGGTTTGGCCTTCGCCCTGGGCGGCGCCGGTCCGCACGGCCGCGACCTGCGACCAGCCGCCCGGCGCGGCGCCAAGATCAATGATCTTCTGGCCAGGTTTCAAAAAGTGGAAGCGGTCGTCGATTTCGATCAGCTTGTAGGCGGCGCGGGAGCGGAACCCCTCGCGCTTGGCCTGCGCCACATAGGGATCGTTCAATTGCCGCTGCAGCCAGAGCGTCGAGGAGAGCGAGCGCTTGCGGGCGGTCTTGACCCGCGTCTTCAGGGACCGCCCGCCTTCGCGGCCGGAACTTGCGCCGCTCATCCGGCCGCCCGCCCGGTAGCTGCGCCGCGGGCCATATCCTCATCGATCAATTGCATCAAGATCCCTTCGCGCAGACCGCGGTCAGCGATGCGCACCCGCTCGGCCGGAAAAGAGCGCCGGATCGCTTCGAGGATGGCGCAGCCGGCGAGCACCAGATCGGCGCGGCCGGCGCCAATGCAGCCGTTCATGGCGCGTTCGTCATAGCTCATGGCGCGCAGGGCGGCGATGGCGCCGCTGACCTCCTCGCTCGACATCCAGAGGCCGTCGACGCGACGACGATCATAGCGCGACAGGCCAAGGAAGACGCCCGCGATCGTCGTCACCGTGCCGGACGTGCCGAGCAGGTGAAACCGGCCACAGCGCTGCTCTGCCTGCACCATGGCGACGAAATCCTGCAATTCCCCGGAGACATGGTCGACCATGGCGTCAAAGGTCGCCTCGGAGACATTGAGGCCGCCAAATCGCTCGGCCAGAGTGACGACGCCGAGTTTGAGCGAGGCCCAGAACCGAACCCGTTCGCGTAGCGGCATTTCAGCTGGCTTGTCGCAGGGCGCATCGCCCTGCCCGAGCCAGACGATCTCGGACGATCCGCCGCCGATATCGAACAGGACGACGCTGGCGGCCGCAGCATCCGCAAGCGAAGCCGAACCCGCCGCGGCGAGATGGGCCTCCGTCTCGCGATCGACGATTTCGAGTTCGAGTCCCGTCGCGAGCCGCGCCCGGCGCAGGAAATCGGCGCCGTTCTGCGCCGCACGGCAAGCTTCGGTTGCGATCAGCCGGGCGCGGGTGACGCCGCGCGCCAGCATTTTCTGTCGGCAGATATCGAGAGCGTCGATCGTCCGCTCGATCGCGTCGGAACTGAGCCGTCCGCTGATCGACAGCCCTTCTCCGAGCCTCACGATGCGGGAAAAGGAATCGATGACGCGAAAGCCGGGTTCGCCATGGTCAGCCGGCGCCGGCCGGGCGATCAGCAGGCGGCAATTATTGGTGCCAAGATCGAGCGCCGCATAGACATGGCCGTTTCGCTCCCGCCGCGTCGAACAGGGCTCCCGCTCAGAGTCCTCGAGGGGCGGCTGGCGATCCTCGGGTCGGAAGGCAGGGGACGACGCCGCGTCGACGCGTGAAAAAGCCGTATCGACACGATCTCCTGCTCTCACTACGCGCTCCCATACGCCACCGCGCAATCGCTACGCCGGAACGACAAGGGCGGCTCCATCGTACAAATTCACTGTAACGATCGCTTGATCAAACGCCAAGCGCCGTCATTTCTCAGGCAGTTGCACTTTTTGCGGCGCCGGCCCGGCAATGACGGCGCCTGGCGGCTCCCTCATTGATGATTGTCCTCTCCCGGTTTGCCCGGAGGCTTGCCGGCCGGGCGACCCTGCTGTTGCGGCGAAGGCTGAGGCCTTTGCTGCTGCATTTGCTGAGGCTGGGGCCTTTGCTGCTGCATCTGCTGCGGCTGGGGCCTTTGCTGCTGCATCTGCTGCGGCTGGGGCCTTTGCTGCTGCATCTGCTGCGGCTGGGGCCTTTGCTGCTGCATCTGCTGCGGCTGGGGCCTTTGCTGCTGCATTTGCTGGGGGCTGGGCGACGCTGGCCGCTCCCCCCCGGGCCGGCCCGGTCTCGGAGCGCCGGGAGCCGCGTCGGACGGCGTCGGTTGCAGAACCGCCGGCGGCGCACCGGGATGCCGTTGCGGACGCCCGCCGCCGCCTGACGCTGCGCCTGGCTCCGTGCCGACGGCGCCCGGCTTCGACGCGCCGCCCGGACCCCGCGGCCTTTGACCACCGGCGGGCAGCGGCGGCAGATTATTGCCTGCCGGCAGTGCGTGATCGGGCGGCGGCGCTGCGCCCCCCGGAGCCGCCGCGCCCGGCGATGCCGGGGGAGTTGGAGCCACCGGGCCGCCTAGAACGGCGCCCGGCTGACCGTGACGACCCCGCTTTCCAGGCCCACCCTGCCCCGACTGACCCGGAACGGGCTGAGCTGGCGCAGGCTGGCTCTGAACCGGAGCGCCGGGACCTGGCGGCTGATGCGGCCCGCCCGGACCCGGCAGGCCGTGAATGGGCGCCCCCCCTTGACCGGGACCCGGAGCGACAGCGCCTGGCGGCTGATGCAGTCCGCCCGGACCCGGCAGGCCATGAATCGGCGGCCCCCCCTGGCCGGGACGACCCGGCGTCGGTTGGCCGGGCAGCGGTTGGCCGGGCGCCGGCTGCCCCGGAACAGGCTGTGCCGGTTGACCACCCGGTCCGCCCGCCTGCCCTCCGCCTGGCCCTCCAAAGCCTGGGCCGCCCTGTCCACGATGACCGAAGTCCGGCTGATCGAAGCGGCCGGCCGGACCGTTGTAGCGTCCGAACGGAATGGGAATCGGAATGGGAACTGGCAGGTATCCGAAGCCCTGCGCGGGCGGCGGCGGCGGCAGGCTGACGAATTCCGCTGGCGGCGGCGGCAGAAAATAGAGCGGCGGCGGCGGCGGCGGCGGATAGCCGGCGTCAAAGATCACCACCGGGCCGTCGATAATTTCATATTCGGGCGGCGGCGGCGGCGGCAGTCCGCCAAAATCATAGACGTCGAAGGCGGGCGGCGGCTCGACCGGCGCGGCAATAATCGTAAGCCTGCGCCGCGCGTCATAATAATGCGGCCCCTTCGGATAGCGCTGCATGTAGCTCCAATAGGCGTCGGCCGTATTGTTGGACACCGCGCGGCGCCAGGTGATCGCCTCGCGCCGCGCCGCGACGAGCGCCCGCACCCGCCGGGCCAGCGGGTCCTTTGGATAAAGGCTCAGGAACTCCTGATATCCGTCGATGGTGTCGCGCTCGAGCGCCGCGGCATAGGCCTCGCCCGGCGTCGGAAACGAGCGCATCGGGCGCGCCTGAAGCGCCGCATAATTTTCCGCGACCGCCGCCGGGGCGTTCGGCGCAGCCTCCAGCAAAATCAGCGGCGGCGAAATATTCGCCGTGTCCCAGGGCGCGAACGCCCCCTTTGTGACTTCGTTGACGCGCAGCCGTACCTGCGAAAAGACGACATCGATCGGCGCGCCGCCCTGCCGCAGCAATTCCGACAGCGCCTGCGCATAGGGGCCATAGGGGCCCGGCTCGTCCGGCGCTATCGTGCCGGGCGCGGCGTTGAAGGCGTAGAGCGCGCCGGGGTCGGCGTCGACGAGAGCAAGCCCGCCGGCGAGGTGGCCGCCGGGGGCATAGGAATTGGCGCGGGCCGCGTCGAGGACGACAATTCGGGCGCGTAGCGGCAGGCCGGCAAGCCCGCGCGTCAAATCCGAAATCCGAACCGCCTGCAACGCAGCGTCGCCCTCGCGCGAAATCACGGCGTCGATCGGGACGAAATAGTTTTCGCCCTCATATTGCAGGCCGCGGCCGGCAAGATAGACAAAGACGATGGCGTTCGGTCCCGCCTGGCTCACCTTCTCGAGAAAATCGCGAAAGGCGCGGCGTAGCGACTCCTGATCGAGGTTCGCCGCGCCCGTGACGTCGAAACCTGCGCCCCGCAGGGTCTCGGCGACAAGCCCGGCGTCATTGGCCGGGGTCGCGAGCGGCGCGGCATATTGGGCGTTGCCGACGACAAGCGCCAACCGCGCGCCAACCTCCGCGGCTCGCGCCGGCCCGAGGCAAAGCGTCAAAGCGGCTACAAGGAGTCCGGACAGGACAGATCTGAGCATTGGCTTTCCCGGGGAAAGAGGTTCGCGGCGGGTCTTGACGATTGGCGCATGCGTCGAATGCGCCTTTCGCAGATGTTGCAGAATCGATCGGCCAACGCTTTCGGCATTTGGCGCCATTCTGCGTTAGAAAGAAGCATTGCGGCTGAACATTGGCTGAATGCGCGGGAAAGACGGGACCGCATAAAGACGCGCCCTCAGGCGATCAGCCGCGCGACTTCCTCGCGCAGCGCCGGCAGAACCTCGGCGTCAAACCAGGGATTGCGCTTCAGCCAGCCGCTATTGCGCCAGGATGGATGCGGCAGAGCGATGATCTTCGGCGCGGAGCCGGCGAATTCGCGCCAGCGGCGCACGATCTCGTCGAGCCGGGCTCCCTTGGGCAAGGGTCGGCCGAGACGCGAAAAGTGATAATCCTGCGCATAGCGGCCGATTGCCAGTACGCAATCGACCTGCCCCATCGCCGCGAACAATTCGTCATGCCAGAGCGCGCGGCATTCCGGACGCGGCGGCAGATCGCTGCGGGCCGGTCCATGGCCGGGAAAACAAAAGCCCATCGGCGCGATCGCGATGCGGCTCTCGTCATAGAAGGCGTCGCGCGACAGGTTCATCCATTGCCGCAAGCGATCGCCCGAAGCGTCGTTGAACGGCAGACCGCTTTGATGCACGCGCACGCCCGGCGCCTGACTCGCGATCAGAAGCCGCGCGGACCCGGAGACCCGCAGCACCGGCCGCGGCTCATGCGGCAGCACGGCGCCGCGCGGCGAATCAAGGCAGAGCCGACACGCCCTGATGCGCTGCGTGATCGCTGAGAGGCTCGAGGCAGAAGGTTTGTCCGTCATCGGCGACTGTCAGCCCCTCCCGCTCCATATCGGCGCGCCGCGCCAAAGCTGTCGCGCTCATATGGGTGATGACGATGCGCTTCGCCGAAAAGCGCGGAAGCTTCGCCTTCAGCGTCGGCCAATCCATATGATGCGGAACGGCGATGTCGCCCGAATAGCATTCGCAGAGAAAGAGATCGGCGTTGGCGGAAATGTCGAACAGCGTATCCGTCCATTGCGTGTCGCCGGAATAGGCGAACACACAACCTCCGTCGCTGAGCCGGATGCCGGCCGAAGCGGAGCCCGACGAATGAACGACGCTGAAGGTTTCGATCGCGAAGCCGCAAAGCTGGCCGGGCTCGCCCGGCGCGATCTCCTCGACGCGCCAGGGAAAGCTCCACTGCATCCTCGCGCCGCCCGGAAAGAAAGCGTCGCAGGCCTGACGCAGACGCTCCCTGAAGCCAGGCGGGCCCATCAGCAGCAGCGGCCGCGTGCGGCGTTCGACAAATTGGCAGTCGAGCAGCAAAAAAGGCAGGCCGCCGAAATGATCCCCGTGCAGATGCGAGATCGCCACGGCGTCGATCTGGTCAAAGGACAGGCCAAGCCTCTTCCAGGAGGCGATCGAACTCGCGCCGAAATCGACGATGGCCGCGCCTGAGGCTGAGTCGATTCGAAAACAGGTGTGCGCGCGGCCGCCGCTGCCAAAGGCGTCTCCCGACCCAACGATGGTGACTTTCATGAACCGTCCTGTCGCCGGCGCTCGGCCTCGCCGGGCGGCAACGACGTCGAGCGGCGCCGACGCTCCCGGACCCGTCCGTGCGCCTCGCTGCAGAGTGAAAAAAGCAACTTAAGTGATATGGACCGATTGAAAAGTGCGCTGGCGCACATGCCGGCTGCACGCTCGGCATTTTCCAGTTCTGCCTTGCGCCGGATTTGCCGGCAGCTCGCGTGGCCAGCCTCAATCCAGCTTCGACTGCGAACAATGCGAATGATCCGGAGGGCCCCTCTTTAACGGCTTTGCGGCACGGTCCCGAGCAGTTCGCAAGGGTTCGAAGGACGAGAGCGGAACCGCCTGACCATGACGGAAATTGCCGCAGACCTCATCGCGATGGCGCCGGCGCCGGACCGCCTCAGAGGCGAAGGACGCAAGACTGCAATCTCCGCCGCCGCGGATCGGATCGCAACCCCGAACGTCGATCCCCGCGATTTCGACGCCGCCCTGCTCGGCCTGTTCGCCAGGGGACGGCGGTCTTCGGCCGTCACCCTGGCGACTCTGAGCGCGATTTTCGCAGCAATCGCGCTAACCTGGATCGAGGTCGACGCCGTCGTGACCTGGCTCTGCGTCAGCCTCGCGGCGCAGATTCTGACGCAGCTGATCGCGCGCCGGTTCCCGCAACAGGACCTCTCTCACGCCGATACGCGGCGCTGGCGGCGCGATTTCATCGTTACGGAAACCATTCAGGGCGCCATTTTTGCCCTTCTCGTCGCGCTTGTCGGGCACGCGGAGGATCCAGCCGCGCTCGCTTGCGCGGTGGTGATGGGGCTTCTCATCGCCGCGATGAACGCAACCATCAGCCCGTCGATTCCGGCGGCGGCGGCGGGCGGCATGGCCCCTGTCGCCCTCGCCATGCTTAGTCTGCTGTGGGAGGCGCATCTCGCCGAGGGCGCAGCGCAGATGATCGTGCTCGGCTTCGGCGCCCAGCTCTGCTTCCTGATGCTGGCCCGAAAGCTCTACGCCAGCGCCCTCGAGGCCCTCTCCTTCCAGAGCGAAAAGGACGATCTCATCGCCGAACTCGAGCAGTCCAAGGCGAACAGCGATCTCGCGCGACGGCGCGCCGAAGAGGCGAACCTCGCCAAATCCCATTTCCTCGCCACCATGAGCCATGAGCTGCGCACGCCGCTCAACGCCATCCTCGGTTTTTCCGAGGTCATGAAGGGCGAATTATTCGGCGCCCACATCGTCGCTTCCTACAAGGAATATTCGAACGACATCCACGCCAGCGGCCATCATCTGCTGATGCTGATCAATGAGATTCTCGATCTCTCCCGCATCGAGGCCGGGCGGCTGGAACTGAAGGAGGAAGCCGTGGCGCTCGACCATATTGTCGAGGATTGCCGTCATCTGCTGGCGCTGCGGGCCAAGAAGCGCGGCGTCACGATCAACGAGGCGGTCGAGCCGGATTTGCCGCGCATCCGCGCCGATGAGCGCGCCGTGCGGCAGATGACGCTGAATCTGCTCTCGAACGCGGTCAAATTCACTCCGCCCGGCGGCAGCGTCAGGATCCGCATCGGCTGGACCGCCAGCGGAGGCCAATATCTCGCCATGCGCGATTCAGGGCCGGGCATTCCCGCGGAGGAAATCCCGATTGTCATGTCCTCCTTCGGCCGCGGCGCGCTCGCCCGCAAAAATGCCGAGGAGGGCTCCGGCCTCGGCCTCCCGATCGTCAAGGGCCTCGTCGAGCTCCACGAGGGAACCTTCATTCTGAAATCCAACGTCGGCGAAGGCCTCGAGGCGATCGTGATCTTTCCGGCCTCCCGCATCATTCCGCCCGGCGCCGGCCTAGACATGGACCTTGGCGCGGCGCGACAACGAAGACGCGCCCGGCGCGAGGCGCGGCAGGTCCCATGAGCGGCGCGCCTGATTTCTTCGGCCTTTGCAAGACGGCATTGCGCTGATTGCGGTCTGCGCATCCGCTCCGAAGGACAATGATTCCTGGAAAATCCGCGTTATCTAACGCCTTTGTGCGGGGATCGGCGCGCCAAAAGCTGATAAAGCGCAGGCGACAGCGCTACAGACCACGGCGCGGGGAAAAACAGCGAGGAGAGGCCTTGATCCGCACCGTTTTGGCAGCGCTTCGGCAAGCGGCCGCATTTGCCATCGTTTTTATGTCGGCCTCGCTCATCCTGAACGCCGCGGCCCTTTTTACGGCGCCTTTCCTGGCCCACGCGGCGGCGGAAGAAGCCGCTCCGGCGCCCAACGCCGAGGCAGAGCCCGCCCCGGCTGCGGCGTCAAAACCTGCAGCCGCGGCGCCGACGACGCCGCCTCATCCCCTCCCGCCGCCGGCGACGACGCTGCAAAGCGTCGCCCTGCCGGGCCGCGCCCTGCGCTTCAAGGCGGTCGCCAGCGCGATCCGGCTCAGCGAGGCGCAGAGCGGCGAGGCGCAGGCCGATGTCGCCACTGTCGCCTATAGCCTCGAAGGTCAGGACAGCGCCAAACGTCCCGTCGCCTTCGTCGTCAATGGCGGCCCCGGCGCCGCCTCGGCCTGGCTCAACCTCGGGGCGCTGGGTCCGTGGCGGCTCGATCTCGGCAAGGAGCCGGTCTCGCCCTCCGCCCCGGCGGCGCTGGTCGGCAATGCAGAGACCTGGCTCGATTTCGCCGATCTCGTCTTTATCGATCCGCCTCTGACCGGCTACAGCCGCATCCTCGCCAAGGGCGATGGCGCGCGGCGTCAGTTCCTTTCGGTCGACGGCGATATCGAGGCGCTCGCCGTCGTCATGCGCAAATGGCTGACTTCCAATCAAAGACTCGAGAGCCCGAAATTCATCGTCGGCGAAAGCTACGGCGGTTTTCGCGCGCCAAAGCTTGCGCGGCGCCTTCAGGAAAACGAAGGCGTCGGGATCAAGGGGATCATTCTGATCTCTCCGGTCATCGATTTCAGCTGGTTCGAAGCCGCCAACAGCCCCCTGCCGGTGATGACCCAATTGCCCTCGCTCGCCGCCGCGGGGCGGGGCCTGAAGCCGGCGGACGCCAAGGCGCTCGACGAAGTCGAGGCTTTTGCCTCCGGCCCCTATCTCACGGATCTGTTGCGCTCGGAACGCGATCCCGCCGCCCTGACCCGCATCGTTGACGGCGTCGCGCGCCTGACCGGCCTCGAACCCGCCTTTGTCCGACGCCTCGGCGGCCGGGTGGACCCATCGAGCTTTGCGCGCGAGGCGGGCCGCGCGGAAGCGAAAATCTTCAGCCGCTACGACATGACGATCGCCGGCTTCGACCCCTCGCCGCACGCCGCCGACACCAATTTTTCCGATCCGGTGCTCGATGCGACGAAAACGCCTTTCGCCAGCGCGATGGCGAATCTCACGGCAACGAAGCTCGGCTGGCCGGTCGATGCGCGCTACGAGATCCTGAACGAATCCGTCAGCCGCCAGTGGAATTGGGACGGCGGACGCGGCAAGAACCAGTCCTTGAGCGATCTCAGCCAAGCGCTGGCCATCGACCCCGAATTTCGCGTGCTGATCGTCCATGGGCTGACCGATCTGGTGACGCCCTATTTCGCCTCAAAGCTTCTGATCGGCCAGATCCCACCCTTTGGCGATCCTGGCCGCGTCGCGCTCAAAATCTATGAAGGCGGCCACATGCCCTGGCTGCGCGACGGCGCCAGAGCCGCGCTCCGCGACGACGCGCGCAAACTGATCGAGGGGAAATAGGCTAGATTTTTGCGCCGTCCGCGACCTTGCCCGCCACCTGCGCCTCCGCAAAAGTCGCCATGCCCGTGTGGCAGGCGACGGCCGCCTTGATCAGCCCAACGGCGAGCGCCGCGCCCGAGCCCTCGCCGAGCCGCATGCCAAGGTCCAGCAGCGGAACTTTCCCAAGCCGGCGCAAAACCTCGCCATGGGCGCCTTCGGCCGACAGATGGCCCGCGAGGCAATGGTCGAGCGCATTCTTGTCGAGCGCGTGCAAAATCGCCGCGGCGGCGCAAACGACATAGCCGTCGAGCACCACGGGAATGTTCTGCATCCGCGCCGCGACGATCGCCCCGGCCATCGCCGCGATTTCGCGGCCGCCGAGCCGGCGCATCACTTCGAGAGGGTCGCTCAAGAATGGGCGGTGCAGGGCGACGGCCGTCTCGACGGCCGCGATCTTACGGGCGAGCGCCTCATCCTCGACGCCCGTGCCGCGCCCGACCCAATCGGCGGCGCTTCCGCCATAGAGCGCATAAAAAATCGCCGCCGCGATCGTGGTGTTGCCAATGCCCATCTCACCGACGCAGAGAAGGTCGACGCCGCCATCGATCGCCTCCATGCCGAACGCGAAGGTCGCCGCGGTCTCCGCCGCCTCCATCGCAGGCTCTTCGGTGATGTCCTTGGTCGGGATGTCGAGCGCGAGCTCGAACACCTTCAGACCGACGCCGAACGCGCCGCAAATCTGGTTGATCGCCGCCCCTCCGGCCGAAAAATTCTGCATCATCGCGCGGGTGACGGAAGGCGGATAGGCCGAGACGCCCTTGGCGACGACGCCATGGTTGGCGGCGAAGACGGCGACCAGCGGCCGGTCAAGCGTCGGCGCGAGCTTGCCCTGCCAGCTCGCAAGAAAGGCGGCGATCTCCTCCAGCCGCCCCAGCGAGCCCTGCGGCTTGGTCAGCTCCGCTTGCCGGGCTCTGGCGGCGGCGGCGGCCTCATCCGAGGCGGCAGGCATCTGCCCGATCAGATGGCGTATCGAGTCGAGCGGAGCTGCGTCTACGAGCATGGCGGATCTTTCGCGAGTGGGAGCCGAATTTGGCAGAGGCGCCCTCTTACCATGTCGCCGGAAAGATGCAGCGCCTTTGGCCTGCTTCGGCGCCGCAGCATTCCCTGCCTTTTGCGCCAAGCGCGACATTTGCACACGGGCGGCGTCAAATTTTATTTAATGAAAGCAAAAATCAATTTTATCTAACGCTTTAGAAGATGCTTCATTGTACACGCCAAGCAGCCAGGCCGCGTCAAACTGTCCTGCAACAACCATATTGCACTGCGATATCTTGGCGTCTACATAACGTCTTAACAGATGAAACGGATTTCATAGGGTGGAAGCAAATCGTTGTCTCTTGAATGCATAAATGGAGCCCCGAGAATGATTAACAAGCTATCGCCCCTTGCCCTCGGTCTCGCCGGCGCTGTCGCATTTGTCTCCGCCGTTTACGCCGCGCCGGCCGTCCAGCAAATCGATCGCGAGCCGACCGGCTCGATCGCTGCGCCCTCCCCCGAAAAGGACGGCGTCAGGGTCTATTGCTTCAATGGCGCGGCCCGCGACGGGCTTAAGGTGCAGCGCGGCTGGGTCTGCCAGCTCGACAATACGAGCGCCCCGTCCCACGAAAGCTGAGTCGCGTCTTGCGCGATGCGAGCCTCGACAAGGGGCTTTCTATCCTTGATGAGAAGCGATGCGCTCTGGCTCTTCGCTTCTCATCGATCTTCTGACCTGTCTGCGTTTCGCGACGCGAATTCCGCTGCCGGTTTTCGCTTTCGAGGCCGCAACGCCGCGGGATTTTTCTGATTTTGGCCGTGCGCTGCGGCTTTTGCCGTTGGCCGGCGCGCTGATCGGTCTGATGGCCGGCGCCGTTCTGGCCGCCGCTTCCGCGCTTGGCCTTGCTCCTCTCCTCGCCGCCCCCCTTTCGGTCGCCGCCCTCATTGCGGCAAGCGGCGGGCTGCATGAGGACGGACTGGCCGATTGCGCCGACGCGGCAGGCGGCGCCACGCGCGCGCGCAAGCTCGAGATCATGGCCGACAGCCGAATCGGCGCCTTTGGCGCATTAGCGCTCGGCCTTTCCCTGTTCATCCGCATCGTCGCGCTCGCCGCCCTTGCCGAGCGCTCGCTGTTTCTGGCCGGGACGGTGTTGATCGGGGCTGCGGCGGCGGCGCGCGCGGCCGCTCTCATTCCGCTCTCTGTCCTGCCGCCGGCGCGCAGTAGCGGCGCCGGTTTCTCGGCCGGGCGCCTGCGCGCGTCTTCACTGGTCGTCGCAATGATGCTCGGAGCCGGCTTCGCCGCTCTGACGATTTTTGCCGGGGCAAATCCCTTGCGGCCGGCGCTCGCCCTCGCCGCATGCGTCCTCGCGGGACTTGCGGCGAGCGCGCTGGCCAGGGGCGCGCTGGGGGGGCAGACCGGCGACGTCGCCGGCGCCGCCGAGCAGATGGCCGAAGTTTTGTTCTATCTCGTTTTCGCGGCCGCGATCTGACGCGCGTCAGAGACCGGCGAGATATTGCGTCGGATCGACCGGCGTCGCGCCCTTGCGCAATTCAAAATGCAGTTGCGGCGAGGCGACGTTGCCGCTCTGGCCCGACTTGGCGATGGTCTGGCCGCGCTTGACGGTCTCGCCGCGCTTGACCTCGATGTCGCCATTGTTGGCGTAGGCCGACACGAAACCGTTCGGATGGCGGATCAGGATGAGATTGCCATAGCCCTTCAATTCGCTGCCGGCATAGGCGACGACGCCGCTCTCCGCCGCCTTGACCGAGGTGCCTTCCGGCACGGCGATGTTGATGCCGTCATTGCCGCCGGGCTTGAACGCCTGGATGATGCGGCCGCGCGCCGGCCAGCGGAATTCGGGGTTCGCGCCGGCGGCCTTGCCGGAGTCGCTCTCGTCCTCTGCCGCCGCTTTCGCCTCGACGACCGGGGCTGCGGATTTCGCCTGCTCGGCCCTCGGCGCGTCTGGCTTTGTCAAAGCGGCGGTCTTCACTGGCTCAGTCTTTGCTGAGGCAGCCACTTTCGCGCTCGCAGTGGTTTGGGCGGCTTCGGCCTTGGCCGTCGCCTTCGCGGCTTCGGCGGTTTTCTTCGGGGTTTCAGCGACAAGGGCCGCTGAACGCGGCGGAGCGCCGAGCTTTTCGCCCCGTGTCGCCGTATTGGCGGGAGCGCTCGCGAGCTGCGTCGCCGGGGCGCCCTTCAGAAGCTTGATCTTTTGCGCATGCATCTCGGCGGGCGTGCGCGCCGGCTTGGGAGCGGAAACGGGCGCGGCGGCCTGCGCGACTGCTGTCGGCGCGCCAACCGCATGATAGACGGGAATGATGACGCGCGCGCCGGGCTGCACCTGCGCCGCACTCGAAAAGCCATTGGCCTTGAGCAGCGCGTCGGTCGGAACGCCGTAGCGGCGGGCGATCAGGTCGGCGCTTTCGCCCTGGGCGACGGAGATCGGCGTGCCGCCCGCAGCCGTCCAGCCCGCCGGACCTTGCGCGCCGCGCGCCGGCAGGGAGGCGACGACCGCGGGGTGCTGCGGGGAGGCCGCGGCGAGCGGGCGGGACTGCACCGGCGTCACGGGCGCGCCCGGATTGATGCTCGACGTCGGCGCGGGATCGGTCGGCGCCTGCGCCGTCGAAAATGGATTGGTGAAAGGATCGGCCATGCGCTCCGATCCGGCGCAGCCGGCAAGCACGCTGGCGGAGACGCCAATCAGAGCGAACCGGAACGCGAGGCGTGAGCGATAAACCAATGCAATGTGACTCATGACGCAACCCACCGACGCAGCAGCTATGACCGCATTAAGGGCTACGCGAGTTAAGGGGAGGTTTAAGATGAATCGAACTTCAATAAAAAGAGAGGAACATTAAGCTTGTCGTTCAGAACGCTCGGCCAGCCGGCTCAAAGCGCGCGGGATTTACCGGCGAGGATCGGTTGCATCCGGCACGGACAGACCGGCGCGACGTCGAACCCGCCAGCGCCGTTGCGGGTAACGCGCACAATATGCTGGCGCCGCGGCTCGCCGCGATCGGGGCGCGCCATGACCAGAACGCCGCCCTGCGCCAGAACGCCAAGGAGCGCGTCGGGCGGCTCAGCCAATGCGCCTTGGACGATGATTTTATCGAACGGCCCGAATGCGCCGGCGCTGACGAGGCCGTCGCCCCAGATCACACGCGCGTTCTGAACGCCAAGCTGTTCGAGCCGCGCCCCGGCTTCCACGGCGAGGGTCTGAAAGCGCTCGAACGACACGATCCGGCTGGCGATCCGGGCCATCAGCGCGGCGGCGTAGCCGGAGCCGGCGCCGATCTCCAGCACAACGCAGCGCGGCGACAACGACAGCGCTTCAATCATCCGCGCGCAGAGCCAGGGCTCCGGCAGGGTCTGGCCGCAGCGCAGCGGCAGGGCGAGATTGCGCCGGGAGAGATCGCGATAGCGGTGCGGCACAAAAGTCTCGCGCGGAACCGTCTCTAGCGCGCGCAAAAGATTGACGTCCTGGATGCCGCGCGCGCGCATCTCGAGAAGAAACGCCGCCTTCGACTGCGGACGCAGCGCCGGGAAGCCGGCGGCGACGATCGGATCTGGCGGCGCCCCGTCGATTTGGCGCATGCTTCGGGCTCCCCTCTGGCGGAGCCCGGCGCATCATCCTCTGGCGCCCGGGCGCTTCGCCCGTTCGCTCATAGCATTGGCTGCCCGATTGGCACAGCCGCGCTACGCAATACCGCGCGCCGCGCCGTTTAAACGGCGGAGAGCCGGCTCATGATCGCCAGGCCGCAACCGCCGATGCTCCAGGCTTGTTCGCGACAGTCCTTTTCAGGCGGATTGAAATGCGTCCATCGCCCGCGCTGAATAGATGAGCGCCGCGCCCTCGTTCAGCGCAATCGCGACGCCCAGCGCTTCAACCACTTCTTCCTTCGTCGCGCCGGCCTTGCGGGCGAGGTCGGAATGAAAGGCGATGCAGCCGTCGCACCGCGTCGTGACCGCCACGGCGAGCGCGATGAGCTCGCGCATTTTGGGACCAAGGCCGGCGCCGGCCGGAGCCGCGTCGGAGAGAATTTGGTTCCCCTTCAATATTCCCGGACTGATCTCTCCGATCGTCGAGAGCTTTCCCATGAGCTGTTCGCGATAGCCGGCCCAATTCATCATATCTGGCGTCTCCCTTGTTTGTTTCTAATATTCTACCTATTAATAGGTAGTTGATTTGGAGGCAAGCCTGATCCCAAGAATTATCCAATGACAAAAGCGTCAACAGCGACCACGGTCCCGGGCCGGCAACCGAAAGCGGCCGCGAGCGACACGCGCCGCCGTCTCCTTTCTTTCGGAGAGGCGCTGGTTCGCACGCGCGGCTTTAACGGATTCAGCTATGCCGATCTCGCCTCAGCGGTCGACGTGCGCACCGCGAGTATTCACTATTATTTTCCAAGTAAAACGGACCTCGGCGTGGCGCTTATCGCGTCATATGACGAGAGATATGACGCCGCGATGGCGCAGATCGTTCGCTCAACCGAGGACGGCATGCGCCGCATCAGCGCCTACGCCGACCTTTATCTCGATGGGCTGGAGCAGAACCTCGGCTGCCTTTGCGCCATTCTGGCGATAACGCCGGATTTTCTTCCTGTCGAAATGCGCGACGCTGTCGGGCGCTTCTTCAAGAAGCATTTCCATTGGCTGGAACAGATGATCGAGGAAGGCCGCGCCAATGGGTCCATTCGAGCCGACGCCGATCCGCAGCGCCAAGCCCGCATGATCATCGCCCTGCTTGAAGGCGCCTTGTTGATGGAGCGTTTGCTGGACGGCGCGAAAGGATTTCGGAGCGTCGTCGAGGCTGTCGAGAGCCAGCTTCGTCCCCATTGATCCAGTGAGGGCCACAAACAAGCGCATCGCGCCAAAGCGCGTGGAGCGAATGAATCTACCCCAAGGCCTGCGCGTAGCGGGTCAGCGTCGGCGTGTCGGTGATGTCGAGGCGGAGCGGCGTCACAGAGATGCGGTTTTGCGCCAGCGCCTGGACATCGGTTCCCTGCCCCGGCTCCGAATAGGGGCGATCAAAGGCGATCCAGTAATAGGGGTTGCCGCGGCCGTCCGAACGCGCGTCGATATTGACGAGATAGCCACGGCGGCCTTGCGCCGTCACCGCGACGCCTTCCACCGCATCGGGAGGACAATCGGGAAAATTGATGTTGACCACCGTGTTCGGCGCCACGCCCGCCGTCAGGATTTTTTCAATGAGCCCCGGCGCATGGGTCTGCGCGCAGCTCCAGAAGGCCTTCTCACGCCCGGCGCGGCCATACGCCTGCGACAGGGCGATCGCCGGAATGCCGAGAATGGCGCCTTCCATCGCTCCCGCCACCGTTCCCGAATAGATCACGTCCTCGGCGACATTCTGGCCGGAATTGACGCCGGACAGCACGACGTCGGGCTCGCGCCCGTCAAGGATCCGCCGCACCCCCATGATGACGCAATCGGTCGGCGTGCCCTTCACGGCGTAGCGCCGCTCGGAAATCCTGCGCAGCCGCAGCGGATCGTTCAGCGACAGCGAATGGGCGACGCCGGACTGATCGCTCTCAGGCGCAACGACATAAACATCATCCGAAAGCGTCGCGGCGATCTCTTCCAGCACGCGAAGGCCGGGCGCATGGACGCCGTCGTCATTGGTCACGAGAATGCGCATCGATCCGCTCCTGTAACCGCCCGCGGCAGCGTCGCCACCACCGCGCCGAAGGCATCCGGCCGGCCATGTGTCAAACAAAAGCTTGGAGGACGGGGGGAGCCCATCGCGTCCGCTCTATAGGAGCAGGGAGGCTCGTGCGTCAAACGGAATGAGGACTGGTCCTGCGGCCCGATCGCCGCAGCGGTATGCCGTCGGCTTATTTTGCGCAGGCGGATTCGTTAATGATGTCGAGGCTGGAAAGCTCGCCCGACAGGATAAAATCGCCATAGTCGAGCTTGAGCGCGCGGGAAATTCCATTCTGATAAAGGTCGAAAGCAAGAATATAGCTTGGACCCTCATCCTTTTTGCCCGTTTCGAAATAGCTGATCGAAACCGGCCATCGCGTCATTCCGGCAAGCTCGCCGATCTGCGCCGCCTTTTCCGGAACCGGCGTATTGATCGGACGGCCGATATAGGTCGTCGTCTCGAAGAGCTTCTCGCCAGTGTCGGAGCCGTCGAATACCTTGAGTTCGAGAAGATTCTTGCCGGCTTCCGCCGCGGCGATGATGCGCTTTAAGTGTTCGGTCGGAAAGACCACGTCGTCGCCGAGTTCAAGCTTGCTGCGCTTCGGCTTGGCGAGATTGACGAGCAGCGCGCCGCGGCCGGACTTCACCGCCTTGCCGTCGATCGACTCGGCAAGGCCGTTGTCGACGCGGGTCTGCATCTTGAAGTCAAATGTCTTGCCGTCCGAATCCTCGAAGGTCGCCGAAAGCATGTCGGAGACGCGGGTCGGGCCTTCGGCCGGCTGCAACTCGGTCATCTGACGGAAATTCTGAACATAGCCTTCGCAGGGGGAGCCGGTGAAATCGAAGGCGATGCGCCCATGCGCGGCGGTCGGGCTCTTGGCGCCGACCGATTTCGACAGGCTCAGCTCATAGACGGCGCGATGAGGCGTCAATGAAATGGCTTCCGTGGGACTCGCGTCCTTCAGCTGATCCATCTTGACGTGATCGGGCTTGATCTGATCCGGCGCCGTTCGGCCGGCCTCGGCGCGGACAACGGCCCCGCCGGCGACTAGACAAATAAACGCGCCGGAAATCAGGAGCCGTGCATGTGAGTAAGACATGTTCGTTGATCCTTGATGATGGCGACGGCCAAACGGTTCCTCCCCAGGAAACGAATCTTGCCAATGCCTCCAGCCTAAGGTGATTGGACAGCGCTTGCAACTTATACAGGGCGGCGACGCGTCGGACAGACTCACGCGCGAAGCGCCGGCCGGGTTTTACTGCTCCGGGGGCCGGCCCGCCGCGCCCGCAATTCGACGGATGGCGCGATGTTTGCTTCGGGTTTCTTGAATGAAGCGCGAACATCTTCGAGCGGGCGCATCCAATGGCGTTGAACGACGAAGCGACTGGCGCCGCGACGACCCTGTCGCCAGGCAGCCGCGCCACACGCGTCAGGGCGCATCGGTCCGGGCTTTGTTAAATTTCTCTTACAGAATGCCACTATTCGACGTTTGAGCTGGCGGATGATGAAGGCCGAGGATTACGGCGGACGCGAGATTTAGAAGGAAGCAGAAAGGATTGCGCGGCCTGCCGTTGAAGATTTCACACAAGGTTCACAGCAATAACGGATTGCGGTCTGTCCTCCCCGCAGAATGTGGGCGCCGTCATTGTCAGGACGGACGATCTGTAATATTTATCGTCGGCGAATGACCTCAACTCTTGAGGCGCAAGGGCTATCTGATGCTGTATGGAACCTTCATCTACTTCAGAGACTCTATCAGGCGGTTCCCGGCTCTACATCGATTGGTCTGGCGGACGCGCAAGGCCATCTGGGCGTTGCAAAATATCGGACAGCCAAAACGGCCAATCGTCGACGCCGGTCCGGTCGTGATCGAGGCCATTCGCACGGGGCGGCCAATGGCCGCCGGAAAAATCGGCTTCACCGAATTGCTGGGCGTGCGTCATTTCGTCAAGCGCAAGGAAGCGCGCGCGAAACGGCAATCATTGCCGCCCTATCCGCCCTATGCGGCGGATACGCTTTTCATCAATTCCGGAGTGTTTCCGAAGACCGACGAATTCTACGACCGCTTCGGCGCCTTTTTCATCGAGGCCATCGCCGATATGGATGTCCTGGCGTCCTGGGGCCTCGCCGGAGAAGCCCATATCTTCAACACCGTCGCGCCCGAGGCGACTCTCGTCACGCGGATGAGCCTTGAGCCCTATCTGCAGCCCGCTCCCTGGACCGCGGCTCTCGAAGGCAAACGGGTCCTGATCGTCTCGCCCTTCATCGACACAATTTCACAGCAATATAAGCGCCGCGAAGAGATCTGGGAGGACAAGAGCATCCTGCCGGCCTTCACAATGCTCTCGCTCCGGGCGCCGTTCAGCGCGGGGCTCGTCCCGCCGAAGCAGCCGGACTGGATCGCCGCGGTCGAGGAGCTGAAGGCGCAGATGGACGCGATCGATTTCGACGTTGCGCTGATCGGCGCCGGCGCCTTTTCGCTGCCGCTGGCGACCCACGCCAAGAAGCGGGGCGGCGTTGGCGTTCACATGGGCGGATCGCTGCAATTGCTGTTCGGCGTCTATGGCAACAGGTGGAAAGAAGACAAGGAATTCCAGCGCTTCTTCAACGACAGCTGGGTGAGGCCGAGCGACGCCGAAACGCCGCAGGAAGTCCACAAGAACGAGAACGCCTGCTACTGGTAGGGCGCGGCGGAAACCTCGAATTTTCGCGTCTTCTACGCTACTGCCCGGCGCCGATATGCTCTATATGCTCCGCAAAACAATCGGAGCCTATGCATGAGCAAGACGGAAGCAAAACTGGCCGCCCTCGGCGTTACTCTGCCGACCCCGGCCGCGCCGGTCGCCAATTACCTCGGCTTTGTGGCGACGGGCTCGCTGCTCGTCATTTCTGGTCAGCTGCCCTTCGGCGCTGACGGCAAGATCGATCCCGCTCACATTGGCAAGATCGGCGCAGAGGTCTCGGCGGAGGCGGCCAAGGCGGCGGCGCGGCTGTGCATTATCAATGTGCTGGCTCAGGCCAAGGCGGCTGTCGGCGATCTCGACAGGATCGTGCGTTGCGTGCGGCTTGGCGGCTTCATGAACGCCGCCCCCGGCTACGTCAATCTGCCGCCCGTGATGAACGGCGCCTCGGATTTCATCGTCGATATTTTGGGTGAGGCCGGACGCCACGCGCGCTCGACCGTCGGCGTCGCGGAACTGCCGCTGAACAGCGCGGTCGAAGTCGAGGCCATGTTCGAAATTTCGGCCTGACGGCGCGCCACGGTGAAACGCGACTGCGCGACGGTTGACGCTCCGGCATGGCTGACGGCGCGCCCGATCGCCCATCGTGGGCTGCATTGCATCGCGCGCGGCGTCGTCGAAAACAGCATCGCCGCGGCGGAAGCGGCGATCGCCAAAGCCTGCGCCATTGAATGCGACCTTGAACTGGCGGGCGATGGCGAGGCGGTGGTGTTTCACGACGAGACGCTGGACCGGCTGACTTTCACTGAGGGCCGCGTCGCCCGCTTCTCGAGCGCCGAGCTCGAAACTGTGGCTTTTCGCGGCGCTAACGCCCGCATCAGAACCCTGCCCGCTTTCCTCGCCGCGGTGGCTGGCCGGACGCCGCTTGTCATCGAAATCAAGAGCCGCTTCGACGGCGATTTCCGCCTCCCCGAGCGCGCGCTCGAAGCTCTGTCGTCCTACGCCGGCCCCGCCGCGTTGAAAAGCTTCGATCCCGTTATTGTCGCCTTCCTGCGGGCGCGCCGGCCGGGACGGCCGGTCGGCCTGATCGCGCAGGCGCATTTTACGGCGGCCGACTGGCCGCATCTTTCGGTCAAGCAGCGCGTCTGTCTGGAAGCGTTCACGGATTTCGCGCTGGCGCGGCCGGATTTTCTCTCCTGGAATGTCGCCGATCTGCCGCATGCGGCGCCGCAGCTCTGCCGCCACAGCCTTGGGCTTCCCGTCATGACCTGGACCGTTCGGACGGACGAAGAACGGCGCCGCGCCGCGCATTTCGCCGACCAAATCATTTTTGAAGGCTTCGAACCGTAGCTGAAGTCATCGGGGTCGAGCGAACTGAGTTGTCAGCCCGACTTCGCATATCCGAGACGGAGCTGACATCGCCTGAAGCGACAATATTTATGGCTAACGCTCCGTTGTTTGCATCGCCGCCGATGCTGTATACGTAAAGGAATAGATAAAAGAACGTGATAATAACAATTTATCCCGAAAAATAGCCGCAATAGAATACGAGATGTTATAGCAACTCGAAAGGATAGAGTTATATAGTGTCGTTTGTCAGCCGTTAACGATGATATTCGCGAATTCGGGGAGAGGTAATGAAATTCAACAACCGCGGCCTTGCAAAATTTGCCGGCTCAGCCAGTTTGTCCGTCCTGATCTGCGGATTTGGGGCGCCAATCCAGGCGCAGACCGTATCGTCATCGCGCGTGCAGCCTGTTTCCGGCAACCCCAATGGCGTCATCGATTTCGCCAACGCAAAGCCGATGCCGCTGCCCCGTATCGATAAGGCGCCCGTAGCCGGGGCGCCGCGGGCTCCGTCTTCGGCTAAAAAATCATCGGTTGGCGTGGTTCCCGGCTCTGATTCGGGAGACGGCCAGACGAGCCCTATTCAGCTCGCGCCGTCAAAATCCTCGGCAAAGGCCGCAACGCCTTCGACTGGCGTGACGTCGCAGGCCTATGGGCAGGCTGCTCCCAATCACCCTTACACGATCGCCCAGGCGAGCGCGCTCAAGGACAACACGCAGAAGTCCTATCCCTATCGCGCGACGGGGAAGCTGTTCTTTCTCAACAACGGCCAAACCTTCGTCTGCTCGGCGTCACTCATCAAGTCCGGACTTCTTGTCACCGCCGCTCATTGCGTGGCAAATTTCGGCACGGGCCAATATTATTCGGACTGGGTCTATGTCCCGGCCTACGATAATGGCAAGGCGCCTTATGGGAAATGGAAAGGCGTTCAGGCTTTCGCGCTGCCGAGCTATGTGAATGGAAGCGATTCCTGCGCCACCCCCGGCGTCGTCTGCGAAAATGACGTCGCGGTCATCACGCTCTACAAAGGCCGTTCGCTGCCGGGCAAGCGGACGGGCTGGCTCGGCTACGCATACGGCGGATTTAGCATGAATGCTTCAGGCCAGGCGCACATCACTCAGCTTGGATATCCTGTCGGCCTCGACAAAGGCGCCGTCATGGAGCGTGGCGATTCGCAAAGCTACATTGATCCCGCCAACTCCGACAACACGATCATCGGGTCCAACATGGACGGCGGCTCCAGCGGCGGACCGTGGATCGTCAATTTTGGCATCAGCCCGACGTTTACCGGCGAAGACGCCGGGGTTGATCCAGACCCGAACGTCGTGGTCGGCGTGACAAGCTGGGGCTACACAATCACGACCCCCAAGGAACAGGGGGCGTCGCCTTTCACGAGCAATAATATCTTGAACCTTGTCAACGCCGCCTGCGCCGCCTCGCCGTTGGTGTGCTAGCCGAAACAAAAGACGCCGCTTGATTTCAAGCGGCGTCTTCGATTTCCCAGCAGGGCGCGTTCAACGGGGCGCCTGTCCTTATATCGGACAATCTACCTTGACGTTTCGACGTCGCCTGCGCCCAGGCCGGACTATTCGCCAGCCTTTGCCGCCGCGGGCTTGTTTGCCGCGCTGCGGTCGACGCGGGTGTAGAGCGTATAGGCCGGGTCGAAGATGAATTTGACCAACAGGCCGGCCCAGGATTTATGCGTCTTCAGCCCATTGTAGAACTCGGGGGCCATGCGCTTTAGCTCCGGCAGCCGCCGCCACGGAATGTCGGGAAAATCATGATGCTCGTTGTGATAGCCGATGTTCAGCGCGACGAAATTGAGCGGGCCGTAGTAATCGAATGTCTCCTGCGCCGGATCGTCGGTGAAATGCTCCTGCACCCAGCGCGCGCCGAGCGGATGCAGACCGCCGACCGAGAACCAGAATGAGGCGAGGAGATAGAGCAGCGCGTTCGGCCCGAACGCCAGCAGGATCGCGACGTCGAACAGGATGACGCAGGCGGCGTTTATGAAGGTCCAGCGCCCCCACATCGGCACCGTGCCGCGCAGCCGGCCAAGCCGGGCGAGCTGGAACGCCGCGAAGAAGAACATCCACGTCGCCTTGCCGTACCAGCTGTGGCCGAAGGTTCGCGCCTCCCAATGGCTCGGCAGATCGGCGTCATAGTCATAGTCGCCAAGATGGGAATGATGCTTGATGTGATAATAGCGAAAGCCCATCGCGGTCGGCACGCCATTGGGAAGATCGGCGAGAATGCCGGCCCATTTGTTCCACACCGGCCCCTTGAAGATGGCGTTGTGGCAGGCGTCATGGATGACGACGAACATGGCGTGATTGGCGAAGGCGCCGACGCAAAAAGCGATGATCAGCGCGACCCACCAATGCCCGAGCCCAAGCGAGCCCATGTAGGCCGCGATCGCGACCTGCAAAGCGACGACGGCGGCAGTAATGACGCCCGTCAACGGATCATAGCCGACGAGCTGAGCAACCTCGGGATGGGCGGCGAGAATTGCGCGCCGGCGGATCGGATGCGGACGCGGCACAGTGGTTTTGAGAAAACCATCCGCCGCGGGGGCCCCGGCGTCGACTCCAACGCCTCGGAACTCTGATGCGTGCAGGTTCATTTTTGTCTCCTGAAGATGGATCGCGCCAAGATTAGAGCGAGCCGCTTCATGTCGATCTGATCCAGCTCATATCATACTTCAAATCATGCGACAGTCTTGCGCCATTCATGGCCGCCGCGTGATCGGCGAACACTTGGAATAACTCTAGTTGCGCCGGCAGGTTGCGCGCCTTTCCGAGGAATAGGCGCCCGGTCAGGCGGCGAGACTTTTCTCGTAAATCCGGTGCACCTTGTCGATGCGCGCCCCGGCGAGTTCGATTGGCCGGCGCATGCCCATATTGTCCTCAAGCACCCAGCCGAATTCAACGTTGGAATAGGAGCTGGTGGCGCTGCGCCGCCTGATTTCCTCGATAAAGGCGAGGATGACGGCGCCGCCCACGGCCTTGCGCTGCAGCGCCCGGCGCACGCCGAACAGCAGCAGCCGTCCCGAGCTGAATTTATGCTTTCTCAAGCGCGAAATGACTTTCGGCAATCCGAACGGAAACAGACGCCCGTCGAGGTCGGCGGTGATTTCGTGCAGATTGGGCAGCACCACCGCAAAGGCCTGGGGAACGCCATCGAGCTCGATCATGACGCCGCCCTCGGGCGGCATGATGTAGCGCAAGCTTTCGGCGCTCGACATGAATTCTTCCAGGGTGAACGGAACGAAACCCCAATTCTCCGCCCAAGCGTCGTTGAAGATATCGACGATGATCTTGGCTTCCTCCGCCATATTGTTGAGGCGGAGCTCGCGGATCTTCAGCCGGTCGCGCCATTCCGGACGCGTGATCACGCTCGGGCGCGCCTCGCGGTCCTTTTGGGTGACTTCATAGCGATAGGAAAGCAGATCGCGCGCCTTGACATAGCCGAGGCGCTCGAGCGCCGCGACGAGATAGGGCGGGTTCCAGGTCATGAAGACCATCGGCCGCGCGTCAAACCCCTCAACGAGTAGCCCGAGCTCGCCATTGATCGACGGCGAGAAGGGGCCGCAGATCCGTTTCTCGCCGCGCGCGCGCACCCATCCTTCGGCGGTCTGCGTCAGGGCTGCGACGACCTCGTCGTCGTCGATGGCGTCGAGGCAGCCGAATTGCGCCCGCGGCGCCCCAATCGGCGCCGGAACCTCCGGCTTATAGATCTGGGCCATGATGCGGCCGACGAGCTTGCCGCCCTTTAGCGCGAGCCAACCCTGCCACTCGACCAGCTTGAAATGCGGATTGAGCCGCGCGCCATGGATCGTCCAGCGCTCGGCGTCGAGTGGGGGCGCAAAACCCTCCATGCCTTTGTAAAGCTGGCGCGGCAAACGGCAGAAAGCGAGAAAATTCTTCACGCCGTCGGCCTCGACGATCTCGACCGCGCTCAACTGCGCGGTTCCTGGTCTGGCGTTCAAAAGGGCAGCGCTCCTGTGCGATTGTCTGGCCGGTCGCGTGCGGCCCGCGCCGCCGGCGGGCGGACATGCGCAAGCCATAAGCCGGCCGTGCGGGCGTCAAGCAAGCGCCAAATGGCTCAGGTCGCGCTCACGGCGCCGAAGGCATGCGCCATCGCCGCCGAAACCGGGGGACGCTTGGCGAGGAGGTCGATAACCGCCTTGATCTCTTCCTGCGTATGCGCGGCGGAGATAAAAAAGCGCAGTCGCGGCTGGTCCTTCGGAACGCCGATCTGGATGATCGGCGGCACGTAAAAACCATTTTCCATGAGGTGGCGCGAGGCGTCGAGGGTCTCGAGGCTGTCGGCGAACAGGATCGGCACGACGCCGCGCCCGATCGCGGGGCCGGTGTCGAGCCCGGCCTCCTGCGCCAGAGTCACGAACAATCCGGCGTTGGCGCGCAGACGCTCGATCCGCCAGCGCTCTTCCTGCATCAGCCGCAGGGCGGCGGCGGCGGCGGCGGAAATCACCGGCGACAGACCGACCGAATAGACAAAGCCCGGCAGCGTGTAACGCATCCAGTCGATCACGGCGGTCTTGCCGGCGACAAATCCGCCGCAGGATGCAAGCGCCTTCGAGAGCGTGCCGACCATCAGATCGACCCGCTGCGGATCGACCCCGCATTGTTCGCAAAGGCCGCGGCCCTCGTCGCCGAGCACGCCAAGCGAATGGGCCTCGTCGATCATCAGCCAGGCGTTGTGCTGCTCCTTGATCTCGACGAGGCGCGGCAGGTCGGCGATGTCGCCATCCATGCTGTAGAGGCCCTCGACGACGATCATCACATTGCGATAGCGATCGCGCCGCTCGCGCAGCAGGAATTCGAGATGATCGAAATCATTGTGCCGAAACATGATGGTTTCGGCGACGGCGCTTTTGGCGCCGCTGACGATGCTGTTATGCGACAGTTCGTCGATGAAGAGCGCGTCGCGCGAGCCAAGCAGATGTGAAATTGTCGTCACATTGGCAAGATAGCCTGACACAAGGGTGACGGCCGACTCTGCGCCAATGAATCTGGCGATATCGTCTTCGAGAATATGGTGCAGCGAACGCTGACCGCCGACGAGGCGGGAGGCGAGCGCGCCAACGCCAAACGTTTCGAGCGCCCCGGCCGCAGCGCTTCTTACCGCGGGATGACTGGAAAGGCCGAGGTAGTCATAATTGGCGAAGCTGGTGAAGCGCCGGCCGCTCGCCGCGGCCTCCTGGCGCAGACTGTCGATCGGCGCGAAAAAGGGGTCGCCGGCTTCGAGATAGGCCTTACCGGCGAGGCGAAAGCGGCGCGTCGCGTGATCTTCAAGGCTGTTGAACTTGGTCACTTAGCTCGGATGTCCAATGGTTCAAGAAAAGGTTGATCATCGGCGGCGCAGCGCCGGTTGAAAATTTCAATCGGATCGCCATGATGAACGCGAGCAATAGCATCGAGTTTTGAAGGGGGCAAAAGCCAAACTGGACCCTTGCCGCCACCTCGTCCGTTAAACATCTATAAATATATGTTTTTCAAAAGGTTAACAGTCTTCTCAATTCGGGTTACAAATCGTAACACAAGCTTTCGACGCCTCGCCCGGCCGAAAAATGCGCGCCGCGGGGACAAAATCGCCGCCTTCGAATCGTCCCGCCGCCTGCTCCCGCCGTCAGAACGCCCCGCAAAAACGCCGCGCCATGGGGACGAAAAACTCTTGGCCCGCCGAATCCGCTCCTGCCTTCCGGTCGACCGCCTTTTGACATAAAGCTTAGGCGTCCAGCCGTGCTCCAACTTTGAAGGATTACGCCATGAACGATGTCGTCCTGCGCACTCCGATGCAATATCTCGACAGGGCCAATGGCGCGCTCCGCGAGCTTGGTCTGCTGCCGGCCAAGATCGAGGCCGCGCCGATCAACGCGCTGCTGGAGAAAATCTCCGATCTTGATCCGGAAAAGATCGCCGTCATCGCCAAAACGCTTGGCGAAGCCTCGGTCTTCAACGAAGTGGTGCGCAACGAGACCGCAGCGATGTCGATCGGCCAGCGCTACCAGGAGATCGCCAAAAGCTTCGACTCGATCCGCGACGACGCCAAAATGATGGTCGATCAGCTCGACGACGGCAAGATCGATCTGATGGAGCGAGTCAATAACGTCTGGATGAAGGTCAGCCGCGGCGACATTGGCGTGCGCTTCGACAAGATCAGATCCGTCTATCTCGAGGTGACCGCGGCGACCCATGATCAGATCGATCGCGAGGGCCGCATTCTCGAAGCCTATCGCGATTTTCGCGGCGCGATGAAACAGTCCGAAGTAATGGCGCTCGAGGTTCAGGAATCGGCCGAGGCGAAGCTTGAGGCCGCCAAGGCCGGCCTCAAGACCGCGGCCGACGCCGTCGCCAATTTTGCCGGGACGGCGCCGGCGGAACGCGCCAATCTGGAGCTCGTGCGCGACGAGCATCTTCGCCGGGTCCAGAACGAGGAGAAGCGCTATCAGATCGCCAAGGATCTCGCCGACAATCTGACCATCAGCTACAATACCTCCGAGGTCATCATGGCCCGGCTGATGCAGACGACCAACGCCAAGGAGCGCGTCTATGCTCAATCGGTCAGCTTCTTCTCGACCAATGACAGCGTGCTGACCGCACTCCGGGCCTCCTTTACCGGTCTGTTCGGGCTGCATGAATCCACCGCGACGCTCGACGCGATGAAGGAAGGCGTGTCGAAATCCATCGAAGTGCTAGCCGAGATCGGCGGATCGGTGCAGGAGGCGGCCCTGCGCAGCGGCTACGGCCCGACCATTCGCGCCGACGCGGTGAAGAAGCTCGTCGACAGCGTCGTGAACTATCAGGAGCGAGCGATCGGCATCGTCGATGAAATGCGCGACATGGCGACGAAAAACTCGACCGAGATCCGCGACGCGGTGGAAGCCGGCAACCGCCGCATCGCCCAGCTGATTACCGAAGGCAAGGCGTTCGACGTCAATGGCTGACAGTTCGGCCGCCAGCGCCGCGCAGCCCGTAAAGCTCGACGACCTCATGCTGGCCATGGACGTCGTCGACACGCTGCGACATCAGGAGGCTTTCGTCGCGCGCGAGCTCGACGACGAGGGTCGCGAGCAGGAGCTGAAATCCCGCCTGCGCAAGATCTACCGCGATCAGGGCATCGATGTTTCGGACGACGTCATCGCCGAAGGCGTCAAAGCCCTGAAGGACAGTCGCTTCGTCTATACGCCGCCGCGGCCTGGTCTCGGCGTGACCCTCGCGCGCCTGTGGGTGCGGCGCGGGCGCGTCGGCGCCATGCTCGCCGCGCTCATCGGCCTCGCCTTCCTCGGCTCCGCTGGATATTATTTTGCCGTCGAGCGGCCGGCCGAGCAGGCGCACATCGCGCTTTCGACCAGCCTGCCGAAGGCGCTCGACGCGGCCTATGCCGACGCCAGCACCGAGGCCAAGGCGCCCGCCGCCCGCGAAAAAGCCGCGCAGCTGCTTGCCGACGGCAAGCGCGCGGCGCAAAACGGCGATCCGGCCGGCGCGAAGTCAGCGCTGCAAGGCCTTGAGGCGCTGAGCGCGGAGTTGCGCAAAACCTATCAGATCCGGGTCGTCGCCGCCCCGGGCGAGAAGAGCGGCGTTTTTCGCATTCCAAACCGCAACACCAATGCGCGCAATTACTATCTCATCGTCGAGGCGATCGGCGCGGACGGCCAGCCGATCGCGCTGCCGATCAAGAGCGAGGAAGACGGGACGACCAAAATGACGACCAAATGGGGCCTGCGGGTCGACAAGCAGACCTACGATCGGGTCGGCGCCGACAAGGCCGATGACGGGATCATCCAGAATCGGACCCTCGGCGAGAAGCGGCGCGGCTTCCCCGACGTCGATTATTCCGTGCCGGCGTCCGGCGCGGCGATTACCCAATGGTGAGCGCATGATCACCGGCCAGCAGGCGCTCTGGCGCCTGGAGCAGGCGACGGCGGCCGTCCGCGCCGAGGAAACGCAAAGCGCCAACGCGCTTGCGGCGGCTGACGGGGAGCTCGCCGCGCTGCGCTCTGCGCGCACGGCCCTGCTGCGCCAGCTCGCCGGGGCGCGGCTCGACGCCATGCAAAGCGAAAAAATCGCCGGCGATCTTGCCTCGGCCGAACAGAGCGCTCTCAAACTGCTCCAAGACGGCCGAGCGGCGCTGGAGCAGCTGATGGCGAAGATTGCCGCGGCGCAGGCCGCGCGCATGGCCGCCGAAGGCGCCCGCCGCGCCAAAGCCGACGAGGCCGCGGAAATCCTCAACGCCCTCGAGGATCTCCAGGCCGGCGTCGAGGCGAAGGTGCGCGCCTCAGGCGATTGGATCGCCAGCAAGGAGGCGGTCGATCGCGCGCAAAAAATTTTCGCGGCGGCGGAATCGAAAGCCGCATCCGCGGCGGAAGACAGCGCGGCCAAAGCCAAACCCTATGAGGACGATCCACTTTTTATGTATTTGTGGTCGCGCGGCTTTGGAACGTCGGCCTATCGCGCCGGGCTCATCACCCGCTTCATCGACGAAAAGGTCTCGCAGCTGGTCGGCTTTCAGATTGCGCGGCCGAATTACGCCATGCTGAAGGAGATCCCTGCCCGGCTGCGCCAGCACGCCGAGCGCTGCCGCATCGCGGTGGACGAGGAGCGGCGCAAGCAGGCCGCGATCGAGGCGGCGGGCCTCGACGCCGCCGGCGCAAAGCCGCTGAATGAGCGCCTCGACGCGGCGCGGCTGGCGCTGAGCGAGGCCGATGGCCGGCTGAAGGCGGCGGACGCCGCGCTGCAAAGGCTCGACGCCGAGCATGACAGGGCGCTGAAATCCGCCGCGCAAACCACCGGCGCCAAAGCCGTGGCGCTCGTCTCCGAGGCCGACGCCCGCGCGTCGATCGCCGAGCTCTACCGCAAGGCGGCGATGACCATGTCGCCGGCCGACGACAGCCTGGTGCGGCAGATCGAGGCCGGCGACAAGACGCTCGCGGCCGCAGAGCGGCGGCGCGTCGATCTTCTCGGCAAGGCGCAGGCGATCGCGCAGCGCCGCCATGAGATCGAGACCGAGCGGGCGCGGTTCTATCGCCGCGGCTATGACAATCCGATGGGCGGCTTCTCCAACGAACCGCAGATTTCCGACGCGCTCGGCGGCTTTCTGAAAGGCGCGATCACCGGCGCCGTCCTCGGCCAGGTTTTTCAGGGCGGCTTTCAGGAGCGCGACCGCCGCGCTGACAGCGGCTTTGGCGGCGACGGCGGCTTCAATTTTCCGGGTGGAGCTGGCGGCGGCTGGATCGATTCCGGCGGAGGCGGCGGCGGCGGCTTTGGCGGGGACGACGGTTTTAGCACCGGCGGCGGGTTCTGAAACGCTCTGCTTCGAGAGCTGACGCATGAAGGCGCTCGCCAAAGCCAGCTTTCCAATTTTCGCCATTGCCGGTCTGGCGCTCGCAGCCTCCGCGCTTTTCTCAGCGCGCACGGCGGACGCCCTTTGCGGCGGCGAGCGGTTCGCCATCGCGCGCGCACCAACCGGCGCCTCGCCCTACATCCAACTCACCGCCGGCTCTGCAACCGGCGCCTTCCTTCTGGACTATGGCGCGACCGAAAGCCTGATCTCCTCCGCCGCGCTCCCGCCCGGAGACGGATCGGCGGAGATTTCCAATTTTTCGCTTCCCAGTTTTTCGCGCGGGCGCTTCAAGCCCGGCTCGTTCGAGCGCCTGTCGCTCCAGCCTGAGGGCGGCCAGCTTGGCGTCGTCGGAACCGATTTCCTGGCGCGGCTTAGTGCGCAATTTAGCGGCGAGGCGGCTTTTCTCGGGCCGGAACCCTGCCCGGCGTCGGCGCTCGCGGCAAAGGGCCTCAAACCGATCGCGCAGGCCGGATTCTTTTCGTGGGACCCCTCACGCCTTCCCGCCGGCCGGCCCAATGTGCCGGTGGTTTTCCTGGATTTTGGCGACGGCGCGCCCATTTCAGCGCAGATCGACACCGGTTATGACGATGTGAAATATCTGCACAGCGTCGATATCAACCGGCCGCTGTTCGATCAGATCACCGCCAGCGGCGCCGCAATGGAGCTTGTCGCGCAAACAACCGTCACGACTTGCAGTGGGGCGGAGCCGCGCTCGGTCTACCGGCTGAAGGACCGCCCGCTCGTGATCGAATCGGAGGCTGGCGCCCCGATCCGCCGCATTGCGGATTTTTATCTTACGGTGAAGGCGCCGAACAACTGCGGCGGCATCGCGACAATGGCGACGCCCGCGGCGCAACTCGGCGCATCCTTTCTGAAGAGCTTTGGGACGATCGTGTTCGATCCAAAATCAGAGACCGTATGGATCGAGACCGACGGGCCAGATTCAAGGAGCCGCTAAACCTCCTGTTGCGTCCCGCGTCTGATCTCTCGCCGGCCGCAAACCTAAGTATAATGGATCAAAAGCGCCGCATTCCCCACTGTTGTGAAGGCTTCAGATGCTCTGAAGGAACCAGAAGTCGATCACGCCGCCGGCGGCGGTGATATTCGCTTCACAACGGAGAACTCAAATGCGGAAGAATTTCATCTACGCTTCGGCGGCTCTGCTCATGCTCGCCTTTACCGGCGCAGCTTCTGCCGAGGGCCAGAAAGCCTCGGAGCATAAACAGACGCCGGAATCGCGCAGCGGCGTCACGACCGAAAGCTCTGGCAATGCCCACAAGACATTGAGCCCCAGCGATGAAGTCGGCGACCATTCCAGCGCCTATGATTCAAAGCACGGCTACGACAGCGACGACGCGCATTGAGGCGTAGCGCGGCCGGCGCCGGCCGCGCGTCAGCCCTGCACGATCAGCAGCAGGAAGCACACGAACAACAAAAGATGCACGGCGCCTTGCAGCACATTTGTTCGTCCGCTGGAGAAGGTCACGATGCTGAGGGCGAGCGTCAAAAGTAAAACGACCAGATCAGCGTGCTGGACTCCCATTGTGATCGGCAGGTCATACCAATAGACGACGCCAAGCATGATCGGAACCGTGAGGCCGATCGAAGACAGCACCGATCCAAACAGGATGTTGATCGAGCGCTGTAGGTGATTGGCGTGCGCCGCGCGGACCGCGCTGGCGCCCTCCGGCGAGGTCACCAGCAGCGCGATTGCGACCCCGCCAAGAATGGTCGGCTGCTTCAGGGTTTCGATCACATAATCGACAGGATGCGCCATCTGCTCGGCGAGGTAGACGACCGGAATGAGATAGGCCGCCAGCATCGCGACGTGAAACGGAACGCTGCCGCCGCCCTCCCCGCGCTTTGCATGTCCTGGCTCGTCGCCGAGCGTGAAATAGCCGCGGTGGCGCCCGGTCTGGATGGCGAGAAAGGCGCAGTAGAGCGCGATCGAGAACACCGCCAGAACGAACCGTTGCTGCCACGAGAGGGTCGGGCCCGCCGTTGTAACGGTGTAGTCCGGCAGCACGACACTCAATACGGCAAGCGGCAGAATCAGGCCGAGATAGGCGTTGGCGCCTTGCAGATTGTAAGCCTGCTCTCTATGGCGCAGGCCGCCGATCAGGAGCGACAGGCCGACCAGACCGTTAAGGCTGATCATAATGACCGCGATCAGGGTGTCGCGCACGAGCGTCGGATTTGGATCGCCGTGCAGCATGATGGCGGAAATACTCATGACCTCAATGAAGGTCACGGCCAGCGTCAGGATCAGCGTTCCCGAAGGCTCGCCGAACCGCGCGGCGAGATGATCCGCGTGGCGAACGGCGGAGAGCGCCGACCCGAGGATCACGACGAAGAGCCAGACAAAAACCGCCCCCAGAACGAGGGGGTTGCCGAGGCCTGAGAAAAACGCGCCCCTCGACAGCCAGAAAATGGCGCAGGTCGCCGCCGCCACGGCGAGGAACCAATCCGACCGCCAGATCGCGCCACGTCCAACGGCCATCGTGGCGCACTCCTCAATATTTTCCGGAACTCAATTCAATCGGCGCCGATCGCATGATGGGCCCATGCTGCTTATGCCCCCCTACTCCAGCACCATCAACAGGTCGCGCGCGTCGATCTGCTGGCCCGGCGCAACAAGAATCTCCTTGATCTTGCCATTGCAGGGCGCATGCAACGAAGTCTCCATCTTCATCGCCTCGAGGGTTGCAACGACGTCGCCGGCCTTGACCTCCTGGCCCTGGCGCACCGCGATCGTCGACACGGCGCCCGGCATCGGCGCCGCGACATGATGATCATTGCCCTCCTCCGCCTTGCGGCGGACAACGGCAGTGACCGCCGCGGCGCGGTCCTTGACCCGGATGATTCGCTGCTGGCCATTGAGTTCGAAGAACACTTTCTTGTGTCCTTCCTCATCAACCTCGCCAATCGTCACAAGCAACAGCACAAGCGTCTTGCCAGGCTCGATCTCGATCGCGATCTCATCGCCGGGCTGCATGCCGTAGAAGAACACCGGCGTCGGCAGCGTCGAGACCGGGCCGAAGCGCCGCACCGTCGCCGAAAATTCGGCGAACACCTTCGGATACATCAGATAGGAGGCGAGATCGTCGTCGGAAAGATGGCGGCCGCAGTGCTTTTCCGCCTCGATCCGCGCCGCGCCAAGATCGGTTGGCGGAAGGAGCGCTCCGGGGCGTCCTTCGATCGGCTTCTCGCCCTTTAGCGCCTTGGCCTGCAAGGCCGGCGGCCAGCCGCCCGGCGGCTGACCGAGATCGCCGGCGAGCATGTCGACGACAGAAGTCGGAAAGGCGATGTCGCGCTCGGGGTCGAGCACATCCTGCGGCGTCAGATTCTGGCTGACCATCATCAATGCCATGTCGCCGACGACTTTGGACGACGGCGTCACCTTGACGATATCGCCGAACAGATCATTGGCGGCGCGATAGGCTTTGGCGACCTCATGCCAGCGCGTCTCGAGCCCAAGGCCGCGCGCCTGTTCGCGCAGATTTGTAAACTGGCCGCCCGGCATTTCGTGCAGATAGACTTCGGAGGTGCCGGCCTTGAGATCGCTCTCGAAGGCGGCATATTGCATGCGCACCGCCTCCCAGTAAAAACTCAGCTGGCGGATGATTTCGGGATCGAGTCCTGTATCGCGCGGGCTGTGGCGCAGCGCCGAGACGATCGAGCCAAGGCACGGCTGCGAGGTCATGCCCGACATCGAATCGATGGCCGCGTCAACCGCGTCGATCCCGGCGTCGACCGCGGCGAGCACGGTCGCCGCCGACAGCCCAGAGGTGTCATGCGTATGAAGGTGCAGCGGCAGCCCGACCTCCTCGCGCAACGTCTTGACGAGGATCGTCGCGGCGGCGGGTTGCAGCAGGCCCGCCATATCCTTGATCGCCAGAATATGACAGCCGGCCTGTTCGAGCTCTTTGGCGACGCCGACATAATAGTTGAGCGAATATTTGGCGCGGTCGGGATCTAAAATGTCGCCGGTGTAGCAGATCGCGCCTTCGGCCAGCTTGCCGGTTTCGACCACCGCATCGATCGAGACGCGCATGTTCTCGACCCAGTTGAGGCAATCGAAGATGCGGAACAGATCGATCCCCTGCGCGGCGCGGCGCACGAAATATTTGACGACATTGTCCGGGTAGTTGGTGTAGCCGACGCCATTGGCGCCGCGCAGCAGCATCTGCGTCAAAAGATTGGGCGCGCGCTCGCGCACGAGAGCGAGCCGCTCCCACGGATCCTCCGAGAGGAAGCGCATCGAAACATCGAAAGTCGCGCCGCCCCAGCATTCGAGCGAGAGCAGCTGCGGCAATCCCTTGGCGTAGGCGTCCGCCACTGCGACGATGTCGCGCGTGCGCATGCGCGTTGCGATCAGCGACTGATGGGCGTCGCGCATGGTGGTGTCGGTGACGAGCACGCGCTCCTCGGCGCGCATCCATTCGGCAAAGCCCTTGGCGCCGAGTTCCTCGAAGCGCTGGCGCGTTCCGTCCGGGATCGGGCGATCGGGGAAATAGGGGGCGACCGGCGCGCGCGCGGACGCCAGCGGCTTCGCCCGGCCCCGCGTCTCCGGATGGCCGTTGATGGTGACGTCGGCGACCCAGGTCAGGAGCTTGGTCGCGCGGTCCTTGCGCTTCTTGAAGTCGAACAGCGACGGCGTCTCGTCGATGAAGCGGGTCGTGTAGTCATTCGCCACAAAATGCGGATCGTTGATGATATTGTGGAGGAAGGCGAGATTGGTGGCGACGCCGCGAATGCGATATTCGAGCAAAGCGCGATCCATGCGGCGGATCACCTCCTGCGGCGTCGGCGCCCAGGCCGTCACCTTCTCGAGCATCGGATCATAATAACGGGTGACGATCGCGCCCGAATAGGCGGTGCCGCCATCGACGCGAATGCCAAAACCCATCGCGCCGCGATAGGCGGTAATACGGCCGTAATCCGGAATGAAGTTGTTTTCCGGATTCTCGGTGGTGATGCGGCATTGCAGGGCGTGGCCCGAGAGGCGGATGTCCTTCTGCTCGGGGATGCCGGTTTCCTCGAGGCGGCCGATTCGCTTGCCTTCGGCGATTTTGATCTGCGCCTTGACGATATCGAGGCCGGTCACGACCTCGGTCACCGTATGCTCGACCTGAATGCGCGGATTGACCTCGATGAAGTAATATTGACTGGTGTCCGCATCGAGCAGGAACTCGACGGTGCCAGCGCCGCAATATTTGGTCGCCCGCCCAATTTTCAGCGCCGCCTCGCAAAGGCCCTGGCGGATCGTCTCATCGAGATAGGGCGCCGGCGCGCGCTCCACCACTTTTTGATGGCGGCGCTGGATCGAGCAGTCGCGCTCGAAGAGATGCACGAGATTGCCGTGCGAATCGCCTAAAAGCTGGACCTCGACGTGACGCGCCCGAAGCACCAGTTTTTCAAGATAGACTTCGTCCTTGCCGAAGGCGTTCTTGGCCTCGCGCTTGGCGCTGAGCACGGCGTCGAGGAGCTTGTCCTCACTTTCGATCGGGCGCATGCCGCGCCCGCCGCCGCCCCATGACGCCTTCAGCATGACGGGATAGCCGACCTCGAGCGCGAGGCGCTTGATTTCAGCCGGATCGTCCGGGAGGGGGTCCGTGGCCGGCATGACCGGAGCGCCGGAACGAACGGCGATATTGCGCGCGGCGACCTTGTTGCCGAGTTCGCGCATTGTCTGCGGCGAGGGGCCGATGAAGATGATTCCCGCCTCGGCGCAGGCGTCGGCGAATTCCGGGCTTTCCGAAAGGAAGCCATAGCCCGGATGGATGGCGTCGACCTTGGCTTCCCGCGCGACGCGGATGACCTCCTCGATCGAGAGATAGGCCTCAAGCGGGCCTTTGCCGGCGCCGACCTGATAGGCTTCGTCGGCCTTGAATCGATGCAGCGAAAGCTTGTCTTCCTCGGCGTAAATCGCCACCGTCCTTATGCCGAGCTCCGTCGCCGCGCGAAACACGCGGATCGCAATTTCAGAGCGATTGGCGACCAATAGACGACGAATTCGGGCCATAGCTACTCGCTGCCGGTTCTGGGGGGCGGACCCGCGGCGGCGGGATCCGTAAGGAAAGGCGAAGATCGAGATTGCGCCCATTTAGACGCAAGCTCAGCGAAATGAAAACGCCATCATGGTCGGACGGGGCCCACAAACAGCGATGGGGATAACTCAAAGCAAAAAACAGGCCTTGCGCGCAGCGAGGCCGCCGGACTTTGGACCCGCCCCCCCCAAGCGGGGAGCCGATGCGCGCGCCCGGCGTCGGGGACCGCCGCGCGGCCTCATCGCGGCGCTCGTCGCGGCCTTTGCGCTCAGCGCCGCGCCAGGCAAGCCGGGCGCGCAAGTGTTGCAAGCCGCTACACCGGCGCCGGCGGCGAACACGGCCGAGGACTGCGCGAGCCCGCCGGCAAGCCAGGGCCGCCGGCGCGTCGACCTCGAAAAGGCACATGTCATAAGCGTTGACGAACGGCTGGAGCTGATGCTGGACGACGGTCGCCGGCTGAAGATCGCCGGCCTCGATCCGCCGCGCCCGACGCCTGGGGGCCCGGAGCTCGACGTCGAGACGGCGAAAAAGCTCAGCGCCTGGCTCTCCGGCAAGCCGGTCCTGTTCCGGCCGGTTTTCACCGCCCCGGACCGCTGGGGGCGCATCATCGCCGAGGTCTTCGCGCCGGCCGGCGCGCCCGAGGGCGCCGCGCCGATCTCCGTCGCGGGGGCGGCGCTCGACGCCGGGCTGGCGCGGTTTGAATCGGGCGCGGCGGGACGCCGGTGCCGCGCCTTTCTCCTTGCCGCCGAAGGCGCCGCCCGCACCGCCGCGCTTGGCCTTTGGACCGATCCATATTATGCGGTGATCGCCGCCGAAGACCGCGCCTCCTTCGCTGAAAAGACCGGGACAAGCGTCATCGTCGAGGGCCGCGTCGCCCGCGTCGAGGAGGATAAATTTCGCGTCCTTCTGCTGTTTGGCGAACGCCGCGGCTGGGATTTTTCCGTTACAATATTGCAACGCAACCGGAAACTCTTTACGGCCGCAGGATTGGACGTCTCGACGCTGAAAGACAAAACGGTGAGGGTGCGAGGCTTGCTCGATACGCGGTTCGGGCCGCAAATCGAGATCGAGCGCCCTGACGAGATCGAAGCGATGACGCAAGGGCAGGACGCCGCCGCCGCTTCGTCCCGGCGGTAAGACAGGTCTCGAGCGCATGCCTTTCATGAGAATCGTTGGCGCTCGACATTCTGCCGGCGTCGCTCCCCGCCGCAAAGCCCGGACGATCCTCCTTCACGCCGCCGCCCTGCGCGCCGCGGTCCTCGTCGCCTTTGCCGCGTCCGTGGCGCTCGCAGGCTGCGCGTCGATCGAGCCGCAGGGCGAGCCATCCTTCAAGCTCGAGACGCCGCCCCTGCCGCCGCGCCCGCCAAAGCCGGACAGCGAGGCGAGCGCCGAGCACAACCGGATGGTTGCGCTGTTCGACGGCGAGTACAAGGATCCCGCCGCCGAGCGCTATCTCAATGATATTCTGGCGAAGCTCGCCAAGGCGGACGACCGGCGCGGCGAGCCCTACAAGGTGACGATCCTCGATTCGCCCATCGTCAACGCTTTCGCCCTGCCGCCACACGATCTCTTCATCACCCGCGGCCTGCTGGCGCTCGCCAATGACGCGTCGGAAGTCGCGGCCGTCATGGCGCATGAGATTGCTCATCTCACCGCAAAGCACGCGGTCCGGCGAGAAGAAGAGGAAAAGCGCGCGGCGGTGATCAGTCGGGCGGCGAGCATCGTCCAGAACAAGGAAAAAGGCCAGGAGATCGAAGCCTCCGCGCGGCGCACCATCGCGACCTTCTCGCGCCAGCAGGAGCTCGACGCCGACCAGATGGGCATCAAGGCGATCGCCAAGGCTGGTTTCGACCCGTACGGCGCGTCACGCTTCCTTGGCGCGCTCGGACGCTCGGCCGCCCTGCGCACCTCGCTGATCGGTCAGAACGCCAGCGCGGACAAGCCAGACATCCTCGCAACCCATCCTTCGACGCCGGAACGCGTGACGCAGGCGATCGCCGTCGCGCGCCAGATCGCCGCCCCGGGCATCGGCGTCACAGACCGAAACGCCTATCTCTCCGCAATCGACGGCATGGTGTTCGGCGACAGTCCGACAGAGGGAACGGCGCGCGGGCGCAGCTTCCTTCACGCAAGGTTAGGCTTCGCCTTCCTTGCGCCCGAAGGTTTTGTCCTCGAAAATGCGTCAAAGGCGCTGCTCGGCGTGTCGTCCGACGGCAATCAGGCGCTGCGGCTCGACAGCGTCAAGGCCCCGCCCGACATGTCGCTCGAAGCCTATATGGCCTCCGACTGGATCGATGGTCTTGAGCAGGGGTCGATCGAAACCATCGACGTCAACGGCGCGCCGGCGGTGATCGCCAGGGCCAAGGCCGGCGACTGGAGTTTCCGTCTCGCCGTGATCCGCTTCGAGCCGGGGGAGTTCTACCGGCTGATTTTCGCGACCCGCATAGAAAGTGACGAGAGCCAGCAGCGTTTCAAGGACGCGCTCTATTCATTCCATCGCGCGAGCCCGGAGGAAATCCGCGCCGTGCGTCCTCTGCGAATCGAAATTGTCACGGCAAAGCCCGGCGAGCGCCCGCAAGATTTCGCGGAGAAAATGGCGACGCCCGACCGCACGCTCGAGTTTTTCCGGCTGATTAACGGCCTTGAAGCGTCGGCGCCGCTGCAAGCCGGCGAGCGCTACAAGATCGTGGTCGAACAAAACTAAGCGGCCGCTGCAGGAGTTGGCGGGCGCCGGACCAGCGGCCGCCCTCACGCCCGAGACGGTCGACGGGGACGACCATCAAAGGCGCCGCTCCCCATCAGCTTGAGCCAACATGTAAATCTGGACAAACGAGCCCGGAGGATAGATGCTGGGCGCAACGACCGGGGTTACAATTCGTGTCGAGCGATGGGGGAGACAATGACGCTGCAAGCGAAGCTGATATGGGCTGCGGTGGCAGTCGTCGGCGCCTTTTCTTTCGGGGTCGTGGCCCTGACTCGCGGAGAATCGGTCAACGCCGCCTGGTTGGTCGTCGCGTCCGTCTGCATCTATGTCATCGCCTTCCGCTTTTATGGTCTGTTCATCGCCCATACAGCGCTGGGCATTGATCCGACGCGGAAGACGCCAGCCTATCGCCACAACGACGGTCTCGACTACGTTCCGACCAATCGTTACGTGGTCTTCGGTCACCATTTCGCCGCGATCGCCGGCGCCGGGCCGCTGGTCGGTCCGGTTCTGGCGGTGCAATTGGGCTATCTGCCCGGCACCTTGTGGATTCTCGTCGGCGTCGTGTTCGCCGGCGCGGTCCAGGACATGACCGTGCTCTTCCTGTCCACAAGGCGCGACGGCCGCTCGCTCGGCGACATGGTCCGCTCCGAGATGGGGCCGGTGGCCGGAAGCATCGCCGGCTTTGGCGTGATGTTGATCTGCGTCATCGTCCTTGCCGTGCTGGCGCTTGTCGTGGTCAAGGCCCTGATCGGCAGCCCGTGGGGGACCTTCACGGTCTTCTGCACGATTCCGATCGCGCTGTTCATGGGCGTCTACAGCCGCTACCTCCGCCCGGGACGCATTGGCGAGATGTCCATTATCGGCGCAATCCTTTTGCTGCTCTCGCTTGTGTTTGGCCGCGCCGTGTCCGAGAATCCGGCGGTCGCGCCCTATTTCGATCTTTCCGGCACGACGCTGGCGCTGAGCATCATTGGTTACGGCTTCGTCGCCTCCGTGCTGCCGGTCTGGCTCTTGCTAGCGCCACGTGACTATCTGTCGACCTTCCTCAAGATCGGCACGATCGCCGTCTTGGCGGTCGGCATCATCATCGTGCATCCCAATCTTGAGATGCCGCCGGTGACGAAATTTGTCGATGGAACCGGACCGGTCTGGGCCGGCGGGCTGTTTCCCTTCCTGTTCATCACCATCGCCTGCGGCGCCGTGTCAGGCTGGCACGCGCTCATCGCATCGGGCACCACGCCGAAAATGCTTGAAAACGAGAGCCAGATTCCGTTGATCGGCTATGGCGGCATGTTGATGGAATCCTTCGTCGCCATCATGGCCCTGATCGGCGCCTCGATTCTGCATCCGGGCATCTACTTCGCGATGAACAGCGGAGCGGGGCTCATCGGGACGACAGCCGACCAGGCGGCGCAGACGATCTCGAACTGGGGCTTCCTCGTGACGCCCGACATGCTGACCCAGATTGCCCGGGATGTCGGCGAGACCAGCATCCTGTCGCGCACCGGCGGCGCGCCCACGCTGGCGGTCGGCATGGCGACCATCCTGTCGAGTTTCCTCGGCGGTCGGGCGATGATGGGCCTCTGGTATCATTTCATCATTCTGTTCGAGGCCTTGTTCATCCTGACCACGGTCGACGCCGGCACGCGCGTGCTGCGCTTCATGATCCAGGATTACGTCGGCGCCGTCGTCCCCTCTTTCAGGGCGACCAACTCCTGGACGAACACGATCATCGGCTCGGGGCTCGCCTGCGCCTTGTGGGGCTATATCCTTTATCAGGGCGTGATCGACCCCTATGGCGGCATCTGGACGCTTTGGCCGCTGTTTGGCACGGCCAATCAGATGCTTGCCGCGATCGCGCTGATGTTCTGCACCGTTGTCCTGTTCAAGATGAAGCGCCAGCGCTACGCTTGGGTCACGATCGTGCCGACCACCTGGCTCGTCGTGGTCACGGTCACGGCGGGACTGGAAAAAGTGTTCAGCCCCAACCCCGCCATCGGGTTCTTGAGCCACGCCCGCAAGTTCTCCGAGGCGTTGACCGCGGGTAATGTGCTTGCGCCGGCGAAAGATCTGGAGACGATGCGGCGGGTGATCTTCAACGACTATCTGGACGCGACGCTCGCCGCCCTTTTTGTCGGCGTCGTCCTGACGACCCTGTTCTATGCGGTTGTTCATGTCCGCAAGGCGCTGGGAAGTTCGAAGAGCACTGCAGTCGAGATCGGCGGCGCGGCAATGGCGGGAGGCAGGGTTGACTGAGACGACGGGGATCAGATTCGTGTGCGAGATGGTGACCAAGACCGCCCGCCTGATGGTCGGCGTCCCGGACTACGACACCTATGTCGCGCATCGTCAGCTCAATCATCCCGACCAGCCGATCATGAACTACACGGAATTTTTCCGCGAGCGTCAGGAGGCGCGCTACGCCGTGGGCAAGGGACGGTTCCGCGGCTGCTGCTGAACGCGCCCGCACGCGGGACTTTCCGCCCGCGTTCGACGGATCGAAATTGGCGATCTGCTCCGGACTTCTCCCGCTCGCGGTCAATCCTGCTTGTCTCCGTCATCGTCAACGCCGTTGACGGAGCTGCGACGAGGGCGTCCCTTCTGACCGCGTGAGAAGGCGCCGGAACAAGAATTTGTCGTAAAATGCGATTGGCATTCGCCTTGCTCCCGGTTTTTTGTATATTTGTCCGGTCAAAAGGAGCGCCCTAAATGGACAAGTTCGATCGCCCGCGCGAAATCATTGAATTCTGCCTGAAGCCTTTGAACCTCGACGCATCAACCATCGAATATAAAGACGCCTATCGCCGGCTCGAGCATGTCATCAAGACGTATCAGCTCATGATCATCAAAGAGAAGATGCCGGTCGCGGTCGATTTCTCGAAGATGAAGACGATCACCATCAACGAATCGGCGCATGGCGACGACTGAGCTTTGTCGCTGCTTTCAAGGGGGCGCTTGCGGGCGCCGTCGCAGCGCAGCCGCTCGATGTATGGTACGATTGACAAAGGCTGGCGCGACGCCGGCCTTTTTCGTTGTTCGTCCCCGAACCGATGGCCACCTGCCCTCTTCTCCGTTTTACCCTTGCCTAAAATAGGCGCCGTTTCTCGCCCGCCGCGTTAACCATTTTTGTTTAGGATTTCGCTGCGCATCGAGACCGCCGGCCATGCGCGTGCGGGTGAACCGGTCGTGCGCGGCGCATGACCAGAGCGCCGCCAGCAAAGGAGGAGCGCCGCTTGGAACCTGGAGACACCGCCTCACAGCCGCAGGGCGGCGCGCATGATCTGTCGTGCCGCGCTTGCGTCGTCGGCGGCGGCCCCGCTGGAATGATGCTCGGGCTCCTTCTCGCCCGCGCCGGAATCGACGTGATCGTCCTCGAGAAGCACGCCGATTTCCTGCGGGATTTCCGCGGCGACACGATCCATCCCTCGACGCTCGAGGCGCTGCATGATCTCGGGTTCCTCGACGAGTTCTTGCGCCTGCCGCATCAGGAGGCGCAAGAACTCGCCGCCGTCATCGGCGACACACGCGTTCCGATTGCGGATTTTTCGCATTTGCCGACGCATGCCAAGTTCATTGCCTTCATGCCACAGTGGGATTTTCTCAATTTTCTGGCGCGCAAGGCGGCAGCCTATCCGACCTTCCGCCTGCTTATGTCGACGGAGGCTGACGGCCTCATCACGGAAGGCGGCCGGATCGCCGGCGTCCGGGCCAAGACCAAGGACGGCGGCTTGATGATCCGCGCCGATCTCACCTTCGGCGCAGACGGGCGCCATTCGCTGGTGCGCGCGGAGGCGGGTTTTGCGCCAATCGAAATCGGCGCTCCGATGGACGTGCTCTGGTTCAAATTGTCCCGCCGCGCCGATGATCCGAATGAGACCTTCGGCCGGCTCGAAAGCGGCCAGATGCTCGTTCTGATTAACCGCGGCGAGCATTGGCAATGCGGCTATGTGATCGCCAAGGGCTCGGCCGACGCGTTAAAAGCCGAAGGAATCGAAGCATTGCGGGCGCGAATCAAGGCGCTGGCGCCCTTCATGAGCGACCGCCTCGCAGAGCTTGCAAGCGTTGACGACGCAAGGCTCCTCAGCGTCGCGATCGACCGGCTGCCGCTTTGGCACCGGCCGGGGCTGCTTTGCATCGGCGATTGCGCTCACGCGATGTCGCCGGTCGGCGGCGTCGGCATCAATCTCGCGATCCAGGACGCCATCGCCGCGGCCAATCTGCTGTCGGTTCCGCTCCTGAGCCAGCCGCGGCCGCCGGACGACTGCCTCGCCCGCGTGCAGGCGCGGCGCGAATTTCCGGCCAAGGCGACACAAAAGATGCAGGCCTTTATTCAAAGCCGGGTCATCTCGCAGGTGCTGTCGGGCAAAAAACTGACGCCGCCGCTGTTTTTGCGTCTGTTTATCATCTGGCCGCTGCTGCGGCGGCTGCCGGCGCGCCTGATTGGCCTTGGCGTCAGGCCGGAAAGGGTTCGATCGCCGCAAGCGTGACGCTGAGGCGGAGAAAACTCCGGGCCGCCATCAGGCTCTGATTTTTTAAAATTGACCGCGTTAATGAAATTTGCACCGGATTCGATTCAAAAAAACCTTCGTGATCCAGGGCGTGAGCGCTCCTATATCGTTCATAAAGTTCAGGTGAACGCCATAATATCGCTGCATCGTAACCGCAAAGTCCTTGCTTCAGCGGGATTTCGGCGAGCCCCTTCGCTGGCGTCTCGATCGTCAAGTGGCGGCGGGCAAATAATCTAGCGAGGCGCTTGGGGGCGAAGCGGCGGCTGCTCCACAAAGCTTGTGGAGGCGGTTCATTTAAGACGGCATTTTGCAACTTGGCGCCGTCTCTCATCAATAATTCCGGCGCGAAGGCGTGAAACTGGTTTTTCGCCCGCGTTCCGCTCTAAACTTGGAAATCGATCGCGCCGGATTTCGGTTGATTCGCGCGTGGCCTGAAGAAGCGTCAAGGATCATGGACTTCTCATCGCGGGATTGTTCGCTATTTTCGGCGCATCGGCGCAGCCGCGGCGGTCTGTTTGGCCGGGCGGGCGCGCTGCTCCTTGCCGCTCTTGCCTGCCTCGGCGTCCCGCTGCGCGCCGAAGCCGCGCCCTCCCTGCTCATGGATCTCGGCAGCGGGGCGGTGCTTTATGAAGACCATGCGACGCAGCCGTGGTTTCCCGCCTCCCTGACCAAGCTCATGACCGTCTATGTGGCGCTCCAGGCCGTGCGCGATCACCGCATCGCTTTCGATACGGCGCTTATCGTCTCGCCCCGCGCCGCGGCGATGCCGCCGTCCAAAATGGGCTTTCGTCCCGGCACGATGGTGACGCTCGACACCGCGCTGAAAATTCTCATGGTGAAATCGGCCAATGACGTGTCCGTCACCGTGGCGGAGGGCGTATCGGGGTCTGTCGCAGCTTTCGCCGCCGAAATGAACGCGACGGCGGCCGCGCTCGGCATGCAGCAATCGCATTTCGTCAATCCGAACGGCTTGCCCGATCCGCAGCATTATTCCTCGGCGCGCGATCTCGCGCTGCTGGCGCGGGCGCTCTATCTGACCTTCCCTGAACATGCCGATCTGTTCAGCATCGGAGCGCTGGAAATCGGCGGCAAGGTCATGGCCAATCACAATAATCTGCTCGGGCGCTATCCCGGCGTCGACGGCATGAAGACCGGCTTCACCTGCGCCGCCGGCTTCAATGTCGTCGCCAGCGCGACGCAGGGCGGGCGCAAGCTCGTCGCCGTCATTCTCGGCGCGCCGAATGTCGCGCTGCGGACGGTCAAGGCCGCCGCTCTTTTCGACCGCGGCTTTGCCGGGATCGACCGGCCCTCGCTGCAGGTGGCGGCCCTGCCGCTGCAAGGCGGCGCTCCGCCCGACAATGGCGCCTCCATCTGCCGCAGCCGCGGCGCGGCGATCGTCGCCTTCAATGCCGAGAACGAGCGCCTGCTGGCCCCGCTGGAGGCGTCGACCAATCAGGCCTTCGCCTCGTCGCAGGGGGCCTCCTTCTATGATTCCAGCGCGCTGTCGCGCATTTCGCCCATGGCGACCCGGATCGCTTTGGTTCCGCCGCCGAATTTCGATCCGGTGCCGATCCGGATCGCCGGCTATGCCGGCGCAAACGGGGCGGCGGAAAGCCGCGGCGGCGACGCCGACGAAGAACCGGCCTCGGTCAGCGCCTTCGCGCCAAAAAGCGGCGCAATTGCCGGCGCAGCGAAACTCGCCCCTGACGCCAAGGCGCTGCCGATGAAGGGCGCGAAAGCCGCCGCCCGCGAGAAAGCGGCCGAGCGCGCCGCGACCCGTCATCGCCATCATGGCGCGGCGGCGACCGCCAGCGCAAAGGCGCGTGGCAAGGCCGTGGCGGTGAAAGAGGCGAAGGGCCGACGCCATGGCGCGGCCAAAGAGCAAGCGTCCGTCGAGGCGCCAGAGGCAAAGCCCATTCCGCCGCACAAGGGAAAGCGCGGCGCCGAGGCGAAAGCCACGCCGCCCAAAGCCGCCGCCGCAAAGGCCACGCCGACTCCCGCCGGGAAGGGAGCGCAAGCCCCCGCCGGCAAGAAAGCGCAAGCCGCCGCCACGGAATGAGCGACAAGGGTACGTCCCATCAAGAGAGAGACGCGGACGCCGGGACGGCTCGCGACGCCGATCCCGCGAGGCGCCGGCCGCCGCCGCCTATCCCGCTGACCGTCATCACCGGCTTTCTCGGGGCCGGCAAGACGACGCTGCTCAATCGTCTCCTGCGCGACGAAGCGCTGTCCGACGCGCTGGTCATCATCAATGAATTCGGCGAGATCGGCCTCGATCATCTGCTTGTCGAAACGGCGGGCGATGATCTCCTGGTCATGACCTCGGGCTGCCTGTGCTGCTCGATCCGCGGCGATCTCGTGACGACTCTCGAGGATGTTTTGCGGCGTCGCGACAATGACCGCATCGCGCCCTTCAACCGTGTCGTGATCGAGACGACCGGCCTCGCCGATCCGGCGCCGGTGCTGCACACCATCATGTATCATCCCTATCTGATGCTGCGCTTTCGCCTCGACGGCGTGCTGACGCTGGTCGACGCCGTCAATGGCGCTTTGACGCTCGACGCCCATGCGGAAGCGGTCAAGCAGGCCGCGATGGCCGACCGCATCATCCTCTCCAAAACCGACCTTCTGGAGGGCGACGCCGGAAAGGAGGCGCTCTTGGACTTGCGACGGCGCCTCGTCCGCCTAAACCCCGGCGCCCGCCTCCTCGACGCCGCCAAGGGCGAGGCCAAAGCCGGCGCGCTGCTCGACGCCGGGCTCTACGATCCCGAACGCAAGACGCTCGACGTGCGTCGCTGGCTCAATGCGGAGGCTTTCGCGGCCGATCACGATCATGACCACGATCATGGTCATCATGATGGCGGCCCCCATGAGCACGCCAGGCCCGACGTAAACCGCCATGATGCGCGCATCCGCGCCTTTTGCATGCGGTTCGAAGGGCCGATCGCGCCGGCCGCGTTCGATCTCTTTCTCGAATTGCTGCGCAACGCCCATGGTCCCAGCCTGCTCAGGGTCAAGGGAATCGTCGCGCTCGGCGACGATCCTTTGCGGCCCGTGGTGATTCATGGCGTCCAGCATGTGTTCCATCCGCCGGTCCGGCTCGCGGCCTGGCCCGACGCCGATCATGCGACCCGGATCGTGTTCATCCTGCGCGACATGGAGCCCGCTTTCGTGGAGGGCCTGTGGCAGGCTTTCGCCAATGTTCCCGGGCTTGACCGTCCCGACGCCGCCGCGTTGCAGGACAATCCGCTGGCGCCGGCCAGATCTGGCCTGCTCGGCTGAATTTTGCTCAATCCCGGCGCATTCCCTTGAATTCAGGCCCGCAATGATCAATTGACCGACTTACCCGCAGATCGGGAAAGGTATGGCGGCGACGCAGCGTCTCGACAAATGGCTCTGGTTCACCCGCGTCACTAAGACGCGGACGCTGGCTACGCGGCTGGTCCTTGACGGCCATGTGCGACTGAATGCGCGCCGTATCGACGCGCCGGCCAAGCAGGTTGGAGAAGGCGACGTCCTGACCGTCGCGCTGGAGCGTGAGGTGCGAATCTTGAAGGTGCTGCAAGCGGGAACACGCCGCGGCCCCTTTCGCGAAGCGCGGCTGCTGTTTGAGGAATTGAGCGAAAACGCGATTGCGCCAGACAGAGACCGCGACGGCGGGCGGCAATCCAATCCTTGATTATAGGCCGCAAAGGCGCTAGTGGGGCGCTCCCGCCGGAGAGGAAGTGGTTCCGCCGGGCGTCGCGGCGTTTTCGCGACGTTGCGCGCATTGGAATTTTGATGCGCGGCGGCCGATCAGCAAACTGGAGCGGCTGCGCGCCGCATAATCCCCGGGTCCGTCGGGGCGGCGGACCCTGTCCGCAAGGGAGCGTTTGTGATGACCTATGTCGTCCTCGAAAACTGTATCAAGTGCAAATATATGGACTGCGTCGAAGTCTGTCCGGTCGACTGTTTCTACGAGGGCGAGAACATGCTCGTCATTCATCCGGATGAATGCATCGACTGCGGCGTTTGCGAGCCTGAATGTCCGGCGGAGGCGATCAAGCCGGACACCGAGCCGGGCATCGAGCAGTGGATCACGCTCAACGCCGACATGGCGCAGTCCTGGCCCAATGTGACCATGAAGCGGGAAGCCGCGGCCGACGCCAAGCAGTTCGATGGCAGACCCGGCAAATTCAAGGAGTTTTTCTCGCTCGAGCCTGGCAAGGGCGACTAGTTCGTGATGATTTAGATTTCAATCAACCTTGCGTCATGAGCGATCGACGCCATGTGTTTGAAGGGCGTTCATTTTGGACGCATCCGGACCTTTTCGCAGACGGGTGAGCTTGGCCGAGCGCTTGACGTCTGACCGGAGCTTTGCGCATTAAGAGGATAACAGCGGCGCGCGGACTCGAATCCTTTGATTCTTTTCAACCTCTGTGCTATACACTTATGTGACAGTTGCAGTTTCGGGATCTTAACAATTCGCCATCGTCCGCGTCTTAGTTCGTCTAATACCTAATGACGATAGTTTATGGTGCTGCGCCCCCGCTTCGGTCGGGGGTTTTCCGGCGCATAACGGACGGTCTTCGTTCAGAAACGCCCTAAGGGCTTTGCGTGAGCGGCTTGCGCCGGTCATCGCGATATTCGTCAATGACGAATTCCCCGGTTCGTCGTTGTGGTTTGTTCCGTCTCCAACGCGGAACGAGATAAGGGAGCGCAGATGAGGTCCGTCAAGAAGACCCTACAGCCGTCAAAAATCAAATCAGCGGCGCCTGCCAATGCATCGAAACAATTCATGACGTCTTCCTCCCCGATTATGGCCGAGACGGGCCCGGATGCGGAGGAGCCCAGGATCAGCGCGCCGGCCGGCGCGACGCCGTCACAGCATTCGGCTGCGGCGGATGCGCCGCGTGAAAAGGGCGGCGCCAAAAGCGCGCCAAGGAGCGCCGCCAAGAACATCGCGGACGCCGCGGCGGTAACCAAGGATAGCGCTACGGCCAAAGAAAAAAGAAACGCAGAACGAAGAGAAACGGGACGTGGGACGGTCGAGAAAACCGCGCCCGAGGCGAAAGTCGCCGTTCCGGTAAAGGCGTCTGCTGCGGACAGGAGCTTGTCGACGAAATACGCTTCGGCCAAGAAAACTCCGGCCAAGAAAACTTCGGCGAACCCGGCCCTTGCGGTTGAAGGCGCCGAGAAGAGATCAGAATTTGCGCCGAGCGTCTCGGCCGTTTCGGTCGCCCGCTTTCAAGCCGTGAGGACGGCTGCGGCGGCTGCGCAGCAAAAAACTACGAGCCACGCAGCGGCGCCTCTTCGCGCCGCGGCGTTTTCATTGTCGCCCCCGGACCCAGACGAGCAAGATATAGTGACAAAGAAAGTGGAAAAGAAAGCGGCCGTCCTTGATGTGGCGGTCAAAGTCGATGCTCCTGCCGAAGCCGGCGCGGCCGAAGCCGTTGTCGCCCCGGTTGCGGCTATTGACCCGAAGGCTGCGCTCGCGAAGCCGGCCAAGGCCGCCGGCGCGCGCCAGGGGGGATTCAAGCCGAATGAATTCATCGTTTATCCGGCGCATGGGGTCGGTCAGATCGTCGCGATCGAAGAACAGGAAGTGGCTGGCTTCAAGCTCGAACTGTTCGTCATCAGCTTCGTCAAGGACAAAATGATTCTCAAGGTGCCGACGCCGAAGGTGGCGAGCGTCGGGATGCGCAAGCTCGCCGAGGCGGACGTCGTCCGCCGTTCCCTCGACACCTTGGCCGGCCGGGCGCGCATCAAGCGCACCATGTGGTCGCGCCGGGCGCAGGAATATGAGGCGAAGATCAATTCAGGCGATTTGATCGCCATCGCGGAAGTCGTTCGCGACCTTTACCGTTCGGATTCGCAGCCCGAGCAGTCCTATTCCGAGCGTCAGCTCTATGAGGCCGCGCTCGACCGCATGGCGCGGGAAGTTGTCATCGTGCAGAAATTGACCGAGACGGAAGCGCTGAAGGCGATTGAAGCGCAGCTGCAAAAAGGTCCGCGCCGCGGCAAGGCGGAAGAGATCGAAGTCGACGATGCGGAATCGGAGATCGAGGAAGCCGCCTGACGGTTTGCCTTCGCCGCGCTTTCCACGCGACGCATTCACGACAAAAGGCCCGGCGGTTCGACGCCGGGCCTTTTGCGTTCTCGGGCTCATCGCCCCCGCCAACGCCCTTGAATCGGGGCCGCCCAGCGCCATATCGGAGAAGACGGCAGACGCCGCGGGACGCCTCTGAAGGGTCCCTTTGTCGAAGGCTTCGAGAGCTTCGCTGATGTCGCGCGGATCCAACTCACATTCCCCTTTTGTGCTGGGCTTTGGCGCAATCGAGCGCAGTTTTCCGCGGAGCGTCAGACCGAACTCCGACGGTTACCCGCCCTATAATATCGAGCGCGTGCCTGGCGACGGCGCGGCGCCGGCGCGGCTTCGGGTCATCATCGCGGTCGCGGGTTTTACCGCGGACCAGCTCGAGGTTGTCGAGCAGCAGGAGCAAATCGTCATTCGCGGCCGTCAGACCGAGGAGCGAGAGCGCTCCCATCTTCACAGAGGCATTGCGACGCGCCAGTTTCAGCGCGTTTTTCTACTCGGCGAAGCCATGCAGGTGGCGCATGCCAGTCTCGATCGGGGCCTGCTTTCGGTCGAGCTGACGCCGCGCGCGTCGAAGCCGGATTGAGCCGGGCGGCGCGCCCAATGGACAAGAGGAGACAGACGATGGTTTCGCATGGCGAGGTTGAAAATTTTGGTCGGTTGACCGACGAGCAATTGGCGCGCCTTGGCGGCGGTCAGGTCGCCTATGTGCGGACGATGCAATCGGATGAGGTGAACAGGCTGTTTCCGCAAGCCCCCGTGATGCAGCCGGGAATGCGCCTGTTCGCGCTGCTTGCCGCCGACGGCTCGCCGATCGCGGTCACGCAATCGCGCGACGCGGCCCTTGCCAATGCGATGGAGCATGAGCTCGAGATGGTGAGCCTGCATTAACGTAAGCGCGGCGGCTTCGGCGCGCTGCACACCGCCTGCCTGAGCCTTCAGGGACTTAGGGCGCCGAAAGACTTGGAACCTTCCAGTATTCCACGACGTTCGGCGCGCAATACAGTTCCTTCATGGAGGCGATCATGGGACGCAGCGTGCTACTTTGGCTTGTCGGTGTGCCGATACCGGTTATTCTGCTGCTCTATTTTCTGTGGCATTGACTTTCGACTGGAGCGCATCGACGGCGGCCAGATATAATCCTTTGGAAATGCGTACGCTTGGCGCCCGGATCTTGTGGAGGCGGCGGATTTAGTCGCGGTTTGAAATTGCCCCGCAGGTCGCTTAATCTTGCGTGATGATTGAAGAGCCTGTCGCCCCGGCGCAACCCGCGCCAGATGATTACGATCCGCTTGCCGAAGCAAAACTGCTGCTGCGCGCCGGCCGCGCAGCCTCGCTCGCCACCTTGACGGCGGACGGCGCCCCCTTTGCCAGCCTGGTCAATATAGCGACCGCGCCGGACGGAGCGCCGATCCTTTTGATGTCGCGCCTCGCGGCGCATACCCGGCAGCTCGAGCGCGATCCGCGCCTGTCTTTGCTGATCGTTCAAACCGGCGCCGGCGATCCGCTCGCCCATCCTCGCCTGACGATTTCGGGGCTCGCCACGCGTGCGGACGACGCCCGCGTCCGCGACGGGCTGCGCGCGCGCTTTCTGGCGCGTCATCCGAAGTCGGCGCTTTACGCTGATTTCGGCGATTTTTCATTCTGGCGGGTCGAGGTCGCGCTGGCTCATCTCAACGGCGGTTTTGGCCGCACCGGCAATTTCAACGCCGCAGCGATCCTGACCCCGCTCGGCGAGGCAGACGCGCTGCTGGCGTCGGAACGAGACGCCCTGGCTCATATGAACGCCGATCACGCCGACGCGCTCACGCTTTACGCGGCCGCCTTTGCTGGAAAGAACGGCGCAGATTGGCTCGCGACCGGTCTTGATCCCGAAGGTCTCGACCTCATGCGCGGTGATGAGGCGGCAAGGATCGTGTTCCCGCGGCGGGCGCAAAATCCAGGAGAGTTGCGTGCGATTCTGGTAGAGCGGGCCAAAGTGGCGCGCGAATTGCTGCAACCGTCTTGAAACCGGGCGCTTTCGACGCCTGGCCTTATAACATCCTCACCTGACGCGTGATCTCAAGCAAAACAAGCTCGGCGGGGCCAAGTTGAAGCCGAGCATTGATGACGCTTGAGCGCGCTTAGTCTAACGCAAGCGCTCGCCTGCTCTGCGAACGACGGCGTTCGGGTAGAATAATCATCAAATCCGCATAGCCTAAACGTCGGATATTGGCCGGGAAATTATTCGGCTATTCTGCGCCTCTACCTCGCTCATGCGCGGGAGCTTGGCGCTATGCCGCAAGCTGCCCGCGACACCGACCTATTGGCGGAGAGACTATGCCTAACGAGACCGGTTTGTTCAATCCTTCCTTCGGCGTCGACCAGTTCGGCCTCAACGAGGCGAAGTCGATTTTTTATAATCTTGAGGCGCCGCAGCTTTATGAGGAAGCGATCCGCCGTGGCGAGGCAAAGCTCGCGAAAAATGGTCCGCTCGTCGCCGACACCGGCGTCCATACCGGCCGCTCGCCCAAGGACAAATTCATTGTCCGCGACGCCGTGACGGAAAGCTCGATCTGGTGGGACAACAGCAATTCCATCACCCCCGCTCAATTTGACGTTCTTTACGCCGACATGCTTGCCCACACGGCCGGGCGCGACGTTTTCGTGCAGGACCTCTTCGGCGGCGCCGAGCCAGCGAACCGCGTCAGGGCGCGCGTCCTCACCGAATATGCCTGGCACTCGCTCTTCATCCGCAATCTGCTGATCCGCCCGACGACGGAAGAGGTTCAATCTTTCGTCAGCGACCTCACCATTCTCGATCTGCCTTCGTTTGAGGCCGATCCTGCGCGCCACGGCTGCCGCTCGCAAACGGTGGTCGCCATCGATTTCACGCGCAAGATCGTGCTCATCGGCGGCACGAGCTACGCCGGCGAAATCAAGAAGTCGGTGTTCAGCTATTTGAATTTCGTGCTGCCCGCGGCCGGCGTCATGCCGATGCATTGCTCCGCCAATGTCAGCAAGGAGGGCGCCTCGACCGTGTTCTTCGGCCTCTCCGGCACGGGCAAGACCACGCTGTCGGCCGACGCCTCGCGCACGCTCGTCGGCGACGACGAACATGGCTGGAGCCCGGAAGGGATCTTCAATTTCGAGGGCGGCTGCTACGCCAAGGCGATCAAGCTGTCGCGCGAGGCCGAGCCCGAAATTTTCGCGACTACCGAGCGCTTCGGCTCGATCATGGAAAATGTCGTGCTCGATCCGCGCACGCGAAAGCCCGATTTCGACGATGCGTCGAAGACCGAGAACACCCGCATCGCCTACCCGCTGTATTTCATCGCCAATGCGTCTGAGACGGGGCGCGCCGGCCATCCGACCAATATCGTCATGCTGACCTGCGACGCCTTCGGCGTGCTGCCGCCGATCGCCAAGCTGGAATCGGCGCAGGCCATGTATCATTTTCTGTCCGGCTACACCGCCAAGGTCGCCGGCACGGAAAAGGGCGTCAGCGAACCGCAGGCGACCTTCTCGACCTGCTTCGGCGCGCCCTTCATGTCGCGCCACCCGAGCGTCTACGGCAATCTGCTGCGTGATCTCGTCGCCAAACACGGCGTCAATTGCTGGCTCGTCAACACCGGCTGGACCGGCGGCAAATATGGCGTCGGCCGGCGGATGCCGATCAAGGTAACGCGCGCTTTGCTCGCCGCCGCCCTCGATGGATCGCTCGCCAAAGCGGCCTATCGCGTCGATCCTTATTTCGGCCTGTCGACTCCGCTCGCCGTTCCGGGCATCGAATCGGCGATCTTGAATCCGGTCGAGACCTGGGCCTCGAAGGAAGAATTCGCCATACAGGCGAGCAAGCTCGTCGGCATGTTCCGCGACAATTTCGTGAAATTTGCGTCCCACGTCGATCCCGAGATCATGAAGGCGCAGCCGGCCGCCGCCGCGGCCTGAGCATTCTTCAAAGCAATCCTTGCTTCAAAAATAAAGGCCGCCCATGAGGCGGCCTTTTGCGTGCATGATAGGCGTCATCCGATCACGTCAACGCCTCGAAGACCGCCTTCGGGCTCACAACTGCGGGGAAGGCCTGCTTGTGAGGTCGAGATCTTCCTAAAACCGCAGCGCCTTCGCCTCTTTGACGCCGGCAAGCCGCCGCACCGCATCCAGCACTTTCTCGGGCACAGACTCATCGACCTCGACGAGGGCGATCGACGATCCGCCCTCGCGATCGCGGCCGAGCGCGAAGGTGGCGATATTGATTCCGGCATTGCCGAGAATGCTGGCGAAGCGGCCGATGAATCCGGGCCGATCCTCATTGGTCACATAGACCATCGCGGGTCCGACCGCTGCGTCGACCTTGATCCCGTTGATCATGATGATGCGCGGCTTGCCGTCATTGAAGACCGTGCCGGAGACGCTGCGCTCCTGCCCCCCGGCCTCGACGCAGAGCGTGACGATCGATTCGAAGTCCGCCTCCGCCGCGCGCGTCACCTCGTCGATGACGACGCCAAGCTCGCGCGCGACCGTCGGCGCCGACACCACATTGACTTCGGCGAGCAAGGGGCGCAGCAGCGCCGCCATCATCGTCGCCGACAGCGCCTTGATCTTGAGATCGGCGACCTCGCCCTCATAGGTGATCGAGACGCGGACGATATTGCTTTCGATCAGCTGGCCGGCGAACGAGCCGAGACGGTCGGCGAGCGCGATGAAGGGTTTCAGCTTCGGCGCTTCTTCGGCGGTGATCGAAGGGTAATTGATCGCATTGGAAATCGCGTCGCGCATCAGATAGTCGGACATCTGCTCGGCGATCTGCCTTGCGACATTTTCCTGCGCCTCCCGCGTCGAGGCGCCAAGATGCGGGGTCACGATTGCATATCGATGGCGAAACAGCGGATGATCCTCCTGCCGCTCCTTTTCCAGAATATCGATGGCGACGCCCGCGACATGGCCGGATTGGAGCAGATCGAGCAGCGCCGCCTCGTCGATCAGCGCAGCGCGGCAGGAGTTGATGATCATCACCCCCGGCTTGGTCTTGGCGAGATTTTCCTTTGAAAGAATGTTCTTCGTATGCGGCGTCACCGGCGTGTGCAGCGACAGGAAATCGGCGCGGGCGAGCAATTCGTCGAGCTCCATTTTCTCGACGCCAAGGTCGAAGGCGCGCTCCGGCGACAGAAAAGGATCATAGGCCATGACGCGCATGCGCAGGCCGATGGCGCGATCAGCGACGATCGAGCCGACGCTGCCGCAGCCGATCAGCCCCAGAATCTTGCCGGTGATCTCGACGCCGAGAAATTTCTCCCACTTGCCCTGACGCGTCGAGGCGTCGGCCTCGGGAATGCGCCGCGCCAGCGCAAACAGGAGGGCGATGGCATGTTCGGCCGTGGTGATCGAATTGCCAAAGGGCGTGTTCATCACGATTACGCCCCGCGCGGTCGCCGCCGGCACGTCGATATTGTCGACGCTGAGGCCGGCGCGGCCAATGATCTTGAGTCGCGGCGCGCGCTCCAGAAGTTTCGCGGTGACCTTGGTCGAAGAGCGGATGGCGAGCCCGTCATAATCGCCAATGATCTCGGCAAGTTTTTCGCGGTCGCGGCCGATATCGGGTCGATAGTCCACCTCAAGGCCGCGCGCCTCGAAAATGGCGAGCGCGGCGGGAGACAGCGTATCGGAAATCAGGACGCGCGGCGCCAAGCGGGTTCAGGCTCCAGTTTTTGGACTGTCGTCGCATCTATGGGATGCGAGGGGCTCGCGCGCAAGGGAGAGGCGCTTCTGTTGAGTTCCGCTTCGGATGGAAAATGGAAGGACCAATGACGGGCGTCAGCGCAGAGCGAAAAGCATCATAACTGTCAACGACTTTACAACAATGCTATTGCATCACTCGGATCCTTAACGAACCCCATGATGATGCGGTGCAAGCGGGACCAACTATAGCTACCGCTCGACGGGTGCACGGTTGCGAGACAACAGACCTTTGTTCCGTCTACGAAACGATATGATTTAACGTCACGATGATATATATCTTCTCCGAGCGTGACGGGCTCCATCCCGTTCCATAATCCCTTACCGCATACCAAAACTCTTTCTGGACGAAGCTGTTCCAAAACCAATCTGAATCGCTTCTGCGATTCTTGGAAAACTTTCGACGACGGGCGGACGCGTGGGCCGCCGGAGATTGGCGACTGGATGAAATTGTAAAAGGCTAGTTTATCCCAAAGTGGACGGCCACCGTTCGGGGCCCACCCTTTGAAGCGCATTTCACACAAAAGGGCTTGTTCAAGCCTTGGCCAGAAAACAGCGCCATGCTCACGAGCAATGATCTTTAAAATGCACTCGCGCGTGAAACTATTCCCTAGGACATGCTTCTCCCCATTCCATTCGTCGTAATGGCTTTCCCCTAGAATTAACAGACGGCGGCCGTGGAAGCCTTCATCGTATTTCTTACCAATCCAAGGTAGAAAAGCGACATTTTGGGCTAACAAAATGCGGTCTAAAACCTCATAATCCATGCCTTAGACTCCAGCGTCTTGGCTTATCGAGATCAATAGCGATTGTATAATCTACAGCGTATTGAATATATCGTAAATTAATATTGTTTTTTGTCTCTTGGTTCCTATCAATCTATTATTTCAAGCCTGCTAACGCGTTCTATCCACGCGTCTCTTGACTTTTCCACAAATGCACCCAAGGCCCGCAAATCATTATCACTCACACCGATCGCGCCACCGTCATTATGAACCAGATTATCCAACACGCCATCGTCAACCAGAGCTAATATCTCATTGTAGGTATACGGCTTTTGATCGTCCTGCTCGTCCGGCCGATAAACAACTATTTCAGGATCAGTGAGGTCTTTTTGTTTTCTCAAGCCCTCCTCGTAATTATCGTCAAAGAGTTGCCATGCAAGTAATGGCCACGCACTGCGCGGAATAAAGTATCTCTTCTCCCATTCAGCTTTCTCAGCAAAGCGGACCAAGTTAAAACTCCCAAGCTAACATGATGCCCACGCGATAGCGAAGCTTGAGCCGAATCCCCTGCGGCGCGCAACTTCTCGCGCAGTCCCGCGAACGACAGCGTGAACATAAGCATACGCTTTTGCACGAAAGCAAATGCTCACTCCGGCAGCCCCGCCCGCCGCAGACCCTCGCAGAAAATCGCCAGATCCTCCGGCCGGCGGATCGAGAGCCAGTCCTTGACTGCAGAAATGCACAGCGCGGGATCGAGACGGCGCAAATGCTCCATGGCCCGCTGCGCCGGCTCCGCCCGGCCGGCCAGAGCATGGCTTGCCGCGCTGATGCAATTCGCCATCAGAAAGCTCGGCAGGTTGCGGAGATAGCTTCCTCCGCCCATGAGGATGCGGCGTCAAAGCGCTGCGCAAATAGATGCGCGACCGCCATTCCGGCCTGCATGCGATACATCTCGGGATCCAATGGGCTGAGCCGCATGGCCCGCGCGAAATGCGAGATGGCCACCTCTGTTTCACCGCGCCAGACCCTCAGATAGCCGCCCAGAAACCAGGCCGCCGCAAGGTTCGGATTAAGCGCGAGCGCCCGGTCGAGCATGGCGACGCCGCCATCGAGATCGCCGGCGAGATGGCCGAGCGCATCGCCGCCCCGAGTCAGCGCAACCGCATCGTCCCTGCCAAGCTCCACAGCCCTTGCGGCCAGTCTTGCGCCCTCAGCGGCCTCCCGCGCGCGGTCGGCGGTCCAGCCGTTCACCCTGCGCCAGAGATAACACCATGAAGCCATGCCATAGGCCGAGGCGTAGCCCGGATCGAGCGCAATCGCCTGTTCAAAAAGCCTTAGCGCGTCGCTGATCGACTCCCTGTCGCCCCGGTGCAGATTGGCGATTCCGCGCAAATAGCAATCATAGGCGTTGAGGCTTGTGGTCGGCGCCCGTTGCGCGCGCGCGATTTCCGCCCGTTCCAGCTCTGGCGCCATCGCGCCGACGACGCTGGCTGCGACCTGATCCTGCAACGCGAAGATGTCATCGAGAGCGCCCTCGAAACGCTCCGCCCAGAGATGCGCGCCGGTCGATGCGTCAATGAGCTGGCCGGTGATGCGCACTCGGTTCGCCGCCTTGCGCACGCTGCCTTCCAGCACGTAACCGACGCCGAGCTCACGGCCCGCCTGTTTCAGATCCCCTTGCCGGCTCCTGTAGGCAAAGCTCGAATTGCGCGCGATGACAAACAGCCAGCGAATGCGCGACAAGGCCGTGATGATGTCTTCGACAATGCCATCGGCGAAATAATCCTGCTCCGGGTCGCCGCTCAGGTTCTGGAACGCCATCACGGCGATCGAGGGTTTTTCGGGCAGAGGCAGCGCCGGCGTCTCGCCGGATGGAGGCGGTTCGGCGGGCGTTGAGGAGCCATTCAGCGAAGGCGCTTCCCTGACTTCGGCGACGAAGCGGAACCCCTTGCGGGCGATCGTCTTGACCAGCCGCTGATCCGCGCCGCTGTCGCCGATAGCCTTGCGCACCGCATTGATATGGCTGGCGAGAGTCGATTCGGAAACGATCCGCCCGCTCCACACTGCGTCGAGCAGATCATCCCTGCTGACGACGCGCTCACGGTTTTGCACGAGATGCGCCAGCAGGTCGAAGACCTGCGGCCCGATCGCGATCGCCTCTGAGCCGCGCGTCAGCTCCCTGCGATCGAGGTCGAGCACAAAGTCTTCGAACAGAAATTGCACTTCGGCGCTCCACAACTCCGTCCGTTGTCAGCGGGCCATTGATAGCACGCGGGGCGTTTTCGGGGCGGTCCGCCTGCACGAAAATCCAAAGGACACGTCAAGGGAAATCCAAGGCAAATCCAAGCGAAATTCAGGATCCCTGCAAAGTCTTCCGCCCGGCTCGCAGGCATTCTGGCCGCGCTGGATCGCGATTGACGCGTTCCTGACAGAGGAGAGAGACATGAAAATCGTGGTTATTGGCGGAAGCGGCCTGATCGGAAGCGATGTCGTGAACAGGCTTCGCAAGGGCGGCCATGACGTGATTGCGGCCTCGCCCAACTCGGGCGTCAACACCATCACCGGCGAGGGGCTGTCGCAGGCGCTCTCCGGCGCAGAGATCGTCGTCGATGTGGCCAATTCGCCGTCCTTTGAGGACAAGGCCGTTCTCGAATTTTTTGAGACTTCCGGCCGCAATCTGTTCGCCGCTGAAGCCGCCGCCGGCGTCCGGCATCATATCGCGCTGTCGGTGGTCGGCGCCGAGCGCAACCCGGACAGCGGCTATCTGCGCGCCAAGCTCGCGCAGGAAAGGCTGATCAAGACGTCAGGGATCCCCTACACCATCCTGCGCGCAACCCAGTTCTTTGAATTTGTCGCCGCCATCATCCAGTCCGGCGCGGATGGCGACAGTTTCCGCCTGTCTCCAGCGCTGTTTCAGCCGATCGCCGCCGACGATGTCGCCGCCGCTCTGGCCGATCTTGTGGTCGGCGCGCCGCTGAACGGGACGGTCGAAGTCGCCGGCCCCGAGCCGATTACGCTCGACGCCATCGCAAGACAGTATCTGGCCGCCAAAGGGGACACACGCCTGGTGATCGCCGACGTGCACGCCCGCTATTTCGGCGGCGAGCTGAACGACAAGTCGCTGACGCCCGGCGACCGCCCGCGGCTTGGATCAATCCGCTTCGCCGATTGGCTCAAGGCGTCGGCTGCAAAGGAAAAGCGCAGCGAACAATTTGTCGGGTCGCATTAAACAGCCGCCGAGGGGCGTGGACCATGATCATCATTCAGGACAAGCCTGCTGTTGCGGCCGCCGTGATCGCAATGGCGGGGCTCAATGCGGTGTTTCTTTCCGCGAACGGGCTTTTCATGCTGATCGACCCGCTGGCGTGGTATGCGCTCGTGCCGGGGGTGACCGATACCGGCTTCTTCAACCAGCATTTCATCCGCGATATCGGACTGATCCAGCTGTTCATCGGCGTCGCCTTCGGTCTCGGCCTGTATTTGCCGGAACGCCGGATCGGCCTGTGGGCGGCGGCCACCTTGTGGCTCAGCGCGCATGCGCTGTTTCACTTTTGGGAGATTGCGGTCGGCATCTGCTCGCCCGCGGTCATTCCCCGCGATTTCCCGGCAGTGACCCTGCCGGCGATTCTCGGGATCGTGCTGACAGCGTGGGCGATTCGCAGTTCCGGCCTGCGGCGGGCGGCGCAGGCACGCGGCGTAGTTTGAAATACAGCGGGCGCCGGCAAGGCGGACGCCCTGCCGAGGCCGATGGTGCGATCGGCGACGATCGAGCCAACGCCGCCGCAACCGACCAGCCCCAAGATCTTGCCTATGATCTCGACGCCCAGAATTTCGGCTTTGGCGAAGCTGGACCCGTTGATGGCGGGCAGAAGGGCCGAAACCAGACAGCCCTCTTAGCACGCCAGAAAATCAAACGGGACGTTCGCGCGAGACTTCTCCAACAGCTAATTTGCGCGCCGATCGTGACTGTTGGGAAAAATATCAAGGGGTGGGTTTCATCGCGGTCCTGCGTGTCTGCGCCACGGTCAACCATACGGCCGAAACGAAGAAGTAGAAGGCGCCGAACGCGGCGTAAGGCGCGATATCCGTGATGCTGGGAGCAGCGTCGCCGGTCGCCAGTTTGACGAAGAAGGCGCCGGCAAGCGCCGACTGCGCCCCGCTCAGAATCATCGCCCACTGGGCGCCCGCCCTCCAGCGGCGCACAGCGGTAGCTGACTGGAGCAGTCCGGCGAGAATGGCCCAGGCGCCAAACACCGCCAGCACCGAGTACAGGCTTTGTCCAAGGGCGATGATGACCGCGATTGTCGTGACCGTGCTGACCGCTGCGTTGAGCGCCTGGCTTGGATTGGCCTTCATGCCGCCGCTGCGCTGCGCGTCGCCGACATTGGCGATCGCGTCCCACGCTGGGTAGGCGACAAGAAGCGCCGCCGCGATCGGCGGCGAGCTCTTTGCAACGGTGAAGGCGGCCGCCACCCAACCGACCGAAAAGGCGGCGCGGACGAAATAATAAGATCTCAACCATTGCGGTGCAGAGCCGGAATGGGTCGTCTGGATAGTCTGATTGCTCACTGGAACATCCTGTCCTGTTGCTTGAAAGATGGTGTCCGACGTAGCGGACGACCGTCGCGCAGGTCTCTCGCACGCGGGTCTCTCGCCTCATCGGTCCGGTTTATTGGCAATACGCCAAACATGCTGGACGCCGCGAGGATGAGCTTTATCCTAGCGGCTTATTATCTTGTAAAACCGTGCTCTTATGCTGTTTAATCTAAAGGCTGAGGCGCGGATCTTCCATGATGGAAATGCTTGAAAACTTGATGATTCATCCAGACGGAGAACCGCGTGGCGCGACCTCCAGCGACCTGCTGTCTCATGTGCTGGCGCAAATCCGCCTTACCGGGGAACAGGTCTTTTCGCGGACGCTTGCCGAGGCGGAGCAGTTGGACATTGACGCCGCTGAGGCCCATGTCGTCGTGGTCATGGCCGGCGCGGTGCAGATCGAGGCCGATAATGAGACGCCCGCCGTTATCGACACTGGCGATCTGGTGCTGCTGCCCCGTGGCCGTGGCGAATCGCGGCTGGTAGCGTCACGTCAACGCGTGATGGTTGTCGTCTGCCGCTTCTGGTTCGATCCCGACAGTCTTCGAGGCATGATCTTCGCTCTACCTCAGCGCATTCATATTCCGCGCGTCGATGCGGCAGGTTGGATCGACGGCATGCTGCGTTTCTTGATGATCGAAACAGACGACCCCCAGCCAGGAGCGGCCTTGATGATTTCCCGGATCATCGACCTTCTCGTCATCCGCGCTCTGCGCAGTTGGGTCCATAAAGGACAGAAGGCGGGGTGGCTCGGAGGGCTCACCGATGCCCGCATCGCCCGATCCTTGAAAGCCATCCACGAGAAGCCGATGCAGCGTTGGAGCGTCAATACCCTGGCGAGCCTGGTCGGCATGTCCCGTTCCAGCTTTTGCGACCGGTTCACGGCTCTCGTCGGACGCTCGCCCCTCCGCTACCAGAATGAATCGCGCTTGGCGTTGGCGCGGGACATGCTCGCAAAGCGGGACGCGCGCGTGGGCGAGATCGGCTTGCGCATCGGCTACGAGTCGGAGGCGGCCTTCAGCCGCGCCTACAAGCAGCTCTTCGGCCACTCGCCAAGTGTAGAATATGGCCTGATGAATGACGGGACGCGAGGGAGCCCTTAAAAGCAACGGGCGCCCACCGAGTGGACGCCCGCGAAAAATCTACTCGGCCGGAGTTTTACGCCGCCTCAGCAAACACCGTAGCCTTCGCCCGCGCATAGGCATAATCGATCCATTGCGTCAGCGCCACGAGATCAGCCGTGTCGACCGTCGCGCCGCACCAGATGCGAAGGCCGGGAGGCGCGTCGCGATAGGCGTTCACGTCAAAGGCGACGCCCTCGGCATCGAGGAAATTCACCACTTCGGCGGCAAAGGCGGCTTCCGCCTGAATCCCGCCGGAGGTGATGGCGGGATCGGTGAATTTCAGGCAAGTCGCGGTCGTCGAGCGAATCGCCGGGTCACTGGCGAGGAATTCAATCCAGGGCGTGCGCGCGACCCAGTCGCTCATCGCCCTGGCATTGGCGTCGACGCGCGCAATCAGCGCGTCGACGCCGCCGATCGACTGCGCCCAGGCAAGCCCATCGAGATAATCCTCGACGCAGAGCATGGAAGGCGTGTTGATCGTCTCGCCCTCGAACACCGCTTCGAGGATGCGCTGCTTCTCGGCGAGCCGGAACAGTTTCGGGATCGGCCAGGACGGCGTGAAGGTTTCAAGCCGCTCGGCCGCGCGCGGGCCGAGGATCAGCATGCCATGCGAGGCCTCGCCGCCCAGCACCTTCTGCCAGCTATAGGTCACGACATCGAGCTTGTCCCAGTCGAGCCTTTGCGCGAAAGCCGCCGAGGTGGCGTCGCAAATGGTCAGACCCTTGCGGTCGGCGGGAATGAGATCGGCGTTCTGGACGCAGACGCCGGAGGTCGTGCCGTTCCAGGCGAAAATCACGTCATTGTCGAAATCAACCGTCGCAAGATCGATGATCTCACCGTAATCAGCGACGCGGGCGCGGGCGTTCGGCAGGCGCAGCTGCTCGATGAGGTCGATCGCCCAATGCTCGCTGAAGGCCTCCCAGGCGATCGCTTCGACCGGGCGCTGGCCGAGAAGCGACCACATCGCCGCCTCGACGGCGCCGGTATCGCCGCCCGGAATGATGGCGATCCGGTGCGTCGCCGGAACTTCCAGAACTTCACGGGTGAGGTCGATGGCGCGGCGGAGTTTTGCGCGATTGCCGGCCGAGCGGTGCGAGCGTCCGGCGGCATAGCCGCTGAGGGCTTCAAAGCTCCAGCCTGGCCGTTTTGACGCAGGGCCGCACGAAAAATAGGGCCGCGCAGGTTTCAGCGCGGGAATCGTCGTTTGCATTTCGCCATCCTTCCAGATGTGCGCCCTTCGTTGGGGAAGGGTGTCCCGCTTATCTGAATAGGGTGAAGTCCGTTTAAGGTCAAGATGGCGGGTCTACCTGCGCGGCGTTGTGTCGCCCTTTTTTCGCCATCAATGGCGCGAGTTGCGGCGCCGCCGTCACAGAGCCCACGCCGGGGGCCGAACGGCAACCAAGCGCGGGGTTGCGCATTGGCCTGCGAGCTTGGAGCGCCGCCCACTTTCCGCCCCCTTCGCGCTCCCTTGCGCCTGATCCGTCCCGCCCTATAGTTGCGCGCCCCGCCAACGCCTGCGAGTTCGTAATGCCCTCCAAACAATCAGACATCAAAAAAGTCGTTCTCGCCTATTCGGGAGGTCTCGATACCTCGATCATTCTGAAATGGCTCGAGACGACCTATGGCTGCGAAGTCGTGACCTTCACCGCCGATCTCGGCCAGGGCGAGGAGATCGAGCCCGCGCGCCAGAAAGCCATTCTGCTCGGCGTCAAGCCGGAAAACATTTTCATCGAGGATCTGCGCGAGGAATTCGTGCGCGACTATGTGTTTCCGATGTTCCGCGCCAATGCCCAATATGAGGGGCTTTACCTGCTCGGGACCTCGATCGCGCGGCCGCTCATCGCCAAGAAGCAGATCGAGATCGCCAAGAAAACCGGCGCCGACGCCGTGGCGCATGGCGCGACCGGCAAGGGCAATGATCAGGTCCGGTTCGAACTCTCCTATTATGCGCTGGAGCCGGACATCAAGGTGATTGCGCCCTGGCGCGAATGGAATCTGACTTCGCGCACGGCGCTGATCGCCTTCGCCGAACAGCACCAGATTCCGATCGCCAAGGACAAGCGCGGCGACGCGCCCTTCTCCGTCGACGCCAATCTTCTGCACGCCTCCTCCGAAGGAAAAGTGCTGGAGGACCCGGCGCAGGAGGTTCCTGACTATGTCTATTCGCGCACGGTCAATCCGGAAGACGCGCCGGACAAGCCGACCTATGTCGAGATCGATTTCGAGCGCGGCGATCCCGTCGCCATCGACGGCGAGGCCCTGTCGCCGGCAAACTTGCTGACCCGGCTCAACGAGCTGGCGCGCGCAAATGGCGTCGGGCGGCTCGATCTCGTCGAGAACCGCTTCGTCGGCATGAAATCGCGCGGCATGTATGAGACGCCCGGCGGCACGATCCTTTATGTCGCCCATCGCGGCATCGAATCGATCACGCTCGACCGCGGCGCGGCGCATCTCAAGGATGAACTCGCGCCGAAATACTCCGAGCTGATCTACAATGGCTTCTGGTTCTCGCCAGAGCGCGAAATGTTGCAGGCGCTGATCGACAAAAGCCAGGAATTCGTCGCTGGCCGCGTCCGCGTAAAACTCTACAAGGGCTCGGCGGTGGTCGTCGGCCGCTCCAGCCCCTACTCTCTTTACGATCAAGACCTCGTGACCTTCGAGGAGGGGGCCGTCGCCTATGATCACCGCGACGCCGCCGGCTTTATCAAATTGAACGCCTTGAGACTGCGCACGCTGGGGAAACGGGCGCGAAAAATCGCCGCGTCGCAAAAGGCTTAGGCGCCGGCCGATCATCCGGCGTTCATGATCACGGGCCAATATAACAACGACAACATCAGGGAGTGGCATCATGCGTCGATTGATCGGTATGGCGGCAGGCCTCGCGTTTTCAGCCTGCGTCGCAGCCGAGGGCGCACAAGCGGCGCCCGCGTTCGGCGGGGACCTTGGCGCGCTGGCCGAGGGCGCGGCCGCGCTGCCTCTTGAAGAGGCGCAATATGCCTGGGGCGGCCGCAACTATTGCTGGTATCCCAATGGCTGGCAAGGCCCCGGCTGGTACTGGTGCGGCTATGCATTCAGGCCAGGCTATGGCTGGGGCGGCGGCTATGGCTGGCGCGGCTGGGGCGTCCCCGGCGGTTATCGTCCTGGCTGGAACGGCAATCGCCCCGGCTGGAACGGCGGCGGCGTCTGGCATGGCGGCGGTCGTCCCGGCTGGCAAGGGGGCGGTCGTCCCGGCTGGCACGGCGGCGGCGGCAACTGGCATGGCGGCGGCCGGCCAGGCGGCGGCGGCAACTGGCACGGCGGCGGCCGGCCCGGCGGCGGAGGGGGCCGGCCTGGCGGCGGAGGCCACGGTGGCGGCGGATATGGCGGAGGGGGCCACGGCGGCGGCCACAGATAGGCCGACGGCAGACCGGCGGCCCGCCCTCAATCGGCGAGGGCGTCGGTCGCGCCATCGATCAGATTGGCGCGCAGCAACGCCTCGGTTGTCGCGCGCCTGACCAGCGGTTGCAGGCGCTGCGCCGTCGTCAAAATCTGCGCCTGCAGCGCCGCCTGAGCCGCCAGCGCCTCGTCGAGGCTGACCGCTTTGAAGCGGCAGCGCTCGCCCGGGCGCAATTGGGCGAGACGGCCGATATCGGCTCCAATGACATGGCCAAGCTTGGGATAACCGCCGGTCGGCTGACGGTCGGCCATCAGGATCAGCGGCGCGCGATCGCCGGCGATCTGAATGGCGCCAAGGGCGACGCCGTCGGAGACGATATTATAGCCGCGCGCATGATCGATCGGCGGGCCGCTGAAGGCATAGGCCATGCGGTCGGCGCGCGGGGTCAGGGTGAAGACCTCCCCAAAGAAGGCGTCGAGCGCCTCGGCCGCAAAATAATCGTCCTGCGGGCCGGGCAGCACGCGGAATGGCGCCATGGACGCCGCGAGCCAGGGCGCGTCAAGCGCGGCCTCCGTCAATAAGGCGCCGGCGGCGCAGGGCAGCGCATCGCCCGCGCCCAGCATACGCCCCTCAAACCCACCGATCTGCGAGCGCAAATGAGTGGAGCGAGAGCCAAGCCGGAGCGGCGTCTCAAAGCCGCCGACGACGCCGAGATAGGCCCAGGCTCCGATTGCCCCGGCCCGCGCGGTCAGCGTCTCGCCCGGCGCGAGGCGAATGCGCGCCGCGACCGGCAGCGCCTCGCCATTGCGCCGCCAATCGAAGACCCCACCCGCGAAAGCGACGCAGAGGGGCTCATCCTCCGCATCGACGCTAAGACCACCTACCGAAATCTCGATTGCCGCCGCGTGCGGCTCGTTCTCAAGCGCCGCCGCGACCGTGGCGAAGGCGGCCGGGTCCATCGGCCCCGCCGGCGTGACGCCATAACGCATATAGCCGATGCGGCCCGCATCCTGGATCGTCGCCCCGGGACCAGCGCCAAGGATGCGCAGGGTTCTAGCCACCGTCCGCCTGCAACGCTGAGGCGTTTGCCGCGTCGGATTGGCTAAGTTCGACAAAGCGCGCGGCGTCAATCCGGTCGAAAACGATCTCGTCGCCGATCTCGGCGAGGACCATCGGCTGACGGTCGACGTCGAAAATATTGACCGGCGTCCGGCCGATCTGATGCCAGCCGGTCGGCATGGCGACGCTGGCGATCAAAGCCTGCCCCGCGGCGATCAGCAACGAGCCTGGCGGAACCGGCGGACGCGGCGCCGGGCGGCGCGAGATGTTGAGGGCGGGCGGCAGGCCGCCGAGGAACATGTAACCCGGCGCAAAGCCATACATATAGACGCGATAGACCGCCGCGTTTTGCCGCGCGATGATTTCTCCGGTTGAGAGCCCGAGGCTTTCGGCAACCTCATCAAGATCTTCGGCGAAGGGCGGATCATAGCACACCGGCACGCGCCAGCGGCGCGGCGCGCGGACGGCCGCCGGCTGCACGATCAAGACGGCGACGGCGCAGCGCAGCGCGCCGAGCGCGATCCGAGCCGGATCATAATGGATCATCAGCGAGCGATAGGTCGGAACCGTCTCGACGACGCCGTCAAGGCCGGCGCGCGCCAGCGCCGCGTCGAGCGCGACGACGCGGGCGTTGACGGCGGGATCGATCGTCTCGCCAAATTCAACGACCAGCGCGCGCTCGCCGGCGAGCAGGAAGCGTGGATAGGCCACGGCGTCCGTCATATGATAATCATCATTTTAGAGCTGAAGCCGCAAAGGGCGCGATGCGGATTCCTTTCGCCTCGAGGCGCATCCGCACCTGCTTTGCTGTCGCGACGGCGCCATTATGATCGCCGTGCACGCAAATGGAATCGATGGTCGCCGCGACCCGCTTGCCCGAATGCGCGATAAGCGCCCCCTCCTCGATCATGGCGAGAACGCGGGCGGCGATCGCGAGGGGGTCGGTCAGCACGGCGCCCGCCGACGCCCGCGGCGCGAGCAGGCCCTCATCGGTATAGGCGCGGTCAGCGTAAATCTCGCGCGCGACGTCAAGTCCGGCGGCGACGCCCTCAGTCTCAAGCGGCGTTCCGGCGATCGCCAGAAATGAAAGGTCGCGATCGACGGCCTTCGTTGCGCGGGCAAGGGCGCGCGCGACGTCGCGCTCGACCATGGCGAGATTGCTCAAAGCGCCATGGACCTTGACATAAGAGATGCGGCACCCGGCCAAGGCCGCGACTCCGAGCGCCGCGCCAAGCTGATAGGCGATCAGGCGTTCGATTTCCGCCAGGCTGAATTGTTGGGGACGCCGGCCAAAGCCCCAGAGATCGGGATAACCGGGATGAGCGCCGATGGCGACCCCTTTCGCTTTGGCGGCGGCGAAGACGGCAGCCATGATGTGCGGATCGCCCGCATGAAAACCGCAGGCGACGCTGGCGCTCGACACAATCTCCAGCATGGCGGCGTCATCCCCCATCGCATAGGGGCCAAAGCCCTCGCCGCAATCGCAGTTGAGGTCGACCGAATAACTGGAGTCTTCGTCTTGCGGTCCGCTCATCGCCTCTCATCCGGAAAGGCTGGAGCGATCGCTCCAGCTTCGGAGGCGGAGCATAGTCTTGTCGGCTGGATGGACCAAAATCGGGCGCCGGCTCGGCGCGTCTTTCCGCCATGAACCACAATCTGAAGCGGTGGCGGCCGATGTCGGCTAGGCCGCCTGCAAAGACCTATTTTGGCGGCGGGCGCTGCTTCATGCGTTCATCGATGAGCATATTGGCGATGGTCATACGCCGCGCCGCGCCCGTCCTTTGCGCCGGAGCAAAACGATCGGGATGGTTCTTTTTGGCGAAATCGCGACGGATGCGGCGCAGATCGACGATCGCAAGGTCCGCGCTAAGGCCGAGTTCTTCGGCGATTGCCTCGTCCTCACCCTTCGGCGGCGCGGCGACGCGGGGCGACGGCGCTGGCGCATGCTCAGCGGCATTCGCGAACTCCGGCGTTTTCGTCCGGCGCCATCCGAAAGAAATTTGTTCGAGCAGCCGCCGCAGCGCGTGAACCGGGTTGGCGGCCGACGCCATTCCCGTCACGCGGCCCCGCGCCGCCTCGGACGCCGCGGCGCGGGCGTCGCCATGCGGCGCGGCGGCGTCCGGCTCGTTGTTGTGCGCCGGATTGGCGGAACTGCCCCAATCCCACGAAAAAGGTCCGGTTTCGCGGCAATTTTCGGCGCGCGGCGGCTGACGCCGCGCGGCCGTCTCGTTCGCCGCCTGCGCGGTCTGCTGCGCCATATAGGCGGCCCTTGCCCGCGCCTGTGCGGATTTCACCCAGGACACATCGATCGTCGAGGCAACGCCAGCGCCGCGATCGCCCGGCTCCTTGAGAGAGTCGCGAGAAGGTCCGGCCGCGCGGCCAGGCGTTGCCTGGGTGGGCCCGCGATCATTGAGACCGGCCAGAATATCGACGAAGGCGGCGGATCCCGATTTTTTCGCCTGCACCATGGACGCGACCCACCCCACTTCGCCGGACCATTTGGCCGGCCCCTTGCCGGACGCATTGGAGCCTTGGTTGAGTGTGAGCCAGAGCGGTTGAATTTACGTTAAATCCGGGCTGCGAATCTCCCAGCGCGCGGATCGCGCTCCGGCGAGTCGCCGGCGAATAACAAAAGCGTCACTTGAAAGCAGTATGCCCACCAACTAAGCCGGCTATCGTGCAGCCATTGGAGACAAAAATGAAAATGCGCCTGCCTTTGTTAACTGCCGCCGCACTCGCCTGCGGCCTCGCTGTTTCCGCCACCGCCTTCGCGCAGGAGCCGCCGCGTGGCGGACCTCCGGCCCCGCCCGTCGCCGGCGCCGACAAGCCCGAAAAACATGGACCGCCGCATCCGCGGTTTTCCGCCGCCGACCGCGAAGCCTTCTTCGAGGCGCGGCTCGCCGGCCTGCATGCCGGCCTCAAATTGACGCCGGATCAGGAGAAGCTCTGGCCGCCGGTTGAGGCCGCTCTCAAATCGGGGGCTAAGGCCGCTTCCGATCGCTTCGAAAAAGCCCATAGCGAACCGCCGCCGACAAACGCCATCGCCTGGCTGCAAAAGATGAGCGAAGAGGACCTCGCCAAAGGCGCGTCCTTGAAGGCGCTCGCCGACGCGGCTGCGCCGCTCTATCAATCCCTGAGCGATGACCAGAAGCGTCGCCTGCCGTTCCTGCTGCATGGCGTCAGGCCGCATGGCTTTGGCCCGTGGGGCGGCCATGGCGGTCCGATGATGCATGACGAGCACGCTGGCGGTCCGATGATGGGCCCCGACCATGGCGATCACGACCATGGCGATCATGATGGGGATGATAACGGCGACGAATAAAATCGGCGCCTGCCGTGGCGATCGCCATGGCAGGCCGCCTCAGGCGTCGTTCAGGCGGGAAGCTTGAGCGCCGAAGCAATTTCGGAAATCGTCGCCTTTTCCGCCTCGGTCACCCTGACGCCGCCGAATCCGAGAAAGCCGCCTTCGGTGGAGGCGTCGGCGGTCTTCTCGGCGATATGTTTCAGCCAGGCCTTGAAACCCGGCGCATCCTGCGGCGTCTTCGCATCAACCAGGGCGCCGATCTCGGCGAGGGTCGATAGCGCTTTTTCCTTGAGCGCGGCCGGGTCCGTCCCTGTAAACGCGGCCTCGAGCGCCGCGCGTGAGGCGGTCCGGCCTTCCGAGGTTTCCATCTCGGCGACGATCGCCTTGGCCAGCGCCGCCGCTCCCGGATCGCTTCTCGCCTCAAGGAGCGCGCTTCCGCTGGCGAGCCCCTCCTTCATCATGCCGAACAGGCCACTCGGCTCCGCCAACGTGACCGCCATGCCGGCGAGCACAGGCGCGATGATGATCTTGCTCCATTCGTCGGCCGTAAAATCCGCCTTCCCAGCCATCACGCTCTCCTGTTGACCAACGCGGCGCGCCGCTGCCGACATCATTCATCGAAAAGTTTGGAATCGATCACGCTGATGATCTAGCGCTCGGCGCGCAGCGGCACCAGCATGCGCAGCCGGAATCCTTCCGGCTCATAGGCGACATTGACCTCCGCGCCGATTTGCTGCGAGAGCACGCGCTTTAGCAGCATCGAGCCGAATCCCTCCCGGCCGGGGGGCGCGACCCGCGGCCCGTCGGTTTCGCTCCACTCCCATCGCAGCGCGGCTCCGGACGGGCCGTCGTCCAGGCTCCACTCGACAGCGACGTGGCCCGCCTCGAAAGCGAGCGACCCGAATTTGGCGGCGTTGGTTGTCAGCTCATGAACCGCCATGCCGAGCGGCACCGCGATCTGCGACGGCAGTTCGACGGGCGGACCGCTCAAATGGACGCGATTGAGGCCATTGCCGGCGTAGATGCCAAGCTCCTGATTGAGCAAATGCTCAAAGGACACGCATTGATCGAACTCATCGGTCATGACCGCATGCGTCTTGGCGAGCGAGCCGATGCGCCCGGCGAAGGCTTCCTGAAATTCCTCGATGCTCGCCGTGCTCTTGGCCGTGGTGTTCATCACGCCCTGCACCGTGGCGAGCGTGTTGCGGACGCGGTGATGCAATTCCCGAATGAGCAACGCCTGGCGCTGTTCGGCCCGGACGATGTTGGTGACGTCAGACCCTTCGATAAAGATGCCGCTCACCGCTCCATCCTCGCCAAGGATGGGCTGACACGTCAGGTCGATGAAATATTCCCTGATCTGCCCGTCGCCGCCCTGCAACAGGACGCGCATCTTGCGGCCGGCGAAAGCTTCCCCCGAATTAAAGACCTTGTCGAGGACATCCATGAAGCCCTGGCTCGCCAGTTCGGGCATGGCGTCGCGCATGCGCTGGCCGACGACGTCGCGTCCGCCGATAAATTCGGCGTAGGCTTTGTTGATCATCTCATAGACGTAGTCGCGCCCGCGCAGGACGCACATGAAATTGCTCGCCTGCATGAACAGCCGATGCAAATAATGGGCGGTGGTGAGCAGCGTCTGGTTCAGCACCTGAACCATCTCGAGAGGCTGCGCGGAGGGCGCGCCGGTCCCGCCTGACCCCGCCTGCGCCCCGGCGGACAGCGCCAGCGCCGAAATATCCTGCGTGTTCTGAACGATATAGGCGACCTTGCCGTCGGGGCCGCGGATCGGCACATGCGTGCAGCTCCAGCGCCGCGCCTCGACGCCGCTGGCCCCGGCAATTGGATAGTCGAGGCTCGGCAGCACGTCCGCGACGCCCTCGTCGCGCACGCGCTCGAAAGATTTCTGCAATTTGGCGCGATTTTGTCCCTCGCCCGGAAACGCCGCGAAGACGTTCGCGCCGATGAGACTGGCGATGTCGCGCCCCGTGACGTCGAGATAGGCGGTATTGGCCGCAACGATATTCAAATCGGCGTCCATGACCATGGTGGGGGTAGGAAGGCTATTGAAGACAGCCTCGAAGTCCATGCTATCGACCAACTTCATTCAAAGGTTTCGAGAATGGACCTTGGCTGACAGGAAGCCTCGGCGAAAAAGAAAAGCCGCGCCTCTGATGCTGCACGCCGTCGACTACGATACTGCGAGGCTTACGACAAGAACGGGACCTGGACCTCTCAGAGTTTTTATGGACGCCGCCGCCTCATGTCGCGAGGTCGGCCGGCATCGACTTCCCTACAAGGGCCGACGACAACGGGCAGAACCCTGTTTGGTTGCATATATTTGCGCTGTGGATCTCCTTTACCCGGCGCCCATTTTCGCCAAAGGTGGCGCCGCGCCGCCTTGGCGCCTATGCTGGCGCCATCATTCTCCTTTCAAGAACCCCCATGCCGACGCAACTCTCCCAAGCGCCCGTCCAGTCCGGCGACCACGTCTTTCTCGTCGACGGGTCGTCTTTCGTGTTTCGCGCCTATTTCCAGTCGATCCGTCAGGACGCCAAATATAATTACCGCTCCGACGGCCTGCCGACCGGGGCGGTGCGGCTGTTCTGCACCAAAATCTTCCAGTTCGTGCGCGAGGGCGCGGCCGGCGTAAAGCCGACTCATCTCGCCATTATTTTCGACAAATCCGAGAATTCGTTCCGGAAGGAAATCTACCCTCCTTACAAGGGCAACCGCTCCGAGCCGCCTGAGGATCTCATTCCACAATTCCCGCTGATGCGCGCCGCTGTGCGCGCCTTTGGCCTCCTTCCCGTCGAGCAGGACCGCTATGAGGCCGACGATCTCATCGCCACCTATGCGCGGCAGGCGCGCGAGCGCGGCGCCGACGTCACGATCATCTCCGCCGACAAGGATCTGATGCAGCTGATCGGGGCCGGCGTCTCGATGTATGATCCAGCTTCCGGCGAGGCCGGCGCGAAAGGATCGCGCGAGGAGCGCCGCATTGGCGTCGACGAGGTAATGGCTTATTTCGGCGTGCCGCCCGAAAGAGTCGTCGACGTGCAGGCGCTGGCCGGCGATTCGACCGATAATGTTCCCGGCGCGCGCGGGATCGGCCTCAAAACCGCCGCGCAGCTTATCGGCGAATATGGCGATCTCGACACGCTGCTGGCGCGCGCCAGCGAGATCAAGCAGCCAAAGCGCCGCGAAATCCTGACTGACGCCGACAGCGTGGCGCTGATCCGCACCTCGCGAAAGCTCGTGGAGCTCGTCTGCGACGTCGAGGTCGAAACGCCGCTCGACGATCTGCGCCTCGCCGCGCCGGAGGGCAAGACGCTCGTCGCCTTCTGCAAGGCGCTTGAATTTACGACCCTCACCAAACGCGCAGCCGAAGCTTGCGCCGTCGAGGCGGCGCTGATCGAGCCGGACCCCGGTTTCGCCGGCGCAGCCGGCTGGCGCGGCCGCAACGGCGCGCCCCTGCCCGCCTCCACCGAGGCCGATACGCCATCGGCCGAAAACCTGCCGCAAGGTCCAAAGCGCAATGCGCGCTATGGCGCGGAGGCGCCGCAACCGGCCATCGCGACGGGGCCCGGCGAACTCGCCGCTGCGCGGGCGGCGCAAGCGCGTGCGGAAAAATTCGATCTCGGGGCTTATGAGACGATTTTGAGCTTCGAGCGGCTCGATGCCTATATCGCGGAAGCGATCGAATCCGGCGTCATCGCGATCGACACGGAAACGTCCTCGCTCGATCCGATGCAGGCCGAACTCGTCGGCCTGTCGCTTTGCCTCGCCCCCGGCCGCGCCGCCTATGTTCCGCTGCGCCACCGGGGCGAGGGCGCGGGCGATCTCTTCGGCGGCGCCGATCTCGTTCCCGGCCAGCTTGACTCCGATGAGACGCTGGCGCGGCTGAAGCCGATGCTGGAGGCGCCGGACGTTCTCAAAATCCTGCAAAACGCCAAATTCGACCGGCTGGTGTTGGCGCAGCGCGGCATAAGGCTTACCCCCGTCGACGACACGCTGCTGCTGTCCTATGTGCTCGACGCCGGCCGCACCGACCACGGCATGGACGTTCTGTCCGAAAAATATTTCGGCCATAAACCGATCCAGTTCGGCGCGGTTGCGGGTTCCGGCCGGACCTTCATCGGCTTCGCCCGCGTCGCGCTCGACAAGGCGAGCGAATATTCCGCCGAGGACGCCGACGTCACCTTGCGGCTCTGGCGGGTTTTGAAGCCGCGCCTTGCGGCCGAGCGCATGAGCTCCGTCTATGAGACGCTGGAGCGGCCGATGGTCGAAGTTCTGGCGCGCATGGAGCGGCGCGGCGTCTCGATCGACCGGGCGATCCTCTCAAGGCTTTCGGGGGAATTCGCGCAGGACATGGCGCGTCTGGAGGCGCTGATTTTCGAGCTCGCGGGCGAGAGCTTCAATCTCGGCTCGCCAAAGCAGCTCGGCGATATTCTGTTCGGCAAAATGGGCCTTTCCGGCGCGCGCAAAACCGCGACGGGGGCCTGGTCGACGGCGGCTGGCGTCCTCGATGATCTCGCCGAACAGGGCGTCCCCCTCGCCGCGCGCATTCTCGACTGGCGCCAGCTGTCGAAACTGAAATCGACCTACACCGACGCGCTGCCCACCTATGTCAATCCGCAGACGAGCCGCGTGCATACCTCCTATGCGCTGGCTGCGACGACAACAGGACGGTTGTCGTCATCAGAGCCCAATCTTCAGAACATTCCCGTTCGCAACGAAGCGGGGCGAAAGATCCGCAAGGCGTTCATCGCGCCGCCGGGACGAAAATTGATATCGGCCGACTACAGCCAGATCGAATTGCGCCTGCTCGCCCATATCGCCGACATTCCGCAACTGAAAGCCGCCTTTGCGCAGAACCTCGACATTCACGCCATGACGGCGTCCGAGATGTTCGGCGTGCCGGTCGAGGGCATGCCCGCCGAGGTGCGCCGCCGCGCGAAGGCGATCAATTTCGGCATCATCTACGGTATTTCGGCCTTCGGTCTCGCCAACCAGCTGGCGATTCCGCGCGAGGAGGCGGGCGCCTACATCAAGCGCTATTTCGAGCGCTTTCCGGGCATCCGCACCTACATGGACGCCACCAAAACCTTTGCCCGCGAGAATGGCTATGTGACAACCATTTTTGGCCGCAAATGCCACTATCCGCGCATCACGGCGTCAAACCCCTCCGAGCGCGCCTTCAACGAGCGCGCCGCCATCAATGCGCCGATCCAGGGCTCGGCGGCGGACATCATCAGGCGCGCCATGGTCCGCATGGACGAGGCTTTGGAGCGCGCCGGACTATCGGCGCAGATGCTGTTGCAGGTGCATGACGAATTGGTGTTCGAGGCGCCCGACGACGAGATCGACGCGACGATCGATGTGGTGCGCAAGGTCATGGTCGAAGCGCCGCATCCGATCCTGCAACTCGCCGTGCCGCTCCAGGTCGACGCCAAGGCGGCGCAGAACTGGGACGAGGCGCATTGAGCGCTTTCCGATCGCATGGAAACAGGTGATCGATAAGAAATCGCTCCACATCCAATAAGTTGGAACATCTGACGCGCGAGCCATCGAAGCAAAGCAGCGTCGAAGCCTCGGCGACGCAGGATGGTCGCGGCCAGGGCAAATTCATCAAAAAAGGTTTGCCGTGTTGAGTCAGAACATCGCTGATTCGGGAATTGGCCGCGTCAGTCAAACCGTCGGAGAATTGGTACTAGCTGAGCTATAAAGCGAGCCGCGGCTTCATTTTGCACTGCACAGTAATCCCTTGAACGGCGGCAAGAACTGCTAAAACAACGGCTAAATTCATAGAATTTTTGGCAGCTTTGATTTGAATCAAGGCCGTTGCTTTGAATGAACTGTGGGATGCCCCTCATTTCCATGACCGGGGCGTGATTTCAACCGCTGCGGCGCCAGACTCATAAACAAGAACAAGTCGTGGGGTCCCGATGCCGCTTTACACCTTCGAGGTTTTTGACGGAGAGGGAGCGATCAGCCGCTGCGTCCGGAACCTGCCCAATCGCAAAGCGGCCCTTCGTTACGCCGAACTTTTGAAGGTGGAATTGGCGCATCGCCCCGGCGTGGAGATCACGGTGCTAAACGCTGAGGGGGCAGTCGTGGCGCAGATCGAACGCGCCTCGCCGCGCGCGCCGCGCGACGCTCCCCGCCCGGATGGCTGACGCGATGGCGCTCTTCACCTTTGAAATCTTATACGAAGACGGGTCAGACGCGGTGACTGTGCAAGAATTGCCGAGCCAGAAAGCGGCTTGGTGCTACGTCGAATTTTTGGCCACTCACCTCAGAACCCGGAGCGGCGCGCGCATCCGGGTCAAAAACGCCGCGGGAGACTTGATCATTCAGGCGGGCGCCGCCACTGCGCTCGCCTCGATCGAGTGGTGCCGTGACCCAACCTGCCCGCTAAAACGCCCCGATAAAGGCCGGTGAGAAGCGGGGCTTCCCTTTATCCCTCGCTGCCGGACCAGCGCTGCGAACCGAAGGCTTTGGCGATCGCCGCCGCCCGCGCGGCCCGTACGAGGTCCGGCGCGCCAAGCTCCGGTCCGATCCCGGCGCAGGCGTCGAGCGCGGCGATCAACAGTTCGGCCTTCGGATAGGCCTGCCCTGAACGCTCGCCATAAGCGCAATAGTCGCAGGCGCAAACGCTCATCAGCAGCGCAAAATTTTCCGGCGCGTCGAAGGCGCCGAGCCGCTCCAGCATCAGGGCGACAGGCCCGGCCCGCACTTCGGACGCGCGATGCACGCGCTCGCATTCGTCGAGCGCCAGCAGGGCGAGCGCGCGGCAATCCTCCGAAACCTGAAAGCGCGCAGAAATCGCCTTGATGCGCGGACCGCCGCGCTCGATATGGCGGTAGTGGGACGGCAGGTGCTCCCGCGGCGAATCCGACTTCCCGACATTCATGACGAGCAGGGAGAAACGCGCGGCGAGCGGCGCGCCGCGCCTGCCCGCCTCGTCGAGCGCCTTCATGAGATGAGCGCCAAGATCGACCTGCGGCGGATCGTCGGCGATTTGCGGCACGCCGAACAGCGCGTCCACTTCCGGCAGCGCGACGGCGAGCGCCCCGCAGGCGCGCAGGGCGTCGATCATGCGAGAGGGCGCGCCGGTCATCAGGCCGCGCGCCAGCTCCGGCCACATCTTGGATGGCTTGAGCCCGATCAACATGCCCGCCTCGACGCCGGCGCGCATGTCGTCGCACGCCTCGCCATCGAGTTCGCCGCCGTTTTCGCCAAGCAGGGCGGCATAACGCATGAGGCCGAGGCCCGGATGCGTTTGCGTCAGTTCAGCCGGCAGCGCGCCGAAATCCTGGCTCATGACGCTTGCTTATCCATAAAAGCCCTTGCCGCTCGCCGCCCGCGCGGAAAATTTCTCGCTCGGCCGGTAGATTTCGCCGAGCTTCTGCCATTTGGCGGCGGTCTCGACGATCTTCTTCAGCCCCCGCCAATCGGCATAGCGCAGCGCGCCGCCAAGATAGCGCGGCAGACCGAGCCCGAGGATGAGGCACATGTCGGTCTCGCCGGGGCTCGCCGCGACGCCATCCTCGAAGCAGCGCGCCGCTTCGAGGATGAGTGGAATCATCATGCGATCGAGGATGTCCGCGTCGGGCAGCGCGCTTTCGCCCTGCGGCTGGACGGAGGCGAGCAGCGCTGCGACCGCAGGATCGGCGTCCTTGCGCGGGCGGCCCCTGGCGTCTTTCGCATAAAGATAAAAGCCGCGCCCGTTCTTCTGGCCGAGCCGCCCGTCGGCCTTCAGAACGTCGATCGCGGAAGGGTGCGCGGCGACCATGCGCTCGGGGAAGCCGGCCGAAACGATCTCGACCACGTGATGCGAAATGTCGAGGCCGATGACGTCGATGAGATAGGCCGGCCCCATCGGCCAGCCGAAGGCCTCCATCACCCTGTCGATCTGGCGGAAGTCGACGCCGTCGCGCACCAGCTGCAGAAAGGCGATGAGATAGGGCGTCAGCACGCGGTTGACGACGAAGCCGGGGCAATCGCCGACGACGACCGGCGTCTTGCCCATTGCGGTTGCATAGCCGACGATGGTCGCGACCGCTGCTTCCGAGGTTTTCGGCCCGCGCACCACCTCGACCAGCGCCATTTTCGGCACGGGATTGAAGAAATGCATGCCGATGAAATTCTGCGGCCGGCCGAGACCCTCGGCCAGATCGGCGATCTGCAGCGATGAGGTGTTCGAGGCGAGGATCGTCTTTGCGTCGGTGGCCGCCTCGACCTGTCTGAAGACGGACGTTTTGATGGCGATATCTTCAACGATCGCTTCAACGACGACATCGACGTCGGAAAAATTGTCGAAACTTTCGGTCGGCTTGATCGAGCGCGCCACCGCGTCGGCGCGATCCTGCGGCAGCCTGCCCTGCTCCACCAGCTTGTCGAGCAGCTGTTCGGCATGCGCCATGCCGGATTCGAGCGCAGCCTGCGACACGTCCTTCAGCAAGACGGGCACGCCGCGCAGGGCGCTCTGATAGGCGACGCCCGCGCCCATGACGCCAGCGCCGAGGACCGCCGCCTTGCGCACCGGCGCGGCGGTCTTGGCGTATCCCTTGCTGATTTTCTTCAGCGCCTGCTCGTTGACGAAATTGCCGACAAGCGAGGCGGCGGCCTGCGTCCGCGCTGTCCGCGCAAAACCTTTCGCCTCAAGCGCCAGCGCCTCGTCGAAGGGGATCCCGGCCGCGGCTTCGAGCAGCGCTACGGCATCATGCGCGGCCGGATAATGCGGCAGCGCGCGCGCCGCCTCGACTTTCAGGCCGGTGATAAAATCCCGGACGGTTTCCTCTTCGAGGCCGAGGCTTTGTTCGGCCTCGCGACGGCGCTTGGGCCATTCGCCCGGATTGGCGGCAGCCTGCTTCAACAGCGCCAACGCCGTCGCGAACAAGGACTCCGGCGCGGCAACGGCGTCGACGGCTCCCAGATCGAGCGCCGCGGCCGCGGGGCGCGGCGTTCCGGAGATGATCCATTTGCCGCCTTCGACGAGGCCGATCAGGCGCGGCAGCCGCACCGTGCCGCCATAGCCCGGGAAGATACCGAGCGTGACCTCGGGAAAGCCGATTTTTGCCGTGTCGGCAATGACTCGATAATCGGCCGCCAACGCCACCTCAAAGCCGCCGCCGAGCGCAAGTCCGTTGATGGCGGCGACCGTCGGCGCGGGCAGATTGCTCAGCGCCGTGATGATTTTCGCATTGGCCGCGACAAATTCGGCGATTTCCGCTTCGCTTCGCTCGAAAACCTCGACGAACTCGAAAATATCCGCGCCAGCGATAAAGGTGTCCTTGGCGCTGGTGACAAGCGCCCCCGCGAGCCCCGGCGTCTTGGCGAGCGCTTCAACAGCCTGAGCCAGTTCGCTGAAGGCGAGGCGGTCGAGCTTGTTGACGGCCTCACCCTTGCGATCAAAGCGCAGCTCGAAAAGTCCCCCGCCCAGCTCTTCGACCCGGATCGTCTCGCCGTCAAAAATCATGTCGCACCCGCAATGTGTGTGGCCTCAATCGTCCATACGTCCAATACCATAACGACTTCGTCTTAGCAGCGGCGGGACGAAAAATCCTGACGCCCGCCATGCGTGTCAAATGCGGCCTGCATTAAGGAGCGCGTGTAGGGGTCGCGCGGGCTGCCCAGAATCTGCGCGGCCGGCCCCTGCTCGACGATGCAGCCGTTTTTCATCACGGCGATATCGTCGGCCATCGCCTCGATCGTCTTCAGATCATGGCTGATCAGCACATAGGCGAGGCCATGCGCCTCCTGCAGATCGCGCAGCAGCCGCAAAATATCCATTTGCGTCGCGCGGTCGAGCGCCGAAGTCGGCTCATCGAGCACGACGAGGCGCGGCCGCAGGATCATCGCCCGCGCGATGGCGATGCGCTGGCGCTGCCCGCCCGAAAATTCGCGCGGCCGACGATCACGCCGGGCGGGGTCGATCGAGACTTCTTCGAGCGCCTGCGCAGCCCTCCCGTCGCGCGCGCGGCGCGACAGCGCGGGCTCGTGAATCAGAAGGCCCTCCGACACGATGTCGCCGATGCGCATGCGCGGCGAAAGCGCGCCATAGGGGTCCTGGAACACCATCTGCATGGCGCGGCGCAGCGGACGCATGCCGGTTTCATCGAGGCCGCCAATGTCCCGCCCCTCGAAACAGATCGCGCCGCTGGCCGGGACGAGCCTTAAAATCGCCCGGCCGAGCGTGGATTTGCCGGCGCCCGATTCGCCGACGACGCCAAGCGTGCGTCCACGCTTGAGACTGAGGGTGACGGCGTCCAGCACCTTGACCTCACTGCGCCCGGCAAACCAGCCGCCGCGGCGCCTGTAGGCGACGCTGAGGTTCTCGGCCCTGAGAATTTCCGGCGCCGGATCGGGGCGGCGCGCGCGCGGCGACGGCGCGGCGACGATCAGCCCCTGCGTTGCGCTGTGCTGCGGGTTGCAGAAAACAGCTTCCGTCGCGCCGGCCTCAACGATGCGGCCGGCGTCCATCACATACACCCGGCTTGCAAGACGGCGCACGAGTTGCAGATCATGGCTGATGAAGATCATGGCGAGCCCGAGCCGCGCGCGGAGCTCGCCCAGAAGATCGAGAATGCGGGCGGCGACGGTCACATCGAGCGCCGTCGTCGGCTCGTCGGCGATGAGCGCGTCCGGCTCGCAGGCGATCGCCATCGCGATCGAAACGCGCTGGCGCTGACCACCGGACAGTTGATGCGGAAAAGCGCTGAGCCGTTCCTTCGGCGCGTCGATGCCCACAAGGTCAAGGAGCTCGGCGGCCCGCGTCAACGCCTGACCGCGCGAAAATCCGGCCTGCAGCCGAAGCACGGCGGCGATCTGCGAGCCGACGGTAAACAAGGGATCGAGCGCCGACATCGGCTCTTGAAAAATCATGGCGACGCGCCGGCCGCGAATGGCGTTGAGCCGGCGCTCCGGCAGACTCAGAAGATCTTCGCCTTCAAAGGCGACGCGGCCCGACGTCCGCACTTGCGGCGGCAGCAGGCGCAGGGCGGCGAGCGCTGTCTGGCTTTTGCCAGACCCGGAGGCGCCGACGAGCGCCGCCGTCTCGCCGCGCGCCAAAGTGAAGCTGACCTCGTCGACGATGCGCCGGCCGCCATAGGAGACGCAGAGATTCGCGAATTCGAGCAGCGGCGGTTCGCTCATCGCGGCTCGCTCTCGAGGCCAACGTGGGCGTCGGCAAAGATCGCCTGGAGATATTGGCCAAAACTCTGCAGGGCGCCGAGTGTGGCGCCAAGAAACAGCGCCGGAAAGAAGAGCAGGTGAAGCGCGCCCTGAATGTTGCGGGCGCCGTCCGCGATCAACACGCCCCAGCTCGCCAGAGGCTCCTGCACGCCGAGACCGAGGAAGGAAATGAAGCTTTCAAGCAGAATGACGCGCGGCAGGAGCAGCGTCAGATAGGCGATGATCGGGCCGCTCGCATTGGGCAGAATATGGCGCCGGATGATCGCCGCGGGGCTCGCCCCGAGCGCGCGCGCGGCGGCGACATAATCCTTCTCCTTGAGGGCGAGCGTCTGCCCACGCGCAATGCGCGCCATGTCGAGCCATTCGACCGCGCCGATGGCGATGAAGATCAGGACGAAATGCCTGCCAAACACCATCACGAGCACAATGACAAAAAAGATGAAGGGCAGCGCGTAGATGATCTCGACGATGCGCATCATCAAAGCGTCGACGGCGCCGCCGGCATAGCCGGCGATCGCGCCATAGAGAACGCCGATGACGAGCGCCACCAGCGAGGCGAGCAGACCAACGGCGAGAGAGACGCGCCCGGCGATCAGCGTCCGGGTCAGGAGGTCGCGGCCATTGGCGTCGGCGCCAAAAGGAAACACGGTTCGCAGCAAGGGAATGTTGAGGCCGACATTTTGGCCGCCGTCGCCGCTTGAGTTGATGCGGGGCGGTCCGATCCTGTCCGAGCGCGGCAGGGCGGCGAGAGCCGCCGCGTCGATGGTCCGGTCGCTCGAGAATTTTGCGGCGACGCTGTCGCCCGTTGAATCCATCGACACGATTTTGGCGCCGAGCCGCGCGGCGAGCTCCTCGACCGCGTCGCGCGCCTCGCTCGCGTTCGGACTCGGCTCCAGCGAGGGAGGCGCCAGCACATAATCTGGATAAACACGGTCGAACGGATGCGATGTGAATAAAGGGCCGAAGATACAGGCGAGCGCGATCAAAACGAGCAGCATGGCGCTGGCGGGAATACGCCGCCAAAGCGCCGCGCGGGCCGGGGAAAGCAGAATAAATCTGCTCATCGTGACGCCGATTCCGCGATGCGCGGATCAAGCCAGGCATAGGCGAGGTCGACGAGAAGATTGAAGGCGATGACGAGCGCGGCGACGACGACTACCGTTCCCATCACCAGCGTATAGTCGCGGCCGATCGCGCCATCGACGAAATAGCGCCCCATGCCCGGAATGCCGAAGATGGTTTCGACGATCACAGAACCCGTCAGCAAATTGGCGGCGGCAAGGCCGAGATAGGACAGGGTCGGCAGAATCGCGGCGCGCAGCGCGTGGGCGTAGATGTGGCGGGGCGGCAATCCGAAGGCGCGCAGCGTACGGATATGCGGCTCGGCGAGAACGTCGCGCAAGGAGGTTTGCATCAGCCGCGCGACAATCGCGATCTGCGGCAAGGCAAGCGTCGCGACGGGGAGGATCTGATTGCGCCAGGCGCCGTCCTCCCAGCCGCCGACGGGCAGGATGCGCCATGTCAGGCCGAACAGAAGCTGCATCAGCGGCGCGATGACGAAGGCCGGCAAGATGACGCCGATCAGCGCCGCGGCGTCCACGGCGAAAGCGCCCAGCTTTTGGCGCAACCCCGCGCCGGTGGAGGCGCCAATCGCCCCGAGCGCGCCGCCGACCAGCAGCGCGACGCTCAACGCTTCGGCGCCAAGCCGCATCGAGATCGGCAGCGCATGGGCGAACAGCTCGTTCACCGAAAAATCGCGCCAGTGCAGGCTCGGCCCGAAATCGCCCTGCGCGAGACTTTGCAGATAGAACAGAAACTGGCGCCAGAGCGGCAGGTCGAGGCGGTAGATGCGGCGCAGATTCTCGGCGATTTTCGGATCGAGCGGACGCTCGGAATCGAACGGGCCGCCCGGCGCAAGCCGCATCAGAAAGAACGACAGCGCAATCACGACAAAAAGCGTCGCGGCGGCGGCGAGGATACGGGCAAGCGCGCGCTGCGGCATGGGTCAGCGGCGAAAGTACGAGGCAGGCGATGGGATCTGGAGCATGCCGCCCATTTCCGGGTCACGCCTCAACCGGGCGCTCGAAGACGATCTGCGTCGCGTCCGGGTTGATCGCAAAGCGTTTATCCCTGACCGAGCCGTCGGGATTGGCAAGAAGGGGAACCGGAGTGACGGGCGGCGGGGGGATCATGCGGTGGCTTCCGATAAGGCGCAGCGCACATGATGCTCTGCAATCGGGCGGCCGTGAAGATCAAAGCGGCTTGTCGGGCGCTCCCGCTTCAGTTGCAGGACATTATTGATTAACGCTTTGAAAAAAAGACGCGAATCTTCTCTTCGGCCGCGCCAAAGGCGCCCGACACTTTCCCGGATGCGAAAAATCCTCTATTGCCCTGCGTTCCCATGCGCCTCGGGCGCGCCCTGACGGCTCAGAACGCTAAATCCATGTCCAACGCTTCTTCAACCCGCATCGACCGCCGCTTCAAGGATCTCGCTGTCGAGGGCCGGGCGGCGCTCGTCGCTTTCGTCATGGCCGGCGATCCCGATCTCGCGGCGAGCCTCGACATTCTGAAGGCGCTGCCAAAAGCCGGCGCCGATGTGATCGAGGTCGGGATGCCGTTCACTGACCCGATGGCTGACGGACCGGCGATTCAGGCCGCGGGCCTACGCGCTCTTGCGGCGGGAACCACTCTGGCAAAGACCCTGAAGCTCGTCGCCGACTTTCGCCGCGAGGATCAGACGACGCCAATCGTGCTGATGGGCTATTACAATCCAATCTATGTTTATGGCGTTCCGGCCTTTCTCGACGCCGCAAAAGAGTCCGGCGTCGATGGGCTGATCGTGGTCGATCTGCCGCCGGAGGAAGATTCCGAGCTTTGCCTCCCGGCGCTCGCGGCAGGGCTCAATTTCATTCGCCTCGCGACGCCGACGACCGACGACGCCCGCCTGCCGGCCGTGCTCACGAACACTTCCGGCTTTGTCTATTATGTCTCGATCACCGGCACGACCGGCGCGGCGACGCCGGATTTCTCAGCGACGGCGAGAGCCGTCGAGCGAATCAAGCGCCATACCGGCCTGCCGGTCGCGGTCGGATTCGGCGTCAAGACCGCCGCCGACGCGGCGGCGATCGCAGCCCATGCCGACGGGGTCGTGGTGGGGTCGGCAATCGTCGACGTGCTGCGCGGCTCGCTCGACGCCGAGGGCCGTGCGACGCGAGACACCACGCCGGCGGTGGCGCGGCTTGTCGCAGATCTGGCGGAAGGTGTCCGAACCGCCGCGCGGGCGCCGGCTTGAGCGGCCCTGATCGGGACATTATATTTCTGTCGCAAACGGGGCCTTATGCCCCTAAAATAGCTCCAGGGTCCGATAAGCTCCGTTCCACAGGCGCGCCAGTCGGGGTCGCAGGCAGTGTGTGACGGCGCCGGGCGCCGTATCAGGATGGTCAATGAACTGGATCTCCAACGTCATGCCGCCCAAGGTGAGGTCGTTCCTTCGCCGCGAGACGCCGGAAAATCTCTGGGTCAAATGCCCGGAGAGCGGCGAACTCGTGTTCCACAAGGACCTCGAAGCCAATCTCTTCGTGGTGCCTGGTTCCGGCTATCATATGCGGCTCAGCCCCAAGGCGCGGCTCGCCAATCTGTTCGATGAAGGGATCTACGAGGATCTGCCGACGCCGGACGCGCCCGTCGATCCGCTGAAGTTCCGCGACGTCAAGCGCTACACCGACCGGCTCAAGGAATATCGCGCCAAGACCGAGGCGCAGGACTGCGTCAAGCTTGCCGCCGGCCGGCTTGAGGGCATGGAGATTGTCGCCGCGATCCAGGATTTCGATTTTCTCGCCGGATCGCTCGGCATGGCCGCCGGAGAGGCGATCATTACTGGGATGACCACGGCGTTGAACCGCCGCGCGCCCTTCATCATCTTCACCGCCTCGGGCGGCGCCCGCATGCAGGAGGGCATTTTCTCGCTGATGCAGATGCCGCGCACGACTATCGCCGTGCAGCGCCTGCGTGAGGCGAACCTGCCCTATATCGTCGTTTTGACCAATCCGACGACCGGCGGCGTCACCGCCTCCTACGCCATGCTGGGCGACATCCACATCGCCGAACCCGGCGCCGTCATCGGCTTCGCCGGCCCGCGCGTGATCGAACAGACGATCCGCGAGCGGCTGCCGGAAGGATTTCAGCGCGCCGAATATCTCGAATCGCACGGAATGATCGACATGGTGGTGCAGCGTCAGGACATGCGCGCGACGCTCGCCCGCCTCTGCTCGATCCTGACCCGCACGCCGCGCGCCGCTGGGGCCGCCTGAACCCGTCCGGAACGCGCGCCGCCATGACACCCCTCGACGCCCTGCTAGCGCGGCTTTACCTGCTGCACAAGAAAGACATCGAGCTGACGCTCGGGCGAATGGAGCGCCTGCTCGTCGCGCTGGGTTCGCCGCAAAAGAAACTGCCGCCGGTCATCCACGTCGCCGGCACCAATGGCAAGGGGTCGACGATCGCCTTCATGCGGGCGATCCTCGAGGCCGCGGGCCGCCGCGTCCATGTCTATACCTCGCCGCATCTCGTCCGATTTCATGAACGGATCCGTCTCGGCGCCGCTGGCGGGGGAAAGCTGGTCGGCGACGCCCAGTTGTATGACGCCCTCAGCCATTGCGAGGAGGTCAACGCCGGCGCCCCGATCACTTTCTTCGAATTCACGACCGCCGCCGCCTTCAAGATCTTCAGCGAAGCTCCGGCCGACTATCTCCTGCTTGAAGTCGGCCTCGGCGGGCGCGGCGACGCCACCAATGTGATCGCCGATCCGCTGGCGACGGTGGTGACGTCGATTTCAATCGATCATCCTGAATTTCTCGGCTCCACAATCGAGAAGATCGCCTATGAGAAGGCCGGCATTTTCAAGCCGGGCGTTCCGGCGGTGCTCGGCGCGCAGGATGAACGAGCGCTTGCCGTGCTGCGCATGGAGGCGGCTCGAAAAGGCGCGCCGGTGACAGCGGCCTCGCGCGATTACGAGGGCCAGGAGGAGCATGGCCGCTTCATCTTCGAAGATGGACGCGGACTGCTCGATCTGCCGCTGCCCCGGCTGCTCGGCCGGCACCAGCATCAGAATGCGGCAACCGCCATCGCCGTCACGCGGCTGATCGAACCGGAGCTTGACGTGAAGGTCTATGAGCGCGGCCTGATCGAGGTCGATTGGCCGGCGCGCCTGCAAAATCTGGTCAAGGGGCGGATCGCGGCGCTTGGCCCGAAGGGCGCCGAAATCTGGATTGACGGCGGGCACAATGAAGACGGCGGACGCGCCATCGCCGAAGCCATGGCCGATTTCGCCGACAAGAGCGAACGCCCGCTCGTCATCATTTGCGGCACGCTGACGACCAAGGACACCGGCGCGTTTCTGCGCTCCTTCAAGGGGCTCGCCCAACAGGTCATCGCCGTTCCCGTCGAGGCCGAGCATTATGGCAAGCCCGCGCGTGACGTCGCCGCCGCCGCAAGCGAAGTTGGCCTGCCAGCCGTCGCCGCCGAAAGCATCGAAGCCGCGCTGCGCTTCCTTGCCGTCCAGAACTGGCGGCAGCCGCCGCGCGTCCTGATCGCCGGCAGCCTTTATCTCGCCGGCGAAGCGCTGCTCTTGAACGGAACGCCGCCCGCTTGAGCGCGTTTTCCTGGCATGCGAAACGTTAATACACAACGCTTCGCAAAGGCGGCAGGAGAGCTGACATGGGCCAGAAGCATTCCAGCCGCCGCGCGCTCTCCCTAGCCTTCATTCTTATTATCGGCCGCCCCCTGCCCGCCCCCGCGGCGCCGGCGACGATCGACCTTCCCGGGGCCGACGCTTATCCCGAGAGCATCACCTCGAAATCCGATGGAACGCTCTTCGTGGGCAGCGTCGCCAGGGGCGGCGTCATGCGAATCCCCCAGGAGGCAGGCCAGGCCGAGCCCTTTATCGAGCCCGGAGCCTTTGGCAGCCGATCCATCTTCGGCGTGCTCGCCGACGACGCATCGAACACCCTGTGGGTTTGCTCCAATGACGCCTCGATGCTGAATACGCCCGGTCCGAGCAAGGTCGAGGGCAGCTTCCTGAAAGGCTTCGACCTCACAACCGGGGCGCCAAAGAGCAGCGCTCGGCTGCCCGGCGAGCACACGCTTTGCAACGACATCGCGATCGGACCTGGCGGCGCGATCTATGTGACCAACACTTTCGCCCCCGAAATCCTGAAACTCGACCGCGCCCGGAATCGGCTCGACGTGTGGTTGCGCGACCCCGTCTTCGAGCCGCCCAAGAATGGCGGCGGCCTCGATGGGATCGCCTTCGACGGCGACGGCAATCTTTACGTCAACACATTTACGCCGGGCGAGTTGTTCCGCATCGACGTCAAAGGCGGCGCGCCGGTCAAGATCACGCGGCTCACGACATCGCGGCCGCTGACGACGCCTGACGCGTTGCGGCGGCTCGATCAAAGCCACTTTCTGATGATCGAGGGCGACGGCAAGCTCGATCGCGTGACGGTGTCCGGCGACAGCGCCACGATCGAAACAATCGCCGTGGGGTTCGGCGCTCCGACCAGCGTGACGCAGGTCGGCGATACGGCTTTCGTGACGGACGGCCAGCTTCCCGGGCTGTTTTCGGGCAGCGGAGAGAGTCCGAAATTGCCTTTCCGGATTTACGCCGCGCCGCTCTCGCCGCCGCGCGCCGACTGACGGTCCAAACCCGCCCAAAAACAAAGAGGATGATGCTGATGAACCGCCGCGCCGCGACCCTCAGCCGTCTTTATGCAGCGCCCTTGGCGGTCGTGATGATCGCAGCCTGTACGCCGCGGGCCGAGGCACAGGACACAGGCGAAAGCGGTCGCAAACAGGCGTGCGATACGGCCGGCCTCTCGCTGCCGCGCGGCTTCTGCGCGACGATCTTCGCCGACAATATCGGACATGCCCGGCAGCTCGCCGTCGCGCCAGACGGCACGGTCTATGTGAACACATGGAGCGGCGTCTACTACAAGAACGACAAGCCGCCGGAAGGCGGCTTTCTCGTCGCGATCAAGGATAAGGACGGCGACGGACGCGCCGACGAGATCGTCCGCTTCGGCGAGACGGTCGCCTCTGGCGGGCATGGCGGGACGGGTCTTGCTCTCTACAAGGGCGCGATTTACGCGGAAATCAACGACCGCATCGTCCGCTACGCCCTCAACGGCGGCGCGCCGGAGCAAGAGCCGGAAACCATCGTCTCGGGCCTGCCGGTGACGGGCGATCATCCGATGCACCCCTTCGCGATCGGCCCCGCCGGCGATCTTTATGTCGATCTCGGCTCGGCCGACAACGCCTGCGAGGAAAAGAACCGCATGCCGCTATCGCCCGGACGAAGCCCCTGCGTCGAGCTGGAGACGCGAGGCGGCGTCTGGCGCTACGACGCCAACAAACGCAATCAGCTTTTTTCGCCGGCCGAGCGCTTTGCCTCCGGGCTGCGCAACGCCGAAGGGCTTTCGGTCGACCCCTCGGGCCGGATCTTCGCGACCCAACATGGCCGCGACCAGTTCGCCGAGAATTGGCCGCGCCTCTACACGCCGGAACAGGGCCAAAATCTTCCCGCCGAAATCCTGGTCGAGCTGAAACATGGCGCCGACTACGGCTGGCCCGAGTGCTATTTCGACGACAAGCAGGAAAAGCTCGTGCTCGCGCCGGAATATGGCGGAGACGGCGGCCAGAAAATCGGCGTTTGCGCGGAAAAGACGCCGCCCGTCGCCTTTTTCCCCGCCCATTGGGCGCCAAATGACATGAAAATCTATCATGGCGCGCAGTTTCCCGCCGCCTATCGCGGCGGCGCCTTTATCGCGTTCCACGGTTCCTGGAACCGTGCGCCTGGACCGCAAGGCGGCTACAATGTCGTGTTTCAGCCGCTCTCCGACGGCAAGGCCTCGGAGCCTTACGTAATATTCGCCGATGGATTCGCCGGAGCGCATAAAGAGCCTGGCCGCGCCGAGCATCGGCCCTCAGGCCTCGCCGTCGGTCCCGACGGCGCGCTCTATGTCTCGGACGATCAGGGCGGGCGCATCTGGCGCGTAACCTTCGAAGGCGGCCCGGACATTACCGCGATCGAGGCCGCGCCCGAGCCGGCTGCTGCCGCCGCGACGGCGGCCGCGGCCGAGCCGCCCGAAGGCGTGCATCCCGACGCAAGCGCCGAAGCGGCGCTGCCGATTCCCCCCGGCGCAAGCCCGGAGGACGTCGCGCTCGGGCGGCGCATCTTCGCCGGCGAAGTCGCCGGCGCGACCTGCGGCGGCTGCCACGGCACCGACGGCAAGGGCACGCCGGTCGGCGCCGATCTGACGAGCGGAACCTGGCTCTGGGGCGACGGGAGCCTTGAGTCGCTCATTACAACGATCACGAATGGCGTGCCGGAGCCGAAGCAACATGGCGGCGCCATGCCGCCGATGGGCGGCGTAAGCCTGTCAGAGCCGCAGATTCGGGCGGTCGCGGCCTATGTCTGGGCGCTCGGCCACGCCAATTGAGATCACCCTTCAGGCTGTGAGGCAAACAGGCTCAATCCGAGCCGCTCCGACAGAAAGCGGGAGACGAGGCGCCCCTTGACGCTGTTGCCCGCATCATCGAGCCGCGGCGCGAACACGCCCAGTCCCGCCTTGCCCGGCGCAACCGCAACGACTCCCCCGGCAATCCCGCTTTTGCCAGGGAGGCCAACCTCGTAAAGCCAGTCGCCAGAGGCCTCATAGAATCCGGCGCTGGCCATCACCGCCAGCGTTCGTTTGCAGGCGTCGGCGCTGGCCGCCCGCTGCTTCGTCAGCGGATTGACGCCGCCATCGGCAAGACAAGCGGCCATCCGCGCAAGGTCCCCGGCGCTGACTTGCAGGCAACATTGCCGCGTATAGAGGTCAATCGCCTCAGCTGGGTCGCAATAGATGCGCCCGCGCGCCTCGAGCAATTGCGCAATCGCCCGGTTGCGGGCGTTGCTCGCAAGGGCGCAGGCATAGATGTCATCGTCGAGAATAAGGCTGCGTCCGGCGAAGCGAGCCAGGCCTTCCCCGATGAAAGCCCATTTCTCTTCGAGGTTCGCGCCGGGAACGAGGCTCGTCGCGGCGATGGCTCCCGCATTGACCATCGGATTGGTCGCGCCGGTCCGGCTCTGTTCCACTGCGCCGAGCGAATTAAACGGCAGTCCGGTGGCGTTGACCCCCAGCCTTTCGCGGGCCGCCTCGAATCCCAGATGATCGCAGACAAGAGCGAAGACGAAGGGCTTCGACACGCTCATGATCGCGAATTCATGCGCGGAGTCGCCGCTCGCATGCAGCGCGCCATCGACGCCAGCGACCGCGACGCCGAAAAGATCGCTCGGCATGCGCGCGAGCGAGGGGTAGACGTCCGCGTTCGCGCCCTCGGCGTTGCCCTTGAACAGGCGATGAGCTTCCTCAACGAGAGCATCGACGCGGTCCGGGGGCGGCAGGCGGCCGGTCGAAACGAAGGCGGCCGCGGCGTCGTCCGAGTCGCGGCTCATCCGGCGCGCTGCGCCGCTGCGGGCACAGGCGCGGCGCTAACCGACACGCAGACATTCATAGCAAGGAAGTCGGCCGCTTCGCCAAAATAGCCGCCCGCAATCGGTAGCGCCTGTTGCGGCGTGCGGGTTTCACAGACACGCACGAGATTGGCGCCGGCGATCAACCCGTTGGTCGGATCATATTCGACCCAGCCCGCGCCCGGCAGATAGACGCTGACCCAAGCATGGGTTGAGCCGCCGCCGCGCTGCGTTCCGGTGAGATCGTCATAGAGATAGCCGCTGACGAAACGCGCAGCGAGCCCAAGGCTGCGGATCGCCTCGATCATCAGCATGGCGAAATCGCGGCAGGTTCCGGTCCCAAGCTCAAGCGTTTGCGCCGCCGTTTGGGTTCCTTCCTCATGGCGCGCGCCATAACTCAGCTCCGCCTTTATGGCGTGCGTCATATCTTCCAGGAATTGCAGCGTGCGCGTTTCGCCGGGTCCGGAGACGAAGCGGCGCGCGAAGGCGTCGACCGTGCGGTTTGGGTCCGGCTGCTGCCGCTCGGTCAGGCGCCCGAGATCGGGGACTTCCTCGGAGGCGTAGGAGAAGGGAAACAGCACAGCCGCCGGATCGAGGCTGTAGACCGGGAGCGCCGCGCCGATCGGATAATGGGTGAGGTCGAGCGTCGAGACGATGCTGAGCTCTTTCGTGCGCAGCGGTTCGGCCCATTCGAGATAGCAGATCGAATTGTCGAACACATCATGCGCATAGCGCATTTTTGCGGGCGTCGGATGCACCGCCAGCGTCACGCTGTTGAGCCGCAGATCATGGCTGTCGCGGGGCCGCAGCATCAGCCGATGGCGAGTCAGGCCGACAGGGTTGCGGTAGCTGTATTCCGTCGTGTGGACGATATTGATTCGGGCCATGGCTCCCTCATCGCGGCGCTTTCGCCGACGATGCCGCGTGGCCCGTCGGCTTGGCTGCTTCGCCTCGTTTTATCAGGCCTGCGCGCGCCAATCACAAAAAACTCGCGCGCGCCGCCATGCGGCTTCAGACGCCCTCATATTCAGCCCAGCAATCCGGCGTCTCGAACACTTTCACGCATGAAAGCTGCGGCAGTGGTCCTCGGATGCGCTCAAAGATCCAGATCGCGATCAGCTCGGCCGTGGGGTTTTCGAGACCCTCGATCTCATTCAGATAATGGTGATCGAGACGCGCTAGAAGCGGACCGAACGCCGCCTCGATGTCGAAGAAATCGACGACGAAGCCGGTCACAGGGTCGACCGGCCCCTGCAGCTCGAGTTCGACGCGATAGGAATGGCCATGCAGCCTGTGGCAGCGATGCGTCTCGGCGACATGCGGCAGCCGGTGCGCCGCCTCGAAATGGAAGGCTTGCGTGATTTTCATGAGATTGTCTGGCGCGCTCTATTTTAAGGGATGCCGATGAGCTTGTGGGTTTGCAGGCTGAGCCGCCAATCGGGATGGGCGAGGCAATAGGCGACCGCCGCCTTGGTGTTGGCTTCGACATTGGCGCCGTCCATGGGCTGCAGCCAGAAATGCGCGAAATCGAGGCCGCTTAGAGCGTCAGGCAAAAGATCATCCTGCGGATAGACGAGCTTGAGTTCGGAGCCGGCCGTCACGACGATCGGCGCCCCGGCTTTGGGGCTGACGCAGAGCCAATCGACGCCGGCGGGCGGCTGAAGCGTGCCATTGGTCTCGACCGCCGCTTCAAAGCCGCGGGCGTGAACGGCTGCGATCAGCGGCTCGTCGAGCTGCAGCAAGGGCTCGCCCCCGGTGAAGACGACATAGCGCCCGCCGGGACCGCCAAGCCAGGCCGCCTCGATGACGCCGGCGAGATCATCGGCGCCGGCGAAAACGCCGCCGCCTGTCCCGTCGGTCCCGATGAAATCGGTGTCGCAGAAGGGGCAGGACGCGGCGGCGCGGTCCTGCTCGCGTCCCGACCAGAGGTTGCATCCGGCAAAGCGGCAGAACACGGCGGCGCGCCCGGCCTGGGCGCCCTCCCCCTGCAGGGTCGGAAAAATCTCCTTCACCGCATAGCGGCCCATGCTTGTCCCCAACCGCGGCCCTTAACGCAAAAAGGACCTCTCGCGAGGTCCTTTTGACGGAAGAAGCGCGCTTTTCAAAGCATGATCTTCAACAACCGCCCGATCCGGCGACGAAGATCATTGGCGACCCGAAGGTCAGATCGCCTCGGAGATCCATCTTTTCAGCTCGCCCTTCGGCGCGGCGCCGACTTTCGTCGAGGTCATCTTGCCGTCCTTGAACAGCATCAGGGTCGGGATGCTGCGAATGCCATAAGCGCCGGCGACGCCTGGATTCTCATCGACGTTAAGCTTGGCGATGGTCACCTTGCCCTTCAGTTCTTCAGCGATCTCCTCGAGCGCCGGGCCGATCATCTTGCAGGGGCCACACCATTCGGCCCAGAAATCCACCACGACCGGGCCGCCGGCGCCGACCACATCGCTCTTGAAATTCGCATCGGTGACTTTGACGGTCGTCGACATAGGCAACTCTCGTTTGGGGCGACGACAGGCGCGCCCGCCCTGCGGCGGGACAGTTCCCGCCAGATTCGGACTTCAACGTAGGAAGACGCCGTCGCCCCGTCAAGGAGCCGCGCCTTTCGCCGCAGCCACAGCGGCCAGCGCCGCGTCGAGGGCCGCCTCAGTCAGTTCGATGATTTGCGGCCCTTCCGTAAAGATCAAGATCATGCGCACTCGCCGCTCCGGCCAAAGCGGCCGCAACGCCGCGCGGTAGAGCGCCATCTGCGTCAGATAGGATTGCGGGATCGCGCCCGGCGGCGGCGGCGCGCCGGTCTTGAAATCGGCGACCCAAACCTCTCCCTCAGACAGTCCCAACCGGTCGATCCGGCCGACGACATCGACCAAAGCGCCGCCCGGCAGCGCGATCTTGCCGGCGACGGCAACCTCGGCCTTCGAGCCCGGGCCGAACAAAGGCGCAAGCCGCGGCGCCGCGATGACCGCCAGAGCCGCCTCAAGGAGACGTTCACGGGCGGCTTCGTCGAGACTCTGCGCCCGCGCGGCGAGATAGGTCAGCCCCGCGCGCGCGCGCGCTTCGACCGGCTGATCGGGGAGATATTGCAACAAGGTATGCGTCAGCGAGCCAAGCTGCAGCGCCTCACGGCGGCCCGCGGCGTCCCCGCGGCGGTCAGCGGCGGCGAGCGCGCTCGACGGACGGATCGGCGCCGCCGGCTCGTCCAGCAGATCAAGCCGGCGCGACAGCCACTGCGGAGCGACGACGATCTCTGTTGGCGCAGCGGCCGCGGACTCATGAACCGCCAGATCAGCGCCCGCCGCGACAGCCCGAAGCACAAACTCCTCGGCGTTCCAGAACGCCGGCGCCCGCTGCAGGGTCGGCGCGAGCGTCGCCTCGATCATATTCGCCCAGCAAAGCTCCGGCGGCTTTTTGACGCCGTGAAAGCCGCAGATATAGATCCGCTCCTCGGCGCGCGTCAGGGCGACATAGAGCAGGCGGCGATATTCATCCTCGGCGAGCTTGCGCAGACGCTTTCGCGCCGCCGCCGCCTTTTCGCAATCCTCGGCCTTCCGCGGCGACCAGACCACTGGCGCTGCGCCAAGGTGGGTCTCCTCCAGCGCGAAGACGCTCGGATCGTGTTGCGCGGAGAGGCCGCCGCAGGTATCGGGCAAAAAAACGATCTTGGCCTCAAGCCCCTTGGCGGCATGGACCGTCATGACGCGGACGACTTCGCCGCCGCTCTCCATGTCGCGCCGGACCTGGCGCTGCACGGTCTCGAAATCGGCAAGGAATCCGGCGAGCGAGGGCGCTGGCTCGGCCTCATGAGCGAGCGCCAGCCGCAAAAACTCGTCCACGGCGTCGACCGCCTCGACGCCGAGCCGGCCCTCAATGGCGCGCCGGCCCTGATCCTCGCCAAGCAGGCTCGCGTAGAAAGCGAACGGCCGCGCGGCGGCGCGCGCGCGCCATCGGCCGAGCGTCTCGCGCGCCGGCTTGAGGCGCGGATCGGGTGAGGCGAGAAGGGCCGCAAAAAGGCTGCCGGGGCGCCCCGGCGCCAAGGCGATGAGATCGTCGTCGTCGAGCCCGATCAGCGGCGACTTCAGCACCGCGGCGAGGTTGAGGTCGTCCTCCGGCAGGAGGGCGGCGCGGCCGGCGGCGACGAGGTCCTGCACGGCGATATGTTCGCCAAGTTTCAGCCGGTCCGCGCCTGCGACCGGAACGCCCTTTTGCTTCAGCGCCCGGATCACCGCCTCAAAGAAAGGTCCGCGCGTGCGCACGAGAATGAGAATGTCGCCGGCGCGGACGGCCCGCAAGGCGCCGCTCTCGTCGTCATGGACGCGCTCGCCTGAGCGAGGGGCGATCAGCTGCGCGATTTTTTCGGCGACGCGCGTGGCGACGCGGCTCGGCGGATCGCTCTCATCGCGAAAATCGAGCGGCAGGCGCCAATCGCTGTTTTCGGCCTTGGCGCCGGCGCCGACCGAAGGCCAGATTTCGACAAGGCTCGGAAGGCTGGTCTTCAGGGGCTCATGCCCCATCCAGACGTCGGCCGGCGCGACCAGCCCGCTCTGGCTCTCCGGCCGGCCAAAGACGCTATCGACGGCGCCGAGGACGCCCGCCGCCGAGCGGAACGAATGGGTCAGCCGCACATGTTCGAAACGCTCGCCGCCCCTTGTGAATTTGCTTTCGAATTTGCGCTGCATCTCATGAAACATATGCGGCGCGGCGCCCTGAAACGAAAAGATCGACTGCTTTTCGTCGCCGACCGCAAAGAAGGTGCGGGGGGCAAGATTGCGGCCATGGCCGACGGCGAAATCGGCCATCAACCCGTCAAGAATGCGCCATTGCGCCTCGCTCGTATCCTGCGCCTCATCGATCAGAATATGGTCGATGCCGGCGTCGAGCTTGTAGAGCACCCAGGACGCGTCGGAGCGCTCCAGCAGCGTCAGCGTCTTGGCCACGAGATCGTCAAAGTCGAGAATGACGCGCTCATATTTGAGTTTTTGATAGCGCGCGAAGATCGCATCAATGAGCCGTCCGAGCGCGGCCGAGCGCTCCAGCGTCGCGGCTGATTTTTCCTCGGCCCGCAGCCGATCGAGACGCTCCTGTTCGGCGTAGAACTCCGCCTCGATGGCAGGATTTTTCGCCGCGAGGCCCTTGGTCAGCAGCCTTTTGGCTTTCTCACCTTTTTCGGTGAAAAAGATCTGAAAATAGACGTTGCGGCTCCCCTCGCTGTCGCCAGCGGCGTGACGCGCCGCCGCGTCGCGGAAATCCGCCGCCCTGTCGCAATCGGCTTTGCTTCCTGTTTCGAGAAACGCCGCCAGTTCGCTCCAGCGCGAAGGCGCGATCCCGCCCTCCAGCATCTCTCGCCTGATCGCCGCGACGTCGCGGCCCGGCGCGACATCGAGCGCCTTGCGCAGAACGGTCTCGTGATCCTTCGGCCACGCCTCGCGCAGCCGCGCGCGAAGGTTGAGCGCCTGTTCGAGCAACCCCGCAAAACCATATTCGGAGCATTCCCCGGCAATTTTGTCGACGATCGCTTTAAGCTCGTGATCGGTCGCTGCGGCGTCGCCGAGAACGTCGTTGCGCGCGCGGGCGAGAAGTTCGCCCTGGCGCTCCTCATCGGCGACCTCGAAGCGCGAAGGCGCGTTCGCCTCGAATGGAAAGAGATGCAGCAGCCTTTCGCAGAAGGCGTGGATGGTCTGGATTTTTAGGCCCCCCGGCGTCTCCACCGTACGCGCGAACAGCTTTCGCGCCTCGCGCATCGCGTGCCGGTCCGGAACTGGCGCGCCAGTCGCGATGATCGCCCGCCTCAGGTCCGGATCCTCGAGCGCCGTCCATCGCGCGAGCGTGTTGAAGACGCGCATCGACATATTGGCTGCGGCCGCCTTGGTGAAGGTCAGGCAGAGAATTTTTGAGGGCGGCGTTCCCTGCAGCAGCAGCCGCACCACGCGCTGCGCCAGCACATGGGTCTTGCCCGAACCGGCGTTGGCTGAGACCCAAACCGAGGCGGCGGGGTCGGAGGCTTCGCGCTGCTTTTGCAGCGTCTGCGGCGAGATCGCGGCGAGGTCCATCAGCCGTCCTCGCTCTCGCCGCCAGCCGACCATTCCTTGACGCGGGCGAGGTGATCATAGGCGTTGTAGGCCTTTGCGAATTTCGGAAAGGGGCGCGGCGGATAGGAGCGATCCGGATCGCGGAATTGGCTCAGCAGTTCGAGAAGATTGGCGAAGTGCTCGTCCGCGACGTCTGCAAGCGTCCTTTGTTTGAATGCGACCGGTTTGATTTTGCCGCCGCCGGGTCCGTTAAGCTTGACGTAAAGCGCTTCGATCTCGCCGATCGACGCAGGACCGAAGGCGCCGCGCTTGGCCATCGCCGCCTCAAGCGTCAGCTGCGGCGCAAAGCCGACCTCGATTTCCTTGATCCCCGGCGGCGTTCCCGTCTTGAAGTCAATCAGGCTGAGTTTGCCGCTCGCCGCCCGCTCGATGCGGTCGGCGCGCGCGGTCAAAGCGAAGGGCGAGCCGTCGGCGAGGAAAAAATCGAGTCTGCCGGCGGCCTCGGTACTGATCTCGTCGAGCGCCCCCCGCCGCGACGCCTCGAAACCCATGTAGAAATCGATCATCTGCTCCAGTCGCGGGACATAGAAGGCGGCAAAGCCGGGATCGGCCAGATTGTCCTCCAGCGCCTTGAGCAGCAGAGCGCGCAAAGTCTCCCGCGCGCCCGCAGGCAGCGGCCCCGGCCCAAACGATACGGTGAAGGCTTCGATCGCGGCGTGGATCGCGCTGCCGGTTTCGGCCGGCCCCGGCGTGCGCCCGATCGGATCGAGCGGAAGCAGCTTTAAAATTGTCTCGGCGTAGATTGCGTAAGGGTCGCGCCGCAGCGTCTCGATTTTCGTGACGCTGAGCCGGCTCGGGCGCAGCGAAACCGGCGGCCTTGGCTCCGGCCGCCGCAGCGGCTCTTGCGGGTCGGCGGGCCGGTCGATCAGCCGCGCCAGATCGAGATAGGTTTTGCCGCGCAAGGCGCATGCGGTCCAGGCTGCGCCTCCCAGCGCGGCCAGGCGCTGGATGAATCGCGAGGCGACCGTCGGCGCGCCGCCGCGCTTGGCGGCCCGGCTCAAAATGACCTTTTCGCGGCCCATCGCCTGCACGAAATCATGCGCGGTCTGGCCAAGCTTGCGTTCTGGCGGCGAGAGGCCGAGCGCCGCCCGCATCGGCCGGTTCAAGAACGCGTCGGCGCGCGCCTGAGGCGGCCAGACCGACTCATCGAGGCCGCCGAGCAGCATCACATCGGCATCCATCAGCCGCGCTTCGAGGAGGCCGAGGATTTTCAGGCGCGGATGCGTCCGGCCGGGGGCGTTGAGGCGCGCCTCGCCAGCCACGGCGGCGAAAAAAAACTGATAGGCCTCGGCGTCAAACCGCATTTCCGGCGTCGCGCTGAGGGCAAGCTCCTCGAACAAAGCGGCCAGAGACGCATCGTCTTCGCCCCAATCCTCCACTTCGGACTCGCCGCCGCGGATCGCCGCGAGCGCGGTTCGGTGCGCCTCGACCCAGAAGCCGAGGTCGCGCTCGCCTCCGGCGTCGAGCATGGTCCGCAAGGCGGTCACCAGCCGCTGAAGAAGCCCGCGCAATGCGTCGGATTCACGTGGAAATATGCGCTTCTGCGCCGGATGGGCGTGCGGGCCGTCCGCCTGCGCCGCAGCCAGTTCGATTGCCTGCGCGGGATCACGCAGCTTCGCGCCCGCCGCCGAGCGGAGCACGCCGATCTCGAGCAACGGGCGGAGCCGCGCGATCTCCTCACGTGAAAACCCAAGACGAAGCGCGCCATGCGCCATCAGCGCGGCGACGCTGGCCGCGCTCATGTCTTCGGCGGCGCAGGCGGCGACGAGCCGCGCCAGCAGTCCGGCCTCGCTGGAGCCAAGCGGCTCTCCGGCCGAATCTTCGACGCGGATGCCCCAGCGCAGCAGTTCGGCGGCGACGCGTCGGGCCAGTTCGCGGTCCGGCGTCACCAGCGCCGCCGTTCCCTCCCGGCGCTCCAGCGCGTGTCGCATGGCGATGGCGATGGCCAGCGCTTCCTCGCGTTCGTCCAAAGCCTCGATGAGAGCAACGCCGGCCAGCGCTTCGTCGAGCAGCGCAGGATCGATCGCCTGCCGGTAGGCGATCCAGGCGTCGGTCGCCTCCGCCGGGCGCAGCGCCTCGGAGATGAAACGTTCGCGCGCCTCCTGCGCCTTCGTCAGCGCGCCAAGGGGCCTCACCTCTTCGCGGCTGATATTGAGGGCGCGTAAAAGCCGGCACAACGCCGCCTGCGGATGGGTGAAGGCCGGCTCGCCTTCGTCAGCGGACCGGGCGACGAGGGCGAAGGCCGCCTCGTCAAGTTTGAGGTCAAGACCCGGCAGCACGATCGCGCCGCGCGGCGCGCTGGCGATGGCGTCAAGCAGCCGCGCGGTCGCCCGGTTGGAGCCCGTCGAGCCGATCGCGACCACGGGACCGCGCCGAGGCGCCTCGCGCAAGGCGAGGCTCTGCCGCTCGATCAGCGAGACCTGACGCCGCGCCCGGTCGACAAGGCCGCGCTGCTCCAGAATATGCGGCCATTGCGTGACCGCGATTTGGAGAAAATCAAGCGTGATGCGCCAATAATCGTCGAACCCCTCGGAGCCGAGCGGATCGAGACGCCCCCAGTCGATATCCTCGATGATCAACTCGTCGATCAGCCGCGCGAGGTCGCCGGAGAGCCCCCAGGCGTCGGCGGCGGTCGCGCCGACGAGCAGCGATTCGCGCTCGTCGAAGACGCGGGCGCCGTCGGCCCCGACGCGCACGATGGCGTGGCGCAAGAGTCGTGACCAGGAGAGACACAGTTCGGCAAGCTGCATGCGCCGGTCGATCTCGCCAATCGCGAGCGGCGGTTCGAGGGGAGACGAAAACTCATTCGCCCCGCCATCCTCGAAAAGAAGCTCCGTCTCGCTCTCATCGAGCGCGCCGAGCGGCAGAATGCGCGGCAGCAGCACCGCCTTCGCCGGCAGCGCGCGCGTAAATTCATCCGTGAGCGCGCGGGCGGCGCGGCGCGTCGGCACATAGATCGTCACGTCGGCCAACTCCAGCGGATTTTCGCTGGAGCAAAACCCTTCGACGACGTCTCCATTCAGAAACGCCCCGGCAAAGGTTCTCAGAAATGGCGCTCCGGGCGCGATGGTGAAGACGTTCTTTTTGGTCAAAGGTCCGTCCGGTCGCGGCGCGTGCGCCATCATGAGGCGCGCCGGCCCGCCATCCTATCCGGCCGCCGCCGCTTATCCACAAGCGCTTTGCCGGTGGACCCTCCGCCGGGAGGAGCAATCGGCGCGCCTTGACGACGCTCTCGCGCGGGTCTACCTCTAGCCACACCTAGGGGATCCCCGTCAGGGGGCTGAGAGGCTGGCGACGCTCATGAGAGCGGCCCCGCGACCCTTCGAACCTGATCCAGCTCGCACTGGCGTAGGGATGGTGAGATCCATGTTTTTTCCCAACCTTTGGCTCCGCAGTTATCTCGGCAGACGCACCTTCGCCACGGGCGCGCGCCGATGAAGCCTCTGCGCATTCGTGTGATCGGCGCCGGCGTTGCGGGCCTTACCGCGGCGCTTGAATTTGCGCGCGCCGGCTGCTTCGTCGAACTCGTCGAGCGCCGCGAAGGACCCGGGCTTGGCTGCTCGTTTCTGGCCGGCGGCATGATCGCCCCCTGGTGCGAGGCCGAGAGCGCCGAGCCTCTCGTCGTCGATCTGGGGATCGAATCGCTCAATTACTGGACGCAAATTGTCCCGGTCGCGCTGAAGCGCGGCTCGCTCGTGATCGCCCCTGCCCGCGACCGGCCCGAGCTGACGCGCTTTTCACGGCGCACGCGCGAATTCGAGCGGATCGGCGCGGCGCGGATCGCCGAGCTTGAGCCCGATCTTGCCGGCCGTTTCGATGACGCGCTGTTCTTTCCGCGCGAGGCGCATCTTGATCCGCGTGCGGCTGTGGCCGCCCTGTTTGATCGTCTCAAGGCAATGGACAATGTGGCGCTTCGTTTTGGCGTCGACGCCGCGCAGGCGGAAGATGACGTCGACTGGACGATCGATTGCCGCGGCTTTGACGCGAAGGACGCCCTGCCCGATCTGCGCGGCGTCAAGGGCGAGATGCTCGTCCTCTTCACCAAAGAGGTGCGGCTGTCGCGCCCCGTGCGGCTGATCCATCCGCGCAATCCGGTCTATATCGTGCCGCGCGGCGATGGGCGCTTCATGATCGGCGCGACCATGATCGAAAACCATGAGGCGGGCCGCGTGACCGCGCGCGCCATGCTCGAACTGCTCGGCGCGGCCTATGCCGTCCATCCCGCCTTCGGGGAAGCCGAGATCGTCGAGACAGGCGCTGGGGTGCGGCCGGCCTTTTTCGACAACCTTCCGCGCATAAGACTCGACAATCGAACCATCCATATGAACGGCCTTTACCGGCACGGCTTTCTGCTGGCGCCAGCGCTGGCGATGCGGGCTGTCGACGTCGCGTTGCGCGGCGCCGACGCTGCGGAGATATTGCATGAAGATCGAAGTGAACGGCAAGACGCTTGAGGTCGCCGCGACGACGCTCGCAGCGCTCCTGAACGAGCTTGATTATGATGAAGGTCATGTCGCGACGGCGCTCAACCGCGATTTCGTGCGCAAGACCCAGCGCGCGCAAACGAAGATCAAGGAAGGCGACGCGGTGGAAATTGTGAGCCCGAGGCAAGGAGGCTAAGTTGGCGCAGGACACGCTCAGTCTCTATGGCGTCTCGATGTTGTCGCGGCTCATTGTCGGCACGGCGCAATATCCCTCCCCCGCGATCCTCGCCGCCGCGATCCTGTCGGGCCAGCCCGAGATCGTGACCGTGTCGCTGCGCCGCGAGTCGGGGGCGAGCCGCGCCGGCGAGGATTTCTGGGCGCTGATCCGCGAACTTGGCGTGCGCGTCCTGCCGAACACCGCCGGCTGCCGCACCGTGAAGGAGGCCGTCACCACAGCCGAGATGGCGCGCGAGGTGTTCGACACGCGCTGGATCAAACTCGAGGTCATCGGCGAGGAAGATACGCTGCAGCCCGACGTGTTCGGCCTTGTCGAGGCGGCGCAGATTCTGGCCCGCGACGGCTTCCAGGTTTTCCCCTACACGACCGAAGACCTCGTCGTCGCGGAAAAGCTCCTTTCCGCCGGCTGCGAGGTGTTGATGCCATGGGGCGCGCCGATCGGCACCGGGCGCGGCCTCAACAATCCTTATGGCCTTCGCGCCTTGCGCGCGCATTTTCCGGCTACGCCGCTGATCGTCGACGCCGGTCTTGGCGCCCCCTCCCATGCGGCGGCGGCGATGGAGCTCGGCGTCGACGCGATTTTACTCAACACGGCGATCGCCAAGGCCGGCGATCCGGTCGCGATGGCGCGCGCCTTTGCACTGGCGGTCGAGGCCGGGCGGCTCGGCTTCCTCGCCGATCCGATGCAGCCGCGCGACATGGCCTCGCCCTCGACGCCGGTGATCGGCCGCGCCTTTTCGGACGCGCAGCGTGCTTGACCGCTTTTATATGATCGTCGACAGTTCGGACTGGATCGCCCGCCTCCTGCCCTGCGGCGTCAAACTCGTGCAGCTGCGCGCCAAAGATCTTGCCGACGACGTTCTGCGCGCAGAAATTATCAGGTCCAAAAGCTTGTGCGAAGCCGCCGGCGCGCAGCTCGTCGTCAATGATTATTGGCGTCATGCCATCGACCTCGGCTGCGACTTTGTCCACCTCGGGCAGGAGGATCTTGACGCGGCCGATCTGAAAGCGATCCGCCGCGCAGGCCTCAAGCTCGGCGTCTCGACACATGATGAGGCCGAGCTTGCGCGGGCGCTCGAAACCGAGCCGGACTATATCGCGCTTGGCCCAATCTATCCCACCATTTTGAAGAAGATGCCCTTCGCGCCGCAAGGCCTCGCGCGCATAGGCGAATGGAAAAAGCGCATCGGCAAAATTCCCCTCGTCGCCATCGGCGGGATCACGCTGGAGCGCGCCCGAGGCGTGCTCGCGGCCGGCGCCGATAGCGCGGCCGTGGTGACCGACATCACGCTGAACGCCGACCCGCGGGCGCGGGCGCGGGCGTGGGCCGCGATGGCGCGCGGACCGCTGCGCGGGACCGACGGCGGCGGCGCATCTGCAGGTTCCTCGCGTTGAAGCGCTCCTTCGCACGCGCGCGTCTCGCTAAAATCCGAACCTCTCAAGCACGTCGGCAACGCCCATCTGGGCGGCGGGCTGATTTCTGTCCCGTCGTATCAGAGTGCTAAGCTCCGGCCTCCACGCTGGAGATGAGGCTTCACCGTCATGCAGGATCAGGTCGCAGCGGCTGGCGAGCATAACAAGATAAGACTGCGCCATCTCGTCTCCGATCGAGCCGTCGGCGCGATGTTCGGCCTTGGCTTTAGCTCCGGCATCCCTTTTTTGCTCGTCTACATCACCCAGTCGGCGTGGCTCTCCGAAGCGCAGGTGCCGATCGCCCTGCTCGGCCTGATGAGCGAATTGACGCTCGCCTATAAATTCAAGTTTCTGTGGGCGCCTTTTCTCGACCGCTACGACGCGCCGCTGTTCAGCCGCCTGCTCGGCCGACGGCGCGGCTGGATCGTGCTGTCACAGATCGGAATCTTGTTGTCGCTGATCGGCGTCGCCTTCGGCGATCCGGCGCATTGGCTCGCCTGGACGGTCGGCTTCAGCCTCGCGCTCGGCTTTGCAGGCGCGACGCAGGACATCACGATCGATGGCTGGCGCATCACCGTTGCGCCGCAAGAGCGGCAGGCGTTGATGTCGTCCTGGTCGGAGATCGGCTGGCGTTTCGGCAATCTCGCCGCCGGCGCCGGCGCCCTCTACCTTGCCGCAGCCTTCGGCTGGCGCGTCTCCTATCTCTGCATGGCCGCATTGATGGCGCCCGGCATGATCGCCGCTTTGCTTGCGCCCGAACCGGACTCGGACAAGACTGCGCATTCCGAGCCGCTCGATATCGTCGCGACCATCGTCAATCCGATCAAGGATCTGATGCGCCGGCTCGGGCCGCCGGCCATCCTCATCCTCCTGATGGTGGCGGGGTTTCGGATGCCTGGCTATATCTCGAACGCGATGGCCATTCCGCTGTTCAAGAGCCTGCACTATTCGGACAGCGACATCGCGACGGTCACGAAGATATTCGGCTTTGGGGTTGCGCTGGCCGGCACCTTTTGCGCGAGCTATGTTGTGCCGCGGATCGGCATGATGGCGAGCCTTCTCGCCGGGACCGTCTTCGCCTCCGCCTCGCATCTGAGCCTTGCTTATCTCGCCGTGCATGGCGATCATGGCGGCGGCGAGTTCTGGCTGTTCGCGACCACTGTCAGCATCGACAGTTTCGCCTACGCCTTCGCCTCGATCGTCCTCATCACCTATATGTCGTCGCTGACCTCGACCGATTATGCGGCAAGCCAATATGCGCTGCTGACATCGCTCTGCGCCCTGCCCGGCAGCTTCCTCGCCGGCGGCTCGGGCTTCATCATCGAGCGCATCAGCTTTGAGTGGTTTTTTGTCATGACGTCATTGATCGGCGTCCCGGTGGCGCTGCTTGCCTGGTATCTGTGGCATACGCACAAAAGGGGACGGCTGGCGGCATCGGCGTGACGGCGGCGGCACAAAAACAAGGACTACCGCTTCTTCTTCTCCGCCTGCCGAAAGCTCCACGTCAGCTCCAGCCCATCGCGCGTCTCGCCCTCGAGCACGATCTGCGCGCAGGCTCTTGGCCCGTCGGGCGCGGCGAAGAAAATGCTTTCCTCGATCTCGGCGATCCAGGGCGTCTCGAACAGCCAGCGACGCCCGTTCGGAAGCAGGCACAACACCGCATGGCCCTCGCGCACGCGCTTCAGCCGCACATTGGGATGGATGTGGAAGCGCACTGCGAAGGGGCGCCGCTCAATGGCCTCGCCCGGCGTCGCGGCGACCATGCGGTCGGCGCCGTCGAGCCATTTGCCGTCCTTGTGCAACACGAGGCGACGCTGGCAAATGACGCCGAAGCGCGACGCATAGCCATCGTGCTGGACGACGAGCGTCGAGCCCGCCGCCTCGTCGCGGCGCTCGATCTCGACCTGTTCCGGCCCCGACACGATTTCATCCCCGAGCCATTTGCGCAGGCCGAGATGAAAGGCAAAGCGCGACGACGACAGATCGTCGATGACAAGAGTCGAATGGGCGGCGGTCATGCGCGCCGCCTCGCGCGCGGCGGCGCGGTTCGCGTCCGGCGCCCCGCAATTCAACACAAGACGCTGCGCCCCGACCGAAAATTCAAAGGAAGCGCAGCCGGCGTGGGCGCGCGTCGAAAACACTGGCGGCGGCGGCCGGCCGGCGTCGACGACGACCACCGCGTCCTGCCCCTCCAGCCGCTGATAGCCGGAATGCGGCGCATTAATCAGCGCCCGCGCCCGACTGTCGTCATAGGCGAGCACGGTGGCAAGCTGCTCCGGCGGCGTCACGCCCATGCCATTGAACAGCGCCAGCGCGCCGTCGCCATGGCGGAACAGCCGCAGCATCGGCATCATGCGGTCGATCGCATTGAGAAGCTGCGGCGGCGGCTGGGCGCCGCGCGCGGCATAGGCCTGGCGCAGCGGCAGAAGATCGAGCAGCAGGTCGATCAGGATCTGCGGGTTGCGGCTGATATGGCCGCCGTCGGGCAAAATCTGGCGCTGCAACTCCTCCGCGAGCATCCTGCCGGCGCGCTGGCGCAACTTCCCGGCGTCTTCGGCGCAGAGGCTGAGCTCCACCAGCGCGATGGCGACAAGCAGACGGTCTTCGCCGGCGAGCCCTTCGGCCATCTTGCGTTCGAGAAACTGCTGCGTGCGCCCGATCGCCTTCATGAAGCGCCGATAGAAAGCGCGATCGGCGCCATGCAGAATGATCGGCGACTGCGAGAGAAAGACGAGCAGCCGCCGCGCCGCGACGCGCGGCTCCCAGGCGGCGTTCGCGCCGGGCTTGCTGAAATCGGCGAGAAAATCCTCGACCAGCGCCCGCGCATTCGCCTTGGCGATCGCCGTATCGGCCGCGCGCAGATGGCGCATCCAGCTGAAACTGGCGAGCGCGCGCGCCCAGGCATCCGATTGCGGCTCAAGCTCGAAGGGCGAGCGCCCATGCGCGTTGACGATCTTGCCGCCGAAGGCGAAATAGCCGGCGTAAATATCGGCGGCGAGGGTCGGGTCGCTGGTTCTGATGTCCTGCGGCGCGATCAGCAGCCGTTCGGGCGGCCGCTGCCGCAGCCCCGCAAGCGCGCGCCATGGGGTCGCGGCAAGACGCCACGCCGCCGCGGCGCCCCGCGTGAAAACGAGGCCCGCGACATGCAGCCGATCCTTCAAAATCGCGCCGGCCACAAGTCCTACCCCCGGCCGTCTGCGGCCTCGACGACGATGATCCAAGCGGGAACGGCTTAACGCGCCGGCCCTGCGACGGGACAGCGTTGGCCCATCCGAAAAGCTTGGGACTTTTCGGCTCCTTATCCCGGAAAATCAAATATGGGGGAAAAAGCTCTCGGCTTTATTAACCACGCCGGACCAAACGGGCCGCGAAAAATCCGTCGAGGCCCGAAAGCCGCGGATCATCGGCGGGAAGATGGCAGGGCAAGGTCCGAAGCTCGCCTTCATTGTTGATGACGCCCTCGATGGCGCCGACCTCATGCGGGGAAATTTTCGAGCGCAGCACGTCCGGATTACGGCGCAGCAGAGCCGCGATTTGAAATTCGCCCTCCTCCGGCTCCAGCGAGCAGGTGCAATAGACAATGACGCCGCCCGGACGGACCAGCTCGACCGCCTTGTCCAGCATGCGCGCCTGAACCTGTGCGAGCGGGGCGATGTCGGTCGGCTTCTTGATCCAGGCGATGTCGGGATGGCGGCGGATGGTTCCCGTCGCGAGGCATGGCGCGTCGATCAGGATGGCGTCGAACGGCTGCGCCTTGAGGCCGACAATGTCGGCGACGACGACGTCCGCGTGAAGATGGAGGCGCGAGAAATTGGCGGCAAGCCGCTTCAGGCGCTCCGCCGAGCGGTCGATCGCCGTAACTTTCGCGCCGGCCGCGGCGAGCTGGGCGGCCTTGCCGCCGGGCGCCGCGCAAAAATCCGCGACGCGGGCGCCGGGCGCGGCGTCGAGCAGCCGCGCCGGCAGCGCGGCGGCGGCGTCCTGCACCCACCATTCGCCTTCCGCATAACCGGACAGCTCGGCGATCGGCGCATGAGTGAGGAGACGCACCGACCCGGTCGGCAGGACAAGCCCGCCAAGCCGCTCCGCCCAGAGCGCGGGATCCGATTTGACGGTGAGATCCAGCGTCGGCTCGTCGCGATTGGCCCGCGCGATCTGGCGCGCCAGATCCTCGCCATAGGTCTTGCGCCAGCGCGCCGCAAGCCAGGGCGGCGTATCATGATCGAACGGATCGCTATCTTCGAGGATCTTGTCGCGGCTGCGCGCGATATTGCGCAGAACGGCGTTGATGACGCCGGCGAAGGGCGCGCTCTTGGTCTCGAGCCGGGTTGCGCGAACGGCGAGATCAACGGCGGCATGATCGGGCACGTCCAGAAACAGAATCTGCGCCGAAGCCGCGATCAGCGTCCATTCGAGGTGGGCGACCGGACGCGGCAGCCCCTTGTCAAGGAATTCGCCAAGCGTCTTGCGGATGGTGCCGAGCCGGCGCAGAGCGGCGGTCACGATCGAACGGGTCAGCGCCACGTCGCGCGGATCGAGCCCTTGCAGCCGGGACGGGATGGCGCCGGGCGAAAAGCAGTCTTCGAGAGAATGCGCCTTGCCGACGATATCGTTGAGGATGGCCGCGGCGGCAAGACGGGCGGGCAACCCCGGGTGACGTTCGGCCTCGATCCTCGACGCTTCCGCGGACATGGGCTGGCCCGGCCGATGGAGCGCTCCTTTGCGGCTGCGCTGTGGGTCGGGCCGGCGCGGAGGTGCGTTCAAACTTATGGCTCCGCCATTGGATGGCTGCGTTGTTGGACGGCTGCGGGCAATCCTGCGAAGAATCGCCGCCGGCCAAAGTCCAAAGCAGACGAATTGCCGAACATCAACCGCCGCAGTTCGACTGACGGTTTATAGCATGTGCAGCCTGATTCCGCGCGGGGGTTTTGCCGTAATCCAAAACCTTTTAGAAGGTTGGGACGTCTTATTTATGAAGAACACGAGATCGCCCGATGAGTGAGAAGCCCGATTCAGGCCCTGACGCCCCGAGGCCCGCAGATCCAGGCCGCGTCGATGCGAATCAGGCGACGGCCGATGAGGCGCCCCAGCGCGCCCTGCCGCCTGCGGCGCAGCGCGCGCTCGCCGAAGCCGAGGAACGCCGCCGCGCAAAGGCGCTGGCGGACGCGCCGCGTCCGAAGGAAATCAACGGCCGCGACGGGCCGGAGCCCGTGCGTTACGGCGATTGGGAAAACAAGGGCATCGCCAGCGATTTTTGAGCCATCAGCTTATGGGCTCAAGCCCGACGCGAGGCTCGGAAAATCGAGCGGCCGAAAGCCGTAATGCTTCAGCCAGCGCACATCCGCCTCGAAGAAGGCGCGCAGATCCGGCATGCCATATTTCAGCATCGCCAGCCGGTCGATGCCGATGCCCCACGCGAAGCCTTGATAAATCTCGGGGTCAAGGCCGCAATTGCGCAGCACATTTGAATGCACCATGCCGCAGCCGAGGATTTCGAGCCAGTCGCTCCCCTCCCCGAATCTTATTTCGCCATCCTTGCGCGAGCATTGCACATCGACTTCCATCGACGGCTCGGTAAAGGGAAAATAGCTCGGCCGGAAGCGCAGATTGACCGTCGGCGTCTCGAAGAACGCCTTGAGGAATTCCTCGAGAATCCATTTGAGATGGCCGAGATTTGACGAGCGGTCGATGACAAGCCCCTCGACCTGATGAAACATCGGCGTGTGGGTCTGGTCCGAATCGCAGCGATAGGTTCGGCCGGGGCAGATCACCCGGATCGGCGGCTTTTGCGCCAGCATGGTTCGCACCTGCACCGGGCTCGTATGCGTGCGCAGAACCTTGCGGCGGCCCTGCTTGTCCGGGTGAAAGAAGAAAGTGTCGTGCATGTCCCGCGCGGGATGATCCGGCGGAAAATTCAGCTTCGTGAAATTATAGTCGTCGGTCTCGATGTCGGGGCCTTCGGCGATCGAGAACCCCATATCGGCGAAAATCTCGGCAAGCTCATCCATCACCTGGGAAATCGGATGAATGCGGCCGGCCGCGGCGCCGTGGGGGCGAACCGGCAAAGTGACGTCGAGCGTCTCATTGGCAAGCCGCGCTTCGAGCGCCGCGTCCTTCAGCACGCCACGCCGCGCGGAAAGGGCTGCAGCGACCGCCTCCTTGAGGGTGTTGATCGCCGCGCCCTCGGTCTTGCGTTCGTCGGGCGACATTTTTCCAAGGCCCGAAAGGAGCGTGGAAATTGAACCTTTCTTGCCGAGCGACGCGACGCGCACCGCCTCAAGGGCGGATTCATCCGCAGCCGCCGCAATATCGCTTAACAGCGCTGTTTTCAGGTCTTCGAGATCGGCCATGATGGGTAAAATTCCGATTGCGCCGCCGTCATAGAGCATTTTGCCCGCGGCGGCACAGGAAAAGCGCAACCATCGGCTCAGCGCAAGGCCGCCGCTGGCTGTTTACGGGCGACGGCGCGCAGCATGCGCCGCGCGTCAGATCGGCCCCGTCGCAGCAGCGAGCCAGCGCCGACGCTCGGGGTCGAGCAGCGGCGAAAGCTGGCGACGCACACGCATATGATAGGCGTTGAGCCAGGCGGTCTCCTCGGCGTCGAGCAGTTTCGGCTCGATCAGCGCAGCGTCGATCGGCGCCAGCGTAATGGTTTCAAATCCATACATTTCACGCTCGGCGCCCTTGATCGCGCGCGGCTCGACGATAACGAGATTTTCGATCCTTATGCCCCATTGGCCGGCGTTGTAATAGCCCGGCTCGTTGGACAAAATCATGCCAGGCTGTAGCGGCGTCGAGCCAATTTTCGAAATCCGCTGCGGGCCTTCATGCACCGAGAGATAGGAGCCGACGCCATGGCCGGTTCCGTGATCGAAATCGAGCCCGGCCCGCCAAAGCGCAAGCCGCGCCAACGCGTCAATCTGCGCGCCAGAGGTTCCCTTCGGGAACACCGCCCGCGCAATGGCGATGTGGCCCTTGAGGACGCGGGTGAAGCGATCGCGCATCATCGCGGTCGGGCGCCCGACCGCGAGCGTGCGGGTGATGTCGGTGGTGCCGTCCTCATACTGACCGCCGGAATCGATCAGGAAAATCCCGTTGCGGATGCGGGCGTTGGTCCTGTTCGTGACACGATAATGCGGAATGGCGGCGTTAGGTCCGGCCGCGGCGATCGACGGAAAGGAAAGATCCTTGAGCTTGCCCGTCTCGCGTCGAAAACTCTCCAGCGCCTTGGCTGCGTCGATCTCGGTTAGCCGGCCGTGACGCGCATGTGCGGCGAACCAGTGGAGGAAGCGCGTCACGGCCGCGCCGTCGCGAAAATGAGCAGCTCTCGCGCCGGCGAGTTCCGTCTCATTCTTGCGCGCCTTCATCAGAGCGATCGGATCGGCCCCGATGTCGCAGACGCCGCCCGCTTCCTTTGAAGCGCAAACAAGCCTTGCCGGAGCCGTCGCGCTGTCGAACAGCAGCTTCTTGCCATTGCGTCCGAATTCTTCGAGATCGCGCTCGAGCTGGACCGGCTCCTTCAATTCGGCGACCGCCTCAAGCTTGCGGCGTTGCGGCGCATCAAGCTTGCGCGGGTCGATATATAGCCGCGGCTTGCTAGCTTTGAAGACGAGGGCGAAGGCGAGCGGCAGCGGCGTATAGGACACATCCTGGCCGCGGATGTTGAAGACCCACGCGACCGCATGCGGATCGCTGACAAGAAGCGCGTCATTGCCGGCAAGCAGCGCGGCGACGCGGCTGACTTTGCGCGCCGACGTTTCGCCCGCATATTTGCGCGGATGCAGCGTAATCTTGCCGAGCGGGGGCGTCGGCCGGTCGCTCCACACCGTATCGATCGGATTGGGCTCAACGGCGACGAGGACGGCGCCCGCGCTCTCAACCGCCTTGGCGAGTCGCTCGACCTGCCCCGGCGTATGCAACCAGGGATCGTAGCCGATCCGGGCGCCGCGCCGAACCGTCTGCTCCAGCCATTCGGCGGGGGTCGTCTGCGCAATCTCAATCGGCTCGAAAACGCTGAGATCGACTTGATCTCTCACCGCGAGCGCATAGCGCCCGTCGACAAAGACCGCCGCGTGATCGCGGAGCACGATCGCCGTTCCGGCCGAGCCGGTAAAGCCGGACAGAAAGGCCAGCCTCTCCTCTGAGGGCGCGACATATTCATTTTGGTGGCAATCGGCGCGCGGCACGATGAAGCCGTCGAGGCCGAGGCGCCGCAGTTCCAGACGCAGCGCGGCGACGCGTGGAGGCCCCTGTGTTGCGTCGGCAAGGTCATCAAAGGATTGAAATGCGCTCTCGAACATAGCGCAAGACTAGAAGCAAGTCGCGCGCCCGGCAACCGAGCCATGCGCAAAATGCTCAGCCCAGGGCGTTTTGCCCCTCGCCGCGAGCCTCGTCCTGCGTGTCCTCCTGGCAAGGATGTCCAGGAAGGCCGCATGCTTTCCAACGCTCGCCGCGATCACCCAGCTTCGCCTCCAGCCGCTCCACCTTGAGTCGCACGGCGCAGCCTCCCGAGAAGATAAGGTCGACTTCACCGGCGGGAGCCTGCGTCTCCCTGAAGGAGACGCGCAGCAGATTGAGGATGCGCGCCTTGTCGCTCAGCGAAAAACCCGAATAGGCGGCGCCGACGACGCCGTCGAAATGCACGCCGGCGCGGCAGCGCTCAAGCGGTCCCGACGCCGCCATGACCCAATCGAAACGCGAGGCGAGAAAGGCGAACTGCCGCGTATCGGGCAGCAGGGCCATTTCGCCGACCAGGACCAGCGCATCCTGCAGATTCGCGGAGACGATATCGAGGTCTTCCTTGTCGAGCGCGATCAGCCGAAGCGGCGTCGGCGCCAAAATTTCGCTCATCGGCATCATCCATCAAAATGCGCCGCGCCGCGGCCCGGAGAGAATGGCGCCACTCCCGCCGTTCTCCAAACTCCTGATTTAGTTATATCCGGACAGACGTTCAATGATCGCGCCGCACCCGCTGAGCTTGGTTTCGAGATGCTCGAAGCCGCGATCCAGATGATAGACGCGGTTGACCATCGTTTCGCCTTCGGCCGCCAGCGCCGCAATGACGAGGGACACCGAGGCGCGCAGATCCGTCGCCATCACCGGCGCCCCTTCGAGGCGGTCGACCCCGTCAACTAAGGCGACGTCGCCCTCGAGCCTGATGTGGGCGCCGAGCCGCGCCAGTTCCTGCACATGCATGAAACGATTCTCAAAAATCGTCTCCGTGATTCGGGACCGCCCTTTGGCTTTGGTCATCAGCGCCATGAACTGCGCCTGCAGATCCGTCGGAAAACCCGGAAACGGCGCGGTCACGATATCGACCGGCATCAGCCCGGCGCCGTTTCGCTGCACCCTGATGCCCTCATTGACCACGTGGATCGTGGCGCCCGCCTCGACGAGCACGTCGAGCGCGCTTTGCAGCAGCCCCGCCTCCGCGCCCTCCAGCATGACGTCGCCGCCGGCCATGGCCGCCGCGATCGCATAGGTGCCGGCCTCGATCCGGTCCGGCAACACGCGATGGCTCGCCCCATTCAACCGCGCGACGCCCTCGATGTCGATCACGGACTGGCCGGCGCCCTTGATCCGCGCGCCCATCTTGATGAGGCAATCCGCCAGATCGACCACCTCGGGCTCGCGCGCGGCATTGACGATGCGGGTGTGGCCATGGGCGAGCGAGGCGGCCATCAGCGCCGTATGGGTGCCGCCGACCGTCACCTTGGGGAACGCGATCTCCGCCCCGCGCAATCCCTTCGGCGCCTTGGCGTGAACATAGCCGGCTTCGATTTCGATGCTCGCGCCAAGCTTTTCGAGCGCCATGATCAAGAGGTCCACCGGGCGCGTGCCGATGGCGCAGCCGCCGGGGAGCGAGACCTTCGCCTCGCCCATGCGGGCGAGCAGCGGGGCGATCACCCAAAAACTGGCGCGCATTTTCGAGACAAGCTCATAGGGCGCCGTCGTGTCGACGATGTCGCGCGCGGTGAGATGCACCGGACGGCTGGCGTTGGGCGCCGCGCCGAGGCGGCGGCCGTCCACCGAATGATCGACGCCATGATGCCCCAGAATGCGCAGGAGCATGTTGACGTCGGCGAGATTGGGCAAATTGTCGAGCGTAAGCGTCTCAGCAGTCAGGAGCGAGGCGATCATCAGCGGCAGGGCCGCGTTCTTGGCGCCTGAAATCTGAATGACTCCATTCAGCTCCCGGCCGCCGACAATGCGAATACGATCCATAATCCCCCGTCTTTCCGGCCGCTTGGATCATTTGATTACGGATTTCATCCGATCCAAATCAAATTGATCGATTAATATGCTTAGCAAAATATGGAAGGAAAGCAGATCCGCTTTCGGCGTCAGGCGTTAGCTCGTTGTCCCTGGACAATCGCCGCCGCCTTCGGAATGGCAGACGCTCTCTCTCGAAATCGCCTCCGAAATCGCTTCCCCCTCGTCTCCCGCGCGGTCTTGCTGTTCGCTTCCGGCCTCAGCGGCCTGCCGCCCCCTGCCCTGAGCCTTGCGGCGGCCAAGATTTGCGCGCAACGCCGCGGCAAGGCGCTGACGCTCCGCGCCTTTGCGGTTTTCGCCCGGCCCGTGCGCCGGAACCTTGTTCATACGGAAGGCCCTTGCATTGAGAACTTCGTCTTCGAGGCCGCCGCGGGCCAAAGGCCCGGCGAAGCCGCCGCTGACACCTTTAGAGCCCGGCCTTGGCGGAAACAAGGCTTTACGGATCGGCTTGCCTGCGCGGCGCGACTGTGGCAATACGCCAGCCGTCGCGCCACGAAGCGTCGGCTGCGGTAGCTCAGTGGTAGAGCACTCCATTGGTAATGGAGAGGTCGACAGTTCAATCCTGTCTCGCAGCACCATCTAACACTTTGTTTTGAAAAAGTGTTCGCATGATATCGCGGCGGCGGTCTTATGTGAATGAATGCAGAACGCCGCACCAATTTGCAGGTATTCTGGCACGTTTTTGACACGCGAGTTTACGGCCTGTTCCGGCCGGAATTGGCGCGATCAGGCCGGTTTTGCTGCCGTTTTGGCGACGGACGGCTCCGCATCGATGTCCTCGAAAGCCGTGACGATGGCGCGCCGCCCTTCTGGCACATCGTGGATATAGCCGAGGATGCTGCGCTCATCGCGCCAGCCGCCTTGCTCCATCGCCGCGCGCAAATCGTGACGCATTCGCGTCGCGAGAAGGTGCCGGAACCAGTGCTGGGTTAGGCGGCGCAGCAGTCTTGCGTCGTCGCGCGCCCTCAAGAGCACACTCAGCGCGTCCTCGCGTCGACCGCGCCTTTTCAGACCTTTCGCCTCGTCGAAGGCGCGCCCCAATATTGCCCGGCGCGCCCGCCGCTTCGCCGCGAGAAAGGCCGTCTTGTTCTGGCCGCCGCCTCCGCGGCCGTTGTCCGCATATGGCTTCCTCTTGTATGTCAAAAAGAACGGGGCTTCCCGATCGTGGAGGCCGCCCCGCCAGTCGACATACTCCCTCAGAATCCGTGCAGCCGTCGGATGCAGCGCGGCCGCGACATCGTCGCCGTTTTTGGTTTCCCGGAAGGTGATGGTTTCTCTTCCGGGCGCCAACATCACGTCGCAGATGCGGGCGCCGTAAAGGATGGACGAGACCCGCGCCCCGGTCGACCATTCCGCGGCCAGCTGCGCCCGCAAGGAGATATGCGCGGCGTCAAAAAGCTGTTTGATCAGGTCCGGCCTGAGATCGGCGACGCGCCGGCGCGCCCTGCGCCGCGGATTGCGGGCGGCTTTGTCGCGCTCGAACTTTGTGGGTTTTTTCAATTTATGGTGGGCGACGCAGAAGTTCTGGAACGCCGCGACGCCGCTGACGAAACGTTCGCGGGTCGCCGCCTTATTGCCGGCCTGGCGCTGCGCCACCCAGGCGCGCCATTCGTCCGGACGAATATCGTTCAGGCGCCTTGTCCCGAATTTCCCGACGATTTCTTTGATAATGCGGATGACAGTCGGCGCCACCGGCCTCTGACGCGGCAGACTGAGATAGGCGTGGCCAGCTACGGCAACCGGATCACCTCGGCCGCCTTCGCCTGCCGCCTCGGCGCGGATGTCTTTTTCGACGGCGCGGACCTCGTCCCACGCAACGTCGTAGAGCCTGGCCTCAGCGGGAAGTCCAAGACTGCGACGAACGCGGATTGAACGGCCTGCGGCGCGAACGGTCCCCTCGACGTGCCAGTAGCCGTCGCGTTCTTTGACTGCGAGCCCGCGAGCACGCCGCCCGGCTCGCTTTCCCGCTCGATCGCATGCTCCAGCGCCAGATAGCTCGTCTCGGTCCAAAGACGCCGCCTCCCATGCCGGACGTGAAAGTGGAAGCGCCGCTCGTCCGTGGCGCGGCGCAGATCCTCGGCGAGCCATGATTCAAGAGTTCGCCGGCTGATTTTGAGCCGGCTGATCACGTCTTCGATTGTGAGTCGCTCGGCCGACATCGGTCAAGGCTCCTCAATTTACGGCGGCGGCTTGGGCGCGCGCCCAGATCGCCTCGAAATTGCGCTTGAACGCGTCGGCCGCCGCGCGTGCTTCGATGACGATGAGGTCATTGTCCTGGCGCTTGAGGCCGGAGGCCGAGAAATTGGCGCTGCCCGTGCGCAACAGGCGGCCGTCGATCTGGTAGCCTTTGAGATGCATGAGCGCGCCGGCGCTCTTGATCCGGGTTTCGACGCCCGGCGTCGCGCGCAGCTCCTGGAGCGCGGCCAATGGCGCGCCGCCGCGCGGCAGCTGATCCTCGTAAAGATAAAGGCGGACGACGACGCCATGGTCGGCGCGTTCCGTGAGCGCGCGCGTTACGGCGACGTCGGTCAGCACATAGGCCGCGAAGTCGATCGCCGTCGTCGCCTGCCTGATCAGCTCGACGTCGACGCGCTCGAGGTTTTCGGCCGGAGCAAAATGGATCGTCGTCGCGCCGGCGCCGCCGGCAAGCACGGTCCCTGCCGGCAAGCGTCGGCCGACATAGGCGCCGCCGCCGAAGGCGAGGGCGAGCGCAGCGATTGAGACGCCGGCGAGGACGGCGGCCTTCTTCAGGGTCATACGCTTCTTTCCAAAGCCTGTTCGAGCTCGGCGATCCGGGCGAGGTAGTGGACTTCGAGCAGGCTGAAAATACCAGCGATGGCCTTGGCCGAATCGTGGGTCAAGCCGAGATCCGTCAAAAGCCGCATCGTCTCCGCCGCTCTTGTCGCTGGATCTGTGATGCGAGTTATAGCCGCGGCCTCCGCGAGCGGCTTCAAATCCTCGTCGCTCATCGCCGCACCTCATAGATGTGTTGAAACTTTCGAATGCAATTGCGGAGGATCGTCTCTCTGTGCGCCTCGCGCGCGTTGGCTTCCCATGCAAGGCAGGTCCGTTGATCGTCCGGCTGCAGCTGGCCGAGGTCCGGGCGCGCGAAGGACGCGCAGCTCATGAGCGCGGCGCAAAGCGCCGGCAGGAATCTATGCATTTGCCGCTCCCCTCAAAACGGAATGTCGTCGTCGATGAAATCTGCCGTGCGCTGCGGCTTGGCGGCCATCGCCTCGCGCGGATCGTCGAGCTGTTGCGCCGGCCGCGTCGACGGCGTCCCGTAGCTGTCCTCGCCCGGCCCGGAACGCTGGCCGCTGATCAGCGAGAGTTCGCCGCGGTAGCGCGCGAGGACAATCTCCGTGGTCTTGCGCTCCTGGCCGTCGCGGTCCGTGTAGGTGCGCGTCAGCAGACTTCCCTCAATGTAGACTTGCGAGCCTTTTTTCAGATAGGCCTCGGCGATCTTGCCGAGCCCCTCATTGAAAATTACGACATTGTGCCATTGTGTGCGGTCCTTGCGGTCGCCAGTGTCCTTGTCGCGCCAGCTCTCCGATGTCGCCATGGAAAAGCTCACCACCTGACCGCCGGAATTGAGCGTGCGGACCTCGGGATCGCGGCCGAGATGGCCGACGAGAATGACCTTGTTGACTCCTGCCATGTGGTTCTCCCGTCAGCACAACACGCGCGGCCGGCGCGCAAATTCAAAGGCTTCGATCTGCTCGATTTGCGCGGCCAGCTGATCGCGCTCGATGATGAGCGGGGCGCGCTCCGTGTGGGCGATCTCGACATAGTCGCCCCACAGATGCGCGTCGCGGATCATCTGGTCGTATTGGCCGAGCCGCCATTTGACCTGGGCGAGCCGCTTGCGGAGGGATTGCAAATTGTCCGACATCAGGCGGCCTCGTCTTTGAGAGCGAGGCCGAGATAAAAGACGCCGTCCTTCTTGCGCTTCGAGGCGACGCCCAATTTTTTGAGCATTGCGCCGATCTCGGGCGCACTGAGAGGCCTGGCTGTAGCCGTAGGCGAGGCTGTGGCGAGAAAGGCCGCGCGCAAATCGGAGGCCTTGCATTCGGCGCCGTCCTTGACCTCGACCCGTTCGATCATGAATTTGCCGAAGAGCGGCGCGCCCGCCTGAAAATCGCAGACGCGCGTGATCTTGTCGCGCCGGGCCTGCTCGTCGGCGTCGATTGCCTCCAGCATTGCCTGCGCGAGCGGCTTGTCCTGCGGCTCCGCGCGCGGCGCTTCGGGCGAGGTCGCCGTCAACGCGGCCCAGTCCGACAAGGGCGCGGGCAGCCATTTCTTTTTGGCGGCGTCGGCCGCCACAGCGCTGGCGATGAGCGCCTTCTTGCCGACGCTGTTAATCGCCGGCGTTTCGAGTTGCTCCGCGACGGCGACGCAGGTCTTCTTGCTGGCCGCGAAATAGGCCTCGCGATCGAGCGCCTCGTTGAGGCGCTCGGCGAGCGGCGCGCCGCGTGCGGCCAGCGCCTTGGCGATCGGCTCGCATTTGCCGATCGGCATATCCTCATGCGGCCGATTGGCGACGGAGATCGAGCGCGCGACGATCTCGCAAAAGGCCGCAGTCAGATCGGCGAGCGGAGCGTCGGCGCAGAGCGCCAACGCCCTGTCGAACGCCTTGCCCGTAAGCTTGCCGAGCAGCTCGCTGACGTGATCGTCGGCATAGGCCGACAGGCCGCCGGAGAGTTGGATACAGCCGCTTGCGCCGCCCTCATAGGTCGGCCCGAATTTGGCGACGGCCAGCATCAAGGCGAGATCGGGCCGCGTCCCGATACAGGCGGCGAAGGCGCCGTCGAGCGACGCGTCGAGCACTTCGCGCAGCGCCTTCGGCGTCTTTTTGGGCGGCGCGGCGGCCGGGGAGGATGCGGCCGCCGCGCCTTTCTCCGCGCGCGTCGCCGCGCGCGCGGAATCGGAATGATGATTGTCTTCGACCGCGGCGTCTTCGGGCGGCTGTTGCTTCCAGCCGCGATAGAAAACAGGTTCGCCGTAGTGAGAAAGGTCGGCGACTATGCCGAGCGAGCCGCGCTTCGCCGCCGGGATTTGGCGCAGCAGCGCCCGGAGGTCGATCGCTTCTTTCTCCGCTTCGCCGGCTTCGATTTCCTCCGTGGTCGCTGCGTCGCATTCCTCCAGCTCGTCGACGCGCTTTTGCTCCTCGGGCGAATATTCGAGTTCATAGTCCGAGACTATGTATTCGCCGGCGTTGGGTTCCGGTTGAAAGACGACAAAGCCCCAGCCTTCCGCGGCGGCGATCGCCTCCGCCTCGGCCATGAGCTTTTCGCGCGCGAGACGCTTCGCGAGGCCGCCGTCGAGCCAGGTCGCGCCGTCGTCGAACAGCTGCTCCTCGATTCGGCCGCCAGCGGCGAGATAGGCGTCGGCGCCGATATATGTCGTCTCCGCGGCGTCCTCGCGCAGCGTATCGGCGCGAAGACTTGATTTGATCGCATAGACGGACGGCGCGGTGCCCATGGCGTCGAAGACGGCGTCCTGCGCCTCATGCGTCGCGCCGGCGGTATAGGCCTGGGCGATGGTGGCGTCGATAATTCCCTCGCGCCACGCGGCGCGTATTTTCGGGCTGAGGCGTCCCAGGGCGAGGCGCTGGCGAACGCGGCGGACATCGAGTCCGAAATCCCGGGCGATCCGTTCTTCCACAACGCCGGCGGCGGCGAGTTCGGCGAAGGCTTCATATTCGTCGACCGGATGCAGCGCCCGCCGCATCGTGTTGGCGGCGAGCGCCTTCTCGCGCCGCAGCGCCTCGTCGCCGTAATCGACCACAGTGACATTGATGGGCGCGTCCGGCGGCCATGATCCGCTCTCGACCAGATGATGCATGGCGCGCCAGCGCCGCTGCCCGTCGAGGATCAGATAATGGCCTTTGAGCTCGGCCGGCTCGACCATCAGATCCTGCAGCTGGCCGACCGCGAAGATCGAGGCGGCAAGTTCGGCGATCTCGTTTTCGTCGGCGAGGCGGGGATTGAGATCGCTGACGCCGGCGATCTGGTCGAGGCGGATGGCGCGCGCTTCAAGCGCGAGGGACGTCGTCATGCCGCCGCTCCGTCAAAAAGTTCGGCGACGCCGCGTTCGATCCATTTGCGGGCCGTGCGCTGCGCGCCGTTGAGAACGGCGATTTTCGCCCGGCTGAAATTGACGAGCGCTTTTAGAGCTGTGCCTTTTCCGTGCGGCGGCGCCTCGTAAAGCGAGAGGCTCATCATGTCGATGAGCTCGTTGCAGTCGGCCTCGGTCACGACGGGCCGCAAGCGCCGCCCGAGGGCATAGGATCCTCGTGTCATTCCGCGGCCTCGCGTGTGGTTGGATCGGCGAGTTGCTTGCGCAATTGCGCGGCGCTGGCCTGCAAATCGAGCGTGAATTGCTCGAGGCGGCAATAGTCGTTGAGGCGCTTGCCGGCGGCGGCCTCAAGCTCGCGGATGCGGACGTTGGCGCCGGCGAGCTGGCGCAGCAGCTCGCCATTGTGCCCGAGCGCCTCGCGATACATCGTCTCGTAGGACTTCATGCCGCGTCTCCCTTAATATGGTCGAGACGCGCGGCTTCCTTGGTGTGAGAGAGGAGATCGATGGAATGAGCATCGAGCCCGACCAGAGAATGGTCATGTTTCTCATCATGACCTTCTATCAGGACGTCCACGCCCATTTGACGACCGCGATATTGCGCGGCGAATTGATTAATGAGCCTCTTCTCGACTGGATCGAGCGTTGCGCCTTCGAAGCCCTTGATCAGTACCGCAGCGGCGACGCCGCCCGGCCGCTGGAGACCGACGCGTCCGTTCGCGCGGCCAAATTCAACATTCGCACCATGATCGCTGACCATCGGGATTTTTCCCGCGGCGGAAACTGACGGCCGATCCGCGAGCGGGATCGCCATCGCCTTGCGGCGGATGATCTCTATTTCTCGCGCCGCCGCATCGAAGCGCGAAATATTCCGGGAGGAGATAGTTGCGCGGAGATAGGCGCAATGCCGCGCCGGCGGATGGTCGAGCTGCTGCGGGGAAAGGGGCTGCAGCGCCCGGCGCATGGCGCCGATCGCGAGTTCATCGTCTAGGGCCGCCGCGTGGCGGCCGGGTGAAGGGATTTCAAGCGCCATCGGCGTGCTCCATCGGGGATGCGATGAAGCGATAATTGCGTTAAACGCAATTTCATGTCAAACATAAATTGCATAATTCGCAATACAGGTGGAGCGGCGATGGTGCGCGCAGAAACGAAAGCTAGTTCGGCTGTGTGCCCGGCGGAGCCGGAGAAAACCCTTCGGCCGCTCGATTTAAGGCCAGCGCAAGCGCTACAGCCTGATCGGGTGATATTCCGAGCTGAACAGAGCCGTCGGGCGTCTCGATGCGGTTTGGGGAAGTTGCGAATATCAAGCGCAGCACGACTTTATCGTCCAACCACGCTATTTCGTATCCCGTCAAATGGCTGAGTTCGTTTAACTCGCCGGGGCCGCGCTTGCGGCCGCGGGGCCTCATATCCGCCTCGAGACGGTCTTCGATCCAGGCATCCTGAATAGGGACGGCGCCGTTGCGCCTCTCTTCGCGTCAATAATCATAAGATGGCAACGCAACTTAACGTGGAAAGTTCCTCTATCCACAACCCCACTATCACCTGGAGAGCGGGGGCGATTTGGCCCCTTAAATTAGATCGCGAATCTGATCCTCATTTGACCCCTTAAGATAGGAAAAAGGTCAATGCCCGTTCACTTCGCGGGCGGGGATGACTCGCTGGATGACCTTGACGTCCTCGACAGCAAAAGATTGATCGCCCGCAGGGTGGAGACGACGGCAGAGATAGCGCTTCTGGTCGCGATCCACAAGGCGGCGGAAATAACGGCGCGCGCCGATCTCGCGAGGATCCGGGTAGAGTTCGACAGTTACCTCGTCCCCGGCTCGAACCTCCGCCCGCGCGTCGATAAAAACAAGATCGTCTTTTGCATGGGCTGGAGCCATCGAATCGTCGGTAATCCTGACGGCGTAGACGCCGGCGCGCCCCATTAGCCCTTGAGGGCGCGGAACGCGGCCTGCTTCCCGCTCCAGGGCGTAGGAATAGTCTTTCCCGGCGGCCGTAGCGCCGTCGTAGACAATGATCTCGCCATCGTTGTGGGCCGCAACCGCGGGAGGCGGTTCTTGCGTCAGGGGAGGCGACGGCGGTTCAGCGAAGCGGGGCTCTGCCGGGAGCGCCTCTAATGGCCGCTCATTTTTCCAGAAATCGGGGATCGGCTCGCCAAGATAATCGGCGATCTTTTTCAATTCATCGACCTTGAGGCGACGACCGGCCTTTAGCAACCGCGTAATTTGAGACGGATGTACGCCAAAAACGCCGGCTAATCCGGCCCTCGTCTTGCCGGTACGCTTTAGCGACTCTTCGATCCAATCGACCAAATCCATCCCTCATTATTGCGAACAGCGCAAATTTTCATATCGCGAAAATCGCAAGTTATGGCTTGACGATTGATTGCGGTTTACGCAATTATATTGGCATGGGAACGATCGCCGACCACGTCATCGCAAAATGCGGAGGCCACCGGGCCGTAGCCGGCTTATTGGGCCTCGACGTAACCTCCGTTTACAAATGGACTTATCCCTCCTCGCGCGGGGGGACTAATGGGCTCGTGCCGGCGAACCGTCAGCAGGAGCTCCTTCATAAATCGCGTGAAGCCGGGATTGATTTAATTCCTGCGGATTTCTTCGAGCCGCGGACATCGATCTCCGCCGACACACGCGATGCCGCTGGAGACGCGGCATGAGCGCCTTCCCTTTACCTCGCTTCGCGCCGCTTCCTTCCCGGCGCACACCTGAGGCCGGTGACGATCAGGCGCATGCGCGATCGGCCGGCCTCTTTTTCTTTCAGCGCGCCGCGCCCGCCAGCCCCAGCGCGACGTCGATCGACGTCTCGATTTTTTCGATGGCCAGCACGGTGACGTCGGCCATCTCCTCCGCGGCGAAATCGCTCGGTGCGCGAAGATGGCCTGTCCCCGCGGCCGCGGCACGAATCTGTGAAACGAGGTCCGGCAACACATCGCGCGGCGTCATGGCGAAGACGCCCGAGAGCGCGACCTCCGCCAAAACTTTGACCGCGGCGATCTCGGCCCACATCTCGCGCATGCGCGCGGTTTCAAGCTCAACGGCGAGTCCCATTAGTAGGCTCCAATCAATTGCTTCGCGTGAGGGTTGCGCGCCCATGGTCGCTTCGCGCGCCGGGTGCTTCGCAGCATCTCTTGGCGCGGTAATTCGCGCTCTATCAGTGTAGAGAACACGCATGCTGCGAGTCTCTATAGCTCTGGTTGTGTTCGCACTTATTTTTGTGAGCCGGCGCTGCCTCCTCTGTTACCGGGAGCCGCGCATCGATCGCCACGAAGGCGAGGGTTTCTAGGCCCGCGCCCGACCCGAGGATCGCGCGGGAGAGATTTTGGAGAGCGAGCGCCAACTCGCCCTCCGCGTGATGGCTCAGCCGCGCGATGCGGCTGAGCAGATGAGTCGCCGCAAGCGCGCCAACGCCGAGCGGTTCAGTTGGTTCGATGCTTTTTTTTCGCGTGGCGGCCATGCCTCGCTCCCTACGTGATCTCTCCAGAGACCACAGGAAGTGAGACATGATCATCCACAGGGACGGGATAAATTATCCGATGTCGGTCGTTTCCTTCACCGATGACGACGCTTTCAAATGGGTGCGCGATCGCGTCCAGATCGAGAAGCTGTCGGCGGATAACCGCGAGGAGGCCTGGGCCAGCGTCGCGCAGTCGATCGGCGTCGCGCCCGGAACCGTCGAAAATATCGATCGTCAACGGCGCAAAAGCCTCTCGTCGCTGATCCGCGACAAAATCCATGAGCACAAAATCAAATGCATCAGGGCGGAATATCTGAGGCTTTCCCATGAGCTCGCCATCGCTGATCGAGGCGGTTCGACTTCTGCTGAGGATGATCTCGATCAGGCGCGGGCTGCGCTCCAAGAGGCGCAAAAAATCCTGCAAGGAGCAAGGCGATGATGAGGACGATGCGCGAGCTGATTGGCGCGCTCCTGGTGTGGGGCGTTTTCTGGATGGTGACGGCGCTTGAGGTTGTGGCTCCGTGGCGGATCGAGGAGGCAGAGAATGCGTGCGATTGAGCCAATCAAAGACATCGCGCCGCCGGCGTCGCTGGGGCCGGTTCCCGAGCTGCGCTGGCTGCCCATCGCCAGCCTCGTCGTCGACGACGCCTACCAGCGCCTGATCGGCGGAAGGGGGCGGTTCCTCATTCAAAAAATCGCCCGCGAATTTTCCTGGCTCAAATTTGCGCCGGTAGTTGTCTCGCCGATCGCCGGCGGCGTTTATGCGATCGTTGACGGGCAGCATCGAGCGACGGGCGCTGCTTCGATCGGGATTGGCGAGGTTCCCTGTCTCATCATCCAGGCCGACGCGCAGCAGCAAGCCAAGGCGTTTTCGGCAATCAACGGTCAGACCGTCAAGATGAACCGGCAACAGCTCTACCATGCCTCGCTGGCGGCGGGGCATCCTGATGCGGTTGCGACCGACCGCGCGGCGCGCGAGGCTGGCGTCGTGATTGTGCGCAGCGCGAAGACGGCTATTCAACTCAAGCCGGGCGACACAATGGCCTGCGGCACGATCAGCCAATGCGTCGCCAAATGCGGCCATGAACGCACCGTGATCTATCTGCGGGCCGTGCGCGCGTCCGAAGGAACTCATTGCAGCGCGCTGCTCGCCCAAATCATTGTCGCGACCGCGAATGTTCTCGACAATCGCAAGGAGTGGCGGCGGGACGCGCGGCTCTACACGGCTTTTGAGGCGATCAATTTGCTCGATGCGCTGGAGAAAGCCAAGGCTGAGGCCGCGCGCCGGAAAGTGGTCAGGACGACGGATTTGCTCGAGGCGACTCTCGTCACGCACCTCGACGCCTTTTTCAAACGGACGGTCGCCGCGTGACGCGCCCGACGTTCATTCTTGGCACATTCGGTCATGACCAGCTTGTCGCGCTCTCGCGGCGTCGCCCGCTCGGCGACGTGCTGTTGTCGACGCGCCTCGGCGTCGTCTCGCGCTATGGCGGTCTGGTGCGGCCCCGGCCGCAAGGTTTCACGATCCTCGCGGCGCTCGCCTGCGCCGGCGCGCTGACGAAGGACGATCTGATCGAGGCGCTGTGGGGCGAGGATCCGGGCGGCGGTCCGGACAATGCGGGCAAGGTTATCGACACTGTGGTGTTTTATCTGCGCCAGCAAATCGCGCCGCTCGGCCTGCGCGTCAGCAGCCATCCAACGCATGTCTTTACGCTTGACCCGTTGCCCTTGCTGGCGGAGGCCGCGGAGTGACGCGCGAGACGCTGCCCAACCGCCGGACCTCGATCAGCTTCGACCTGTTCTACGGCCAGATGCTCTATTCGGTGACCTTCGCGGTCTATCCGAAAACCATGCGCGTCGCCGAGATTTTCCTGACTTTGGACCGCAAGGTCGGCGCGGCCGTGGAGGGAATTGCGCGCGATAGCCTGATCCTCGCCAGCTTCGCGCTCCAGCACGGCGCGAGCCTTGAGGAGCTGCGCGCGGCGATGACGCGCGATCATGCCGGCGCGGCGTCTTCCGTCGCCGGCGCGGCGATTGACGCCGTGGCCGACACGCTGGCCGAGATGATCGGAGACGCGCCAGCATGAGCGCGCAATGGCAGCCTAATCCGGTCGACTGTTCCTGGGCGAAGGCGTCGAGACCGTGCTTTCGGTCTTTTGCGCGCTCAGGGCGGCCGATTCGCCGCTGCTTGAGGGCGCAGAATTCCGGGCGGCCGTCTCGCTCGGCAATCTCGCAGGCAAGGCGCTCGGGCGGGTAAAACATCCGACGCTGAAGCGGCCCGACAAGAATGGCGTCGAGCGGGCGGTTTTTGTGCCGGACAATGAGCCGGCGGGCGACGGCGATTTCGCGATCATTCCGGTGCCGGCCGCTGTCCACGAACTGGTGCTCCTCGGCGATGGCGACAGCGAACCGCTTTTTACGCGCCTCGCGCTGGAGCGCGCGGGCAAGCGCTTTTCGCGCGCCTATCCCTGGCTGACGATCGGACTGCACATGGCCGCGCCGGGATTTGATTTCAACGATATGTGGCGCGCGCGCCAGAAAGAGGTTGCGTGAGCTCGGAAGAGGCGCCGCCCCTTGACGGCGAGACTTTCGCCGCTGGCGCCGAGATCCTCGCATTTCCAGCGAAGGCCTCTCGCTCGCCGGAAGATGGCGGCGGAAGCGGCGCGCCGCCGCCCGGTGATCCGCCGCCGGACGGAGATGGTTTTGACGACGACGACGGCGTCGACGGGATTGTCGGCGGTATGAACAGCGAATGGGCACTGGTGCTTATGGGCTCGCGGGCCGTGATCATGCGGGAAATGCCGCACGCCCCGGTCGAGGATCGCACGCGTGTCGTTTCGATCGACGCCTTCCGCGCCTATCTGTCCAATCAGACCTGCGTCATCAAGGGCCGCGAGCGCCAGCCGGACGGCAGCTGGAAAACGGTCACGCGGCACCTCAAGCTGGCGCCGCTCTGGCTCAATTCCAGACGCCGCCGGACCTATGACGGGATCGAATTTTTTCCCGACAAGGATGATGCGGCCGGCACGCGAGGCTATTTCAACCTCTGGCGGGGATATTCGGTGACGCCGGACCCGTCGCCGGCGGAAGGGCGCCGGCTCAAATACAGGACCTTTTACGACCATCTTGCCACGAACATCTGCGACGGCAATCCCGAGCTGTTCCGCTGGGTGTGGAACTGGTTCGCGCATATTTTGCAGCGGCCGCGCGAGCGCATCGGCACCGCGATCGCCATGCGCGGCAAGATGGGCACGGGCAAGACCAAGATCGGCGAGATCATGGGCTCGCTGTTCGCCTCGCATTATTTCCTCGTCGACGATCCACGCTATGTGACCGGCCAGTTCAACGCCCATATGGCGAGCTGCCTGCTGCTGCAGGTTGATGAGGGATTTTGGGCTGGCGACAAAGCGGCCGAAGGCCGGCTCAAGGGGCTTGTGACCGCGCCGAAACAGATGATCGAAGCCAAGGGCGTCGATCCGATCCGCCTCGATAATTACGTGCGGCTGCTGTTTTCCTCGAATGAGGGTTGGGTTGTTCCGGCCGGCATGGACGAACGGCGCTTTTGCGTCATCGACGTCGCCGCGCATGTTGCCCAGAACGGGCAGTATTTCGCCGAAATGGACGCGGAGATGGACGCCGGCGGCCGCGAGGCGCTGCTCGCCGATTTGCTCGCGACCGATCTCGATGCGCCGGACGCACCCAGTCTGCGCGTCATTCCGAAAACCGAGGCGCTTCTCGAGCAAAAGCTGCGCTCGCTCGATACCGTCTCGGCCTGGTGGTTCGAGCGGCTGTGCGATGGCGCGCCGACGCGGCGCGGGAGCGCGTGGCGCCGGCAGGTTCCGGTCGACGTGCTGTTCGACGATTACGTCCATCATGCCGAAAAGATCGGCGTCCGGCGCAAATCGGAAAAGACCAGCCTCGGCATGTTGCTGCGAAAGCTCGTGCCTGGCCTCGGCAATCGCAAGGCGTCGGAAACGATCGATCTCGGCGATGGAACGTCCGGCGTGCGCCGCGTCCCCTGTTGGCTGTTCCCGCCGCTCGCCGATTGCCGCACGGCCTTTGTCGATGCGGTGAAACAGCCGATCGACTGGTCGCTGTATGGCGTCGCCGATGAAGGCGCGGCGTCCGAAGAACCCGTTCCGCCTGATGAGTTTTAGGAAATTGTCCGACCTGTCCGACCTTTTGGATGAAGGACAAAAATTGGCGAAGCGAATTGCCCAATGATTTCAAGGCTGCGTCCGACCTGTCCGACCTGTCCGACCTTTTCGCGCGCGTGAGGAGTCGGAATAGCCAAAATCAGCGAAGGGCTCTCGCTCTTTGAAAATGGCATGCGCCGGATGGCGAAAAAAGGTCGGACAGGTCGGACAGGTCGGACGGCGCATTGATATTGCAGGCGAATTAGCGTGTCCGACCTTTTTATTTGATTAAAAAAGGTCGGACAGGTCGGACAGCGGCGGGTTGTGGGGAATGACGGATGAGTGCGACGATCTGGTATGTGGCCTACACCAATCCGAAGTGCGAGCAGCGAGCGGCTGCGGCCTTGCAGCGGGTCGGGTTTGAGACGTTTTTGCCGGAAGTAGCTAGGCGCGTGCGGTGCCAGGGGAAATACATTGAGCGGCGTGGGAAGCTGTTTCCCCGCTATCTGTTCGTCGGCATGCGGCCAATCTGCACTTGGTTCGATTTTCGCAATGCCGACGGTGTTGAGGCGGTGCTGGCGAACGAAGGCAAGCCTTTGGCAATCAGCGAATCACTTATCGATGATTTGCGAGCTGCGGTGAGCGAAGGCGCGTATAACGAACGCGCCCCTGCGCTAGTTGAGGCTGGCGCGCGCGTACGGATTGAAGGCGGTCCGTTTGCTGGATTTGAAGGCATCTGCGAAGCGGTGCACGGCAACAAGCGGGCCGATATACTAGTCGATCTCCTCAATCGGCCGACGATTGTGAAAATGAGGCTTGACGGATTGATCAGTCTCGGACCATCTTCCGCAATAGGACAACCGGTAGCTAACGTGTCTTTAGGACATCTGCCGATCCAGGCGACGGGGAGCCGTAGGGCAAGCTGATCGCCGCGAAGGGTTTCTATTGCCCGCAGCACAGCCCGGAGCATCCAGCATCCGGGCTTTTTCATGCCCGAATGAAGCGTCCTTTAACCTATCGACCAGCCCAGCAGCCCAGCCGGTATGAGCAGCGACGCGATGCTGATCAGCGCAGAGGATCGGCTGCTCAACGCCTGTACGGCGCAAGGTGGCGCGCCGCGCGGCTCGCCTATCTCGCGGCTCATCCGCTTTGTGTGATGTGCGAGGCTAAAGGCAAGATCGAAGCCGCTGAGGTTGTAGACCACGTTCGCCCGCATCGTGGCGATTTGCAGCTGTTTTGGGATGAGGCGAATTGGCAGTCGCTATGCGCGCCGTGCCATGACCGCGACAAACAATCCGCCGAGAGGCGGGGGGTACTAAAACCCTGGGGCGACGACGCCTGGGACCGGTGACTCAATATTCCGAAAAATCCCGCGATATTCTCAGAAAGTTTTTTTTGCCCCATGGGACGCCGGCCAGCCAACGCGGACGATCAGAAAGCGCAGGGTTTCCCCGGAAAGCGGAAATCCAAGACGCAGCGCCAGATCGAACAGGCCGAGCGCCTGGCGGCGCTGCTCGCGGCCGCGCCCGCCGAGTCGGGCGATCGCCTCGCGCCGCCCGCGCTCCTCGTCGACCCGCGCTGCGCCGACGCGCTCGCGGTTTGGCGCGAGTACACCCCGCGCCTCGCGAAGTTGAATTTCTTTGACGTGCTGGATCGCCACACCTTCGCGATCTTCTGTGTCTACTGCGCAGAGTTCACAGCCGCCCAGCAGGATATCCTCGACAACGGCTATAGCCGCAATGTCCGCACCGTCTCCGGCGATCTCATGCCGCGCCTCAATCCGAGCGTTGATCGCCGCGATAACGCGCAAAAGATCATCCTTGAAATGGCCAAGCGCTTCGGTCTGACCGCGCTCGATTATCTCTCTCTAACCGGGCGTCAAGCCTCGGTAAATTTGCCCGTTGGCGGGCTCTTCGGGCCACCGCCGCGTCCGGCTGGCGAGACGCCCGGCGCCTCGGCGACTCAACCTGCGGTATGCGACGTAGTTGGGATCGTTAATCAATTTGATTCGCTTCCCCCCAATCGCATTCAATAAAGTCGGCGCGCGGATCTGAAAATTTAGAGTTGTTCCCATTGGATAGAATTAGCATGTTGCGCAGATATTTTTGATCTCATCACGCGTTGGACATGGAGTCCGCGCGCCTTCAGAAATGCTATTAAACTATGCTCGTATATTTGATCGCACTCGAGGTCATCAGAAAATGAATATAGCTCCCGTCCAAAGCGGGTCAGAAAAAAGCATGGAATCGGGACAATTGTAGAGATTGAGCTCGTGATCCTTAGAGTGGATTTACTCAACGTCAATAAATTACCAATGCCCTGTGATAAATCTGCGTTAAATTCTAAGCTGCTCGTTGACCCCGACAATACGCCAAGATGATCACAAGTAATAAATTCTCTTAGATCTGTTAGATCTGGCCTTTTAAAAATAAACATTCCAGCGATTGTCGATGATATGACCTTATGGATTGTCCGTGCGTCGTCTCTGTCAATAGATGCGAGAAGGTTAAGTGATTTGACGCTAAATTTATTCGCCCCTCGTATTTTACCACTGAGAATCTTCGACCATAGAATCTGGATGTCCTCGCTACTTTTCGTTGAGGCGAAGCTGCTGAACGCGTTAAGCCAGTCGTCATCAATTTCTTGTTCAGCGTCCCCTGCAGTTGATGTAGATTGTTGCATGGCATGTTCGAGGGCCAACCGAGTAATTCTTTCTCGATTGCTTTGCTTTAAAATACTCTCTTGAATTGTGTAGTCCAAGGCGCGCTCGACGATTGGATGCCCGGACACAATTGCCGTAGAGACATAATCACCGGTCGCCTCCAATAATCTCTCATCAAATTTAGTTTTTGCGCGGCGCAAGGCGGTGTCTCGCTCAAAGCGAGAGCTGAGAGACTCACTACCAGCATGAAGCAGTCGCGCGACGGCCTTGTCTGCATTCTTTAACGTTTGCGGAAGATAGGGTAAATGAAATTGAAACCCAAGAATAGTTGATATTTTCTCCTCTAAGGTGGGCAACGCCAAAGGTAGAGATCCATTAGATATGGAGTCATCAATCATATCACAATTTGCTCCGTCGCAATCTGATCCAAGGACATCCTGATAGTTTCATCGCAGATCATCAAAGTGGATTTGCCATCGTAGGCGAGCATAGAAAGCGCCATTTTCGATGCTTGGCATACGCCAATGCGCTCTCCTAACTATTTTCGTCGGCGCATGGACATCTCCACAGCCATTTCCGCACGCATGCGGCAGCCCGAGCCAGCCTTCGTCACCCGCGCCGACTCCCTCGGCTGGTCCTGGGTCCGCGTCGCCTGGTCGCGCGCCACCAACGTCCCCGGCGCCTGGTACGATTCCGCCAAGGCCGACGCCGTTGTGGCGCTCTGGCCGACGATCTTCCGGCTTACGGAAGACCGCTTCGCCGGCCAGCCCTTTTACCTCGCGTTCTGGCAGGAGTGCGTCGTCCGTCTCCTCGTCGGCTGGAAAGTTCCGATCGAGGTGCTCGATCCGGCGACCGGGCAAACCGGCGTCGCCCATGTGCGCCTGTTCCGCCGGCTCCTCCTGTGGGTGCCCCGCAAGAACGGCAAGAGCGAATTCCTCGCCGCGCTGGCGCTGTTGTTCTTTGCGCTCGAAGGCGTCGTCGGCGGCCAGGGTTATGTCTTCGCCCGCGACGAAAAGCAGGCGAAGATCGTCCTCGACAAGATGAAGGCGATCGTCGCGCAGGACGAGCGGCTGGCGCGCGCCGTCAGGGCGCTCGGCAAGAGCCTGTGGATCGCCGAGAAGCGCGCCGCCTTTGCTCTCCTCTCGGGCCGGCCGGAGGGCAAGCATGGCCGCTCGCCGACCGTCTCTGTCGGCGACGAAATGCATGAATGGACGACGCTCGATCTCGCGACCACGATCCGCCAGGGCATGGGCGCGCGGCTGCAGCCGATCGAGCTCTTCGCCTCGACGGCCGGCCTCAAATCGGCGCAAGTCGGCTTCGGCCTCTTCGACGAGTCGCGCAAGATCCTCGCCGGGCCGATCGAGCCGCCAGACGCGCAGGACAGCGGCGAGGGCATCTATGATCCCTCGAGCCTCGTCGTCATGTTCGCCGCCGGCGAGGATGACGACTGGCTCGATGAAGCGGTCTGGCGCGCCGCCAATCCGAATCTCGGCCTCTCGCCGACGCTGGACTTTTTGAAGCGCGAGGCGGCGATCGCCAGGGTCTCGCCGCGCGCGGAAAGCCACTTCCGGCGCTATCACCTCAACCAATGGGTCGAGGCGATTTCGCGCTGGATCCCGGTCAAGAAATGGGACGATTGCGCGTCGGAGAAGACAGCCTGGCGCACGGGCGCCCAGGCGCTCAAGGGCCGGCGCTGCTATGCCGGCTTTGACATCTCGTCGACGCAGGACATCACGGCGCTCGTCTGGCTGTTTCCGCCGGAAAAGGAGGGCGAAAAATGGCGTCTCCTCGCGCGCTTCTGGGTTCCGGAAGTCAACATCGAGCTCCGCTCAAAGCGCGACCGCGTGCCCTATGACCGCTGGGCAACGATCGGCGCCGTCGAGCCGACGCCGGGCGACTATGTCGACCAGTCCTATGTGCAGGCGGCGATCGAGGAAGGGCTCGAGCTGTTCGACGTCGAGCGCGTCGGCTTCGATCCATGGAACGCCACCAAGCTCTACACGGATCTCGTCAACAAGGGCGCGGACGGCGAACGTTTTTTGAAGGTGCGCCAGGGCGTGCAGAGCATGGGCGAGGCCTCGAAGGAATTCGAGCGTCTCGTCTTCGCCGGCCAGCTCGATCATGGCGGCCATCCGGTGCTGCGCTGGATGATCGGCAATGCGCTGATCCGCTTCGACCGCAACATGAATTTCACGCCCGACAAGCAAAAGTCGCGCGAAAAGATCGACGGAATCGTCGCGACGATCATTGCGCTGGCTGGCCGCCTGTCTGACGAAGGCGACGAAACGATCAAACAGGGATGCTACTGAGTGTTTGGTTTTGGCGCCCGGAAAAAACAGCGCCCGGCTTTGGCCGCGCCGCGCCAGCTCAGCACGCGCGAGTTCGAGGCGATGCGGGCGCCGGTGATGGCCGCGACTGCGACGGTGCCGATCGGCGATCCGAACGCCTGGGACATTCTGTTCGGCAAGCAACAGCCCGGCATTTCGCCGGAATCGGCGATGGCGCATGGCGCGTTTTACCGCTGCATTTCGCTGATCGCCGGCTCGATCGCGATGCTGGATTTCAACACCTTCCGCGTCAATCCTGACGACGGGCATCGCGAGCGCGATATCGCCTCTCCGGCGGCGCGGCTGATCTCGGTGCGGCCGAACGATCGCTACAGCACGACGATGCTCTGGCGCTCCGTCGTCGCCGACATGCTGCGCCACGGCAATGGCATCGTCTGGATTCAGCGCAAGCGCGACGGAACGCCGATCGCGCTCGAATATATCCCCTGGCTGCGCACGGCGATCCGGCTCGATTCGATCGACGGCGAGCCGGTCCAGATCTACGGGCTGACGCGCGACAGCGGACAATATGTGCTGGCGCATAGCGACGACGTTCTGCACATCCCTGGCTCGCCGGTTTGGCAATTGTTTCGGGCGATGTCGCCGCTGACAGCCTATGCGATGAGCGTCGGCATCGCGATCAGCGCCGACGCTTTCGCCAAAGCCTATTTCGACAATGGTTCGTCGCCGGACGGCTATCTCAAATATCCAGCGTCATTCAAACACGGCAAGGATCAGGCCGACGAAATCCGGCAGACGTGGATGGCGCGCTTCGGCGGCCGCAACCGGTTTCTCGGGCCGGCCATCCTGAATGATGGCGGCGAATATGTGCCCGTCTCGCCGATCAATGCGGCAGACGCGCAGCTGATCGACGCCCGCAAGATCGGCGTCTCCGACATCGGCCGCATCATGGGCGTGCCGGACCATATGCTCAACATGAGCGACAAGGCCACCAGCTTCGGCAAAGGGCTCGAGGAGCTGACGCAAAGCTTCGTCGATTTCACGCTTGGGCAGCATCTGAAGGCGATCGAGGATGAGGTCAATTACAAGCTCGTTCGCCAGTCGACCAAGGTCGCCGAATTCGACCGCGAAGGCTTCGTCCGCGGCGATCTCAAGAGCCGCATGGAAGCCTTTCAGATCGCCATGGGCGGCGCGCAAGGCCCTGGCTCGATGACGGCGAATGAGGTGCGCCAGAAAATGAACCTCGGCCGCTCGAAAGACCCGAACGCCGACCGGCTGATCACATGGCCGTCGAGCCCGACCGCGACACAGCCTGACGCCGGCGGCAACGCCGATCCGAGCGTCGACGCGCCCGAGCCGAAGCCGTCGCCGTCCGCTGAGACCGAACCGAAACCGGCGCCCGCGCCGAAAGGAACCCCATGACCCGCGCGCTGCTCAATCTTCTCAACGCCAATCGCGGGCGCGGCGCCGGCCTGCGCGTCGTCGATTACGACCCGGATCAGGACGGCGACCGCGATCAACCCGGCGCGCCGGATATCGACGGCGCGGCGACGATTTATGTCTATGACGCGATCGGCTATGGCGGCGTCGAGGCCGCGGATGCGGTCAAGGCCATCGCGGCGATCAAGGCAAGCCGCATCAACCTTCGCATCAACAGCCCCGGCGGCGACGTATTCGAGGCGCGGGCGATCAAGACCGCGCTCGATCAACACCCGGCGCAAGTAACAGCCTATGTCGACGGCCTCGCGGCCTCGGCGGCGTCTTTCCTGATGCTGGCGGGCGATGAAATCCAGATCGCGCCCGGCGCCTTCGTGATGATTCACAACGCCTGGGGCCTCGCCATCGGCGATGCGCGCGAGATGCGCGCGACGGCGCAGCTGCTCGATCAGGTCACGGCCTCGATCCGCAATGATTATTCGGCGCGAACCGGCCTCGACGATCTGACCATCGCCAAGATGATGGATGACGAGACCTGGCTTGAGGCCAATGACGCCGTGGCGCGCGGCTTCGCGACCTCGCTGATGCCGAAGCCCGCCAAGGCGGCGGCGCAGGCTCGCGCCTTTGATCTTTCCGCCTATGCCAACGCGCCCAAAGCCTATGCCGAGCGCGCGAGCGATGAGGCAAAAGCCTTCGCCGAACTTGAGGCCGCCCGCGTGCGGCATGAGCAACGTCTGCGCCTTTACGCGGCGCTCTGATTTTAACCCCGGAAGGAAAGCATCATGAAATCCCTACAGGCCTTGCGGGAAGCCCGCGCCGCCATTGCCAAAAAAATCCGTAACCTTCTCGATCCCGCGGTGACGAAATATACGAAGGAAGTCGAAATCGAGGTCGATGGGCTTTATGCCGAGGTGACTGTCCTCGACGGCCAGATCAGCCGCATCGAGCGCAGCGTCGCCATGTCCGACGATCTCGAAGAGCGCGCCCATAATCTTGGCGATGAGAACGGCCGCTCGACCGATGAAAACGCGCATCAGATCGTCGCGGCGCGCAAGGCCTTCGTCAAGCTCCTCCGCAACGGCCCGAGCGTGTTGTCGCCGGAAGAGCGCGCCCTGGTGCTGCCGGCCGACGCCAATGGCCGCGGCATCCGCAACATCGCCGAAGGAACCAATACGGCGGGCGGCTATCTCGTCCCGACCATCCTCATGCCGAACCTTTTGCAGAAGCTCAAATATTTCGGCGGCATGCGCGATGTGGCGACGATCATGGCGACCTCGGGCGGCTATCCGATCGCCTGGGCGACGACGGATGAAACCGCCAACGCCGGCGAGCTGGTCGCCGAGAATGTCGCGGCGTCGACGGGCGACGCCACCTTCGGCCAGGTCACCATCAACGCCTATAAATTTTCGAGCAAGATCATCCCGGTCTCGTTCGAGGTGCTGCAGGACAGTTCGGTCGACGTCGAGTCCTTCGTCCTCGGCGCCATCGCAATCCGCATCGCCCGCGGCCAGAATACTTATTTCACGATCGGCACCGGGACGAGCCAGCCGCAGGGCGCGTTGACGGCGGCGGCGTTGGGCGTGACGCTCGCCGCCGGCAACACGACGTCGATCACCTTCGACGGGCTGATGGACCTCTATCACGCCGTCGATCCCGCCTACCGCGTCTCGCCGAACTGCTCCTACATGATGAATGATTCGACCTTCAAGGCGGTCAAGAAGCTCAAGGACACCTCCAATCGTCCCCTTTGGCTGCCGCAGTCGACGGTCGAGGCCTTCGCGGGCGACGGCGGGTTCGACACGCTCAACGGCAAGCGCCTCGTCATCAATCAGGACATGCCGAACATGGCGGCCAACGCCAAGCCGGTCCTGTTCGGCGATTTCTCGAAATATATGATCCGCGACGTCATGGAAGTGCAGATCCTGCGCTTCACGGACAGCGCCTACACCTCAAAGGGCCAGATCGGATTTTTGGGCTGGGCGCGCGCGGACGGCCGCCTCATCGACGCCTCCAATGCGTCGCTGGCCTATCTCGCCAATTCGGCGACCTGATCGGCCAACTCTCCAAATTGAAGGGAGGCCGGAGTGGCCACAGTCAAAGTCAAAATCATTTCGTCGATCGCCGGCGACAATTATTCCTACGCGCCCGGCGACATCATCGATCTCGACGAGGCCATTGCGCAAGCGTGGCAGGAGGCAGGCCTCTCCACGCCCGCGCCGGACGGCGAGGTGGCGGCGGCTCAAATCGAGACGCTGACGGCGCAGCTCGCGGACGCAACCGGCGCCCGCGACGGCCTCGCCAAGGCCAAGTCGGATCTCGAAGGCCAGCTTGCAAATGCGAAGGCTGAGAAGGCCGGCGCCATCGCGGACAAGGTGCTGACAAAGAAAGCCGCCGATGATGCGCAGGCGGCCCTGTCCGCCGCACAGAAGGCAGCTTCCGATGCGGCGGTGAAAACCGCAACCGATCTCGCCGCCGTCAGCAAGGAGCGCGACGACTTCAAGACGCAGGCCGACGAGCTCGGCAAGCAGCTCGCCGACGCGCTGGCGCAGATCGAGACGCTGAAGGCTGCCGCCACGCCCGCCGCCACGACGACGACTGCGGCCCCGGCGGCCGCGCAACAATAAGGGGCGGTCCATGGCGATCCACGTCCTCAACCCGCAGAGCTGGGTCAGCCTCGGCCGCGGGCCGCTCAACATCCGCGCCATCGGCGGGCCTGCGCGCGTGCTGGCGGCGAGCGCGCCTCCGGACGCCAGCATTACTTCCGGCACAAGCACGGGCGATTATGCGCCGGCGGGCGACGTCCTGACGTTGCGGGCGTCGGCCAGCATCTATGCGATTGCGGCGTCGAGCACGCTTACGGAAATCTATGCGGAGCCGTCGTCGGGCGGCTCGGCGGATATCTATGGAACGCTGCGCCGGCTCGCCGATCGCGCGGCGACGGGCGCCGCCAATCCTCATTTCATCGACCCGGCGACGGGCCTGCCGCAGCTCATGACAAACCCGCCGACCGTGACGACCACGGCGAGCCTCTTCGCCAATCAGGCCGCTGTTGTGGCGGCAGGCTATAGCAAGCTCTTTGCCGCCATCGTCGGCGGAAACGCCAATCCGGTCTATTATTGCGCCGGCGGCTGGCCCCACATCAACGCCAGCGTCTATCTCAACCTGCCTTCAGCCACGACCTGGTCGACGGGCAATGGCAACGCCGGCAATAATCCGCCATTGCAGGCGCTCGCGCCCCGCGTGAAATTCATGACCGACTCGCCGAAATTCGTACTCGGCGTTACCGGCACCTACCGGCTGATCGTGAACGGCCGCTACGTCTCCCTGGCGGCCTACGCCCCGTCCGGAACGACACCGTCCTACTCGCTCGTTGACCTTACCGCTGTGGGCGGCCGGGAAGTGCGACAGATCGAGATCGAGATGATCACCGCCACGACGTTCTATGGCGCGTGGGTCGGACCGACCGAGACGATCTGGGCGCCGCCGTCCAGAGACAATTTGCGCTGGATCCAGATGGGCGACAGTCTGACGCAATCCTCCGGCAATGGCGTCGTGGTCGGCGACGGCTATAGCGAAGTCATGGCCGATTATCTCGGCATATCCGATTATCGCGCGGCGGGCATCGGCGGCACCGGCTATTACGCCAACAACGGCGGCGTCAATTACCGGTTGCAGGAGCATATGTTCGATGTGGTCAACTATAATCCAGATGTGATTTCGCTGGCCGCCGGCGTCAATGACCAGGCGTCCGCTTTTAGTCTTGCCCAGCCGGGTCTTGCGTCCTGCATCGCGCAGGCGCGGGCCTATTCCGCGACCATTCCCATTTTCGTCACCGGCGTGCTGATGAGCTCCGCAGTCGCGACGGCCGTCACGTGGGAGACGGCGCAGGCCGCCTATATCGCCAGCCTGAATGATCCGAATATCATTTTCATCCCGATCATCACCGACCCCAACGGGCCGTGGATCACCGGAACCGGCAATTCGGCCGCGCCGATCGGCGACGGCAACCGGGACTATTACTGGGATAATTCCGGCGCGCATCCGCCGACGATCGGCCATCAATATCTTGGCCTGCGCTACGCGGCGGCCATCGGGTCGGCGATCGCCGGCCGATGATCATCTTTCCGCAGCGCCGCAGGGTCGTCGCCTATCTGCCGCCGGCGGCGCGCGCGGGATCGCCCGTCACGCTGCAGCTCGCCAAGCTGCATCTGCGCGCCGGCGGCTGCTATGACGCGGCCTCGGCCGACGCCTACACGGCCGAGGACGCGACCATCGCGCTCTATCTCGCCGCCGCGACGCAGGAGGTCGAGGATGTCCTCGGCCGCGGGCTGCTGACGCAGCAATGGACCATGACGGCCTCCGGGCTCGACAGCTGCGGCGGCTTCACGATCGAGGGCGGACCGATCCAGAATGTCGCGCCATCGGTGCAGGCCCTCGTTTCCGGCTCCTGGCAGACGCTTAGCCCGACGCTCTACGCCTGGCGCTGGCTTGCTCGCTCGCGCATGAGCGTCAAGCCGGCGGCGGGCGCGACATGGCCGACCGCCGATGTCGACGATGCGGCCTGGCGCGTCACGTTTACGACCGGCTATGGCGCGGCGTCGGACGTGCCGGCGCAGATTATCCGCGTCATCTTATTGCTGACGCAAGACGGTTATGAAAATCGCGACGCCATGAACCCCGGCAATGCTGGCGTCAATCCGGCCGTCGAGCGCATCCTGTCGTCCAACCGCACGCCGAACTTCTGATGCGCTACGGCCCGAACCCGGTCCTGATCGACGTGATGCGGCGATCGACCGACGCCAATTCCGTGCGCGGCGCTTTCGCCAAGGCGCAGACACTGATGGGCTCGCTGCGCCAGACGACAGGGCGAGAGCTGGTCGAGGCGGGGCTGCCGGAAGATCAGATCGACATTGTTGTGCGCGTGTCGATCACGGCGCAGACGCTCGCCATCACCTCGGAAGATCGCCTCAACATCGGCGGGCGCAATTACGCCATCCGCAGCGTCGGCCTGCCCGAACGTCGCGGCGGATACATCGAAATCGCCTGCGGCCTAAGCATCGGAAACTGAGATGAGCTTGCCGATTTTCACCATCGCCTGGCAAGGCTATGGCCTTTATCACAGCTATGAAAAAACCGGCGTCGTCGGCTGGCCCGATGTTGTGCAGGCGCTCGCCAAGATCGCGCGAAAGATGGCCGCCAAATCAGCCAAGGTCGATCATGACGCGCTCGATGATATGGTGAGCCTCGCGCGGTCGCGCGTCCCGGTCGATACGGGCCTCCTGCTCAACGGCATCACAGGCGAAGTCACGGATGAGGGTTTCGAGTTCCGCGCCTCGGCTGTGCATGAGAAGGCCAGCGGAAAGCCGGGGGCCGACTATGCGCGCTTCGTCGAATTCGGTCATCTGACCGCCGCCCGCCGCGCCGCCGCTCCCGCTGTCGCCGATGACGCCTTCTTTTCCGGCGCCGGCGCGCCGCGCGCGCGGCCAACGAAGGGCCAGACGCAGGTAGAGCCGCAGCCGTTTTTCTTCAATTCCGCGGAGGAAGCCCTGCAAAAGCGCGGCCTCGCCATGGATGACGTCATTGCGCAATCGGCGCAGGAAGACGGCTGGCAATGAGCAGCGCGATCGGGGAATTTGTCATCGCCCTGCGCGCGGCGTTGAAGGCCGACGCCGGCGTCGCGGCGATCGTCGGCGCCAAGGTTTTTGACGTCGTGCCGGGCGACAAGCGCGGCATGCCGGACGATGCGCTGGCGCCGTGGATCTATATCGGACCGGTCTCGGCGCCGCGCAGCGAAGACGAATGTCTCCGCGCCTGGGCGCCGCGTGTCCGGATCTATTGCGCGACGACGGATTTCGATCGGCAGTCGGTGTGGGCCCTCGCCGACGCCGTCGACGCGGCGCTGGATCAAAAGACGCTGACGCTCGCCAATGGTTTCACCATGGCGTCGGCCTTGCGCGCCGTCGAGAGCGGCGACGTCATCGATCCTTTGAGCCCGCGGCTCGCCTATTGCGATTTTACATGCACGATCTACCGCAACACGCCTTTCCAGTGAGGTTTGAGCCATGGCTGTCCCCAGTCTGATCCCCGGATATAAATATACGCTGGCGCGCGGCGACGGCGCTTCGCCGGAAAACTTCATTTTCCTTTGCACCGTGACGACGCGCGGTCTCGACATGACCAATAATTTCGACGACGCGGAGCTGCAGGACTGCGATTCGATCAGCGCGTTGCCGGTTCGCGTCTCGACGCCGAAAAGCAAAAACTGGTCGATCAGCTTTTCCGGCAAGGCGGATGCGTCGCGCTTCCAATCGCTCTATCAGGATCAGGTCCAGATCCAGAAGAACAACTATCAACTCGGGATCAACCTTTCCGGCGCGCAGGGCGGCGGAAATTGGCAGGGGCAGGCCTATCCCGAGACGCTCAAGGTCGAGAGCAACGAGAACGGCCTCGTGACCTTTTCCGGCACGCTGCGCGGCCAGGGCGACTATCCGACATGGACGGCCAATCCATGAGTGAGGAGGCGCTCTCGACGGCGGTCTATCGCACGCTCGGCGGTCGCGATTATCGCTTCCAGCTCCGGCTCGGCGAGATGCGCGAGCTAGAGCGGCTTTGCAATGCGGGGATCGGCGCGATCTGGCGGCGCATGGCGATGCTCGAATTCAGGGTCGACGATCTTCGCGAGACGATCCGGCTCGGCCTGATCGGCGGCGGGACGCCCGAGCCGGAGGCCGAGGCGATCGTTCGCTTTTCGATCGATGCGCGGCCGGTCAACGACTATTTCGATCTCGCGCTGGCCATCATCAAAGCCATGTTCGAGGGCGTGCGCCCAAAAAAACCGGACGGGACGGATCAGAGCGGCGTCCCGGAGACCTCAGCCCCTTCTATGAGTTCGGCGGCGCCGCAGGATTCAGCCCCCGACAAATCGACGACATGACGCTTGCGGAATTCGAGGCCGTCGCGCGCGGCTTCGCGCGATTCCACGGCGCGAAGGATGAGGGCGAAGCCCCGTCCGACGAAGATTTTTATCGCGATCTCGCGGACGCGATGGCCCAGGGCCGCGCCTGATCTCCACACCTTCGAAAGGAAAATCCCATGGCTGTCCTCACCCCCAAAACGATCATTGGCGCTGGCCTGCCCAGCGTCGCCTATGCCGCCGCGACGCTTACCGGCGACTCCTTCCCGTCGACGTCGGATCAGCGCACCTTTTTGCACGTCAAGAACGGTTCGGCTTCGCCGATCACGGTGACGATCCTGGCGCAGACGGCGACCGAAAAGGTTCCCGGCCTCGGCTCGATTGCAGTCCCGGCGCTGAGCAGCGCCATCGCGGCGGCGGGCGACGCCTATTTGGGCCCATTCCCGGCCGACTACATCGGCGCCAACGGTCAGGTGCAGGTGTCCTATTCGGCCGTGACGACTGTCACCGTGCAGGCCTATACGCTGCCCAAGGCGGATTAAGACGAGGCTCCCATGGCTGGCCAACCGCTCGTCCTCAAATTCTCGACCGATCTCAGCCAGGCGCAACGTGGCCTGACGGAGTTCGCCAAGAACGCCGCCGTGAATCTGCTGTCGATCGCCGACAAGGCGATCGAGGCAAAAAAGCAGCTCGATTTTCTCAATTCCTTCTCGGGCAAAATCGCCGTCGGCGTGATCGGCTTTATTGGCTTTGAGGCTATCCGGGGGTCGATCAACCTGCTCAACTCGGCCGCGACGGAAGCCGAAGCCAGTCTGGCGCGACTGGTGAAAATCGGAACCGATTCGCAAGGCGCCGGCGTGAGCGCTTCCTTTTTTCAAAGCTGGACGGGCCAGGCCAAGGCGCTGAATGTCGAGACGTCGACGCTGGTCGGGATGCTCGATCGCGCCCGCGCGGCGGCGACCCAAACCATCGGCGACAAGGGCGGCACGTCGTCAAGCCCCGGCGCCGACCGGATCAAGCAGAACGTCCTCGCCGGCAATCTCGGCTCCTCGGCGCTCTCGTCCTACAATGGCGCCGGGGATCAGGAAGCCCGCATCCGAATCGTGCTCGGGTTGATCGAACAGCTGCGGCAAAAGGGCGATCAGCTCGCCGCCTTCGATCTCGGCAAGACTTTTTTCGGCGACCAGTTCGAGGCGCAGCTCCGCAACGGCGTCGACATGATCGGGCAGATGCGAACCGCGCTCGACGGCCTGCAAACGGCCGGCGGCGAGCGCATTATTCCGCAGGCGGAAATCGCCAACGCGACGCGGATGAAGGCCGAACTCGACGACATCAATGATCGGCTGTCCAAAGCCTCGGAGCCCTTCCTGCGCGATATTGCGGCCTGGCAGCAAGGAATTCTGGGCGACGTCATCCAATTGAAATCGGCATGGGCCGATATCGTCGGCGTGCTCGGCACGGCGTGGGACTGGATGAGCAAGATCGGCAGTCTCATGCCGAGCATGAGCCTTGGTCCGCGCGTCGGCAACGGACTGTTTGGCGCACAAGGCGGGCTGACCAGCGGCCAGCTCATGGACCTCATCGAAAAGGGCGGCTCCATCGGGACCGAAGTTTTCGGCCCCGATCAGCCGGCCTCGCTTCCGGCGATCACGGTGCGCGGCGACCGGTCGAAAGCCTTGCCGAGCCTGACGCCGGCCAAACTCGCAGCGCCGGCGGAAAAGACCGATCAGGTCGAAACCTACATCAACAGCCTCAAGAAACAGACGGCGGCCGAGGAAGCGGAGGCAAAGACGCTCGGCCTCGGCAACAAGGCCAGAGAAGAGGCGGTCGATCTTGCCAAGGCGCAGGAGGCGGCAAAGATTCGCGGGACGCCCCTGACCGCCGCGGAGGCGGAAAAGGTCAAGCAGCTCGCCGACGCCTATGTCGACGCCAAAAAGCAGATCGACGATTACGCCAGGGCGCAGGAAAACGCCAAGGCGACGGCCGAATTTTTCGGGCAGTCGCTGGAAAGCGCGATCGAAAAGGCAATCGAGCCCGGCGCGAAATTGCAGGACGTGCTGAAGGGCGTCGTGCAATCGTTGGAACAGGCCTCGCTCAAGGCGCTGATCCTCGGCGAAGGGCCGCTCGCCAGCCTGTTCGGCACGGCGGCCTCGCCTGACGCCAAGGGAGCCGATTCGGTCGGCGGGATTTTCGGGCAGATCGTCAAGGGGTTTTCGGGCTTCCACGCCGCCGGCGGGACGATTCCGGCCGGCGGCTGGGGCATCGCCGGCGAGGCGGGCGCGGAGATTATCAACGGCCCGGCGACGGTGACGCCGATGAAACAGATCAACGCCGCGCTGAATGCCGGCGGGAGCCGGGGCGGCGCCGCCGTCGACAATCGCCGCAGCTTTCATATCGACGCGCGCGGCGCGCAGGCGGGCGTCTCGGATCAGATCGTCGCCGCGCTGAAATCCTATGACGCCCAGCTCAATCGCTCGCTGCCGACGCGGGTGGCCGCAGCGCATGGGCGCTACGCCTGATGGCCTTTTTCGTCAATACGGTCGCCGCCTATGTCAGCGGCCAGATCGTCCAGGCGGCCTTGCTTGTCGCGTTTGAGTTCGCCGATCAGACGGTGCGCGTCTGGTCTGGCCTCGGCGATCTTGCCGCCGGCGGCGAGACCTGGTCGGGAATCGGCGAGCTCGGCTCGATCTCGAACATCGAAAGCGCGATCGGCGACGTCGCGCCGCAAGTCACGTTCAGCCTGTCCGGCGTCGATCCCTCGCTGATCGCCGAGGCGCTGGCCAATTCCGGCAACGTCAAGGGCCGCAACGTCACGGTGTATTTGCAGTTTTTCGATTCCGCGATGCAGCCGCTCGATTGCCCCTATGCGATCTATCTCGGGTTGATGGACGTCATGAAAGTCAAGGCGGACAGTCCGACGCAGCGCATTGTCGAGCTGACGTCGGAAACTTTGTTCACGCGGCGCGGCGTCGCGCCCTGGGGCTACCTCAGTTCGTCGAGCCAGCGCGGGCTTTATCCGTCCGACGCCGGCCTCGACTACATGTCGGCGATGCAAAATGTGACGACGGGCTGGCCGTGGCTGTGACGCTCGAAGATTATCTCCGCGCCGCCGCCGCGCGCCCGTTTCGCTGGGGCGAATGCGATTGCTGCCTCTTTGTCGCCGACTGGATCAAGGCCGTGCATGGGTTCGACGTCGCCAATGGCTGGCGCGGCGCCTATAGCGATGAGCGCGGCGCGCGGCGCGCCCTTGTCATGTCCGGCGGCCTCGTCCGCCTCATGTCGCTGCGGATGCAGGCGCACGGCCTTGCGCCGACCGATACGCCGCGCCCGGGCGATATCGGCGTCGTCGAGGCGACGGCCGGCGCGACGGCGGCGATCCGCGGCGGGCGCGGCTGGATCTGCAAAACGCCCGAAGGCATCGGCGCATCGCCGTTCCGGGTCATCGGAGCATGGTCGATCTGATGCCGATGGTTATTGCGCCCGCTCTCGTCGCCGCCGGCGTCTCCGGCGGGATTGCGATCGGCGGGACGATCGTCTCATTTGCGAGCATCGCCGCCTATGGCGTCTCGCTTGGCGCGACGATGGGCGCCAATCTTCTTCTGCGCTCGCTCGAAAAGCGCAAGGCGACGTCAAACCAGCAGATCACGGTGCGCCAGGCGATCACGGCGCGCGTGCGCGGCTATGGCCGGGCGAAGATGGGCGGCGCAATGTTTTATATGGGCGCGACGCGGACGCTGGCGCAGGGCTTTATCTTCTGCGAGGGGCCGATCGACGCCTATGAGGAAGTCTGGCTCGCCGACAAGAAAATCATCTACACGGAGGGCTCGAATTTCTGCTTCGCCGGATGGAGCTGGACCAATTATGTCATGGTCGATCTGCAAATCGGCGCGGTCGGCCAGTCGCGCAACCCGGCTTTCGATCATATCGATCATTATTGGTGGGATGGGACGCATCAAAATCAGGGCCTCGCCAATGCGGTGATGCGCTGCTATTTGCCGAATAACGCCGAAACCAATTTCACGAAAACCTACCAGAACGGCGTCCCGGCGCTGCGCGTGGTCGCGCGGCTCTCGCTGGTTTATGATCCGCGCAGCGGCGCAACAGAATGGTCGGACAATCCGGGGCTGTGCATCCGCGATTATCTGACGTCTTCGCGCGGCTTCAACATTCCGGCCTCGCGCATCAATGACGCGAGCTTCATGGCCTTCGCGACCATGTGCGATATCCTCGTCGCCAATACGCAGGAGACCGGCGGCCATGAGCAGCGCTATCGCGTCTGGATGACCTACACGCTGGATGAGCAGCCGAGCGACGTGCTGCGCCGCTTGCTGGCGTCCTGCGACGGCGAGATTTATCCGCTGCCGGACGGGACGATCGGCATTCGCGGCGGCGTTTGGGAAGACCCGACCGTCACCATCACAGACGACATGATCCTCGGCTATGAGGTCCAGACCGGCCGCGACAAACTTAGCGCCTTCAATCAGCTGCGCATTCGCTACACGGCGAAGAACAATGATTATCAGGTGCAGGAGGGCGGCGCCTGGAACGATACGGCGGCGCAGACGGAGTCGGGGCAAATCATCCCGCAGGATTTCGACGGGACGATGTGCGCCTCCTATATGCAGGCGCGCCGGCTCGCCAAGATCGCCATGCACAAGGGCAATCCGCAATGGTTGCTGACGCTCACGACCAGCATGGCCGGGCTCAATGCGTTGGGCGAGCGCATCATCCGCTGCAAGCTCGACGACCTCGGCATCGACGCCACATTTTACGTGCAGAAATTCGAGATCGCCGGCGATCTGAAAAGCTGTTCGATGACGCTCGCGTCGCTGAATTCCGACGCCTATGAATGGACCACGTCGGAGGAATATTGGAGCCCGCCGCCGGCGACGGATGCGGAGGACGGTTTTACCATCCCGGTCCCGACGGGGCTGGCGCTCCACATCGTCCAACTGCAGCTGGGCTCGAACCTCATTGCTTTCGAGATCGGGGCGAGCGTCACGGCGCCCGATGACGCGTCCTTCGGCGCGCTGTTTCAGATCAGTCTCGACGGCGGCGTGACCTGGGCCGACATGTCGCCAGATGGCGTCTGGTCGGCGAACTCCGGCATTATCGCCTCCGAGACGGCCTGTCAGGTGCAGGCGGCGTTCAAGGCCTCGGCATCCAACATCGGGACATTTTGCCCCCCGGTCAGCATCACGACGCCGGGCGGAAGTCTCGGTCCGGTAGCGCTGGCGCTATCGGAAGGCGCAAATCAGGATTACGGCCTCGCCAGCGCGGCGGCCACGATTTCCGACGACTTCGGCCTCGCCTCGGTCGCCTCGATCGCGTCGATCGACCTCGGCCTCGCTTCCTAAAGGATCATCATGAGCGTTCAAGTCCAACTCCGCCGTGAGGCGGCGAGCTTTCTGTCGACCTTTGTCGGCGCTCTCGGCGAGTTGCTGTTCGACACGACCAACAAGCGCCTGCAGGTTCATGACGGCGCGACGGCCGGCGGCTTTCCGGTCGCGAAACTCTCCGAAGTCTCGCCGCTCTCGGCGCTGATGATCGCCGCCAAGGGCGCGTCCTATGGCGCGAAGGTGGAAGTCGGCTGCCTCGAAGGGTCGATCGCCTGCGCGGGCGCGACCAGCGTTTCCACAGTGCAAATTCCGAACGGCGCGCTCGTCCTCGGCGTCTCGACCTATGTCGCGACGGCGATCACCGGCGCCGGCAGTTTTCGCGTCGATGCGACGACGGCGTCCGGCGGCAGCGCAGGCACGACGGCGGGTCAGTTCGGAACCGGCCTCGGCGCGGCGCTCGGCTCGAACAATAAGGGCGTGATCGGCCCGACCGCCTGGTACGCCAATTCGACCATCACCCTGACCGGCCGCAACGCCGGCGACACGGCCGCGGCGAGTTTCACCGGCGGCGTGGTGCATTTCGCGATCCACTACATTCTGATCAGCGCGCCGACGTCATAGGGCACGGCAGTGGGCTATATCCCGGGCGTCAACCTTCTCCCCTCGACGGGTGAGTTTACCTACGACACGATCGCCCATCGCGGCCGGCGCGCGACCGAGCGCGTGCTGAGCGACATCAATATTTATGCAGGGCAAGCCGCGCATCGGACCGACATGGAGCTGGCGATCGATCATCTGATCGACCAGCATCCCGAATGCACGACCGTCGCGCTCGTCGTCGCCTGGTTCTTCAATTCGACGTCGGCCGGCTCAACCAATATCTATCCGTCGACAACCTACATCGGCGGCGATTTCCAATATTGGAACGGCGCAGCCTATGTCGCCGATCACTGGCGCTGCTCCGGCCTGACCGAGGCCTCGTCCGGCCTGATCCCGCTGTCCAAGAACGGCGCGTCCTATAATTACGGCGGCACGCCTTCGGACGGCTCGCTTGTCCGCTGCATCCAATATCTGAAATCGCGCGGTCTGCGCACGGTGTTCTATCCGTTCCTGCTCGGCGACATTCCGGGCAGCTTTCCATGGCGCGGCCTCATCACCTATTCGGGATCGGATGTTTCCAGCGCGGCGGCGAGCGCCGTCGCCGCCTTCCTCGGCTCGGCCTCGGCGGGGCAGTTTTCCCGCGACGCGGTCAATTCGACGGTCAATTATTCCGGCGCGGCGACGGATTGGACCTACCGGCGCATGATCCTGCATTACGCCAATTTGTGCGTGCTCGCGGGCGGCGTCGATCTGTTCCTGCTCGGCTCCGAGCTGCGCGGGATCGAGACGCTGCGCGGGCCGGCCTGGTCGAAAATGGGGATCATCGGCGATTATGGCCTCGCCTCCGATGCGCCGATCGGCGCGCTGGATTTCGGCCTCGCCAGCGCGACCATCGTCGACAGCGCCGACTACGGCCTCGCATCGAGCGCGGTCACGGTCTCGGCCGGCGCCAATCCGGTTTGGGATTATCCCTTCGTCACGGCGATGGGAAAGCTCGCCGACGACGTCCGCGGCGTGTTCGACGCCGCCGGCCTGACGAAAGACCTCGCTGGCCTGCACAACCTTGTCTCCTACGCCGCCGACTGGTCGACGTGGATGGGCTATCAGCATGCGGACGCCAATGGCCAGACGCCGCACCTCGACCAGCTCTGGAGCCGGGCGAATATCGACCTCGTCTGCTTCGACAATTATCTGCCGCTCAGCGATTGGGCGCAGGGCGACGGCGGGCTCGACGCGCGCAACTGGAGCGCCGGGGCAGCGTCCGCCTGGCCCGTCGAGGATCCGGCTTCGATCGGCTTCGGGCTCGCGGGAACGCCGTCGATCTACCGCAAGGATTATCTCAAGGCGAACATCGAGGGCGGCGAGAAATTCAACTGGTTTTACTATGACAGCGACAATGCTGCGCCCGGCGTCTACCCGGACGGCTCCGGCCATACCGTCTCGCTGCCCTCCGGCGACCGCCTGACGCAAACGCGCCAACGCTATTATGCCGGTCAAGAGATCCTCGCCAACAAGCAGCTGCGCTGGTGGTGGAGCAATCCGCATCACGCGGTCTATGACGCCGGCGACGGCGCGGGCTGGGTCGCGCATGGGCCGCCGACGACATGGGCCGCGCGGTCGAAGTCGACCACATTTACGGAATATGGCTTCGCGACGATCGACCGTTCGACCAATCAGCCGAATGTCTTTTACGACGTCAAATCGAGCGGCAGCGCCACGGCCTATTGGTCGCGCTGGGCCTCGATCGGCGACCGCGACGATATCGCTTCCTATGTGCCGGTCACCGATCCGAGCATCCGCGCGATCGGGCTTGAGGCGATTTACGAATATTGGTTCGTCGACGGCCACAATGACGAGGCGGCCGGCGTCGCCATGGTTGAAGCAGCCTTTTGCTCGGTGTGGAACTGGGACGCGCGGCCCTATCCCACCTTCTCGTCTCTGAGCACTGACATATGGGGCGATTCGAGCAACTGGCCGACCGGCTTCTGGCTCGAAGGAAAATTGACCACAGGAGTGCCGATGGCTTACCCTCTTTCTTGGCCGGCCGATCTGCGCCCGGCGCGCGTGCTGCTCAACGTCAACAATTCCTCGCGGTCCGGCGGTCAGGCGATCTCCGGCGCCGAGATGATCGTCACCTCGCCTGCGGCGCGCTGGGAAGGCAAAATCGCGCTGCCGGCAATGAGCGCAAAGCAAATCCTCGCCTGGCGCGGCTTTGTCGCGGGAATGAACGGGCGCTACGGGACGGCGCTGATCCCGGCGTTTGAATCAAACCGCCAGAACACAACAGGCGTCACGGCCGCGGCGGCGGCGCTCAACGCCACGGCCCTGACGCTCACGGTCGGCGGCCGCGGTGCAATCACCGCCGGCATGCGCTTTTCGATCGCCGGCCGGCTCTATGAGATCCAGCAATCAACGCCGCTCGGCGCCGGAGCCTATGCCGTCAACATTCTGCCCTGGCTGCGTGGCGCGATCGCGGCCGGCGTTGCGTGCGAATTCGTCAACCCGGTCACGACGATGCGCTTTACCAGCGACAGCGAGGGCAAGCTCGATCTCGAGGCCAATGTGATTGCGCATCCGGAGATTGGGTTGATCGAGGCGTTTTAATGTGTTCATCAGCGACTACGCGAGCAGCCTTTTTTCAATGCGATATACCGTTGTCACGAGCCGAGAATTGGATATCGCAAGCTGCAGCACCCGGCTACAACTAAAAGCGTCTCATGGGACAAATCTAATCTAGGCTTTACCGAAATTATCAAACCATTGGCGATAGTTATCGTCGTTAGGAATAACACCCTCACTCACCAAGTGAGAAAAATCCGCGCTAATAATATTAAAATGACTTTTTCCAAATGATTTTTCAAATCTTGTTTTCAAAGTATTTCCGTGTTCATTAAGCGCATTATACAGCTGCATTCCAAAAAATATTGAGTCGTCAATCTGACCTTCGATCGAATTCATTATATCAAAATATTCGTTATATGTTCGGTTCTGCATCGGGATCCCAAAGTATTTGGCCACAAATAAGGGATCAACTGGGGGGTCAGACTTGAATTTCTCAATCAGACTGTTTCGGTTTGCGAGAGAAACATTTAGCGAATCTGCCGATTGCTCAAGGCCGTTTAACATTGCGATTGGTCGCCCATGCAATGTCAGTTGCTCGAAGATAAGAGGTCGAAGAACTGTAAATGGAAGTAGAAGGCAAGGAAGACTGGAAAGATTTGCGCTACACTCAATAAGAGTTCTGTTTGTTTCTTGCTGTTCCATTAACACCCGGCCTCTTTCTTCATCATACTGGTGCTTGAGCACCTTGAAATGCTGTCTTTTCAATCCTATTACGCTTTCGCAAATGTTAACTGATAGCATGATCGATGTATTGGTTACACGGATCTCTTTTGCTAGGTCATCTTTGGTTTTACTATTTTCGGCTATTTTCTGGGCGGCCGTAGCGCCAAAATATGCTCCGGCAAGAGAGCCGCAGACAGCAGTAATGAAATTTGAGTTAAAGAAATCCTTGAGAGTCTGCCAATACTGAGTTTGAGTAAAAGCGAATATTGTCGCGCACAATGATTGTAACATTTCTACCGCGTTACTCATTCTGTTTCGTTGCCTCATTTTTCTAAAACGCTAAGCTCTTGGCTGTTAATCACACCGAGTAGCGCTGGTCAGCCAGTATCGATGACTGCGTTCAGATTTAAGTGGCCCCACAACCTATTCCGCCGCCCTGGCCGGGCGGCTTTTTTTATGCCCGGAGCTCACCATGGCCAATGGAAAATTCCTCACTTGCCTACCCTACACCCTACGCGAGGAAGGCGGCTATTCCAACGACCCGCGCGATCCCGGCGGATCGACCTACAAGGGCGTGACGCAGGCCCGCTACGATCAGTTTCGCAAGAGCGCCGGGCTCCCGAAGCGGGACGTTCGGCTGATGAGCGAGACGGAGCTGCAGACGCTCTATCGATCGGGCTATTGGGATATGGTCGGCGCCGAGACGCTCGCCGACGGCGTCGATCTCTCGGCCTTTGATCTCGCGGTCAATTCCGGGCCGGCCCGGGCCATGGCGATCCTCCGCAAGGCGATCGGCGGCTCAACCGGCGACACGATCGGGAAAATCGCAGATCTGCGGCTTTCGTTTCTGCATGGGCTTTCGACCTCGGCGGCTTTTGGCAAGGGCTGGGGCGCGCGCGTCGCGCGGATCGAGGCAGCGAGCCTGAAGATGGCGGGCCTGCCGATCCAGCCGAGCGCTTACGCCGCCGCATCGAAGGCCAAGGCGAAAGCCAAACTCGCCAAGGGCGGAGCCGCCGCCGTGCCCGCCAGCGCGGCCGGCGCGCATGTCGCGGGCGGCCATGCCTGGCTCACTGTTGCGATCATCGTGGTGATCCTCGCCGCCGCCGGCGTCGCCGCCTATGCCGCCTGGCGGCAGCGCCAGCGCGCGGACGAGCTCGCCAAGGCCGCGGCCGATCTTGCGCAGCAAACCGCCGCGACCGAGGCGACGCGCGCCGCCGCTGCCGCGCAGGCCGTCGCAAAGACGCCCGTCAAATCCTGATCCCTATCTCGGAGCCATCCCATGTTCTGGTTCGCGCTGTTTTCGGCGGCGACGCTCGCCGTCTATTTTTCGATCATCCGGCCGAAGCTGAAGCAATTTCGGCTGACGACGGGGATCATCGATGAGCTCGACGATTACGCGCTCGCCGGCTGGGCGCGGATCAAGCTGCGCGTGCTCGGCCTCAAGACGTGGATTCTGGGCGTCGCCGGAATTGGCGTCGCCGCGCTGCCGCAGCTGCTCGACGGGCTGGCCCATATCGCGCCCGGCGCGCTGGAAAGCCTGCATCTTGTCGACTTCTCGGCCTTCTTCGCTCCGGAGGTCGCGCTGAAAATCTCCGGCGCGATCATGCTGGCGATGACGGTGACGCACATCCTCGGCCTCGCCAAGGCGGCCGAAATCGAGCCGAAGCCGAAGCAAGATAAGGAGGGCTGAGCGATGCTCTCCATGATCCTCGGCGCGATCCAGAGCATCGTGTCAGGCATTGCCGGCCCTCTGATCGGCTATCTCGGCAAGCGCGAGGACGTCAGCCTCGACGGCTTCAAGACAGCCGCCGGGATCGACGCCGCCGCCTATCAGGCGCATCTCAACGCGGAAATCGAGATCGCGAGGCTGCGCGCTTCGGCGAATTCATGGATGGGCGCCCGCATCATGGTGTTCGCCTTCGGACTGCCGGCGGCGCTCCATTGGTCCGCCGTCTTTCTCGATTCGACGTTCCGCTTCGGCTGGGCTGTTCCGGCGCTGCCCGGTCAATACGCCGGCGCCGAAATGCAGATCGCGCTTTCCTTTTTCATCGTCGCGCCGGCCATGCCGATCATTTCGGCGACGGCGGCCTGGCTCGGTCGGAAAGGCGCGTGATGTCCAAAGACCTGCTTTTGGAGCTGCTGCGCGCTGCGCAGGTGCTCCTTTCCGAGGTCGCAGACCTCAAAACCGGGCTCACCGCCCTCAATCAAAGGATGGATAATATGGCTACCGCTTCCGACGTCGCCGCCGTTTTCGCCGACGCCAAATCCGCCATCGCGACCGAGGTCCAGGCCCTCACCGCGCAGGTCGCCGCGGCGATCACCGGCCTCGAGGCTTCCGCGAGCGACGCGACCGCGCTCGACGCCATCGTCGCCGACATCGGCGTGTTCAAAACCTCGATGCTCGACAGCCTGACGGCGATCCAGACCAAAGCGGCGGCCGCCATCGCCGTCGTTCCCGCCGCGGCCGCCGCCGCCGCCACGCCCGCCGCGCCTTCGGCCTGATCATCATCCGGGGCCGCGCCATCCCGCGCGGCCCCGAAACCCAGCTTACAGATTGGACGGATGATGGCATTGAGCGATCCGCAGGACATTCTTGGCCGAGTCGGCGATGGGTCGATCGGCGCGGGGCTCACGCTCATCGGCGCCGTCATCGTCGCGATCCTCAGCCGCAAATCGCCGCTCGCGGCGCTGGTCAACGATCAGTTGAAGTTGTTGATCGACGCGCAGGCACGGCAGATCAAGGAGCTAAAAGAGGAGATCGAGGCGCTGGAAGGCAAGGTCGAAGCGCTTACGAAGGAACTCGCCGCCGCGCGGACGCAGCGCGGCTTCGGGATTTGAAACAAGCCTGCGACCGCTCGGTTGCCGAGCATCAGGATTTGCAACCGAGATTGGGAAATCATTCGCGACCTCGAAGCGTTCATCATCGCGTATTGGGAAAGAAACTCCGGGATCGGCACAGATTATTAGACCCGTGCGTCGGGATCACGACGGACAAGAGAAATTGCGACTGCTAAGCTTTACTATAATTGTCGCTGGGTGCAGCCGTGCTAACCCTTGCTCGTTCTCGCAATCATTTTTTGTCCTCGCTTTCGGGTGAGGACAGCGCGTTATTTGCGCGGCACCTGCGGCCGATGGAGCTTCCCATGGGCGCCGCCCTGTTCAGCGCCGCGGAAACGATCAGCCGAATCTATTTCCCGGAAAGCGGCGTCGTTTCGATCGTTGTCGAGCTTGGCTCCGGCCAATTCATCAAAGTTGCCATGTTCGGCAGAAATAGCGTGATCGGCGTCGGGGCGTTACTGGATGGCCCCACCGCCATCCATCATGCCATTGCGCAGGTGTCGGGCGCCGGCCTTGTCGGCGACGCAGCAGCGCTGGAGCATCTGGTCAAGCAAAGTGAATCGCTTCGCGAAGCCCTCGCCGGATATCAGCAAATCATGGTTGCGCAAATCCAGCAGGTCGCGGCCTGCAACGCCGTACACACGATTGAGGAGCGCCTCAGCCGATGGCTTCTGCAAACGCGTGATTTGCTGCACAGCGACCATTTGCCTTTGACACAACAGGCCTTGTCGCAGATCCTTGCGGTTCAGCGAAGCAGTGTCACGCCACTTGCGCGCTCGCTACGAGAGGCCGGCTTGATCAGCTATCGGCGCGGCCGAATTCATATCGTCGATCGCGACGGCCTAAGCGAGATCTGCTGCGAATGCTACGCGGCGATAAATGCGCATTATCACCGGCTGACCGGCTGGAAACCCCACTAGGCGGCTAGTTGCCGCAAAGCTTCTACAACCTCCTCGGGGCGATCAGGAAAAAATTTTCCACGAAGGGGATTTTCTCCGCTGACAAATTGCGTCGCCCCGACGTTAAAATCAGCTCGCTGGGGGCAACGCCCCCGAATGGCCTTCGCTTTCGGGTGACGTCGCCGACTGCCAAGCGTCCCACAGCTCGGGCGTCGTCAGCAGCACCGGCATGCCTTGGCGTGGATCGGCCCTATGGCGTCGTTCGCCTCCGTTGTCAGAAAGAGAACGGGAAGCCGATTGCTTCATTCCTTGGGCTTGAGCATCGCCCCTTCAATTGGCCTCGAGGCCGCCTTGGCGACATTGGAATAGAGCGCTCCAATCTTCATTGCCTCGGCGAGGGATCGCTCAAGAACCGTCTTGGCATATTCGGACTGGATCTGAAAGACACTGTTGAGCGACTTGGCTTCGAACAGGCTCCCGATGAAATCACGACGATCGTCCAGTGACTTTTTCGAATAGTCCGTCACTTCGGCGACTATCGCGAGGACGCTCTCATTTAAGATGACATTTGGGGCGCCAACCGTTGCAAGTTTATTTTGTACAGCTTTGATTGTATTATCAAAAGTATCAGACATTTAAGCTCCATTGTTGTTTTTCTATGAACACATTACGACTGCAGACGCAGCACTGTTCGTTAAAGCGCAGTATTAAGTGCGCTTATGTTGTAATATTTTGTGCTTATTTAGCGTATGTATATCGTATATTGTGCGTTTTTATTTCAACGATAGATTGTATATAGGAATTTGATATAGGCACGTCAAGGTTATAATAATCGCGGCGAGGCAGATTGATATATTCTATTTAAGCTTAGGCTCTAGAAAAGCAGGTGGGCTCGCATGCTTCTTAAGCATTAGTTGCAGGGTTCGACCCAGAAAAACTCGCTCTGGCATGTCTCTGCCGGCGCTTGGCGTTGCATGAGTTTTTCAAGCCAGGTCGCTATCGCTTTTCTCGCCCTTCGCCACGATTCTCAGCGAGTCATTCGGCAAAGGCCGCTGCAGCGCCAGCGCCTCCGCCACCGGCGCGGACAGCCAGGCGTCCCATTCCTCGGGCGTCGTCAACAGGACCGGCATCGCCTTGGCGTGGATCGGCCGCACGATGTCATTGGCCTCCGTCGTCAGAAACGAGAACAGCCGATGCTCGCGCGTCTCTCCTTTTCGCTCGCCGGTCCAAAGCCGCCAGATCCCCGCAAAGCAGAACACCGGGCGGCTTTCGTCGAGGGCAAACCAATGCGTGACTTTCGGCCGGCTGTCGGTCCATTCGCAAAATGACGTCGCCGGCACGAGGCAGCGCCATTCGGCCTTGAGCCAGGCGCGCCAATAGGGCGAGGCGGTGTTGCGCACGTTGGTCACCGGAACCTTGCCGAGGTTCGGCGGCGGCGGAAAGCCCCAGCGCATCATCGTCAGCTCGCGCTCGCCATCGGGGGCGATCCGGACAATGGGCGCCATCGTATCGGGAAAGACGCCGGGCATCGGAGCCAGATTGCCCGTCAGGTCGCGGCCGATCCGGAAGAGACGCCGCATCGCTTCCTGGCCGCGTGTGATCGAATAGAGGTTGCACATAGCCCGAGCAGAGCGGTTCGGCGGCCGTCCGTCAAGGCTTGCGCCGGGTCTTTTGTTCCGTTTATGTTCTCATCATGAACGAGGACACGCTGGCCTCTTATCCCTATGTGAGGGTGCGCCTCGCCTGCCATAAATGCAGCCGGGAGGGCAGCTATCGGCTGGCCCGGCTCGCCGACAAATATGGCGCGAACTGCCGCATGGACGATCTGCTGCGCCAGCTCGTCGGCGACTGCAAGCTGATCAACCCGCGCCGGCCCTTCGCGCATCGCTGCGGCGCCTTTTTTGTCGATCTCGACTGGCCGCCGCCGCCGCCGGACCTGCCGACCGAAGGCCAGCGCCGCCGCCTGCGCGTCGTCGACGGCGGCAAGAAAGTAGCCTGACGGCGGCCTCTAAGGTCACTTCGCTGCCCGCGCTTGCTCAATCGCCTTCCCGAGTCGGTCAAGCTCAAGCGAATAGCAGAACAGCGAGAATAAGCCCCACATCAAGATGAGGCCCTTGATTGCGGCCTGCCCCGGGGCTGGAAGCGCATCGAGTTCGGGCAAATGCCTGAAAAAGATTGCCGAGAACACCGCGCCGCCGAAGAAGAAGCTTGCCCGGCCGGCAAACTGGATGACATGGCCGACAAAGGCGCTGTGAATAGGCGCTTGTACGGCGATCCAGCGATACCTCGACCAGTAGGCGCAATGCAGGACGAGCGTGGCGGATATGATCGCGACCTGGTCGCGCAGGCCGGCTTCCTGCAATTCGCCCGGTCGCGCGATCACCTGCTGAAAAAGCGGAAAGGCGACCCAGACCATGAATGTGGCTGCTGCAGTCTGCACGGCCAGGAGCCCTAGGTAGACGATACCTCGTTGCCTGATTGGACTCCCCAAATGATCCCCCCTTGTCGTCGCAGCAAGAGAGCCGTTGACGACGGCATCTAAGGCGTTGACGCGCCTTTCGAACGCGGTCTCCACGGCAAAGCGAGTCCGCGAAGCCTTCACAACTGCGAATAGGCTTGCCGCCGGCGTGACGAATCACGCGCGGCGACCATGCCCGCGCGCAGGTTTCCAAATTATGGATTTTTCGGATTTTCGCCGCGTCGAGCCGACGCGGCCGGCGGCCGCCTATATCGGCGGCAAGAAGCAGCTCGCCGCCGCGCTCGTCGCCCGGATCGAATCGGCGCCGCACAAGACTTATGCCGAGCCCTTCGTCGGCATGGGCGGCGTCTTCCTGCGCAGGCGGCTCGCTCCGGCGGCCGAGGTCATCAATGATCTTTCCGGCGACGTCGCGACCTTCTTTCGAATCCTGCAGCGCCATTATGCGCCGTTCATGGATATGCTGAAATTCCAGCTGACCAGCCGGCGGGAGTTCGAGCGTCTGATCGCGACCGATGTCCGCACCCTGACCGACCTCGAGCGCGCGGCCCGGTTCCTCTATCTCCAGCGCACGGCCTTCGGCGGCAAGGTCGCCGGGCGCTCCTTTGGCGTCTCGCCGGGCGTTAGCGGCCGATTCGACGTGACGAAGCTGGGGGAGATCCTGACGGCGCTTAGCGAGCGCCTCGCCGGCGTCGTGATCGAAAACCTGCCCTATGGCGATTTCATTACGCGCTATGACCGGCCGGAGACGCTGTTCTATCTCGATCCGCCCTATTTCGGGACCGAGGATTTTTACGGTGCGGACGCCTTCACGAAAGCCGATTTCCGCCGCCTCGCCGATCAGCTCGCGGCGATCGCCGGCGGCTTCATTCTCTCCATCAATGACGCGCCGGAAACGCGCGCGATCTTCGCGGCCTTCGACCAGGAGGCGATCGGCGTCACTTATACGGCGGCTGAGGGAGATGCAAAGAAGGCGTCAGAGCTAATCGTCTCAAAGATCCGAACGCGACGACAGTCTGCCTTCGATTTTGATTGAGTTGCGTCAGATTTCTGACACGCAAAAAATTTCTTGCCCGAATAATGGTTATATTTCCAGTACATACACGTTTTAAATAACCCCATTGGTAATGGAGAGGTCGACAGTTCAATCCTGTCTCGCAGCACCATTAAATCAAGCGGCTGCGCGATGATTGATGTCACCTAAATAGTTCAATTGAACTAGGTCCTGTTGACAAATACCCTCATCCATAGTCGGACGGCGGCGATGAGGACGAAGCCGCGGTAGCTTTCGGCGGTCTTGTCGTAGCGGGTCGCCAAGCGGCGCCAGTTTTTCAGTTTGTTGAAGC
>NZ_PDZR01000039.1 GCF_002891535.1 Methylocella silvestris | reverse complement strand
TGCCGGCGACGACCGTGCAGAAAATGATCGGCGCGATCAGCATCTTGATGAGTTTGATGAAGCCGTCGCCGAGCGCCTTCACCCATGGCGCGGTCGCATATTCCGGCCAGAGCCAGCCAAACAGGGCCCCGACCAGGATGCCAAACAAAACCTGCACATAGAGGATTTTGTAGAACGGTTTCGGCGCCGCCGTGACGACGCTCATTGCCTCACCTGCCATCGGAGTGTCTCCCGGAATTGCGCTCATTGTTGCTTCGCCGCCTCGACAGCAGTAAGCGCTGTCATGTTGACGATACGCCGCACCGTGCTGGTTGGCGTCAGAATATGGACGGGCCGTGCAGCGCCGAGCAGAATGGGTCCGACCGTGACGCCTTCGCCGGCAACGATCTTGAGAACATTGAAAGTGATGTTGGCGGCGTCGAGATTGGGCATGACGAGCAGATTGGCCTCCGCCGTCAAACTTGAATCCGGAAACACCCGGTCGAGAATGCGTTTCGACAGCGCCGCATCGCCGCGCATCTCGCCATCCACCTCGAGATCGGGCGCGCGGGCGCGAATGAGTTCGACCGCCGCGCGCATCTTTGCCGCCGATTCGGTCTTGGCGCTGCCAAAACTGGAATGCGACAAGAGCGCGACGCGTGGCGTCACGCCGAAGCGCTTTTGCTCTTCGACAGCAAGCAGCGTGATTTCCGTCAGCTCCTCCGCGGTCGGGTCTTCGTTGATGTAGGTGTCGCAGATGAATAGAGTCTGCTGCGGCAGCATCAGCAGATTCAACGCCGCGAAGCGACGCGCGCCAGGCTTCAGGCCGATGGTCGCCGCGACGAAACCGAGATGGTCCGCATAGGCGCCCTGTGTTCCGCACAGCATGCCGTCCGCCTTGCCCGATCGCAAAAGAATTGCGGCAAGCAGTGTCGGATTGGCCTTGACCGTTGCGGCGGCGCTCTGGCGCGAGGCGCCATTGCGGCGTTTCAACAGATAAAATTCTTCCGTCGCCGAAGCGACAAGCGCCTCGTCTTCTGCCTCGATGACATCGTAATCGCGATCCTTCTGCATGCGCAGGCCAATCGCGGCGATCTGCGCCGCGATCCTGTCGCCGCGCCCGATCAGGACAGGGCGCGCGAGCTTCTCGTCGATGCTGATCTGCACGGCGCGCAGGACGCGGGGATCCTCGCCTTCCGCATAAATGATGCGCTGGGAGGATTGCGCGGCGGCGGCGAATACAGGCCGCATGATGTTGCCGGATTTGTAGACAAATCGCTCCATGGCCTGCCGATAGGCGCCCATATCGGCGATCGGACGCCGGGCGACGCCGCTTTTCATCGCGGCCTCCGCGACGGCCGGAGCGATGACGCTGATCAGACGCGGATCGAAGGGCCGCGGGATCAGATAGTCGGGACCGAAGTTGCTTTGCTGATGTCCATAGGCCGAGGTCACCACATCGGATTGCTCGGCCCGGGCGAGTTCAGCGATGGCGCGGACGGCCGCAAATTTCATTTCCTCGTTGATCGTGGTGGCGCCGACGTCCAGCGCGCCGCGGAAGATGAATGGAAAGCACAGGACATTATTTACCTGATTGGGATAATCCGAGCGGCCGGTGGCGACGATCGCGTCCGGCCTGACCTTCCGAGCGTCCTCGGGAAGAATTTCCGGGTCCGGATTGGCCAGCGCCAGAATCAACGGGCGATCCGCCATGGTCTTGACCATTTCGGGCTTCAGGACGCCGCCAGCCGAAAGGCCCAGAAAGACATCAGCGCCCGGCATGATATCGGCCAGCGTCCTCGCATCGGTCGGCTGTGCGTAGGCGGCTTTCTGCTCGTCCATGGATTCGGTGCGGCCGGCATAGACAACGCCCTTCGAGTCGGAGACATAGACATTCTTGCGATTGGCGCCGAGGCCAACCAGCAAATCCATGCAGGCGATTGCAGCGGCGCCGGCGCCGGAGCAGACGATCTTGATGTCGCCGATTTTCTTGCCGACAATCTCGAGCCCGTTATAGACGAAGGCTCCGGCGACGATCGCCGTGCCATGCTGGTCGTCATGAAAGACCGGTATCTGCATGCGGGCGCGAAGCTTCTTCTCGATGTAGAAGCATTCCGGCGACTTGATGTCTTCAAGGTTGATGCCGCCAAAGGTCGGCTCCATGGCGGCGACGATATCGACCAGTTTGTCGGGATCCTTCTCGTCGAGCTCGATATCAAAAACGTCGATTCCGGCGAATTTCTTGAAGAGACATCCTTTTCCCTCCATCACCGGCTTGCCGGCGAGCGGGCCGATGTTGCCGAGGCCGAGCACCGCGGTGCCATTGGTGACGACCGCCACGAGATTGCCGCGGGAGGTGAGATTATGCGCTTCGTCCGGGTTTTCGGCGATCGCGGTGCAGGCGACGGCGACTCCCGGCGAATAGGCAAGAGCAAGGTCGCGCTGGTTGGTCATGCCCTTGGTCGGAACAACCGAGATTTTTCCCGGCGTCGGATATTGATGATATTCGATGGCGCTTTCGGCCAGATGATCGTCCACGGGTGCTCCTCCTGAGCGGTCCGCCCCGGGCGGGCGTCTTGTTTCGCGTTGTTCGTCCAAACTCGAACGGTTGACTCTCATTCGGGCCGTTATTTTTTCTTCGGCATATAGAGATCCGTGATCGTACCCTCGAAGGCTTCGGCGGCCATTCCGATGGTTTCCGAAAGGGTCGGATGCGGGTGGATGGTGAGGCCGATATCGGAGGCGTCGGAGCCCATTTCGATAGCGAGCGCGGCTTCGGCGATGAGATCGCCGGCGTTGGGCCCGACAATGCCGCAGCCGATGATGCGTTCATGGTCTTCGTCGAACAGCACTTTAGTGACGCCTTCGTCGCGCCCCAAAGAGAGCGATCGGCCGCTTGCCGCCCAGGGGAATACGCCCTTGCCGTATTTCACGCCCTTGGCCTTGGCCTCCGTCTCGGTCAGGCCAACCCAGGCGACCTCGGGGTCCGTGTAGGCGACCGAGGGAATGACCTTCGCGTCGAACACGGTCTTCTGCCCCGAGGCGACCTCGGCAGCCACCTTGGCCTCGTGCGTCGCCTTATGCGCCAGCATGGGCTGACCAACAACGTCGCCGATGGCGAAGATATCCGGCGCATTGGTGCGCATCTGCTTGTCGACGGAGATGAATCCGCGTTCGTCAACCGCAATCCCGGCCGCCTCGGCGCCGATCTGCTTGCCGTTGGGGCGTCGGCCGACGGCGACAAGCAGGCGATTAAACACATCATGCGTTGTCCCGCCGGGGCCTTCGAAGGTCACATGCAGACCGTCATCCTTGGCGGCGACAGCCGTCACCTTGGTCTTCAGCAGGATCTTCTCATAACGCTTTTCGATGCGCTTCATCAGCGGCGTGACGATATCCCTGTCGGCGCCCGGAATGATCTGGTCCATCAGTTCGACGACCGTCACCTTGGCGCCGAGCGCGTGATAGACGGTCGCCATCTCAAGGCCGATGATGCCGCCGCCGAGCACCAGCAGGCGTTGCGGCACGCCGTTGAGTTCGAGCGCGCCGGTTGAATCGATCACGCGGGGGTCATCATGTGGAATGAACGGCAGAGTGACGGGCTCGGAGCCCGCGGCGATGATCGCCTTGTCGAAGGAGATCGTCTGCGTCGCGCCATCGGGCCCCTTGACTTCGATCGACTTTGGCGAGGCGAAGGTTCCGACGCCATTGACCACGGTCACCTTGCGCTGTTTGGCTAGGCCCGAGAGGCCGCCGGTCAGCTTCTTGATGACGCCGTCTTTCCAGCCACGCAATTTGTCGATGTCGACCGAGGGCGAGGCGAAGCTGACGCCATGGGCGCCCATCTCATGCGCTTCGTCGATGACTTTGGCGGCATGCAGCAGCGCCTTTGATGGGATGCAGCCGACGTTCAGGCAGACGCCGCCAAGCGTCGCGCCCTTGTCGACGAGCACCACTTTCTTGCCAAGGTCGGCGGCGCGGAAAGCTGCCGTGTAGCCGCCAGGGCCTGCGCCGAGCACAAGGATGTCGGCGTGCACGCCATCCGCCGCAGCTGCGCCGTTAGACGCGGCAAGGGGTGCGCCATTGGGCGCGTGTTTGGGCGCGGCGGCCCCTGGCGTGGGCGAAGCGCCAGCGTCCGCCATCGTCAGGATCACGCTTCCCTGCGCCACCCGGTCGCCGATCTTGACCAACACCTCGCCAACCGTGCCGGCATAAGGGGCCGGCACCTCCATGGTCGCCTTGTCGGATTCAAGCGTGATCAGCGGCTCTTCGGCGCTGATCGCCTGTCCTGGCTTCACATGGATTTCGATGATCGGCACATCCTTGAAGTCGCCGATATCGGGAACCTTGATCTCATTGCTCATCGCTCTCTCCCTGACCGTTCACAGCACCAGACGGCGCACGTCTTCGAGGAGGGTTGCGAGATGGCGCGAGAAACGCGCCGCCGCCGCCCCGTCGATGACGCGATGGTCGTAGGAAAGACTGAGCGGCAACATCAGACGCGGCGCGAATTCCGTTCCGTTCCAGACCGGCGCCGTTCTGGCGCGCACGACGCCAAGGATCGCCACCTCCGGCGCATTGACGATCGGCGTGAACGCCGTCCCGCCAATGCCGCCGAGCGAGGAGATCGTGAAGGACGCGCCCTGCATCTCAGCAGGGCTCAATTTGCCGTCCCGCGCCTTGGCCGAGATGTCGCCAAGCTCGCGGCTGATCTCGACGACGCCCTTGCGGTCGACGTCCTTGATCACCGGCACGACGAGACCTTCCGGCGTGTCGACGGCAATGCCTATGTTGTAATATTTCTTGTAGATCAGCGAATCTTTAGTCGGCGACAATGAGGCGTTGAAATCGGGGAAGGCTTTCAGAGTCGCGACGCTTGCCTTCATCAGGAAGGGCAAAAGCGAGACGCGATAGGGTTTTTTCTTGTCGCCTTTCGCGGCGTCGTCGAGCTCCTTGCGGTATTTCTCGATCTCGGTGACGTCGGATTCGTCCTGATGCGTGACATGTGGAATATTGAGCCAGGAGCGGTGCAGAAAAGGGCCCGAGATGCGCTTGATGCGCACGAGGGGTTTTTCTTCGATCGGGCCAAACTTGGAGAAGTCGACCGCCGGAATTTCCGGAATGCCGGCGCCGCCCGAGACCGCGGCTGCGGCGCTTCCCGCGCCTGTCGAGCCGCCGGAGAGCGCGGCCTTGACGTCTTCCTTGGTGATGCGGCCGCCTTCTCCGCTGCCCTTAAGCTTTGTAAGGTCGAGGTCGAGTTCGCGCGCGAGGCGCCGAACCGCGGGGCTTGCATGCGCGCCCGCAAAGTCGGCGATCGCCGGACTGCCTGCCGGCTTTGGCGAGGGCGCCCCCGCGCCCGGGGCGGCGCTTGGCGCTGGCTCCGGCGTCTCCTGTTGATGCATGACCGCGGGCGCCGCCTGCGCCAGCGACGGCGCATCGCTATTCTCAAGGCGCAGGATCAATGAGCCTTGTCCGACGCGGTCGCCGATCTTGACCAGCACCTCCCTCACTTTTCCCGCCATCGGCGCGGGCACCTCCATGGTCGCCTTGTCGGATTCCAGCACGATGAGCGGATCGTCCGCCTTAACCTCGCCGCCGGGGCTGACGTTGACCTCAATGATCGGCACGTCCTTGAAGTCGCCGATGTCCGGAACTTTCACGTCGATCGTATCGAACAATTCAACCTCCCTGGAATTCGCTTGCGGCGCAGCGTGGTCGCGTCCTGCGATATTTCTTGATTTGTTTCGAACAGGTCCGGGCGTCAGCTTCGCGCCGGATTCGGCTTGTCGGGATCGATGCCGTATTTGGCGATGGCGTCCGCAACTGTCGTCCCGGAAACCTTGCCGTCGTCAGAGAGCGCCTTCAGCGCGGCGACGACGACATGAAACCGGTCGACCTCGAAAAATCCGCGCAATTTACGCCGATAGTCCGAACGCCCGAAGCCGTCCGTGCCGAGCACGCGATAGCGCCCCGGAACGAATGGCCTGATCTGGTCGGCGAGGAGCTTCATGTAGTCGGTCGCGGCGATGACCGGGGTGTCGGAGCCCGCAAGGCAGGTCTCGACGTAGGAGCGCCGTTGCGGCTCGGTCGGGTGCAGCATGTTCCAGCGATCGACCTCGAGCCCCTCGCGGCGGAGCTCCATGAAGCTCGGTACGCTCCAGACGTCCGAACCGACGCCAAAGTCCTTGGCCAGCAAAGCCGCGCCGGCCTCCACCTCGCGCAGGATGGCGCCTGCGCCCAGAAGCCGGACCCGTGCTCCCTTTTTCTCTCCTTCAACAGACGCCAATTTGTACATGCCTTTGCGAATCCCCTCCTCGGCGCCTTCGGGGATAGCGCCGTGCGGGTAATTCTCGTTCAGCGTCGTGATGTAGTAGAAGACGTCTTCGTTCTCGCCATACATCCGGCGCAGTCCGTCGTGAACGATTACCGCTACTTCATAAGCGTAGGTCGGATCGTAACAGACGCAATTCGGGATGGTCGCGGCGATGATGTGGCTGTGGCCGTCCTCGTGCTGAAGCCCCTCGCCGTTCAACGTCGTACGCCCGGACGTGCCGCCGATCAGGAAGCCGCGCGCACGCATGTCGCCGGCGGCCCAGGCGAGGTCGCCGACACGCTGAAAGCCGAACATCGAATAATAGATGTAGAAGGGGATCATAGGCGTGTTCGACGTCGAATAGGAGGTCGCCGCGGCGATCCACGACGCCATCGCGCCCGCCTCGTTGATTCCTTCCTGCAGGATCTGGCCGGTCTTGTCCTCCTTGTAGAACATCAGCTGATCGGCGTCCTGCGGTCGGTAGAGCTGACCCACCTGCGAGAAAATCCCGAACTGGCGGAACATGCCTTCCATGCCGAATGTGCGGCTTTCATCGGGAACGATCGGCACAATGCGCTTGCCGATATTCTTGTCGCGCAACAGCGTGTTCAGGATGCGTACGAAGGCCATTGTGGTCGAGATTTCGCGCGCGTCGGTCGACTTCAGCTGCGCTTCGAAAGCGGACAGCGGCGGAATCTCGATCGGCGTCGACCGGCGCTGTCGCGCCGGCAGACTGCCGCCAAGGGCGGCGCGGCGCTCAGCGAGATATTTTGCTTCCGGAGAGTCGGGGGCAAGGCGGATAAAGGGGATCTCCTTCAGCTGCTCGTCGCTGACCGGGATCTGGAAGCGGTCGCGGAACTGGCGCAGCGCCTCGACGCCCATTTTCTTGGCCTGATGGGTGATCATCTGGCCTTCGCCCGCCTCGCCCATGCCATAGCCCTTCACGGTTTTGGCGAGAATGAGGGTCGGCTGGCCCGTATGTTCGACCGCCGCCTTGTAAGCCGCGTAGACCTTGCGCGGATCGTGTCCGCCGCGCGTCAGCTTCCACACTTCGTCATCGCTCATGTGAGCGACCATGGCTTTCAGTTCTGGATATTTCCCAAAGAAATGTTCGCGGATATAGGCGCCGTCCTTTGATTTGAAATCCTGATATTCGCCGTCGACGCATTCCTCCATGCGCTTGCGGAGGATGCCCGACACGTCCTTGGCAAGCAGCGCATCCCAGCCGGATCCCCAAAGGACCTTGATGACGTTCCACCCCGCGCCGCGAAAATCGGCCTCGAGCTCCTGCACGATCTTGCCGTTGCCGCGCACGGGTCCGTCGAGCCGTTGCAGATTGCAATTGATGACGAAAATCAGATTATCGAGATGCTCGCGGCCAGCGAGCGAAATGGCGCCCAGCGATTCCGGCTCGTCCATCTCGCCGTCGCCCATGAAGGCCCAGACCTTGCGCTGCTTGGCGTCGGCGAGCCCTCGGCAGTCAAGATATTTGAGAAATCGCGCCTGATAGATTGCCAGCAGCGGACCAAGACCCATCGAGACCGTCGGAAACTGCCAGAAGTCCGGCATGAGCCACGGGTGCGGATAGGAAGACAGGCCGCCGCCGCCGACTTCCTGACGGAAGTTGAGCAGCGTCTCCTCGCTCAGCCGTCCTTCAACGAAGGCGCGGGCATAGATGCCGGGTGAGCAATGACCCTGATAATAGATGAGATCGCCGCCGTGTGTCTCCGTTGGCGCATGCCAGAAATGCATGAAGCCGGTATCGTAAAGCGTCGCCGCGGACTGGAAACTGGCGATATGGCCGCCGAGTTCGGATGAAGTCTTGTTCGCGCGTAGAACGATAGCGGCGGCGTTCCATCGGATAACGGAGCGGATCTTGTGCTCGAGCGTTCGGTCGAATGGCCCGGCCGGCTCCTCATGCGGCAGTATCGTGTTGACGTAGGCTGTGTTGGCTGCAAACGGAAGTTTCGCGCCTTTCCGTCGCGCCGCCGTGACGATGCCTTCAAGCAGTTCGTCGACCCGGCCAATACCTTCAAACGCCTCGACCGAATCGAGCGCGTCGAGCCACTCCCGCATCTCCGCGGGATCGCGATCTTGATCCAATGTTCCCTCCCACTATCGCCGAGCCGATTAGTTGCGGCTTCAGCCCGTCCGGACAAAGTTCGCTGGGCGTTGCAGTAGACGCTGCATTCCATGTGCCAATGCCAATCGATTTCCCCGCAAACGACTAGATCCTTGATCGTACTTATGTATGCCGGCCTCCGTGATGCGGCCCGGCAACGTCAAAGTCTGAAAGACCGCAAAATGAGACGAGTTGTTGGCTTGAAAATCAGAAAGCCAAAAAGGCGCCCTTTGTCTCGCGATCGTAAAGCAGCTGTTTCGATGCTGGACATGGTCGCGCATTATCTTGTTAGGATTGAGAGGCGCCGTGGCGAACAAGAGCAAGCGTCTACATTAAAGCTACATTCCGATCGGTTGCGGGCGCCCTCGCCAAAGGCTTGGACGACCCGCCAACCTGATCGAAAAGTCGGCCGCGATCTCACCGATGAACCCTCCCGCCACTGGGCGTTGGCAAGGTCGTCGCGTGACGGTTGTCGCCAGCTACATCTCAATGACCTTGAACGCCAGATGACTGGAGCCGCCTGGACCCGCTGGCTTCCAAAAACCTTTCTTTCGGACAGAGGCCTGTTTCATCTCAAGCCGCCATGAAACTCAACAATCCGCGGCGCGATCTGATCGCGGAATCTCGAGCCGTTGAAGACGCCGTAATGGCCGACTTTCTCCTGTAGATAATTCGCTTTCATCGACGCGGGAATATTGCAGCAAAGGTCCTGCGCGGCCAAGGTCTGGCCAGCCCCGGAAATGTCGTCATTTTCGCCTTCGACGGTCATCAGAGCGACCCTGCGGATGGCGGCGAGATCGACCTTCTCGCCGCGGTGCGTCATCTCGCCTTTCGGAAGCGTATGCCTTACGAAGACCGAGTCAACGGTCTGTAGATAAAATTCTGCGGTGAGATCCATGACCGACAAATATTCATCATAGAACTCGCGATGTTTCTCCGTCGAATCGCCGTCTCCCTCGACCAGATGGCAAAATAAATTCATGTGGGCGCTGACGTGGCGATCGATATTCATTGCCATGAACCCGGCGAGCTGCAGAAATCCGGGATAGACCTGGCGGCCGGCGCCGCTATAGCCGAGAGGCACGGCGCTGATGCAATTGCGCCTGAACCAGCCGCTGCCGCGCTCCTGCGCCAGGAGATTTACCTTGGTGGGGCAACGCCTCGTATCGATCGGGCCGCCCATCAAGGTCATCGAAGCTGGAACGTTTGGATTGCCCTCGGCTTCCATCCGAGCAATGGCGGCGATCAGGGGGACGGCCGGCTGGCACACGCCTAGCGTATGCAGGGGGCTCTCATCGCTTTCTTCGCTCAAGCTCTGGCAGATCGCGATCAGGTAGTCGATATAATCGTCGAGGTCGAACCGACCCGCCGACAAGGGAATTGACCGCGCGTCGACCCAGTCGGTGATATATACGTCGTAGAATGGCAAAAAGGCCTCGACAGTGCCGCGCAGCAAGGTCGCGTGGTGGCCGGACATTGGCGCCACGATCAGGAGCTTGGACCGAGGCCTCGACGCACTCGTGGCGAGCCCGTGCTGGAATTGAAGCACTTTGCAGAACGGTCGGCGCCATACGACTCGCTCCGTGACCGGGACGGATTTGCCGGGACCCGCCGTGCTGGAAAGCCCGAATGCAGGCTTTCCATAGCGCCGCGTCAGTCGTTCAAAAAGCTCGACGGACGCGCTCACGTTCTTGCCAACATGCGTATGGCCGAAGAAATTCGCGGGAGTTTTCAACCAGAGCTGAGCCATATCAGAGATGGCGCGCGCGGGCGCCAATGCAAAATGCGACATCTCATGAAATTCGTAGGCAAAGGGGTGCATATCGCGCTCTCTTTCCAGCCGGCCGCGCGCCGCGTCCGATCCCGTTCAAACCATGCAACCGCACAGCGATCGCCGCGCCAGGCCGCTATGTGACTTTTACATACCGGCCTGGCGCGTCCTCAATCCGGGTCGGCGTCTGGCCGGCTGTCCGCCGGGCGGGCATGCGATCGCCGGAATGACGAGCCAGCCACTCCTGCCAGTGGCTCCACCAAGAGCCGACGTTCTCAGTAGCGCCCGCCAGCCATTCCTCCGCATCTTCCGGAAGGGCGTCGTTCGTCCAGTAGGAGTATTTGTTCGACACCGGCGGATTGATGACGCCTGCGACGTGGCCAGAGCCGGCCAGGACGAATGTCGTGTCTCCACGAAAGAGGCGGGTCGCTGCGTAAGTCGAGCGCCAGGGAGCAATATGATCTTCCCGCGTCGAGAGGATGAAGCAGGGCGTGTCTACCTTGCGCATATCCACAGGCGCGCCGTTGACAGCGATCCCCCCCGCGACGACAAGACGATTGTCACGATACATGTTGCGCAGGAAGAATGTATGTACGCCACCCGGCATGCGGGTTGCGTCGCTGTTCCAAAAAAGGAGATCGAACGGCACAGGATCCTTGCCGAGTAGATAGCTCTTGATAGTGGTCGACCAGATCAGATCATTGGCCTTCAACAAATTGAAAGTATCCGCCATGACTCGCGCGTCGAGATAGCCGTTCGCCGCCATTTCCTTTGCGAGCGTAGCGAGATGGGCCTCGCTCGTGAACACGGCCATGTCGCCAGGATCGGTGAAATCGACAAGCGTGGCGAAATAGGTCGCCGAGGCGATCCTCTTGTCGCCGCGACTGGCCATGACAACCAGGGTCGTGGCGAGAAGCGTTCCCCCAATGCAGTAGCCCACAGCGTTGACGGAAGGCTCCCCCGTCACGCGCGTGATCTCCTCAAGCGCGGCGAGAGGGCCGAGCGCCATATAGTCCCCAAAGGTCTTGTCGGCGTGACGACTGTCTGGGTTGATCCAGGAGATAATAAATACTGTGTGGCCCTCTCCCACCAGCCACCGCACGAACGAGTTGCGCTCCGAGAGGTCGAGCACATAAAATTTGTTGATCCAGGACGGTACGATGAGAACCGGAACTCGCCTGACCTGTTCGGTGGCGGCGTCATATTGGATCAGCTGCATCAAGTCGTTCTCGTAAATCACCTTGCCCGGCGTGGTCGCCAGATTGCGGCCCACATCGAACGCCGAGCGATCGCTTAGCTCGGGGTTTAGACGGCCGCCGCCCCGAACGATATCGTCAGCCAGGCGCTGCGCGCCCCTGAAAAGGTTCGCCCCGCCGCCGCTCAGCGTAGCGCGCATGACTTCCGGATTGGTGATTGCGAAATTTGTCGGCGCGAGCGCATCGCATATTTGCCTGAGATAGAAATCGGCTCGCTGGCGAAGCTCGTCATCCAGGCCATGCACGCCTTCGAGCGCGCGATTTGCCCGAGAAACGGCGAGCAGATAGTTTTGCTTGATTGCGTCATACAGTGGAGCCTTGCTCCATTCCACATCCTTGAAACGCCTGTCGTCATGCGCGGGCTTTGCGATCGGCTCCGCCGGTTGGCCTGAGGCGCGCCGCAAAACATATTCTAGAAGGTCGAGTTGGTCTGTCCAAGCGTCGACCTGCATCTGAATGAAGGACCACGGACGTGTTGCGATAGCGGCGCCGATCCGCGCCGCATCCTGCATCATCTCCGCAATGACGGCTCCGCCGGCCGGGAAAGCAACCTCAGACGCGCTGGCTGGAGCAGCGGCGGATGTCTGCAAAGCCGACGGGCGGACAATTTCGAATTTTGAGGCTTTGTCGTCCAAGTGAGGCTCCCTTCCACGAAATGCGGCAAGCTTGCGCATAATGCGGGATCAGCGTTGCGCCGCTCCACCGGGCTATTTCGGCGTCCATCCCCCGCGCCGCCCTGACGGACGAGCTCACATCATGTATTGGCCGCCGTTGGCGGACAGCGTAGAGCCGGTGATGAATCCGGCCTCGTCCGACGCGAGGAAGACAACGCAGCGCGCGATCTCTTCCGGCGCTCCAAGCCGCCGAACGGGAATCTGCGGCAGGATAGACTTTTGAATAATTTCCTTTGGAACCGCCAGGACCATCTCGGTCGCGATATAGCCTGGGCAGATCGTGTTGACCGTAACGCCTTTGCTTGCGTTTTCTTGCGCCAGAGCCTTTGTGAAGCCGATGTCACCGGCTTTTGCGGCAGAATAATTGGTCTGGCCCATTTGGCCCTTCTGGCCATTTATCGACGAGATATTGATGATCCGTCCGAAATTTCGCTCGCGCATTCCTTCAATGACGGGTCGGCACATGTTGAACAGTGAATTCAGATTGGTGTTTATCACCGCATACCATTGGTCCGGCGTCATCTTGTGCAACATGCCGTCCCTGGTTATCCCCGCATTGTTGATGAGCACGTCAACTGGACCGACGGCGGCGCCAATCTTCGCGAGGCCCTCCACACAGGCGTCATAGTTCGATACGTCCCATTTGAAGACATGGACGCCGGTCTCCGCATTGAATTTCTGGGCGGCTTCGTCGTTGCCGTGATAGGTCACGGCGACCTGATAGCCAACAGCCTTGAGCGCCTTTGCAATTGCTGCCCCTATGCCGCGCGTCCCGCCGCTGACAACTGCAACTCGAGTCATGATAGCTCCCTCCGATTATGGCGTTTCCCGACCGTCCCGATCTCGCCGCCGGGTCCCGCGTCGTTATCTTCAAACGGACTTCGTCATGCAGCCGAGCCGGGTCCGACGGGTCGGAGACGGATATCCGAAAGCTCGGGAGCGATCGCTACGGTGAAATTATTGCTCGACGCAGAGTGCGATGCCCATGCCGCCGCCTATGCACAGCGTGGCGAGGCCCTTCGCAACCCCGCGCCGGCGCATTTCATGCAAGAGCGTAACGAGGATGCGGTTTCCCGAGGCGCCGATGGGATGCCCGAGCGCAATGGCGCCGCCGTTGACGTTAACGCGCGCCGGATCCCATCCCATGTCTTTATTGACCGCGCATGCCTGAGCCGCAAACGCCTCATTGGCCTCGATGAGGTCGAGATCCTGAGCTTTCCAGCCAGCCTTCGCCAGAGCCTGCCGGCTGGCGGGGATCGGGCCGGTCCCCATGATTGCCGGATCGACGCCGGTCGTCGCCCATGAGGCGATACGGGCCAATGGCGTAAGCCCGCGCCGGTTCGCTTCTGCGGCGCTCATGAGCAAAGTGATCGATGCGCCGTCGTTCAGACCGGATGCGTTGCCTGCGGTGACAGAGCCGGCCTTGTTGAAAGCGGGTCGAAGCTTTCCTAGACCCTCGGCGGTAGTGGCGGGCTTGGGATGCTCATCGACGTCCACGACGAGCTCTCCTTTGCGGGTCGATACCGTCACGGGGACGATCTCGTCTCTGAATTTTCCAGCCTGTTGCGCCGCCGCCGCCTTTTGTTGAGATGCGACCGCAAGGCTGTCCTGTTCGTCGCGTGATATCTGGTATTTTTCGGCTACATTTTCCGCGGTTACGCCCATGTGGTAGCCGTTGAACGCGTCCCACAGCCCGTCCTTGATCATAGTATCGACGAGTTCGAGCGGACCCATCTTCACGCCGTTTCGTAGATGGGCGCAGTGAGCAGAAAGGCTCATGCTCTCCTGCCCTCCCGCGACAACAATTCCCGCGTCGCCGGCCTTGATGGCCTGGTAGCCAAGCGCGACCGCCCGAAGTCCGGACCCACAGACCTGGTTAATTGTCAGCGCCGCCGTTTCATTTGGAAGTCCGGCTTTCAGGGCCGTCTGTCGAGCGGTGTTCTGCCCCTGTCCGGCGGTGAGTACCTGGCCGAGGACGACGTCCGAAATCTCTGTTGGATCGACACCGGCCCTGCGCATCGCCTCACGGACGACGATTGCTCCAAGCTCGGGCGCCGCGATGCCGGACAGCGATCCGCCAAACGACCCAATTGCTGTGCGCGCGGCCGAAACGATAACCACATCGGTCATGACTTTAGCCCTCCCCCTGCGATTGCTCTCTGCGCATCGATCACTGACGCGGCGGCAATTCGCTTAGGCGGTCCGCATGATGCGTGCCAATTCAATTCAATCCGCGCTGATCTATTAACCTATTGAAATAACAGGATCTATGTCAGAGCCGCAGGCGGCGGACGAAAGGTCGCGTGCGCTTATCCGGCCTACGGCGCCACATGTATCTGGAAAGTCGCACGAGACGATAAAGTCCGTTTGACCCGCTTACGCACGCAAAAATTGCGGCTGCCGACGGCGCGAATTTCGGATTCCGTGCGCCCCGCGTCGGAACCGGTTTCGGAGATTGGCTTGGGGTCTTTCCGCGGGCCGCGGGGAGAAGCGAGCAACTCCACGCCTTCGGCGAATTCGTCGCCATCGGGTGGAAGCGCGCCATCACGGCTCACACGTCAACGGAGTTTCGGACAATGGCGGACGGTCAAAAACAGGCGGCTGGCGGAGAGGGAGTCCGCCAGACTGTTAATGTTATCAATATCTTGCCCATTTATTTCTCGATTTGTCCTAGATGCTGTCCTAGCCATGCCGCGTCGGTCGTTTCGTCAAGCGCGCGCTCAACTCTCCGCCATCTGTTGAGCGCGCGTCGGCTCGCCGGGCGGCCATTCGCTTGGGAAGCGCCAGCCGCCGGCTTTGTCGAGCGGCGGCGTTTTCCCGGTCTTGGATTTGACGAATGACCACCACGCCTCGCCTTGCGGCGAGTCGCGTTTGACGTGGAAGGTTTTCGGCAACGCCGCCGGGGGCACGCTTGCCGGCGATGACGGCCGAGTTCGCTTGGCGTCGGCGTCGCGGCGCATGAACCGGCGCAGCGTGGCGTGCCAGTCGGCGCGTAGCGCCTTCGTGCCGATCGCCTCGGCCGCCCAAAGGCGAAGATCCTCGATCGTCCGGGCGATCTCCGCGCCGCTCAGCCCCTCCGCCGCACCGAAGGCCAGATCATCCGCACTCGGCTCGAAATCGGTCGGCAGGCGATGCTGTGCGGGCGATGCCGCCCTCTCCCGAGGGTTTAGGGGGTTATTTTCTTTAGGGGG
>NZ_PDZR01000038.1 GCF_002891535.1 Methylocella silvestris | reverse complement strand
CAAAACGCAGACAACGCTAACCGCCCCGGTCGTAACCCAGACCAGGGAAGCAAAACCCGAGAGCATCCCGAGAAACGAAATCCGCGCCCGCCACATCAGCAGCGCCGCTTCCAATGAGGGGCTTATATGGCGACCCCCGATCCCTTGTCAACACGGTCTTCCGGGAAAAAATGACGCCCGCTGCGCCAAGATGGTCAAACGACGGCCGGAGGCAATGAAGATTTTGCTGAAAAATGAGGCGCTTGCTCGCTTTAGTCCCCACTATCCCCCGGCTCTATATCACGGTTCCGCCTTGATGGATTAAGCCCCGCATTCGCCGCGCGGGCCGCCGTTCTTCCGCTTGCGCCAAAACGTCAAAAATTGCCGTTGCGCTGCCGCTTCCCTACATTGCTTTCGCTCTGGCAATGGTTCAGCTTGACGGGCGGGGTCAAATTGGCCGTCCAAATGCAGCTCCCAAACGGAGGAAAAAAATGTCCGGGGCAATCATCAGTTTCCTTATCCAGGTCATTGCCGGCGGCGCTGGCGGAAATCTTTTGTCGAAGTTCAAGGATTTCGGCTTGGGCCAGACCGGGAGCACAATCAGCGGCGCGATCGGCGGCGGCCTCGGCGGCCAGCTTCTCTCGGCGCTCATTCCGGCGCTCTCGGGCGCCGGCGGCGTCGACATCGGAGTCCTGCTCGGGCAAGCGGTCGGCGGCGGCGTCAGCGGCGCAATCGTCACGGCCATCGTCGGGCTGATCAAGACACAATTCGCCAAGGGTTGAAACTGCGGCCGCGTGTCTAACTGCTCTGCCGGCTTTTAGGGATATTTCCCCGTTTTCACTCTGACCCACTCCCGCGCGATGAGCTTTTGCGTCGCCGCGTCGGGATTTGGTGTGCAGAACAGGCGCGCCATCAGGTCCGGGTCCGGATAGATTGCTTTATTGCCGGCGATGTCCTTGGCGATCCAGGGCCTTGAGGCCGGCACGCTATTGGCGAGATTGGTGGCGTTGGTATTGCGCGCGGCGATCTCCGGCCGCAGCATGAAATTGATGAAAGCGAAAGCCGCCTCGGGATGCGGCGCCGACAGCGGAACCGCCAGGGCGTCGATCGAGATCAGGGCGCCTTCCTTCGGAATGGCGTAGCCGATTTCGACGCCGTTTTCGGCCTCCCGAGCCCGCGCTCGCGCCTGCAGGCTGGCGAGGCTCGATCCGACGGCGAGGCAGATCTCGCCACTGGCGAGGGCCCCCACATCATCCGAATCGCTGAATTTGCGGATCGCGCGCCGCATTGCGCTGAGGAAATCGCCGGCGCGCCTCAGCTCGGCCTCGTTCCGCGACGCCGGATTGAGGCGCAAATAGCGCAGCGCCACGGGGAACAGCTCGCTCGGGCTATCCGGGATGGCGACGCCGCAATCGGCAAAGGCCGAAAGCCGCTCCGGCCGGAACGCAAGATCCCATGAGGCGGGATCAAAGGCGGCTGGCCCTCCTGCGGCGCGCGCCTTGTCGACGTCGAACGCAAGCCCGTTGGTGAACCACAAATATGCGACGCCATATTGATTGCCCGGATCGAACACGGCAAGCCGCGCCGCCATCTCCGGCGCGACGTCCTGCGCATGGGCGAGCTTCGCCCTGTCGAGCTTGCGCAGAGCGCCGCCCGCGATCAGCGCCTGCAGCGACGGGCCGGGCGCGACGGCGACGTCATAATCGTTCTTGGCGCGCAGTTTGGCCTCGAGCGCCTGCGGCGACGCATAGACGTCATAGGCGACCACGACGCCGGTCTCGGCGGTAAATTCCTCCAGCGCCTTCGGATCAAAATAGTCGCCCCAGCTCAGAAGATTGAGCCGCTGCGGCTCGGCCGCCGCGGACGGGGCGGCCAGGGCGCAAACAGTCAAGGCGAGACAGGCCGCGCGCAGACAAAATTCCATCAATGACGGCCTCATTTCGCCGATCCAACGTTGCGACGCGACGCCTCAAAATTCACGACAATGCTAAGGCATGACGATCCCGAAGGGAATCGTATTGCCAGCCTTGTTTCGCCCGCCTCATCCCGGCCGCTGGGGGCGCCGGCTGAAACGAAGCCGGGCTTCGTCGCCGGCATCTAGCTTTGCCGGCAAGCAACGGCTATCTCAAAGACGCCCGAGATAAACGGCCGCTTCACGGCGCGGACCCGCGGGCAGGCGCAACGAGATCTTTCAAAGAGGCATCCCATGCACGTCACGATCGCCCACGCCGAAGCCGCCATCGAGGCCGCGCGAAAGAAGGCCGTCGAAACCAAGACGCAAATGTGCATTGCGATCGTCGATTCGGGCGCCAATCTCAAGGCGTTCTATCGCATGGACGACGCCTGGGTCGGCAGCATCGATATTTCGATCAAGAAGGCCAAGACCGCGCTCTATTTCGGCATGCCGACCGGCGCGATCGGGCAGCTTTCTCAGCCGGGCGGTTCTCTGTTCGGCATCGAACATTCGAACGAGGGACTGATCACTTTTCCGGGCGGACTGCCGATCGTCGATGAGGAAGGCGTGCTGGTCGGCGCGATCGGGGTCAGTGGCAGTTCGGTCGAAAACGACAATATTGTCGCGCAGGCGGGCGTCGCCGTGCTCGGCGTCAGCGAGCTGCCCGACCATCCCTGGCGCACCTGATCCCCGCCCCTCGCCGATGAATCCGACCGAGCCGCCGACGAGAAGCCTGCTCGTTCTCGGCGGCGCCCGGTCCGGCAAGAGCCACTACGCGCAAAAACTCGCGGAAAGCTCGGGCGCGCGGCCGGTCATCATTGCGACGGCGCAGGCGCACGACGCGGAAATGCGGGTGCGGATCGCCCGGCACGCCGCCGAACGCGGGTCCGGCTGGACGCTGGTTGAAGAGCCGCTCGCCCTTGTCGCCGCGCTGCAGCGGGAGGCCCGCCCCGGACGGATTGTCCTTGTCGACTGCGCCACGCTTTGGCTCAGCAATCTCCTGCTGCGGGAGGACGATTGCGCGGCGGCGACAGCCGAGCTTGCCGCAAGCCTTCCCCGCGTCGGAGGGCCCTGCATTATCGTGTCGAACGAGGTCGGCGGCGGAATCGTCCCGGACAATGCGCTCGCCCGCGCCTTCCGCGACGCGCAAGGCTCGCTCAATCAGGCGCTGGCCGAAGCCTGCGGCGCCGTGGTGCAAATTTGCGCCGGTCTGCCGCTGCAGCTCAAGCCCGGCGTCGCGCCGCGCCTGCGCTTCGACGGCGGCTGATCGTCGCCTATCGCGCCGTCCTGTTTGCAAAAGCGGGCGTCGCCTTATATTGACATGACTCACGACGTAAATTCAAATGTATCACAGGCAACATACGTGAAATCTATCCTCTCCCCTCATCTGCTTCGTCTCGAAGCCGAGGCGATCTTCATCATGCGCGAGGTGGTGGCGGAGTTCGAACGGCCGGTGATGCTCTATTCCATCGGCAAGGATTCGGGCGTCATGCTGCATATCGCCCAGAAAGCCTTCTTTCCCGCCAAGCCGCCGTTTCCGCTGTTGCATGTCGACACGACCTGGAAGTTTCAGGAAATGATCGCGTTCCGCGATCAGACGGCGGCGCGGGTCGGCATGGAATTGCTCGTCCATATCAATGAAGACGGCGTCCGGCGCGGCGTCTCGCCCGTAGCCTCCGGCTCCTCGGTCCATACGCAGGTGATGAAGACCGAGGGACTGCGCCAGGCGCTCGACAAATGGAAATTCGACGCCGCTTTCGGCGGCGCCCGTCGCGACGAGGAAAAAAGCCGCGCAAAGGAGCGCATTTTCTCGCATCGCTCCACCGCGCACGCCTGGGATCCGCGCAACCAGCGCCCGGAACTGTGGAACATCTTCAACACCAGAATTAAACCGGGCGAGTCGATGCGGGTGTTTCCGCTGTCGAACTGGACCGAAATCGACGTGTGGGACTATATCGCCGCTGAAGAGGTGCCGATCGTTCCGCTCTATCTCGCCAAGGAGCGGCCCGTCGTCGAGCGCGGCGGAGCGTTGATCATGGTCGACGATGACCGGCTGCCGCTGCTGCCTGGCGAAACGCCGCGCATGGAGAAGGTCCGTTTTCGCACGCTTGGCTGCTATCCGCTGACCGGCGCGATGCGCTCCGAGGCTTCGACGCTGCCCGAAATTCTCGCGGAGATGCGCGCCTCCACCATGTCGGAGCGCGAAGGACGGTTGATCGATCACGATGAATCGGGATCCATGGAGAAGAAGAAGCGCGAGGGATATTTCTGATGCTCGAATCGGTTGCCGCCGCCTCGTCGCACGGGCTCTCGACACCAACGGAGACGTCTGACGCCGCGCCGCCGCCAACCCTGCGGCTGCTCACCTGCGGCTCCGTCGATGACGGCAAGTCGACGCTGATCGGACGCCTGCTGTTCGAGCAAAGCCTCATCTTCGACGATCACTTCGCCGCACTTGAACGGGACTCCAAGCGGCACGGCACCACCGGCGACGACATCGACTTCGCCCTTCTCGTCGACGGTCTCGAGGCCGAACGCGAGCAGGGCATAACCATCGACGTCGCCTATCGCTATGTCTCGACGCCGCGCCGCGCCTTCATCATCGCCGACACTCCCGGCCATGAGCAATATACACGCAACATGGCGACTGCCGCCTCAAGCGCCAGCCTCGCCATCCTGCTCGTCGACGCCCGCAAGGGCCTGTTGACCCAGACCTGCCGTCACGCCGCCATCGTGTCGCTGATCGGCATCCGGCATGTCGTGCTGGCGGTCAACAAGATCGACCTCACCGGCTTCGACGAGGCAGGGTTCAACAAGATCGTCGCCGACTTCAAGGCTTTCGCCGCGACGCTCGGCTTTGCCTCGATCACGCCGATCCCGATCTCCGCCCGCCACGGTGATAATGTCTCGGAAAAAAGCGCCAACACGCCCTGGCACAAGGGACCGGCGCTGCTCTCCTTCCTCGAGACGGTCGAAGTCGAGGAAGATCAGAGCGCAAAGCCATTCCGCTTTCCCGTGCAATGGGTGAACCGGCCCCACCTCGACTTTCGCGGTTTTGCCGGGACGATCGCCAGCGGTACGGTGCGGCCGGGCGACGAGATCGTCGTCGCCGGTTCAGGCAAGACCTCGAAGGTGGCGCGTATCGTTGCCGCCGATGGCGATCTTGCCAGCGCCGGCGCGGGCGAGGCCGTCACCTTGACGCTTGCAGACGAACTCGACATCGCGCGCGGCGATCTTCTCTCCGACGCCAAAAGCCGGCCGGACGTGTCCGACCAGTTCGCCGCCCATCTCATCTGGATGAGCGAAGACAAGCTCATGCCCGGCCGCTCCTATCTTTTGAAAAGCGGCGCGAAAACCGTTCCTGTCACGGTGACGGAGCTGAAGCATCGGATCGACGTCAACACGCTCGGCCAACTTCCGGCGCGCACCCTCAGTCTCAACGAGGTCGGCGTCTGCAATCTGGCGACGGCGTCGCCGATCGCCTTCGACCCTTACGCCGACAATCACACCACCGGTTCGTTCATTCTGATCGACCGCGCGACCAACGCCACCGCCGCCGCCGGCCTTGTCTCCTTTGGCCTGCGCCGCGCCACCAATATTCATCGGCATGGGCTCAGCATCGGCAAGCTTGACCGCGCGCGGCTGAACAATCAGAAGCCGGCGGTGTTGTGGTTCACGGGCCTTTCGGGCTCGGGCAAATCGACCATCTCCAATCTCGTCGAGTCCTGGCTTTTTGCGCATGGCCTGCGCACCGTCCTGCTCGACGGCGACAATATCCGCCACGGGCTCAACAAGAACCTCGGCTTCACCGAAGTCGACCGCGTCGAAAATATCCGCCGCGTCGGCGAGGTCGCCAAGCTGATGACGGATGCGGGACTTATCGTCCTCTGCTCCTTCATCTCGCCGTTCGCCGCCGAACGCCAGCTGGTGCGCGACCTGCTGGATGACGGCGAGTTTTTGGAGGTTTTCGTCGATACGCCGATCGAGGAGTGCATCGCGCGCGACCCGAAGGGCCTCTACAAAAAGGCCATCGCTGGCGAGATCAAGAATTTCACCGGCGTCGATCAGCGCTATGAGGCGCCGCTAAATCCGGAAATGATCGTCGCCCGCGACGGCCAGACCCCGCAACAGGCGGCGGCCGCGATCGTCAAGGAGTTGATCCGGCGCGGCTTCATCGACAGCTTCGCCGACCCGGGAGATGATTTCTCAATTTGAGTTTTGGGCGCGCCCTCCGCGTCGCTATCCGCCGAGGCTCCCCCCCGCCAGCGAAGCCGTCAGCATCAAGAGACCAAACGCCAGCACCGCGAGGGCGGCGGCGGCTTCGAACAAACGCCCGGCGAACATGCCGCGCCAGCTCTGCGCGCCGAGAAGACGTCCAACTGTTTTCTTCGCGAAAACGGCCGAAGCCGCCAGCGCGCCGGTGGTGATGGCGACGCCGAGCGACATGGCCAGCACCGCGCCGACGCCTGCCGCAAACACGCCCTGCGCCGAGGCGAAGACCAGCACCAGAATGGCGCCGGAGCAGGGCCGCGAGCCGGCCGCGGCGACCGTCAGCAACGCCTTCTTCCACGAAAAACCCTCGCCGAGTTCGTCCGGATTGAGACCGTGGACATGGCCGCAATCAGCCGTGTGGATATGCGGCCCCTCCGCCGCCACAAACTGGCCGGAGGAAAAACCGGCCGGCTGTAGCGGACCGAAAGCCGCGAGCGCCTCACGCGCCGGCGCCTGCCGCCAGGCGGCGTAGAGCGCCCGGCCCTTGGCCAGCGTCAGCACGGCGCCGAGAAGCGTGACTCCGGCGAAACTCGCGATCTCGATCCAGTTGGCGGCCGCCGTCATGTGTTTGGCCGTCGTCCCCACGGCAAGGAAAGCGATGGCGACCAGCGCCACCGCGACAACGCCCTGCAGCAACGCCGCCGCCAGCGAGATCACGAGGCCGCGGTAAAATTGCCTTTCATCGGCGACCATATAGGCGGCGATCACCGCCTTGCCGTGGCCGGGTCCGGCGGCGTGAAATACGCCATAGCCAAAGCTCAGCGCCGCGAGCATGAAGCCGTTCGAGCCGCCGGATTTGATCGCCCGCACGGCGCCCGACAGCAGCCGGTAGAACCAGCTCTCCTGCGCCAAAATCCAGCCGGAAAAGCCGGTCGCGCTCGCCGCGCCCTCGTTGACGCCAACCGCAAAGGGATGATGCACGCCCTGCGCAAAGCTCGGCCCGGCCATCGCTAGAAACAGAAGGCAAGTCAAGAGTTTTGAAGATTTTTTCAACGCGGCCTCACGGACAGGCGACCACGACGGACGAGGCGAGCTTTACGCCGAAATCGCTTCCCGGCGACAAGCCGCTGAAGAAGGATTCGGTCAGCTTCTTCGATTCATCGTCCGCCAGTTTTTTGGCGCCGGCGATATTGGTTGAGCATCCCTTCGGCGCATTGACGAAGGAGACGGGATTTTGCTTGTCGAGTTCGAAGGCGACGAAATAAGTCGGGTCATAGACCTGAAACGAAAAAATCTTTGGCGTGATCGGCTGCTTCAGCGGCATGGTGAAGCACAATTCGACGAGCTTGTCCGGCCGTTCCTCGAGCGAATAATCCGTCGGCTCAAGGAACTCCAGCTTCACGCCCTTGACCTTGGCGTGGGTGAAATAGTCGAATTCGGCCAAATCCTCGACATTGCTCTTGGCGAGCGGGGCGAGATCGGCCTTGGTCAGCAGCGCGCCCTTCTTGCCGGCGCCTTCCGTCACGAAGGCGGAATACATTTCGTCGAAAACCCAGGCATGGCGGATCGCGACGATCTCGCCGGCGGGGCTAAAGATCACGCTCTCCTGCCCGCTGATCCAGACATGGGGATGGGCGCTCGCGGGGCCGGCGAGCGCCATCAAAAGCGCGATCGAAACCAAAAAACGCCCGCGCATTCTCGCCCCATCAAGACCCAGCGCAAACAGCGCTCGCGATCTTATGAGGCGCAAAGTCTGGCGAAAGAGCGGCGCCAAAGCATCATGCCGGAAAGTTGCGGGTGGCTGGCTGGGGCCCCCCTGAGGGCCAAACCTCAATAAACGTCGGCCTGATAGCGCCCTGTTTTCTTCAGCTCCGCCACAAAGCCCTGCGCGGCCTTCTGATCAACGCCCTTTGCCTCGGCCACAATATCGACCATCGCCCGCTCGACGTCGGCGGCCATGCGCTTGGCGTCGCCGCAGATGTAGAAATGGGCGCCTTTTTCGAGCCACTCCCACAGGTTTGCGGCCTCCTCGCGCATCTTGTCCTGCACATAGGTTTTTGTGTCGCCGTCGCGCGACCAGGCGAGCGATAGTTTTGTCAGGGCGCCATTGGCCAGAAAGCCGGTCAGCTCCTCCTCATAGAAAAAATCGGCCGCGCGACGCTGATGGCCGAAAAACAGCCAGGCGCCGCCGCTCGCCTTGGTGGCGCAGCGTTCATGCAGAAAGGCGCGGAACGGCGCGACGCCGGTGCCAGGGCCGACCATGATGATCGGCGTGTCGCCACTGGCAGGAAGCGCAAAATTATGCGCGCGCTGAACATAGGCCTTGAACCTTGCGCCGGGCTCAATGCGCTCCCCCAGCCAGCTCGAGGCGACGCCGCGCCGCACGCGCTCCTTGATCAGATAGCGCACATGATCGACCGTGAGCGACAGCCTGTGCGGATCGACTTTCGGCGAGGATGAAATGGAATAAAGCCGCGGCTGCAGCGGCTCGAGGCTTTCGACGAAAGCTTCCGGGTCCGGGTGGATGCCGGGAAATTTTTCGAGCGCGGCGAGAACGTCGAGGGTCGACGCGTCGCCTTCGGGATCCTCCCCCTTGGCAAGGCTGCGCGCCAGCTTTCGCCGCTCGCCGCCGACAATATAGGAGATGAGTTCGAACAAAGCGTCCGGCGCCGAATGCAGCGCCAGATCATGGATCAGCGCCTCGCGCAGCGTGCCCTCGCCGATCGGGAAATCGGCCGGCGCGCGGATGGCGGCAAGGATCTGATCGACCAGCTCCGGATCATTGGTCGGAAACACCCCAAAACTGTCGCCGACCGTGTAATCGAGGCCGCTCTCCGAAAGATCGAACTCGATGTGATAGGTGGATTTCTCCGAATCTTCCTTGTTGAGGCGCGCGCGGGAAAGGAACCGCGCCTCGACGGGGTTTTCCCGCGCATAGCCGAGCGGCTTTGACGATTTTGGCACGCCGGCCGGGGCGGCAGGAGCCTCCCCCGCCGCCGGCGCAGCCTCCCCGCCGGCGCCCTCGACTAGCGCTTTCACCATGCGCGCGGTCGGCTTTTCGCCGGGCGCGCAGAGGTTCAGGCGCTTTTCCTCGCCGCTGGCGATGGCGGCGGCATATTTCTGGCAATCATAGCCGCATTGGCCGCAATCCTGCTGCGCCATGGCGGCCATCAGTTTCAGGGGCAGCGGCTTGTCTTCGGCGAGCTTCATGCGCTCGGCGAGAGGCATCGAGGGATCGTGCCAGGTGATCTCCTCTTCCGCTGCGGCCGCTGGCGACGCCGGAGCGCCCTGCGCTGCGGCAATATCGGGGGCGATCAATCCGGCGATAAAGCCGTTGAGCCAGGCCCGCTGCTCCTGCGAAAAAGGCGCGTTGTCCGGAATGAGGGGCGCCGAAATCGGCGGCGCTTCATGCAGGCTCATGCGCACGCCCTCGCGATGGATTGCAGATCTTCGAGCGAACGGCTCGCGGTGAATTGCTGGAAGCTCTGCTCCGGCGAGGCGCGCCCGGCCATATAGGCCTTGAGCAGGCTTTCGACGAGTTGCGGCGCGTCGCTCGCCTTGACGTTCGTCGCAAGCTCACGGCCGATGGCGCCGTCGACCCCGTAGCCGCCGCCGACGAAAACATTGAAGCCGTCGACCGTTTCGCTGTCTTCATTGTCGGGATCGTCAGCGACGCGCGCCCCGATGAGGCCGATATCGCCGATGTAATGCTGCGCGCAGGAATTATGGCAGCCGGTCACATGGATATTCACGGGCTGGTCGAGTTCGACCCGCGGCTCGCAATAGGCGGCTATGGCTTGCGCGGCGCCCTTGGTGTCGGCGGCGGCGAGCCGGCAACCCTTGGAGCCGGTGCAGGCGATGAGCCCCGCTCTTATGCTGGAGGCGCGCCATTCGAGGCCGGCCGCCTCGATGCCGGATTTCGCCTCTTGGAGTTTTTCTTCCGGGATGCCGGGAAGCAGCAAATTCTGCCAGACCGTCAGCCGGATTTCACCGTCGCCGCAGTCGCGGGCGATGGCGGCGACGGCCCGCATCTGATCGCTGGTCAGTTTTCCGACCGGCAGAACGAGGCCGATATAATAGAGGCCGGGCTGGCGCTGCGGATGAACGCCGATATGAGCCTGCCGATCCTGCGCCGGACGCGGGGCGATAAAATTCTCGTCGATCCGCGCCAGAGGATGACCGAGCTTTTCCTCGACGAGTTTTAGGAAGGCGTCGAAGCCGAGGTCGTCGAGCACATATTTGAGCCGCGCCTTGTTGCGGTCCGCGCGATTGCCGCGATCGATGAAAACGAGGACGATAGCATTGGCGATCTTCGTCGCCTCCGCCGGGGCGACCACGACGCCGGTCGGGCGCGCAAGATCCCTGTGGCCGCTGATGCCGCCGAGCAGGAGGCGAAAATAGACGCCGGCCGGAACGCTCGCGCCCGGCAGCACTTCCACCGCCTGAAAGCCGATGTCATTGGTGTCCTCGAGCGTCGCAATGGCCCCGCCGCCGTCGAAGGCGACGTTGAATTTTCGCGGCAATCCGCTCATGACGCGTTCGTTCTGCACATGGAAGTGCCATTCGCGCGCGTAAGGACGCGTGTCGAGCAGCTCAAGGACGCCGAAGCCCGCGGTGGCGTCGCCGGTGACGTTGCGGATGTTGTCCGCCCCGGAATGACGCGAGGAAAGGCCGATATCCTGGATCGCCTCGAGGACGCCGGTCGCGTGCCGCGCCGGGATCTCGCGCAGCTGCAGATTGGCCCGGGTCGTCACATGGCTGTAGCCGCCGGCGAAGCGATCGGCGATCTCGGCGAGCGCCGCGAATTGCCAATGCGTCACCACCCCGTTGGGGATGCGCAACCGGCACATATAGGCGTCCTGATTGGGCGCGACATAGAAGAGGCCGTAGTAGCGCCAGCGGAAATTGTCCGGGGGCTTGGGGAATTCGTCGCGGCGAGCCTGTTCTTTCAGCCGGTGATAGGCGTCAAAGGGATGCTCCTCGCGCTTCCACTTCTCCTGATCGACCAGCTTCTTGCCCTGCGCCTCCTGCCGCGCCATGGCGGCGAGGTGCGGCGCGTCCGGGCCGCTCGGCGCCGCCGTCCCGGGCCCGGCGCCTGCAAGACCCCGCCCTGCGCGGGCGATCTGCAGGCCGGACGCAAAGCCTTCGAGATAGCGCTTTTGCTCTGCAGAAAAATCGCCGCTCACACAAATCTCCGTTGAAAAAATCCCTGGAGCCAAAACTCCGCGCAAACGCTATGCCAGCCTGTCTTGTGCGGCCCCGGAGAAGGCAGCCGCGGCTTGGTCTCGCCGGTTTGGCTTTGCGCGGGGTTGATCTCCCGCAGCCGATGGGGCATAGACACACTCATCTTGTTCGAACCGGCCGCAACGCCGGTCGTTTTCGTTTGGATTGGTCCGATGAAAGTCCGTAATTCTCTGAAATCGCTGCGCGGGCGTCATCGCGACAATCAGCTGGTCCGCCGCAAGGGCCGCGTCTATATCATCAACAAGACGCAGAAGCGCTATAAGGCCCGCCAGGGCTAAGCGTTTGTTTGTGAAGGCGTTATTCCTTCAAAAAGCGACGTCGATGACGACGGTGTTCAAAGAAAGCGCGCGGCGGGTCCGCGCGCTTTGACGTTTTGACGAAGTCGCATTAGCCTGCGCCAATGGTTGAACGGGCCTTCCCTCTGCTCATTGCAGCGCTCGCCGTTGCAGTCTCCTTGACGGGCGTCATGGCCGCCGAAGACGGGGCGCCGTCCCGCCAGCAATGGCCGGGCGGTCTGCCCGACGGCTGGCGCGTCCTTGGCGATGATGAACCCATTCCCGGCGGGCAATCAGCTGATCGGCCGGACAGATTTGACTTCCGCCGCGACGGCGCGACCCTTTCGCCGCAGGGGCGGCCCTTTGGCGGCGGCGCAGGCAGCTCGCCGGGCGGCGCGGCCAGGCCTCAAGATCCCGTCAAGGATGAGGCCGCTCTCAAGGCGGCGAAGGAGAAAGCCCGCGCTGATGAGCTGAAGAAAGCCCTCACGCCGAAGCCCGAGCCCGCGGTTTTGCGCCAGCGGACCCTCGACGATCTGTTCAAGCGTCTTGGCGAAGCGGCCGAGCCGCAAGAGGCGCAGCTCTATGCCGCGGCGATCCAGCGGATCTGGATGCAAACCCCATCGGATACGGCCGCCCTCATCATGCAGCGGGCCATGGCGTCGGTGGAGGCCAAGAATTACACGCAGGCGCTGACGCTGCTGGACCGGCTGGTGGCGATTGCGCCGGGCTGGGCGGAGGCCTGGAACGAACGAGCCACGGTCCGCTTCATGAGCGAAGACGCCGATGGCGCCATGGCCGACATCGACAAGGTGCTGCGGCTCGAGCCGCGCCACTTCGGCGCCTTGATGGGGATGGGCGTTATCCTGCAGCGCGCAGGGCTCGACAAGCGCGCGCTGGAGGCGTTCGAGAAGGCGCTCGCGGTCTATCCTGCGCAGCCCGGCCTCAAGGAATCGGTCGAAAAACTATCGCTGGACGTCAACGGCCGCGATATTTAGCCAAGGTCCTGCCTCCAGAGCTACCACCGCAGCGTCAGTTCCAGCCATCCCATTCATTGTGCCCCATCCAGGCATCCAGGCTACGCTGCGCGCGAGAGGCCCGCGTGGAATAATAGGCTTCGGCCACTTTCGCGCGGTCGTGGCGGGACTGCGCGTGGCGCCCACCCTCCCCGCTCCGCGCCGCGTAAACGGGCGCGGAGCCGCGGATTTTGATGTCGGCGCCCTGCCCTTTCACCAGCGCAAAGAGAAGCGCGGCGTTGCCGGGCGCAAGGCGAACACAGCCATGCGAGGCGGGCCGGCCGAGATCGCCCGTCGCATAGGTGCCGTGGATCGCGTAGCCGCCGGCGAAGAAGATCGAATGCGGCATCGGCGACATGTGGTATTTACGGGAGTAATGCATGCGCTCGAGGCGCTGCGCGCGGTAGCTTCCGCGCGGCGTCGCATAGCCCGACCGGGCTGTTGAAATCGCCCAGACATAGTCGGCGCCGTCGGCGTTGACCCGCATCGTCTGAGAACTGAGATCAACGTCGATTTTGACGCGCGCTTGCGCCGCTCCCGTGCAGAAAGCGCCGTAGAGTAGAGCCAAGACGCCAATCATCCGCCGCATGTTCCCGTCTCCCATCAGGCGCTTGCAACAAGCGCTTGGCGCCGTTGAGAGAATGGTCGCACGTCATTCGAATAAGGCAAGACCAAAGCTAAAATATGGCAGAAAAAGGGCAGAAAAAACAAGAGCGACGCCGCTTTTGCCGCGGCGCCACAACGAGCGCGGGAGGGCGGGCGCAGGACTCAACCCGGGCAAGGCCCGCCTCGCCGACCGAGCGCCACCCGCGACGCGATCGGGAGGATTAGGACTTCGCTGCGGCTCGATCTTCCATGATCTTCCGCTTTTTATAATAATATGGATTTGGCGACTGCTTCGCCTGACCATTTGGATTGTCGTTTTCTACGATCATACGACCTTGTCTGCTTAGCGATTATTCACGCCAGAAACAGAAACGTAACGACCGCAAACAGCGGCAGCAGGATTGCGCCCGACCACAGCAGATAGGGAAAGAAACCCGGCATCTTGACGCCGGCGTTGCGGGCGATGGCGTAGACCATGAAATTCGGGGCGTTGCCGATATAGCTGACGGCGCCCATGAACACGGCGCCGAGCGAGATCGCCGCAAGCGTCGAGGCGAGCGGCCCCATCAGTCTTGCCGGATCGCCGCCGGCGAGTTCGAAAAAGACGAGATAGGTCGGCGCGTTGTCGAGGAATGAAGACAGAAGGCCGGTCGCCCAGAAATAGACCGGATTGTTCGGCGAGCCGTCGGCATGTTCGAGCAAGGCGATGACCACGCTGAACGGGCCCTCCTTGCCGGCCTTCAGCATCGCCATGACGGGGATGATGCAGATGAAGATGCCCGCGAACAGATAGGCGACCTCGCGAATCGGCTCCCAGTCAAAGCTGTTCGCCTCTCGCGCCGATTTGCTGGTCAGAGCGAGCGAGGCCAGCGCGACGGCGATCATGACCCCCTCGCGAACCAGATTTTGCAATTCGATCCGCGTGCCGAGCACATCGAAGCCAAGTCCGGGGCGCCAAAGGCCGCTGAGAATAATGGCGCCGATGGCGATCGCGATCAGGGCGATGTTGACGAGGCCCGAAGCCTTGACCGCGAAGGGTGGGCGCGGGCCTGCATCCGGCGTTTCCCGCCGGAGATAATAGCTGTCGACGACAAAGAAGACCGCGAGCAGCACGGTGACGGCGAAGAGGGTTTCAGGCCACAGATGCCTTGCCGTCCAAAAGAATTCGACGCCGTGCAGAAAGCCCAGGAACAGCGGCGGATCGCCAAGCGGCGTCAGCGCTCCGCCGATGTTCGACACAAGAAAAATGAAGAACACCAGCACATGCGCATTATACGGGCGTCCCGCATTGGCGCGGATCAGCGGCCGCACCAAAACCATCGAGGCGCCGGTGGTGCCGATCAGGCTGGCGCAGACCGAGCCGATCGCCAGGATCGCGCAATTGATTGCGGGGGTCGCCTTGATCGCGCTGTCGATCGCGATGCCGCCCGCCGCCGTGAACAGGGCCAGCAGCATCAGGATGAAGGGAATATATTCGAGCGCCATATTGTGGACGAAGGCCGCTGCGGTCGCATCAATGCCGACGACCGCGATCAGGCCGCCAAGGGTCAGCAACGCCCAAAACGCGGCCGCCTTCTCGTAATGGATATGCCACCATTCCTTGACGAATAACGGTCCGAGCGCGATCGACATCAGTATGCCGACAAAGGGCATCCCAAGCTGCCAAGGCAGTCTCGCGCCGTCGAGGCCCTCAGCCGCGGCAGCCGGCGAGGCCGCCATCACGCCAGCGGCCAAAACCGCCACGACAAAAGTCCCGCGTTTCCATCCGATCATCCGCCCTCCCGCAGGACCTTGAAGCCGCCGCATCGCCAAAAACATCTGCGAAGAGCTTTAGGGCGCGCCCGGCGCCCCGGCAAGCATCCAGCAAAGCTCACGCCAGGTCCCCTTGCCGGGGGGGCGTCGGCATGGCAAGACCCGCCGGCCCGCCGATGCGGAGCCGGAGCCGACGCATGACCAAGGAAGACGCATGACCAAGGAATGGGCGCTTTTCCTCAGCACCTTCGCAACGCTGCTTGCGATCATCAATCCGTTCGAGGCTCTGCCGATCTTTCTGATGCTGCTCGAAGGCAAGGATCTGTCGGAGCATCGCAAGGTCGCCGCGCGCGCCACGCTCTACGCGACCTTGCTGTTGTTCTTCTTCCTGATCTTCGGCTCCCTCATCATGCAACTCTTCGGCGTGCCGCTGAGCATGGTCCGCATCGTCGGCGGCATCATCTTGGTGAAGATCGGCTTCGAGCTGTTTTCGCCCTCGCCGAACGGCGGCTCGATCATCCCCGACGCCTCCGACAAGACCGCAAATTTCGCCTTCGTTCCGCTGGCCTTGCCGATCATGTGCGGCCCCGGCGCCATCGCGACGGTTCTTGGCATGCAGTCGGAAATCAAGGAGGCGCCGGAGCATTTCGGGCGGTTCGCGGCGACTTCTTTTGCGATTGTTTGCGCGATGTTCGTCACCTATCTTTGTCTTGCCTACGCCGGCAAGCTGGTCGACAAGCTCGGCCCCATGGGGATTGATGCGACGACCCGCATCGTCGGTTTTTTTGTCTCCGCGATGGGCGTCGGCCTTGTGTTCAATGGCGTGCTCCAGGGCTTGCACGAACATGGGCTGATCGCGCCCTCCTGAGGCGAAGGCGCGCGGAGCGCCTCAACCCTTGATCCTGCGGGATCATTGTGAGAGTCTCGGCTTCCCTCAAAGAGCGGAAAGCCGCCAAAGAGGTTTCCCGAAAACCCATCCGGAAGGAGCGTGGCGCAAAGCCCGTCGCCATAAGGCCGCGCAGACATGGATTTCCCGGTCGCCCTTGTCAGCCTTGCCGGAGCGGTCGCGCTTCTCCTGTGGGGCACGCATATGGTCCAGACCGGCGTCCAGCGCGCCTTCGGACCAAAACTGCGCGCAGCTCTCGGCGCGGCGCTGAAAAACCGGCTCCTGGCTTTTTTCGCCGGCATGGGCGTTACGGCGGCCGTGCAGAGCAGCACCGCGACCGGGCTGATGGCGGCCGGCTTCGTCGCCGGCGGGTTCGTCGATCTCGTCCCGGCCCTCGCCGTCATGCTCGGCGCCAATGTCGGCACGACCCTGATCGTGCAGCTGTTCTCTTTTAACGTGTCGGCCTTCTCGCCCGCGCTGGTCCTCGTCGGCGTCATGATGTTTCGCCGCGGCTCCAATCCCGTGACGCATGATCTTGGGCGCGTTTTCATCGGCTTCGGACTGATGCTCCTCGCGCTGCATCAGTTGCTGGAGCTCACCGCGCCCTATGAGGACGCGCCGAGCCTGCGGCTGCTTCTTGGCGCTGTTTCGACCGTTCCGCTCCTCGCCGTGCTGCTGACCGCCGCCGCGACCTTCGCGATGCATTCGAGCGTCGCCGTCGTTCTCCTCATCATGTCACTGGCCGCACGCGGCGTCGTCCCGCCGGAAGCGGCTTTCGCCATGATTCTCGGGGCCAATCTCGGGACGGCGATCAATCCGGTGCTTGAAGGGCCGTCGGGAAACGATCCCGCCCTGCGCCGTCTGCCCGTCGGAAATTTGCTCAATCGGGCGATCGGCGTCGCCATTGGGCTTGCCCTGCTCCACCCCATCAGCGTGCAGATGGTGACGTTTGAGCCCGACAACGCCCGAGCGGCGGCGAACTTCCACAGTTTTTTCAATCTGGCGCTCGCGGCTGTCTTTTTTCCCCTGCTGACGCCCTATGCCGCGCTGCTGCGGCGGCTGATGCCAATGCGCATCGATCCCGCCGATCCCTCGCGGCCGCTTTATCTCGACAATTCCGCTCGCGAAACGCCGATTGTGGCGCTCGGCGCCGCCGCCCGCGAGGCGCTTCGGCTCGTCGATGCGCTGGAGGCGATGCTCACCGGCGCGCTCGACGCGCTGGTGCAGGGCGACCGCAAGCAGATCGCCGGGATGAAGCGGCTCGACGACATCCTCGACCGGCTCAACACCGCCATTAAAGCCTATCTGGCGACGCTCGATCACGACGAGCTCAGCCAGACCGATCATCGCAGGATGGCCGAGATCCTCGCCTTCGCGACCAATATGGAGCAGGCAGGCGACGTCGTGGACCGCAGCCTGCTGCCTCACGCCTCAAAGCGGGCCAAGCGGGGCCTCTCCTTGCCAAAGGCGAGCGAAGCCGAGATCAAAACCCTGATGGATCGGCTCATCGCCAATCTGCGGGCGTCCGCCGCTTTGCTGATGACGGAAGATCCGCGCGCCGCGCGGCTGCTCGCCGCCGAGAAGGCCGCCTTCCGCGACGCCGAAAGCGCGGCGACGCGGGCCCATTTCGAGGATATGCGCATGGGCCGCCTCGACGCCATCGAAACCAGCGCGCTCTACCTCGACCTGCTGCGCGACATGAAGCTCATCAACAGCCACATCGTCGCCGCCGCCGCCTATCCCGTGCTGGAGCGCACGGGCGACCTGCTGCCAAGCCGGCTTGCGACAAACGGAGACTAGAGCATTTTTTCGCAAAAGTTGCAGACTTTAGCGATAAGAAAATGCGTTGAAACAAATAGATAAAGCCTTTTCACGATTCCATGAATTGTAAAAAGGCTCCAGACCCGATCATTTTCAGACAGCGGCAGAGAATTTGCGCGCCATTTCCCGGGGCGCCACGGCGCGCCATTTCCGCCTGCCGCAAACCAGGATCAGGAAACGCCGCTTTATGAAACCCACCCCTGAGATCGACGTCGCCGCCAGCGCGCCAGAGCTCGCCGCCCGCGTAGCGGCCTGGATTGCCGCGAAGATCGCCGCGGCGCCAAAGCAGTTCGCGCTCAATCTGTCCGGAGGCTCGACGCCGAAGGCGGTTTTTCAGCTGCTCGCAGCGGAGCCTTTGCGCAGCGCCATCGACTGGAGCAAGGTCGAAATCTTCTGGGGCGACGAGCGCTTCGTGCCGTTCGATCATGCAATGAGCAATTTTCGTATGACCTCTGAAGCCTTGCTCGCGCATGTGCCAATTCCGCCCGGCCAGATCCATGCCGTTCCGGTCGGCGCCGATTCGCCGGAAGACGCGGCGGCGCTTTACGACCGGATGCTGCGAGAATTTTATGGCGCTCCCGCGCTCGATCCGGCCCGGCCGCTGTTCGACGTCACTTTGCTTGGGCTTGGGGCCGACGGCCATACCGCGTCGCTGTTTCCGGGAACGGCGGCTTTGGACATTCGCGACGCCCTCGTCAGTGCGGTCATTGGCGCGACGGCCGAGCCGCGCATCACCATGACCTATCCGGCTCTGACGTCGAGCGCCGAAATCGCATTCCTCGTTTCCGGCGATGCCAAGAGAGAGATCCTGCGGCGCGTGCTCGCCAATGACGCCGCGCTTCCCGCTTCCCGCATCGAGACCGTCGGCGCGCTCCGGATATTCGCCGATCACGCGGCCTTTGGCGGCTGAGACGTTCGGCAAATGCGTTAAAATAGCGGGATAGATCCCGATTGCGAGCCCGCGCGAAGCGGAAAATCTCCAACAAGAATGTGCGCAGCCGCACATCCGATGCGGCAGGACGGTGCTCAGAGGGGCGCGAGCGGCTCCGGCCGAAAAAACAAAGCGATCCTGGTTCCTTCATGCGCCGACGACAGCAAATGCTTTTTCTGACCGGGGTCCTGGCTCTCGCGGGAACCAGCGCGGCGGGGCCAGCGCGTTGCTCAGGATCCGGCAATCCGATGTTGGAGGGTTTCCCCTGGCCGCCGTTCAAGCCCGCCCTCCGGCAGGAAAAAACGGTAAAAGTCGGCGAGCCCGGCGCCGCGCGGTTTCAGGATCGGTCCCGCATGAACTGCGTCTCGATCGCCTGCCCAGGGGTCATCATTCTCGGCGTCGGCTTTTAGGTCCTGTTGACAAATAAGATTCCCAGTCCCGGCTTTCGGTGATTCAACGTTGCTTTCTCAGGGAGGCGGCTTTGATTCGGGACATGATGAGCGACGAGGAGTGGGCGTTCTTCGAGCCGTTTGT
>NZ_PDZR01000037.1 GCF_002891535.1 Methylocella silvestris | reverse complement strand
TACTATGTCTCAAGACCTGGGAGAGTAGGTCGCCGCCAGGCCTGCAAAACACAAAGCAAACAACAAGCCTCAATCACCAAACCATCCCCAAAACATCACAAACCCGGCCCAAAAAGCCGGGCTTTCGCGCGGCTAAGCATGGTCACGCGAATAAAGCGTTGATGATCGCGATCGCCTTTGAGTCGCTCGTCCATTTACCGCCAAATCCGTCTCGCCGGGACGCTTCGCAGGAGCGCCGCAGGCGTTCGACATCAGCGCCCGGCGGAGCGCGATCAAGCGCCATGACCTTCGCCGCGCGCGCCGCGAACGACAGCAGATTTCGCGCGAGCGCCGTCGGAGCGGCTGAAGCATTCGCCTCGGTCGCGACCGCTTCCTCGACGCCAAGACAAGCCGCCAGCCTCTCGGCGTCCCATGCGAGCGCGATCAAACGCCGCCCTGCCTTCGCAAATGTTCCTAGCTCGAAAATCGAGGCGGCCGTTCCCGCCGCCAGGGCGATGATGCGTGTCGAACCCTCGGCGATGCCGGTTTCTGCCTCCTTGACCGCGAGCAGCGCCCCCAGTCGGCGGACCGCGCGGCCGCTGCCACAATTTTGCAGCACGAGTCCGTCAGGCGCCAAAGGGGCGATGACGTCGAGGCGCGCCTCGATCGAATGATCGTCCAGGGCCGGAATTGAGATGAAGATGAGCGGCGCAGCCACTTGCTGGCGGACGGCGGCGATCTTGGCCGCCATTTTTTTGAAGCTAGGCGCGCTTTCGCCTGCGGCAGCGAAACACAGCGCGTCGGCGCCGCTTTGAAACGCTTCGTCAACGGCTCTATCGTCGGCGGCCGCGACGAACAGCAGCGACCGGATGCGGGCGGGCGTCAGACCGACTGCTCCATCTTCGAATGCGTCTTCATGTCTTTCATGAAGATGTAGCAGATCAACGAGATGAAAATCAGCGCAGTCGCGTACCAGAAGAAGCCCGCTTCGAAGCCGGCATTCTTGAACGCGAGGGCGACTGAATCAATCGAACCGCCGAAAATTGCGACGGTCAGCGCATAGGGGATGCCAACCCCCATGGCGCGAATCGCGGTTGGAAACAACTCGGCCTTGACGATCGCCGCAATGGATGTGTAGCCGCTGACAATCGCCCAGGCGACGCAGATCAGCAGAAAGGCTGCGAGCGGACTTTTCGTGTGCTGCAATGTCGTGAGCAACGGCACCGTGCCAAGCGTCCCGAGCACGCCGAAAGCGATCAGCATCGGTCGTCTGCCGACCTTGTCCGAGATCGCGCCATAGATCGGCTGCAGGATCAGCGCGAAGATGAGCGTGCCCGCGGTCACCAATGTCGTTTCCGAATCATTAAGGCCGACGGACAGCTTCAGAAACTTCTGCATATAGGTGGTGTAGGTGTAGAAGGCCGATGTGCCGCCCACCGTGATGCCAACGACAAGGGCGACCGCCTTCCAGTTGCGCAGAAAAAGCCGCCATGGGTTTTCGAGCCTGATTGCTGGCTCCGCCGCCTTAAACAGCTCCGTCTCAGGCATGTCGCGGCGGATGATGAAGGCGAAGATCGACAACAGCGCGCCGATGATGAAGGGGATGCGCCAGCCCCACGCTTTCAGCTGGTCCGGCGTCAGAAATAGCTTTTGCAAGGCCAACAAGACCAGAATTGCCAGGAGCTGACCGCCGATCAGCGTCACATACCAGATGCCCGAATAAAAGCCGCGCCGATCCGGATGGGCGACCTCGCTGAGATAGGTGGCGCCCGATCCATATTCGCCGCCCTGGCTAAGACTTTGCAGGAGCCTTGCGACGGCGAGCATGATTGGCGCGCCGACGCCGATCGAAGCATAGGTTGGCGTCGCCGCGATCAACAGCGAGCCAAAACACATCAGCAGGACCGCGGCGGTCAGCGCGTTGCGCCGCCCATACCGGTCGGCATAATAGCCAAACAGGGCGCTGCCGAGCGGGCGCACGAAAAAGGCCGCCGCGAACAGCGATGCGGCCGCCAATTGCTGCGCGACGGGGTCCGTTTGCGGGAAGAAAGCGCCCGCAAAATAAAGCGAAAACGCCGAATAGGCATAGATGTCATACCATTCGATCAGATTGCCGAGCGAGCCTGTGAGCACGGCCTTCGATCGATTGAAGACGTCGGCGGCGTCAAATCCGTCGGAGGCGGGCAGGATGACTGCCGCGGCGCCGGTCCTTGAAGGCAATTCCTCGCTCATCGTCCGCCTTCCTCAAGAGGCGCTTTGCTTTGTCTCCATCAGGCCAGCGAGTCGCGCATATTGCAACAGCAGAATGGTTTTCGAATCGACGATCTCCCCGCTGAAAATCATCGCGAGAGCCGTCTCCAGCGGCAATTCGAGAACCTCGATGTCCTCGCCTTCATGCGCCAGTCCGCCGCCGTCGCCGACGCGGTCAGTTGCGGCATATTCCGCGGCGAAATAGGTGAGCTTCTCGCAAAATCCGCCGGGGCTGGAGTAGCCCTCGAACAGACGGCGCGCGTTGCGCACCCGAAAGCCCGTCTCCTCCTCAGCCTCGGCGACGATCCGCGTTTGCGGATCTGCGCCTTCGAGCCTGCCGGCGCAAACCTCGATCAGGCTGTCGCGGCCTTCCTTGATGTAGGCGGGAATGCGGAACTGGCGCACGAGGACGACTGTGCCGCGCGCCGGATCGTAGAGGAGGATCGCCGCGCCGTCGCCGGTGTCATAGAGTTCGCGCTCCAGCCTCTGCAGGCTCCCGTCGCGGCGCCGATAGTCGAGCGTCAGGCGCTCCAGCGCGCCATAGCCCTTCGCGATGATCTTGCGCGCGACAATGCGAAGGCGTTCTTTCATCTGGCCCAATCCGAGTTTGCGGCGTCAATATCCGAATTGCTCGCGCAAAATCCGCTCGTTCAGCGAATGACCGGGATCGTGCAGCAGGATGAGATCGGTCTCGTGATCCATGGCGACGGAAACCTGGCGGACATGGCGCAGCTCGAAATGATCGGCGACGGCGGAGACCGGCCGCTTTTCAGCCTCAAGAATGTCGATCGTGACCCTGGCGCGATCGGGCAGCAGCGCGCCGCGCCACCCGCGCGGGCGGAACGCCGAAAGCGGGGTCAGCGCCAGCATGGGCGCATCGAGCGGCAGAATCGGGCCATGCGCCGAAAGATTATAGGCTGTCGATCCGACCGGCGTCGCGACAAGCACGCCATCGCCCGCGAGCTGATCGAGCCGCTCCTGGCCGTCGATCGAAATGCGCATCTTGGCGGCCTGATAAGATTGCCGCAGCAGCGACACCTCGTTGATCGCGCGCGCGCGCGAGGACGCGCCGTCGCGGTCGGTCACCTCCATCTCCAGGGGATGGACGATCGAGGCTTCGGCGACGGCGAGACGTTCCGGCAGGTTGAAGACCGAGAAATCATTCATGAGAAAACCGACCGATCCGCGGTTCATGCCATAGATCGGCTTGCCCGTGCCCATGAAGCGATGCAGCGTTTGCAACATGAATCCATCGCCGCCGAGCGCGACGATAACGTCGGCCTCCTCGGCCGCGACGTGTTCGTAACGCGCGTCCAGCGCCTCGCGCGCCGCCATCCCCTCCACGGTCGGCGTGCAGAGAAAGGCGATTCTGTCGAGATGACGTTCGGCCTTTACGACAACGGCCATTTTTTGCTCCGGAAACGAGCTTTGACATAGCCGCAAGCACGGCGCGGCGTAAAGCGGAGCCATGGCGGTCTGGCCAACGGAGGCCGATCTCGGGGGGGGGCGTCTACAGGATTGGCTCCGCTCGGTCTCCCGCCAGAAGCAGCTCGGGGAGCTGGGAAAATGTCCAGCTCGTGGCGGTGCGATCGAATACCCAGACGACATCATAGCGCTCATAGGGCCAATGTTGCGGCGCGATTGTGTCGTCGCCCAAGATCTCATTGGCGATGAGATGCATAGCGTCGTGCTTCCAGGCGATCAGCGCCGGGCCGGCGCCGGCGCGGACGCATTCGACGAGGGCGTCTTCCTGGCCGTGATAGAAATCGCGGTTGAGCGGAGCGCCAAGCCATTCCGCCATGGGCAGCAATGTCATCTGCGGCCTGAGGCTGGGGTCGCGCGCGTCGGCCTTGCAGGCGTAGAGCGCCTGAGGCCGCGCCAGCGCGGAGCCGGCGAAATGACCCTCGCTCGGCGCAAATAACCGCACGAGCGCTCCGGCGCGCTGCCAGCCGCGCACGGTAAGGGATTCTCTGTCCTTGCGGCCCTCGATCGAGACGCCGCGGAATTTTTTGTCCGCGCTCGGCCGCTCGGCGTGGCGGATCAGCATGATTTTTTCACAGGGCATGGCGATCTCTTGCCTTGAACCATTGCAGAACGGATGCGGAGGATAGAGGGTTGCGCGGATTGGCGCAGGCTAATGCTGCAGAGGGGAACATTTATGAAAAGAGAGCGCGCGGGTCCGGATTGGCGGCGCATCCACCACTCGCCCTTGTTCTGGATCGGCGCCGTGCTGTTTCTCGCGGCTGCGGCGATCTATGTGGCGTCCGACGATCTTGCCTGGCGCCCGCGCGCTGACCGGCAGGTGGGCGGCCCCTGAGGCGCGGGCGAACGCCCGCGCTCCCCGCGTCGTCCCGTTGCCGCGACATGGCGGCCGGCCGATCATCTGCGGCGACTCTTGCGGGGTGAGGCGGCGCGCCGTTGACACGACTGTTGCGCGGTCATACGCTCAAGCTGCTCTTGATGCGAAGAAGGCGGTGAAATCCCGCCGCGGTCGCGCCACTGTCAGCGCGCGTCAGCCAAACGGCCAAAGCGCGTGAGCCAGACCTTCCTTCAGGAGACCCGGCCAACGCAATGGGACGCGAAATCCCGAGGAGCCTCGCCATGAGCCACATAACAGCCGCCCCCGTATCCCGGCCCGTTCCGATCCCGATTCGGGAGATCCTGCCCTGGCTCGTATTCGGCGGCCTTCTCAGCCTGCTGCTCATCTATTTTGTCGGCGCCGAGGAAGGCGCGACTTCACTCATCCCCGGCCATTTCATCCATGAATTCGTTCATGACGGCCGGCATCTGATGGGCTTTCCCTGCCATTAGGCCTTAAGCCGACTCCAAACCTAAATCGGGCGGATTTTGCGTGGCGCCGTGGCGTCAGCTCGCTCGGTTAGCAGCAGGATGCTTAGGAGGCGTTGATGGTTGGACAAATTTTATGGCGGGGGATGCTTGCGGGCATCGTCGCGGGGCTCCTCTCCGCCAGTTTCGCTTTTTTTGCGGGCGAACCCTCGGTTGATCGCGCGATCGCTTTCGAAGGCGCCGTGGCGCAAGCCGCCGGCGAACCGGAAGAGCCCGAGATCGTCAGCCGCGCCGTCCAGCGCAGCATCGGCCTCGTCACCGCCTCGGTCGTCTTCGGCGCCGGGCTCGGCGGGCTGTTCGCGCTGGCTTTCGCGCTTGCCAACGGCCGCGTCGGCGCGCTCGATCCGCGCGCCGTGACGGCGCTGCTGGCGCTCGCCGGCTTTCTGTCGGTCACCCTCATTCCCGGATTGAAATATCCGCCCAATCCGCCGGCCGTCGGACTGCCGGAGACGATCGGCGCCCGCACCGCGCTCTATTTCACGATGGTCTTTTCCTCGGCGCTGGCGATGATCGTCGCCGCAATGCTGCGGGCCCCTCTGGCGCGGCGCCTTGGCGCATGGCCGGGCGGCCTCGCCTGCGTCGGGCTGGTTCTTGCGGCGGTCGCCGTCATGGCTTTCGCGCTGCCGGCGGTCAATGAGGTCCCGGATAATTTTCCCGCCGATCTTTTGTGGCGGTTCCGGCTCGCCTCTTTCGGCGCCCAGCTGACGCTTTGGACGGTTCTTGCGCTGGTCTTCGGCGCTTTGGCCGCTCCGCTCGCGGAGCTTGATTTCAGCCGCGCGCGCCGCGATCTCAATGCGGCGCAACCGCTCGCGCGGTAGTGCGGCGCCAGGCAGCCTTCGGATTGCGCGGCGGCGGCGCTGGCTCGCCTGCCGCGCTGCGATTGTGTCGCGCCGCTTGCCGGGCAATTTGCGATCGAAACCTCTGCAATCGCATCGGCGTTCATGCTTAAAGTTGGCGGGAACGATGTGATTCGAAGGGGAAGGGATGGGCGCCGCATCAATCGATTCCGTAGGCGACCATTTCTTCATCGGGCTGCGGCCGACTCCGGTCCTCGATGATCGCGACCGCGCGCTGCTGCAAGACCTTCGGCCCGCCGGCGTCGTCCTGTTCAAGAGCAATTTTCGTCACGACCTGCCCTATGAGGGGTGGCTCGCCAGCCATCTGCGGCTGATCGAGGAGATCCGGGCGGCCGCGGCGCGGCCGAACCTTTTTATCTCCATCGACCATGAGGGCGGCCGGGTGTGCCGCACGCCGGAGCCGATGACGCGCTATGCCTATGCGGCGCACTGGGCGCAGAGCGCCGCCAGCGTCGGCCGGGCGATGGGGCGCGAACTTGCAAGCCTTGGCTTCAACCTTAATTTCGCGCCTGTTCTCGACATCCACACCAATCCCGCCAATCCGGTGATCGGCGAACGCGCGTTCGGCTCGACGCCCGATGAAGTCATCGCGGCGTCGCTGCCCTTCATGCGGGCCATGCAGAAGCAGGGCGTGCTTGCCTGCGGCAAGCATTTTCCCGGACATGGCGACACGCATGTCGATTCGCATCGCGGCCTGCCCTCGCAGCCGGCAAGTCTCGACGAATTGCGCCAGCGCGAATTACGGCCTTTCGCGGCGGCGATCGGCGCCGGCGTTCGCATGCTGATGAGCTCGCATATTTCCTTTCCGCTCATCGATCCCGATGCGCCTGTCACCCTGTCGCGCCGGTTCCTGACCGAGATTTTGCGCCAGGAGCTTGGCTTCAAGGGGGTCGTCGTTTCGGACGATATCGGCATGGCGGCGATGAAAGGATTTTTCGACGATCCGGCCGCCGCCGCACGTCTCATCGCCGCGGGGTCTGACATGCTGATGGTCTGCGCCGCTTTCACGCAGGCCGATCGCGCCCGCGATTTCGCCCGCGCCATCGTCGCTGCGCGCAACGAGGGGCGGCTCGATCCGGTCGTGCTGGCGCGCTCCAAGGCGCGCATCGCCGCTATGCTGGCCAAGACGCCGCTGCATCAGGTCCAGCTTCTGCCCGATTCGTCGTTCGTGACGCATCGCGCCGCGGGAGCCTTGTTTTCGGCAGCGACGGTTGAGGTGATCTGAGGCGGGCCTTTTGACCGGCGCCGCGCATTTCGGTTGTTTAGAAGCGAGGTTTGGGGCAGGCTACGCGCAAGAGGAGAAAAAATGCCTCGCGTGCGGCCGGGAGAGATCGATACGTTGCTTGCCCTGCGGGCAAACGGCAAACTGCTTGTGGGGCGCGAACGCGTCACCCTCCTTGAAGCGGTGATCGCCTATGGCAGCATCACCAAGGCCGCGGAAATCGCCGGCTTCAGCTACAAAACCGCGTGGGACGCCGTCAACGCCATCAATAATCTGCTGCCGCGGCAGGCCTTCATTACCCATACGGGCGGCCCCAAAGGCGGCGGCGTCGAGGTGACGCCGGAAGGGCGCCGCCTGCTGTCGACTTTCCGGCGGCTTGAGGCGAAACTCGGCCAGATCTCCTCGGCGATTGCGACGGAAGGTCTTGAAACCGACGACTTTTCCTTTCTGATGCTGACGATGAAGCTCAGCGCCCGCAATGCGCTGCACTGCTCGATCATCGAAATCAAGCCTGCGCCGGTCAATGTCGAGGTCATCCTTCAGGTGTCGCCGGGCGTCGTCATCTCGGCGATCGTCACCAACGCCAGCGTCGTTGAACTGAGCCTTGTTCCCGAAAAATCCGTGCTCGCCCTTGTCAACGCGAGCTCGGTGATGCTGGCTCCCGCCGCCCAGGCGCTGCGCGTCTCGGCGCGCAACAAGATCCCTGGCCGCGTGCTCGACCGCTTCGAGGGTGGTTCGGAGGCGGAAGTCGTGGTGGACATAGGCCGGGGCAAGACCATGACCTCGATCATGACGACCGAGAGCGCCGACGCCGCCGGCGTTCACAAAGGCGCGGAAGTCTGCGCGATCTTCCTCAGCTCCAATGTGATTTTGGCGAGCGATTAGAGCGCTTTCCGATCTGAACGAGACATGCTCATCCGCCGAAACGCGGAAGGCTTCGGACCAGCGTTGAAACAATTAGAGCAAAAAGACTGTTCCAGTCAGCTCGGGTTTTGCTCGAGGGGGCCGGCAGCACAAGCAGCGCCTTGACTTTGTACATTCAGTCTATAGAAACACTGTACAAAGCAATGGAGCACTGCCATGTCCCGGGCCAATCCCCTTCGTCTCGCCGCCATCGGCGCCCTGGTCGCCCTCGCGGCGCCCGCCGCTCACTACCTTGGCGGTTCTTCCTTCGTGCAGCCCGCGCAGGCCGCGCAGGAACTCCTGAACGTCTCCTATGATCCGACCAGAGAGCTTTACCGGGGGATCAACGAAGCCTTCGCCGCCGATTGGAAGGCGAAGACGGGCGAGGCGATCGAGGTGCGCTCGTCCCATGCCGGCTCGGGCGCGCAGGCGCGCGCCGTGATCGATGGCTTGCCCGCCGATGTGGTCACGCTGGCGCTCGCCGCCGACATCGACGCCATCGCCGCCAAGAGCGGCAAGCTTCCCGCCGATTGGCAAAAGCGCCTGCCGCATAATTCCACGCCCTATACCTCAACGATCGTGCTTCTGGTCCGCAAGGGCAATCCGAAACAGATCAAGGATTGGGACGATCTGGTAAAGCCAGGCATCTCGGTCATCACGCCCAATCCGAAGACGTCGGGCGGCGCACGCTGGAATTTCCTCGCCGCATGGGGCTACGCCAACAAGAAATTCGGCGGCGACGAGGCCAAGGTCCGTGATTTCATCCGCGCGCTCTACAAGAATACGCCGGTGCTCGACACCGGCGCGCGCGGCTCGACGATCAGCTTCGCCCAGCGCGGACAGGGCGACGTGCTGATCTCGTGGGAGAATGACGCCTTTCTCGCCTCGGAAGAATTCGGCAAGGACCAGTTCGATATTGTGGTTCCTTCGATTTCGATCCTGGCGGAGCCTCCGGTCGCCCTCGTCGACGCCAATGTGGACGCCAAGAAGACCCGCAAGGTTGCCGAGGCCTATCTCGATTTCCTCTATACGCCGAAGGCGCAGGCGCTGATCGCCAAGAATTATTATCATCCCGTGTCGCCCGAGGCGGCCGATCCCAAGGATCTGGCGCGCCTCGCCAAAATTCCGCTGGTGACGATCGACGGCGATTTTGGCGGCTGGAAGGCGGCTCAGGCGCGCTTTTTCGCCGACGGCGGCGTGTTCGATCAGATCTACGCCGGGCAATAAGCCTCGCCGCAACAAAGCTCGGCCGCCGCTTGCTTGAAAAGGCTTCGGCGTTTCCGATACAAGAGGCCCGCGGCGCGCCCGGCAAAGGGTTTCGCGCCGCGGCCCGCGCCCCGTTGGCGCCAGCTCTGACGGAGCGCTCTGATGACCACCAATCCGCGCAGGCCCGATTATCCGGTCGACGCCATTTTCAAAGATCGCTGGTCGCCGCGCGCGCTCACCGGCGAGCCGATGCCGGAAGCCGATCTGCGCACAATCTTCGAGGCGGCGCGCTGGGCGCCTTCGTCGTCGAATACGCAGCCGTGGCGGTTCTTTTATGCGCTGCGCGAGACGCCGGAGTTCGCTACTTTCCTGGGGCTGCTCGCCGGGGGCAATCAGCTCTGGGCCAAAAACGCCTCCGCGCTTCTGATCATCGCTTCAAAGAAAACCTTCGTGCCGCCGGGCAAGACCGAACCGGTCGAATCGCGCAGCCATTCCTTTGACGCCGGGACGGCCTGGGGCTTCTTCGCCCTGCAGGCGCATAAGCTCGGCTATGTGACGCACGCCATGGGCGGCTTCGACGTTCCCCGTTCGGCCCTCGAACTTAATATGCCGGAGGATTTCAGGCCCGAGGCGGCGATCGCCATCGGCAAGCTGGCCGATAAATCGATCCTGCCGGAGAATTTGCAGGCGCGCGAGACGCCGAGCGGCCGCAATTCCCAGACCGAATTCGTCTTCGCCGGCCCTTTTCCGCGCAGCTGAAGCGTCAGATCGCAAAGTCCGATCCCGGTCCCGCGTCACGATAAAGATGGAGTTCGTCGGCGCGGCGGCACACGTCCTCGATCGTGATCGTGTCGAGCTCAGCCAAAAAGGCCGCCCCGGCCTTCTCAACCATCGGAGCGATCACCTTGCTGACCAGCTTGGAGTCCTCCGGCTCGTCTTGACCGGCGGCGTCGCTGAGGACCGCGCGCAGCACCGCGCCGGCGGTGATTTTCCGCCTTTCCCGGGCGAGCTCATAGCCGCCGCGCGGCCCGCGCAACCCTTTCAATATGTTGGCGCGCACCAAGGCCTGCAGCAGCGTTTCGAGATGGCGCGGCGGCAGCTCGAGCCGCGCGGCGAGCGCTTTTGCCGCGACGGGGAGCGGGCGCGAATGGATCGCGATGTCGGCGACGGCGGCAAGGGCCAGCAGCGCGCGATGCGACAGCACGATCATCGCCGCGTTTCCCCGAACGCGGCTGCTCCGGTCGAGCCAAATCCGCCGGCGCCGCGCGCGGTCGCCTCGAGCCCCTCGGTTTCGACCAGCACGGCGCGCGTCACCGGCGCGATGACGAGCTGCGCGATGCGTTCGCCGCGCGCGATCTCGAACGGCTCCGCGCCGAAATTGATGAGCAGGACGCCGACCTCGCCGCGGTAATCGGAATCGATCGTGCCGGGCGCGTTCAGCACCGTGACCCCGGCCTTCAGGGCAAGGCCGGAGCGCGGCCGCAGCTGACCCTCGTGCGAGGAGGGAATCTGCAGGACGAGGCCGGTTGGCACGAGGCGCCGCTCGCCGGGCGCCAGCGTCAGTTTTGATCCCGGCGCGATGGCGGCGAGAAGATCGAGGCCGGCCGCGCCAGCGCTCTGATAGGCGGGCAGCGGCAGATCCGCTCCATGCGGCAGGCGCTTTATGCCGATCTGCAGCGGTTCGCTCATCGGGTCGCCCTGGCCAGACGTTCGGCGATCACGCTGATGAGGCGGGCGGCAAGCTCACGCTTGTCGAGACTGGGCCAGGCCTCGACGCCCTCGCTGGAGATCAAAGTGACCTCGTTGCGCGGCCCGCCAAACACTTTCGAGCCTTCGCCGACATGATTGGCGACGATAAGATCGCATCCCTTGGCGAGCCGTTTGGTCTGCGCATAGTCGACCAATCGATTGGTTTCGGCGGCAAAACCAACGACGAGGGCAGGCCGGTCGCGCTCGCGCCGCCCTACGCCGGCGAGGATGTCGGGATTTTCAACGAGCGCCAACGTCGCGGCGGCGCCGGAGCCCTTCTTCAGCTTGCGCGCGGCCGGCTCGGCGACGCGCCAATCGGCGACGGCGGCGGCGGCGATAAAAATATCGGCCGGCAGGCTGGCTTCGACCGCCGCCTGCATTTCGCGCGCGGTCTCGACATGGACTGTGGTGACGCCCGCCGGATCCGGCAGTGCGACAGGACCGGAGACGAGCGTCACTTCGGCGCCCGCCTCGCGCGCGGCGGCGGCGATCGCATGGCCCTGCTTGCCGGAGGAGCGATTGGCGATGAAGCGCACCGGGTCGATCGGCTCATGGGTCGGTCCCGAGGTTATGACGACGCGCCGCCCCGCAAGCGCCCGCTTTTTCGCGGCGGCGGGCGGGCGGAAATCGCGCGGCAGGGCGAGTGTTGTCTCCCCGGCCAGCGTCTCCTCGATGGCGGCGGCGATGTCGAGCGGCTCGCTCATGCGGCCCGGGCCATATTCGCCGCAGGCCATCTCGCCGTCTTCCGGCCCGACGAATCGCACGCCGTCGCCGCGCAACGTTTCGACGTTGCGCACGGTCGGGCTCGCGAGCCACATGCGCAGATTCATCGCCGGGGCGACGAGAATCTTTTTGTCGGTCGCGAGCAGAACGGTCGAGGCGAGATCGTCGGCAAGACCCTGCGCCATCTTGGCGAGAAGCCCGGCGGTGGCGGGGGCGACGACAATGAGGTCCGCGTCACGCGAAAGCTCGATATGTCCCATCGTCGCCTCGTCGGTCAGCGAGAACAGATCGGTAAACACCTGATCGCCGGTGAGGCTTGCGACGGAGAGCGGGGCGATGAATTGCTGCGCCGCGACGGTCATGACGGCGCGCGTCTTGATGTTCCGCTCGCGGAGGCGGCGGATCAAATCGAGCGTCTTATAGGCCGCAATGCCCCCGCCGATAATGAGAAGGATGCGTTTTTCCGACACTCCGCTCATGCGGCCGAATTTCCCCCGGGCAGGCGCTGCGCCTTTATATTTGCTCCAACCGGATATTGCACCGACCGGGGCTGTTTTTTCTATTACTAACGGACGAGAAGAATTCCGCAAAGGGGTAGAATTCTTCACGCGGGGCGCGCGGAAAAAGGCAAAGCTAGCGCAAAAGCAGCAGCAGGGCGGCCCCGGCGATGACCCAGAGGGCGATATGGCCAAGCCGCGCGCTGCGCGCCGCCGCCTCGCCGAAGCGCTCGATCGCCTGATCTGAGAATGCCAGTCCTTCTTCGGCGGCGTCCTCGAGGCGAAGCAGAATATTTTCGGCGCGAATCAGCGTCTCCGGCAAAGCGGCGGCGAATTTGCCGAGCGCCCGCGCCGCCTGGCCCGCGTCCTGAAGCTTTCCGGCGGGTCCAAGATTTTGTTCGATCCAGCTGCGCACCACGGGCTCGGCTGTCGCCCACATGTTGAGCTTGGGGTCGAGCGTGCGGCCGACGCCCTCGACCACCACCATTGTTTTTTGCAAAAGCACCAGCTCCGTGCGCGTCTTCATGTCGAACAGGCCGGTGATTTCAAATAGAAGCGTCAGCAGCTTCGCCATCGAGATCTGGTCGGCGGTGCGCGCATGGATCGGCTCGCCGATGGCGCGGATCGCCTGCGCGAAATCCTCGACCCGGTGCGTGCGCGGCACATAGCCCGCTTCGAAATGGACTTCGGCGACGCGGCGATAGTCGCGCTCGATGAAGCCGTAGAGAATCTCCGCCAGAAAGCGGCGCTCCTTGAAGTCGAGCCGGCCCATGATGCCGAAATCGACCGCGACCAATCGCTGCTCCGCATCCACGAACAGATTGCCCGGATGCATGTCGGCATGGAAAAACCCGTCGCGCATCGCATGGCGCAAAAAGGACTGGATGACGATGCGCCCCAGCCTTTGCAGATCATCGCCGCGCGCAGCGAGGGCGGCGATGTCCGACAGGGGAAGTCCATCGACCCATTCGAGGGTCAGCACCTCTTTTGCCGTCAAATCCCAATCGACTTTCGGCACGCGGAAATCATCGTCTTTTGCGACATTTTCGGCAAATTCCGACGCGGCGGCGGCCTCAAGCCGGAAATCCATCTCCATCTTGACGGAGCGCGCCAGGGTGTTGATCACTTCGACAGGCTTCAGCCGGCGCGCGTCCGGCGCAAAACGTTCGGCAAGGCGGGCGGCGACATACATGTCGCCAAGATCGCGGCGAAAGCGCCGCTCGACGCCAGGCCGCAGCACCTTGACGGCGACGTCGCGCTCGCCCTCGCCGGTTTTGATCCGTCCGCGATGCACCTGCGCGATGGAGGCGGCGGCGACCGGCTCGCTGAGGAAAACGAAAGTCTCGGCGAGGGGGCGCCCGAACGCCCGCTCGATCGTTGCGATCGCAACGTCGCGCGGAAACGGCGCCATGCGGTCCTGCAGCGATTCCAGCGAGCGCACGACATCCGCGCCGACGACGTCGGGCCGCGTCGCGAGAAACTGGCCGAGCTTGACGTAGGACGGCCCGAGCGCGGTAAAGGCGGCCGGCAGATTATTGAGGCCGGAACGCCCGCCGCGCCGCGCCGCGGGACGCGCGAGAAGCTTGGCGAAGGCCAGCGGCAGACGGGCCGGGGCCGGAGCGATCGCGGGGTCGACGTCGCTGAACACGCCGGCTCTCGCCAGCACGAATCCGGCCCGCGCCAGCCGGAAAAGGGAGCCGAGGGAGGTCAGCATCCGCGCGCCGCCGCTGCGAAAACCTGCCTCAAAGCTTCCAGCCGCTGTGAATGGCGACCGCGCCGCCCGTCAGCCGGGTGAAGTCGGCGCGGTCGAATCCGGCCCGCGCGATCATCTGGCGAAACGCCTCGGCCTCGGGGAACCGCTCGATCGATTCGACGAGGTAGCGATAAGATTCTTCGTCTCCCGTCACGAGCTTGCCAAGGCGGGGAATGGCGGCGAAGGAATAGGCCTTGTAGAGCCTGTCGAACAACGGCAAATCGACATGGGAAAATTCGAGGCAGAGGAAGCGGCCGCCGCGCTTCAGCACGCGGCGCGCCTCGCTGAGCGCGCGTTCGATGCGCGGCACATTACGAATGCCGAAGGCGATCGTATAGGCGTCGAAGCTATTGTCCTCGAAGGGCAGATCTTCGGCGTTGGCCTGCACGAATTCGAGCCGCGCTTCAAACCGGCGCTTGGCGGCGCGGGCGCGGCCGACTTCCAGCATGTCGGCGTTGATGTCGAGGACGACGATCTCCGTCGCCGGCGTTCCCGCCTCAGCGATGCGGAAGGCGATGTCGCCGGTGCCGCCGGCGACGTCGAGGCAGCGATAAGGCGCGCCGCGCGACGGCCGCACCTTTGAAGCGAAAATATCCTTCCAGAGCCGATGCAGGCCGGCCGACATCAGATCGTTCATGAGGTCATAGCGCGAGGCGACCTTGTGAAAGACATCGTCGACGCGCGCCTGCTTGTCTTTCAGATCGATGCGGGAAAAGCCGAAATGCGTCTGTTCGGACATGGGTTTCTTCGGGTGCGGCGAGCGCCGGGCGGGGCGGGTTTTGGATTCGCCGACCATAGCCGCTCGCGGCGGCGCTGGCTATGCGGGGCCCGCCTGCATGATTGACCGCCCGTGCTACGCGCCCCCCCGGATCCTCGCCTCCGCCTCGGCGACGCGCAGCAGCAAATAGGCGCCGGGCAAAAAATCGTCCGGCAGCGCGAAGTCGCCGAGCGCAGCCCGGTGCAGCGCCTCGACATGATTGCCGAGCGCCGCGAACATGCGCCGGACCTGATGGTAGCGCCCTTCCGTGACGCCGACTTCGGCCTCTGTCGGCGAGATGATTTTGAGCGCAGCGGGTGCAAGCGGCTTGTCTTCGCCCTCCAGCATCATCTCGCCCGAGGCGAAGATCTCGCCCTCATCCCCGCGCAAGGGCCGCGCAAGGCTGGCGCGGTAGCGTTTCACGACGTGGTTTTTCGGGGAAATGATCCGGTGCAGGAAGGCGCCGTCATCGGTGATGAGCAACAGGCCGGAGGTTTCCTTGTCGAGTCGCCCGACCGTCGACAGAGCCGGCTCGCGCAGGCGGAACCGCGGCGGCAAGAGATCATAGACGAGTGGCCCCGCCTCCTTGCGCGAACAGGTGACGCCGCAGGGCTTGTTGAGCGCGATGACCATGCCCGGCGGAGGGTCGAGCGCTTCGCCGTTGACGCTGAGGCGGCCGCAAAATTCCGGCGTCGCCGCCACGCGCAACGCGGGATCGCGCAGCGCCGCGCCATCGAGTTTTATGCGCCCGGCGCGCGCCATCGCCTGCATCTGCGTGCGCGTGCCGTAGCCGAGATTGGCGAGCAGCCGGTCGAGCCGCAACATGAGGACTTTGTCGCCGGGGCCGGTCATTTTATGGCTTCGAAAATTTTATAGCCGGACGCCTCGATTTTTGGCGCGAACTCGCGGAACAAAGGCTTCAGCGCGCCTTCATAGGGCAGATGGCGGTTGGCGACGAGCCACAGCGCGCCCCCTTTGCGTAGCATCGCAGCCGCCTGCCGGATGAAGGCCTGTCCCAGCGTGCGATCCTCTTCGCCGGCGTCATGGAAGGGCGGATTGGTCACGACGAAATCGAGATTTTTGAGGCCGCTCTCGCGCGCGTCGGCCCAGCTGATTGCTGCGCGCGGATCGTCGATGTTGCGCCGGGCGGCGGCGATCGCGCGGCGGTCGATGTCGATCAAATGAAGCGTTGCGATCTTCGGCGAGGCAAGGATGCGCCGCGCCAAAAAACCGACGCCACAGCCGAGGTCCGCGCCCTCGCCCTTCAGCGCGGGGAGGGCGTCGGCGAGAAGCTGGCTGCCGGGGTCGATGCGATTCCAGCTGAAGATTCCGGGCTCCGACCACAGGCCGATATCGTCGCAAAACCGCGGCGCGCCCTCTTCGATCGCTTGGTCCAGCCCCTCAGGTTTTGCGGGGCGCCCGGCGCGGCAGATGCGGTGATGGCGTTTTGAGCTTTCCTCGACCGCGCAGCCGAACCCTTCCAGCTCGGATTTGAGGCGGGCGCCGCCCTTGTCCTTCGGCGCCATAGCGATGAGCGGCGCGCCCGGCGCCAGCGCTCGCAACGCCAGCGCCAGCGCGCGGCGGCGCTCCAGCGCGCCAGGCGGCGCGAGCATGGTCATGGCGTCCAGCGAGGCCTCAAGCTGATCTTCGAGCGCCGCCGCGCCGGGAATAAGGGGCGAGAACTGGATCGCGCCTTCGCCCCCGGCGGCAAGGTCGGAGGGCAGCGCGCCGAACACGCCTTCCCTGTTTTCCACTGTCATGGGCTGTTATTCCGCCGCCCGCGCGCTAGTCGGGCGGCGCGCCAACATCTCGCGCAAAAATTTGCCGGTGTAGCTGCCCTTGGCCTTGGCGATCTGCTCCGGCGTTCCCTCGGCGACGATCTCGCCGCCGCCGTCGCCCCCTTCCGGGCCAAGGTCGATTACCCAATCGGCGGTTTTGACGACTTCGAGATTATGCTCGATGACGACGATGGTGTTGCCTTGATCGACCAGCTCCTGCAGCACCTGCAGCAGCTTGGCGACGTCATGGAAATGCAGCCCGGTCGTCGGCTCGTCGAGAATATAGAGCGTTCGCCCGGTCGAGCGTTTCGACAGCTCCTTGGCGAGTTTTACGCGTTGAGCTTCGCCGCCGGACAGCGTTGTGGCTTGCTGGCCGACCTTGATATAGCCGAGGCCGACGCGCGCCAGCGTCGCCATTTTCTCGCGGATCGAGGGCGCCGCCTTGAACAGATCGGCCGCTTCCTCGACGGTCATGTCGAGCACGTCGGCGATCGATTTGTGGCGGTATTTCACCTCCAGCGTCTCGCGGTCGTAGCGCTTGCCCTTGCAGACGTCGCAGGTGACATAGACGTCCGGCAAAAAATGCATCTCGATCTTGATGACGCCGTCGCCCTGGCAGGCCTCGCAGCGGCCGCCCTTGACGTTGAAGGAGAAGCGCCCCGGCTGATAGCCGCGCGCCTTCGCCTCGGGCAGGCCGGCGAACCATTCGCGGATCGGCGTGAAGGCGCCGGTATAGGTGGCCGGGTTCGAGCGCGGCGTGCGGCCGATCGGCGACTGGTCGATGTCGATCACCTTGTCGAGGTGTTCGAGCCCGTCGATGCGCTCATGCGGGGCCGGATGCTCGGCCGCACCGTTGAGTTTTCGCGCGACCGCCTTGTAGAGCGTGTCGACGACCAGCGTCGACTTGCCCCCGCCCGAAACGCCGGTGATGCAGGTAAAGAGGCCGAGCGGGATCGAGGTCGAGACGTTTTTCAGATTGTTGCCGCTTGCCTTGACGATGTCGAGCGTGCGGGCGCGATCGAATTTGCGGCGCTGGCGGTAGGGGGCGACCTCACGCGCGCCGGTGAGATATTGCCCCGTCAGCGAATGCGGATTGGCGAGAATCTCGGCGGGCGTTCCCTGCGCGACGATCTCGCCGCCATGGACGCCTGCGCCCGGGCCGACGTCGACGACATGATCTGCCGTCAAAATCGCATCCTCGTCATGTTCGACGACGATCACGCTGTTGCCGAGGTCGCGCAGGCGCCGCAGCGTTTCGAGCAGCCGCGCATTGTCGCGCTGATGCAGGCCGATCGAGGGCTCGTCCAGCACATAGAGCACGCCGGTCAGCCCCGAGCCGATCTGCGAGGCGAGCCGGATGCGCTGGCTCTCGCCGCCCGACAGCGTGCCGGCGCCTCGCCCGAGCGTCAGATAGTCGAGCCCGACGTCGATCAGGAAGGAAAGCCGCTCGCGGATCTCCTTCAGGATGCGGGCGGCGATCTCGCGCCGTTTCGGGTCGAGCTTTTCCGCAAGCGTCTCGAACCATAGGCTCGCGGCGCGCACCGAAAAGGCGGTGACGTCGCCGATATGGAGACCCTCGATCTTGACCGCGAGGGCCTCGGGACGCAGCCGCGCGCCATGGCAGACGCTGCAGGGCGTCGCCGTCATATAGCGGCCGATCTCTTCGCGCGACCATTCGCTTTCGGTTTCGCGATAGCGCCGTTCGAGATTGCGGATGACGCCTTCGAAGGGCTTGTTCGTCTCATGCGAGCGATAGCCGTCCTCATAGACGAAGCGCACCGCCTCCTTGCCCGAGCCGTAGAACAGCATGTCCCGGATCTCTTGGGCCAGGGAATCGAAGCGCGCGTCGAGACGGAACTTGAAGTGTTTCGCCAGCGCTTCCAGCGTCTGCATGTAATAGGGCGAGCTTGAGCGCGCCCAGGGCGCGATCGCGCCCTTGCGCAGGGTAAGTTTCGGGTCGGGGACGATCAGTTCGGGATCGACCGTCTGTTCAAAGCCGAGGCCGCCGCAATGCGGACAGGCGCCGAACGGATTGTTGAAGGAGAACAGCCGGGGCTCGATCTCGGGGATGGTGAAGCCGGACACGGGACAGGCGAATTTGGCCGAGAAGGTGACGCGTTTCGCCTCGCCTTTTTCGTCGCGCTCATCGGCATATTCGGCGATGGCGATGCCGTCGGCGAGCTCCAGCGCCGTCTCGAAACTGTCGGCGAGGCGCGGCGTGATATCGGGGCGCACGGCGATGCGGTCGACCACGACGTCGATGTCATGCTTGAATTTCTTGTCGAGCGGCGGCGCGTCGGCGATCTCGTAGAACTGCCCGTCGATCTTGAGGCGCTGAAAGCCGCGCTTCATGAATTCGGCGATTTCCTTGCGATATTCGCCTTTCCGCCCGCGCACCACCGGCGCCAGCAGATAAAGCCGCGTGCGCTCCGGCAAAGCGATGACGCGGTCAACCATCTGGCTGACCGTCTGGCTCTCGATCGGCAGGCCGGTCGCCGGCGAATAGGGAATGCCGACGCGCGCGAACAAGAGCCGCATATAGTCGTAGATCTCGGTGACGGTGCCGACGGTCGAGCGCGGATTTTTCGAGGTCGTCTTCTGCTCGATGGAGATCGCCGGCGACAGCCCGTCGATCTGATCGACGTCGGGCTTTTGCATCATCTCCAGAAACTGGCGCGCATAGGCCGACAGCGATTCGACATAGCGGCGCTGGCCCTCGGCATAGATGGTGTCAAAGGCGAGCGAGGATTTGCCCGAGCCCGAAAGGCCGGTGAAGACGACGAGCTGATCGCGCGGGATCGTGAGATCGACGTTTTTGAGATTGTGCTCGCGCGCGCCGCGCACAACGATGCACCGGCCGGGCGCTGCGAGGGCGCTCACGACAGCAGCCGGCGGCGATTTGGCCGGCTTTGCCTGTGTCGGCGCGGTCATCTTGGGCTTCGCCGCTTTTTTGTCGGGCGATTCCTTATCGGGCGATTTGGGCGCGCGCGCCTGCGGCGCGGACTTGCGCGAAACCGGCCCTGCATTTTTGCCGGCGGGCAGCTTGGATGACGTCATGAATTCCGGTCTGACTGTGAGCAAAGGTCAAGCGCAAGCGCGGCCGAGAGCCGGGCCGCCTCGCGCGCGGAAAATTGCGCGGAAGAGTTTTGGCGAAAGCTTTGTGCGGCAGGATGCGCCCTCCTGCTAATTTAGCGGCCTTCGCGCATTTTGCCATTGCAATTTAGCCAAATCCTGAAAGCTTACCGCAAAGCGCAGCGCCCGGCCGCGCCGGAAAAAGACCAAAAGAAGAAAAAAGGGAGGATATGATGGTCGCGGTATTGGCAGGCGCGGAGCCGAGCGCTCCCGCGAAACCGTTCTACAAAATCCTCTATGTGCAGGTTTTGTTTGGCATCCTTGTCGGCGCCCTGTTTGGCTGGCTCTGGCCGGAATATGCGACCGCGCCATGGGTGAAGGCGCTCGGCGACGGCTTCATCAAACTCATCAAGATGCTGATCGCGCCGATCATTTTCTGCACGGTCGTCGCCGGCA
>NZ_PDZR01000036.1 GCF_002891535.1 Methylocella silvestris | reverse complement strand
GCTTCAACAAACTGAAAAACTGGCGCCGCTTGGCGACCCGCTACGACAAGACCGCCGAAAGCTACCGCGGCTTCGTCCTCATCGCCGCCGTCCGACTATGGATGAGGGTATTTGTCAACAGGACCTAGTCGAGATCACGCTCACCACTATCGCCGCCTATGGATCATTTCTCCTTGCGGAACACCTCCATATGTCCGGAGTGCTCGCGGCTTTGGCAGCTGGTCTGGTGGTCGGCAATTTGGGTTGGAGGGGTTTGATGGGCTGCTATATTTCCGTTGCCGGCCGCGAACACATAATCTCATTCTGGGAGTATGCAGCGTTCCTCGCGAACTCTATCGTCTTCATTCTGATCGGAGGGAACGAGGCCACTCAGGCGACTCGCCTTTTCACGCCTGCGGCGGCGCTGGCGATTGGGCTGGTTCTTATCGGGCGGATCGCCGCGGTTTATCCGCTGTGCGCTCTGTTCGCGTTCGCCCCATTGAAGGTCGATATCCGTTATCAGCATGTTCTTGTCTGGGGCGGATTGAGAGGCGCGCTGGCTCTCGCGCTCGCGTTGGCCGTACCGGATTCCGTGCCGGAGAAAGGAGTGATCATCATCGTCGCCTTCGCCGTGGTCGCATTCTCAATCTTCGCCCAGGGCCTGACCATGCCCTGGTTCATCAACGTCCTCGGCTTGACGCGGAAAACAGGTACGGCTTCCGAAAGCATTGATGCGCCGGGGGGGCGGTAAGCGAGAGCGCCCCGACAGTCTCCGGACAGATGCTCCGACAGCTCATCCGAGTCAGGACCGGACCACACAGGACCGCCCTTCCGAAAAGTTGAGACCGGCGATTGAATTGACTCCAACCATGCGACCGGCATCGCCGGGAGGACGAAAATCAACTCAAAAGACTTCCGTGTGAGGGAAGGAGACGACATCGATTTGGGAAGGCGGCCGACGAACGTCGAACCCTTCTATAAGTCGAAGGATCAATATCAAAAGCTGCTGCAAGAACACATTGCGCAACTGAGCAAGCTGCAGCAACTTCACTACGCATCCGATCGCTATGCCGTTCTGCTGATCTGTCAGGCGATGGATGCGGCGGGAAAAGATGGCGCCATCCGGCATGTGATGAGCTCACGGACGGAGAAACCAAGCCTTGATACGGGGGCCGCAATTATAAGGCAAATTCGTTGGCGCCCCGCCAATGCTTCATAGGTAGTTTCCGAAGCTATCGCGGCAGCGCCGTTGATCGCTATATAACGCGACGACATAGTCATCGCTGTCTGAGCCGCCTTGCGGCCGGCGAAGCGCGGGATTGGCTCAGCCATAGAGAACCGCGAAAGAACGCAATATGAGCTCGGAACTTTCGTCGGCCAGGTGACGCCAGGCCGACCGCTTCTGGATCCGACGGTGATGCGCTGGGCTGTCCGCCCTGCGCGCCGCGCAAATCCCGCCCCTGCCGGGCGGGATCGCTGCAAAGGAGCTCCGCCATGCTAGATATGTCGAAGCCTGCTCTCCCGCTGGCCCAGTCCCCGGATGCCTCTGCATCGCCGCCGCACAGGACTGCGGACGCCAACCTCGATCGCATGCTGCACGCCTGGCAGAGCCGTTATACCGGCGGCCGATCGCCGAGCACCCTCGCGCTGGCTTTCCTTGATTGGGCTGCCCACGCCGCGAACGAACCGTTTCAGACAGCGGCTTTGGGCGAAAAGGCGCTGGCGCAGTGGCGCCGCCTCGCCGAGGCCGCGATGGGCGGCGAAAAGGCGATCGCGCCGAAGCCTGGAGATCATCGCTTCGCCCATCCGGCGTGGAGCAAACCTCCCTATGACCTGCTCGTACAGTCGGTTCTTCTAGCCGAGGAATGGTGTCTCAACGTCGTGAACAGCCCGGGGGGCGTGGACGCAGCCAACCGGCGAATTGTCGCCTTTCAAGCACGTCAATGGCTCGATTTGATGTCGCCCTCCAACGCGCCCTGGCTAAACCCCGAGGTCATCGAGGCCACTCGCGCCAGCGGCGGCGCCAACCTCGCAGCGGGTCTGCGTAATTTCTTACGCGATCAGGCCGCCGCCCAAGGCGGCGTGGTCCCAAAAGACTTCGTCCTCGGCGTCGATCTCGCCGCAACGCCGGGGAAGGTCGTATTCCGTAATGCGCTGATGGAACTGATCCAGTATGCGCCGACGACGGCTAGCGTCGGCCCTGAGCCGGTTCTGATCGTGCCAGCCTGGATCATGAAATATTACATTCTCGATCTTTCGCCGGGCAATTCGCTGATCCACTGGCTGGTCGGGCAGGGGCGCACGGTGTTCGCGATCTCCTGGCGCAATCCAGGCGCTGAGATGCGCGACACTTCGCTCGACGATTACCGCACTGAAGGCGTGATGGCGGCGATCGATGCGGTGGAAGCGATCTGTGGAAATGCGAAGATTCACGCCACCGGCTACTGCCTCGGCGGCACGTTGCTGACCATCGCCGCGGCGGCAATGGCGCGCGACAAAGACGACCGCCTCGCCTCTCTGTCGCTGTTCGCCTCGCAGACTGACTTCACGGAAGCAGGCGCGCTGCAAATGTTCATCACCGAGGATCAGCTGAACTTCCTCGACGATATGATGGAGACCAAAGGTTATCTGACCAGCGCGCAGATGGGCGGCGCCTTTCAGATGCTGCGCGCCAACGATCTTGTGTGGTCGCATGCAATCCGCGCCTATCTTCTCGGCGAGCAGGATGCGCCCTTCGATCTGATGTCATGGGACGCCGACGGCACGCGTCTGCCGGCGCGCATGCACATCGAATATCTAAGAAGCCTCTACCTTCACAATGCGCTCGCCGAAGGCCGCTTCCTGGTTGCGGGACACGCGCTCGCGCTCGACGACATCAGGCTGCCGATGTTCCTCGTGAGTACGGAAAGAGATTATGTCGCGCCCTGGCGTTCAGTCTTCAAGTTGCACTATCTGAATGACGGCGAGCTGACCTTCGTGCTGACATCTGGCGGCCACAACGCGGGCATCGTCAGCGAGCCCGGGCACCCCCGCCGCCACTTCCGAATCCGTGTCCGCGACGCCGGCGCGCGCACGCTGGGTCCTGACGAATGGGAGCGCGACACCGCGCCCCGCGATGGCTCTTGGTGGCTGCAGTGGGAGGCATGGCTCGACAGCCGTTCCGGTCGCCGCATCGACCCGCCGCCGATGGGCGCGACGGGATTCATGCCGCTTTGCGACGCTCCGGGCAAATACGTACTGGAAGGATAAGAGTCATGCTGGACAAGACGGCCGACTCGTTTATCGAGAACCGCACCTTCGATGAGCTGACGATTGGCGAGACAGCCAGTTCGTCGCATCTCGTCACTCAACGCGACATCGACCTCTTTTCGACCGTCACGGGCGACGTCAACCCCGCGCATGTCGATCCCGCCTACGCCGAAACGGACATGTTTCATCATATCATCATCCAAGGCATGTGGGGGGCGGGGCTAATCTCCGCTGTCCTTGGCACGAAGCTGCCGGGTCCAGGAACGATCTATCTCGGCCAGGATCTGCATTTCCGCCGTCCGGTTTCGATTGGCGACACGATTACGGCGACGCTGACTGTAAAGGAGAAGAAGCCTCAAAAAGGCGATGTGACGCTGGACTGCGTCTGCGCCAATCAGAAAGGCGAAGCCGTCATCACCGGCACGGCCTATACGCGGGCGCCGAAAGAGAAAGTCCGCCGTCTGCGGATTGTGCTGCCCCGCGTCGAGGTCAACCGTCACGACGCAATGCTGGCGATTCTTTCCCGGGCGGCTGGAGGCGCTCCAGTTGAGACTGCCGTGGTTAATCCGGTCGACGCCGCCTCGCTGCTGGCCGCGCTCGACGCGGCGAAGGCGGGACTCATCGCGCCTGTCCTCATCGGACCCGCAGCGCAGATAGCGGAAGTCGCCAGGGCGACAGGAGCGGACATCTCCGCTCTGCGCCTGATCGATGTGCAGGACGGCCGCGCCGCCGCGGCGCAGGCTGTCGCGCTGGCCCGGGCCGGCGAAGTCGCGCTCCTGATGAAAGGTGATTTGCACACCGACGAAATGATGCACCCGGTCATCGCGTCCGAGACAGGTTTGCGCAGCGCGCGCCAGATCAGCCATATCTACTTGATGGACGTTCCGGGCTATCCGCGCCCAGTTCTGTTAACCGACGTCGCCATCAACATCAGGCCAACGCTAGCGGAGAAGGTCGGCATCGTGCAGAACGCGATCGATCTTGCGCATGTGATTGGCATCGCGCGGCCGTGCGTCGCCATACTCGCCGCAGTCGAGATCGTCAGCGCCCGGATGCCGTCCACGATCGACGCCGCGGCGCTTTGCAAGATGGCCGAGCGCGGCCAGATCACCGGCGGCGTGGTGGACGGTCCGCTCGCTTTTGACAATGCGATCAACGAGGCCGCCGCAGCCGAAAAGCATATCATCTCGCCGGTCGCGGGCCGCGCGGACATCCTCGTGGTTCCCGATCTCGAAGCGGGGAACATGCTCGCCAAGCAGCTCACGTTCCTTTCCGGGGCCGAGGCGGCCGGCGTGGTGCTGGGCGCGCGCGTGCCGATCATCCTGACTAGCCGCGCCGATAGCGCGGCTACGCGCCTCGCGTCCTGCGCCCTTGGCGTTCTGGCGGCAAGGGCGGCCGCGGCGGCATGAAGGGATCGATTCTCACTCTGAACGCAGGCTCATCGAGCTTGAAATTCGCCGTATTCGACGGCGCCACGCTAAAAGATATGGTGCGCGGCGAGGTGGAGAACCTCGACGAGGCCGCGCCGCACATGATCGCCCGCGACGCCGCTGGCGCGGTCCTCACGGAGCGACGCTGGAAGGCGACTGCGGGACATCCGTTCGGCGACGCCCTTGATAATTTGCTGGCGTTCGCGGACGCTCGTCTCGGTCGCAATGGGCTCGCGGCCGCCGGGCATCGCGTCGTCGATGGCGGCGCGGATCACATCGTCCCCGAGCCAGTCACCCCGGCGTTGATCGCAGCGCTCGGGGCGCTGACGCCGCTCGACCCGCTGCATATGCCCCTCAATCTCGCGCCGATCCGCGCGCTCGCCGCCGCCCGACCCGCGCTAGCTCAGGTCGCCTGTTTCGACACCGCGTTTCACCATACCATGCCACTGGTGGCGACCCAGTTTGCCCTGCCGCAAGAGCTAGCCGCGCAGGGCGTGCGCCGCTATGGCTTTCACGGCTTGTCTTACGAGTACATCGCCGGCTGCTTGAAGCAGCAATCGCCGCAATTGGCGTGCGGTCGGGTGATTGCCGCACATCTTGGCGCGGGCGCCAGCCTCTGCGCGCTCCAGGGCGGGGTCAGCATCGAAACCACCACCGGCTTCAGCGCGCTTGACGGTCTCGTCATGGCGACCCGCTGCGGCAGCCTCGATCCTGGCGTTATCCTCTATCTGGGGCGTCAGGGGCGCAGCTTCGCCGATATCGAGGACATGCTCTACCGCCGCTCCGGCCTGCTCGGCGCATCAGGCGTAAGCGGCGACGTCCGCGTGCTTCTCGCAAGCGATGATCCGCATGCGAAGCAAGCAATCGAGCTGTTCACCTATCGCATCGCCTGCCAGGCTGGAGCGCTGATCAGCGCGCTCGGGGGGCTCGACGGTCTCGTTTTTACGGCCGGCATTGGCGAGCATTCAGCGCCAATCCGCGCCGCCGTATGCGCGCGCCTCGGCTGGCTCGGCGTGCGACTGAACAGCGCCGCCAACGCGGCCAATTCCGCCTGCATCAGCGCGCCGGACAGCAAAGTCGAAGTTCGCGTCATCGTCACGGACGAAGAAGCCGTGATTGCACACCACACGCAGGCGACGATTCACCGAGCAGCTGCCTTTTAGGAGCCTAAGACATGGATTTGACAATAACAACCAGCCTCAAAGGGAAGCGCGGCCTTGTTGTCGGCATCGCCAACAAGGCCAGCATAGCGGCAGGCTGCGCGCGGGCCTTTGTCGACGCCGGCGCCAGCCTCGCAGCAACTTACGTGAACGACAAGGCGCTGCCCTATGTCCGCCCTGTCGCCGACTCGCTCGGCTGCAAGCTGCTGCTGCCCTGCGATGTCGAAAGTCCTGGCCAGCTCGAGGCGGCCTTCCAGCGGATTCGCACGGAATGGGGCCAACTGGACTTTCTACTGCATGCTATCGCATTTGCGCCTGCGGAGGATCTGCACGGCCGCGTGGTGGATTGCAGCCCCGCTGGGTTCTCTTTGGCCATGGACGTGTCCTGTCACTCATTTTTGCGGATGGCGCATTTGGCCGAGCCGCTGATGACCAATGGCGGTTGTCTCCTGACTGTCACCTTCTACGGTTCAGAAAAAGTGGTCGCAAACTATAATCTGATGGGTCCGGTGAAGGCGGCGCTCGAAAGCGCGGTCCGTTACACCGCCGCCGAACTCGGACCAAAGGGCATTCGCGCCAACGCAATCTCACCCGGCGCCATCCGCACGAGGGCCGGCAGCGGAATCGCGCACTTCGACGAAATGCTGGCTGCGGAAGCCGCCGCCGCGCCGGAGCATCAGCTTGTCGACATTGAGGACGTCGGCGCTTTGGCTGCGTTCCTGGTCAGCGACGGCGCACGCCGCATCACCGGAACCATCATCCCTGTCGATGGCGGCCAGCACGCGATGGCATGACATCAGAACGGCATAACCCCGGCGAAAAATTGCACGCGCCGTTCGTGATCCGCTGGATCGACGGAAGGATTTCGCCCTCTCGCCAACGGCGGCCGGTCAGATTCAGTGGCGTACGCGATAAGCGAATGAACGCTTACCCGTACTTTGCGCGTGATGCGCGCTTTGGGCATGATATTTCAAAGTGCAGCGTCAGCGCGCGCACGTTGAATAGCCTGAGCAAGATCGACTTCGCGAAACGGCTTATGTAAAATCACTGCGTCCGACCTAGTCGCCCTGACTCTGCCGCCGCTGACAAAGACGTGCGGGATGAACCCGTTTTCGAGTATTCTTTCGACGGCGATCACGCCGCTTCCGTCGCGTAATTGAGCGTCGACGATCATCAAGTCCGGACGGAATTGCGCGGCGGCCGCGACGGCGCCGGCCTCGGTGGCCTCCATCGCGCAAACGACGTGGCCCATCTCCTCAAGCATTTGGCCAAGAAACAGGGCGTTCAGGGCGTCGTCCTCAACCACGAGGATCCGGAGCGCTTTCATTGTTTCACCTTTGCTGAGACATCGTCGCCATTTATTCCGAACTGGAGGAAGTCCTCGAATGCCGGCGCGCTACAGTGTTCCCGCAACGGTCCGATTAAGGCTCGCCAGATTGGAGCGCTCCACGGCCGATCAACTGAAAGAGGATCAAGACCCGCGCAGACGTTCTTGCCGTGCTGACCGCAAATTGAAGTAGATGCGCGGATTCCAACCCCATCGGAAAAGCTCAGCATTTCGGCACTGTAACGGAAGTATGATCTTCCGCGACAGGCTCGGAAACTACTCAGAGCTGGCGCCTTTGTATCGCCTGCGCGATATTGGCGGCGAGGTTGACGCAGATCATAGCGAGCGCCGTGGGCGCTTGCGATTCTGCGCCGGCGATTGCTATCTCGATAAGCGTCCCGATTTCCGTGCTAAGAGTATCTGGAGTTCGCTTCGCGAGAACCCCAGTTGAGGAAATAGACGTATAATGACGGAAGGTCGTCCGAAAACCACGAAAGGACGTCGGCCTCGATCAAGTCAGCGCACTGTGGCGGCGCGCGCGCTACTTCGCGGAGCCTTTCGTGGTCCTGGCAATTTCCTGGTCGTCGGGATCGGCGCTTCGGCGGGGGGACTTGACGCCTGCCGAAAGCTCATGGACACATTGCCCGCCGATGCCGGCCTGGCTTTCATTCTGGTCCAGCATCTCGATCCGACGCATGAAAGTATGATGGTGGATCTGCTGGCCAGCCACACGTCGATGAACGTGCTGCAGGCAGCCGATGGAATGGCGCTCGATCGCGATCACCTTTATGTCATCCCGCCTGGAACTTATCTTTCCGTTAGCGACGGCGCCCTGCGCCTTTCCCAACCACAAGCCCGCCATGGCGCGCGTCTTCCCTTCGACTTTTTGCTGCGCTCTCTGGCAGAGCAATATGGCTCTCGCGCCATCAGCGTGATCCTCTCGGGAACCGGCGCGGATGGCAGCCTGGGGCTTAGAGCCGTGAAGGAAAATGGCGGTTTCGTCATTGCGCAAGACCCTGTTGACGCCGGTTACGACGGCATGCCACAGAGCGCCATCATGACGGGACTGGTCGATCGCGTGCTCCCGGCTGGGAAGATTGCAGAAGCGCTGGCCGAACGACGGGACGAAATGTCTGCGGCGCCGACGCACAACAATCTACATCGGAAGGACTCGAAGCCAGATTGGCTGTCGCACGTCATTGAGCTCCTACGCGCAGGGACCATCCATAATTTCACGCTCTACAAGCAGGGCACGCTCCGCCGGAGGATCGAGCGCCGCATGGCGATGGCCGCCGTCGACTCCAGCGACACGGATCGGTATCTCGACATGCTTCGGAGCGACCCGATCGAGCTTAATAATCTCGCCAAGGACTTGTTGATCAACGTCACGCGCTTCTTCCGCGATCCGAATGTTTTCGATTTTCTCGCGGAGAAGACCATTCCGGATCTCATTCGCAACTGTGCGCCGGATCGCCCATTGCGCGTCTGGATCGCCGGTTGCAGCACGGGCGAGGAGACCTATTCCTTGGCCATGCTCCTGCGCGAGCAAATCGCCCTGTCAAAGCTCGACGTCAAGCTGCAAATCATCGCGTCCGACGTCGATCCAAGCACCGTCGCGCGCGCGAGAGAGGGTCTCTACCCGGAGGCGATCGAGAAGGATGTGTCCCCGGTGCGGCTTGCTTCTTTCTTTTCCAAGGAAGATCACGGTTACAGGGTATTGCCAGATTTGCGTGCGACGGTTGTATTCCTGGCGCACGATGTGCTGTCCGATCCGCCGTTCTCGCGCCTCGACCTGATTTCTTGCCGGAATCTGCTGATCTATCTGCGCTCCGAGGCGCAGGCGAAGGTGCTTTCGCTTTTCGATTTCGCGTTGCGCGACGGTGGTGTTCTTCTTCTTGGCGGTGCGGAGACGGTTGGCCATTTTGACGCCCGCTTCAAGGCGATCTCCAAGCCGGAGCGCCTGTATCGGCACATCGGTCATGGCCGGACGGGGGACTTCGGCTTTTCCACGAGCGACGGGGCAAGAGCGCGAATCGCCAGGCGCGAAGGGCAAGGTTCCGGGCCCTCGCGTCAGGCCGATTTCGCCGCCCTCTGCCAGCGGTTGGTGATGGCGACCTATGCGCCTGCCGCCGTGCTGATCAACCGCGAGCATGAATGTCTTTATTCTTTGGGCCCGACAGACCGCTATCTGCGCGTGGCGCCGGGGCGCCCGACGCATGATTTGCTCGCCATGGCGCGCGAGGATGTGCGCACGAAACTTCGCTCCGCGATCCAGCAAGCAATTCAGGGAAACGTTCGCATCGTTGTCGTGGCCGGACAAACGCAGCTCGACGATTATCAGGCTTCTTTCAGCATATCCGTTCAGCCCGTTCTCAGCGACGGTGAAGAACTTCTTCTGGTTTGCTTTATTGATGAGCCTGCGGCCAAATCGAAAGGTCATCGCCCTCCAAAGGCGGGGGACGTTCCGCGGATCACCGAACTCGAGCGGGAACTCGCCGCGACGAGATTGGAGCTTGAGGGGGCGATCCGCAGCCTCGAAATTTCAATCGAAGAGCAAAAAGCGATCAACGAAGAGAGGCTATCCGTCAACGAGGAATATCAATCGACCAACGAGGAGCTACTGACCTCCAAGGAGGAACTGCAGTCGCTGAATGAGGAGTTGACCGCTCTCAACAGCCAGCTCCAGGAGACGCTGGAGCGTCAGCGTACGACCTCAGATGATCTGCAAAATGTTCTCTACAGCACCGACGTCGCGACGATTTTTCTAGACCGCAATCTGAATATTCGTTTCTTCACCCCCGCCACCAAATCGCTCTTCAGCGTCATCGCCAGCGACGTCGGGCGGCCGCTTTCGGACTTGAACTCGCTGGCTGCCGACGACGCTCTTCTGAGCGATGCGCGGGAAGTGCTTGAGAGCCGGGCGCCGGTGGAGCGGGAGATCGAAGCCCGCGACGGCGCCTGGTACAATCGTTGTATTCTGCCCTACCGCACGCAAGAGAACGGGATCGAAGGCGTTGTCATCACCTTTGCCGACATTACCGAGCGCAAGCGCATATCGGAAGCGCTGGAGGCGGCCAAGCGGCAGGCGGAGCTGGCCAATGTCGCAAAGTCGCGCTTTCTCGCCGCGGCGAGCCATGATTTGCGTCAGCCTCTGCAAACGCTCGTCCTGCTCCATGAACTGCTCGCCAAGACCGTCGAAGGGGAAAGATCAAAAAAGCTCCTCGCACGGCTCGACCAAACGCTTGTTGCGATGTCGAGCATGCTGAATACGCTGCTTGACATCAACCAGATCGAGGCTGGCACAGTCTTTGCCGAAATGGCTATTTTTCCGATCAACGATCTGCTTGAGCGGCTAAAGAACGAGTTCACCTATCACGCGCAGGCGCATAGTCTTGCCTTGCGCGTCGTCCCCTGCGGACTTTCGATCCGCAGCGATCCGCATCTTCTTGAGCAGATGCTCCGGAACTTGCTTTCCAACGCGTTAAAATACACCAAGCGCGGCAAGGTGCTGCTCGGCTGCCGCCGGCGCGGAAGTTTGCTAAGCATTGAGGTCTGGGACACCGGAATCGGCATCCCCGCGGCTGAGCTCGGCGCGATCTTCGAGGAGTATCACCAAGTTGACAATGTCGCGCGCGAGCGCAGCCTTGGTCTCGGTCTTGGCCTCGCCATCGTGCAACGCCTGGGCAATTTGCTGGGTCATCGGATACGAGTCCACTCTCGCCCGGGGAAGGGCTCCGCCTTCGTGATCGAGGCGACCCTCTCGTCGGTCGAGCCGGCGGCGGCGGTGCTTGAGCGTCATGGTAGTGGGTCCAAGGACGCCGTAAGCGAAGGCGTTCGTCGCAGAGGCATGCTTCTGATCGTCGAAGACGACCCCGACGTAAGCGAACTTCTCGAATTATTGCTACGGGAAGAGGGCTATTGCACAGCGACGGCGCGTGATGGCGTTGCAGCCCTCGAACTCATAGCGCGCGGAGCCTGCCGGCCTGACCTCATTATAGCTGACTACAATCTTCCTAACGGCCTCAACGGCCTTCAGCTCACCGCAAAAATGCGAGAGACGCTTCAGCGTGTGATCCCGGTCATTATTCTGACCGGCGATATCTCCACCGACGCCCTTCGAGATATCGCGCTTCAGGATTGCGTCCAGCTGAACAAGCCGGTGAAGATGGAGGAGTTGACACAGGTCATTCAGCGGCTCCTTCCGGCCTCGCCCTCGGCATCAAGCAGGCGAACCTCGTTCGCCAACGACGAGACAACGCGCGCCCCGCCGCCCACAATCTTTGTCGTCGATGATGACAGTCACATCTGCGAGGCGATTCGCAACGTGCTGGAGGAGAATGGCCTGATCGTCGAAACCTATTCGTCCAGCGAGACGTTCCTCAAAGCCTATCATCCCGGCCGGGAGGGATGCCTCTTGATCGACGCCTATCTTCCGGGCATGGATGGGGTCGAATTGCTGCGGCGTCTCAACGAGGCGGGCGATCGACTCCCGGCGATCATGATTACCGGCAATAGCGACGTGCCGATAGCCGTGCAGGCGATGAAGGCAGGCGCTTTGGACTTCATAGAGAAACCAATTGGAGGCAACGAACTCCTCGCTAGCATCGCGCGCGCTCTTGAGCAATCGAAGGACGCTGCGAAGCTATCCGTCTGGCGAGAGGATGCCGCGAATCGCATCGCGGGGCTCACGATGCGGCAGCGCCAGATCATGGATCTGGTCCTCGCTGGCCGCCCCAACAAGAACATCGCCGCGGATCTCGGCATCAGCCAACGCACTGTTGAAAACCATCGCGCCTCGATCATGAAGAAAACGGGCTCAACCTCTCTCCCGGCGTTGGCGCGCCTGGCGCTTGCCGCCACCGGGTATGGGGCTGACGAGTCGATCGTCGCAGATAGCGCGTCAGTCAAAGCTACGCGGAGACCCGCCGCCAAGTCGTTTCGGCGGCTTCCATAGCGGCGTCAACCGCCGCTGGTTTGCGCCTTGGTCAGACGAAAGCGATCCATTGACTTGCCGACTGCGCCGGGACCATGGCTGAACCCGATCGACGACGGCCTTCGCGCAGAATCCCTGCGGCGATCCTTTGAGGCTCCAATCAGCCGATATTCGAGCCGCCGACCAGCCAGACTACGATTATGATGACCAACACCAAACCGACGCCGCCGCAGGCCAGCCCCGCCGTACATCCTCTGCCCAAAGTATCCGCCGCCGCCAAGTAACAAAACAAGCATCAGAATAATCAGAATTGTGCTCATTTCACGCCTTCCCGCTCTGTAAGCTGATTGTTCGAAAAGATGCGGCTCTTTCGCGTCGCATGTGGAAACCAACGTTCCTCGTCCGGTTAGGTTGGCGACTCATTCAGGTCTATGAAATCATTATGGCGGCAAGTGCGAGGCCGGAGAGATAGTTTTGCGCGTGGCGATCATATCTTGTTGCGACGCGTCGCCAGTTCTTCAGCTTGCAGAACATGCGTTCAATGACGTTTCGGCGTTTGTAGGCCTTGGCGTCGAGCGGATAGGGCGTCCGCCGTGAGGCGGTGGATGGAATGACCGCCTTGACCTTCCCTTGCTTGAGCCAGTTGCGCAGGCTATCGGCGTCGTAGGCTTTGTCCGCCAGCAGCCGCTTTGGTCTTGAGACGGCTCCAAGCAGTGGAATCGCCATGGAGATGTCGGCGGTGTTTCCCGGCGTCAGCGCAAAGGCGACCGGTCTGCCGCGATCATCGGCCAAAGCGTGGATTTTGCTTGTTCTTCCGCCGCGCGAGCGGCCAATCGCTTCCGCGAACTCCCCCTTTTTGAACCGCTCGCCGAGCGATTCGCCTTGACATGGCTTGAGTCGATGGAAAGTTCGTCCGGCACGGGACCGGCGGCCGCCATTTTCTCGAAGAGACGCTGCCAGACGCGGCGCTGCGACCAACGATTGTAGCGGTTGTAGATCGTCGTCGGGGGCCCATAGGCTGGCGGAACGTCGCGCCAGCGGCATCCTGTTTTCAACACATGCAGGATGCCTGAAATGACGGTCCGATCGTCCACCCGCGGCTTTCCCGGCTTGCCGCGCGGCAGATGCGGCTCCAGCGCCTCCCATGCCGCATCCGACAGCCAAAACAAACTCTTCGCCATGACATTCGCCCCCGCGACTCAAATCATGGAGAAAAGATACCATAGAATCAAATGACTGTATGGGTTCTCAACCTAGCGAATCGTGGCGACGGAACGATTGCCGCGTCTCGGAAAGAGAGATGTACGATTGGATCTATTCGCCTTTCAACGTGTCCTTGAGGCCTCCCACCGCATTCTGGGTCTTACCTGCGACCTGCTCAGCCTTGCCTTCAGATTCCAGCTTGGCGTCGCCAAGGATCTTGCCTGAGACCTCCTTGATCTTGCCTTTGATTTGTTTTGCCGATCCCGCTAGCCGATCCTTGTCCATATTTTTGTTCTCCCAGTCGCTCGATCGTTTGTGTACGAGGGACATTACGCCGTTCATTCCTCAAAGATAGACTCGGAATCTACCCGCATATCGCGGCATGGCGGCGATGACGACGACTGATTCGACGCTCTGGCGCGGGCGCCAAACCGCATTCCTGCAAATCTATCCAAATCTATCTGAGTAGTTTCCGAGGCTACCGCTCAATGTCTCGACATGGCCATGATGGAGGCGTGCTGCGGATAAGGCCCGCCGCGCATGAGCGGCTTTCCGGAGCTAAAAACTCTCTCGCCGCCCGCACGAATTGACCACATGGAGATTTGGCTCGTGACATCCCTCGGGAGAAGGACATGGCGCGGCTTTGGGCCGGCTGAAAAGAGACATCCGGCCTACTGGAGGGATCCGCGATGACGGCGATTGCTGCAACCATAGAGGCGCCCGCCAGACCGGAAGCGTCGCGGACTGCATTCATCATTGCGTGGGCGCTCTGCCTCATTTTCTATTTCCTGCAATATGCCCTGCGTTCTGCGCCGGGCGTGATGATCCCGGAACTGACGACCGCATTCGGCCTGACGACGCTGGGCGTGAGCGCGCTGCTTGGCATGTACTACTACACCTACGCCGCCTTCGCGCTCGTCTCAGGCGCCTCTCTGGATCGCTTCGGCGCCAAGCTGCCGATCTTCATCGGCGTTCTGTCCACCGCCATCGGCAGCGTGTTGTTCGGATTCGGCGCAATCACCACAGTGGAAGGCGGACGGTTGCTGCAGGGCGCGGGGTCGGCCTTCGCCTTCACCGGCGCCGTCTATCTCGCCGTTCATGGCTTTTCGGGGAAATGGCTGGCGACCGCTATCGGCGTCACCCAGCTCTGCGGCATGCTCGGCGGCTTCGCCGGGCAATTCGCGGTCGGTCCCCTGGTGCATGGCTCGATCGGCTGGCAGTCCTTCTGGTTCTACGCAGGCGCCGCGCTGACGGCGCTCGCGGTGCTGATGCTGGTAGCGACGCCTGCAAGCCATGACAAAGTTCATGGCTCTCTCTTGACCATGTTCGCGCCCTACAAGGTCGTGCTGACGAACCCGCAATCCTACCTCTGCGGAATCATCGGCGGCCTTCTGTTCATGCCGACGACAATCGGCGACATGATCTGGGGAGTCACGTTGCTGCACCAGGGTTTCGGGATCGCGACGGAAGAAGCGGTCGCGCGATCATCGATGGTGCCGCTCGGTTGGGTGATCGGCGCGCCGCTTCTCGGCTACCTTGCCGACCGGATTGGCCGCCGCAAGCCGGTCCTCATCGCGGGCATCGCCCTCATGATGATATCGGGTCTCGGCATTTCATATCTTGAGGCGTTTATCCCTCCCTATTTCGGCGGCCTCTTCTTCGGGATAGGGTCCGGCGCGGCCATGATCCCTTACTCGATGATCAAGGAAGCCAATCCGGACAACGTGAAAGGCAGCGCGACGGGCGCCATGAATTTCCTGGTCTTCAGCCTGAGCGCTTTTCTCGCGCCGGTCTTCGGCTTGGCCCTCATGCGATTGTCCGGCGGCAGGCCGCTGACGCTGGATCACTTTCACCAAGCTGACTACATCTGGGGCGGCGCCATCGTTCTGTCATTCATTCTGACGCTTTTCCTGCGCGAAACCGGGGCCGCCGCCCGGCAGACGCCCGCCGCAAGCGCATCCTAAAGAAGGATCGAGATCGCCCATGACAGCGCTGAAGTCCGATTTCACCCCGGTCGTCGACCTTTTGCATGAAAAAGGCGCCGGTCCCGTCCGCACGCGTCAGCCGCACTACGTCGACCTTATGCCGCCTTGCAACAACGCCTGCCCGGCCGGCGAGAATGTGCAGGCCTGGCTCGATCTGGCGCAGGCCGGAAAATACCGCGAGGCCTGGGAGACGATTTTACGCGAGAATCCGTTTCCGGCCGTCCATGGGCGCGTTTGCTATCATCCCTGCGAGACAGGCTGCAACCGCGCTCAGCTTGACAGCGCGGTCAGCATTCACGCGGTGGAGCGGTTCCTCGGCGATCTGGCGACGGCGCAGGGCTGGACCCTGCCCGTGACGGCGGCGCCGAGCGGCAAGCGCATCCTCGTGGTCGGCGGCGGCCCGAGCGGATTGTCGGCGAGCTATCATCTTGCGCGCTTGGGTCATGAGGTTGAAATTCGTGAAGCGGGGCCGCTGCCCGGCGGCATGCTGCATTTCGGCATCCCCGCCTATCGGTTGCCACGCGACGTTCTGATGACGGAGATCCGCCGCATCGAATCCATGGGCGTGAGGATCACGCTCAATCACAAGGTCGAAGACGTGCTGGCCGAGCAGACGGACGGCGCATTCGACGCCGTCTTCGTCGCGATCGGCGCCCAGATCGGCAAGCGCATCGACATACCGGCGCGCGACGCGTCGCGCGTCTTCGACGCCGTCACATTGCTTCACCAGGTGGAGACAGGGGAGCCGCCGCGCCTCGGCCGCCGCGTCGTGATTTACGGCGGCGGCAATACGGCGATGGACGCGGCCCGCACCGCGCGACGGCTCGGGGCCGAGGAGGCGATCATCGTCTACCATCGCGATCGCGCCCATATGGGCGCAAAGGCCATCGAGACCGACGAGGCGCTCTCGGAAGGCGTCAAGATCAAATGGCTCAGCACCATCAAGGATGTTGGCGAAGGCCAGCTCACCGTCGAAGAGATGCGGCTGGACGGTGAGGGCCATCTGCAACCGACCGGACAATTGGAAACGCTCTCGGCCGACTCCCTTGTCCTGGCGCTGGGTCAGCAGACCGACAGCGGCTTCCTGCGCAACGTGCCCGGAGTCGCATTCCTGGCTGGAGGCACAGTCAAGGTGGACGACGCCATGATGACAGGCCGGCCTGGACTTTTCGCCGGCGGCGACATGGCGCCTGGCGATCGAACCGTCACGGCGGCAGTAGGCCACGGTAAGAAAGCCGCCCGCCACATCGACGCATGGCTGCGCGGAAATCCGCTGCAAACGTCCGCAAAACACCCCATTGTCGACTTCGCCCTGCTCAACTTGCCCATATACGCCGACGCGCCCCGCTCGGTGCAAACTGAAACAGAAGCGGATCAGCGGATCAGCCATGGCTTTGAAGAGACAACAGCCGGGTTGAGCGAAGCCGAAGCGCGCTATGAGGCGCGGCGCTGTCTCTCTTGCGGTAACTGCTTCGAGTGCGATCAATGCTACGCCGCCTGCCCCGAACAGGCGATCGTCAAGCTTGGACCGGGCTTGCGCTACCGCTATGACTTTGATCGCTGCACGGGCTGCGCCGTCTGCTACGAGCAGTGTCCCTGCCACGCGATCGAGATGATCCCCGAACCCGCCAAAGCTGCGCCGGAGCAAGTGGCATGAACGTCGCCGTGACACACCAGACCGCGATCGACAAGGCCGCGACGCAGAAGACCGCGACCATGGACGGCAACACCGCCGTCGCCTACGTCGCCTACCGGGTTAACGAGGTCTGCGCGATCTATCCGATTACGCCGTCTTCGACGATGGCGGAACTGGCTGACGAATGGGCCTCGACCGGGCTCTTCAACATCTGGGGAGACATCCCCGTCGTGCAGGAGATGCAGAGTGAGGGCGGAGCCGCCGGCGCGGTGCATGGCGCGCTCCAATCCGGCGCGCTGACGACGACTTTCACCTCGTCGCAGGGTCTCCTTCTGATGATCCCCAACATGTACAAGATCGCGGGGGAGCTGACGGCGACGGTCTTCAATGTCGCGGCGCGCTCGGTCGCCACGCAGGCGCTGTCGATTTTTGGCGACCATTCGGACGTGATGGGCGTCCGCGCCACCGGCTTCGCGCTCCTGTCGTCGGGCTCGGTTCAGGAGGCGCATGATCTGGCGCTGATCGCCCAGGCGGCGACGCTTGAGAGCCGCGTTCCGTTCCTGCATTTTTTCGATGGGTTTCGCACCTCGCACGAGCTGAACAAGCTCACGCTTTTGTCAGATGACGAAATCCGCATGATGATCCGCGACGATCTCGTGCGGGCGCACCGCGCGCGTGCGCTGACGCCGGAGCGGCCGGCGATGCGCGGAACGGCGCAAAATCCCGACACGTTTTTCCAGGCGCGCGAGACCGTGAATCCCTTTTACGCACGCACGCCAAGCATCGTCGAAAAGGCGATGGCGGATTTCGCCAGCATCACCGGGCGCAGCTATCGCCTGTTCGAGTATGACGGCGCGCCCGACGCGGAGCATGTGGTCGTGTTGATCGGTTCGGCGGCTGAGACCGCGCGCGACGCCGCCGCCGTGTTGAATCGAACGAACGGGCGGCGGAAACTGGGCGTTCTGCAGGTGCGCCTCTATCGCCCATTCTCCGCCGATCATTTTCTCGCCGCCCTGCCTGACACGACGCGGGCCATCGCCGTTCTGGAGCGCACGAAGGAGCCGGGCGCGACTGGCGAGCCGCTTTATCTCGACGTCGTCGCCACGCTCGCCCACGCCGTCGGCGCGGGCCGCCGGGCGATCATGCCGCGCGTGATCGGCGGCCGCTATGGGCTGTCGTCGAAGGATTTTACGCCCGCGATGGTGAAGGCTGTCTTCGACGAACTGGAAAAGCCTTCGCCGCGCAACAGCTTCACCGTCGGCATCACCGACGACGTGTCGGGGACGAGCCTCGATGTCGACCAAGGCTTCATGATCGAGCCGGACGAGGTGGTGCGCGCCGTCTTCTACGGGCTTGGATCGGATGGAACGGTCGGCGCCAACAAGAGCAGCGTCAAGATCCTGGCGGAGGATGCGGACCGCTATGCGCAGGGTTATTTTGTCTATGATTCGCACAAGTCCGGCGCCCAGACGGTTTCTCACCTTCGCTTCGGGCCTCGCCCGATCCGCGCGCCTTATCTGATCGCGGCAGCGAGCTTCGTCGCCTGTCACCAGTTCGTGTTCCTTGATCGCATCGACGTCCTGTCGCTCGCGGCGCCTGGCGCGACCTTTCTCCTCAACTGTCCATATGACGCCGACAAAGCGTGGGATCACCTGCCGCGCTCGGTCCAGCAGCAGATCATCGACAAGCGCTTGCGGTTTTTCGTCATCGACGCATCGAAAGTCGCGCGCGACGCCGGGCTTGGCGGCCGGGTCAATACCGTGCTCCAGACCTGCTTCTTTGCGATCTCGGGCGTGCTGCCGCACGATGAAGCGGTGCAGCGCATCAAGCATATGATCGAGAAAAGCTATGGCGAAAAGGGGCCCGACGTCGTCGCCAAAAACTTCGAGGCCGTCGATCAGACCCTCGCCCATTTGAGCGAAGTCGCCGTCCCGACGGCGGCGAACAGCGCTTTCGAGCGGCCTCCGATCGTGTCGGCGTCGGCGCCGGCTTTCGTGCATAACTTCACGGCCGCGATCATGGCCGGCCGAGGCGACGCGCTCCCGGTCAGCGCCATGCCCGTCGACGGCACGTTCCCCTTGGGCACCGCCGCTTGGGAGAAGCGCAATATCGCGGATGAAGTTCCAATCTGGGAAACAGATCTTTGCATCCAATGCGGCCAGTGCTCGATCGCTTGCCCGCATTCGGTCATCCGCGCGCGATTCTACGATGAAGCGCGGCTTGCCGATCCGAACGCGCCTGCGCCGCCGACCTTCAAATCGGCGCCGGTCAACGCGCGCGGTTATCCCGACAACCGCTTCACCCTGCAATTCTACGTCGAGGATTGCACCGGTTGCGGGATCTGCGTCGAGGTTTGTCCCGCCCACAGTCCGAGTCGGCCCGCGACCAAAGCGATCAACATGGGTCCGAAGGCGCCGCTGCTCGAGGCTGAGCGGAGCAATATCGCCTTCTTCGAATCGCTGCCGGAAAACAATCGCGCCCTGGTCGATTTCGCCAATGTGCGGGGCATCCAGTTCCTCGAGCCTTTGTTCGAATTCTCGGGCGCTTGCGGCGGCTGCGGCGAGACGCCCTATCTTCGACTCCTCTCCCAATTGTTCGGCGATCGGCTGCAGATCGCCAATGCGACCGGCTGTTCTTCGATTTACGGCGGCAATCTGCCGGTCACGCCCTGGGCCGCCAACCGCGAAGGACGCGGGCCCGCCTGGTCCAACTCCCTGTTCGAAGACAACGCCGAATTCGGCCTTGGGTTTCGGCTGGCCGCCGACATGCACAGCGCAATGGCGGCCAAGCTGCTGCGCGATCTCGCGCCGACGCTTGGCCAGCAGCTGGCCGATGCGATCCTGGAGGCGCCGCAAATCCGCGAATCCGAGATCCTCGCGCAGCGCGGCCGCGTCGCCGAATTGAAACGGCGCCTGGCCGAGATGGGCGAGGATCCCCGCGCATTGGACCTCCTGTCGGTGCTGGACCACCTCGTTCGCCGCAGCATCTGGCTGGTCGGCGGCGATGGCTGGGCCTATGACATCGGCTATGGCGGTCTCGACCATGTGCTCGCGTCCGACCGCGACGTCAATGTGCTGGTGCTCGACACCGAAGTCTATTCAAACACCGGCGGCCAGGCCTCGAAAGCGACCCCGCTCGGCGCTGTCGCCAAATTCGCCGCCGCGGGCAAGCGAGTGGCGCGCAAGGACCTCGCCCTGCAGGCGATCGCGTATGGGAATGTTTATGTCGCCCAGGTGGCGATGGGCGCCAATCCGCAACAAACCCTGCTGGCGTTCCGCGAGGCCGAGGCGTGGCCAGGACCCTCGCTGATCCTCGCCTACAGCCACTGCATCGCGCATGGCTTTGATCTGCGCCACGGGATGCGCCAGCAGGATCTGGCGGCCGCCTCGGGCTACTGGCCGCTGTTCCGCTTCAATCCGGCGATGCGCAAAGCCGACGAGGCGCCGTTCAGGCTCGATTCGCCGCGCCCGACGATCCCACTGAAGGACTACGCCTACAATGAACTGCGCTATCGCAGCCTCGCCAACATCAGGCCGCGCGAGGCGGCCGAGCTGCTCGCCCACGCGCAGACCGCAGCAACCGAAAAATATGCGCAATACGAGGCGCTCGCCAGCCGCGACGGCAGCCGTTTCCACCCCGACGTCAGTGCGCTCGGCGCAGAGAAAAGCTAGGACAGGCGCATGGATCTCCGCACCCGCTATCTCGGCCTTTCTCTGCGCACCCCGCTGATCGCGTCGGCGTCGCCGCTCTCGGGCGATGTCGGAATCATTCGGCAAATGGAAGATTCTGGCGCAGGCGCCGTGGTGCTGCCATCGCTGTTCCAGGAGCAGATCGAGGCAGAGTCGCGAGCAGCCGATGAGCTCGCAAGAATCGGCGCCGACAGCTCTCCGGAAGCAAGCTCCTATTTTCCGGCGGCCGTTACGTATAATTCAGGGCCCCACGGCTATCTCGATCTCGTCGCCCGAGCGCGCGCCGCCGTCGACATACCGATTATTGCAAGCCTCAATGGAACAACCGTTGCCGGCTGGGTCGATTATGCAAGGCTGATCGAACAGGCCGGAGCGACAGCCCTCGAACTCAACATCTATCGGATCGCGTCCGGGCCCGGCGTGACGGGCGCGCACGCCGAGGCCGATTGCGTGGCGCTGCTCGAAGCCGTCCGCAGCCGGGTCAAACTACCCGTCGCTGTCAAACTGCATCCTTACTTTTCGGCGTTCGGCGATTTCGCGCAGCAGCTTGATCATGCCGGAGCCGACGGGCTGGTTCTGTTCAATCGCCTCTATCAGCCCGATATCGACCTCCTTCGCCTCGCCTGGAAAAATGACGCGACGCTGAGCGGCGCGGGCGAGATCCGGCTTGGCCTGCTCTGGCTCTCCGTTCTCTCGGGCCGGTTGCCGCATGCCTCGCTCGCCGCGGGCACGGGCGTCGCTACGGCCGAGGAGGTGATCAAATACATTCTTGCGGGCGCCAATGCAGTGATGACGGCCTCGTCGCTGCTGCGGCATGGACCCACGCATCTGCGCACGCTTGTATCAGGTCTTGAGATCTGGCTGTCCGCGCGAGGCTTTGCTTCGGTAAGCGCAATCACGGGATTGATGCGGCCTTCCCACCCCGAAGCCGAATCCGAAGCGCAAGAGCGCAGCGGGTACATGGAAAGTTTGCTGAGCTATCAAGGCTCTTTGGACTTGCCCCGGAAAAATGGAGAGGTTTCCTGAGATTTGAAAGGAAACCGCGATGGGGAAGCAGCAGCGCCGTTTCACGGCGGACTTTGAAAAGGAAGCTGTGCGGCTGGCGACGACCAGCGGTC
>NZ_PDZR01000035.1 GCF_002891535.1 Methylocella silvestris | reverse complement strand
GCTTCAACAAACTGAAAAACTGGCGCCGCTTGGCGACCCGCTACGACAAGACCGCCGAAAGCTACCGCGGCTTCGTCCTCATCGCCGCCGTCCGACTATGGATGAGGGTATTTGTCAACAGGACCTAGTGAAACCTGACACTGTCCTTGGAACGCCGTCATCGCAGCCACCGATGTCGATTGCAACAAAAATAGAGAGCCGCTTTCCCTCCCCAATCAGAGCATGTCGATCGGGATCTTAAGGTATCGCACGCCGTTGTCTTCCTGGTCAGGAAGACGCCCCGCCCGAATGTTGACTTGGATCGATGGCAGCAGAAGTTCGGGCATGTCGAGTTCGGCGTCTCGCCTCATACGCATGGCGACGAACTCGGTCAGGCTGACGCCATCGTGGATATGGATGTTGGACCTGCGCTGCTCGCCGACGGTGCAGAAAGCGATCGGATCGCGCCCGTCCTTCGGATAATCATGGCACATGTAGAGCCGGGTCGTGTCGTCCCTGTCAAGAATGTCGCGGATCGAATGAAACAGCGCACTGGCGTCGCCGCCGGGAAAATCGCATCGCGCGGTTCCGACATCCGGCGGAAACAGCGTATCCCCGACAAATACCCCACATCCTTCGACTTCAAAGGCGAGGTCTGCCGGCGTATGTCCTGGCCGCGACAGGGCGCGGCCTTGCAACGCGCCGATTGCAAAGCGCTCGCCATCCTCAAAGAGATGATCGAATTCTGCGGGCGCCGGATAAGCCTCGCGCAGATTGTAGACACCGTTGAAGATCTTGCGGACGCGCGAAATCTCCGCGCCGGCGGCGATCCGTCCGCCAGCCTTGCTCCTCAGATAGGCGACCGCCGAGAGATGATCCGCATGCGCATGCGTCTCGAGAAGCCATGCGACTTCGAGCCCCCGCGTCTCCACAAAGCCAAGAATCTCGTCGGCGCCCCGCGTGTCCGTGCGGCCCGACTTGCGATCGAAGCCGAGTACGGAATCAATGATCGCGCAGGGCGTACTGGCTCCGGCGTGAACGACATGGCTGAAGGTTGATGTCCGCTTGTCAAAAAAACTCTCTACACTAGGCTGCAAGGCGGCCTCCGTATTCAGTGAAGAAACAGTAGCGGCGCGAAAGCCTTCGCCATCAGGCCGATGGCCGCCGCGCCGGCCGTGACGGCGAAGCCGAATTTGAGATGCGCGGCAGGCACACGCGGGGCGACCGCCCGCCCGCCAATCATTCCGACGACGACAGCGGCGATGAACGTCGAGGCGCCATGCGTCAGGGAGCCCCCGGCGGCGATGTAGCCGCCGACCGTACTGACCGAGACGAGCGCGATCACCATGAGCGACGTTGCAACCGAGCCATGCATTTCAAGGTCGCTGAATTGCTGCACGCCCGGCACAATGATGAAGCCGCCACCGACGCCGAGCAGGCCGCTGGCAAGGCCAGAGAGGCCGCCGACCGCTGACATGCTGGCGAAACAGCGTGGCGTCCAGACGAATCGGCCTGTCGCAGGATCAAGACCGCAGTGGCGCGGAGCGTCGATCGTCGCTCGCGTGACATCCTTTACGAGAGCTTGCCGCGCCATCCGGATAACGGTGTAGAGAAGCGCACTGCTGAACATCGTCAGCAGCAAGCCGCCCGGCAACACGCCGGCAAGCTTCAATCCAAGAGGTGCGCAAAGTGCGCCGGCCGCTGCCATGACGAACGCCGCCCGGTAGCGGACAAGCCGCCTGCGCAAGCCGTCGAGACAGCCAAGCGAAGCCGCGGCGCCAACCGCGATCATCGCGACCGGCGCAGCCTCGCGCAGGTCATAGCCAAGGCCGAGCACCAGCGCCGGAACGGCGAGAACGCCTCCTCCGCCCGTCAGGCTGAGGACAAGCCCCACGCCAAGACCGTAGAGGGCGTCGGGACTTAACATGGGCTTCCCGCGCCTCGCGCGACGATCTTGACCCTTCCCGCACGTGGGCCGGCATCTCCACCCGCGCCGCTTTCGACTCCCGGCGTCGCAATCACCGGCGCTTCTTCACCGGTCGCTGGTCCCGCCGCCTGAATCAATTTTGAACGGCGCACCAGGAAGTCCACCAGATGGTTGCGAATTCGATAGAATTGAGGATCGTGATGGATCGTCTCGCGGTTGCGCTCGCGCGGCAGTGTATTGACGACGATCTCCGCAAGCCGCGCGTGCGGGCCGTTGCTCATCAGCATGATCTTGTCGGCGAGCAGGATGGCCTCGTCGACGTCATGGGTGATCATGAAGACCGTTTGACGCGTCGCTGCGCAGATCTTCAAAAGCTCGTCCTGAATGACGCCGCGGGTCAGCGCGTCGAGCGCGCCAAAAGGCTCGTCCATGAGCAGCATCTGCGGCTCGATGGCGAACGCCCGCGCGATGCCAACCCGCTGCTTCATGCCGCCCGAAAGTTCGCTCGGCTTCTTCCGAGAAGCGCCCTTGAGGCCGACCATTTCAAGAAAGCGGGCTCCATGCTCAGCAACCTTCTGGCGCGACCAGTCAGGATGCCGAGAGCGCACGGCGAAGGCGATATTCTGTTCGACAGTGAGCCAGGGCAGCAGCGAATGGTTTTGAAACACGACACCCCGATCGAGACCCGGGCCAGTGATCTCCTTGTTGTCGATCACCGCAACCCCACTCGTCGCCTCCTCAAGGCCCGCCACGACGTTCAAAATGGTGCTTTTGCCACAGCCCGAATGGCCGATAATGCAGACGAATTCACCTCGATCAATCCGAAAATTGATGTTTTCAAACACCGGCGGAAGATCGTCGCGGTAGCGCTTCGAAAGCCCTTCGATCTTGAGGAATGGCGCACTGCGCCGCAAAACTTCATTCGGCATAGGTCACCTTTTTCTGAAGATTGGCGAAAAGGGAATCGAGGAGCATGCCGATCACGCCGATCATCAGAACCGCGAAGATCACATTGCCGAGCGAGAGATTGTTCCACTGGTTCCAGACGAAATAGCCGATGCCCGTGCCGCCGATCAGCATTTCCGCGGCGACGATCACGAGCCAGGCGATCCCCATCGAGATGCGCATTCCTGTGATGATCGTCGGGGCCGCGGCAGGCAGGATCACCAAAAACGCCTTGCGCAACGGTCCGACCTCGAGCGTCCGCGCCACATTCAGCCAGTCCTTGCGCACGCCCGCCACTCCGAAGGCGGTGTTGATCAGCATCGGCCATACCGAGCAGATGAAGATCACGAAGATCGCCGATGTTGCGGAGTCCTTGATGGTGTAAAGAGCGATCGGCATCCATGCCAGCGGCGAGATCGGCTTCAGCAACTGGATGTAGGGATCTAGCGCCGCATAAAGCAGTGGAGACATTCCGATGAAGAAGCCGAGCGGGATCGCGATCAACGCGGCGATCGCATAGCCGAGCGCCACGCGGCCGAGCGAATAGGCGAGCTGGACGCCGATGCCCTTGTCGTTCGGACCGCGGTCATAAAATGGATCGCTCAGCTGTTTCCATGCGAGCGACGCGAATTGCGCGGGCGTCGGTACGCCATTGGCCAGCGCGGCCCCTGTTGCGGAATTGCCCATAAGCTCGGCATATTCCCGGTCGGCCCCGCTCGGCGCCGTTGTTTTGGCGGGCGTCGTTGCGATCTGCCACGTCAGCAAGAACACCGCCAGTATTGCGAGCGATAGAACGGCGCCTCGCAAGCGCAGGGATTTCGTCATCAAATATTCTCCTCAGCTGCGCTTGATGGCGAAGCCATCGAGATAGGCTTTCGGCTGCGCCGGATCGAACGGGCGCCCCATCACCGAAAAACTTTTGTAGCCCGACGCCGGCTCGGCGACAGCTTCCTTCTGCCCGAGCGCCGCCATGTGTTTGCGCGCGTCCGTCATCAGGAAAATTTGCTCCGCCAGCGCGTCAAAATTGACGTCGTCCTTCACATAGCCCCAGCGTCTCATCTGGGTTAGCATCCAGGTCGCCATGGAGTACCAGGGCATGGGGTCGAAACCGGCTCTATCCGGCACGTTCTGGACGTTGCCAAGACCGTCGGCATAACGCCCCGTGAGCGCCTGCCTGATAACGATCTCCGGCTGATTGAGATAGTTCGGCGTCGAGATCGCCGCCGCAATCGCGGGGAGATTGGCGGGATCGTTGGCCGCCGCCGCCGCGTTCAAGATGGCGCGGTAGAGCGCTGCGAATGTATTTGGGTTCTGCGCGACGAAGGCTTCCGAAACGCCGAAGGCGCAGCATGGATGGCCATCCCAGATATCTTTGGACAGCACATGGATGAAGGCGATGCCGTCATAGACGGCGCGCTGGTTGAACGGCTCCGGACCGAAGAAGCCGTCGATATTGCCAGCGCGCAGATTGGCGATCATTTCGGCGGGCGGCGTCACGCGCAGTTGCACGTCCCGGTCGGGATCGATCCCGTGTTCGGCGAGATAGTAACGCAGAAGGAAGTTGTGCATCGAATATTCAAATGGAATGGCGAATTTGAACCCCTTCCAGTTACGCGGATCGCGATTGCCCTTGTGCTTCAGAGCAAGCGTAATCGCCTGGCCGTTGATGTTCTGGATGGTCGCCACTCGCATCGGCTGTGCGGCCGAGCCGAGCCCCATCGAAATGGCGAGTGGCATGGGCGCGAGAAAATGCGAGGCGTCAAGCTCGCCGTTCAGCATCTGGTCGCGCACCAGCGCCCAGCCGGCCGTCTTTTTCAACGTCGGCGACAGGCCCTGCTGTTTGTAGAAGCCCATCGGATCGGCCATGATCAGCGGCGTCGCGCAATTGATAGGAATGAAGCCGATTTTTACGTCCGTCTTTTCGAGTGGACCTTTTTCTTCGGCCATCGCCTGCATCTGTTGCAGCGGGAGGACGCTGGCGATCGCGGCCATAGCCGTGCTCGCGCCGACTGCCGTGAGAAAGCGCCGGCGCGTCACATCATTCGGGAACAGCGCGCGAACCGCCGCCGCTTCGACGAAATCGCGCGACAGTGTTTCGGCGTCGAGACCGCGCGACAGGCGCTCGCGTTCAGCTGCGGCGTCATGCGCTGCAAGGCTTTCGTGCTTGCCGCAACCGCATCCGCCGAGAGTGGAGCGCTGCGAATAGGGCGAGTAGAAGTTTTCACTCATGCGTGCGCTCCGTGTTTGAAAAATGAGGCGGCTTTGGCCGTGCCAACACGAAGGCTCGCCGCCGCCGTTCCGTCCCGCCATTGCTCCATATGCAGGAAAGAGTCGTCTTCCCGGATGATCCGCCACTCCCCGTCAGCGCAAGGCGCGCCGCTGAGTTCGATTGGAAGAATTTTGCTTTTTAGCCGGACCGCCGGCCGGCTGTGGCGATAGCCCTCATGCCAGCGCCCGGTAACATGATGGGCGACCGCGTCCGCCTGCCGCGCGATCGGCTCGACGAAGCGGCATGTCGCGCCCTCAATGCTCACACAATCGCCGAGAGCGTAAACGCCAGGCGCGCTGGCCGCGAGCGTCAATGGGTCGACCTTTATGCCGCAATCGAAAGCGAGCGCCCCAGAGCGCGCCAGCCGATGATCGGTCGCAAGACCCGTTGCGGCAACGATATGATCGACTGTCACGCTTCTGCCGCAGCGCGTTTCAAGAAGCTTTGCGCCATCCCCGAGCGCTTCGACCCTGGCGATCTCGACGCCGCCGAGATAGTCGACGCCAAGCTTCGCGTGGCTTTGCTTCAGCCGTTTCGCCGCCGGCTCGGGGAGCAGGCCGGAAAGCGGTAGAGTCTGGCGGTCGAACAGGGTCACCCGATGACCGGCGCGCGCAAAATCCTCCGCGAGTTCGCAGCCGATCATGCCGGCCCCAACGATCGCCACCCGCTGCGGTCGTTGCGCCAGCCTTTCCTGCAGGCTGCCCCAGGTGGCGAGATCATTGATGCGCCAGCACAACGCCGACGGCAGTTCCGCCGGGAGCGCGGGCCGCGCGCCCTGCGCCAGCACCAGATGCGTATATAGCAGCGCGCCGCGCGTCGTTCGCAGCTGACGGAGCGCAGGCGCGAGGCCGATCGCAAAAGTGTCCTCGCAAAGGCGCACGCCAAGACGACGCGCCGCCGCCGCTCCGCTTTCGCGCACCAGCGAGGATGCAGTCAATCCCCGGCTCAATGCGAGCGAGAGCTCCGGCTTGTTGTAGAGATCAGCCTTGCCGCCGCAAACCATTGTGATCGGCGTCCCGGCGTCGGCCGCACGGATCGCCTCGACCACCGCCCAGCCGGCGAGGCCAGCGCCGACGACGACGATTCCGACGCCGCGCGGCGGGTTAGCGGGAGCAGACGAAGCTTGCGCAGCCGCCCGTTTCACATAGGGGTCGAAGTCCGCTTTCGTGACGCCGCAGAGGGGGCATTCCCAGTCGTCGGGAATATCCTCAAAGCGCGTTCCGGGAGCAAGGCCACTGTCGGGATCGCCAAGCTCTTCATCATAGATGAGACCGCAGACGCGGCAAATATACTGCCGCCAGGGTTCGACGGCGCTCTCCATCGTCGCGCTCATTGCGGCGTCTCCTCCCGCATGAGGCGATCGAGCTCGAAACGCAAATGCTTGATCGCCGGCGTGACGATGGCGATGAATTGCGCTTCCCGCATGCGGCGCTGGGGAGCGGCGCTTCTGAGATAGCCGCGCGCGCCCTGATGCAGCATGGCTGATTGCGCCGCGCGGAGAGCAAGCTCGCCGCCCTGGGCCCTCGCATCTATGACGTCCATCAGATAATCCTTGCCGCCGTCGTAGGGAGCGGCGACTAGCTTCGCCACGCGTCCCGTGAGTTCATCGAGCTCGGCCTGTATTTCGTCGGGGCGATCCTGCAGGAAGCAGTTGACGTGTCCGAGCGCCGGTTCGACATCCCGCATGGAATCAATGGCGCCGGCGATTACGCCCGTCGCCATGCCGACCTGCAACAGGATGAAGGGGGCGCGGATGCGGGCGATGAAAGGCCGTGCGGGATCGGCTATCATGGCGTCCTCTCCGACAAAGTAGTCAGAAAGCGGGATGCGCCAGGTGCTTGTGCCCTCCATGCCGGAGAATTCCGGGCACGGCTTCAATTCGATACACCCGTCGAAATCAATGAGAAACATGATCTCATGCGAGCGCTTGCCGTCGTCACCCTCGACCGCGGCCATGGCCCCGCAATATTGGCCGGCGCCGATATGGCTGACCCAAGGCAGCGAGCCGTTGACGAGATAGCCTCCCTTGACCTTGCGGGCGCGCAGCAGCATGGGCTCAATGCCGGCCAGCGCCTTAACCGGATTGGAAAGGCCAGTGCCGCCGAAACGGCGTCCCATTGCGTGGTCGACAAGCCGCGCCGTGAGTGCGGGATTGCCGGACTGCTCCAGGTAGAGGCCGCAGACATCCTGGCACCAGGTAAGAAATCCTGTGGCGCCGCAACTCCGGCTCACCTCATGCATTGCCTCCAGCGCGAGATCGAAGCGCGCGCCGAAGGCGTCGAGATGGGGCGAGAAGGCTCCGGCGGCGCCGAGCGAACCCATGATGTCGAGCGGATAGCGCCCTTCATCAATTTGAGGCGCGGCGCCGGCGAGGACGCCGCGGGCGATGTGGCTGACTTCGGCGCGCATCGCCGCCGGATCGGGCCAGAACTCTGTCGAGAAATTGGTTGCGTGCGCGCTATTCATATCGGCCTCCTAAAACTCCGCCGGCGTCAATCTTTCAGGGCGATCTCGAACGGGATCGGGTTCCGCATAGTGTTCGCGACCGGCGAGAAGTAGTTGGCGCGGCGGACGATCTCGTCGAGTTCCTCCCGCGTGGCGTCGCCTTCGACGAGCACCTTCACGCGGATCGCCTGAAATCCCATCTCTTCCGGACGCATGTCAGCGCCGCCGGCGCCCCAGGCGGCCGGGTTGCCGATATCGGCCTCAAGAAAAACCTCGAGCCGCGTCAGCTTGACATTCATCCATGTGGCGACGGCGGTGATGCCGACGGCAAGGCAGCCGCCAAGACCGGAGAGGGCGATTTCGCCGGGGGCCGGCGCGGTGTTTTCACCGAAGAGATGCAGAGGCTCGTCAACGACGACCGGCTGATGATCGCCGACATAGCTGAGGCTCCGGTACATGCCCTGCATGACAGTGCGGACCGTGTTGGAGCCGCGTTTTCCCGGATTTTCTCGGCCCTTTTCGGCAAAGGCCATCAGGCCGTCGCGGTCGATCGGGCGAAGATAGGCCTCGGTGGCGCTGGTTGCTGTTTCGGCTGCGTTGGACATAACAATATCTCCAGTTAGCCGAGCAAGGGCCCGGCTGGGTTCACAGCCTATATGGCAACCGTCGTGCCAGATGATTGGCGCGGGCTTACACAGAAAAATAATCTTGTTAAATCAGCACTATACGGATTCTACCGGCGATCTGGCCAGCGGCAGATGCTCGGACGCTTATCAGCCGGAGCAAACAGATTGTCGACATTGTCAACGCTTTGTGCGCATACTGGACGCTTCTCCGTCAAGGCGTTTTCAATGGCTGACGCGACCCCGCCAAAGTCCCTTCAAGGCCGAGGCGCCGCTGCGCCCAACGCCGCTTCAGGCGGCTCTCCGACGTCCTGGCGCGCGCAGGAAATGCTTCTCCTGCAACACGTCATGGCGCTTGCCGGAAAAAGCCTCGCCGCCGACGAGGTGTTTAGGGAAATGCTGCATCTTGCATCGGAATTATTGGGGCTCAACCGCGGCCGCATCGTGCTGCTCGACGAGGATGGGCTGGGCGGCTCCATCCGCTACGCCTATGGGATGACGAAAGCGGAAATCGCGCGCGGGCGCTACGCGTTGGATGAGGGCGTCACAGGCCACGTGCTGGCGCACGGGCATCTCAATATCATCCAGGATATCGACAAAGAGCCGGGTTTTCTCTCCCGTGCGGTCACGCGCGACAACCTGCCGCCGGGACCCGTCGCCTTCATCGCCCTGCCGATCCAAATCGGCCGGGAGACCGTCGGCGTACTCGCGTGCCATCGCATCCGCCGGCGCGCGCGCCTGCTTGCAGATGATGTCTCCATCCTGCGGATTCTCGCGACGCTCGCCGCGCAGCTTCTCCATTTGAAACGCTACATCGAGGAAAAGACCCGGGCGCTGGAGCAGCATAATGCGCTGTTGTCGCGCGCACTGCACGCCGACGCCACGCGCTATGGCATCGTCGGCAACTCCCCGGAGCTTTTGCGCGCGATCTCCGAACTTGAACGCGTGTCGGACGCGACCGCGACTGTGCTGCTACTCGGCGAATCAGGGACGGGCAAAGAACTGTTTGCCCGCGCGCTGCATCTTGCAAGTCCGCGCCGCGACAAGCCGTTCATCAAGGTCAATTGCGCGGCGATCCCCGAGACGCTGTTCGAGTCGGAGCTGTTCGGCTATGAGCGCGGCGCCTTTACCGGCGCGAGCGCCATGCGCGCCGGCTGGTTCGAGCAGGCGAATGAGGGCACGATTTTTCTCGACGAGATCGGCGAGTTGCCTCTCAATATGCAGGCGAAGCTTCTTCGCACGTTGCAGGAAGGCGCGCTCACGCGACTTGGCGGCAAGCGCGAGATCCGCGTCGACGTCCGGCTCGTCGCGGCGACCAATCGGGATCTTGCCGAGAACGTAAGGCGCGGCGCCTTCCGTCAGGATCTTTATTATCGGCTGAACGTCATACCTATTCAGCTTCCCTCCCTGCGCGACCGGCGCGGCGACATTCCGGTGCTCGCGCTGCATTTTCTCAATCACATCAATCAGACCAATCAACGTAACGTCAATCTGAGCGCCGACGCGATTGCGCGGCTGCAGAAACACGCATGGCCAGGCAATATCCGCGAACTTTCGAACATGATCGAAAGGCTCGTTCTGCTCGCCGACCGGCCATCGCTGCGCGCTGTCGATCTTGAGCCCTATTTCTCCGGCGGAGGCTCGCCATCGGCGCCGACAGAGCCGTCGCTCCATCCCGAGACATTGGCGATACGTCCCTATGTTGCGGCGGCTTCGCATACGGCGCAGCAACTCCGGCAGGCGATCGTGCAATGCGGCGGAAACAAATCGCGGGCGGCGCAATTGCTCGGACTGACTGCCCGCCAATTTACCTATCGCTGCCAGAAGCTGGGAATTTCATGAAATTTCTTTTGAGAAGGGACAGCGGATCGCTAAATTGTCGACAATGGCGATAATTTGATAGATATGATCTGCGTTTCGCAGGCGTCGGACGTGCTTTATAAATAAGCCAACTCATTGATATAGAAATAGATATTCAACCGGCGCAGCCTTTGGCACGCCGGTTGCTCATAATTGTTTTAGTCGGGCTCAACCCATCAAAGCCCGCGTTCAGCGCCGCGGCGGCGCATACGCAATTTATATGAGGTTTGTCATGATAATGAACCGCGATGAGGTCTCCGCGATGCTGGTCGCATCCAAAGTCGCCAAAGGTCTGACATGGGCGCAGGCGGCCGAGGCGACTGGCCTATCGAAGGAATGGACGACAGCGGGATGTCTTGGCCAGATGGCCTTTTCGAAGGCGCAGGCGGAATCGCTCGGGACGCTGTTTGGGCTGCCGGACGAAGCAATAGCCTGGCTGCAGATTGCGCCCTACAAAGGGTCCTTGCCGACCGCCGTGCCATCAGACCCGCTCATCTATCGTTGGTATGAGATCGTCAACGTCTATGGGTCGACTATCAAGGAGCTGATCCATGAGGAGTTCGGCGACGGCATCATGAGCGCCATCGACTTTTCGATGGACATCAAGCGCGAAGCCGATCCGAAAGGCGATCGCGTGAATGTCGTGCTTTCCGGCAAGTTCCTGCCCTACAAAAGTTATTAGACGATAGCCCCGACACTGCTTCCTATGGAAAACGCCAGCGCGCCCTCCCCAGCTCTAGCCTGAGGCGAGCGACCATTCAGAGAGCTGAAGCCGGCGCCCATGCGAAGATCCGTTCAGGCGCAGGGTATCCTCAGGCGCCGTTGATCTCCGCCAGCAAGGCGTCGCTGACGGTCAGCCCCTCTGCCGCCGCGGCGTCGCGTGCAGCCAGTCGGCGCGAGCCGGGCAATCGAGCGCCGGACTGCGCCTCGATCGCTTCGGCAAGGGCTGCGAAGCGGGCCGGGCCGTTCGCCGAAAAGGCCGAAGGATCGAAAGCCAACACCAATTGCCCGGTCCCCGGGGGATCGCCGATAGCGTCGAGAAACGAAGACGCTTCGCTTGCGTAACGCGCGCCGGTGAGGCCGGCGGCGAGCAGTTCCACCATCAGCGCCAGCGCAACGCCCTTGGCGTCGCCGAGCGGCGCCATCGTGCCGGCGAGCGCCGCGACAGGATCTGTGGTCGGATGGCCCTGCGCGTCCATCGCCCACCCCTCGGGGATTGCTTCGCCGCGCTGCTTGGCCGCCATGATGTTGCCCCGCGCGACTTTGGATAGCGAAAGATCGATCACGATCGGTGCACGGCCGGTCATGGGGCAGGCGAAAGCGATCGGATTTGTTCCGAACACCGCTTGCGCGCCTCCCCAAGGGGCCATTGCGGCGGGCGTGTTCGCGAACAGGAGCGCGACGAACCCGGCCTTGGCCAGCGCCTCGACGGGGCGGCCTGCCGCCCCGCAATGATGCGAGCGGAAAATCGAGGCGGCGGCGAGCCCTTCCATGAGGGCCATCTCCGGCAGGGCCGCGACCGCCGCGTCGAGGGCCGGGTAGGCGAAGCCATAGGCCGCGTCTATCGCGATCACGGCGGGACGCGAGCGCGAGATCTTGGGCTGCGCCTGTCCCAAAATCTTGCCGGCGCGCAGCTGCGCCGCGTAGGCAGCCGTGCGCGCGAGGCCGTGGCCTTTCAGCCCGTCGGCCTCGGCGCCGACGAGCGCGTGAGCGACGCTTTCGGCATTGGCCTCGCTCGCGCCGCAGCGTGTCAGCGCGGACGCGACGAGTGCATGGGCCTCGGCGAGAGTGAGTTTCGGCATGATTCAGGCGCTCCGCAGGGTCATGGCGGCAAGATGCCGGGCGACGGCCTCGACCGTGACCCGTGACACGCGCACGTTGGATTCAGCTGTGACGCCGGCGATATGGGGCGTGAGAATGAGATTCGGCGCGTCGCTGAATACGAGAGGCTTTTCGGCGCTCAATGGCTCGTCGTCGAACACATCGAGAGCCGCGCCTCCAAGCTCGCGGGCCCTCAGCGCGTCGGCGACGGCGGCTTCATCCACAATCCCCCCGCGCGCCGCGTTGATGAGGATGGCCCCGGCCTTCATGCGCGCCAGGGCTCCGGCGTCGATGAGCCCGCGCGTTTGCGGCGTCAGCGGCGTGTGTAGAGAGATGACGTCTGATGTCTCCAGCAGCTCCTGCAAGGGCAGCGGCTCTATGGCGCCAAAGGCCGATGACCAGGCCGGATCCGTATCAGAAACGAAGGGATCAAAAGCGGCGACGCTCATTCCGAGAGCGAGGGCTCGCTTCGCTGTTTCGCGGGCGATCGAGCCGAAGCCCACGAGCCCAAGACGCTTGCCGAAAATCTCCCGGCCGTTCGAGAGCGCCTCGCGCGGCCATTTTCCAGCCGCCAGCAGGGGCGTCGACGAATAGGCGCGGCGCAAGAGAGCCATCGCCGTGCCGATCACATATTCGGCGACGGACACATCGTTGGCGCCGGCCGCTGGAAACACCGCAACGCCGCGCGCCTTGCAGGCCACAACATCGATGTTGTCCAGCCCGACGCCGAGTCGTCCGACGACCCTCAGCCGCGTTGCCCCGGCGAGCAGCGAGCCGCGCACCTGCGTTCGGTTGCGGACAATCAGCGCATCGGCGCTGCGGACTGCTTCCACGAGGCTGACGGGATCATCCACGAGTTTCGGATCGTAGAGGACGTCATGCTGCGCCAGTCCGTCGCGCAGCGCCTGTTCGTCCATAAATTCAGAAACGACAATTCTTGCCATTGAGCTCTCGCGAATTCACGATTGGGAATAACGCGGTTCGGGCCAGCGTTGTGCCTGCGCCAGACAGGCTGAAGAAAATGAGGCGGCTGCTGCGCGCCGCCGCCTCGTGCGTCGCTGGTCAGGCGCTGCGGTAGAGTTTGGTCATTGAGAACTCGCGATGGCCAAGCGATTCCGCCGCAGTCAGTCGTCCATTGGCGGTGCGGATAATCATGTCGATCAGCGCGTCGCCTGCCTGCGGGATGGTCATGTCCCGACGCAAGACGCCGGAGACATCGACGTCGATATGTTCGCCCATCGTACGCACCGTGCGCGGATTGCCGCTGATCTTGATGACCGGCAGGATCGGGTTGCCGATGACATTGCCCTGGCCTGTCGGAAAGGTATGCACGACATAGCCGGCGGCTGCCATCAGGGTCACGCATTCGGCGGCGGCCGAGGACGTATCCATGAAGTAGAGGCCGGGGCCTTTCGCGGGCGCCTCGGCTGGCTGCAGCGCGTCGATGAAAACGCACTCATGGCCGATCTTCTCAAGGTTGCCGAGCGCCTTTTCCTCGATCGTCGTCAGCCCGCCGACGATGTTGCCCTTGGTCGGCTGGCTGTCGGACAGATCATCGGTCTTGTGCGCTTCAATGACGTCGTCCTGATAGGCCTTCCACATCTTGAACCATTTTTCAGCGATCTCCGGGTTCGCCGCGCGCTCCTTGCACAGATGCTCAGCGCCGGTGATTTCCGAGGTCTCTCCGAATATGCCGTAGACGCCGAGCGGGATCAGCTTGTCATACATGTTGCCGACGGTTGGGCACGAAGAAAGCCCGGTCGTCGTGTCCGATTCGCCACATTTAGTCGAGATCCACAACTCGTTGATCGAGCATGTTTCGCGCGGCAGTTCGGTCGCCCATTGCAACAGGCGCTTTGCCTGATAGCTCGCCTTGGCGATGGTGGCGATGTCGCCGTGACCCTCGATGCCGAAGCCGACGACGGGTTTGCCGGTCTTGGCGATGCCCTCGACGACACGGTTGGTCCATTGATCCTCGATGCCGATGACGACGACCGCCGCGACATTTGGATTGGATCCAACGCCAATCAGCGTGCGGAAATGGATTTCGAGATCCTCGCCGAACTGGAGCCGGCCGTAAGCGTGCGGAATGGCGAGCGTGCCCTTGACCGCATTGGCGACCGCTTCGCAGGCCGCGTTCGAGAGATCGTCGAGGGGAAGAATGAGGACGTGATTGCGCACGCCGACACGCCCATTCTCGCGCCGCCATCCCGTGAAGGTGGCGTTGGCGAAATCAGCCGACGCGCGGGCGTCAGGCAGCGACCCGTTGACGAACTGATCGGGCGCGGAGCCAATGAAAGGGTTTACGGCGCTCTCGCCGTTGATCGTGGTTGTCTCTGACATTTTCGGCCTCACCAGCGCTTCGTCTTGGCGTTATGGACATGGACGTGATCGCCCTTGGCGACATCCTTGGTGATCCTTCCGATGTCCTGTCCGTATTTGATCGCGGTGTCGCCGGCCTTCAGGTCGGCAAGCGCCACTTTGTGGCCAATCGGAATGTCGTGCCTCACAAATACTTCGAAGGTCGTGTTGTCTTCCGTGACAACGCCGAAGGCCTGCGTGTCAGCGCTGAGGCCCTCGATTACGGCGACGGCTACGTTGTCTTTCGGGCTGTGCGCAAGAACTTGCGGCTGTCGCCCGGCCCCATTGCCGCCAGCTTGAAGCTTGTCGTTCATCGCCTTTCGATCCTCCTGGTGCTGCGCGGCTTATGACGCCGCTCACTGATGTCTTATATAAGACATATGATCTTCTATTCGTCAACGCTGTTTATGATCTGAACCAAATTGGATTTTCCGCCCAATTCCGTTCGGCTCAGGCCGCGTCGAAGAGAATGGATTCACCGGGGCGCACGCGCGTAAAGGCCACGGCTTCCGTCGTGATGGAAAGACGCTCGTTCAGCCGGCGAACGACCGTATAGCGGGACGCCGAGAGGTCTGATGTTTCCGGAAAGTCCTCCCGGAAATGCGCTCCACGGCTGTCCGTGCGCGCCATAGCGGCCGCGCAGATCGCCTGACTCACGGAAATCAGGTTTTCAAGGTTCAGCCGGTCCATCCAGGTGAGGTTGTAGCGCCGGTCTGTGTCCGGCGCGCCGCAGCGCGCGACCGCATCCGCAAGACTATCGAGCGAGGCGGATGCGCGCGACAGGCCCGCGGCGTCGCGCAAAATGCCGGCGTCTACCCACATTGTCTCGTAGAGCGCCGAACGGATACTTTTAAGGTCCCCGGCGGCGCGTCCAAGCGGCCCGAAAGCACGGGACAATCCGCGTTCGATCGAAGCCGCATCGGGATCGGCGCAGGCGCCGTCGCGCTGGACGGCAAGCGCCATTGCGTTGCCCGCGACGCCGCCGAACACGGTGGAATTTGCAACGCCGTTGCCGCCGAGGCGGTTGGCTCCATGAACGCCGCCCGTATCCTCGCCGGCGGCGTAGAGGCGTGGAAGATCAGTGCGGCAATCGGGGCCGAACATCACGCCGCCCATCATATAATGTGCGGTCGGTACCACTTCGACGCGGCCGCCCGCGAGATCGAATCCGCAATCACGACAGCGTTCGACCATGCCCTTGAAATTCTTCGCGACTTTCGCTGGCCCAAGGTGGCTCATCTGGATATGGACGCCCCCGCCGCTCGTGCCGTAGCCATCCCGGATGCGGCGGATGATAGATCGGCTGACGACGTCGCGCGTTGCTCGCTCGCCACGGGGATCGTAGAGCGTCATGAAGCGCTCGCCGGTCGAATCGAGAAGCCAGCCGCCAGCTCCGCGAAGCCCCTCCTCCAGCACGGTTCCGGTCATGCGCGTATCAGGGCCGGCCAGCAGTCCGGTCGGATGGAACTGGACCATTTCCATGTCGCGTAGCGGCAGGCCGGCGCGAAGCGCCATGGCGAGGCCGTCGCAGGTCTTGTCGCCGGAGGGCGTGTGATATTTATACATGGTCGGGCCGCCGCCGGTCGCGAGCAGCGTCGCCTTGGCGCGCACGAGCACCGGCTCGCCGGTCCGCATGTCGAGCATCAGTACGCCAGCGAGACCCGAACCGTCAGCCGAGGGAATGAGATCCAGCGCCCTGTGGTCTTCAAGCCGTCGGATGTCGCGGCGCCAGACCTGTTCGGCGAGACGGTTGACGATCTCGATGCCGGTGAGGTCACCCTTGTGTACGGTCCGGTCGAAGGTCTGGCCGGCGAAGGCCTTCTGGTGCACGCTGCCGTCCGGGTTGCGGTCGAAGAAGCAGCCGAGCTCGGATTCAAGCTCGCGGATGCGCACCTGCGCTTCTGTCACGAGCGTCCAGGCGAGCTCCTGATTGTTGAGCCATTTTCCGCCTTCGATCGTGTCCATGAAGTGCCGCTCGACCGAATCGCCGGGCGCGAGCGCAACATTGTAGCCGCCCTGCACCATGCGGGTGCAGCCGCATTTCCCGAGCAGTCCCTTCACCGCAATCGTGACGTCGAGTTCGGGCGCGGCCTTCTTGGCGTGCAACGCGGCGAACAGGCCCGCGCCGCCGGCGCCGAGTATGAGAATGTCGGTGTCGAACGTCGATAGCGCCGGGGTCATTTGCAAACTCCGATGCGCTCAAGCACGCCGTCGCGGCGGCTGGCGACGTCTCGCTGTACGTCGGCAAAAAGCGATCCGCCATGCGAATCCATGCCGACCAGCAGGGGACCGAAATTATTGATGCGGAAGCGCCAGAGGCTTTCGGGATGAAGATCGTCAAGGTCGATGTCTTCGATTTGATCGATCCATGTCGTCTCGAGCGCGGCGGCTCCCCCGACGATGGCAAGATAGGCGCCGCCAAGATCGGAAAACGCTTGCAGCGTGGCAGGCCCCATGCCGCCTTTGCCGACAATGAGCCGCACACCTTCGCGCATCATCAAGTCGCGGGTGAAGCGCTCCATGCGCATCGATGTGGTGGTGCCGATGCAAAACGGCGCATAGCCCACCGGCGCCACATCCGAGATTTCGACGCGGTGGACGTTGGGCGCGGTATGGATTACAGCATGGCCCCGCAGATCGAGCCTCGTGCGGCGCCCGCGATCGAGCATGTGGATCAGCGTCGCGTCGCGAATGCCGTAAAGCGTTTTGCGCAAGGTCACCGTATCGCCGATTTTCAGTTTCCGCGCTGCGTCGGCGTCGATCGGCATGTCGAGAATGTGATGCGCCATGTTGTTATCTCCTGCGTATCAGCTAAAAGCGATACCGCCCGGGGTGATGGCCGCGCGCGCGCGGCGCGCCGAATGGCACTGGATGTTCACGGCCACCGGATTTTGAGTGATATGCGTCGCGGCGATTTCAACGTGAACAGCGAAGCTGGTCGAGCGACCGCCAAGCCCCTGCGGTCCGATGCCAAGCTCATTGATTGCGGCAGAAAGCTCCACTTCGATCTTCGCGCCTTCCTCGTCCGGACAAACAGAGCGCAAAGGCCGCGTCGAGGCGATCTTGGCGAGATGCATGCAAAGGTCGGATGTGCCGCCGAGACCAACGCCCACAATGGTTGGTGGGCACACGCGGCCGCCAAGCTCAATGACGCGGTCGACGACAAAGCGCTTGGCCGCCGCGACGCCGTCAGACGGGAGCAACATCTTGAGAAATGAGCCGTTCTCGGAGCCCGACCCCTTCGGAATCATTTCGATGCTGACGGTTTCCTCACGTTCGTCAAAGTCGACGTGGATGATCGGCACCCGAACGCCACAGGAGGTCTGCTCGTTCTTGCGCGTGATCGGATGGACCACCGAGGAGCGCAGTGAGTTCTCGCGCGTCGCCCGCGCGCAGCCGCGCCGGATCGCTGACTTCAGCTCGGCGCCGTCGAAGCCGACATTGTGGCCAATTATGATATTATAGATCGGAATGCCCGTATCCTGACACAGGATATTGTTAGTCCGCTCGGCGACTGCGATGTTTTCCACCATCACACCGAGGATTGTCTTGCCCGTCGCGCTGGTTTCGTCCTGCAAGAGATCGTTCAGTCCGGCCTTGATGTCGGGTGGCAGGAGTTTCAGCGCCCGTACGTAAAGGCTGGCGCAGATGTTTTCGACTTCCATCATGTCCAAATCCATGAGCGTGCTCCTAGACAAAAAGTATGGCGCCAGAGCCAATCAACATCAGCGAGAGCACCCGTCCGAACCATACCTCGTTGAGGCGGCCATAGATCTCGAAGCCCAGCCAGGCGCCGGCGACGAGCGGGGGGAGAGCCAGCGCAAACAGGACGATTCCTCCGCGATCGATCGACAACACGCCGACAAGCGTCAGGGTCAGCAAATGGGAGAACAGGATGAAGGGCTGGTAGACGCCGCGCGCTACGTCCTTCGGCCAACCCCGAAGCTGGGTCCAGATCGTAGTAAGAACTCCAGAATAGCCAGCAACGCCGCCGAGAGCGCCACTCACGAAACCGATGGCGACGTCCGCGCGGCGGCTATCTCCGAAGACAGGCGACAGACGCAGCTTGAGCGCCATGGAGAAGCCATAGGCTATCATCAAGAGGCCGAGCGCGCCCTTGAGGCATGTCGGGTCAAATCGCGTGAGCAACCAGACGCCAAGAGGAACGCCAAAAATACCCCCAGCGAGGAAAGGCGATAGCCGCGCGGACTCGATCGAGCGTCTGATTGGCCAGACGAGCGTGATATGAAGAAGGCTGCCGCAGGCGACGATCAGCGCTGTCGTGCGCACGGGATCGAGCACATGGAGCCAGATCGAGGAAGCGACGAACGCGAATGCGAATCCGGCGCCTCCTGCGGCCAGCGCGCCAATGAAGGCGCCGACCCAGATCACTGAAAGCGTCGTCATTGGCACGCCGAACATCAAGCTCACGCTCCACCGAGCAGAAACAGCAATCCGACCGCGGCCGCGCTGGCGCAACAGACCGACACGACTGAGGCGGTCTTGGCCCGGAACGATAAAAATTCGATCGCGAGGATCCGCAGGCCGAGCGCCATGTGGAGAGCGAGGGATGTGACAAGCCCCCATTCGGCGATGCGCACAGGCCAGGCGCGCGTGAGTTGGAGGAATGCGTCAAGATCCTTGGCGCCGCCGAGCGCAAGCCCAAGAACGATGAAATGCATTGGCAGAAAAAGCGCTAGCGCCACGCCGGAAAGACGATGAAGCATGGCCGCAAGGAAGCCCGGTTTCCGCCGGGAGCCGCGGATCAGTCCCGTTGCCGCGCTCATGCGAGAAAGACCGCAAAGGCCGCCCGAAGGCCCAGCACGACGAGCAGGGTGGAAAAGCCAATCATGGCGATATCGAGCGAGCGGCCATGCCAGCTGGTCCATTCGCGCAGAACGCTCCTGAGGCCGATTGGCGCGTGGATGGCGGCCGCGAGCACGAAGAGCGCGTAGAACGACAGAAACCACCAATTGTCCTTTGTCCGGACGAATATGTCGCCTGCTGTCAAGCCGCTTCGTGTGGCGTAGATCATCGTCGCAAGGTGGATTGTCACGGCAAAGCCGAGGATCGCTGCAGTTCCGCGCTGGGCGAGATAAAGGACCGGGTTCATCCTTTTCTCCTCAATGCGCGACCGATCGTGGCGCGCTTCAGCCCCGCGATCGCGAATGTCGGCCCAAGCGTTTTGGGGCAGAATTCCGTACAACTCATGTGGCTGTGGCAGGAGTGACATCCGGCGTCGCCCGACACTGCGTCGAGGCGCGCGTCCTGACCCTGATCGCGGACGTCGTTGACGAGCGTCCAGGCGCGGTTCAGCGCGGCTGGACCAAGGTAGTCGGGATTCCAGGAGACGACGTCACAGGCCGAATAGCACACGCCGCAATTGATGCATTCGACCCCGGCGTCGGCCTCGCGGCGGCCCGGCTCGTCGGGCGAGACGAGAGCGAAATCTTTCGCGGCGTCCTCCCCCGGTTCAAAATAACCGTGAGCCTTGCGCCATTTCTCAAAGAAAGGCTCCATATCAACTGCCAGATCTTTGACGATGGGCAGATTGCGCAACGGCTCAAGCGTCAACACATCAGCCTCTGCTACAGCGGCGGCGCGCGTACGGCACGTCCAGCGCGGACGTCCGTTGACGACCATTGCGCACGAACCGCACATGCCAACCCTGCAGGCGAAGCGATAGGAGAGCGTCGCGTCCTGCTCGCGTTGAATCTCGGTCACGACGTCGAGCACCGTCTGGTTCGCGCGAAGGCGGATCTGGAAGCTTTGAAAGGCTCCGCTTTCCGCGCCTCTCCAGACGCGGACGGTCAAGGCTTCGGCGGCCGCCGCGACCCCAGGTTTGCTGGTTTCTGCTGTCATCCGAACGACCTCAATGCTGATGCGTCATGCATCACGGCGCGGACTACGTGTGGAGCACTAGCGCCTCAGGGCGTCAGCTTCCTGACGCGTTGGGAATGAGATTGAAGAACAGGTCGCGCCAATCCTTCGCTTTGCCAGCGACGTATCCAGCGCGGTTCATGTAGTCGAGATACGACATCATTTTCTTGGGTGTTGTGGTCCAGTCGTTTTCTGGCGCACGGATAATCTGTTCGGCGTCCGCTACCGCCATTTTGGAGTTCTCGGCCTTGATCCATAGCGCAGCCGCGGCCGCGGGATCAGATTTGATGCGCTGCACGCTGTCTTCGAGCGCGGCGACGAACGCCTTCATAACCTTGGGGTTTTCATCGACGAATTTGGTGCTGGCCCAAACGAGGTTGAACGTGTGTGGACCGCCAAGCACGTCATAGCTGTCCAGAACTTTTTTCGCGCGCCGGTCTTTAAGTTCAAGCTCCTGGAACGGAGAGGAGCCAAAATGCGCCGTGATCTCGGAGCGTCCGCCCATCATGGCGAGCTGAGCGTCGGGATGGCCCATCGACACCGTCAGCGGATCAAGCTTGTTTTGTTGCCCGGGCCCGAACTCCTTCTCCGCCGCCATCTGAAGCGTGATCGCCTGGATCGACGTTTTGACCGTCGGAAGGGCTATCTTGTCCCCGGAGGTGAAGTCTTTCAGCGAGGACACCGCCGGATTTACGGTGACCAGGAAAAGCGGCATGGCGTTGAGAGCGGCGACGCCTTTGACCTTGATGTTCTTCTGCGTCTTTCCCCAGATCGTCAGCATCGGACCGACGCCGCCAGCGGCAAGATCGAGATTCCCGGATAGAAGCGCCTCATTCATGCCCGAACCGCCGGTAAAGCGCAGCCATTCGACCTTGATATCGAGGCCCTCTTCCTTGGCGTGTTTTTCGAAGAGTTTTTCTTCTTCCATCACGGTCAGGGGTAGATAGGAGATACCGAACTGCTTCGCGATCCGGACCGTGCTGACTTCTGCGAGGGCCGGAGCCGACAGGCCTATGGCCAGCACCGCGGCAAAAGCGCTGATGCGCGCGAAATGTCGTGTCATGCGTCTCTCCCTCGGCGCTGTCTGCGCCATGTTTTCTTGGACGAATGTATCTGAGCGCGTCGTCAACTCTTTTGTGCTGGCGGTACCGCGGTCAGGTCTGCATGCCCCAACGCTGGATCGTCCGGCGTTCGATCGTCTGAAAGATCAGGTTTTCCACAACAAGGCCTATAAGGATGACCGTCAGCAGGCCTGCGAACACGTTGGGAATGTCCAGCATGTTCTTGTTCTCGAAAATAAACCAGCCAAGACCGCCGGATCCCGAGCTCACGCCGAAGACGAGTTCGGCTGCAATGAGCGTGCGCCAAGCGAAAGCCCAGCCAATCTTCAGGCCGGTCAGGATACTCGGGAATGCTGCCGGAATCAGGATGTCCCAAATGAAGCGCGGGCCCGCCAGGCCATAGTTGCGTCCCACCATTTTGAGCGTCTTGCTTACCGACAGAAAGCCCGAATGCGTGTTGAGCGCGATCGCCCAGGTGACTGAATGCACAAGGACGAAAACGAGGCTGCCGTTGCCAAGGCCGAACCAGATCAGGGCCAGGGGCAGGAGCGCGATCGCCGGCAGCGGGTTAAACATCGAGGTCATGGTTTCGAGGAAATCTGTCCCGATTCGCGAAGCCATGGCGATTGCGGTGAGGATGCCCGCGAGCAACACGCCGATCGCGTAGCCCACAAGCAAAATCCGGATGGAGGCCCACGCCCGAGCAGGTAATACGCCGTCGATCACGCTCTGCAAAAACGCCGACACCGTCGCGCTAAACGTCGGGAACAGGAGATCATTGTTGAGAATTCGGCCGTAGATCTCCCAAATGACGGCGAGCGCAATCAGGATCAGCGCTTTGCGGAACATGCTGACATTGTAGAGAAGCTCGAGCTTTGATAACGGCTTCTCCACCACGGTCATGGTTGGAGATGAACTATCGGGTACAACAATTTCAGGCCGCATTGCGGGCTGCTGCAGGGCCATAGCGTTGATCAGCTCACGCATCGGCGGTCTCCTTGAGCTCGTCCGAAAACAACATTTGTTGGATTCGCCGTTCAAGAACGGTTGCCTCCAGGGGGTCAGAGACGCTGTTCAGCTCCGCCTTCACCCGGCCCGGATGCGGCGTCAGAAGAAGAATGCGGTTGCCTATCTTGATCGCCTCGGCAATGGAATGGGTGACGAAAAGAACCGTAAAGCGCGTGTCTTCCCACAGCATCAGGAGTTCGTCCTGCATCTTCCGCCGGGTCAGCGCATCAAGAGCCGCAAAGGGCTCGTCCATCAGCAGGATATCCGGCTCCATGGCCATGCCACGGGCGATGGCGACGCGCTGCTTCATGCCGCCTGACAACATATGTGGGTAGCTGTCCGCGAATTTGGTCAGGTTGACTTTTTCTATATAGTGCATCGCACGATCGTCGGCTTCCTTCCCGGAAAGACGCCGTGACGCCTCAAGCGCGAAGGCTACGTTCTGGCGTACCGTTTTCCACGGCAGGAGCTGGTCAAATTCCTGAAAGACCATCATGCGGTCGGGGCCGGGGGCGCGGATAACCTGGCCCTTAAGCCGTATCTCGCCCTCTGTCGGGGTCATGTAGCCGCCGACCGCTTTTTGCAGAGTCGATTTTCCGCAGCCCGAGGGTCCGAGCAGGATGAAACGGTCGCCCGGATAGACCTGAAAGCTGACGCGGTATGTTGCGGTGACAAGATGTTGTGGGGTCTTGTATCGCAGCGTAACGCCGCTGACCTCGAGAAGAGGAGCCTCAAAGCTCATGCGTTCCTCCTTGAGCGGCGCCGCTTTTTGCAGCTTCCGCAGCAGTCTTGGCTTTTTTTCTTGCAATCGCGGCAAAGCGCAGGCTGCCAGCCGCACGCTCTCGTTTTTTGACGTTCGATGCAAGCTAGTCGAGAGCAGCGTCTTTGTAAAGTAGTCTAATGTCTTTTATAAGACTTGGAATTGAAAGCGAGTGGCGGCGCTATGCGCTCAGCTCCGTCGCGCCGATTAAAGCGGGATGGCTCCGGTCGGAATCATGTTCTGTGACAAGAACCGGCCTTAGTGTCGAATTCGGGACGGAAGGCCCTGGCGCGATCAATCAGCGCAACTCGGAGAGATAGTGGAAATGATCCGTGAGACAGATGCTGTGGCGTGATTCAGCCGGCACGCCCTCAAGCGAAAGGGCCAACCGGTCGATCTGCAGCGCGGGAAGCCCGGCGGCGACGCCGAGCGCTCTCGCGTCGGCCTCGGACATCGCAATAGCCTTGAGCTTTTCGTGCGTGCTGCCAATCGTTATGCCAAAATGCATGGCGTAGATGCCATAAAGATTGTTTGGCACCTCCATACCAGTGAGCCCGGGAAACAACGCTTCCGGCAAGGCGATGTTTTCAACAATCACTGGCGTGTCGTCGATTGAGCGGAGCCTGCGAATCCGTATGACGCGCGCGTCCTTGGCAATCTTCAGCACCTCGCGTTCGGCTGCGTTGGCCTTGCCTTGAGAAAGCGCCAAGACGCGACTTTGCGGAAAGCTGCGCAGGCCGTCGTCACCGACCAGCTTGAAAAACTGAAACATGATCCGTTCTTCATCGTGCCGGGCGATGAATGTGCCGCGGCCCTGGCGTCTAACGACGAGATTTTCGGCGGCCATAGCGTCGAGCGCCTTGCGGACCGTGCCCTGGCTGACCCCGAGTTCGGCGGCGAGCCGCATTTCGCTCGGCAGCGGCTGACCGGACGCCCAGACGCCGTCCACGATGCGCCGGATGAGCGCGTCGCGCACTTGCCGGTACAACGGGCGAAAGCCGAGCGCGTCAGCGTCATCAGCGCGGGCGACAAACTCACGGCTTTCACTCATGTTGGAGCCATCCTCGGTTTTCCTTGGGTAGGGTCGATCCGATTGAACCGATCCGGTCGGAATATGCCCAAGCTTGCAATTCCTGAGCGATCTCCAATCGACCAAATGAATCCGTTTGGCCCGAAAAACGCTCTAGCGGGATTCTTTATTATACTAAGAGCGTCTGTGACGGCAGTGCGTTCGGTCAAAGTGCTAAACCGCAAAATATCTCTTATCTTCATTTGTCTTATATCTTATAGAAATGTTCGAGGAAGTCGAGCAAGAACGGATTACGTGTCTGGTGAGGCGGGGGCTCCTCAAGATCGCCGGAGGCATGCGTTGCGCCGTGTCCGACGTTTGGATGAGACGGCCGCCGGGCGTGTTAGCTCCACGACGTTGAGGAGGTCTTTGCGTTGCAGCATATAGATCCGTCCAGGATTGGGTGCGCGCGGAAACGCTGTTCGGCGGTTTTGGCGGTCTTGCGCCGGGCGTGGCGCTGTGCGTCGCCGTCACTTTGCTGTCGATAGGCGTTCAAAGCGTCGAGGAGCGCGTCTTTTCCCACCCCTATGTCGAGGCGCTGGTCATCGCGATCCTGCTCGGCATGGCGATCCGCACGGTTTGGGAGCCGGGCGCGCGTTGGAAGCGGGGCATCGCCTTCAGCGCGAAGCAGCTTCTCGAAGTTGCGG
>NZ_PDZR01000034.1 GCF_002891535.1 Methylocella silvestris | reverse complement strand
GTCCCGGAGGCAGCGGCCCGGCCCACCTCCGCCCGGGCCGCTGCCTCCGGGACCGCCGCCTCCTGGCTTCAAGCCTCCGCCGGGCGTCCGGCCGCCGCCGGGACATCGCCCGCCGCGCCCGCGTCGCCGCAGGGTGGTCCCGCCCCGCGGATAAGACTGATCGACGACGACCTGTTGGAGCGTTCTGCTGAACGCTCCTTCTTTGCTTCATGACGATGTCGGAATGACAGGAATGATCGCGGCGCCGCCGCGTTGGGTCAAAGCCGCCGAGCCGTCGATGTCCGGCATTAAAGGCAGCTATTTCGTCGGCCTACCATGGAACTATTACACTTGAGTTGGAAAGCATCGGAAGGGCCTGCGTCGAGTCCATTGGCGCAAGGATGAAGTCAAGCCTGTTGGCGAAGATCGGCGGGCGCATGAGCGAAAACAATTCGCACATAAGAGGGAAGGGGCGCGCGCCGTGAGCTATTTGAAAAGGACCTTGGCCACTGCAGCCATGTGCTCAGTCGCCAGCATCGCAGCACATGCTCAACATAGCGAATTAAAGCAGGGCCCATCTGGGGTCTGCCAAAGCCCCTCCCATCCTTCCGCTCGTCCTTGCTTGCACCCAGGCAAGAAGACCTCCTCGCATTCAGCCGCTCAGGGAAACGCTCTTCCGCCTCAGCCTCCGGGCGAGGGTGCTCCGCCGCGGGTTGGCGCCGCCGCGGGGCTCCCGCCTGCGCCGCCGCCGGGCGGCCTACCGCCTGGCGCGCTCGGCCCGGCGCCTGTCAGCGTCACCGGCCCTTCAGCGCGCGCTGCCGGACCTGGCGCCATTCCTGGTCCCGTACCTATCAACGCCCCCGATGGGACTGACGCAGGGCTTCCTCCCGGCGCTCCGGGGCCCGTGCCTCAGGGCGCCCCTCCGCCGGTTGGTCCTGCGGGCGCGCCGAGCGTGCCCGAGTTGTTCATGATGGCGCTGCCCGCGGTCGAAAATTCGGGCGTGTACGGGCCAGGCGGCATGTCGCTGGGCGGAGGTTTGCCGCCTGACATCAAAATGATTCCTCACGTCTTTCCGGCTGGCTTCGTAGGCAGGCTTGGTCCCGTCGACGTGCTGCATGGTTTCGACGAATTGCTCGGCCCGCCGCCGTTGCCGAATGGCTTCCTGTTCCAGGGCGCTCAGGTGGACGCCATGGTCGGCGCCTACCGGCGCAATCAGGAACTGTTGCAGGTGGGCCAGCAAGTTGGCAATTATTCCGCGTTCTTCGCTTACAGCCATCTCTATGACCACGGATTCGTGCCAATTTCCTCAGCGAGCGCGTCGCAGTATCACGCCGATATCGGCTACCGTAGCGACAGCGCCGAATTCCACCTCAAGGCCCATGTCATAGACAGCGCGATTGAGCCTCAAGAGCCGCAGCCGCCTTCCGGGGTGCCTCAGGTTCCGTGGACCAATCCCAACGTCCAGAAGCAGCTCAGCTATCAGATTGATCTGACCGGGAATTATCTCCTGGACAACGGCTGGGTGGCTTCGAGTGATGTATTCGTCGGTCACTACAGGCAGCGTTCCGCGACCGTGGTGCTACAGGCCGCCAGCGATGACGGCGGCGGAGCTGCGCCTCCCGGCGGCGGCGGCGGCGTCCCTGCGCCGACCGGAACCACGGGCATTCTCACGACGCTTGGCACCGATACGACGTCTTACGGCGCAACGGCGAAGCTCACTAATCACGGCACGCTTTTCGGCATGGCCAACACCTTCGATGCCGGCTTCCATTACACCGGCGGCGTGACGACAAGTTCGGCGCATACGTATTTTGCCAACATGACCTCCGACTATTCAAATATCACGAGCATCATTGGTGAAATCGGCGTCGACCCTGACATCCCGGCGAATGGGGTTTACCCGAACGTGGTGCGGGCCACCACCAACTACCTGGACTTGCACGTCGTCGATGTCATCGACGTCACAGACAGGTTGAAGGTGAGCGCCACGGGTCGATTCGACTACTCGCAGATCAACCAGTACGACCTGCTCGGCACAGATCCAACAGCGACCGGCGACCACGCCTTCACGCATTTCTCGCCGTCGATCGGCGCGACCTACGCGGTCACGCCGGACTTGCTGGCGTATGCCGGATATTCGGAAGCTGCGCATGTGGGCACGCCCGCGGGCATCATCTGCGACGACATGGAGCTTCCCTGCTCCTTCAAGCCGCCGTTCTTCGTCACCGAACAGGTGCTCCCGCAGACGGTCACGCATACTTACGAAGCGGGCTTCCGGGGTCAGTTGCCGACGCTCGAAACGCCAATCGTTCCGGTCCAGGCGGCCTGGCACGCGGGGGTGTACCGGACGGACGCCACCAACGACCTGTTCCTCTACGTGGACATCAACAAGCCTGGTCGTCCGGTGTTCTACGATGTCGGCGACACGCGCCGGCAAGGCGTAAAACTTGGCCTCGACGTCGTTGCCGGTCAGTTCACGACCTCGATCATCTACAACTATACCGACGCAACATTCCAGTCTCCCGTGACGCTGTACAATCCGCTGAACACTGCTGCGAACGCGGCCGGAAATATCTATGTCAAGCCGGGCGACCAGTTCCCGCTAATTCCTGCGCATTCGCTGAAGATCCTGGCGAAATATCAAGTCACGCCGGAATGGTCGGTGGGAGCTTCGATGCGCGCGCAGTCCAGCACCTACTACAGCGGCGATGAAGTCAACGCCATGCAAAAGGTGCCCGGATATTTCATCACTTCTCTCAACACGAGCTACCGTATCACCAAGGACCTTGAAGTGTTCGGCCTCGTGGAGAACATCTTCAACAAGAAATATGCGGTTTTCGGCGCCCTGATCCCGGGAGGCACTGTGAGCCAGTCGCTTCAGGCTCCGCGGTGGGTCTACGGGCAGCCGCTCTCCATTTACGCAGGCTTTCGCTGGAAGTTCCTCTGATCTGACTTCATCCCCGAAGAATCAAGACTGGACCAAAAGGGACGACGTATGAACATGCGTAACTATTTTGATTGGTCGCCTACAGTTTGGCGCACGACCGCCAGCATGAAGCGGCTCACTCAATCATTGGCGACCGCCGGTCTTATGCTAAGCGCCACGCAGGCGTTTGCCCATCATTCGACCGCTAATTATGATTACACCCAGAACGTGGAGCTGATCGGCACGGTCAAGGAACTGCAGTGGACAAATCCGCACAGCTTCCTGCAAGTTCTGGTGCCCGACGGCAAAGGTGGCGCAGTCGAGTGGTCCGTTGAAACTGGGTCGCCGTCGCTTGATGTACGCCTCGGCTGGAGCCGCGACATGTTCAAGCCCGGCGATACCGTCAAGGTGATTTTGGCGCCGATGCGCTCGGGTGGCCCCAATGGCACGCTGAAGTCCGTCACCCTGCCTGATGGCAAGGTGCTCTACGGTCCTGGAAATCAAGGCACTTTGCCCGAAGGTCTGGCGCTGCCGACGCTGGAGAAGGCGAGCCCGGACGCCGCGGGAGAGAAGAAGTGAAACGCTCGCTGAGTTCCCTTTTTTGCGCGCTGCCGATCGTGCTCGCGGCGCAGGCGGCTCTCGCACAGGCGCCCGACCCGAATTTTGTGCCGCCGCCGCTCCCGGTCGATTCAAACCTGCCGGTCTTCGGCGCGGGCGGGGGCAGGGTGCTCTTCGGCGTGCCCGCTGAAGCGGCCACGCTCCATGCCCTCTATCCGCCTCTGCCCGCGGATGCGCCGAAACCATCGGCCGAGCCACGCAACTTCGAGGGCGCTTGGGGTCATGACCAGGTCATGATCGCTCGCATCGAATGGGACATGTATGGCGCCGACGTTCCATTCACGCCAGCGGGTCGCGAAATTCGCGATCGTCGCGTGAAATCGACTTATGATGACAAGAAGCCCTATTCGAACGCGTCGGCGGAATGCAAGCCGCCTGGCCAGCCCTGGCTGCTGGGGCTGTATTACACCTTCCACATTTTCCAGACGAAGGATCAGGTGCTGTTCCAATTCGCGATGGATCACGCGGTCTGGGTGATCCGACTCAATCAGCAGCATCGTGACCCGTCCGTTCGCGAGTATATGGGCGATTCGATCGGGCATTGGGAAGGCGACACTCTGGTAGTCGAATCCACCAATTTCAAAAAGGCCTTCTGGATTGACGTGGATGGCACGCCGGCCTCGAAAGACGCGAAGCTGGTGTTCCGCATTCGCAAGATCTACGACGGCAAGAGGATGGAAATACTCACCACTGTTGATGATCCCAAGAACTATACGGCGCCCTGGACTTTCGTTCGCACCATCGCCTGGCGGCCCGACAAGAATGTGCTCGACGAGTACAATTGCGAACTGCAGGTTTCCAACAATGTCGGCGCGGACGTCTACGGCCTGATCCCTGATCCCGACGAGGGAAAGTGATCGAACGCGGCAGCAGGCCGCGCCGCGCGCCCTTGCATAACGACAATTTTAAGGAGTGTCAGCGGTGAAACAAAACCATCGCAAAGTCTTGCTGCGGCGTACATCATTGATGCTCGCTGTCGCCGGTTTCATTGCCGCACAAGCTGCGGTGGCCGCCGCAGGCGAGCGCCCCAGCTTAGATGGCACATGGAAAATCACTGCGCCGCGGCTCGAACTAGCTCCAAACGGAGGCGCTGATATGCCTCTTACGAACGAAGGGCGCGCCGCTTACGAGAACAACAAGAAATCCGCAGCCAAGGGCGACTTCGGCTACGATCAGACGGCGACCTCGTGCTCTTCGCCAGGCTTGCCGCGCATGATGTTGAGCGGCGACCGCATTCAGATTTTCCAGCGCGATCGCGTCGTAAACATGCTCTTCGAGTGGAACCGCCAATCGCGTGAAATCGAAATGCGCGATGTGCCGGAAGTAAAACCGCTCGTGGATACGATGTACGGGGTTAGCTACGGCCATTGGGAAGGCGATACGCTCGTCGTGAAGTCCTTCGGCTTCTTCGCGGACAAGCTGATCGACGCCTATCTGCGCGGCAGCGACGCGCTTGAGCTCGTCGAGAAGATCCGGCTGAAGGACAAGGACACGCTGGAAGATCGTATCACTGTCACGGACCCCGCAATTTTCACGAGGCCGTTCGAAACAGTCCTGAGCTACAAGCGTCAGAAGGACGAGGCGCTGCCGGAAGACAATTGCCTGGATCGCAAACAGGCCGGGCAACCAGCCTTGCCCCTCTGAGGTTTGGCCGGGCTTTTGGATATGGGAGCGCGCGGCGCGCCGGCGCTCACAGAAAGACATGAGGAAGTCGGCATGGCGTCGCGAAGAGACCTATTAACCTACACGTTGCCGGGCGTCGCCCTGGCGGCCCTGGCGACGCAGGCGAAGGCGGCCTGCCCGCCGTCTGGTGCGGTGAGCCGCGAGCAGTTCGACAGATATATCTTGCTCTACAACGCGGTCGATCCTGCTTTCACGCAATTCTATCACGACGATGTCGTGATGGAGACGGTTCCGCCGCTGACCAGCGCCGCTGCGATCCGGGATTTCAGGAATGAACTGAACAACTACATCCTCGAGCACATCACCGTCGAACATTACGTCGGCGACGAGACCGGCTCTGCGGCGCAGTTTCTCGGCGAATTCCGCTGTATCCGCGATCTACCGATCACCGCCTTGTCCGGCTTGTTCGGGAAAGGGGTCAAGGAAGGCCAAGTGCTGCGCCAGCGCGGCATCATTCTATACGGTGTGAAAGACGGCAAATTCAAATGGATCAGGGCCGCGCCGCCTGTGATCCTTCAGGACTGGAGCTGATGCGGGCGCTGAAACATTGCGCCTCAAGGAGCGCGAGACGCATTTCTCCCAGCCGCGGCGTCAGGGAACCAGAGGCCACCAATGAAAAATGCAGTCCATGACAAGCGGACAGCGCTCAAGCTTATGCTCGCGGGCGCCGGCGCGCTTTTCCTCACGACGCCTGCTGGAGCCCACCATTCCTATGCTTTGTTCGACCACGCCAAGCTGACTTCACTCGTCGGTACGGTGAAGGAATGGAAGTGGGCGAACCCGCATGTTTACTTGATGATAGACGTCAAGAAAGCGGACGGCACGAGCGAAGAATGGACGCTCGTCGGATCAAGCCCCAACATGATGAGTCGGTGGGGCTGGAACGCCGCGGACGTCAAGGTCGGCGATCAGCTCACGATCGATCTGTATCGCGCCGTCGACGGCAAGCCGATAGGCCAGCTTTCCGCTGTTTTTTTTTCCGGCGGCAGGGTCCTGCTCGATCCCGCGGGGAAGTCGGGCGAGGATCTGGCGAGCGGCCCGTCCAAACTCCCTAACAAACCGCAAGGCGAGGCCTACAAATGAGAATCACACTGAAACACGCGCGAGCGGCGACGTCCGTATCGCGCCTCTGCGCCAGCGTTCTCATCCTGGGCTTCGCGGCGGCTTCTCCCGCGAACGCCGACACGCCGACCGCTCCACTCACAAAGGAGGAGCTGGCGAAATCCTGGCGCGACATGGCGGGCCTGCCGGATTTCTGGCAGGGCACCTGGCAATCAATCAGCCCGATCCCCGATGACTTCCCGCAGGAGCCGGAATATACGCAGTCGGCTCTTGATTACATGAAGACCTACAAGCCGACGGCGGACAGCCCCTTCGCCAATTGCAAGCCCCTCGGTCTGCCCTTCGTGATGAACATCGGCGGCATGCCGATGAAGTTCTTCCAGTCGCCTGGAATGATCGCGCTGTACATCGAATCCTCCGGCATGACGCGCTTCATCCATACCGACGGGCGTCAGCACAGCGCACAACCCAATCCGAGCTTCCTCGGCGAATCTGTTGCGCATTGGGAAGGCGACACGCTCGTGGTCGATTCGATTGGGTTCGAGCCCGACACATTGTTCCAGATCGCCAAGCTGAAGGAAAAAAACCTGAAGCAAGGCGATTTCAACCCGATGTCCGGCGTCGTCTTCGCGCCGCATGGCCCCAATCTTCGCATTGTCGAGCGCATGAATCTGATCGACTTCAATACCCTCGAAAGCCAGACCACAGTCTACGATGACAGCGTCTTTAAACGGCCTGTCACCCTTGCTGCCCGCCGGTTTCTACGTGGCGTCGAGCGCCGCAACGAGCCGCAGGAATGGGCCTGCACCGACAATAGGGACTATCTCGATCCCGCCACCGGCAAGCTGCAATACAACGTCAAGGACAAGGCGATCAGCCGCTAGCCTATGGTCCTGAAAGAAGAGATTACGGGCGTCCGCTGTGCGCTCTGGCCCAAAGCCGGGAGGAATTCGTGATGCTTCCGCCCAATGTGAGCAAATCCGACTTCGCGGCGGCGCTCCAGGAGTTCGAGAGCGCGGTCGGCAAGGAGTGGGTCTACTCGGTCGACGACGATGTCGCGCTCTATAGGGACGCCTATAGCCCCTTCGCGGTGGAACCGCCATTGCAAATGCTCGCTTCCGCGGCGGTGGCGCCGTCGAGTGTCGAGCAGGTGCAGCAGGTGGTGCGGATCGCCAACAAGTACAAAATTCCGCTCTACACCGTTTCGACCGGCCGCAATCTCGGGTACGGCGGCTCGTCTCCGGCGCAGTCGGGTAGCGTGGTGGTCGATCTGAAGCGCATGAACCGCGTGCTTGAAGTCAACGAGGCCGAGGCCTTCGTCGTCGTCGAGCCTGGCGTGAATTTCATCGAGCTTTACCGTTATTTCGAGGCCAATGGACATCCGTTCATGGTCGCGACGCCGGAGCCGGGCTGGGGCAGTCTGATCGGCAACGCCCTCGACCATGGCGTCAGCTACGTGATGGGCGATAATTTCGCATCGGCGCGCGGACTCGAAGTGGTGCTGCCCAACGGTGAAGTTCTGCGCACGGGCATGGGCGCGCTGCCCAACAGCCGGCTGTGGCACGCCTTTCCCTATGGCTTCGGACCCAATATCAATGGGCTGTTTTCCCAGTCGAATTTCGGCATCGTGACCAAGATGGGCTTTTCGCTGGCGCGCAAGCCCGCGATGCAGGCCGAGTTCACGGTCAGTTCCGCAAAGAGCGATGACCTCTACCCGCTGATTGGCGTGGCGCAGGCGATGCGCCAGCAGGGCCTGCTCTATCTGTCAAGCGCCGCAAGTCCGATCCGCAGCCCCATGGGGCCTCCGGGCATTGAGCCGCCGCCCCATGCGCGGCGCGCCAGAGAACTGCTGAACCGGCGCGATGGCGGATCCCCGGACGAATGGGATCAGCTGGGCGTCGAGTCCGGCGTTCCCGTCTCTGTCGTCACGGGTAGCGTTCGCGGCCCGACGCAGATTGTCCAAGCTACTTTGGATTATGCGCGTGAGCAGTTCGCAAAGATTCCCGGCGCGAAGTTTCATATCGACAAGGCGCTGCGCTTTCCATTGAATCTGGACGAGATTCCTCCGGACCAGCGGCCAAAAATCGGCGTTCCCAGCCTTTGGCCCTTCGCCAGTCTGGCGATGGGCGACACGCGACGCGGCATGTATTTTTTTTCACCCGTTTGCCGGGCGACTGCGGAGGATTTGTTTGCCATCAGGCAGACGGTGCGAGAAGTCGTGCTCGATCACGCCGATGAATCCATTCGTGATCTGTTCCTCGGCTGGATCCTCGCGAACACTGTTTATCCCAACGCCTTCATTTTCGCTTACCCCTTTGCGATTACCGACGACGCGTCCGTTAACAAGAAATACCGTGACCTGTTCACGCGCCTCGTCGATACCTGCGCCGAAAGGGGATGGGGCGAATATCGCACCCATGTCGCATTCCAGAGCGAGGTGATGAACCAATATTCGCTTAACAATCACGTGCTCAGGCGCTTCTGCGAATCCGTGAAGGACGCTATCGATCCAAACGGTATTCTCGCGCCCGGCAAGAGTGGCATCTGGCCCAGGCGAATGAGGGAGGGCTGACGATGAACGGCGGACGCCTGTCCCCCTCGCTCCTCGCCATCGCCGCGCTCGCCTTCGGTTACGGGGCTGAGACGCGCGCTGAAAAAGCGCTCTACGAGTCTTCGATCGGAGGCGTGGTCGGCGCTTCGAACCTGCCGGGAAAGCTCGGTCAAGGCTATCTCGTCTACAACAAATGGTGCGCGGGCTGTCATGCTGCCCCCTACGAGCCGCCGCCTCATCCCGGGGAGCCGGCAATGCTCTCATCCGTGTCCAGGTTGCCGCTCGGCACGAACATCATCGCGCAACGCACGCTCGGCGCCGTTCCAACAGCTCTCGATCAACGGATCGATCTGACGTCCGAAGCTATCGGTTCTTTCGTCCGCAACGGGCTGAACGCGATGCCGCCGTTCCGCAAGACTGAAATTTCGGATGGCGAGCTTGAGGCGCTCTCCGCATATCTCACGCGGAATCATTCCGGATCGAAGTCTGGCGAGTGAGCGAAGCGAAAAATCGACAGCTATATGAAAGCAGTTCGGCCACTAAGGTACCGTTGCTCGTAGCGGCGCGCCGGTCAGCGGCTGAAACGACTTGGAGAAAACTAGGCGAATGATAAAGAAAACCTCCTTCAAGTTCGGTCTGGCTGCGGCTGTGGCGCTGGGCGCTGCGGCGACGGCCTGTTTCGCCGCTCAAGCCGCACAGGAAATGATCGACGGCGTCTGGCTGGTTCAGAACCCCACATTGGCGTTGCGCGCCGCTGACGGAAGCGCGCCGCCGCTGAAGCCTGAAGCGGAGAAGATCTATCGAGAACGGCAGGCCGCCCGCGCGAAAGGTGACGCCTCTTTCGACAGCGCGACTTGGTGCGCCTCGCTCGGCGCCCCGCGCATGTTCCTCGTCAACTATCCCTTCGAAATTATCGTTCGTCCCAAGCATGTCGCTTTCCTGAGCGACTGGAATTGGTGGGCGCGAATCGTCTACATGCCCGGCAGCTATGACAAAAACGCGTCGGCGCCGCCGCCTCCGGGGATATCGGAGGCGCGCGCCGGCGGCGGCGGCCCCCCCGCCGGCGGTCCGCCTCCTGGTGGTCCGCCTCCCGGCGGTCCGGCAGGCGGCCCCCCCGGCGGACCTCCCGGCTTCCAGTTCGGCGCGCCTGGGGCTGCGCGTGAACCCGAGCCTGGCTCGACGGGTTTCGCTCAGGGTAATTGGGAGGGCGATACTCTCGTCATCAAGTCCGACCATTTCTCTGGCAAGACTCTTATCGACAGCGCCGGCATGCCTCACAGCAAGGATCTCAAGCTTATCGAGCGTGTTCGCTTGATCGCGCCCGATGTTCTTGAAGACCGCATCCGCTTTGAGGATGCCGAAACATTCACCAAGCCCTGGGAGGCAGTTGTTATTTTCAAACGGCAAAGCAAGGTCAGTCGCGGAGAAGATGTTTGCCTTGATCGTATCCAGGCTGGCGAACCCGCCGTGCGGGAGTCGAAGGAATGAAGACGATGGCTTACGGACCGTCTTTGAAGGGCGTCATGAAGCGGGGCAAGCTGACAGCCTCGACAGTTCTGCTGGCGCTCGCCGCGATGGCCGTCACCCCCGGCTTGCAAGCCGCCGAATCCGCGCCCGCGCAAAAAGACCCGATCACGGACCCGCAGAACTTTGATGGCACCTGGACCGATCTTCCGTCGAACTCGCCATTTCTGCTCGGCATCGATCTGCCTTACAGGCCGGCGGCGCAGGACATCGCTTCCGAGCGTCTGGAGTTCTTCAAGAATGGGCATGTGGCGGCGAGCGCGCATCTGACCTGCCGCCCAACGGGCGTCCAGGGGGTCACTTCCCCGAAGGGTCCGGTGCTGATCTTGCAGACGCTGGACAAATTGGTGTTTGTTCAAGAGGAGGACCGCGAAATCCGCAAGGTTAATCTGAACGAAGAACATCCTAAGGACCTCAAGCCTTCTTACACTGGCGATTCTGTCGCGCATTGGGAGGGAAACACCCTGGTCATCGACACCATCGGCTACAATGGCAAGGGGCAGATGGACGAGGTCGGCAACCCTCACGGTAAGAAGTTGCACATGGTGCAGCGCCTGTCGAAGAGCGCCGACGGCAACATGCTGACGAATGTCATCACCTTCGACGATCCAGAATATTACAAGGAGCCATTCACTAAAACGCGTCAGTGGCAGCGCTTTTCCGGCGTCAAGCTGGACGATTACGACTGCGCCGAAAATCCTCGCACCGATCTGTTCGACCACTTGACCTGGCAGCATGACTGGTTCCGTCCGACCTGCGTGTTCACAGTCACAGAAGGCAAAGTTGCGGAGAAGATTTCCTGCAACCCGCCGACCATAAAGGATCTGCCGTGATGATGTCCGATCGGGGCAGAAAGACGATGGGCTTCAAATTTGGGCGCCGCGCTACGCTAGCCGCGGTTGTCGCTGTCGCGGCGTCCACGGCGCGCGCAGAGCAGCCGATTTCGGGATCTGGCGCGAAGGAGCAGCAGGCCATAACACTGATTAATGGCTGGGTGGCGGCGTTGGTCGCCAAGGACGCCGACAAGGCCGTCTCGCTCATGGACGAGGACGTGCAGTATCGCGACGACCCCTTTCAGACAGAGCTCAAAAAAGGTCGCATGCAATTCACCAAGGACCTGAAGATGCTCCTTCGCGGCCTTACCGGGATGAAGATCGAAACAGCAAGCGCAGTCGCCGGGACGAAAGACGACGTTCTCGTGCTGGCGAAGCGCACGGATGAATTCAATCTCGGCGGCAAGTCTATCAGTGTGCAGATCGGGGCTTACTACCGCGTGCGCAACGGCAAGATCTACGAGTGGCTCGATACGCCCCTGGTGGAATTGCCGAAACCTCCGGGTGGGGCGCCCGGCGGCGCGCCTCTAGGCGGCAAGATCTAGGCGGCATATGGCTTGGCTGGGAGAGGCTGCATGAAGAATACATCGAGGGTCCGTTCATCCCTGTCCGCCGCAGCCTTGGCTTTGACAGCGGGCTTGATCGGATACGGACATGGCGACCGGGCGGCTGTTGCGCAAGAATCGGCCACGCCGTTCGGATGCAGCGCAAAGCAGATCGAGGATAACAAGGCGCTGGCAAAGCTCTTTGACATGAAGAACGACCCCAACGTCGCTTACCAGAATATGTCCTCCGACTACATCCAGCACAATCCGATCGCGAAGCGCATCGGCGAGGTGAACAACGTCAGCGGCCGCGACGAATTCAAGCTGCTGCTGGAGCTGAAGGACAAGGGCATCGGCGGCCCGCCGCCGCGCCCGCCCGGGCAGCCGCCCGAAGACATCTACCACTATGTCATGGCCGACTGCGACCACCTGTTTTTGCTCAAGAAGGTCTATCTCCCTGACCCGCAGCACAAGGGCGAATTCTATGAGGCCTTCAACTTCGACTTCTGGCGCATCAAGGACGGCAAACTGGTCGAACACTGGGACGATGTGAAAATCCCTCAGAACGTGCCGCCAGTGATGACCATGCCGGTCTCGGAGCTGCTGAATAATCCGCCTCCGCCGCCACCGGGGCCGAAACCCTGAAGCGCACTACCGGCTGAGGGCGCAAGACGCTTGCATAGGGAGTGGGGCGCTTCCCGCTCCGACGGGAAGCCCGTGGAGGCGCGCGCATTCGCCAACGAACCGAGGATATAATGGAACTTAAGCGCGAATGGACGACCCCCCTGGTCATCGGGATTTTCCTGTTGTCGGGCGTAACCGGGATCATGCTGTTCTTCGACAAGGCTACGCTGCTGGGGAAGAACGCACATATGTATGTCGGCCTGTTGTTCGTCGCCGGCGTCATTGCCCATGTCATTTCCAATCTCTTCGCCTTCAAGCGTTATCTACTAAAAACGAATACGCGCTTAATCGTCGGCATCTTCGCTGTCATTCTTATTGCGACCTTCGTTCCCTTCGGCCCAAAAATGCCGGCCGGAGGCCAGCAGGGCATGCGCAAGTTCATGGACGCGGCCCTGAATGCGCCCGTGAGCGAATTGGCTGTGCTCATCAAGCGCGATCCCAATGATCTGCTGCAAAACCTCAGGGCCGCTGGCTACGACATCAAGGACTCTTCTCAGAGTCTGATCAGTGCGGCGGGCGCCACGGGAGAGGGCCAGCAGGTCAAGGCGCTTAATGCGATCACCGTCCTGATGCAGTGACGCCACGCGGGATCGAGCCTCCGGCTCGGCATTCAAAGAACGAGGATGATCAGATGCCGGTCGCGCTTATCACAGGCTGCAGCTCGGGCTTCGGCCAAGCCCTCGCCCTGGCATTTGCGGCGCGCGGGTATCAGGTGGTCGCGACGATGCGCAAACCGGAAGCCGCGTCGTCGAAGCTGAAGGCCCTGGCGGATGAAAGGCCAAATGATTTCGGCATCGCGGCCCTCGATGTCGCCAGCGCCGCGCAGCGCCGGGCCGTCGTCGATTTCGCTGTCACGCAGTTCGGCCGCCTGGACGTGCTGATCAACAATGCGGGCGTCGGCGCACGCGGGGCGTTCGAGGATACGCCGGAAAGCCAGTGGCGGACGATGTTCGACACGAATCTGTTCGGACCGCTTGAGTTGTGCCGGCTCGTCTTGCCGGTCATGCGGGGGCAAGGCGGGGGGCGCATCATCAACGTAACCTCCGTCGCCGCCGTGCTGAAGACGCCGCTGATGGCTGCCTATTGCGCCAGCAAGCACGCGCTCGACACGGCGACAGCAGCGCTGGACATCGAAGCGCGCGGCTTCGGCGTCCGCGCGATCTGCCTTATGCCCGGGCCGTTCAAAACCTCGCTGCCGCAGAAGTCGCTCGATCGCGACGCCAGCGCGCCCTATGCGGCGATCGCCGCGCATTTCAACGCGACTTTCGACGCGCTGGAGGCCAAGGCGCCAGAGGATTTGACTCCCGTGATCGGCGCGGCGGTCGCGGCCGCCACCGACGCCGATCCCGCGTTGCGCTATCCCGCCGGCGCCGATGCGATCCCAATCCTGCCGCCGATCCTTCAAGCCCTTGCGCCCTTGCAACAAATCGGCCTGCATCTGACCGGCCAAGACTAACGCAAACCGCGCGGGCAAATTCTGCGCCGCCTGCACGAAAAGGAAGACCGGGAATGAAACTGTCCAGCTTTGTCATGTCGAACGCGGCGAGCTTTGGCGTTGTCGAGGGCGAAGAGATCGCCGATGTCGGAGCGCTTTTGAAAGACCGGTTCCCTGATCTAAAGGCGCTGATTGCAGGTGGCGCCTTTGCCGAGGCCGCGCAATGCGCGCCAAAGGCGCAGCGCATCCCGCTGGCGGCGGTCACGTTGTCGCCGGTCCTGCCTAATCCTGGAAAAATCTTTTGCGTCGGGCATAATTACGAGTCGCATCGGCAGGAGACTGGGCGCGCCAAGACAGAGCACCCCTCGATCTTCCTGCGCTTTGCCGACAGCCAGACCGGACACGGGCAGAAGCTGTTGCGTCCCGCCGTCTCCACCATGTTCGATTTCGAAGGCGAACTCGCCGTGGTCATCGGCAAGGGCGGGCGCGCCATTGCGCCGGAGCGCGCGCTCGATCATGTCGCGGGCTATGCCTGCTACAACGACGCCTCGGTGCGCGACTGGCAGTGGCACACCCACCAGTTTACGCCGGGCAAGAACTTCCCGCGGACCGGCGCCTTCGGCCCCTGGCTCGTCACCGCCGACGAAGTCGGCGATCCTGCGCAGCTTTCAGTCACGACGCGATTGAACGGCGAGGTGGTGCAATCGCAGGCGACCGCCGAGATGATTTTCCCGATCCCGGCGATCATCGCCTATGTATCGCAGTTTACGGCGCTCTCGCCGGGCGACGTCATCGTCACCGGCACGCCGGGCGGCGTCGGCGCCAAGCGCCAGCCGCCGCTGTGGCTGAAGGACGGCGACACGATCGAAGTCGAAATTCCAAAGGTCGGCCTGCTGGTCAACAGAGTCGAAGGCGAGCGCCCCGCCGCGTGACGGCCTTGAGGCGAACCAAACGCAATTAGTTGGGAGATAGCGATGTCGAGTGTCACTCTTGAGATCAACGCCGAGCACGCCGCAAAAGACCTCTCGCTGCTCGATCCCGGCGCCTGGGACGGCAAATTATTCGACGGCGACTGGAAAGCCGCGCCGCAGACCTTCACCGTCCGCGAGCCGGCGACCGGGGAAGCGCTGGGCCATGTTGGCGCGTCTGATCCCGCGCAGATGGGCGCGACGGTCGCCCGCGCCCGCGAGGGGCAGCGCGAATGGGCCTCCTGGACAGCGGACAAGCGCGCAGCGGTGATGCGCGAGGCGGCTAGGCTGTTCGAGGCGAATCGCCCGGCGATCGTCGATCTGATCGTCCGCGAGACCGGCGGCGTACGCGGCAAGGGCGAAACCGAGATCCAGGGCTCGATCGACGAAATCTACCATTCAGCGGCGCTGTTGATACAGCCGGAGGGCGAGCTGCTGCCGAGCCCCAATCCGGCGCGTCTCAGCTTCGCCCGCCGCGTGCCGATCGGCATTGTCGGCGTGATCGCGCCGTGGAACTTCCCGATGCTGCTCGGCATGCGCTCGGTCGCACCGGCGATCGCGCTCGGCAATGCCGTGATCCTCAAGCCCGATCCGCAGACCTCGATCGTCGGCGGCGTCGTGATCGCGCGCGTGTTCGAACTCGCCGGCGTACCCAAGGGCGTACTCTGCGTTGTCAACGGCGGCGCGGATGTCGGCGAGGCGCTGGTCTCAGCGCCTGGCGTGCGCATGATCACCTTCACCGGCTCCACGGCGGTCGGCCGGCGCGTCGGCGAACTCGCCGGGCGCAATCTGAAGAAGGTGGCGCTCGAACTCGGCGGCAAGAGCCCGTTCATCGTGCTCGACGACGCCGATCTCGAAGCCGCGGCTTCAGCGGGCGCCTGGGGCTCCTTCCTGCATCAGGGCCAGATCTGCATGGCGATCGGGCGGCACATCGTGCTGCGCAAGGTCGCGGATCAATACATCGAGCTGCTGGCCAGCAAGGCGAAACGCCTGCCCGTCGGCGATCCCTTCCGCGCCGAGGTCGCGATCGGCCCGATCATCAACGCCAAACAGGTCGAGCGGGTGCACCAGATCGTCACCGACACGGTGCAGGCGGGCGCGCAAATCGCCGCTGGCGGCTCCTATGAGGGGCTGTTCTACAATCCGACGGTGCTCACCGGGGTCGTCGCCGGCATGCCGGCCTATGATCTCGAAATCTTCGGTCCCGTGGCCGCGGTGGTGGTGGTCGAGGACGAGGAGGAAGCCATCCGCGTCGCCAATGATACCGAATATGGACTCTCGGGCGCGGTGCAGACCAGCTCGCTCGAGCGCGGCCTGCGCGTCGCCCAGCAAATCCGCTCGGGGCTTGTGCACATCAATGATCAGACGATCAGCGACATGGCCGGCATTCCCTTCGGCGGTTCCGGCGCCTCGGGCAATGGCTCGCGCTTCGGCTCGACCACCAATCTCGACGAATTCACGGAATGGCAGTGGATGACGATCGGCGCCCAGCCGACGCGCTATCCGTTCTGATTACGTGAGATGAGAAGGGCGTCGTACTCGGCGTCCATTCTCTACTAATCACTTAACTGCTTGGAGCAGCAATGACGAGTGGCGGCGAACTGGTGGTGCGCATTTTGCGCGCCGCCGGGGTGGAGCGCGTGTTCGGCCTTCATGGCGCGCATATCGATTCCATTTTCCAGGCCGCGCTTGATGCGGGGCTGCCTATCATCGACACGCGCAACGAGGCGACCGCCGGCCACGCCGCCGAGGGTTATGCGCGCACCGCCCACAAGCTTGGCGTCGCGCTGGTGACGGCGGGCGGCGGGATGACCAATGTGGTAACTCCGCTCGCCCAGGCTTTCATGGACCGCACGCCGCTGCTGGTGATCGCGGGTTCGGGGCCGGTGCGCGACGACGAGACCAACACGCTGCAGGCGACGATCGACCAGGTGGCGATTGCGACGCCGGTGACGAAATGGGCGCATCGCGTGCGCGCCGTCGAGCACATTCCGCGCCTGCTCGCCCAGGCGATCCGCATCGCCAACACCGCCCCACGCGGGCCGGTCCTGATCGACATTCCCTGGGACATTCTGACCGCGAAGTTTGATGACGACGCGCCTGCGAAGACGGAGATCTTTTTCACTGCCGGCAATGCGCCAAGCGGCGAAGATCAGGCGCGCTGCCTTGACATTTTGCGAGACGCGAAGCGCCCCGTCATCGTGGTCGGCTCCGAGGCCAAGAGAGGGCGCGCCCATGCGGGCCTGAAGAAGCTGATCGCCCGCACCGGCATTCCCGTCTTCGCCGATTTCGAAGGCCTGAGCGTCATCAGCACGATCCCGCCGACGCATCGCGGCGGTCTGGTTCAGCAGTTGTGGGGCCTCGCCGCCAAGGGCGAGGCGCCCGATGCGGTTCTGCTGCTCGGCGTGCGCTTCGGCCTCAACACCGCGCATGGCTCGGGGGCGCTGATTCCGCATGACGCGCGGGTCATTCAAATCGACCCCGACGGCCGCGAGCTGGGACGACTGCAGGGCGTCGAGTTTGGCGTTGCCGCCGATGTCGCGCCCTCGATCGCGGCGCTGGCGGAAACAGCTGAGAAGGCGGACTGGCCGGATTTCTCGGGTTGGCGCGAAATTCTGCGCAGCCATGCCGACCTGCGGCGGGCGAAAATCCTCGCCAACGCCGAGAATACTCCGCGGCTGCATCCGTTCGAGGCCTCGCAAGTCCTCGCGCGTCACATAGGCCCCGAAACGATCGTCGTCGCCGACGGCGCGCTGACCTATCTGTGGTTGAGCGAGGTAATCAGCGACGCTGCGCCGGGCGAATTCCTCTGCCACGGCTATCTCGGCTCGATGGGGGTCGGCTTCGGTCTCGCGCTCGGCGCGCAGAGCGTCGGCAAATGCGAGGGCCGGCGCACGATCCTCGTCACCGGCGATGGCTCGATCGGCTTCGCTCTTGCTGAGTTCGACAGCGCCGTTCGGCACGGCCTGCCGGTGATCGTGGTGGTGATGAACAATCGCAGCTGGGGCGCGACGCTTCATTTCCAGGAGCTGGCCGTCGGCCCGAACCGCGTCACCAACACACGGCTCGACAACGGTTCCTACGCCGCCGCCGCAATCGCGCTCGGCGCCGACGGCTATCACGTCGCCGACGCCGCGGCCTTCGAATCGGCGCTTAGGGAAGCCCTGTCAAAGGACAGGCCCGCCTGCATCAATGTCGAAGTCGATCTTGCTCCTATCCCGCCTGAGGAAATGCTCCTCATCGGACTTGACCCCTTCAAGGACCCGGAGATGAAATCGTGAAGACTTTCGGTTTTGGCCAGCCGCACGATGGCGTCATCCAACAGGCCTATGTGGTGCGTGACCTCGCCGAAGGCATGCAGGAATGGACGGATTTGCTCGGCATCGGACCCTGGTTCGTCTTGCGCCGCTTTGCCGGCCTCAATCCGCTGTTTCGCGGCAAACCCGCCATCGCCCGGGCAGACGTCGCCTTCGCCTTTGCCGGGCACATGCAGATCGAGCTGATTCATCAGCTCGATGAGGAGCCTTCGATCTATCGCCGTGACGATAAAAGCCTGAAACTCGGTTTCCACCACTATGGCATGGGAACCACGAACTTTACCGCCGAAGCAGCGCGCCTTGAAGCGCGAGGTTTCGAGCCCCTTTTCACCGCTGTGGTGCCCTCCGGCGGGCGCGTTGCGTCTTATGACACCAAGGGCGCGTTGCCCGGCATGATCGAACTAATCGAAGCCGACGCCGAAATGGACGTCATGTTCACGAGCATGTATTACGCTAGCGTCGATTGGGACGGCGCCGAGCCGGTGCGCGAGATCAAGATCGCCTGACTGCCGACGTGCGTCAATCTACCGGGTCGGGCACAGACTGCGGCTCGATCGAGGCGATCGCAATATCGGCCGTAATCCGAAAATGCTGGTTGAGCAGGGAGACGGCTCGGGTCACGTCGCGCGCGATTACAGCTTCGACGATCAATTGATGTTCGCCAGCGACGTCGCGGGCGGCATGGTCGTGAAGCACGGCCATGTGACGGCTGCGGTCGGCGAGATCGAACAGGGTTTCGTGGAACTCTCGCAGCCAGTGCGACGGACAGGCTGCGATCAGCGCGAAATGGAACTGCCGGTGCAACACTTCCCATTCCCGATCTGGACCGGTCGAAGTCTCGTGATGTCGCTTGAGTCGATGATGGGCGAGAACGACGCTTTCTTCCCAGGCGGCATTGCCGGCGCGGATCGATTCCCGAATGGCGATCTCACTGACCCAACACCGCGTCATCGCCAGTTCGACGAGTGTCTCGGGAGAAATCAGCGCCACGCGAAAGCCGCGCTGGTCGATCTTCTCGACGAGGTGAAGCGCCGAGAGGCGGTTGAGCGCCTCACGCAAAGGACTGGCGCCCATGCCATAGCGCTCCTTCAGCGCTTCGATTCGGAGCTTTTCGCCGGGAGCAATCACACCCCGCAAGATGTCGGCGCGCAAGCGTTCAAACGCCGACATGTTCAGCGTCGCGCCCACGCTCCCGTCCTCTTGCCTGCTCGATGTCCGCGCCATTCCTCAGATCATCCTCAAAATCGGCCCTGAATGAAAAATAGTCGAGACGTGCTGCCATACGCCAGCGGGACGGCATGAGCAAACTGACAGCTGGTTTAATCGTTTTTAGCGGTGATAAGTCCAATTTAATCGATTATTTTGCGCCTGCCAAGAAGAACATCAGGCTCCGGGAGAGCTCGCCGCATGATTTCCATACAAGATGTGGTTTATGCACGATATCAGGTTGTGGATCTCGATCGGGCCGCCGAGTTCATGCAACACTTCGGCCTGCTTCCGAGCGCCCGCACTGAAAAGGCGCTCTACCTGCGCGGCTATGGCGAGAACCATCACGCGTATGTAGCGGAGCTCGGGCCCGAAAACCGTTCGATCGGCTTTGCGCTGGCTGCGAAGAGCGCGAAAGACCTCGATCGTCTTGCGCAAGAAGTTGGCGCGCCGGTGGAGCTCATCAACGAGCCTGGCGGCGGCAGGCGCGTGGTCGTGACCGACCCGTCCGGCTATAGGGTCGAGGTCGTTCATGGCATCGAAAGGCTCGCGCGCGCGCCAATGCCGCGCGTGCAGGCCGTAAATTTCGGAGGTCAGCGCCTCCGAGTCAACGACGTCGTGAGGCCGGAGCCCGGACCTTCGCACGTCATGCGCCTCGCGCATGTGGCGTTGCACGTAAAGAATATCCGCGACTCCATCGCATTTTACGAGAGTCGCTTCGGCATGAAGATATCCGACACCTATTATGTCGGCGGCGACAAGGACCGGATGGTGGCGGCGTTTCTTCGCTGCGGTCTGGGCAAGGAGATAACCGATCATCATACGGTTGCGATGGTCGAGCTGCCCAAGCCCGGTTTCGATCACATCTCGTTCGAGGTGCTCAACTGGGACGATATTGTCGTCGGCCACCACCACCTGCACGATCTCGGCAACTACAAACACACCTGGGGCATTGGTCGCCACGTCGACGGCTCTAATGTGTTCGACTACTGGCGCGACCCGTTCGGCAACAAGATCGAGCATTATACCGACGGCGACAGCGTCAACGACCACTACCCGTCGTCGCACAGCCGGTTCGATCCCGCCGACCCGAAAACGCAGCTTTCCGTATGGGGTCCGCCTCTCGGCGACGATTTCATGGTCTGAAGCCGCAACGACACACGCCAATCCTGACCGACGAGAACGCGGGCGAGCGGAGCCGCGCGAGCGCATGTGAGAGAGTAAGCTTCATGGCCAGTGGTGGAAATATCGGCGCGCGGCGCGCGGGCGCCAAGTGGGATCCCTCCTATGAGATCAAGGCAGTGGCGCTGCTCGCCTTGGGGTTTGGCGTGGTCGGCCTCGACCGTTTCATCATCAATCCCCTATTCCCGACTATGCAGAAGGAACTGGGGCTGAGCTATCAGGATCTCGGATCCATTTCCGCGGTGCTGGCGCTTACTTGGGGCGTCGCCTCGATTTTTTCCGGCCAGATTTCCGACCGGCTTGGCCACAAGCCGGTGATCGTCGCCTCGGCCATCCTCTTCTCGGTCTTGGTGGCGACCACCGGCTTCGCTGGCGGCCTGATGAGCCTCATCGCCCTTCGCGCCATGATGGGGCTGGCCGAGGGCGCCTTTGTGCCCGCGAGCATCACCGCCACGGTCGAGGCGTCCAAGAGCAGCCGCATCGGTTTGAACGTCGGCCTTCAGCAGATGGCGGCGCCCCTGTTCGGTCTCGGTTTCGGTCCGCTGATCGCCGTCGCTCTGCTCAAGGTGTTGCCGAGCTGGCATTACGTATTCGCCGTCGTCGCTATTCCAGGCTTCATCATCGCCGTCCTCATGGCGCGCGTGATCCGTCATGACCCGCCGCATTCCCGGGCCGACCACACCACGGAGAAGTCGGTCGGGTTCCTGCACGCCCTCGGCAACCGCAACGTCATCTTCAATATGATCGGCATGTGTTTGTATTTGGCGACGCTGATCGTTCTTTCCGCTTTCCTGCCGAGCTATCTCACCGATTATCTGAAGCTTGACATCAACCAGATGGGCATGGTGCTGGCCGGCCAGGGGCTTGGAAGCTTCGTTGGCATGGTCGCTATTCCCGCCATCTCCGATCGACTCGGGCGCAAGCCGGTGTTGATCGTGAGCCTGGCGGTGGAATTCGTGGCCCTGGTCGCGCTGATGGGCATCGGCGCTAACCCTCTGGCGTTATTCCTCGTCATTTTCGTCGTCACGGTGATGAACGCGGGCGCAGTGGCCATCACCGTCGGTCCGCTCACGAACGCCTCTGTGCCTCCGGCGATCGCGGCGACGGCTACGGGCCTCGTCGTAGGTGTGGGCGAAATCTTCGGCGGGGCGTTGGCGCCGGCCGTTGCGGGCGGCCTCGCCGACGCCATGGGGCTTCCTGTCATCATCAAGATCGGCGTCCTTGCAATCGGTCTGGCCTTCGTCGTCGTGCTGCTGGGGGTCAAGGAGCCGCGCGCGCGGGTACAGACGCAGGACGCGGTCGCGCAGGTTTGATCGACACGCTTCGCGACGCGAAGCCATCAATTACAGTTTTTGCTTACCAGCCGGAACGACGGAGGATTTATGAAACTTGCACGGTATACGCGCGACGGAAAAACGGCGATTGGAAAGATCGTCGGCGATCAAATCGTCGATCTCTCGGCGTTGACCCGCGGCGACGCCTCGATGCGGCGCTTTCTGACGGACCTGCCTGCGCAAAAGGCTGAAGCGGAAGCGGCGGCAGAACCGGCCTATCCGCTTTCTTCCGTGCATCTCGAGTCGCCGATCGACGATCCCCAGAAGTTTCTCGGCATCGGCATGAACTATCAGGCGCATGCCGATGAGGCCGCCAAAGCGGGCATCCCGATCCCGAAAACGCAATTGTGGTTCAACAAGCAGGTGAGCAGCATCGCCGGGCCGACCGACGAGGTCGTTCTTCCGTCCGTGTCGGACCAGCTCGATTACGAAGGCGAACTCGCCTATGTCATCGGGACGCGCTGCCGGAAGGTTAAGCGCGAAGACGCGCTGTCGATGATCGCCGGTTATCTGATCTGTAACGACTTTTCGGTGCGCGACTGGCAGCATCGGTCACCGACCTACACCCTCGGCAAGTCGTTCGATACCCATGGCGTGGTCGGCCCATGGATCACGACCGCCGATGAAGTGTTGAATGCCCAGAATTTGCGGTTGCGCCTTTTTGTGAACGGCAAGGAAAAGCAGAGCAGCATGACCGACGACCTCATCTACAAGATCGAGGACCAGATCGCGCACCTCAGCACAGTGATGACCCTGGAGCCCGGCGACGTCATCACCACAGGCACGCCGGCGGGCGTCGCCGCTGTGGACCAGAGTTGGCTCAAGGCGGGTGACGTGGTCAAGGTTGAGATCGAGGGCCTCGGCTCCATTGAAAATACCATCATCGCGGATTCATGAAAATGGCGCGTCTCAGAAGGGTCGCTCCGAGGCTTCGGCGGCCTTTCTGTCGCGCAGGGGCACAGCCGCCGTGGCCCTCTTGCTACACAGCACGAAAACCGAGGCGCTGTCCTTATTTTTGACCAGATGGTCATGTTTGAATGAAGTGGTCAAAGTTTGATCAACATGTACGACGCGCCAACGTAAGCGGCTAGCGGTCCGACCCGTTAAGAGCTGCAGCAAAACACAAAGAAGCGCGCTTGGAGCGCGCCGCGACAACATGAGAACGGGGAGGATGACATGAGACATGCGTGCGTGGTCGATGAATCGCGCTTGCTTCCTAGCGTGGTCAGGGTTATCGACGCCCCCCTCGGGAGGATTGCCAGCGCCCCGCCCGGGCTCAAGGTCAAGAAGCCGGAACAGGTTCGCGGGGCGGGATCCCGCCTCGGCCGCTCCGGCTCAGTCGCCAAGATTGATTGCCCGCCAGAGCCGAATGATAATTCGAATCCCGCTCTCAATCGCAAGCTAGGCGCCGAGATCGCACTGCGACTGGAAGAAGAATTCCTGTCTGCGGGCTGGTCCGTGGGGCAGGTTTTCGGCCTTCAGGCGGACATCCAGCGGCGTTACAAGATTGGGCGCTGGGCCTTGAGGGAAGCCATCCGCATCCTTGAAATGCGCGGATCCGCGGTCATGCGGCGGGGTAGGGGCGGTGGGCTGACGATCGCCGATCCCGCGATCGAGAACATTATGAAGCCTTGCGCGCTGCACCTCCTGACGCATCGCGCGACGCGCGAGCATTTCAATCAGGCAAAACGCCTGTTGACTGTGGTCGCGGGGCAGCTGATCGCGCGTCGCGGCATGGAGGCGCAGCAGCTTACGGCCGAGCTTGGGGACTCGCTCTCCAGTGATCGCGCGATCTTGACGGCGCTTGCAAAGACGACCCGAAATCCCGCTTTTCAATTCGTTGAGGGTATATTCCGCCTTGTCGGAGGATGCCGGTTCATGGGCGGCGAACAGATGAGCGCTGCGCGACTTGCGCCGACCGTGGCGGCAATCGGCGAGGCCCATCAGGAGGCGCTGCCTGACGTGGTCAGTCGTCTATCGAGTTACGCTTCGGCGCAGCCTCAGAGCGAACTTGAACTGCTTGGCTGGGTCAGGCCGGATTCGTCGCTAAATCATTGCCGCTATTCCGCCCAGCTCGCATTCAAAATCCTTGACTACGTAATAGCGCAGCCTCTCGCCAAGCCAGTGTTCCTCGGCAGCGAATGGGAGATGGCGGAGCAATACAATTACAGCCTTGAAGTCGTGCGGCAGGCGTCCCGCATTCTCGAAGACATGGGTGTGATTGAAAGCCGACTAGGCCGCAATGGCGGACTGTTCACGCGCAAGCCGGGCGAGAAGGAGGTGTCTCCGCAGATCTTCGCCTATTTTGCGAAGCAGCGCGTTGCGCTTTCCGACGCGGTCGACGTCCTGACTGCCATCGAGCAGCAAATGTCTTCGGAAGGCGTGAAAGATGTTGCAGCCAACCCTATCCTGGATTTGTTCGCCTCAATGCTGAAGGCCTATGCGGGCCGGGCGCAATCGTCCAACAATGTGTGATGCGCGGCGGCGCTGACAGCTCGCGCATAATCCCGGAAAAGTGCCATTTTCGACAAAGGATATGCGTCTAGACAGATGCCGAGATCAGGTCCGGTGAATGGAGTTGATCGGACCTGATCCACCGCTGGCAGACCACAAAATGGCTTCTACGGCGCTGCGGCTGACCAGTTCGGCGTCCGCGCCTGGCGTTCCGAGCGCGCGGAGCATAGCAGTTGCGACCGATCCCGCGAGCGCGGGCGCGGGCGTCTTTTCATGGAAGCCGCCAGACAGGATGCAGCGAACAGTCTCCATGATGAGGCTGAGCACGATCAGCACGCCCGTTTTCGTATCCAATCCGTTGAATCGCCCGACGCGCAACCCTTCGGCGACGTCAGCGGTGACGCCGTCATTGAGCGGCGCGTCGGCGCTGCGCCTGCCGGCAAGGCTCAAGAGAGCCGAAAGCTTCTCAGGATGCCTCTGCGCATGGCGCAGCACAAGACAAAGAGCGCGGGCAATGCGCGCCGCCGGATCTTTCTCGCCTGAGTTCGCGGCATCGATCTCCAGGTTGAGTTCGCCATGTACGGCGGTGTAGATCGCCTCCGCGAACGCTTCCTTGTCCACGAAGTGATTGTAGAAGCTTCCTTTGGCAACCTCGGCTTCTTCGGTGATGTCGGTGATGGTGACGCTGTCTGCAGGCTGTTCCGCAAACAACTTCTGTCCCGCGGATAGCAGAGATTTGCGCGTCCGCTGCCTCTGTCGGTTGCCGAGGCGTAGTGAGGTTTGCGTGGAGTTGCTTGACATTGAAATCTCCAAAATTCGCATTTATCAGACGCAATGTTTCAGCAAGAAATCAAGTCGATATGCGCCTGCATGGACGTTTTTCCCATAAACTGACAGCTCGTTTTTTCTGTTGCGGGTAGATATTGATCTATTTGTCAATAAGAATCGTTGGAGCGCCCAGTGCCGTCGTCGCTGCATGACTTTTGCCTTTGGGTCGAAAAGACCAACCTCAGTATGTTCGTAAAGACTAACGAGTGGGTCGTCCCGACGCTCCAAACCATCCACATCCTTTGTGTTGCGATCATCATGTCGTCAATTGTGATGATTACTTTACGCATAGTAGGACTCATCGGCAAGGATGAATCAGTGCAAGCTTTCGCTGCACGCTTCCTTCCTTGGATCTGGTATACTATTCCCGCTCTAGCGATCGGCGGACTGCTTCAGATCTCCGCAGAGCCGGAGCGCTCGCTGATGAACAAGATCTTTCAGTTGAAAATGGTTCTGCTGGTGGCTGCCATGGGTGGAACGATCTTCCTGGGGCGCAAGATTTCCGCGTCCGCTGCCGCGGCTGCCGGCGACGCTGTTGCTCCGGCGGTAAATCAAGTTCAGGTCAGGCTAATCGGCGTCGCCGTTTTCGTTCTCTGGATCGCGATCATCGTCGCGGGGCGGTGGATTGCTTACGCGGTCGGACTATGAACGCTCGGCGCTTCATTCAACTCAGCATCATCATATAACAACTTAAGGGGGGAGCATGGAACAGTTATTTCAGTGGCTTCAGAACTCACCGCTGGGCGCCGCCGTGCGCATGCAGGGCGACCTGTTCCCGATCCTCGAGACCATCCACGTGATCTCGATCACCGCGACGGTCGGCTGTATCGTCATCATGGACCTACGCCTCGTCGGTCTGGTCTGGACCAAGCGTTCGGTCGGCAGGGTAATCGGTGATGCCCTACCGGTCGTCTGGATCGGTTTTGTCATCGCCCTGATCAGCGGCTTCGCGCTTTTCGCTTCCCATGCCGTGAACTACTGGCGCGACTCCTGGTTCGTGTGGAAATTCGTGTTTATGGCTATGGCTTTTGTCAACCAGTTGGTCTTCCACATAATTACCGGCAAGGATCTGCACAGCTGGAAAGCCAGCTTTCAACTGCCCGTTTCGGCAAAAGTCGCCGGGGCTGTTTCACTGGCGCTCTGGATCGCGATCGTCGCATGCGGGCGTATGATCGGGTTCACCATGGATGTCTGAGTTCGTCGGATGCGCCGTCGGACCGCCGGGCGTTCATCTCGGCGGTCAGGCGGGATGAAGTTTGATAGAAGGTGCAATCAATGAAAATAGTTTCCTTCGGCGCTTTCGTGGGCCTTGGCGCCTTGACCCTTGCTGTCTTGTCCGGCCACGCCGCCGACAGCCCCTTGACCTTGAACGACGCCATGAAAGACGTGGTCGCGCCCCAGACGCAAATCGTCTGGGACGTGGGCAATAAGGCGATGGACGACAAAGGCGAAGCCGATGCCTCGAAGCTCACCGACGACGATTGGAAAAAAATCATCGACGCCGGCGACGCGGTGAGCAGGCGCCTAAAGGCATTGGCGGGCGCTGATCACTTGAAGGCGGCGCAGTCTGGCGTTAAAATTCAAAGCGAGGGAAACCCCGGAGCATGGGGCGCGGCCGACGTCCAGAAGGCGATCGACGCCGACCCTAAGGAATTCAAGGTTCAGGCGATGAAGCTCGCCGCCGCGCTCGATGCGACGGTCACGGCGGCGAAAGCGCGCAACGCTCAGTCCCTGCAGGACAATGCCAACCAGATCGACAGCATCTGCGAGGATTGCCACAAGCAGTACTGGTATCCCAACCTCAAGTGATGACCGGAGAGCAATCATCCGTCATTGCTGCGGGAACCGGCGCATGATCCTCCCCGCGCGCCCGTTCCCGTTTTTTATTCGGCGGCGTCTTCGCGATTGCTTAGGCAGATGAAAGCGACAGCTTATTTTTCTGCCCAACTCCCATCACATTGACGACGGCGTGAGCGTCGAAAGCAGCACGTCGAGAATCTTCATGAAATGGGGCATGACAACTTCCGACATCGGATTGGCGGCAGCAGCCGGGAAGGCGACCGCGCGCAGCTCGTACTCGCGTGTCGCGATTATCCTGCATTGGACAATCGCGGGTTTGATCATCTTCAATCTGGCGATTGGCCTCGTGATGGAGGGCTTTCCGCTGCCTCTCCGTTTCTTCGCGCTCTTGCTGCATGTCTCCTCGGGGATGACCGTGCTCGCGCTGACCATGGTGCGACTCGTCTGGTGGCTAACGCACGAACCGCCGCCGCATCTCGCCAGCCTGAAGTTTTGGGAACACCGGCTCGCGCACGGGGTCCACGTCGCGCTCTATGTCGCGATGGTTGGAATGCCGCTGACCGGGTGGGCCATCGTTTCCGCGCATCCGCGCCTGGGCTCCGCCGGCGCTGCCGAGCAGGCGCGCCATCTGCCGTTCAAGATTCCAGGCTCGCCGGCGGGCGCGTCGCAACCCATGCCTGGCGCCCCACCGGAGCCGGGGGCGCCAGCCCTCTCCGGCGTGCCTCAAGGCGGACCGCCCCCAGGGGCGCCCCCGCGTCGTGAGATGAAAGTTTGGGGTTTCATCACGCTTCCGCCTATCAAGGCGATTCAGGATCTCGGCGAAACGGCGGGGGGGTACGAACCACAGCAGGCGTTACACGAGGAGTTCGTTTCGTGGCACTCGATCGGCGGCTATCTGCTAATTTTGGCGCTTGCGCTGCACATCGCTGGAGCGTTGAAACATCAGTACGTTGACAAGGAGCCTGAGTTTCAGCGAATGGGCCTTGGCCGGCGCAACAAGAAGGTCTGAAGATTCGTCATTTTGGATGGCCGGGCGTTTCATCCAGGGCGCTCGCCGATGCCTGCCGCGGCAGGCATCGGGAACCTTGCGCCGTTTCGCTCTCATCCTGTCCGGGACTTCTTTGATGTTTCACGCGCAAGATTCTACAGCGCAGGCGCTGCTCGCCTCGGTTATTTTGCTGCGCGGAGGGCAAAGGTGACCGCGCGGCGCGCGCTCATCGTCGTCGCGATCGGCCTTGCGCTGTTCGCCGCCGCTTGGTTGCGGCCGGGCGCGCAGGCGAAGGACCCTTTCAGCGATGTCATGCTGGCCTTCGCGACCCGGGGCGATGTAATTCAGGTTGTTCAGGCGAGCGGCGCATTGCGGCCGACCAACCTCGTCGCAGTCGGTTCGCAAGCGTCGGGCCGGATCACCTCCCTGCGGGTAAAGACCGGGCAGGCGGTACGAAAGGGCGAGTTGCTGGCTCTCATCGACAGCCTGCCCCAGGAGAATGACATCAAGACTGCCGAAGCCGCCCTCGCTGACGCCAGGGCGCAGAAGGTGCAGAAGCAGGCGGCGCTCATCTATGCTGAAGCCGTGCTTGCACGGCAGAAGGCGGCGCTGGCGCAGAACGCGACGTCCAAGGACGCCTATGAATCGGCGAAATCTTCTGTCGACGTGAACCGCGCGCAGCTTGAATCGCTTGATGCGCAAATCGCCCAAGCGGAGGTGAAGGTCAAGACAGCCAAGGTCAATCTCGATTACACGCGCATCGTCGCGCCCATGGATGGCGTCATCCTCCTCGTCGTCGCACAGGAGGGGCAGACCCTGAATGCCGTGCAATCCGCCCCGACCGTTGTCGTCCTCGGACAAATCGACACGATGCGCGTGCGCGCCGAAATCTCGGAAGCGGACGTCGCCAAGGTGCGCGTCGGCATGACCGCGAGTTTCTCCATCCTTGGCGATCCGAGCCGGCGCTGGAGCGGAACGCTCGCCACTGTCGATCCCGCGCCCGACAGCATCCGCTCGGACGCGGTGATCACCAGCAACAGCGCGACCAGCTCCTCGTCATCCTCGTCGAGTTCGTCTTCGAGCGCGGTCTATTATTACGGTTATTTCGACGTGCCCAACCCGGACGGATTGCTGAAGACCTACATGACGGCGCAAGTCTCGATCCACCTCGGTGAGGTCAAGAACGTTGTCCTGGCCCCGACCGCGGCTTTGTCGCCGATGCGCGACGATGGCTCCCGCACGGTCGATGTCGCCACGTCGGGCGGCAAGCTGGAAAGCCGCAAGGTTCTGGTCGGCCTCGATGACAAGGTTCATTTTGAAGCACGCGACGGGCTGAAGGAAGGCGAGCGCGTGGTGATAGGCCGTCGCGATCCCGCGCTGAAGTCGAACTTTTCCGGACCGCCGGGAGGGTTCTGATATGGAGCCCCTGATCCGCCTTCGCGGCGTGGGCCGCGCCTACCCCTCGGGCGAAGATTCCATCTCCGTGCTCAGGGACGTCGATCTGGACATATACCCCGGGGAATATGTTGCGATCATCGGCCCGTCCGGCTCTGGAAAATCCACGCTGATGAACATTATCGGCTGTCTTGACCGGCCGACCACCGGCGCCTACGAAATCGCCGGACGCGACACGGCCCGACTCGATCCGGACGAACTGGCCAAACTACGCCGCGAGCATTTCGGCTTCATTTTCCAACGCTACCATTTGCTCTCTGAGCTCAACGCGTTGGGCAATGTCGAAATGCCGGCGGTCTATGCCGGCATGGCGCCTGCCGAGCGTGCGCGACGCGCTTCCGCCCTGCTCTCCCGGCTCGGCCTGGCGGAGAGGCTCAAGTACAGGCCGGGCCAGCTTTCGGGCGGCCAGCAGCAGCGCGTGTCGATCGCCCGCGCATTGATGAACCGGGGCGAGATTGTCCTCGCCGACGAGCCAACCGGCGCTCTCGACCGCAAGTCTGGGGAAGAAGTGTTGGCGATCCTTGCTGAGCTTAACGCGGAGGGGCAAACCATTGTGGTGGTGACCCACGACGCTTCGGTCGCCGCGCATGCTGGCCGCATCATTGAACTCTCGGACGGAGAGATCGTGTCCGACAAGGCGACCCGGGGGCCGCGCGCGGACCATCCGTCATCTCCGGCGCCGCCGCGCTCCAACTCACTGCGTGCGGCGGTGGACCGCTTCGGCGAGGCGCTCCGCATGGCCGTGCTCGCGATGACCGCACATCGTTTGCGCACGGTGCTCACCATGCTCGGCATCGTCATCGGCATTGCTTCGGTCGTCGCAATGGTGGCGCTGGGCGAGGGCTCGCGACGCAAGGTTCTGTCCGACATTTCCAGTCTTGGCACCAACACGCTGGAAATCTTCCCCGGCAAGGATTTCGGCGACACGCGTTCGTCGAAGGTGACTACGCTGGTCGTGGCCGATTCCGACATTCTGGCGCGCCAGCCTTACAGCGCCGGGGCGACGCCGACTGTCTCCACCAGCAAGACCATCCGGTATGGCGGCACCGAAGCTTCCGCCCTGATCAATGGCGTCGGGTCCGACTATTTCTCAATCCGGGGATCGAAGCTGACCGCAGGCCGCTTGTTCGACGCCGAGTCCGAGCGCCTTTACGCGCCCGATACGGTGCTCGACGAGAATGCGCTTTCCGCCGTGTTTCCCGGCGAACAAGCCGAGGCCGTTCTTGGACGTATCGTCTTCGTCGGCTCGGTTCCCTGCACGATTGTGGGCGTGATCGCCAAGCAGCAGGGCGGCTTTGGCGGCAGCGGCAATGCGCAAGCCTATCTGCCTTACTCCTCGGTTCAAGCACGTTTCCTCGGCAATACGGTGCTGCGCAGCATCCTGTTGCGCATCGCCGACAATGCCGACACTGACATTGCGCGGCAGGCGACCAACAGCCTGATGCTATCGCGTCACGGGGTGCAAGATTTCTTCATCCTCAACACCGACGACATCCGCCAGACCATCACTGCCGCCACGACGACCCTCGCCGCGCTGATCGCGGCGATCGCGCTGATTTCGCTGATCGTCGGCGGCATTGGCGTGATGAACATCATGCTGGTCTCCGTCTCCGAACGGGTGAAGGAGATCGGAGTGCGCATGGCGGTGGGCGCCCGGCGCTCCGACATCATGCAGCAATTCCTCACCGAAGCCGTACTCGTCTGTCTCCTTGGAGGCGTTCTGGGGATCTCGCTGGCATTCGGCGTCGGCGCGCTATTTGCGGCGTTCGGGCCCGGTATCCAGATGGTTTATTCCTCAACGTCCATTCTTGCCGCGCTCGGTTGCTCGTCTCTGATCGGCGTAGGCTTTGGCTGGCTGCCCGCCCGGAGCGCCGCGCGGCTGGATCCGGTCGAAGCGCTCGCTCGGGAGTGACGCGCCGCGCGCTCCGGGCAGGTATTCACGCTTGAACAATCGCAGGATTGTGGTGGTAGAGTTCGCCGGTCACTGAAAACCGCGTGCGCCGCTGTAAGCTGGAGTTTCTTACCAAGTGACGTCCCCCCTGTTTTTTCATCCATTTTGAGTGAGAGTTTTCCGGTCTTTTGAGCCTTCGGGCGAGGAGCTGGGAAATGAAGAAGTCGAGGTACAGCGAGGAGCAGATCGCGTTTGCGCTGAAGC
>NZ_PDZR01000033.1 GCF_002891535.1 Methylocella silvestris | reverse complement strand
ACAAACGGCTCGAAGAACGCCCACTCCTCGTCGCTCATCATGTCCCGAATCAAAGCCGCCTCCCTGAGAAAGCAACGTTGAATCACCGAAAGCCGGGACTGGGAATCTTATTTGTCAACAGGACCTAGACTGGCGTCGATAGGCAAATATAGACGTTCTCTCCCAGCCGTTCGGGCGACCCGCGCGCAGAGCGCCGCGGCCCTCAACGTCGGGCGCTACGCGCCGGTCTCAATGAGCCCTCGATCCTCAATAGACGAAATAGATCGGGTTGCCGCCGAGCAACGTCGACACGGTCCCGGAACTGGTCCCGCCGACGCCGTTCCCCATCCAGTCATATTTCGTGTACGATCCGACCGGGATCGTTAGATTCGCCGACGTGCTGGCGCTCCAATCCCAAACCGTCAAAATGGTCCTTCCGCCTCGTGTGAATTTGTAGCCGAGCTGTGATCCAGTTAGGCCCGAGACCGCGCCTGCAGTCGTCGATCCATCGAGCAGGTAGGTCATCGCGGCATAGGCCGCTGCGGCAGGCTTTGGGCCTACCCTTGGCGTTCCGAACTGGACCGCGTCGCTCAAATTATAGAAGAGGCCGTAGCGCGCACTCGCGTCCGAAGGCGTGGCGTCCCAAAAGTCGGCGACGTAGAACATGAAGTCGAGCTTGAAGCCCTCGCCAAGGACGATAAGCGTCTGGCGGATGTTCGCCTGAGCCTGTTGCAGCAATCCGTATTGAGCCGAGTCGTAACCATGCTCGGTGCCGATGAATGGCATGGCTGCGCCCTTGGCCGCGGCCGCTTTGGAAATCTGCCCGCGGATATCTGTGATGTACCCGTGCGCCTCCGGCGGAAAACCGGGAGTCGCGTAGGGGTGCATCGAGACCGCGTCGATGTAATTGGCGAGGCCGCCAGCCCACATTTGGCTCATTTGATCGACAGAACCGTCGGCGCTCTTGCCTGCGACGAACAATGCCGGGCCGGCGACGATCGCCTTCGGATCGGCTGCCTTGATCGCCGCGTAAGTCGTCGAATAATACTGGACAAGCTGTTCCGACGCGCCCTTGAAGCCCCAGCTCATTTGAGGCTCCCAGGTGATCTGGTAATAATGGTTTGCTTGCGCCGGATAATCCGCGGCGACGGCCGACGCCAATGCTGAAGCGAAATTGGCCAGATTGGCGAGGTTCGCACCAGACAGGGCGCTGAATGAAGTCGAGGCTCCCTTTGTCGGGGCGTCGACCGCCCAGCTTGGCAATGAAGCGATCGTCACCCAAAACACCGAATAAGTGCTCCATGGAGAGCCGCCAAATGTCACGGCGGCAACGAGCGGGTCTTTGGGGGGGTGCTGACGCCCGGCGGCCACCGCTGCGGCCCTATCGGCCGCGAACTGCCCCGGATTGTTAGGTTCGAACGCTGTCCACCCGCCGCCGGCCGCCTGCACGTAGCGAACGCCTAGAAGCGGGATGACGGCGCCCATGCCAGCGCTAAATCCGCCCTGCAGACCAAAGCGCGCGCCTGCCTCGCCATAATCTACGCGCGTCGCCGGGTCCGGCACGATGGCGTAGGTAAGGACCCCGGCTGGACGCGTGCCAAGACGGCCGTTTGTTGCGCCGTCGGGCGCCGCCACCTTGACCTCGAAATAGCCGAGGCGGCTGGCCGGCGCGTTGAAAGTCGCCCCGCCATAGCCGCCCCGATCGGTCAGGATCGAGAGCGGAAGCGTCGCGACTTTCGCGCCGAATTCGTCACGGATGGCCGCCGTCAAAACAAAGGCTTTCGACGCGCTCGCCCCCGTCACTGAGACCGTGATCTCAACAGGCTGGCCTAGCACATAAGTGCTGTTGTTCGCAGCGCTCGTTTCAGCCCTCACCGTTCCGTAAGGCGACGCAAACAGGTTTGCAGAGCTCTTGAGGAGGACGCACGCGGCCCCAACGACCGCGAGTGCTGCGACCAAAGCAAGGCGCGCCTTCATCTATGGACGCCCCCTACTGGTAAAATCGTCCGCGAAGGAGCCGGCGGTCCGCAATGGATGATAGGCGCTATTGTCATGATCCAAGGCGTCGTTATCCAAGGCGTCGTTGCGAATGGCCGCGCCGCCAGTCGGAGCGCCCGCTCAAGCGACGCATTCTATCGCCCTTCCCTGTCAAATCTCAGCTGCTCAAGCCGGGCTGACAAGGAACCTTCCGGCGCGCGCGAAGGCTTCGTCCGCACCGGGAAAATCGAGGTTCAGATCTGTCGTAGACGACCTTATCTGGCCGCCTCACTGCGCGACCGTTCGCTCATGGCCCGGCGCAGGTCCGCGCGAAGCGGATCGCACACCGGCGGCGGATTGGCGCCGCCCTGATGTGTGGCGACGCAATCGCGCCAGCTACGAAAGGCTTGCTGATAGGACAAGGTAGAGCTGGCGGACGAGCCCCCGGAGACGCCCCCTTGCTGCGCCGTATCCTTGCCAATTGTTCCGGTGACATCATCCGTCTCGGTCGCCGGGGCGGCGTGCGTGGTGACTTCCGCCGCCGCCGGCAGGGCGTAAGCAACGAGGCCGAATAAGACAGCAGCTCCAATTTTGTTCATGTCTTGTCTCTTCATTTTATTGACCCAAAGTCCAAACCCGTCTTATGCCCTCATCCTTGAGCCAGGCGTTCCGCTTGCTGTCCAAAAACAACAAAATGCGCCAAAGGCGCGATAGCGAAAACAAAGCCAGCCGGATGAGCCGTCGAGGCTATCGTTTAGAATCCGCGACAAGGAAGGGATTACCTCAGGCGCGAACTCATATCACAGACATTCATCTATTTCCAAAGCAAATTATTATGAATTCATGCCACAACCAAGAGTAGAAAGCCGAATACTCTGTAAAACACGGCCTTGATCTATGTCATACATGAACAATTATCAATTCTCATCCCACGATAGGCCGTCATTTCCTATTAAAGTCCTGCGGCGTCGCTTTCGCCGAGTGCGTTACACATTTAAGGGACAGATCGGCGATTCCAAGGCAGCACCTGCCAAATTAGGAGCAATTTGAGGCGAGTCGTGTGCGATTTTGCACATGAAACGCTCAAAATGCGACTAGCCGCTTCGTTTCCTGCGCGACACTGAGCCATTTCACCGGTGAACAAGCCTTTTAGACAATTACCGCGGCTTGCGCTGGATTTCAATAAAACAGCACTTTTATGCTTAAGGTTATTTAATGATGACATTAATACTTTTTTGATATTTCTCCATCGTCCCGATGCATCCGATTCTCCCAAAGTTGCGCTGGCAGCCGCCCCGGCCCATCCACGCATTTATCCACAGGCGCATTGACGATCCCACTTTTGTTCTCTATATGTTCCTAACAAATTCTTTCCCCATAACCGTCAATAGGCGGAGTCAGAAGGCGGCGATGGCCGAAGCCGAAAGTGTGAAAGGCAACGCGAAGCGCCCGGTCAATTCTGCCGCCCCACTTTCCCCCGGAGTAAAGCCGAGGGCGAGGCAAATATCGCCGCGTCGCGAACCGGAGTTCGCGGCGCCCCTTGTGGCCCGACGCGGACGCGGCTCCCTGACAAATGCCAGCGGGCGCTTCGAGGCGGAAGAGCGGCTTCGCGAGCATGACGGCTGGTCCGCAGACGATGAAATCGAGCCGCTGCGAACGATCGTCGTCGAGGAGCGCGCCAAAACCATCATCACGCGAAATGAGTCGCCGGATATTTCATTCGACCGTTCGATCAACCCCTATCGCGGCTGCGAGCATGGCTGCGTCTATTGTTTCGCTCGCCCGACGCATGCTTTTCTCGGCCTGTCTCCGGGCCTTGACTTTGAAACGCGGCTTTTTTCCAAGACCAATGCGGCCGAACTGCTCGAACGGGAATTATCGGCGCCATCCTACCAGCCGAAGACGATCGCGATCGGCACGAACACCGACCCCTATCAGCCGATCGAGCGCACCCAGCAGGTGATGCGCGAGATCCTTGGGGTTTTGTCACGAACCAGTCACCCCGTCGGCATCGTCACCAAATCGGCGCTTGTCACGCGCGACATCGACATTCTGGCGCCGATGGCCGAAAGGGGACTCGTCAAGGTCGCTTTGTCGGTGACGACGCTCGACCCGGCGCTCGCACGCAAGATGGAGCCTCGGGCGAGCTCTCCCGAACGCAGGCTCGACACGATCCGTCGGCTGTCCGACGCCGGCATTCCAACCGTCGTGATGACCGCGCCGATTATTCCAGCCATCAATGACGCCGAGATCGAAGCGATCCTCGAGCGGGCCAAGGCTGCGGGGGCGCGCGAAGCGGGCTACGTCATGCTTCGCCTGCCGCTCGAACTGCGTGATCTCTTTTCGCAATGGCTGATGGTCCATTATCCGGACCGGCTCCGGCATGTTCTGTCGCTGGTGCGCTCGACGCGGGGCGGCAAGCTCTATGATTCGACCTTCGGCAAGCGAATGACCGGAGCCGGCCCCTACGCCTGGATGATCGGGCGCCGCTTCGAGGCCGCCGCCGCAAGGCTTGGCCTCGCCAAAAGCCGCACGCCGCTGCGCAGCGACCTGTTCCTGCGTCCGGCGCGGCAAGGCGAGCAGCTGCAGCTTCTCTGACGCTCCCGCGCTGCGACGCCTTTCCATGCGGGGCCGTAACGCATAAATCTGCGCGAATGGTCCCAACTGACAAAAACGAACCCGCACCGGAGTCGCCGCCAGGCACCGATAGCCTGTCGCCGCCAGAGGCCGACTTCGCCGTCGCGGACGGCGAGGACGCTGAGATCCAGGATTTCGCCGAGCTCGACCTGCCCGAGGAGGACGCCGCCCCCGCCTCGGTGCGGCGCGGCGCGGCCGTCATCCGCAGCTTCTGGCGCCAAGCGCCGCAAGGGCCCGGCGTCTATCGCATGATCGCCGCCGACGGAGAGGTGCTCTACGTCGGCAAGGCGAAGAGCGTGCGCAAGCGAATCGCCAGCTATATTCGCCCGCTCGGCCACAACAACCGGATCGCGCGGATGATCGCGCTGACCGCCTCGATGGTCTTTATCTCGACCGGCACCGAGACGGAAGCGCTGCTGCTCGAGACAAATTACATCAAGCAGATGAAGCCGCGCTTCAACGTGTTGATGCGCGACGACAAGTCGTTCCCCTACATTCTCCTGACCGGCGACCATGCGGCTCCGCAAATCCTGAAGCATCGTGGCGCGCGCAATCGAAGGGGCGACTATTTCGGCCCCTTCGCCAGCGTATGGGCGGTCAATCGCACCATGAACGCGCTGGAGCGCGCCTTTCTGCTGCGCTCCTGTTCGGATAGCTATTATGAGAACCGCACGCGGCCATGCCTGCTGCACCAGATCAAGCGCTGTTCGGCGCCCTGCACCGGCGAGATCGACCCTGCCGATTATCGCCGGCTGGTCGGCGAGGCGCGCGATTTTCTCTCCGGCAAAAGCCGGGCGGTGCGCGACCTTCTCGCAAGTGAAATGACCAGCGCTGCGGATGCTCTTGAGTTTGAGCGCGCCGCGCGCCTGCGCGACCGCATCGCCGCCCTCTCCGCCATCCAGGGCGCGCAGGGCGTCAATCCGAAAACCGTCGAAGAGGCGGACGTCTTCGCGATCGTCGAGGAAGCTGGACAGTTCTGCGTCGAAGCCTTCTTCTTCCGCACCTACCAGAACTGGGGCAACCGCGCCTATTTTCCGCGCGCCGACAAGTCCCTGACCTCGCCCGAGGTGCTCGACGCTTTTTTGGCGCAGTTCTACGCGGACAAGCCGGCGCCGCGATTGATCTTACTCTCGCATGAGATCGAGAATGGCCCCGTGCTGAGCGAGGCTTTGTCCCAGCGCGCGGGGCGCCGGATCGAGATCGCGCGGCCGCAGCGCGGCGAAAAACATGATCTCGTCGAACATGCTTGCCAGAACGCCAGGGAGGCCATGAGCCGCCGCCTGTCGGAAACCGCCTCGCAGGAAAAGCTGCTCGCGGCGCTCGCGGCGGCGCTCGGCCTCTCTGTCCCGCTGCGGCGGGTCGAAATCTACGATAATTCGCATATCATGGGGACGAATGCCGTCGGCGCCATGGTCGTCGCCGGCCCCGCCGGCTTCATGAAGGCGCATTATCGCACTTTCAATATAAGAGGCGAGGATCTCACTCCGGGCGATGATTACGGCATGATGCGCGAAGTTTTGCGGCGCCGCTTTTTGAGGCTCGCCAAGGACGAAGCAGCGGCGGACGCGCCCGCGACCCGCGACGATGATGAAGACATTTTCCCGCAGCGCCCGGATTTGATCCTGATCGACGGCGGCCAGGGTCAATTCGACGCCGCCAACGCCATTCTCGATGAATTATCCGTGACCGGGGTCGCCGTGGCCGGGATCGCCAAGGGCGTCGACCGCAACGCCGGCCGCGAAAGTTTTTTCATCGCAGGCAAGACGCCGTTCCGGCTGTCCCCACGCGATCCCGCCCTCTATTTCGTGCAAAGGCTGCGCGACGAGGCGCACCGTTTCGCGATCGGGACGCATCGCGCCCGACGCAAGAAGGAATTTACCCGCAGTCCGCTCGACGAGATCGCCGGCGTTGGCCCGGCGCGCAAACGCGCCCTGCTGCACGCTTTCGGCACCGCCAAGGCGATTTCAAAGGCAGCCCTGTCCGACCTCGAAAAGGTCGCCGGCGTCAACGCGGCCACGGCGCGGCTCGTCTACAACTATTTCCACGAGGGCGGCGGCTAAGATTGACGATCGACAGTTAACCGGCCCCGATCGCGCTGCCGCGCTATTGACGTGAAGTTTCAGAGGTTGTTCCCTCGCACCATGGCGATCACAACGATGACGAGAGGTCCGGGGCATGCCTGGAGCGTGCCGAACCTTTTGACCTATGGACGGGTCGTCGCCGTGCCGATCGTGGTCGGCTGTCTGTTCTGGTCGGAAATTCATGCGATGCGCTGGATTGCGCTCGGCGTCTTCGTCGCGGCGGCGATCAGCGATTTTTTCGACGGCTATCTCGCGCGCAGATTGTCGCAGCAATCCGCCCTTGGCCGTATGCTCGACCCGATCGCTGACAAGCTTCTCGTGTCTGCGGTCTTGATGATGCTCGTCGCCGACCACACGATCGCGAGCTATTCGCTGGCGGCCGGCGTCGTGATTCTCTGTCGCGAGATCCTCGTCTCGGGCCTTCGCGAATTTTTTGCCGAGGTCAAAGTCTCGATTCCGGTGAGCCGCATCGCCAAATGGAAGACGACGCTGCAGCTGGTCGCGCTTGGCTTTCTCGTCGCCGGCCCGGCCGGGGACGCCGTGCTGCCGCAGACGACCGAGATCGGCCTCGTTTTGTTCTGGTTCGCCGCCCTGCTGACGCTGTATACCGGCTGGGACTATCTCAAGGCCGGCATCAAGCATGTGACCGAGGATTGAGGCGCGAAGGCCGGCCAAGGGGTGAGAATGGGATCGAATCGATGAAGGCGCTCTATTTCGCCGGGGTGCGCGAGACGATCGGTCTCGCCGAGGAAGAGATTTCACCGCCGCCGGACGTTGTGACCGTCGGCGACTTGATGGCCTGGCTTGGCCAGCGCGGCGAGGGCTATGCCGACGCTTTCGCTGAGGAGTCGTCGATCCGCGCCGCGTTGGACCGCACCCACGCGTGGCCTCATTCGGCGATCGCGGGGACGCGCGAAATCGCCTTTTTTCCGCCGATGACGGGCGGATGACGCAGGATGCGAAGATGAATCCTCGCGTCGCCAAGCCTGACGTCTCGGCGGCCGTCCGGGTCGAGGCAGCCGCTTTCGACGTTGGCCGCGAAATGGCGCTGCTGACGCGGGGGCGCACCGATGTCGGAGCAGTCGTCAGCTTCACCGGCCTCTGCCGTGATGAAGACGGCGCGCTCGCGACGCTCGAAATCGAACACTATCCGGGCATGGCGGAGGACGAAATCGGCCGGGTCGTCGAAAGCGCGCTAAAGCGTTGGCCGCTGCAGGGCGCGCTTGTCATCCACCGCTATGGGCGCATCGCGCCGGGCGAGCCGATCGTCCTCGTCATCACTTTGAGCCGGCATCGCAGCGCGGCTTTCGCCGCCGCGGAATTCTTGATGGATTATCTCAAGACCGCCGCGCCCTTCTGGAAGAAGCAGCGTCTCGTCGGCGACAGGCCGGATGGCGGCTGGGTCGCCGCCAAGGCCGAAGATGACGCCGCGACCGCAAGATGGCGCCTGCCCGATGCGCCTGCGCGGGATTAGCAGGCTTATATCTCGCGCTTCCGCGTAAAAATTTCGGTGAGCCAGAAGCAGAAGGCGAGAAGCGAGAAGGCGCCGCCCGCCGCGCTCGCCAACGGCCAGCCGCCGCGCGCGTATGCGAGGGTTGAGAGCGCCGAGCCCAAAGCCCCGCCGAGGAAAAAAGCGGCGATGAACAGGCCGTTGAGGCGCCCGCGCGCCTGAGAACCCAGCGCAAACAAGGCGCGCTGGCTCAAAATGAGATTGGCGGAGACGCCCATGTCAAGGATCAGCGCAGCGGCGGCCAGCAGAGGGAGCGATCGGAATGCGCCGCCGGCCCAGGCGACGCCGAAAGAAAGGACCACCGCGCCGATCGCCGCTCCCGTCATCAGCCTGACGCCGCCGCGATCGGCGGCGCGGCCGGCAATCGGCGCCATGATCGCGCCGCCCGCCCCGAGCAACGCAAATAGCGCGACGCCCTGCTGCGTCAGATTGAAGGCGGGGCTGAGCAGAAGCAAGGGCGAGGCCGTCCAGAACACGCTGAAAGCGGCGAACAGCGGCGCCTGATACGCGATCCTCTGCCGCAGCAAAGGCGTGTCCCGCAGCAGGCCGAACAGCGAGCGCAGAATTCCAAAATAGCTGAGCGAGGCGAGGGGGCGGAAAGTCGGCAGCCCCTTCAGCGTTGCGAACGACAGGCCCGCCATGAGCGCGGCCGACATGAAGAAGATAGCGCGCCAGTTCAGCCAATGGGTAAGAAAGCTCGACATCGGCCGCGCGAGCATGATGCCGGCCAATAGGCCGCTCATGACGTCGCCGACCACTCGGCCGCGCGTGTCCTCGCTCGCCAACTGCGCAGCATAGGGAACGATGATCTGCGCCGAAACGCAGGCAAGCCCGAGCAGCAGCGCCGCCGAAAGACCGGCGGCCGCAGTTGGCGCCAGCGCAAATCCCGTCAAAGCAACGACGGAACCGGCAAGACAAAAAGCAATGAGTCGGCGGTTTTCGAACACGTCGCCAAGCGGCACGATGAGAACGAGGCCAAGCCCATAGCCTATCTGCGTGAAAGTGACGAGGAGGCCGACAGCGGATTCGCTCATGCGAAGATCGGCGCCGATATTGGCCGCGATCGGCTGAGCATAATAGAGATTGGCGACGATAAGCCCGCAGGCCGCCGCCAGAAAAAGGGTCAGGCAGCGCGTCACGCGGCAAGGTTTCGGCGGCGCGCAGCGCAGGCGCGGAGCGGATAAAACATTGCGTCGCTTTAGCCTGACCTGCCGCAGCGGCGCAACAGCTGTTTTAGCGCCTCGCCCAACGATCGCGTGAACATTGAAGCTGGAGCACAAAGCTCCAGCCGATAGCGTCACGCTCCTAAGCATGGCGGACCCGGTCACGTTTCGTGCTTTTGGATTGATCAAAATCCGAAATCATCGTGATCCGGGTCGGGGAAGGAGCGCGTCGCGCGCTTCAATCGCCTAGCGTTTACTGCCCTGGAAGAAAGGTTAAAGTCAACGTCTGGCCGCCGAGACAAACCGTATTGGGCTGATATTTGTTTTCGGGCGGATCAAACATCGGATAGAAATAGGCGTTGAGGCAGGCTGGCGTTCCAGAACAGGTGGCGTCGGGATTTCCGCAATTGGCGGGATAATTCGCCGATCCATATTTGCCGCTCGTCGGACCCTGGCAGGCGTAGACCGGCTTGCTGCCGCAGGAGACCGAAACCGGCAGATTGTAGGAAGCGCCGCCCGTGTTGGCGCATTGATTCAGCTTCCAGAGATCGTCCGTGCATGTTGATGGAATGACGCTGATGTCAAACCAGACGCAATACCCCTTGTTGAAGCATCCCGGATTGCTACCCGGCTCGAAAATGGTCTCGACCATGGTCTGATGATTGGCCTGCGCATTGTAGCAATCCGCTGGCGGCTGATCGAGGGCAGCGCAAAATCGCGACGAAACTGCGTTGTTGTTGACTTTAGCGGTGCATGTGACGCCTTTGCGGATCATGACCCCGCCGGTGGAGCTGGCGCTGCCGGCGCTGCTGGCGGGGGCCAATTTTTCGCACCCGCCGCCCCAAGTGATCGGGCCCTGCTTGTGGTTGCTTGTCGTGAAGCTCACAAAGATCGAAACGTCGCGCTTGTTGGTTATCTTGACGACGCTATTGGCGCCGGCGACATTGCCCGGGCTGCATGTTTCCATCGCCACAGCCTTGAGTTGCGGATCCGTAATGGCGGTCCGCTGTCCTGTCGATTGATCCTCGAGCATTGGTTCGGTGACTGGAACGCTTGACCCGTCCCCCGGACAGACCAGCGTCAGATCGGCTGCATGAGCTACGTCTGGAATTGCGCCAAGAAGCGTGACGCCAAACAAGGCGAGCGCGGCGATTGCCGGCCGCGCACACCATAGGCCGCTCCGCGCGCAATCGAACAACAGCACGGCGCGCAGAGTTTTCAACCACCGCTTGATAAGTAGAGTCCTGACGTCATAAAAGCAGAAAGCCATCATTGTCGGAAATCTCATTCGCATTGATTTGTACTCCCCGCGTCTGATCTTGAACATTCGATTCTTGAGACGCTGACGCCCGTTGGATGGCTGAATGCCCCCGCTGTGCGGCCGCCGCATTGTTGACGGCATTGTGAAGAATCGTCCATCGAATTATTCAGCTTTTAAACACAACTCGATGTTGTGTAGAGGTATGAGATGTCATTTGGCGCGTGATGCTTGCCTGAGCCTGACGCCATCGCCGCAGCCCTAGAACAGATCAAGGTCTCCTCGTTCTGCGTCAACAGCTCCGCCGCCGTCTTTCGAAAGTGTGAGGCGCGCGGCGAGTTCCGCGAGGGTCAAGCCGCGCGCGGCGGCGCCGGCGTCGATGCGATATTGCTCCGGCGCGAAGCGCGCAAGGCCGGCCAGAAAATCGGCCAGCGCGTGGATCTTCTGCCTTAGGTGATCGAGATCCTGAATCTGGCGCAGAAAGCGGGGATCGCGGCGCGCGGCCTCAAGGATCGGCGGACCGACCATCTGTTCGAAATGCCCGAGGCGCCCGGCGAGTTGCGCAAGCTCATGGCTGACCTGCGTCAGCACATCGCCGAGGGGGGCGTGTGGAGGCTCCCGCCCGTTTGTCTCAGCTCTCTGCTCGCGACCCTGGTGCGCCATATGCAAAAATCCATTGCGATCGGATTGATCGGCCTTCGATGGGCGCCTTCGGCTTCGGGGCCCGGCGCTGTGTCCAATGGCCGGATCAAGTCGACCGGGCCGACGCCGGTTGTTGCGCCGCCAAGGCTCAAAAGAACTCGACCGCCCTTTGGTCCTGCCCCCTGCGCGGGGCGACGAATTGCGGACGGGGCGCCTCGCTTGCGGCGAGAAACACCTGCCTGGCGCGGCCGTTGACGGGCCAGAACTGGACGCGCCGGCCCTTGTCCCCGCCAAAGCTCGCCCCGACGATGCGTATGCCTTCATGTTCAAGAAAGCGTTTGGCGAAGCTCGAATTGCGCGCGCCGACGTCCGCCAGCCCCTCCATCGTGCGGGCCCCGCCGAACAGTTTGGCCTCGAGTAGGTCGCGCCGCGCGCCGCGCTGCAGCAGCCCATTGACGAGCAGCTCCATCAGATGGACGGCATAAGGATCGTCGCCCCGGCGCGGCGCCTGGCGCGCATCGTCTTGCGCTTCAGCCCCCGGCAGAAGAAAATGATTCATTCCGCCGACGCCAGCCATCCGATCGTAGAGGCAGGCGGCGACGCAGGAGCCGAGCAGGGTCGTCAACATCACGTCCGTCTCATCGCTGACGTAATAATCGCCCTGGATCAGATGAATGCGGCGCTCGCCGGCGCCGACCTCGCTGCGTCGCGCGGCGTCGGTCATTTCAGCTTCCCCACGACGGCTTCGATCTGGGACTTCAAGACGGGAATGGTGAAGGGCTTTGCGATCACATTGTTGACGCCGAGCTTGCCGGCCCGTTCGACCAGCTCCTTGTCGCTGCGGCCGGTGAGAAGGATGAAGGCCGCCTTCTTCGTCGGCTCGTAGGAGCGCACCGCCCGCAGAAAGGCGAGGCCGTCCATCTTCGGCATGTTGAAGTCGGAGATCACGAGATGGGGATGCTTCGCCATGACGACTTTAAATCCCTGCTCGCCATCGGCGGCCATTTCGATGTCGGATACGCCGAGCTCCTGTAGACCGCCGCGGATCAGCAGGCGGCTGGTCAACTGGTCGTCGACGATGAGCACGCGCAAGGCGGCTGCGAAAGGCATTAGGTTTCTCCTTGTTTCTCGGCGGGCGCAGCCGACGGAACTTATGCAGCGGAAGTGACGCGCAGGATCTCCGACGCCATCGTAGCGAGCGAAACCTGCTTCTGGGTTGCGCCCAACTCAAAGGCGATCTTCGGCATTCCATAGATGAGGCATGAGGATTCGCTCTGGCCGAAGGTCGGCGAGCCGGCGCCGCGCATGGCGAGCAGCCCCTCGGCGCCGTCGCGGCCCATCCCGGTCAGGATGACGCCAACGGCCCGCGCGCCGAGCGCTTCGGCGACAGAGTTGAACAGCACGTCAACCGAGGGCCGATGTCCGTTGACGGGCGCGCCCGTGACGAGGCGGCAGCGCGGCGGAGCGCCCGGCTCGACGCGCAGATGCGCGGCGCCGCCCGGCGCGAGATAGACGACTCCCGGCGCCAGCGGCGCGCCGTCATAAGCCTCGCCGACAGAGGGTCGGCACAACCGGTCGAGACGGCCGGCGAAGCTTTTCGTAAAGGCCGCCGGCATGTGTTGCGTAATCACAGTCGGCGGCCCGTTTTCGGGAAATTGCGAGAGCACCGTAATCAGCGCTTCGACGCCGCCGGTGGAAGCGCCGATCGCGACGATCCGGCCATCGCTGCGATAGGGCTGACGCTCGCACGCCCGCAGCCGGGCCGATTCGCCGCGCGGCAAGCGCGCGCGCCCGCGAAGCCCCGCCGCGGCTTTGACCTTGGCGATCAGCAAATCGCCAAATTGCTCCTGCTCGCCGCTGCCGGGCTTGCCGACGCAATCGAAGGCGCCCATTTCGAGCGCGGCGATCGCCGCCTCCGCGCCCGCGGCGGTGAGGCTCGAGACCATGATCACCGGCGTCGGCCGCAGCCGCATCAGTCTGTCGAGAAAGTCGAGCCCGTTCATCCTCGGCATTTCGACATCGAGGGTGATCACGTCGGGATTGGTCGCCTTGATGGCGGCGCGCGCCTCGATCGGGTCGGCCGCCTCGCCGACGATCTCGATCGCCGGATCACGCGCGAGCAGCATCCGGATCAGGCCTCTGACCGTGGCCGAATCATCGACGATGAGAACGCGGGCGGGATTCATGACAGCGCTCCCTGTTTCAGCCGGTAGAGGGTGATCCCTTCGCCGGAAAAGGCCTCGGCGGCCGGCCCGAGCAGCCGTTCCGAATGGCCGATATAAAGCCGCCCGCCCGGGGACAGCAGGGGCGGAAAGCGGCTCCAGAGCTGCATCTGCGCGTCTTCCTCGAAATAGATTGCGACGTTGCGGCAGAAGATCGCCTGGAACTGCCCCTTCATCGGCCACGCGCCGAACAGATTGAGCTCGCGGAAAGCGACGAGATCGCGCAGCTCCGCGGCGACGCTCAGTCGCCGCTCCGAACCGCCCTCGGCGACCGGGTTCAGCCAGCGCTCGCGCAGCCGCGCGGGAACGTTTTCGGCAAAATGCTCCGCATAGATTCCGCGCTCGGCCTCGGCGAGCATATTGGGGTCGATATCGCTGGCCAGAACCTTGACGTCGTGGCGACAGGCGTCCGGCATGAGCGACAGGATGACCATCGCCATGGAATAAGGCTCCTGCCCGTTCGAGCAGGCGGCCGACCACAGCCGCACGCGCCCGCCGCGCCGCGCGGCGTCGATCAGCGGCGGCAGCACGATTTTTTCAAGATGCTCGAAATGATGCGGCTCGCGGAAGAATTTCGTCACATTGGTGGTGAGCGCGGCGAGCATCTTCTGGCGCTCGTCGAGACCGTCCCGTCCCTTCACATGCACGCAATAGGCGCGAAAGCTCTCAAGGCCGAGCGCGCGCAGCCGCTTCGCCAGCCGCGAATAGACCAGCGTCGCCTTCGACTCCGGGAGATGGATTCCCGCGTCCTCATGCAGCATCGCGGCGATCTCGTGGAAATCATCGCGCGAGAGCATAAATCCGCCGGGCGTCAGGATTGCGCCCGATCGCGAGGGCCAGTCGGCGCGCTTTATCTGGCTCATGCGGCGTCCCGCTCGGACAGCGGCAGGACGTGATCGAGCGCGATCTGGCTGATCATCCGCTTGTCGATGGCGAGCACGCCGCGGACGAAGCTCTTCGCCATTTCCGATGCGACATCCGGCGTCGGCTGCAAGAGATCGTCAGTCACCGTCAAAATGTCGGACACAGCGTCGACGAGAAGGCCGACAACCTGGCGCCCGATCTGCGCGACGATGATGACGTGGCGGGCAGTCGGCTCGGCCGGCGCAAAGCCAAGCCGCGCCGACAAATCGACGATCGGCAGCACCGCGCCGCGCAGATTGACGACGCCGCGCAGGAAGCCCGGCGATTGCGGCAGCGCCGTCGCCGGCGTCCAGCCGCGAATTTCGCGCACCGACATGATGTCGACGCAAAATTCCTGTGCGCCGATGCGGAAGGCGATGAGTTCTCGGGCTCTGGCCGGATCGGGCGCGCGCCGGCTGGAATTGGTCTCGGAGTGGGTCATGGATTTATCCTGCTGCTGCGAGTAGATGCGCGTCCGAGTCGGCGCGCGACGAGGCGACTATGGCGTCGACGTCGAGGATCAGCGCGACGCGGCCGTCGCCGAGAATGGTCGCCGCCGCGATGCCAGGCACATGCTGGTAGTTGGCTTCAAGACTTTTGATCACGACCTGACGCTGGCCGAGAATGGCGTCGACCAGCATGGCGTTGCGCGCGCCGCCTTCGGTTTCGACGAGCAGCGCGACGCCGGCGAGCGGATCGGCGTTGTCGGCGCGATAGCCAAGTTCGCGGCCGACGTCGATCAGCGGCGTGAACTGGTCTCGGATGGCGATGACCCGCGCGCCGCCGCCGAACTCATGCACGTCGGCGACCTTCGGCTGCAGCGTCTCGACGATCGCCGTCAGGGGCACAACAAGGGTCTGGCCGCCAACCGTCACCACCATGCCGTCGAGCACGGCAAGCGTCAGCGGCAGGCTCATCGTAAAGGTCGATCCGCGCCCCGGCCGCGACTGGATCGAGATGCGGCCGCCGAGCGCCTGGATCGAGCGGCGCACCACATCCATGCCGACGCCGCGGCCCGAAATATCCGAGATGGCCGCGGCCGTGGAAAAGCCCGGCAGGAAGATCAGATTGTCGATTTCATCGTCGCTCAGCGCCGCATCCGGCGCGATCAGCCCCTTGTCCGCGGCAATCGCTTTCACCCGCGGGCGGTCGATGCCGGCGCCGTCGTCGCTGACCTCGATGACGATGCGCCCGGAGCGATGCAGCGCCGACAGATGCACGACGCCCTCCTCCGCTTTGCCCGCCCGGACGCGCACGTCGGGCGTCTCAAGGCCATGGTCGATGGCGTTGCGGATCATATGGGTCAGCGGATCGGCGATGCGTTCGATCACCGTCTTGTCGACCTCGGTGTTCTCGCCGTCGGTGACAAGACGGACTGCCTTGCCGGTCATCGCGGCGACCTCGCGCACGAGGCGCGGCATACGCTGGAACACCGATTTCACCGGCTGCGCGCGGATCGCCATGACGCTGTCCTGAATCTCGCGCGTCAGCTGCTCCAGTTCGTCGAGGCCAGTCGCAACGCCGGAGGCGCGCGCCAGACCCTCCTCGAGAACGCGCTGCGCCAGCATCGCCTGATTGATCACGAGTTCGCCGACAAGATTGATCAGCCGGTCGACCCTTTCGAGATCGACGCGGATCGAGGGACCTGGCTGATCGCCCTTGGCCGCCAGATCGCTCTTGCCCGGATCGATCTTGACCGGGTCGCTTTTTGCCGGATCGCTTTTGCCGATCGAACCGACGCCGTCCCCGGTATCGGATCCTTCGACTTGCGCCGGGCTAAAATTCTGCCGCGCCGACGGCGGGGTCGCGCCTGCCGCGCTCCGTGCGTTCGCCTCTTCGAGCGCCGCCCTCTCCGCCTCGACGCTCGCCTGAAGCCGTTCGACCAGAGCCGAGATGTCGACGCCATCCCCGGCCGGCTCATCGGTCTCCTCAGCGATATCCAGATCGCAATCCCATTCGACGAATTCGAAGATCTCGCGGACGCTCGACTCGTCACATTCGGTCGACAGGGTGATGAGAAAGGTGAGGCACGCGCCTTCGGGATCGAGATCCGGCAGGAAAGGCAGCTCCGAGGAGTCGCAGACGATGCTGCATTCGCCGAGGTTCGACACTTCGCGCAACAGCAGCGCCGCCTCGTTGGCCTTGGCGTAGAGCGCGGGCTTTGGCCGGAAACGGATCCTGAACAAGCGCGGCGCCGCGGCGGGCGGCGCATCCATCTCGTCGAACATGGATTCATCCATGAGGATCGGCCTGAAGACGATCTCGTCGTCGGCGCAGTCCGCAGCCCCATCCGTCTCCTTGACGATGGCGGCGGCGCCGGTCTGCTGCATTGACGCCGGATCGAACGCCCTTAGCTCGGCTGCGAGCGCGGCGAAGCGCTGCGGCTCAAGGTTCGTCTCATCCCGCGTCGCGCGCACCAGATCGGCGAGGGCGTCGCTCGCGCGCAGCATGACCTTGAGCAGGTCCGGCGAGGGCGCAAGCCTGCCGGCGCGCAGATGGTCGAGCGCGGTCTCGAAAATATGGGCGAAGCGCACGAGGTCATCGAGGCTGAAGGCGCCCGCGCCGCCCTTGATCGAATGTACGGCGCGAAACACGGCGTTGACCGTCTCAGCGTCGCCGTCGCCCTCGAGAATCGCCGTCAGCCCCGATTCCAGCTCCGCAAGCTGTTCTTCGCATTCCTGGAAGAATGTTTGCTTGATCGCCGCCATCGCATCCATTGAAAGGCATCCTTTTTCGAAATGGGTCCGGGGCCGCTTCGATCAGCCCGCGCGAAACAGCCGACGCCGCGATCAGCTTGCAACGCGCCGGACGGCCGCGACGAGTTTGATGGGGTCGAAGGGTTTGACGATCCAGCCCGTCGCGCCGGCGCGGCGGGCGCGCTCTTTCTTTTCGGCGTCGCTTTCGGTCGTCAGCACGAGGATCGGCACCGCGCGGTGGCGGTCGTCGCCCCTGACGCCTTCGATGAAGCCGAAGCCGTCGAGGCGCGGCATGTTGATGTCGGTGACAATCACATCGGGCTTTTCGCCGGCCAGAACCTCGAGGCCGTGCATGCCGTCTTCGGCCTGCACCACGCGGTAGCCGGCGTCCGACAGCGCCAGCATCAGCATGTCCCTCATCGTTCGCGAGTCATCGACGGTGAGAATTGTCTTCGTCATTTCGTAAATTCCTGATCCGTGAGGTCTTCAAGCGCGACGCCAAAGCGCCGCAGGCCGTCGACGAACTCTTGCGAGGCGTCGACAATGGCGAGGGGAAGCTCGTCGGCTTTCCAGGTGATCGCCGCGGACATCAGCGCCTGCAGGCATTGCCCGCCGAGACGCTCGACGCGCGAGGCGTCGACCAGCAGTTCATCGCCGCGGCAGGCGAGCAATTCGGCGACCAGCGGCGAGGCCGCCTTGAGGTCGAGCACCGCCGGCAGTTCGACGATGCGCGCGCGCCGGGGTTCATGCGCCGCCTTCGACGGCGCGCTGTCGTCTTGCGCCTGCGGCATCAGAACTCCTCCCAGCTGTCGTCGGCGGGAGCGGCGTCCGGCTTGCGCGCCGCGCCGCCGCCCTTGTGCCCGCCAAGGGTCTTCAGCGCCGGCCGTGCGATGCGCGCCGCCGGCGCCGCGCGTTTGGTCTTGCCGCGGAACTGTTCGACATTGGCGGCGGCGCCGACCTCAAACATGGCGACGAGGCGGGCCAGCTCCTGGCTCTCCTGGCCAAGCGCATGCGCCGCAGCTGTAGTCTCTTCGACCATCGCCGCGTTCTGCTGCGTCATCTGATCCATCTGGTTGACCGCCGTGTTGACCTGATGCAGCGCGGTCGCCTGCTCCTGCGCGCTCGCCGCAATCGAGGCCACCACCGTGTTGATCTCGGCCACCTGCGTCACGATCCGGCCGAGCGCCTTGCCCGTTTCGCCGACAAGATCGACCCCTTGCGCCACCTGCGTCGTCGAGGCCGAGATCAGGCTCTTGATCTCCTTCGCCGCCTCGGCCGAGCGCTGCGCCAAAGCGCGCACCTCGGAGGCGACCACGGCGAAACCGCGCCCGGCGTCGCCCGCGCGGGCCGCCTCGACCCCGGCGTTCAGCGCCAGCAGATTGGTCTGGAAGGCGATCTCGTCGATGACGCCGATGATCTGGCCGATCTGACGCGAGGACTTCTCAATCTCGCCCATCGCATTGATCGCCTCGCGCACCACCTCGCCGCTGTGGTCGGCGTCGGCCTTCGCCGCCGAAACAACGCTCTGCGCCCGCAACGCGCCCTCGGCCGTGTTCTTCACCGTCGCCGTGATCTCGTCGAGCGTCGCCGCCGTCTCCTCAAGGCCCGCCGCCTGCTGCTCCGTGCGGCGTGACAGATCGTCGGCCGCAGAAGCGATCTCGCCGCTCCCCGACGCAATCCCGTCCGTGTTCGACCTGACGCTCGCCAGGGTCTCCTGCAAACGGGCGACGGCGGCATTGAAATCGGCGCGCAGCTGCGCGGTCTTCGGCGCGAATTCGGCTTCGATGCGGAATGTCAGATTGCCGCTCGCAAGCCGCTCAAGCCCCTCGCCAAGACTGTTGATGGCGACCTGATCCTGCCGGGCCTCCTCGGCGAGGAGGGCCGCGCGCGCCTCGTCCTCCTTTTGCCAGGCCTTGACCGCTTCCGCATCAGCCGCATCCCGCTTGACCTTCTTCAGCGCCGCCGTCTTGAAGACCTGCACGGCGTCGGCCATATCGCCGATCTCGTCCCGACGCCCGACGCCCGGAATTTCGACGCTGCTGTCGCCGCCGGCGAGCTTTTGCATGACCGCGGTGATCGCCGTTACCGGACGCCCGATGATGCAACTCATCCACCAGCCGGTAAGGAGCGCGGCGAGGAAAGTCGCAAGGCTGCCGATGGCGACCGTCAGGGTCAAAAACCGGCGCAGCGCGTCGAAATGCGCCTGCGCCTCTTGCGCCTTGGCCGCGACCTTCGTCCGCGCCTCAACGGCGGCGGTCTTCAACGCCTTCAAGATGGCGGCGCCGCGATCGGAGACGGAAAGCTCCAGCGCCGACCGCGAATCGGGATTGTCCCGCGCTAGCCGCATGGTCTCGTCGCCAACCGCGCTGCGGAACAGCGCGCCGGCCTCATCCAATTTATCGAGGAGGGGGAGCACATCGGGATCGCCGGCGGCGTTGCGGCGCGCATCAGCAAGATGATCGGAGAAGGCTTTGACGGCTTCCCCATACACGCCCTCGAAACGATCGGCGCGCGTCAGCGCAAAGCGGACGGAAACGCGCGATTGTTCATGCGCGGCGGCGCCAGTCAGATCGACGTCGTCGAGGAGCTGCTGCGTCCGCTGAGTGAGGCCCGCTTCCGCCTCGAGCGTGATCAAAGCGGTCCAGAGCGCGCCGCTCATCAAGACGACGGCGAGGAGAACACAGCCGAAGCCGATGGCAAGCTTGCGGGCAATCGTCAAGTTTTCAAGCGTCATGTCAGCCTCAGAATGCGCGCCCAATGGCTTAAAGGCGTACGCGGGAGCAAGAATCGGCCTGTAAAGTCGTATTAAAAGCAGCGCCGCGTGTTGAAGACTATGTGTCCTGCAAAATATTGAATAAAAGATCAACGAACATGCTTTTTATACATATTTGCACTTTTAACTATTTAAATTTATAAACATATATTATAATTGCTGCAATTATATGCACATTTTTTCCATGATTTACTTTATTTCTCGGCTAAATATCCGCCGCCATCGGTCGCCACACGCCGCGAGCGGTGAATTCGCAGTCCCGGCGCGAAACAAAATCTCGCCAGACGAGTTCGCCACGAAATTACCGTTTTGTCAGACGGGTATGGAACAGCACGGCAGTCGGCGATGTGGTCCGCCTGTTAGGCCAGTTTTACGAACTCGGACGCAAAAACTGAGCATCTTCGGGCGATCGGATCGCTGCCAGCTCGCCGGCGATCGGCTCGTCAATATTGACTCGCATGGTCGAACAAAGCGGATCGCCTTCACGAAGGCGCGATTCTTGGCTGTTTAGAACATCTGCGGCATATACTGAATTGAAAGGCGCCGCTTGCAATGATATGCCTGCTTCTCAGGGTGAATCACTATTGGCCTCCGCAAGAAAACGAAGCGCGTTATTTTCGAGATTGCCGCCAATTTGCCCCGCCCGAGCTGACGCAACAGTCTGTGGCTTCCCTCGGCGCAGAATACTGCTCTCTCCCCGCGATCAGGCGTGCGGAGATTATTTAGACGCATTACTATGGAAATCGCATGAAACATTCGCCGAAACCCTTTGCGGTCGAGATCAAGAAATCTCGGCGCGCTCCCGCTTTGCCCCTTGAACCCGTTGCGAAACAGCGGGCGGATTTCAGCGGACCCGCGCAAGCGCCGCTCGAGAAAGATCGCGTCGCCTTCAGTCCCATGAGCGGTGATGATTTCGCCGTTCCTGCCTTTTTGCAAACGGACAAGCCCGCCGCGCGCCCCACCGTTGACTCATGGTCGAAGGAAGCCGAGCAATTGTTCGGGCCGAAACCCGTGGCCGAGACGAGCCCGGAGCCCGTCGAGGCGCGCGCCCGCCCGCGCATTCTGCAAAGCCTCATCCCCGCGGAAAATCCGTCGGCGGCCGCCGACGAGGTTGCCGCCGCTACGCGCTCCAGCGGAGCGGGCGCCAGGACGCCGCGCCCAAGGCGCGAGTCGGCGCTCGACGAGCGCGCGAATCAGCAGCGGGGCAAACCCGGGCGGCGCGCCAAAGGCGAATCGGACGCCAATACCGAAGCGGCCCGCAAAGCGGCCAGCGTCGCGTCCCAGGGCGAAGTAAGCCTCGAGGCGAAACGCGAGCCAAAGCGCAGAACACCTTCCGCCTCGGCTGCCCTTCCCGCCCAGCGCGCGCCGCAGGTCACGCCAGGCCGATCTTTCGTCAAATCGCCCGCCGAAAGCGTGAAGGATAACCCAGAGGGGCCGCCGCGCGTCTCTCTGGCAAGGCTTGGCCGCGACGACGCCGCAGCCCTGCCGCGCGGGCAGCATTGGAAACGCAGGCTTCATCCGCGCGCCTGGTAGCAAGCCCCTTGCGCGGCGCGATTCCAGCGCCGCGCCGGCCCGCGAGGCGGCTCTTGCGCCGCAGCAAGCCTCGACGAAATCATGAGCGTTTTGCGAAAGATTTTTGAAATTCTGCGCGGCGGGAACCTCGGAATTGGTCTGCTATCTGGATCTAACCCTTTATTTTTACTTCTGTTTTATACGCAGCGGCCCTCGGTCATTTGAAGGCTTCCCATTCGCGGCTGACGCTGCTACACAGTCGGCGCGGGGTGGAGCAGCCCGGTAGCTCGTCAGGCTCATAACCTGAAGGCCGCAGGTTCAAATCCTGCCCCCGCAACCACCTTTACCGAACGAACGAACTCTTCGTGAACCGCCCCTTCGGTTAGGGTGCCGACTTCAGTATGATGCGCCAGATGGACCATTCTGGGGAGGTCGCCGACAAGCTCGACTTCGAGGATGCCTTCTGCGGTCGGCCGGAAGATCACCTGATCGATTAACGAGCGGATGATGTCGACGGCCTCAGTGCGCGTGGATTCTTCTTGCAAGAGCGTCTGCAAAGACGCGACTTTTTGCCGGTAAGCGTCGGCGAGATTGGGATGGAACCGCACCGGCTCGTCCTGAAATCCCGCGCGGTCCTCCGCGACCTTGCGCATACGTTCCTCGAAGGCTTCCAACTTCGTCTGTACAGTCGGACCTCGCAAATCCCCGGACGCTACGGCGTCCAGCAAATTATCGATCCGACGCTCGAGATCCATCTGTTCACGCGCGAGCAATTCGCGCCGGTGATTGCGATCGCGACGACATCGATTGACCTCCTCGTTGAAGGCTCGGACAAACTCGCTGACGAGATCGGGGGCCATCAGCTGACGCTGTAGCGCATCGATGATCCAGGTCTCGATTGCGCTTCGACGGACGCTCCCGCGATTGCTGCATGTTCCCTGCCTACGGGCGGCTGAGCAGGCGATATAGTCCTTTCCGATAGGCGATGCGGCCCCGCCGCAAACGCCGCAAACCGCTTTTCCGGTCAGTAGATGGCGAGGACGACGGTGGGTCCAGAACTCGGTCGCACGCGCCTTGGCAACCGGGCCGCTGGTCCTGATGGCGACGAGCCGCTGCTGAGCGCGGTTCCAGAGTTCATCGTCCACGATTCGCAGGCCAGGCGCATCGCGACGAATCCACTCCTCGGGCGGATTGAGCCGCGAAACCCGCCTTCCCGTCGTGGGATCCTTGCTATAACGCAATCGATTCCAGACGATCCGGCCGACGTAAAGTTCGTTGTGGAGAATGCCCGTGCCGCGTAGAGCATGTCCGCGGATCGTGGTGTCGCCCCAAGGGCGGCCGCCTGACCCAAGCATCCCTTCCCTGTTGAGCTCGGCTGCGATCCGGCGTGGACTTTTTCCAGCAGCGAAGTCTGCAAAAATGCGACAGACCACCGCTGCCTCAGCTTCGACGATCTCGCGGCCGCCGCGCTCGTCGTTCGGGCTGCGGGCGACCGCGTAGCCATAACAAAGGCCGCCGCCCGAGCGCCCCTTCTCGATGCGTCCGCGCAGCCCGCGGCGCGTTTTGTCCGCAAGGTCCTTGAGGAATAGCGCGTTCATCGTACCTTTCAGCCCGACGTGTAGTTCGCTGATTTCGCCCTCCGCGAGCGTCACGATGCGGACGCCTGCAAAACTCATGAGCTTGAAAAACGAGGCGATATGCTCCCGATCACGGCTGATGCGATCGAGCGCCTCAACGAGCACGATGTCGAACTCGCCCTTCCGCGCATCGTCGAGGATCTTCTGATAACCAGGACGCAGATTGCTGGCGCCGGACATGCCGCGATCGGCAACCCGTGCTTTTGATAGGCGCACCACGTCGCCAAAGGCAACGCTTGTCCACCCCGCTTTGGAAATCGGCCGTTCAAGCATCGGCATCCTCCGCAGGCGTCAGCCCATCGAGCATGTCCACCAGTGCGTCCATGCCCAACCAGAACTCGCGCCCGTCCTCATCAAACGCCGCCCAGGTCGCCGCCAGCGTCGCGCCCCCGCCCGCCGCAACCGCCTTGGGGCGCTTCACATACCGGGCAATCGACAGGTTGCCATCAGCTGCCAGCACATCGCCCACGCTTGTCACCGCAGCAAAGCCGGGCTCATCGGCAAAGGCGTGATAGGCCGCCAAAATGTGAGCCTGGTTCTCTGGACGCAGAAAGCTCTGCGCCCGTTCGCGCGATCTCGGCTACGGCGTCGATGAACAGGATGCGCCCCTTGCGCGCGACCGGTTTCCGCGACCGGCAGATCACCACGCAGGCCTCCATCGGCGAATTGTAAAACAGCCCCGGCCCCAGCCCCAGCACGCATTCGACCCGGTCGGACTCGACCAGTCTGCGGCGCATGTCGGCCTCTTCATTGCGGAACAGTACGCCGTGCGGGAACAGGATCGCGCAGCGCCCTGTCTTCGGGTTCATCGACGACAGGATGTGCTAGAAGAAGGCGTAATCCGCACGCCCCTGCGACGGCGTGCCCAGGAAGTTACGGCCCCATTGATCCTGCTCCCACGCGCCGCGGTTCCATTTCTTAATGGAATAGGGCGGGTTTGCGAGGACCACGTCGAAGGTACGAAGTTTATCCCCCTGCACGAAGGCAGGCGCTGCCAGCGTGTTGCCACTGGCTACGTGGAAATCGTCGACGCCGTGGATGACAAGGTTCATGCGGGCGATGGCCGCGGTGATGGTTATGAGCTCCTGCCCGAAAAGGCCGGTGGTGCGAATGTCGCCACCGCGCCGCTTCACTTCCGCCAGGCACGAGATGAGCATTCCGCCCGTACCGCAGGTCGGGTCATAAATGCTCTCGCCCGGCTGGGGCTCCAGCATCTGCGCCATGAGATGCACAAGGGTCCGGTTAGTGTAGAATTCCTGCGCGGTGTGGCCGCTGTCATCGGCGAATTTCCTGATCAGGTATTCGTATCCGTTACCAAGCTCGTCCTCAGGCACAGCCGCCAAAGTCAGTTCTTGCTTTGAGAAATGCTCGATCAGATTTTTCAGTGTGCTGTCGGGCATCTGGGCCTTGTCGGTCCAGTTGGCATTCCCAAAGACACCTTGCAGGCGTTCGGGATTTGCGGCCTCGATAGCAAGAAAAGCAGAAAGCAGCGCGCGTCCCACGTCCCGCGGCGCCACACGGACATCGTTCCAATGCGCGCCGCCATGGATGACGAACCGGTCATTTGCGGTGTCGGTTGCCTAGCCCTCGTCATCAGTCTCGTCGAATGCCTTCTGGAAATCCTCATCCCAGACATCGGAGAGGCGTTTGAAGAACATCAGCGGAAAGATGTATTGCTTATAATCGCTGGCATCGACGAGGCCGCGCAGCAGCGTTGCCGCGCCCCAGAGATAGCTTTCAAGTTCGCGCTGAGAGAGCTGGGTCATTGCAGCCACCCCCCCCTCAACCAACACCTTACGAAACTGATCTTCCGCCACGCGCGCATCAGCTAACGCTGTCTTGAACGCCTCGACGGCTTCGGGAAGCGGAGGAATGTCCTGACCAATTGGCGGCAGGACATAGCGCGAAATGTTCAGCGTCCAGCCTTCCTTTTTGATCTCGTCCAGCGAAGCCACCGTGGCGCGATCTTCAACGTTTTCGAAGGCGCGATACCATGCAATGATCTGGTCGCTGTGCTTTTGGTCGAGAAAGTTCTGCGCCCGGCCTTTGCGGAAGAGACTTGAGGCGTCGATGATCAGGACCTTGTTTTTTCGATTTGCAGGCTTCTTGCGACGCAGGATCATCACGCAGCCAGCAAGCTGGGTGCCATAGAACAGGTTCGGCGCAAGGCCGATCACGGCCTCGACCATATCTTTTTCCAGCAACGCCTGACGGATGGTGCCTTCCGCTGATTTCCGAAAGAGTGCGCCTTGCGGCAAGACAACTGCCATACGGGCATTGCCACTCGACGCTATCGAAGAAATCATGTGCTGAACGAAGGCGTAGTCACCGTAACTATCAGGCGGGATGCCGTACTGCGCGCGGCCCCAAGAGTCCGCTTCCCAGAGATCAATCAAATGTCGCCAACCCACCCGTGCTCGAGTCCGTGAAAGCGGGGCTGCGCAGCGTGTCTTCGCGCGCAACCTGGAAGTCCTCAATCCCATGCAGGACGAGGTTCATCCGCGCAATTGCCGCCGTGGTGAGGTTTTTTTCCTGGCCGTAAATCTTACCATAGAAGGTGCGCGGATCGCCGCCCTTGCGCACTACGTGTTCGATCGCGCCGAGCAGCATGCCGCCGGTGCCGCAGGCCGGATCGTAAATGCTTTCGCTTTCCTGGGGGTCGAGAATTTCAACCATCGTGCGCACGACGCTGCGCGGCGTATAGAATTCCCCGGCTTTGTTTCTCCGAGTCACATCTGCGAATTTCCCGATGAGGTATTCGTACGCACCTCCCAACACGTCCGTGCTCACGGCCTTGTTTCCAAGCCTGATTTCGGAAAATCCTTCGATGAGGTCCTTCAGCAGCTCGTCTGAGAACTTCTCTTTGTTCCCCCAGTCTGCTGTTCCGAAGACACGAAATAATGTGTCTGGGTTGGCTCGTTCAATCTCCTGCATCGCTTTCAGCAGCGCAGCGCCGACGTTCGAGGGTACCTCGCGAACGTCATTCCAGTGACAGCCGTCGGGCACTGTGAATCGATGAACTTCAGGAAACAGCGACGGGTCTGCATCGCCATAGATTTTCTGCGCTTCAGCCGTCTCCTCGTCCCAAACATCGGAGATGCGTTTGAAGAACAGGAGCGGAAGGATATAGGCCTTCCAATCCGTGCGATCTACGGCAGACCCGCGCAGCGTATTTGCCGCGCTCCACAACGTAGACTTTAATTTTTGGTCGTCCCCCGAAGACATATCAGCTTTCATCCTGTCGTATCGTCTTGGATATTTTTGATTCATCCATTCTTCAAGCTGCGCCTTCTCAAAGCGCCATGACCCCCCAACCTTGAAGGCGGGAATTTCGCCTCTTGCAGCCAGCTTGTAGGCGGTCTTCTCATTGATCTTCAGGAGGGCTGCAACCTCCTTCACTGCGAGAACCTCATCCATCAGGCGTGCCTTCACGCGGCGCAACTTGGCGCGAAGTATAGAGATAATCGGAGAGAATTGGAGAGAAAAGATGAAGGCTGCACCACTATGGAAACGCCTGTTGCGACTCGCAATTTGCAAGTTCGATCGCCCGCGTTTTCAGGGCATTGGCGCTTGCCTGCTTCGTCTGGAGCCGTCCCTCGCCCTCACCCGATGAGGGGCGACGGCGGAAATAGACAAGCAAGGCATTCTGCTTTGGTGGTGTGTCCAGAGCCCTCTTGCGCGAGGGATCGTCACCCGCATGGGCCGAGACCCTGCTTCGCCGAAGGCTACGCAGGGCTCGGGGCGCCAGCCTAGAGCCTGGTCCGCAGGACGCGCCCAAGGCATCCAGCGCCGCTATTGAGTCCTTGATACGCAATCGCGTATAACTATCTTTAATACGCGACTGCGTATATTCTAACTTCATACGCAAACCCGTATATTGACACGATATACGCCCTCGCGTATATTTACACGTGGAGGCCACCATGAGCGAACAGATCGCCCGTACAGAAAAGCAACTCGGCGCCATCCTGCGCCGTGCCCGCAAACAGGCGCGGCTCAGCCAGGGCGCGCTCGGCGAACAAATCCACCTGCGGCAGGGCACGGTCTCGCGCCTCGAAGCCGGGGAGCCCGCCGTCCAGCTGCGCACCCTGATGGAAGCCCTCTCGGCCCTCAATCTCGAACTGGTCGTCCGCCCGCGCAGCCAGGGCAGCCCCGCCGACATCGAGGACCTGTTCTGATGGCACGGAAGCGAGCCCACGTTCCCCTCAATGTCTTTCTGAACAGCCGCCATGTCGGCGTGCTGCGCCGCGAGGCCACAGGCGCAATCGACTTTCAATATGCGCGCGACTGGCTGGACTGGCGCGGCACATTCCCGGTGTCGCTGTCACTGCCTCTGCGCGAGGACCGCTATATCGGCACCCCGGTCATCAACGTCTTCGACAACCTGCTGCCGGACAGCGACCCCATCCGCAAGCGCGTCGCCGAACGCGTTGGCGCTGACGGCACAGACGTCTTCAGCCTGCTGACCGCCCTCGGCCATGACTGCGTTGGCGCCCTGCAATTCCTGCCCGACGGAACGGACCCCGGCACCGCCGGTGACACCGACGGCAAACGCGTCAGCGACGACGACGTCGCCGACATCATCAAGAATCTCGCCGCCGCCCCGCTCGGCATGGGCGAGGACGAAGATTTCCGAATCTCGATCGCGGGGGCGCAGGAAAAGACAGCGCTGCTGCGCAAGGACGGCCAGTGGTTCAAACCCACCGGCGCCACCGCCACCACCCACATTCTGAAACCGCAGATTGGCCAGCTGCCTAACGGCATCGACCTCTCCAATAGCGTGGAGAACGAGTATCTCTGCCTGAAGCTGGTGGAAGCGTTCGGCGTGCCCACCGCCAAGGTCGAGATCGCGGATTTCGGCGAACGCCGTACGCTGATCATTGAACGCTTCGACCGCCTTTGGACAAAGGACGGACGATTGCTGCGGCTGCCGCAAGAGGACACCTGCCAGGCTCTGTCGATCCCGCCCACCAAAAAATACCAGTCCGACGGCGGCCCCGGCATGCGGGAGATCATCAACTTGCTCAAAGGCAGCGACACGCCCGAAGCCGACATCGCAACATTCATGCGCGCCTGCATCATATTCTGGCTGCTGGGCGCGACCGACGGTCACGCGAAGAACTTCAGCATTTTCCTCAGCCCTGGCGGACGCTTCCGCATGACGCCGCTCTACGACGTCCTGACTGCGCAGCCGAGCCTCGACGACGGCCAAATCCCCCGCAAGAAATTCAAGCTCGCCATGTCGGTCGGAACAAACCGCCACTACGCCATCCATGACATCGTACCCCGCCATTTCTTGAAAACGGCGGACATCGCCGGTGTCGGCAGCCCGGCGATGAAGGCAATCTTTGAAGATATTGCAGCGAACACCGAACGGCAGGCCAAGGCCGTTATCGCGGCGCTACCCAAGAGTTTTCCCGAGCAGCTTGTTGCATCGACCATGGCAGCGCTCAGCCACCGGCTGCGTCTCTTCGATCGAAGTGCCATAGATATGAAGGCCGCTCGCTGATGGATACGAAGAAAGCACCAAGCATCGCCATCTTGGGATGGGGCTCACTCATTTGGGACAATAAACCAGAGTTTGATGAAACTCATTCCGGGTGGCAGGCGGGTGGTCCCACTCTGCCATTAGAGTTTTCAAGGGTTTCCGAGAAAACCCGAAAAGGCGCACTCACGCTGGTCATCGATCCAGAGAACGGCAGGGAGTGTTCGGTGAATTACGCCATCAGCAAGCGCCGCAATCCGACTGACGCCATTGCGGATCTTCGTTGTCGCGAAGAGACAGTCATGGGGCGCATGGGATTCTATTTCGCGGACGACAGTGACAGGTGTGTACCGAATGTTCCTCCCACAATCGCACCGTGGGCCGCTCAAAACAACATTGATGTGGTTGTATGGACGGGCTTGCCCGGCGATTTTAAGCAGAAGACCGGTAAGGACTTCTCCATTCCCAATGCCCTTGCACATCTTCAGAATCTAACGCCGGAGGGCAAGGCGATGGCCGCCACTTATATTTTTCGGGCGCCTGATTTCATCACAACGCCACTACGCGATGCCTTGTATGTTGAGCCTTGGTTCAGGGCCCCAGCCTAGAGCCTGTTCCACCCGTCGGACGGATGACACCTACCGCGGCCCCATCTGAATCGCAGATATCTTGGTTACGGCGAGGTTAGAAGGCGTCCACTTCGGCGGCCATAATGATCATCTTCGCAGTGAGCACTTTAACGGGATAGACGAGGACGAGAATATTGTGTTGGGTGTCAAACGCTTCAGCCACGCAGTCGTGGGTAGTTCCCGCGCGATCGACAATGCTGATACCTGTGGGCCGCGTCATCTTACGGCCTATAGGCAGTACTGACCCCAGAACGTGGTCAGGCGTAATGACGGTATCTGCTGGCCTGCCAAACTGATCCATAAACGACGACGAGACTTCAATACGCCGCACCGTCGCGTGGTAGCCGTCGCCATCTACGTATTTCGCGGGATTCAGAATATAGACCGCGCAGGCACGATGATTGCTGCGCGCAAATTCGCGCGCTGAGGCATACTGCGAAGCCCCAAACTCCTTCGCCAACGCCATGGGCGCTTTTATTCCCATGTCATAGTCGGCCGCCTTACGCGCATAAGCATCCCCTTGGAATAGCGCGAACCGCGCAAAATTGTTGGCTTCGCGTTCGAACAGGTCCGCGATGTCGGGCGCCAGGGTCTTCTCGCATTCCTGAAACAGCCGGAACATCTTGCGGTGCGAGGGCATCTCATGATGCCCAGCTTCGTGCAGCTTTAGGAATGTCTGTTTGCTTTTAGCGACGGTGCCGTCGATATGGATGAGATTCTCATGCCCGTCATAAAGGCCAAAAATTTTGGACATGGCGGATTTGATGCTGATCGCCGCGTCGGCCGCCCTGCCGCGAATGTAGGCCAGGATGGCAGCGGGGTCGAAAATGCTCGAAGGCGCGACCTTGAGATTCGCGGCAGAGAGAAGATCGTCGACGGGCGTCGGAAAACGCCCCCAGGCGTCTGCGCGGTCGAGGAGCTGCCGCGCGCGCTCCTCGACCGCGCGGCGCTGGTCAGGGTCGAGACTGCTGTCGTCAGGTTTCGTCACCCGAACGCCTCCTGCTGCGTATGAACTTCAAATACTCTACCAGTTCGGCTTCTTCGGCCGAAGTAAGATTGTGCTCTGCGAATGTAGCTACGCGGCCATGTCTTTCGGTTTCTCCGCGCGATGCCGGAATGTAGCCGGCCATCTCCATGAGCTGCTCGTATTCTATCTTGTAAATTTCAGCGAGTGCATGAAGCACATTCGGTGACGGCTTTTGAATCTTCTCGGTCTCGATCTGGCTGAGATAGGCGTTCGACACCTCTTTTTTGCTCACCTCTTCGACTTCGCGCAGCGTCATGCCGCGGTCTTTGCGAATCGAGGCGAGGTATTGTCCCAATGTAAGTTTCACATCGCTCCTCCCTTCGGCTCTTGCGAGCGTCGGACGCTCCTGAGCAACCAGTTGATAATATTAGGATATTAGCGCGAGTTTGCTTGATGCGTCAAGCACGCTCAGTTTTGCTTGATAAACTGAGCACGCCCGTGATATGCTGCAAGCACGACCTAGCCGACACAGGCGACAGGGCGCAACGCTCAAAAAGGGCACATAAATGACCGATAATCTCCAAGCCAAGGAAGAGGGGGCGGCCGGGGTCGAAGCTGTTCTCGATGACATCATCGACCTCGAACAATATGCCAAAGAGGGCAAGCGCCCGCCGCTTGCGAAAGGGTACCGCATCCTCATCAACGGCGACCCCTACGTTGTTCACGACCCGATCGTCACGGGCCGCGAAGTCCTGACCCTCGCCGGCCTGCTTCCGGCGAAGGACTATACCCTCCGCCTGAAAATGGCCGGTTCCAAACCGGAAAAAATCGGGCTGGACGAGAAGGTCGATCTCCGCAAGCCGGGCATCGAGAAGTTCAAGGCTCTCCCCCGCGACCAGACGGAGGGCTGAGCCATGAATACGCAGCGCCGCCAGTTCGATCTTCTGCCTGATGACCAGAAGTTTCTCGATGAGCTGGGGCTGCCGTGGGAAACAATCGTGGATGGGTCACCCTGGGTGCTCATCCACGATTTTCCGACCCACGACGGCTACACGCACGCGACGGTAACCGCCGCGATACGCATTGAGACAGGTTACCCGGCGGCGGCGCTGGACATGGTCTATTTGTACCCGGCTCTGGCCCGTAAGGACCGCCAGACTATCGGCGCAACGCAGGCCATGCAGGCATTGGATGGCCGCCAGTTTCAGCGCTGGTCCCGTCACCGCACGGGCGCAAACCCCTGGAAAGCCAACTTCGACAACATCGGCACGCATATCTGCCTTGTTGAAGACTGGCTGGCGCGGGAGTTCGAGAAATGACAATTCCAATCACCCTCAGCCTCTCCGGGCTTCAGCACGATCAACTGCGCTCCCTTCTCCTCCCCGGCGATGGAAAAGAAGCCGTGGCACTGCTCCTATGCGGCCGGCGCGACGGCGATCGTCGGCATCGCCTCCTGGTTCGCGAGGTTCACGGCATTCCCTATGACATCTGCACGGTGCGGACGCCGGACCGTGTGACATGGCCGCCGGACTACACGGCGCACATCCTGGAACGCGCCGCCGATCTGGGCCTGTCCGTCATTAAGGTGCACAGCCACCCCGGCGGCTATCCCACCTTCTCGCCGACCGACGATAAAGGCGATGCCCGGCTTCTGCCCATGATACGCGGCTGGATAGAGAAACCGATACCGCATGGCAGCGCCGTGATGCTGCCGGATGGGTCGATGTTCGGTCGGGTAATGCTGCCGGACGGGTCCATGAAGCCGCTGTCATGCATCTCAGTCGCCGGAGACGATCTGATGTTCTGGCATGAACGAGCGGCCGCGAAAGACGTACCCGGATTTGCGGCCTCGCACGCGCAGGCCTTCGACCAGGGGACGGTCGACCGGTTGCAACGTTTGTCGACTGCTGTTGTTGGCGCCTCCGGCACCGGAAGCCCGGTCATCGAGCAACTGGTACGGCTCGGCATTGGCGAAATCGTTATTGTCGAGGACGATCATATTGAAGATCGTAACGTCAACAGAATCCTGAATTCGATCATGGAGGACGCGGTAAACCGACGCTCGAAAGCTGAAGTTCAGGCTGCGGCGATTGAGCGGATGGGCCTTGGCACGCGGGTCATTACGATAGACGAAAACCTTTGGAACGCCGACGTCATCCGAAAGGTGGCGCAATGTGACGTCGTGTTCGGCTGTATGGATACGGTAGATGGCCGGTTCCTGCTGAACTCCCTCGCTACCTATTACACGCTGCCGTATTTCGACCTTGGGGTCCGGCTCGACGCCGATGGAAAAGGCGGCATTCGCGAGGTCTGCGGAACAATCCACTATCTGCAGCCCGGCCGTTCAAGCCTGATGAGCCGCGGGCTTTTCGCGATGGAGGATGTGGCGGCGGCGGGTCTACGGCGCACCGATCCTGAAGCGTACCGTCGCCAGGTCGAGGACGGCTACATTCGCGGCGCTGCCGGCAGCCGCCCCGCCGTGATCAGCGTCAATATGCTGGCCGCATCGCTGGCAGTTAATGAATTTCTCGCCCGGCTCCACCCCTACAGGGAGGAGCCCAACGCGGAATACGCGTCAGTGATCTTCAGCCTTGCCAGCATGGAGCTGATGCCGGAGCCCGAAGAGGGTATTTGCGACATCCTCGGCGGCAGTGTCGGTAAAGGCGACCTGACACCCTTGCTCGGTCTCATGGACTTCATGGAAAGGCGGCCGCAATGAAGAGGCTGCATAAACTTTTCGGATGGGTCGGCGGGCTTGCACGTCGGTGGACCGATCCGCCCTTCAAGACGCTGATTGTTAATGAGCAACTTCCGAAGGTACTGAAGCCGCGCGTTTTATACGTCGTAAAAGAAGACGGATTCGAGGAGCAGGCGGCGATACTGTGTCCCTGCGGCTGCAAGCGCGTTCTCCAGATGAACCTGCTGACTGACGAGCGGCCCTGCTGGCGCGTGACTTACAACAGGAACGGCACGGCGAGCCTGCATCCTTCCGTCTGGCGGAAGAAGGACTGCGCGTCGCATTTCTGGTTCAGAGACGGGCGGATTGTGTGGGTGCGCGACTGACCGCGCACTCACAACGACATCTGCTCACAATTCGCATCTTACGCGCGAAGGATCGTCACCCGCATGGGCAGAGACCCTGCTTCGCCAAAGGCTACGCAGGGGCTCGGGGCTTCAGCCTAGAGCCTGATCCGGCAACAGGCCGGACGCGCCCTACCTCCCCCTGTCAAAATCATCCTTATTATTCCCCCCGCCCGCGCTCGCTCGCCCGCGTCGACCGCGAGATCGGCTTCTGAACAATCGCCCCATCATCCCCGTCCCCGCCGCTGTCCTCACCCTTGCCGCTCCCCGCCACCCGCGTGAACGCATCCTGCAAATCGACGGCCTTCGGGAACGGCGACTGCGCCGCCTGCGCATCCTGCATCGCCTGCTGCAAATCGATCGGCTTGTCCTTCTCCTCGGGAACGCGCGGTGCATATCTCTCCTCCGCTGCCTTCAGCGGGTCCCGGTACCGGTTCTTGGACTTGCGCACCGACGCGCTCCGCCCCCTCGGCTTCAGCTCCAGGGTCAGGGCTGGCATATGTTCATGCCCGGCGCGGTCTTTCACGCGCCGCTCGCGCACCCGCTTGACCTCCAGCGACTTCAGCTCGCGTTCCTCTACTGCCTTGCGCGCCCGCAGACTCCTGTCCACCTCGGCTGCCTGAAGCTGGTGCCGCTGCGCGAGCGCATGCGCCGCCACGCGCTGCGCGTCCACGACGGTCACCTTTTTCTCGATGAACGCGTCCAGCCTCTGCTTGTCACGGTAGCGTTGGAGCTTCCCCGCAATCAGCGTGATCCCGGTCACCCGCCCAAGGAACGCGGCCAACCCAGTGGGCTTTGCCGCCTGCCGCTCCGCCTTAATCTGCCGCACCTGCGCCAGATACCCGGCCCGGAGCAACTCCCGTTCACGCAGCTGCTCCCGCGCCAGTGCCGCCCGTTCCTGCCTGTGCGTCTCCAGCAGCGCCGCCTGCTCGGCGACGACTCCCGACCGCCGTACCGCCTGTACCTGCAAGAGCGCATCGCGCTTGCGCCCGTCATCCTGCGCCTTCGCAAACTCCTCCCGCGCCAAACGGTGCGCGGCGACAAGCTCCCGCGCTTCCTCCACCGTCGGCAGCTGCTCCGGCGGAAACTCCTTCTCAAGGAAGGCGCGAATGTCCTTCGTCTTGACCTGCCGGTCGTCGATCAGCTTGGGCAGCGCATTCATGGTGCCGTACAGATCGACCAGGACATAAGGGCGCTTCCCGGTCGCCAGCACATAGCCCATCTGCTCCAGCGCCCGGACGAAGGCGCGCGGGCCGTCGCTCGTCTGCCACGCATGCGTGACCATCACCATGCGCTCTTCCTTCGAGAGCCCCGTCGCGCGCTGATGCTCTTTCTCGTAGAGCGACTCCCGGCCCCGCTTCCTCTCCGCCGGATCGCGCCCATAGCCCTCCGGCAGCACGAGCCCGTGCTCGCGCGCAAACTCCCGCGTCACCATCATGAGCCTGTCATGGTCGAACGGCAGGTGAATCGCCTTCTGGTCTGGTAATCGATCCGCGACCAGACGACATGGCAGTCCTCGCGCCCCTCCTTGATATGGAAGACGATGGCGCGCGGCTGGCCCTCAAGGCCGAGCTTTTTCTCAACCCGGTCGACGTAGTCGCGATATTTCGCACGGGTCAGTTCGCCCAGACCCTGATCCGGGTTGATGGAGAGGCTGTAGAGATTGAGGGTCCCCCGATTTCTGATCCAGGCTGATGGAGAGTATCCGGCGTTCATTCGGCCGCTTGAGCGGCCGTGACAGCAGCATATTCGACCGGCGTCAGCCAGCCAAGAGACGTGTGAGGACGGCTC
>NZ_PDZR01000032.1 GCF_002891535.1 Methylocella silvestris | reverse complement strand
GACCGCTGGTCGTCGCCAGCCGCACAGCTTCCTTTTCAAAGTCCGCCGTGAAACGGCGCTGCTGCTTCCCCATCGCGGTTTCCTTTCAAATCTCAGGAAACCTCTCCATTTTTCCGGGGCAAGTCCATCATCCTCGTTACCAAAATAGTGACGCTCCAATCGACACGCTGTGCGACGAAGCCTATCCAAATCGTGGCCCTCCTGATGAAGCGCCAGAGGCAGGAAAAGCGTGCGCCGGGCCGATGGATTCATGGCGCGCTTGCGTTCTTCACTCGAACCGGCCGCACCCACGACCGGATCGTTGCCACGCTCGATCCCATGAGCTGCGCCAGCCTTGTACTGCGACCGCGCGTGACGCCGCCATTTAACAGCTGTGCGATTTGACGAACGACGGCGTGCTGATCCATCGCGTTACTAACAGCGTCATAGTGACGGAGCTATGAGTATCGCTCCAGGATTGGTTCGCCGCTGTCGCGCTTTTGGGCTAAGCGACGGTTTCGCCTCTGGCGCAGATCGCGTGTACAGAAATCACAAAGCACAAACAATGACATAGGAGTGCCCAGTTTCATCCTTTCCGGTGCGCCAACTCATTGTTGCAAGGTTTGGGGCCGGGAGGTCGAATCCCTTAATTAGTTCGCGCCAAATTTTGCGTAGCGGATAAAGCAGCCCCCAGTCGCGTCCGGATCCTGCCGATAAATATTTTCTCACAGACAGCTTGGGGAATGGCGCCGCGCTTCTCGCAATTACGCATGCATGAGTTGATCTCCCGCTCCCTTGGAAAGCTCCCCGATGCGCATCGGGACTGTGGGCGCTCAATGAGAGCAGGCCGGAGTTGATGGCTCAGGCGTAAGGCGCCTGCCAGCGCGGCTTTCAGGCCGATGGTTCCTGATCAACGAAGGCGAGAAAGGCGGCTTTCGCTTCCCTTGAACCTCGACTCGGTCGAAAGGTCAGGTGAGCCTCGATAAAGGCCACGGTCCATGTCGCCACAATAAGACCCGCCGCGAGACGGGCGGCGCGATCGGCAGGTTCTTGCCCGACACATTCAGATAGCGCCGCCGTCAGGACTTGCGCGAACTCATCACCTATCGCCCTGGCTCGAGTCTGAACCGCAAGAGCTGTCGTCATTGCATCGAGAGGCGAAGTTTTTTCTCAGGCCGCGAGAAATAAAACGGATGCGCGCAACTAACAACTACGAAGTGCGTTAATTCGTCATATATCAACCGGCTCGCTCGTCACGGCGCTTTGGCGTGCTCGTTGGAGCATGTCGAAGGGGGACTTAAATGACTCAGGATCTGATCCCATTCATTGCGCGCAAGGCCAATCTCGTGATCGATCCGGATCTGGAGAATTATCTCGACGCCCATTTGATCCGGGGTTGGCGGCAGTCGCTCTTCAGCATCGGGGTTAAAGCCAAGAATGGCGACGCCGAAGCTGGGAAAGTCGCCGGCGCCATGACCGCTTGGGTCGCCGCATTATGCCGCAAGCGGAACAGAAGAAATCGCAAGGCAAAATCGGTTGGCGCGGGCGTCAACGTGATTTCGCTGGCCGCGTTTCGGGCCGCTCAAGTTCCACCCTCTGAGGGTAGCCATGCAGTCTAACCAACCGACGCTCATAATTATTCCCCTCTCAGAGCTTGATGACGATGCACGGGACGGCGTGCTTAACGCCTGCATCCGCGATTTCTGCCGTCTTCGGGGCGTCTCCCGGGCTCAAATCTTGCTTCGCGAGGTCGTGTCGGCGTCCGGCGCTGAGACAGCTGAGATCACCCTTGCGGCGCGATGAGCGTTCAGCGTCCAAGATGGCCCTCCACAGGCTCTGACGCGAAGCCAAGCTGGCCGCCACCGACTTTGTCGAACAGCTGATCCAGGCAGTTCGGCGAATGGTGCGACAGCAAGATCGGCGACGTTGATGTTCGGCATGCGTCATCGCAAAAGCGGCGTCGACCGGCCAGACGAAACCAACCATCCTCAGACGAAAGACACAGAGGTCTCGGCTCGGCGAGCAAGGCTCGTCGGAGAAGCGCGCGGATGATCTGGATGCCGAAGCACGCAACCCCCGAATGCGGCCTCGACGAGAGCTGCGATCAGTTACACGCGCGGCTCGTGCGCTTCTTCCTGAAACCGCAATGCCGTTCCGTTTGCCGGAGGCCTCCGCCGGTTCGTCACGCGAAAAAGCGGGCGGGTACGAAAAAGCTCCATTATTTGCGCGAATGCTCTAAAACCGGAGCCGATACGCAACGCAATGGATCCTGGACGCATGAACGAAATGCAGAAGCCGCTTTCCGATCAGCGCCCGTCGATCGTTGGCCAGGGGCGGGGCGCGCCACGAAATCCGTTGCTGAAGCTTGGCCTCGAAGTCGGCCCACTGGCTCTGTTCTTCTTCGCCAATGCGCGGCCGCAGCTGTTTCATCCGTTGGTCGCGCCGTTTTTGCCGGCCGCGCTGCTGGCGGGCGAGCAAGCGGGTCTTTTTACTGCGACCTTCGTGCTGATCGTCGCCGTTCTCGCGGCGCTCGCCGTTTCCTATGCGATGACGCGGCGCATTCCGGCGGTTCCTCTGATCACCGCGGTGCTGGCCATCGCCTTCGGCGGGCTAACGCTTTATCTGCATGATGCGACCATCATCAAGATGAAGCCGACGATCCTTTACATCTGCTTTAGCGCCGCGCTGCTGATCGGTATGATGATCGGCCGCCCCGTGCTGCCGATCTTGTTCGACAATGCGATGAGCCTCAGCGAACGTGGCTGGCGGCTGCTCACCTGGCGCTGGGCGGGTTTTTTCCTCGTGCTGGCCGGGCTCAATGAGATCGTCTGGCGCACGCAATCGAACGACGTCTGGGTCGCCTTCAAATTCCCCGGGCTGTTCGTTCTGGTGCTTTTATTCACCTTCGCCCAGCTGCCATTCATCATGCGAAACCGGCTCGACGAAGAAGAAGCGGCCAGAGCCCCCGAGCATTTTTGAGGAAAGGGCGCGGCGCCGTGCTGGGCAGTCTGCACTTGATGGGGAATCGATCACTTTCGTGATTTTGGATTGATCCAGTCCCGTATCGTCGTGATTCAGGCCCTGTACTGCTGAATCCGCGTCGTACGCAATCCGGCAAGTCCGTGCTGGTCGATCGACATCTGCCAGGATAGAAATTCGTCGACGGTCAAAGTATAGCGATTGCACGCTTCTTCCAGCGAGAGCAGGCCGCCGCGAACCGCGGCGACGACCTCTGCCTTGCGTCGGATCACCCAGCGTTTTGTGCTGGACGGCGGTAGATCGGCCAAGGTCAAAGGACTTCCATCGGGGCCGATGACATATTTTGCGCGATGACGGCTCGGTTCGGCCATGTCTGCAACTCACGGAACTTCAGATCACAAATCAGATCGAGCCGAACATAGGCGGCGTGTTTTAAGATTTGCCTAAGCCGACGGCGTTGTTTTATTAATGATTTCTGATTACTGGCCTTGATTTGCGCGTTATAGCTAGCAAAGATTGCTTCGATCGTCTCAACTTGGAACGCTTCCGTCCTTTACGCTTGCAAGCGACGCAGAGGAACCCGGCCGCCGGGGCGGCGGCCGAGCAAACGATTCGCGCCGCGGCAAACGAGGTCTTTGCACATAGACCGCCGATCATTATATTTGGTTGACGCATGAGAGGAGCCGTGGCTTCTGCATGGGTTTGGCAGGTCGCGATTATGGTCAGGCGGCCCGCCGCCCTGGGGCAAATTGCGGCGCGGGGAGTGAGGCGCGCGCGGCGCGCTGTCGGGAGCGGAGCAAGCCACGGCGATCATGAGCACAAATCATTCGCCAGGACCGGCCGCGGCCGAAGGCAGGCGCGAGCTGAATTCGCTGGGGCTGCCGAAGCCGCCTGCGGAGACGCGCGTCGTTGTCGCCATGTCCGGAGGAGTTGATTCCTCCGTCGTCGCCGCGCTCATGAAAGAGCAGGGCTATGACGTAATTGCCGTGACCATGCAGCTTTATGATCATGGCGAGGCGGTCCACCGCAAAGGCGCGTGCTGCGCCGGCCAGGACATTCAGGACGCCCGCCTTGTCGCCGCCCGGCTCGAAATTCCGCATTACGTGCTCGATTACGAAGAGCGGTTCCGCCAAAAAGTCATCAATCCCTTCTCGCATAGCTATGCGACCGGCGAGACGCCGATCCCCTGCGTCTCCTGCAATAGCGAGATCAAATTCGCCGATCTGTTCGATACCGCGCTCGACCTCGGCGCGGACGTCCTCGCGACCGGACATTATGTTTCAACCCGCAGCGACGAAGCCGGCGAACGCGTTTTGCATCGCGCTTTCGACGGCCGCCGCGATCAGAGCTATTTCCTGTTCGCCACCACGCGCCGCCAGCTGCAGATGCTCCGCTTTCCCCTCGGCGACATGACCAAGACCGACGTTCGCGCGCTGGCGCGGCGGTTCGGCCTCATCGTTGCGGACAAGGCGGACAGCCAGGACATCTGCTTCGTGCCGAAGGGCAAGTACAGCGATCTGATCGAAAGACTGTCGCCGGGCGCAGCCGTTCCCGGCGAGATCGTACATATCGACGGCCGCGTGCTCGGATGCCATGCCGGCGTCATTCATTACACCATCGGCCAAAGGCGCGGCCTCGGCCTTGGCGAGGCCAATGCCGGCGAACCTCTTTTCGTTATAAAGCTTGACGCGGCGGCGGCGCGGGTGGTCGTCGGTCCGCGCGAGGCGCTGGCGACGCGCCGCGCGCATTTGCGCGCCGTGAACTGGATTGGCGACGGCGAATTCGCTGATCTCCCCCGCGAAGGCGCCGATATTTTCGTGCAGGTCCGCTCGACGCGGCCGCCCGTCGCCGGCCGGCTTTATGTGCGGGACGGCGGCGCGCATGTCGACTTCGTGCATGACGAGGACAGCGTTTCGCCCGGCCAGGCCTGCGTCTTTTACGCCTCTGATCAGCCGCGCGCCCGCGTTCTCGGCGGCGGCTTCATCAGCTCGACCGAATCCGCCATCGATGTCAGGCCGGCAACGAACCGGGTCGCTGAAGCTGCCTCGGTCCCCGTCTAGCGCGCTTCCGGCGCCGGGCTCGACTTGGGCCGCATCTTCAAAAACTCCGATCGAAGGATCGCACTTTTGACTGGTCGTAATCTTTCCGAGTTCGCCCGCCCGATGAGCGCGGGAGCTGCGTCCGCCGCCCATGCGACGCTCGACAACGGCCATGTCAAATCGTCCTACGCGCGCTGGGCGCCCATCTATGATCTTGTTTTTTCGCTCGTCATGCGCGCCGGACGCCTCGCGGCCGTCGCGGCGGCTGACCGCCCGATGGGGCGCGTGCTCGACGTTGGCGTCGGCACAGGCCTTGAATTGCCGATGTTCGACCAGCGGACGCGGCTCGTCGGCGTCGATCTCTGCGAGCCGATGCTGCGGCAAGCGCAGCGCCGTCTGATCGACAAATCGCTGCAGAATGTCGACGGCCTTCTCGTCATGGACGCGACGCGCCTTGCTTTTCCGGATGCGAGCTTTGACGCGGTAGTCGCCCCTTACGTGCTGACCGTCGTGCCCGACCCGCATGCGATGCTCGACGAATTGCTGCGCGTCGTGAAGCCTGGCGGGGAAATCGTGCTCGTCAACCATGTCGGGGCAGAGACGGGACTGATCGCCAAGCTCGAGGCATGGCTTGGCACGCGCAGCGCCCACCTTGGCTGGCGACCGCAATTCCAATGGGCGGTCCTTGGCGGTTGGATCGAGGCTCGGCCAGCCGCGCGCCTCCTGGAGCGCCGCGCGCTGGCGCCGTTCGGGCTATTCACCCTGGCGCGCTTGAAAAGAGTGTGACAGCCGCCACAATTTCTATGATCCGGCTCCGCTGAGCGCTTTCCGGCCAAGCCTATTTTTCTCGATCAGTTTAATTCAATCTGATCTCAATGGGCTCTATCGCTACCCTCGCCATAAAAAGTGCGCCCCGAGTTCGCCGGCTTCATCCTCGCGCGCTGGCAATTTCTTTGCGGCGTCGCATCGGATGATCGGACAAGGTGATCGATGGGGGGCGGACATTGATCGGAAACGCCGCTTCCAAAGGCGTGGGCGCTAGACGGCGGGCTTGTTCGGATAGGGCAAGGCCGGTCCAGACCTCCGCCTGTGAAGCTTCATCGCGGTCGACCAGCCGATGACGCCAAGCAAATAACCGATCTGCAGTAGTGTCAGAAAGAGAGCTGCGTATAATGCAGCGTGAAAGAAACGTTCTCCGGCAAATGTGGCGGCCATCACGGTGACCAATGCTACGACTGCACAAGAGGGAGCGAGGATGTAAGCCTTGAAATTACAGCCAAGGACAATTCCAAATACTAAAGCGGCAACCGAGAGAATATACATTAAAGTTGCCCTTCCCGGGTTTCATACATATCTCAAAAACCAATTCGGTTTTGCCGCGCTATCGCCATAATGACACAGAAGTTAATATGGTTCCTTATTATTTCATTGATCTCATTTTTATTTAATATTCAACCTGATCGCTGCGCTATACGCTCGTGTTTGTTGTATTTTGCACGTGATTTTGCTTCGACATCGCTTAAGCTTGCTATGGCCAGGAGCAAGCTTGTCAATTACGGGGCAGCAGTTGGATGATCATCGTTCGTCGTAATTTTGGCGGCGAGCGCCCTCATCAGTTCCAGCGCCTCTACGCCGAAATGCTCGCTGCCTGCGGGCGCTCCAGAATTGGTTTGCCGCCAATCGGGATTTCGGCCTCGACAATCACGCCTTGGCGGGATGAGTGGTTGCGAATGGTCACGACTCCGCCGACAGAACGGACGCGCTCCTTCATTCCGGCGAGTCCGAAGCCATTCGGCTCCCGATCCTTGGAAAAGCCAATCCCGTCATCTTCCACGATGATCTGGATCCGCTGCTCAAGGCGTTTGATCCGCACGTCGATCCGCGCGGGTTGCCCATGCCGTATCGCATTGCTGAGACTTTCCTGAACGACGCGAAAGGCGACGGCGTCGAGCGGCAGCCCTATTCGTTCCTCTGTAATCTCTATGCCGAAGGATAATTCAGGGCGCCGCGCTTTCCAAAAACCAATCAGATTGTCTATCGCGCCGGCAAGGCCGAGATCCAGCAAAGCGCCGGGGGCAAGGCGGCGCAGAACGTCCCTTAGGTGCCTCTGCATATGACGCACCGCGTCGGAGATCGCATCCGCGCGGGGGCCGACCTGACCGCCCATCCCCGTCTGGAGGAACTGCCGGATCATGGCGGCGTCCGCGCCGACCGAGAACAGAAACGGCGCGACCTCGTCGTGCAGGTCGCGCGCGAGCTCCGCGCGTTCTTCCTCCTGCACATTGACAATTTGTTCGTGCAGAGCGCGGTTCTGCGCCGTCATCCCCTCAAGCCGCGCCGCCATGATATTGAATCCGTAGCGAAGCGGCTCAAGCTCTCGATAGGCCAAAGGCGCGACGCGCGTCGCATAGTTGCCGCCACCGATCCCGGAAAAGGCGTCGCATACGTTGCGCAATGGACTCAGCGCGGTTCGGATGGTCCAGAACGCCAACGCAAGAACCAGAGCAAAGAAAACGGCCATGATAATCAGGGTGAGACGGAAATCGCTCCAGGCCTCGGCGACTTCATTATGGGCGTCGGCCTCGAGCGTCATGCCGCCGATGGAATGAAACGCAGGCGGCAGGTCGAGCTGAGTCCGCAGCGGCGGCGCCGCTGTGACGAGACGGTAAAACCAGCTTGGCGCCGGGTCATCCGGGAGTTGCAATTGCGAATGCGCGAGGATCTCGCCATGAGGTCCGAAAAGCGTCGCGCGCAGATGCCGGTCGCCGTTGAAATCATCGACAACGAGCCGCAGCCGCTTCGCCGGATCGATCGCCTCTTCACGATCGTCAACGGCGTTGCCAGCCGTATGCAACCCGACCGACATCGCGGCTTGCATCTCCGTGCGAATCTTATCCAGAACATGCTCATAGGTGAGCACAGAGCCAAAGGCGAGGCTCAGAATCAGGACGACGGTAAGGGAAACGACGAGGCGGCTTTGGATCGACATGGGAAGCCTCGGAGCGGGCCAGGCAATCGCAGCACATCACAAACGCCGATCTAAGCGCAGAACTCTTAAAGCGGCAATGGCGACGCGGCCCGAATGAGCCGCGCCGCAGACCAGGATCAAAAAGTGACTTTGAATCCGCCGTAGACGGAGAGAGGTTGCGCCACAGTCACCGCCCTGGCGTCGCCGATGCCGCCATTCTCGGGATTGTTGTTGAAAAGAGTGGCGTTGACGTTCCCGCCGCTCGTGTCGGTTCCGTAAAACGTTCCGTATGTCGCGTATTTGTGATTGGTGACATTGTTGATCAGGCCGAACAGCTGGATTTGCTCGGTCGCCTGATAGGTGGCCCGCAGATTCACGTAATAGTAGGCGGGAAGTTTCGGGTTGAGGTTGGAATCGTCGCCGACGTAATACTGGTCTCCGACGACGACCGCCTCCGCCGTCACCTTGAATTGCGGGGTCACCGCATAGGTAATGCCAAACTTGCCTAGATTGCTCGGAATGCCCGGAATGCGATCGCCTGGCCGGACGAAAATATTGCCATTTTCGTCCGCGAAAGGATTATTCGGCGATGAAAAGGTGCCGCTGAATTGATAGGTCGCGTCGACGTGGGCGTAGTTGGCATAAAGGCTTACGGGGCCGTAGTTATACTGGAGGCCAAGTTCGGCGCCCTGCCGCAAGGTTTCCGGAACGTTGGTAAAGTATCCCTGTCCCGAGATTTCACTCGCCTCATTGACGATGTCGTTGGTGCTCGTGATGTGAAACACGCCGGCGTTATAAACGAGTGTGCCGTAGCCATTGGGTATCGTGAGCACACCACGGGCGCCGCCCTCGAAAGTGTGGGAGACCACCTGTTGCAGCGGCGGGTCGGATACAAGCGCGGTCTCGAGAACGCAGGGCAGCGCCGGGTTGGAGCACTGGTTTTCGAGCGGAGTCGGCGCCCTGTTTGCTTCAGAGTAACCGCCGTAGAAGGTCAAAGCGGGCGAAGCGGTGTAGGTGAAGCCGACGACCGGGTTAATGCGATTATAGCTGGCGCTGGAGTTGAGGTCGGGAGATTGGCCGCTGACGTCCGAAAGGCCGATATTGGCGACGTTGAACCTTGCTCCCGCAGTTACTGCGAATTCGTTTGTGATGTTCAGCGTGTCGAGGGCAAAAAGGCCGAAATAGGTCGCGGACCCATGCACCCAGACCGGAGCGAAGCCGACATTGCCCTCGGTCTGAAGAATGGCTTGCGAGCCAGGAAAGCCCGTGAACGTATTTTGGAAGTTCGAATCAAGCTGGCCGAGCGTCGTCGTCGACGAGAAATGCGTATAGCTCTGATCGACGCTGCCGCCGACGACGAAGTAGTTGGCGTGATCGAGGATTTTATCCTTGCTTGTCAACTGCTCCTGAGCGCCAAACGTTTGCGTGTGGGTGGCGGTGAAGGCCGTCGTTCCATAAGCGAAGTCATCACCGAGGTACGGGATGGGCTGGCCATGATTTGTGAATTGATAATCATTCGGATTGTGGCCGTGGAACGCGCCGTCGTTGGAAAGGCAAGCGTTGCCGTCCGTGCCCCCCTGATCGCCGCAGTTGGCGATATCGGCGTCGTTGCCGTCGACGTGATATTGATCGAACTGGCGGTAATAGAAATTGCTCGCCAGGGACCACGTCGGGGTCAGGTCGAAGCGACCGGTTATCTGCGCCAGGCCGGCCTGATTATTGGTCGTCTGCGGGGTCGTGAAAACGGAGTTGTACTGCTGTTCCACGAGCACCATGGGAGTGGTGCCCTGAACGCCAAGCCACGTGCGGCTGAAGGCGCCGATCGCGTGAAATTCGGAATCCTGCGTACGGTAGCCAATATCGGCGTAAACGCGTTGCAGGTTTTGCGCCCCGTAGGGACGATAGCCGTCGTCCCGCAAAGCGTCGGTGGCGAAATAAATACTGTAGTCGCCAACCTGCTTGCCATATTGCACGCTGCCGTAAAGACGCCCGTATGAACCGCCGAGAACCTGAGCCTCGCCACCCTGATAGGTGAAGCCGTTCTTCATCGTGAAATTGATGGCGCCGCCGAGCGCGTTCAATCCGAAGATCGGATTGTTTGTGAAGACGTCGACGCGGTCGATGGCGATCGGGGAGATAAGATCGAGGTTGGTGCTGTCGCCGAACGCCTCGTTGATGCGCACGCCGTTCTGATAAACCGCAAGTCCCTGCGCCGTCCCCGAGATGCGGGATGTGTCGAAGCCGCGATAAAACAGATCAGGGGAGAGGTCGGTCCCGTCGACGTTAATCCCGATCGCGGCGGGCACATGGGCCGTTATCGCGTCCGCGACAGCGGGAGATTTCTTGTCCTCGAATTGCTGCGAGGTCACAGTCGATACAAAAGCGGGAACCTTGTCCTTGTCGATACTGCTTGCGCCCGGCACCGGCGTCGGCGACACTACAATAACGTCCGGCAACACGACCGTGCTGGCGTTGTTGTTTGTGTTGGCGTCCTGAGCTTGAGCAGCGCCGACGATCGCGGCGCCGCCAACCGCCGAGGCGACAATGAACGACCTAGCTGTTCTGGCGTCCATGAGACATTCCCTCCGGTTTCGTTCGAGCCCCCCGCGCCATGAAAGCGGACTTTCGACTAAGGTGCTCCAAATGGGCTATGGAACATTAAGCCAGCACGTTCTCCGCGCAACGCGGAAAAAGATGAAGTTCTATTCTGGCTTAAGAGCGTTGCCATTATATCACGATCAAAATGTAATCTTGGGCTATATGTCATTTCTCCCGATGATGCTGGCTTTGAAGAAAGAGAAAAGTCCCTCAATATCGGGAATAAATCTAATCTGTTTGGGCTGAGTCCATTGTGGATTGACATTGATTTTCAGTCGTCGCCTTGAGTCGGATCCATTGCGCTCCGGTGTGGAGCTAACCCATTTTTGCTTTCTCCGCGTGGAGCTGAGCGCGGCGCCCGCCACAACAGCGGCGCCGATTCTGAAGCGGGAATATTTTCCCGATTTTTCGGGAAAACCGGCTCTATCGCCCATGTTGGATTTCGCTACTGTTCCGGTCGTTCGGATCGAGGGCAGCGAAGCGGAAGGGCCGCTTTGATAAAACAATGCCAATGATTTCGTGACGCCTTGGGAGGAGCTAATGAATTTGCGGGAATGTTTACCTTGGCGCGCGGCGTTCGCCGGTTTGGCGATGGCGTCGCTATCGAGCGTAGCTTGGGCCGGCTCAGATGACGAGATCATAAAGAACAGCAAGAATCCCGATCTCTGGCCTGGGATGGGGCAGAATCTCGCCCTTCAGCGTCACAGCGAACTGAAGGACATCAACAAGGACAACGTCGGCAATCTCCAGATGTCCTGGTCGCAGTCCTCGGGAGCTCTGCGCGGACACGAAGGGCAGCCTGTCGTCGTCGATGTCGGCGGAAAGCCGATGATGTTCTTTGTCAGCGCCTGGCCAAACATCGTGCAGGCGCTTGATCTTTCTGACCCCGACAATCCGGTCCAGGTCTGGTCCTATAACAAGGGCACGGATCGCGATGTGTCGGCGGTGCCGCGCGCTTGCTGCGACGTGGTCAATCGCGGCGTGAACTACGCAGACGGAAAGCTGCTGTTCAATACGCTGGACGGCTTCCTCATTGCACTCGACGCCAAGACCGGCCAGGAACTGTGGGTGGTCAAGCACGCCTTTCCCGAGCATGGCGAAACGGTGACGAGCGCGCCATTGATCGCCAAGGACAAGGTGATCGTCGGATTCGGCGGCGACGAATTCGCTGCGCGTGGACGGCTCGAGGCCTATGACCTCGCGACGGGCGACCTCGCCTGGCGGTGCCAGAGCAATGGCACTGACAAGGACGTCTGCCTGACCCCCGACACCAACAAGGCGCATCCCGAACACGGGACTTATGGTCACGATATCGGCCTCTCCAGCTATCCCGGCGACGAGTGGAAGCGCGGCGGCGGTTCGCCCTGGGCGTGGTACAGCTACGATCCCGAGCTCGGACTCGTTTACGCTTCGACCGGCAATCCCGGCAATTGGAGCCCGACGACGCGCTGCGGCGAAGACACCCATGAGGCGTGCAATTCCGGCAAGTGGGACAACAAATGGTCGATGACGATCTTCGCCCGCAAGGTCGACACGGGCGAGGTGGTCTGGGCCTATCAGATGACGCCCTTCGATCAATGGGACTATGACGGCGTCAACGAGAACATCCTTGTGGACATGCCGAATGTCGACGGCAAGCCCGTCAAGGCGCTCGTGCACTTCGACCGCAACGGCTTCGCCTATGTTCTCGACAGGACAGACGGCAATCTCTTGCGGGCCCACAAATTCGTCACCGTAAACTGGGCCGAAAAGGTCGATCTGAAGACGGGACGTCCCGTCAAGGTGCCAGAGCACTCACCTTTCAAGATCGGCGTCAATACGCAGGCCTGTCCCTCGGCGATGGGCGGCAAGGATCAGCAGCCAGCCTCGGTCGATCCCAAGGATCCGACTAATTTCTATGTCCCGACCAACAATTGGTGCATGGAGGATGAGCCACAGGCCCGCACGCATACGCAACAGGGCACAGTCTATGTCTTCGCCAATGTCTATATGTATCCGGAAAAGCCGGGGGTGACGGGCAAGCTGAAGAAGTTCGACGTGCTGACAGGCAAGACCGCCTGGGAAGTGCCGGACGCCTATCCGAACTGGAGCGGCACGCTGAACACCGCCGGCGGCCTTGTTTTCTATGGCAGCCTTAACGGCGACTTCCGCGCCATCGACCGCGATACCGGCAAGTTGCTTTGGCAGCGCAAGCTTGGCTCCGGCATCATCGGCAACCCGATCGCTTACAAGATCAAGGGCCATGAATACGTCTCCGTGTTCGCGGGCATTGGCGGCTGGATCGGCTTGCCGGCGGTCGCGGGTCTCGATCTTGAAGACAAGTTCGGCGCGATCGGTTCGACGGCTCTGACCAAGGTCATCGGACTGAACAAGATCCCGCAAGGCGGCGCTCTCTATACGTTCCGAGTGCCGGACAAGGAGGCCAAAGCCCCCTAGCAGACATCCGTTCCTCTTCCTCCGGACACCCTGCTCGGTCCCCGAGCATTGAGCAGGGTGTTTTTTCTTTTCAAGCGGCGAACGGTTCTCTTCGCAATGAAAACTGTCTCCTTCCTCCCCCTTCTTTGCGTGTTGTCTGGGAGCTTGCCTGCGTCCCACGCGCTCGCTCAGGCGGCGCCCAACAACAAACCCTTCGAAGAATTCAGCCAGATCGAGCGCGACGCAGCGAAAGCCGCCGCGCGCAAGGCGCATTTTTCCTCGTTTCGCGTCTGCGGCGACCCCGGGAACATGCCGTTCTCGAATATCGCGGAAGAAGGATTCGAGAATAAGATCGCAAACGTCATCGCAAAGGCGCTTGGCGTGAGGGCGACCTATTTCTGGCGGCCCTACATCGAACGCGGCATGACACGCCAAACCTTCGAGACGAATGACTGCGATATATTGATGAATGTGCCGGCAGGTTATGAGTCGGCGCTCACGACCTTTCCGCTTTATCGCAGCACTTATGTCTTCGCTTCGCGCACGGATCGGGGCTACGATTTCAAAGGCCTTTCCGATCCGCGACTGAAGTCGCTCCAGATCGGCGTCTACGAACTTTCGGCGGTGCGTCAGTCGCTCGCCGATCATGGCGTCGTCAAGAATGTCCATGTCCATGAGGTTTCTCATGACGGCGATCTGGCGCCCGAGCATCAACCTTGGCGCCAGGTGCAGGAGGTCGCCGACGGCAAGCTCGACGTCGCGGCCGTCTGGGGACCGTTCGCGGGCTGGGCGCTCGCGCAGGGCGCGCCGTTGACGATCCAGCCAACCAATCTGATGGATAACGTCATTCCCATGGAATTCGATATCGCCATTGGCGTTCGTAAAACCGATGCGATCACCAAATACGCCATTGAAAACGCCCTCAATGCGCACAGGGACGAAATCCGAAAAATCCTTCAGGACTATGGCGTGCCTCTCGTTGAATGCTCGGATTGCCTCGTGCCAGGACCGATAAAGGCGCATGGAATTTATACCGCGCCAATGGTTTCCGCGGAGGAGTTGGAGAAGCTGCGCCGGGAGAGGCCCGCGATCACGCGCGAGCAGCTCGACGAATGGCTGGCGGATGGAGCCGACGTCGATGGCGAGTTCAATAATGCGGTGCTGGCGTCCGACAATAATCGCCTGGAATATCTACTCGGCAAGGGCGCCGGCATAAACAAGAAGGATCCTCAAGGCTACACGCCGCTGACCGCCGCCGTTCGCCTCGGCGCGCTTTCGACGACGCAATTCCTTCTGGATCACAGGGCAGACGTCGAGGCGGCTGACAGCGACGGATGGACGCCTTTATTGCACGCGATCCTGCGGAACGACGTAGCTGGGATTCAATTGCTTCTATCCCGTGGAGCAAATGTGGAGACGCCTGCGCCCGGCGGATTCACGCCGCTTTCCATAGCGATCGAGGAAAAGAAATACGACGCGGCCAAGGCGCTGATCGACAGCGGCGCCAGAGTCGATGAACCGGTCGGGGCCAAGAAGATAACGCCTTTGATGATTGCTTCGAGCGAGCCGCCGCCGGAAAGCCGCGTTCAGAAACTGACGCAGTCTTTGAATTCGGTTGAAATCGCCCGGGCGCTTCTTGCCAAAGGGGCGAACGTAAACGCGACCAGCGCCGAAGGCGTGACGGCGCTTATGATCGCGGCCGCGCGCGACAACGCGCCGATGATAGGGCTTCTCATCCAGGCCTCGGCCGCCGCTGACATGCAAAGCGCGGATGGCGAAACGGCGCGTGACATCGCCGCCAAGAATGGCGGGACATCCGCCACGCGGATGCTCGATCTCTTCGCGAAAACCTCGACAAAATGAGATGTCGGCGCATCGGCGCGGCGCAAAGCAACGTCGCCGCGCCAAATTCACAGGAAAGGGAAGATTACACATGATGAAGCAGCTGTTGCTTATTGTCGCGTCATTGGCGTTCGCTTGCGGGACGGCCGCCGCCGACCCAGCGGCGCCGGCAAGCGAGGCTGCGCCTGCAGGACCGACAAACCAGCGTCAGCCGTCTCTCTCGGATCCTGAGAAAAGCCCTTCAGCGCTGCTTCCTAAATCCGAGGTTACGGGCAAAACGCCGATTGAGGTCGTCACGGCGGCGCCCTTAGCTACCATCAATAATCCATATACCGGGCAGCCCGACAAGATAGAAGCCGGTAAGGCCGTGTTCCAGGGCATGGGCTGCCCAGGTTGTCACGGCGGAAACGGCGGCGGCGGCATGTGTCCGCCCCTGACAAACGAAACCTGGGTTTACGGAAGCGACGATGACACTCTGTTTCGTCTGATCACGCTGGGTTCTGATGGATTGCAGAAAAATGGCTTCATCCGCATCGGCATGGAGAACATCGTCGGTCCGATGCCGGCGTTCGGCGCGCTCATCCAGAGCGACGAGCAACTCTACGAGTTACTGGCCTATCTTCGCACGCTTTACAGAGGGTCGGCGAAAAGGGTGAATTGGTGAGGCTTTGGAGCCGGAGTATGGAATACGCCGTCGCGGGCGCGCTATGCCGGTGTATTCTTTGCCTCTTGGTTGCAGCTGGACCCGCCTTTGCGCTCGATGGGTCGGAAAGCCCTGCGGCGTCGCCTGCTTTGAGAGAGTTGAAAATCCTCTACATCGCGGGCGATTATCCGAAGGCTGAATATCTGTCGCTGTTGCAGAGCCAACCCGACGACGACGGCAAGGCGGGCGCCCTTTTGGCGCTCGATGAGATCAATATCACGGGAAAATTCATCGGATTTTCGTTTGCGATGGACTTTATCGCCCTCAAACGGGGCGCCGATGTCGTGGCGGTGGCAAAGCAGAGTCTTGACAGGGATAGCGTCTTGGTCGCCGATCTCAACGCGCCAGACCTTTTGGCGCTGGCGAATGCGCCGGCCGCTAGGCGCTCGCTTATCTTCGACATCCGCACCAGCGACGACGACTTGCGGCAGGAAAGGTGCGCCCGGAATGTCTTTCACATACTGCCAAGCACGGCGATGCGCGCCGACGCCCTGGGGCAATATCTGGCGAAGAAGGGCTGGCGGCGATGGTTTGTTCTGCAAGGCCCCAGCGTCGAGGACGCCGCCTTTGCCACCGACATTCATCGCGCGGCGTCCCGCTTCGGCGGCAAGATCGTCGAGGCTCGGGCCTATAATTATGATGCGGGATCACGCCGCGTTGACACCGGTTACCAACAGATCGCGACGCAAATGCCGCTCGCGACCGAAGGCGCCCCGGCTCATGACGTGGTGATTGTCGCCGACACGAAGAATCTCTTTGGCGACTATCTTCCTTACAACACATTTGAGCCGCGGCCGATCGTTGGCACGCAGGGTCTATCTCCGGTCGCCTGGCATCCGGCGTTTCAGGAATATTCGGCGTTGCAAATGCAGCACCGCTTTGAACTCGTGGCGCATCGCAAAATGAGCGAGCGCGACTATGCCGCGTGGCTTGCGGTTCGCGCCATCGGCGAGGCGGTCATTCGCTCTGGAAAAACAAGCCCGATCGATCTGGCGGAGTTCATGCGCTCGGACGCGTTCGGCGTCGCAGGTTTCAAGGGGCAGGCTCTAACCTTCCGTCGCTGGGATCAGCAGCTGCGGCAGCCGGTCCTTCTGGCAAGCGCTTTGATGGTCGTCACGATGTCGCCACAGGATGGCTTCCTGCATCCGAAATTCTTCACCGACACCCTCGGTTATGACGAGCCGGAGACGAAATGCCGCTTTGCTCAATAAGGCCTCTTGGCGTCATAGGCGCCTTTGTATGCCTGCTGGCGGCAACCGGCGCAGCCTCGGCCAGCCGGATCTTCGTGAGCAACGAGCGCGATAATACGGTTACCGTCCTTGATGGCGCGAGCCTGTCGACGATCAAGACCATTCCTGTCGGACAACGTCCGCGCGGCATCGTCACGACGCCAGACGGGAGCGAAGTTCTTGTCTGTAATGGCGACTCCGGCGACATAGTGGTCATTGACGTGGATAAGCTCGAAGTTACGCGCACAATCGATGCCGGCCCCGATCCCGAAACGCTGGCGCTGTCGCCAAAGGGAGACATTATTTACGTCTCCAATGAAGATGATTCCATGGTGACAATGCTCGAGCGCGCGAGCGGAAAGGTTCTGGCGAAGGTTCCGGTCGGCATCGAACCCGAAGGCCTCTCTGTCAGCGCCGACGGCAAGACTATTGTCGATGTCTCCGAATCGACCAGCATGGCGCATTTCATCGACGCGTCGGCCCGCAGGGTCGTCGCCAACGTCCTTGTCGATACACGGCCGCGCGTTGCAGAATATACCCACGACGGCAAAGAGGTGTGGGTGACATCGGAGGTCGGCGGAACGGTCGCGATCATTGATTCTGACAAGCATGTGGTCAAGCACAAGATCAACTTCGAAGTGGCTGGCATACGGAAGGAGTTGATCTCGCCCGTAGGCCTTCGGTTTAGTCTTGACGGCAAGCTTGCTTTCGTCGCGCTCGGCCGGGCCAACCGGGTTGCTGTGATCGACGTGGCGAGTTTAAAGGTGTTGAAGTATCTGCTGGTCGGCGACCGCGTCTGGCAGCTTGCGCTGAGCCAGGACGGCAAGACGCTTTATGCTGCAAACGGGCTGACCAATGATCTTTCGGTGATCGACGTCGATAATCTGAAGGTGACACGATCCGTGCCGGTCGGTCGTTTGCCCTGGGGCATCGCGATCAGCCCCTGAAGCGACCCGGGGACGGATGGGATGCGTCTGAAAGGAGCCGCTTCACCCTGCGCGAGACCATTAGCTAAGAGGCGTGCATCTCAACGGCGAGGCGGATCAAATCGCTGGTGCGCTGAACGAGAAGCTTGTGCTTCATCGCCGTGCAAGTGTTGGCGATGGTCTTGTAGGAGACGCCAAGCGTGTCGGCGATTGCGGAAAGGCTTTTGCCTTTGGCGAGAAGCCGCATGATGTCAAGTTCACGCGCTGAAAGCGATTTGGCGGGGTCTTGTGAGCCAAAAACATTGAGTGCGAGATCGGCCGCAAGTTCGCGTTCGATATAGCGGCCGCCGCCCATCACTTGGTGAATCGCTTCGACGAATTCCTCGGCGCTGGCGCCTTTGCTGATATAGCCTTTCGCGCCGGACTGCAGCGCGCGCGCAACGTAGAGGGTCACGGAGTGCATTGAGAAGATGAGCACGCGCGCCCTTGGATCCTCGATCAACAGCCGTTTCAGAAGCTCGAGCCCGCCGGTTCCCGGAAGATTCAGATCGAGAATGACTATATCGGGATGCGTGGAGCGATAAATCGACAAGGCTTCGAGCGCCGTTCCAGCTTCGAGCAGCTCGACAGACTCAACAAAGACCGACAGCAAGCGCCGCACGCCTTCACGGACGACAATGTGATCATCTACAAGCAGCATCTTCATCGCTGGAGCACGCGATTGTCACGGGTCGTCAAGCGAGCGAACTCCGCCCGATGACTTCGACCAGGGAAATGACGACTAACAAACATGCCAGTATCCTTGAGGCGCCGGGGCCAGGTCGGCGTCCCTTATCTTCGGAGAGATAAGACCGGCCACGCCTGCAATTACGACAATGCATACGATATTAGCGACGGCAGCTAATAGTTCAAGTTGCGACGCCTTCGGATTTACTGAAGCTCTATTTTAGCTGGTTTGAAGAGTTTACGCGGGAATATATCTACATCAATTGAATGAACTATTGTCTCTCAATCAGGATAATTCCCATGTGAGCGGTCGCGGCCTGACGTGTGGCGTTCGGCGGATTCCCCCATGATGTCGGGGCCCCAAGGGTTCGCTCGCTGCGTCTGCGCCGCCGCCTAGCAAGGCCGTCAAGCCGTCACGCGGATCATGACGAAGCCGGCAGACGCTGCGAAGCTACAAAGCGGGCGCCGGGGTGATTGTCCGCGACCTTGAGATCAAGCCCGTGCAGGCTGAAGATCGTCGCCGCGAGGTTGAGGCCTAGGCCGGTTCCGGGAATGGAGCGGGCCGATTTCGAACGGTAGAAGCGCTTGAAGATTTCGCCGCTCTCGCTTGGATCGACGCCCGGCCCATTGTCGCAAACGGCGACCTCGGCGCGCCCCGAAACGACAGACGCCGAGACGCACACAACGCCGTTCTCCGGGCCGAATTTCAACGCATTGTCGATGAGATTGGCGACGGCTTCAACGAGTAGATCGTGATCGCCCGAGAGCGGCACGGGACGCCCTGCGTCTAGCGTGAAGGAGATTGATTTTGCCTCCGCGAGCGGCTCATAGAGCTCGAAAGCCGTCGCGCAGACCTCGGCGAGATCGACCGGGACAAATTCGTGCCGTCGGCGCCCGAGCTCTATTTCTGAAATCCGCAACAACGCGGTCACGGTCGTCAGCGCTCGATCGAGTTCGGCGAGGGCGCGGTTTGCCGCCGCGCGCAGATCCTTTTCAGCCGGCGCCGCGAGTCCGCGTTCGAGGCTCATCCGTGTGATCGAGAGCGGCGCGCGCAGATCATGCGCAATGTTGTCGCTGACGCTTTTGATCTGATCGAGGAGGCGGACGATTTCGTCGAGCATCAGATTGACGCCGCTCGCGATGTTGTCGACGTCATCCTTCCATGGGCCGACCGGAAGCCTGTCCTGCAGATCGCCCTGGATAATCCGAAGGATCGCCTCGTTGATGCTGCGAAGGCGTTTCACCGTGCGGAGGCTGAAGATCAGACCGATGATCAACGCCGACAGAATCGTCGGCGCGACGCCGAGCGCGAGGGCGCGAATGACGAGCCGCCGCAGGGCGTAGACCTCATAAAGGCTGCGGCCGATCAGGACGACGCCCCCGTTCGGGCGCTGTCGCGCAGCGAGAAGCGCCGGCTCGGTGCCCGAACCGCCGCCGAGCGGCGCGACTTCGATCGGATGCGGCGCGCCATCGATCGGAAGCCCCTCCGGCAACGCAGCGACATTGCCAAAGACGGACTTTCCCCGCGCGTCGAAAAGCCCGACATAGTCGAGCTTTCGCAGATCGCTCGCAAGGCGGCGCCGCAGCTGGCGCCGCAGTTGATCATCCGGCTCCGCGGCAGCGCGGGCGACCTCGTCTGAAAGCCGCACGCCGACCCTGCGGACATCGAAGGTCGCGACATGCCAGTAGATGAAGACGAAGATGACGGTTGTGGCGGCGGTGACGGCAAAGGCAAAGAGCACCGCGAGCCGGAAGGACGCCGTGCGGAAGAGATCCGAAATGCGCATCGGCGTTACCGTTCCATCCGCGTTCGGCTCGCGGGGAGGGAGGGAACTCCACGCGGGGCCTGTCTCGCCGGCTCCTTCGTGAGCCGGACTGATGGTTTGGAGCATGATATGATGACTCTGGTAAAGAGCTAGCGGTGAAGGGGAGGGAGCGGCGGACCAGAGCGTCGTGAGGCCCGCTGCTCCCAAGATCCGTGGGTTCGTCTCTCTCGCCCGGTCAGAACGGGTAGTAGCGAACACTAAAGAGTCCCATATTCTCCTGCGTCTTGGCGCGGCCCCCGATCTTCTGGAACGAATACTTCTGCGTGAAGGAATATTGCAGTCACCGCGCAACTGGCCGAAGGACCCTTGATAGATCCTTTGCCAGAAGCCGCCGGTGAGCTGGCAAATCAAAAAACCGCAGTGTCCCAGGCGGCTTTTCCCATGATGTCCGGCATGTGATTGAGCGAGATGGCGTTGAGGGAGTTGAACAGGGAGCCGCGAGGGGGCGAAAAATTGTAGACGTGCCGGGAAGCGTCGCCGCCATTGTCCCAACCGCGGTGCAGCCGCCGGAAGTTGTTGTGATTTTCGAACGAAAGAGCTACCCGGTCTGGCCGCTCTTTATGCATAGCCTAGCTTTTCGCGAAAAAATATAAGCTTAAAACAATTTTTATTTATCATAAATGATGTTTTAGAGTTTATTTTGATACGCGGCGTCCAAGTCGCATGCAGATCCCGGAGCTAAAACATAAGTTACTGTTGAGAGCGCTTCGCTAATGTTACGAAAGGATGGGTTCGGAGAGCTCCGCCGGCAGCGTTTGCTATAAGGGGTTGCGTTTCAAAACATGATGATCGGAATTGTAAGGCTGGCGCTGTCGCGTCTTTTGACGTTCGTGGTGATGGCGATCTTGATCGCGATATACGGGGCGCTCGCCATATTGAAGACCCCGACGGATATTTTTCCGAATATCGGCATCCCGGTCGTCAGTGTCATCTGGACCTATAACGGTCTGCCGCCCGACGACATGGCCGGCCGCATCATCTCGAGCTATGAGCGGGCGGTGTCGACGACGGTCAACGACATCGAGCATATCGAGTCGCAATCCTTCGTCACCTACGGGCTGGTGAAAATCTACTTCCAGCCGACGGTCGACGTCAGCGCGGCGCAGGCGCAGGTCACGGCCATTTCGCAGACGATCCTGAAGCAGCTTCCGGCGGGCATCAACCCGCCGCAGATCCTCGTCTACAACGCCTCGAGCGTGCCGATCATTCAGCTCGCGTTGTCGAGCGATTCCCTGCCGGAGGCGCGGCTGAATGATCTGGCGGCCAATTTCATCCGCCCACAGCTTGCGAGCATTCCCGGCGCACAAATGCCCTCGCCCTATGGCGGCGCGGCGCGGCAGGCGCAGATCGACCTCGATCAGAAGGCGCTGCGCGCGCATAATCTTTCGGCCCAGGACATCGTCGACGCGCTGGTGCGGCAAAACATCATCACGCCGGTTGGAACCCAGAAGATCGGCCGCTACGAATATACGATCGACCTCAACGATTCGCCGAAGCGGCTCCGGGAATTCAACGACATTCCGATCAAGGTGGTAAATGGCGCCGTCGTCTTCATGCGCGACGTCGCCTTCGTTCACGACGGCTCGCCGCCGCAGACCAATATCGTGCAGATGGACGGCGCGAAGGGCGTGCTCATCTCGGTCGTCAAGAACGGGTCGGCATCCACCCTCGACATCATCGACGGGGTCAAGAAGGCGCTTCCCGCAATTGAAGCCTCGCTTCCTCCAGGCGTCCGGCTCAAGCTCGTCAACGACCAGTCCGCCTTCGTCAAATCCTCCGTGACGAATGTCGTGAGGGAGGGCGTTATCGCGGCGAGCCTCACCGGCCTCATGATCCTCGTCTTTCTCGGCAGCTGGCGGTCGACGCTGATCATCACCATCTCGATCCCTCTCGCGATCTTGAGCTCCCTCGTCTTCCTGTCGCTGACAGGCCAGACGATCAACGTGATGACTCTCGGCGGTCTCGCCCTCGCCGTCGGCATTCTCGTCGACGACGCGACGGTCACCATCGAAAACATCAACCGGCATCTTCATCGTGGCGATGACATCGAGACGGCCATCGTCGAGGGCGCGCGGGAGATCATGCCGCCCGCTACGGTGTCCCTGCTTTGCATCTGCATCGCTTTCGTCCCGCTGCTCTCGCTTGGCGGCGTCGCCGGCTATCTGTTCCGGCCGCTCGCGCTCGCCGTCGTCTCGGCGATGGTCGCCTCCTATGTCCTCACCTACACGCTGACGCCGACGATGGCGCGCGCGCTGCTGAGCCATGCGGCGTCCGCGCATGGAGACGGAGCGCCGCAATCGCGGTTCGCGCGCGCCCACGCCCGGTTCGAGCATGTTTTCGAGGCCGTGCAATCGCGCTACGCCGCGCTGCTAAGCTGGGCGCTCGTCAATCGCAAGGCGTTCGTCGCCGGCTTCCTGTGCTTTTGCGCCGTCTCCCTGCTTCTCATTCCTTTTCTCGGCCAGGAGTTCTTCCCGGCCGTCGACGCCGGAATCCTGCGCATTCATATGCGCGCGCATGCGGGAACACGGATCGAGGAAACCGCGCGCATCGCCAGCGAGGTCGAACAGGAAATCCGCCAAACGATACCAAAGGACCGGCTTGAGACCATCGTAGACAACATCGGCCTGCCGAACAGCGGCATCAATCTGTCCTATGCAAACTCGGGCACGATCGGCGTGAGCGATGCGGACATACTGGTCACGCTCGCCCCCGGCGAGGAAATGGTTGCGACCTATCAGACCGCTTTGCGACAGCGGTTGCGCGACGCCTTTCCCGGCGTGTCCTTCGCGTTTCTGCCGGGCGACATGGTGACGCAGATTCTGAATTTCGGCGCCCCCGCTCCGATCGACGTGCAGATCGCCGGATTCGACGCCGCAGCCGACAGGGCCTATGCGGAAAAGCTCTTCGCGCGCATCAATCATGTGCCCGGCGCGGTGGACGCGCGCGTTCAGCAAGTCTTCGAGGCGCCGGCGCTTAAGGTCGATTTCAACCGCGATCTCGCCGGAGTCGTCGGGCTGACCGAGCATGACGCATCGACCAGCCTGCAGGATACCCTGTCCGGCAGCAGTCAGAGCACGCCCATCTACTGGCTTAACCCCAAGAACGGCGTCTCCTATCCGGTTTCGATCCAGACGCCGCAGTATGCGATCGACACATTGCCCGGCCTTCAAAACGTGCTTGTCTCGGGACCGACCGACTCGCAACTCCTCGGCGCCGTCGCGACTATCACTCCGGAGCCGACGCCAAGCGTCGTCACCCATTACAATATCCAGCCGACGATCGACATTTACGCCTCGGCCGAAGGCCGCGATCTCGGCGCCGTTAGAGCGGATGTCGAAAAGATCGTCTCGGAAACCCGCGCCGAGGCGCCAAAGGGCGCAACCGTCGTGATCCGCGGCGAGGCAGCCACGATGACGAGCGCCTATCGGCAACTGTTGTTCGGCCTCGGCTTCTCGATTTTGCTGATCTACCTGCTGATCGTCGTCAACTTCCAATCCTGGCTCGATTCGCTGGTCATCATTCTCTCCCTCCCGGCAGCGCTCGCGGGCATCGTCTGGATGTTGTTCATCACGCGGACGCCCCTGTCCGCGCCGGCGCTGACCGGGGCCATCATGTGCATGGGCGTCGCCACCGCCAACAGCATTCTCGTCATCAGCTTCGCCCGTGAGGAGCTTGCGCGCGGCGTCGAGCCGGCGGCGGCTGCGCTTGCGGCCGGAGCCGCGCGATTTCGCCCGGTTCTGATGACGGCTCTCGCCATGATCATTGGCATGACGCCGATGGCGATCGAGCCCGGCCAGAACATGCCGCTTGGGCGCGCCGTCATAGGCGGACTGATGCTCGCGACCTGCGCGACGCTTGTGTTCGCGCCTGTCCTCTTCGCCCTTTTGCGCGCCCCTCGCTCTTCCTCGGCCACAATGGTCGCGAGCGCAGCCTCGGACGCGTTCCGCCTTCTTGAAGGAGATCCAATGCCGTCTTTTGCCGTCGCTCCGCCGTCCTCGAGACGTTTGCGGATTTTGGTCCTTGGCTTTGCGCTCGCCATTGTGGCGGTCGCTGTGTCAGGCGTGATGGTGCGGGCGAAAGGCGAGCAGGAAATCGCCGCGCGCACGGAGGAGCTCGCTGTCCCCCGCGTGCGCCTTGTGACGCCGACGCGCGGTCCAAAGGAGACCGAGCTGACGCTGCCGGGCGACGTCGCCGCCTTCAACACGGGTTCGATCTACGCCCGCGCCAGCGGTTACGTAACCTCCTGGAAGAAGGATATCGGTGACCGCGTCAAAAAGGGCGACGTCCTCGCAACGATCGATTCGCCAGAGGTCGACCAGCAGCTCGTTCAGGCGCGCGCCGTCCTCGTCAGCGCGGAGGCCGACGCCAGGCTCGCCAAGGTCACTTCCGAAAGGTGGAGCAGCCTCGTTGGCCGCAACATCGTGTCGAAGCAGGCGGACGACGAAAAGCAGGGCGCGCTCGCCGCCAGGAATGCGGCCGTCGAAGCCGCGCAGGCGAACGTCGCGCGGCTCGAGGCGCTGGCCTCCTTCGAGCAGCTCGAGGCGCCGTTCGACGGCGTCGTGACGGCGCGCGCTGTCGAGATAGGCGATCTTGTCGACTCCGGCCAGAAATCCGGCCAGCCCTTGTTCAAGGTCTCGGACATCCATGCGATGCGCATCTATGTCAAAGTGCCGCAGGCCTATATCGGCGTCATGGAGGCGGGGCTTAAAGCGACCCTCGACCTGCCGGGGCGGCAGCAAACATTCGAGGCGCGCCTCGTTTCAACCTCGGACGCAATCACGAAAAGCTCCCGCACCGCGCTTGTCGAGCTTGAAGCGCCAAACCCTGACGGCAAGCTTTGGCCGGGCGCCTTCGTCGAGGCTCATTTTCATCTGCCGGGCGATCCCCGCGCCCTGCGCGTGCCGGCGACGGCGCTCATCTTCGGCCCGCACGGAATGAGCGTCGCCACCGCCGGACCAGATGAAAAGGTCGTGATCAAGCCGGTGCAACTTGGCCGCAATCTCGGCGAAGACGTCGAGGTGAGATCGGGAATTGGCCCTTCCGACCGGATCATCGACAGTCCGCAGGAGACGCTCGTCGCGGGCGACCTTGTTCGCCCTGTAGAAACTGCCGATGCGTCTCCCGCGCGGCCTGACGCGAACAGCTTGAAGATCGCCCCGTCCGACTCTTTGGTGCGTGAGGGGAGATTATGAACGGCAAGGACGGCGCCTCGAGGAGCCATCGGCGCGGCGCTTCGCACAGCCTCGCTCAAGCGATTTTTACTTCAGCGGGCCTCAAATCGGCCCAATGTGACGGATCAGTGAATGTGCGGCGATGCGTGAAATCGGGCGCCTAACCACGGCTGGCAATCTTAGCGGCGGCAAGAAGGCCGATCTCGACAACGCGGGTCTCGCTCATGCGGAGAGTTGAGAGAAAGTGGAAAGAGGCATGGAGACGGAAATCAAGGCTGAAGCGCCCTCAGAAAATCCGGCGCGCCGGCAAAGGCCCATACTGATCGTCGAGGACGAATCCTTTGTCGCCAAGGCTATTGAGGACGAACTCCGGGCGAACGGTTATGAGGCCGTCTCTGTCAGCACAGCCGAGGACGGGTTTGAGGCGGCGCGCGCGCTGGACCCGATGTTGATTATCGCGGATCGCATGTTGGCAGGCGTCGATAGCGTCTCGATAATCGAACGGCTGCGGCGAGACGACGCCCATCTGCCTGTCCTTTTCGTGAGCGGGCTCACTGCGGTCGACGAGCGCATTCGCGCGCTCAAGGCGGGCGGCGATGATTATATGACGAAGCCTTTCGCCCTCGGAGAACTCGCCGCCCGCGTCGAAGCGTTGCTGCGCCGGAGCCAGAGCGTGCAGGAGAGGGCGCTCGTTGTCGGGCCGCTCTCACTCGATCGAATTACACGCATGGCGCAGCGGGGCGCGCGGGCTATCGCGCTTCTGCCGGCCGAATTCAAGCTGCTTGAATATATGATGCGTCACGTCGGTCAGGTCCTCACGCGCGCCATGCTGCTCGAGGACGTCTGGGGTTACCGTTCGCTTCCCAACACCAATCTCATCGACGTGCACATCGGAAAGCTGCGCCGCAAAATCGACGCCGATGGCGAGACGCCGCTCATTCACAGCGTGCGCGGCGCGGGGTTCACGCTGCAATGTCGTCAGTAGTCGCGGAAAGCGCAATCTTTGCGTCGGCGGAGCGGAGAGAAGGCATTTTAAATTAGTATTTAATCCGGCTGCGCAGATTCTAAATCATCGTTTATACTATACTTGTTTTAAAAGCAGACTGTCAGATCTATATTCAAAGCATTCAGAACCGCGGGAAAGATATCCTTGAGCGGGTCGTTAAAGGAGCATTCCATGCATAGTCTCAATGCGCGCCGCCTTCGCGGCGGGGCCTTGTGCGCGGCCGTGATCGCCCTGGTCGTTGGCGTCGCGGGCTCGGCAGGCGCTACCGAAGCCGACGGCCATCACGCGGCGAAGGCGCGCCACCATACAGCCCAATCGATCAAACCGAATGAATGGTACGGCCTTGCCTCAAGCGGCGTCGACTCAGGTGGGGCGGGAGCCAGCCTCTCACGGATTGACCGCGCCAATTATGACCATTCGGGAACACGGGGAAGAGAAGGTCTCGGAGAGAGTCCTTTCTACCCTGAAGGCCCGGGCAATGTGAGCGACTAACGAAACCTCGGTCTTTGGGGCGCGCGCTGTTGGCCCCCCGCGCGCTCCATGCCAGGCGGTCTCGCCCTCCGATGAGATCGCCTGGCGCCCCCGCATACACAAGCCTTAAACAACGCTTGCGTTGCTGCACGCGGCGCATGACCGGAATATTCCCATGCCGAAGATGTTCAACCGCGCGGGCGCCACTCTGCTTTGCGCCGCGCTTTGCACGAGCATCCAGCCGGCGGCGGCATGTCAGACCACGCACAGTCACAGCGCGCGCTGGCGCCGAAATAGCGTCGGTCGCGAAACCCTTTCGGCACGGCGGCCGCCCACGCCAGCGGCGCCCGACTGGACGGTTCAATATGGCGAGATCAAAGGCGGCGCCAGCGGCAGCCTCGGCGCGATGCTCGAGGGTAGAAACCCCGCGAATCAGCTTCCATAGTTTGCGAAGAATGGCGGGGAAACACTGCGCATCAAAGTTGTGGATCACGCTTGCGAGCATGGCCGCAGACAAAGGCGCGCGCGCGCAGCCGCTTTTCGCGGCCCCTGCAAAACGGGGGGCGTTCGGCTTGCGATCCGCGTTTCTTGCGGCATGGCTCACGGCGATCGCAGCTGCGCTTTGCTCGGGCGAGACACAGGCTAGCGGCCTGCAACGGAATGGCGCGGTCGCCTGCGGGCGCCATCTTCGGGCCTGCAACGATCCGCTGGACGCCAATCGCTGGGCGGAAACGCCGCCCCATCTGCGGCCCTGCTTTTCCCGCGACGATTGCGACCGCAAGGCCTTCGATGAATCCGGAACTCGCGGTCGTATGGGCCTTGGCGCGGATCCCGCCCACCCCGAAGGTCCCGGCAACTTCTCAGACTGAGCGGCTGACCCCGGCGGAGCCATAGCCAAGGCCCGCGCCGCCGATCACACGCAGACGGATCGGGGGCAACGCCGCTTGCCTCCGTCAATCCCTGCGACAGGATCTTTGAACGCCCCAGGGATCGAATGAATGACCGCGGGATTCCATTGGCGAGCCAAATGGAGTCGATGCGGAATGTATTCGATGTGGACGTCGCGGCCTTCGATTCCGCGCGCACGGACCTATCAGAGCAGTTCGCCATCGCCTTGTTCCATCCTCCGCACCAGAGATGCGGAGGCGACCCGGGGAAAGTGCCGCTCGACTATTCCCGGCAACCGCTGGCGAAGACTTCCTGCCAAGCTGACGCCATCCTCGACGCTGCGGCAATCATGCCGAGATCGAGACAATGCATGCCTAAGAGGAGTTGATCCAAGCATCGCACTATTGACGCGAAGCGCTCTTCGCTTTCATCTCGTAATGCGGCGCCTAAGTTTGGCCAAAGCTCCAGCGGTGCGGGCCGTTATCAGAGGATCGGCTTGACGAGAGGATCGAACATCGCTGAAAAGCCGACATTAGCGGCGCAATTTGGCGCCTCGGGCGCGCTTTTTGGTCTGCGCACGACGGCGGCGGCTCTGGCGGCGCTCTGGCTTGGCATGTGGCTGCAGTTCGACACGCCGCGCTGGGCAGCCTGGACCGCGATGGCGCTCGCCTTGCCGACGCGCGGTCTCGTCGCGACAAAGGGAATGTGGCGGGCAGGCGGCACCATCCTCGGCCTGGCGGCAGGCCTGGCCGGCGTCGCGATCTTCTCCCAGAGCGCGATCGCCATGGGTCTTTTCCTCGCGGCATGGTTCGCGTTCAACGCCTATGTGGGCGGCCGCCTTCCTGGCTTCGCCGCCTATGGCGCTGCTCTATCCGGGCTCACCACCGGCCTTGTGGTGGTGCTGAGCGAGGCCAGTCCGCTAACGATCTTCAACATCTCCGTCGCGCGCGCCGCCGATATTCTACTTGGTCTCGCCTGCGCCTATGTTGCGAGCGCCTTCGCCGAGATGCTGCAGGGCCCTCGACCTGCAACCGCAGCCAGGCCTGCCCCAGCCCCGAATCTGGCGCAGGTTGCAGGCAACACCGTACGCGTCTTTGTGGCGGTGGGCCTCGCCTGGTTCATATGGATGGCCACCGCCTGGCCTTCAGGCGGGCTTTTTGCGGTTTTTGCCGGCGTCGTCGCGCTTTTCCTTGGCACATTGCCGGATCCCGACCGTCGCTCGGCGGACTATCTCTGGGGCGTCATCCTGGGACAGTTCCTCGGCATCTTCGTCAAATATGCGTTGCTCAACGCGCCCTCTTCGTTCGGGCTGCTCGCGGCGATCCTCGCTCCCTTCCTCTTTATTGGCGCGGTCGGGATGACCGATCAGCGTACGGCCGGGACGGCGGTCGGCTATAATCTGTCCTTCCTGCTTGCGGTCGATCCCGCCAATCCGATGCAATATGACCTCGCCGCCTCGCTCAACGAGGCCGCCGCGATCTTCGCCGGCATCGCTTTCGGCATGGCGGCCTATCGCATCGTGCTCCCCGAGCGCATCTGGAGGGCCGCCCGATGATATTTCCGCTGCGCGAGATCGACGTGATGGGCGTGTTCATATCCCCCTTTGCGCTTTGTCTGCCGATCGCCTTTGTCGCCACGCTCGGGGCGCTTGCCATTGTTCATCGCACGCGCGGCGTAGCTCTTCTGGCGCGCTCGCCGGCGATGGAGCTTGCCGTGTTCATAGGGCTCCTGTCGGGGCTCGTTCTCCTGCTTGGGCGCATCTAGCCATGTCGGAAATCCCGCCAAAAAACATCGCTACGCCGACAAGCGCTCAAAGCGCGGCGTCGCCCGTCCCGGCCACCCCCTCCGCCTTTGGCCTGTTCACTGTTTTTGTCGTGCTGGCTGGGGCAGTCGTGCTGGGCTGGCTCGCCTGGCGCTATTATTTCGATACGCCATGGACGCGCGACGCGACCGTACGCGTCTATACGGCGCAAGTGGCGCCACAGGTATCTGGCCAGGTCACGGCGGTGCTCGTCGGCGATAACCAGAGGATCAAAAAAGGCGATCTGCTGTTTCGCATCGATGATCGCGACTATCTCATCGCGGCGCGCCGCGCCGAGACAGCGCTTGCTCGGGCGCAGGCCCAGATGGTCAACAGTCAGGCTGAGGCGGCGCGGCGCGATGAGCTCAGCGACGCCGCCGTCAGTCCAGAGGTCCGCCAGACATTCGAGAGCGAAGCAGAGATCGCCAAGGCCGCCTATGACAGCGCGATGGTCGATCTCGACAATGCGAGGCTAAATCTGAACCGCGTCGAGGTTCGTTCGCCCGTCAATGGCTATGTGACCAATCTGCTCCTGCAGACCGGAACCTATGCGACGATCGGACAGGCGGCGATGACGCTCGTCGATTCAGACAGCTACTGGGTCTCGGGCTATTTCGAGGAGACCCAGATTGCGCGCATCCGCCCCGGTGATCCGGCCGAAATCATCCTCATGGGCTTTCCCGATCAACCCATTGAGGGGCGTGTCGAGAGCCTCGCCCGCGGCATCATGGATCCGAACGCCACGCCGGGCGTCGCCGGTCTGCCGGCGGTCAATCCCGTGTTCACCTGGGTGCGTCTTGCCCAGCGCATTCCGGTCCGCATCACCTTCGACGCGGCGCCGAAGGGCGTGCATCTTGCAGCCGGCATGACCGCGACGGTGCATGTGCTTGCGCAGCCCCGTCCTGACGCTGGCACTGCTAGCGCGCCCGTGATGGAGTCTGCGCGCTGACGCTATTAATTGGCTCCGCCGCTCGGGCCCGCGCTGAGTTTCATGGATCATCTCCAGGTTTGGCGTTGGCGCCATGCCGCGGATGCCAATTGCAACAAACCGCTCGACAAACAATCAGGACAGGCCTGAAGAAATTCAACTGGCTTGTCCTCCGGGCGCGGCATTCGCCGCTCGCGACGAAGCTGTGGGCGGCCTGGGGTCTTGTTTGCTTGCGGCCGCGGGGTCAGCGCGGCCCTTCCTCCCACGACTCAGCGCCGCGCCGAGCTTGTCCATGTAGATGTAGACGACAGGCGTCGTGAAGAGCGTCAGAGCCTGTGACACGAGAAGCCCGCCGACGATGGCATAGCCAAGCGGCTGGCGGATTTCGGAGCCTGTGCCCGTCCCGAGCATCAGCGGGATGCCGCCTAAAAGCGCGCACATGGTCGTCATCAGGATCGGCCGGAAGCGCAGGCGGGCGGCCTCATGGGCGGCGTCTTCGGCGGAAAGGCCGCGCGTGCGCTGCGCTTCGAGCGCGACATCAACCAGCATGATGCCGTTCTTTTTCACAATGCCGATGAGAAGCATGATGCCGATGATGCCGATGACGTCGAGCGGGCGGCCGACCAGCGCCAATGTGGCGAGCGCGCCAAGGCCAGCCGACGGCAAGGTCGAAAGGATAGTCAGGGGATGGATAGCGCTCTCATAGAGCATGCCAAGGATGATATAGACGGCAAAGAGCGCAGCGAGGATCAGCGGCGGCGTGCTTCCCAGCGAGTTCTGGAACGCTTGCGCATTGCCGGAAAAGCCGGCCGCAATCGAGCGGGGCATGTGAAGCGCGGCGTTTGCCGCCTCAACCGCCGCAACCGCAGCGCCGATCGTCGCGCCCGGCGCCAGGTTGAAGCTGAGCGTCACTGAAGGGAACTGATTTTGATGATTGATGGCGATCGGCGCGACGCCTGAGGTCAGGCGCGCGATCTGGCGCAGCGGCGTCATCGTATTATTCTGCGTGCGGATGTAGATTCGCTCCAGCGCGTTTGGCCCGAGCTGATAGCGCGGATCGACTTCAAGAATGACATAATATTGGTTCAGCGCGGTATAAATGCGCGCCACATGCCGCTGGCCGAAAGCGTCGTAGAGCGTCGAATCCACCGTCGCCGGATCGATGCCAAGGCGCGCGGCCGCGGTGCGGTCTATCTCGACATTCAGCGTCCGGCCAGCGGATTGCTGATCGGTCGCGACCGACGCCAGTTCGGGAAGCGTCTTCAATCTTTCAAAGAGCAGCGGCGCGTAGCGGGTCAGCTCGTCGCTGTCGACGCCGGTCAGCGTGTACTGGTATTGCGTCTTTGAAATACGTCCGCCGATGTTGATGTCCTGAGCCGCCTGCATGTAGAGAACCATGCCCTGAACCTGCTGCATCGCCACGCTTAGCCGGGCAATGATCTGGTCGGCTGTCACGTCCCGTTCGCCTTTGGGCTTCAGGGTGATGAAGACGCGTCCGTCATTCTCGGTCACGGTCGGCCCGCCCGGCCCGATGTAGCCGACGGCCGAGGCCACGGCGGAATCGCTGGCGGCAATCTCCAGAATGGCTTTCAGCCTCTGCTTCATGCCATCGGGCGAGACATCCTGCGCGCCTTCGCTGACGCCAATGATCAACCCCGTGTCCTGTTGCGGGAAGAAGCCTTTCGGGATGACAATGAACAGCGCCACTGTAGCAGCCACCGTTGCAAGCATCACAGCGAGGGTGACGCGACGATGGCGTAAGGCGACCACAAGGGCGCGATCGTAGACCGCATTCAGCCAGACGAAGAAATGTTCAAGTCCGCGCGACGCCCAATTTTCTTTTGCCGCAGCGGCGGCCGGCAGGAGGCTTGCGCAGAGCATGGGCGTCAGCGTCAGAGAAACGGCCACCGACACAAGGATCGACACGGCGACCGTCACCGCAAATTCGCGAAACAGCAGGCCGACGACGCCGCCCATCAAAAATAGCGGAATGAACACCGCCACAAGCGAGATCGAGATCGACAGGATCGTGAAGCCGATCTCGCCGGCGCCGTCGAGGGCCGCCTGCATCGGCGAGGCGCCCCCCTCGATGTGGCGCACGATGTTCTCGACCATCACGATGGCGTCGTCGACGACGAAGCCGACGGCGATGGTGAGCGCCATGAGCGAGAGATTGTCGAGGCTGAAGCCCAGCACATACATCACAGCAAATGTGCCGACGATGGAGATAGGAACAGAAATTGCGGGAATGACGGTCGCCCAGAGCCTGCGCAAAAACACCGCAATGACCATGACCACAAGGCCGATGGTAAGCAAAAGCGTGAAGCGAACGTCGTTGATGCTCGCCGCGATGGTCTGTGTGCGGTCGGAGACGATTTTCACGTCGATCGAGGGCGGCAGCGAAGCCTGCAGCCGCGGCAGGCTTTTCTTGATCGCCTCGACGGTCGCCATGACATTGGCGCCGGGCTCGCGCTGCACGGCGAGCAGAACGGCGGGCTTTTCGTTCAGCCAGCCAGCCAGCGTCGTGTCCTGCGGCGCCTTGATCGCGCGCCCGATGTCGCGCACGCGGATCGGCGCGCCATCGCGGTAGGCCACAATCGTGTCGGCGAAACCTTCCGCTGTGGTCAGCTGGTCGTTGGTCTGTAGCGCCACCGCCTGCTGGCCGCCGTAAAGCTGGCCCTTGGCCTGGTCCACGGTGACGGCGGCAAGCGCCGTCCGGACGGACTCGAAATCGAGATTGGCCGCGGCGAGCTGGGCCGGATTGACCTGAATGCGGATCGCCGGATTGACGAGGCCGCCGACGCCGACAAGACCCACCCCGGGGACTTGCGACAGTTTTTGCGCCAGAATGGAATTGGCGTAGTCGCTGACGGTCATGATCGGCAGGACGTCAGAGGTCAGTGCGATCAGCAGGATCGGCGTATCGGCGGGATTGATCTTGCGATAGGTCGGCGTGCTGAGAAGCGTCGCGGGCAGCAGCCCCTGCGTCGCCGAAATGGCCGCCTGTACGTCGGTCGCTGCGGCGTCGATGCTGCGGCTGCGATCGAATTGAAGCGTCACCTGCGTCAGGCCGGCGCCGCTGCTTGAGGTCATCTGGCTGACGCCGGCAATCTGGCCGAACTGCCGCTCGAGCTGGGTCGCGACCGAGGACGCCATCGTGCCGGGGTCCGCGCCGGGCAATTGGGCGGTGACCTGAATCGTCGGAGAGTCGATATTCGGGAGCGCCGCAACCGGCAGCAGGACATAGCCGATTGCGCCGAGGGCGACGATGGCGACCATCAGGAGCGTGGTCGCAATTGGACGTCTGATGAAGCCGGAGGAAAGATTCATGGCAGCATTCCAGCGCTCGCCGTCGAGGCGTTTTGAACCTCTCCCGGCGCCGATGGCGTGACCTCGGCTCCAGGCAGCAGCCGATACTGGCCCTGAACCACGACGCTCTGGCCGGCGGAAAGTCCCTTCGTGATCAGCGCGACGCCGCGCACCCGCTGGCCGAGTTCGACGGGCTGGATCGAGACCTTGCGATCCGGGCCGACGACATAGACGAACGCGCCCTGGTCATTCTGCTGGATGGCGTCGGTCGGGATCGTCAGCGCGTCCTTCACAATCGATGTCGTGATCTCGGCGTTGACGAAGGCGCCGGGCCAGAGCTGCCGCTGCGCGTTTGGAAAAGTCGCCTTCATTTGGACCGTGCCGGAGTTGGGCGCGGCGACATTGTTGATGAGCAGCAATGTTCCGGCATCAAGCCGCTTTGTACCGCTCTGATTGTAAACGGTCGCGGTCACCGGCCCGCGGGCAAGCGCGGTCTGGACCGCGGGAATATCTTCAACAGGCAGCGTAAACAGCACGCTGATCGGCTGGACTTGCGTCAGCGTCACGATTCCAGTCGGGTCCGCCGGATGAATGACATTGCCGATATCGATCATCCGCACGCCTGTCACGCCATCGAAGGGCGCGCGCAGGGTGGCGTAATCGAGTTCGATCCCGGCCGCCTCGACCGCCGCCTGATCCGCTTTCAGCGTGCTTTGCAGCTGGCTGACCCTGGCCGACAGATCCGTGACCGCCTGATTGGTGGCAAAGCCACGCTGCAGCAGCGGTTCGTCGCGCCCGAGATTCGTTTGCGTATTGGCAAGCTGCGCCTGATCGCGGCCAAGCTGCGCCTCGGCCTGATCGAGCCGGGCCTGAAACAGGCGCGGATCGATCTGCGCCAGCACATCGCCGCGTTTGACCGATTGGCCCTCGATAAAGCCGACGCTCTCCAGCACGCCCGTGACCTGGCTGCGGATCGTCGCCGTGTTGAAAGCTTGGACAATGCCAAGGCCGGTCAGGATGACGGGCGCGTCCTGCCGCTGCACAAGGGCGGTGACGACCGGGACCGGCGCTGGGGCCGCCGCCGCCCGGGGCTTCGGCGCAATAGCAAAATGCACGGCGGCCGCGAGCCCAAGGAACGCGCCGCCAAATCCCGCAACGGCCAGCAACGCTTTTGCTTTCGACCAGCGGCCGGCGCTTCCAGATGCCGCCTTTTGCGGACCGCCAGCGGAAGGATTGGCCGTGGACATGGAATGCTCCCTTCTGGCCCAGTCGGATCGCGCGACCGGGGAGGTGCCTCAAGGCTTTGTTTGATCCTGAATTCGATACGAAACCGCATCTGGATCTGAAAAGCATCCTCGTAGCGCGACAGCTGAATAGCTGTCCCCGAACATCAGGTGGAATGAACCACGAGGTCGTGGACGCTCTGTTGCAGAACATCCACTTGGCGACGTTGGCGCGCTTTCGAGGCGAAGTCGAGAATACGAAAGTATGAGGCCTTGCCTGCGGCCGGCAGGGCTTCGCCAGGCGCGCGACGGCGTTGGCGGAGCGCGCGAACGGGACATAGGCTTTGATCGATTGATCTGATCGGGCGCGCCGCCGGATTCGCCGCTTCCAGCGCGGCGCTATCATCGCCAGGCGCAACATCGGCGCGCCGCCAAACACATCACGGATCGACGAAACTTCGTGCCGCAGTCCATGGCCACAACAGTGGATCGCAATGCTCTTCGAAGAGCGTCAAGGATAGAGGACCGCGATTGCGATCGCCATCGTCACGATGCTGAACACGGTGCTGGCGAACACCATCGATCCGATCGCCGCGGAGTCGAGGCGGTAGCTGACCGCAAACAGGATGCCGAAAAAACCGGACGGCACGGCAGCCATCAGGATCGCGATCTTGGCTGTCTCTGGAGCGACCGGAAGGGCAAAGACGACCGCGACCGTCAGCAGCGGCCGAACGATATCGGCCACGAAAGTCGCCGCGATGATTTTCCAGTCCAGGCGGAAGGGTTGCGACGATAGGACGAGCCCAGTAAGGAAAAGCGCAACGCCCGGGGCGGCGCGGCCGATCAGCATGAGGCATTCCTTTGCGACCGCGTCGAGCTTGAACCCGGATAAAGCAAAGACGATGCCGAGAGCCGGCGCCAAAACGATGGGCTTGGTCATCGCCCGGCGCAACGCTCTGAGCGTACGCGCAATGGGCTTCTCGGCGGGGTTCTTCTGGCCGCCGCTCATCTCGACGATGAGCAGGCTCAATGGACTGACGATGATCGAGCCGGACGCCAGCGCGACAGCCACGGGAACCATTCCCGATGGCCCAAGCAACGACGCTGCGATCGGCAGGCCGACCCCCGCCAGATTGGGAAACGAAATGGTGAGCGCCTGTAGCGAAGCGTCAGCCCTGGTGGCCTGCCAGAGCCAACGCGCGAGGACGTACCAGGCGAGGTGAACGGTCAGCATGACGAGGCCCAGGATGGCGAACAGAGGGGCCTGCGCGAGCAGTTCTTCGCGCGGAGCCGACGCAGTCGCCACAAACAGCGCCGCAGGCAGAGCGAAGTTCATGACCAGCACGTTGAGACTGTCGACGTTGCCGTTGTCCACCACGCGCAGCCGGCCAGCGCAGTAGCCGCCGGCCAGCACGAAGAAATTTGGCGCAAGCACGAGAATAATGGTCGCCGCCATCAGTTCATTCCATTTTCGCAGGCGTGGACGAAAGGCGCGATCGCAAGGAGGTCCTTCGCGTCGCTCCGACCAAGCCATCGTATCGTGAAGCTCTCGTGCACGCACCCGCTCTCGGCCCGGCATCCGGACCCGTTTGGGAAGCGCCGGACCAGTTCGGCAGGGAATCCCGGCGAGGCGGTGATCGAGGCCTGGCCCCAAGAGCAGGGCGCGCGCCGACCGCCTTCGCACTACGAGCGGGTGGGCATTCGCGCTGCGATCATCGGAAGCCGAGAAGCGTGTGTGGTAATCTGATGTTGAGTACGATCATAGCGTCCGCCGTCTGCGCCAACTCGCCTTGCAGGATACCGACGATGCGCGGCAGCGCCGGGAGCGAGTCTTATCGGATACGCAAGGTCAGAGTAGTATCGCTATGCTTCGTGCCGAAAGAGCGTGCTAGCTGGCGAGGCGGCTGGCTTGACGATGTCCAGCAAATTACGCTGCGTCTTGAAGATTGCGGATGCGGTCGTGATTTTCTGAAACGACCTTATAGTGCCGTTCAAGTATCGCCTTCACATCAAGAGGCAAATCCACGTCGAGCGCTGCTTCGTAGCCGTGCTTTGCTATTTGCTGGTGACGCTCGCATTCATCGAGGATGGAGCGATCGTCCATGCCGACTGCGCCATTTACGGATCCGGCGGAACGCGGTTGGCCGCCCAGGCTGCGGATTTTCGTTGTCAGTTGCCGGGCGCCCACGGCGCATCCATCTGCCGCGGCCTCAAGAATGCGTTTGACGTCAACGTTTGCGGCGCTTTGGGCGCATGTCCGGAACCGGCGTTCTCCTCCCGTCGACGTCTGGAGCAAATCGTTCAACGTCAAAAGCACTTTGCACTTGTCCATGAGCAATTCCTTCGGCCGCGCCTGAAGAATTGGGGGAACGCATCTTTAGCAATCGGAGCGGCGCCTCGCCGACGCATCTTGGGAATCGAAGAATGTCCATGCTCATGTGGCTAGGGTGAGGCGGTTAAGGGAGGGTCGCTCGCCCAGGCAGCGTCGGCATGATCAAGCGGGTCGCGTCGAAAGCGAGAGCTAACGACTTGATTTGCTTGGCGCTCCCTAGGGGAATCGAACCACTGTTTCGCCGTGAGAGAGGCGTAACATGCATTTCCGCGCATGACAAGGAATGGCCGCGCCTCATATAACTAGTTGATAATACTACAGATAAGTACTTGCTAGTTCGCGGCGGTTCGCTTGCACCTTTTCCGTACAAATTCCGTACGGATAAATGCCATGCCGAGATCCATTCGCAATCCCAAAATGGACACGCGAAACGCGCGGCTGAAACTCGTCGAGCGGCGTGAGCCCTATTGGACTGTCATATCGGCCGGCTGTGCGATCGGATATCGCCGGGGAAGCAACGGCGGCACATGGATCGCGCGCCTGCGCTCGGACGAAGGCAAACAAATTTATAAATCGATCGGCGCGGCGGATGATGCGGGGGATGCTGACGGGCTGAATTGCTTTTCCTTTGCTCAGGCTAAGGAACGAGCCCGGAGCTTTTTTGGGCAAAAAACACGAGAACTCGCGGGCGAGGGCGAGCCGCATGCCGGGCGTTACACTGTCGAGGCGGCCCTGCTGGACTATCTCCAAGCACGAGAGCGAAGAGGGTCTAAAGGCGTGCGAGCGGACAGCTACGCCGCGAAGGCCAGGATCATCCCAGAGCTCGGGGCGATCGAGATCTCAAAACTTACGACCAAGCGAATTCGGGATTGGCACGAGCAATTGGCGTCCTCGGCCAAATTCGTCAGGACACGCAAAGGAGCTGCAGAGCAGGCGACGAATTCTTTCGCGGACGGTAACCAAGAGGGGGGCGCCGTCGCCGCTCAACGGCGAATCGCGTGCTGACGGTCCTAAAGGCAGGGCTGAACCATGCGTATCAAGACGGGAAAGCCACCACGGATGAGGCCTGGCGCAAGGTCAAACCATTTCGTGAGGCAGATGCCGCGGAGTCCATTATCTTAACGGCGAAGAGCGCCAGCATCTCATAGACGCGACGCATGGCGGCTTTCGCGACTTGATTCGCGGCGCGCTTTTCACCGGATGTCGATATGGTGAGCTGATTCGACTTCGGGTTGCGGATTTTGACGCCCCCAATGGAACGCTGGCGGTCAAGATTTCAAAATCGGGGAAACCACGTCATGTCGTCCTCGCCGACGAGGGCCGCCGCTTCTTTGAAGAACGAATTCTAGAAAGGCCGCAGCAAGCGTTGATTTTCCTGAGAGATGACGGCGCACCCTGGGCGCAAAGCCACCAGCAGCGGCCGCTTGCCAAGGCCTGAGGGTCCCCCGATTTCTGATCCAGGCTGATGGAGAGTATCCGGCGTTCATTCGGCCGCTTGAGCGGCCGTGACAGCAGCATATTCGACCGGCGTCAGCCAGCCAAGAGACGTGTGAGGACGGCTC
>NZ_PDZR01000031.1 GCF_002891535.1 Methylocella silvestris | reverse complement strand
GACGGGAGGATAGAGCGGCGCTAGCCGTCAAAACGCTGCCCTTCGCGCTCCAGCTCCTCGCCGCTCCACGCGTGGCCCGATTGATCGACAAAGTCGGTAACGCCTTTGGTAAGCTCGATATCGAGCCAATAAACGTTCACCGACTTCTTTGCGGCAAGTCCGCGCTCTTTCAGAGCCGCGCCAAGACCCTTAGCCGACCATACAGCCTCGCCGTTGGACTTCGCCCAGGCGGCGAACAGCGCGTGCATGTCTGTCGCCTGGACGCGTTTGCCGATTGCCTGCCGCGTGCAAGCCTCAAGAAATCGGCCGAGGGGATCGCTATCGGATCGATAATCCGCCGTCGCCGCCGCAACGCTACTCGGGATACGCAACCCGCCATCGAGCCATGCGCAGAGGCCGTCGAGCAGCCGGTTGAGAACTCCGGACGCTTCGCCGCGCAGCTTCTCTTCTAGCCTCGGATCGCGTTTGTCGGCGGGAAAATAGACGCCCCACGGCACGAGCACGAGGCGGTTCCAAATGCCTTCGTCGGCGCCCGTGATGCGCGGGCGATAATTGCCTTGCATCGTCAATTTTGCTTGCGGCGTGAAGGCAAAAAACCCCTTGTTGAGATGACGCGCCTTGATCACGTCGCCGCCGGAAAAAAGCTTGATCAGGCCTTCGTCCAAGGTCGCGCCTTTTTTCGGCTCCGACGTCGTCAACATCCTGACCCCAGGCAAGCCGGCAAGATCCGGCGTCGCCTGTCCGCCAGCGCGCGCACGGCCGCTATCGAGAAAGCTCTCTATCGGAATAGAGTCGGCGTAATCGCCGGCGACGAAAGAAATCGTTTTGACCCAAACCGATTTGCCGTTGCGACCTTTGCCGTAATGGAAGGTGATTTTCTGTTCGGTGGTATCGCCGGTGAGGGAAAGACCAGCCCATTGATTGAGAAAAATCTGCACGTCGCGGCCGCCCGCCGCATCTGGCGGCTGCACCTCGTCAAGAAACCGATCGTAACGAGGGCAGACGGCATCCGCGTCATATGCCACGGGCGAAATCTTGGTAATGTAGTCTGCCGGATCATGCGGCTTGAGAACGACGTAAGGTCCATCGTCGCACTTGGCGATATGAAGTGTTCCGTTGGCGACGCTGATTTTCATCTTGTCCGCGTCAAGGTCACCAACCTGAATCGAGAGCATGGAATCGGCGCGCTTTGAAATCGAAGCCATCCGGTTAGCGCCTTCCGAGGTCCGCCCCCAAACTGCGATCTTGTCCGACAACAGGGTTTCTTTACCCTTCGCGTCGATAAAGACGACGTCATGGCCCGATTGACGCAAGGCTACAGCCTCGTCCTGGATCGCGCGCACCGTCACATGTTCGGCGCGTTTCACAACCTCTTCGGCGCCGTCGCGCGCCCATCGCTTGCCGTTCCAATAAAGCCAGCCAATGTCCGGGCAATATCGCAATTCGTCTTTGTGTCGCGCCGCAAATCGTTCGGCGTTGCCAAGATCGGTCAACGGAAAGTGCGCGAGACGAAGATCGATGCCCTCGGCGTCCGCTCCACGGCCGTGGCCGCCATTACCTCCGTCTGTCGGTTCGCGGGGCGGCTCGTGAGGAGGCAGGTTGCCTACACTGCTTTTCCGCACTGAGCCGCCGCCCTCCGGGAATGCAAGCACCTCGGCGGTTCGCAGTGTCTCCATGATCGCCGCTACGCCGACGCTCAGATTGCGGCTACCCACGATAATTTCGGCATTTTCCACGGCCGCGATGATAAGCCCGTCGCCTGGCATTGCGCCGATTTCTGGTTCCGTGCGTCCCGCGTCGGAACCGGTTTCTGAGATTGACTTGGGGTCTTCCCGCGGGCCGCGGGGAGAAGCGAGCAACTCCGCGCCTGCGACGAATTCGTCGCCGTCGAGTGGAGGCGCGCCATCACGGCTCACGCGTCAACCGATCGAGCTCCGCGCGCGCCAGGATGGTCTGCGCTTTTCCTAAACCCCGATCTGACGGCGGCTCTTGCGCCAGGCTGGTGGGCGCGCAGGGGAGCGTCGATTTGTTTGGCAACTACCCGACCTTCCCTTGAAGCGAGTTCAAAAAGCGGGTGATCTCGATCGCGCTAAAGAGCGTTCTTTTGCCGATGTATATCGGGAATAATTCGCCGGCGGCGATGAGCCGGTAGAGCGTGTTCCGGCCGATCGACAAAAGCTTGAGCGTTTCGACAACGCTGTATGTCGGATTTTTGAGACCATAATCTTCCGGGCTGCTTGTGGAGAAGCGAGCCGTAAGCTCGGGCGCTTTTTGCAAAGGGAGCAATTGAGGATCGACGCATTTTTCCTGTCGTCGGTCCGAGGAAATCCCGGCCCGGATGGACTTCCCACGCATTTTGTAGCTCCTTGCTTCGCTCAGCACCCCGCCGGCTGCGAAAATTGTGCGATCTCGAAAGCTCCGCTTTAGTCAAGATCGCAATACGAACACTCGATATGAGCGGTGCAAATGCGCCGTTTCTGATCTACTTTTGGGTCGCCGATCGCGGCCGGTCCGCCGCGCGGTAAAGCACGTCCACCCGACGAACGATCTCTACCAGCCAAATAACGGCCAGCCGCGTCGCCGGCTTTGTGTCGGGCGCTATTTCAAACTCTGTTAGTTCTGCCTTCTCGGATATGAGCTCGCCCACGCCCGCTTCGTCGGGCAAAAGCAAGGCGAAAGTCTCGATAGCGCCCTTGATCGCTATCGATGTCGACGGAGTGGCGCTTTCGCCTGTAGCCCGGTTTTCGATGTACCACGGAGGCAGCGTGCCGGCGGACTCTGCTCTGATCCATTGTTCTGCAATTGCTGACGCAACAGAGGGCAAATGCCCAATGTCAACCAGCGCGCGAAGGAAGGCTATCTCCAGCGCATTCTCTCGCGTGAAATTTCTCGCAACTCCAGGACGGGCCGCCGGAAGTTCGGTGGTCAGATGATTGCGGCGGATTAGGTTGTTGACGAAATCGTAGTCGCACCCAGCGGCGGCGGCTACGTCTTCCAAGATCGGGGCCATGAAATATCCTCTGTCGATGACAGAGAATACGCCGGCTTTTGGCCGTCTGTCAATGACAGATAGTTATGGCCGACAATTGGGGACGCGCAAAAAAGCGGCCCAATCCTCCATAAGGGGGCGCCGCCTCTCAAGCGCATCGCCGCGACGATATGCGAGCTCGGTTGCGTCGCCGACCACATGCGCGAGCGCAGCCTCGGCGATCTCGCGGGGATAGCTGGACAAATCACCGCTCCAGTCTCGAAAGCTGCTTCGAAAACCATGGGCGGTCACATGATCGGCCTTCATGCGGCGCAACAACATGACGAGTACATGGCTTGATAACGAACGCCTGAAATCTTGGCCGGGAAAAATGAAGTCGCCAGCTTTTGTCTTGGCAAGGTTTTCGAGGATCTCCAACGCCCTGCTAGAAAGCGGCACGCGATGCTCCCGGCCGCCTTTCATGCGCCGCGCCGGGATCGTCCAAATCTTCGCTGCAAGGTCGACCTCGCTCCACGCCGCGCTGAGAACCTCGCTTGAGCGCGCGGCCGTCAGGATCAAAAATTCGAGCGCCAGTGCAGCGACAGCGGGGCGCTTTCGAAGGCGCGCAACGAACGCGGGCAGCTCACCGTAAGGCATTGCGGCGTGATGGCCGCGGTAAAGCTTCTTGGGGGCGGGGAGCAGCTTGTCGAGGTGGCCTTTCCATCGGGCCGGGTTCGGCCGATCGGCTCCGGAATGGCCCGCCACGCGCGCGGCGTCGAGCACGGCCTCGATACGGCCGCGCAGCCGCGATGCGGTTTCAGGCTTTGCTTGCCATACGGGTTGCAGGGCGGCGAGAACGGCCTGCGTATCGACCTCCTCGACGGGCATATTCCAAAGGGAGGCCGCATAGGTTTCGAGGGTCATGCGCCATTGCGCGCGATGTTTGGCGTTGCGGCAGCCGGCCTCTTTGGCAGCCAGGAGGCTGTCAGCGACATGGCCGAATGTGCGCCGAGCTTGTTCCGCTTCGACGATTGCTTGTCGGGCCTCCCGCTCGGCCTGCTTGGCCGCGAGCGGATCAATCCCGTCGGCGAGCATTTGGCGCAACTCTCCGGCTTTAACCCGCGCCTTTGCGAGCGGCATGCTGGCGACCGAGCCGAGCCCGGCTTCCCTTTGCCGGCCGCCCTGGACACACATGAAAGTCCAACGTTTCGAGCCGCTGCGTTCGATTCTTAGATAGAGATTTCCGCCATCGGCATGACGGCCGGGTTTGGTTAGGGTCGCGACGGTGCGCGCGGATAACCTGTTGACCTTATTAACCACCGGTTTTTGTCCGCCGTACCTCTCTGTCCTAGTCGCCTATCCTAGTCGCTGACGGTGCTTGAGGCAAATAATGAGAAACGTGATAAAACGGCATATCCGTCAACTCATTGATGTTATGGAGTTTCGGACAACGGGGGACGGTCAAAAACAGGTAGCTGGCGGAGAGGGAGGGATTTGAACCCCCGATAGGCTTGCGCCTATGCCGCATTTCGAGTGCGGTGCATTCGACCACTCTGCCACCTCTCCGTGGGTCGGCGCTGGCGTCCGCAGGACGCCGCGTGATGCTTGGCGAGGACTGCGCTTTACAGCAGGTCGCCCTTAGCGTGGCCATGGGCGCAATAGCATGGCGCTTGCCCCCTTACAAGCGCCCGCGGCGGACTTGCAAAGCGCCCTCGGCAGGCGCGCCCCGCGGCGGCGCGCGCCCGCTATTCGGTTCCTCTCATATCGTCGGGATGCGGCATCGAAATGATGTTGTAGCCGGCGTCGACGTAATGGATCTCGCCGGTGACGCCGCTCGACAGATCCGACAGCAGATAAAGCGCCGCGCCGCCGACGTCGTCGATGTCGACGGTCCGGCGCAGCGGCGCATGCGCCTTCTGGAAATTGAACATGAAGCGCGCGTCGGCGATGCCCGCCCCCGCCAGCGTTCGCACCGGCCCGGCCGAAATGGCGTTGACCCGCACGCCTTGTGGCCCGAAATCGGCGGCGAGATAGCGCACGCTCGCCTCAAGCGCGGCCTTGGCCACCCCCATCACATTGTAGTTGGGCATGACCCGCGCGGAGCCGCCGAATGTCAGTGTGAGCATCGCGCCGCCAGCGTTCATCAGCGGCGCGGCGCGCGCCGCCGCCTCCGTGAAGGAGAAGGCCGAAACCAGCATGGTGCGCTGGAAATTGGCGCGGCTGGTGTCGGCATAGCGCCCCTTCAGCTCCCCCTTGTCCGAGAAAGCGATGCAATGGATGAGGAAATCAAGTCCGCCCCAAAGCTCCTTCACGGCGGCGAAAACCGCATCGAGCGAGGCGAGGTCCTCGACGTCGCAGGGCAGCACGAGGCTGGAGCCAAGCCCCGCCGCCAGCGGTTTGACGCGTTTTCCGAGCGCTTCGCCCTGATAGGTGAAGGCAAGCTGCGCCCCTTGCGCGGCGAGGGCGCGGGCGGCGCCATAGGCGATCGAATGGTCATTGGCGACGCCCATGACGAGGCCGCGCTTGCCCGCCATCAGCGAGCCTTCAAACGACTTTCGTTCCGGCCCCGCTTCAGGCGTCGACATGCTTGAAAACGATGCTGGCGTTGGTGCCGCCAAAGCCGAAGGAGTTTGAAAGCACGGCGCGCAGCGAGACGTTGTCGCGGCGCTCGAGGACGATGTCCATGTCGGCGAAGACCGGATCGAGCTCGTCGATATTGGCGCTGGCGCAGATGAAGCCGCTTTGCATCATCAAGAGCGAATAGATCGCCTCCTGCACGCCGGTCGCGCCGAGCGAATGGCCCGTCAGGGACTTGGTGCCGGCAATCGGCGGCGATTTGTCGCCCGAGCCGAACACCGCGCGCAAGGCCTCGATCTCCTTGACGTCGCCAACGCCGGTCGAGGTCGCATGCGGATTGATATAGTCAATCGGAATTTTGACGTCCTGCAACGCCATCTTCATGCAGCGGACAGCGCCCTCCCCGGAGGGCGCCACCATATCGTAGCCGTCCGAGCTCAGGCCATAGCCGACGATTTCGCCGTAAATTTTCGCGCCACGCGCCTTGGCGCGCTCATATTCCTCAAGCACCAGAACCCCGGCGCCGCCGGCGATGACGAAGCCGTCGCGGTTCTTGTCGAACGCCCGCGAGGCCGCCTTCGGACGGTCGTTGTAGGCGGAGGACATCGCCCCCATGGCGTCGAAGAAGACGGAGAGCGTCCAGTCAAGCTCCTCGCAGCCGCCGGCGAACATCACGTCCTGCTTGCCATATTGAATCATTTCATAGGCGTTGCCGATGCAATGATTGGAGGTCGCGCAGGCCGACGAGATGGAATAATTGACGCCCCTGATCTTGAACCACGTTGCAAGGGTCGCGGAGGCGGTTGACGACATCGCCTTCGGCACGGCGAAGGGTCCAATCTTCTTCGGTCCCTTGGTGCGGGCGATATCGGCGCCTTCCACAATGGTTTTTAGCGAGGCGCCGCCCGAGCCCATGATGATGCCGGTCCGCTCGTTCGAGACATCGTCCTCGCCAAGCCCCGAATCAAGGATCGCCTGGTCCATGGCGACATGATTCCAGGCGCCGCCGCGGGCGAGAAAGCGCATTGCCCGGCGATCGATCATCCCCTCGGGCTCAAGCGTCGGCATGCCGTGGACCTGGCTTCGGAAGCCGAGCTCGGCATATTTTTCGGCGCGGACGATGCCGGATCTTCCCTCGCGCAGAGAGGCGAGCACTTCCTGCGTATTGTTGCCGATCGATGAGACAATGCCCATCCCGGTGACGACGACGCGTCTCATAGCGTTACTCCTGGCTGTCCCTGACGCGTGGTCCGCCCCGGGCGCAGCGCTCAAATCCTGCCGTTTCCAAATCGAATCGTGAGCCGGAACTCAGATTCTTCGGCAAAGAACCTCGATAATGGCGTGGCTCACCTCGCCCTAACTGCGGCCCTTACCCCGCGGCCGGCGCCGTGAACAAGCCGACCTTCAGATCCTTAGCTTCATATATGCGCACGCCGTCGGCTTCCAGCCACCCATCCGCAATGCCAAGGTTCAGTTTGGTCTTGAACACGCGCTTGAGGTCGACGCCATAGACGACCCGCTTGACCGTCGGCAACACCTGATCGGCGAATTTGACTTCGCCGACGCCGAGCGCCCGACCGCGGCCGGAAAGGTCAAGCCAGCCAAGATAGAAGCCGAGCAGCTGCCACAGCGCGTCAAGCCCGAGGCAGCCCGGCATCACCGGATCGCCCTTGAAATGACAGCCGAAAAACCAGAGATCGGGCTTGATCTCGTATTCGGCGCGGATAAACCCCTTGCCATTGGGGCCGCCCGTCTCCGACAATTCGGCGATGCGGTCAAACATCAGCATGGGCGGCAGCGGCAATTGCGGATTGCCGGGACCAAACAGTTCGCCTCGCGCGCAGGCGATCAGATCTTCGTATTCGAAGCTTTGACGCCGCTTGCTCATATCGTTCACGCCAGGTTTCTCCGTTCTGCGGCCAGCGGCATAGCCGCGAAAACGCGGCGTTCTAACACAGCCGTCCCTGAGCCGGAAGCGCCGGAGGCGGAAATCGGCGCCGGGACGCGCTGCGACGATGGAAATCCAGACTCGCGCCCGGTTGAGACTGCATCAAGACGCATCGCCTCTTCTTTTTGTCGCAACCGCTTCCTATATTTCGCGCGACGGCGGCCCATGCCGCCCGCCACCAGGACTGATGCAATGGCGATCCGCCACAAAACGTTCATTATGATTCTAGCGCTGATGCTCGCAGCGGGATTTTCCGCCGACGCCTTCGCGCGCGCCGGCAGCGGCGGCTCATTCGGGAGCCGTGGCTCGCGGACCTTCAGCGCGCCCCCTTCGACCTCGACCGCGCCGCGCGGGGCCTCCCCGTTCGAGCGCTCGATGACCCCCAATCAGGGCATGTTCCGGCCAAACAGCGGCGCCGCCGGCGCCTCGCGCGGCGGTCTTTTTTCCGGATTTGGCGGCGGTCTCCTCGGCGGCCTGCTCGGAGCCGGCCTGATCGGCATGCTGTTCGGGCACGGCTTTGGCGGCGGCCTTGGCGGCGGGATGTCGTTTATCGGGCTGCTGCTCCAGTTGGCGCTGCTGTTCTTCGTGGTCCGCTTCGCGATGAATTATTTTCGCAACCGCCGCCCGGCGATGCAGGGCGCGGGTTATGGCGGCGCGTCAAACGTGGGCGCGGGGCCGTTCGGCTCCAACCGCGATAATCAGGGCTTCGGCGGCCCGCAGCAGGGCTATGGCTCCGGGCCGACCGCCGGCGCTGCGCCGGGCGGCGGCCAATCGCCGCTTCAGATCCTGCCGGCCGATTTCAGCGCCTTCGAACAGCGGCTGTTCGACGTGCAGAAAGCCTATGGCGACGAGGACATGAACGCGCTGCGCGCGCAATCGACGCCCGAAATGGCCTCCTATTTCGCCGAAGAGCTTGGCGAAAACGCCCGCAAGGGCGTCGTCAACAAGCTCTCCAGGGTCGAATTTTTGCAGGGCGATCTGGCCGAGGCCTGGAGCGAGGCGAGCGGCGACTACGCCAGCGTCGCGATACGGTTCTCGATGATCGACCAGACGCTCGACCGCGCCACCGGAAGGCTCGTCGCCGGCGACCCATCGACGCCGCAGCAGGCGACCGAGATCTGGACGTTTACGCGACGCCGGGGCGGCGGCGCGCCGGACTGGAAGCTTTCGGGCATCCAGCAGGCGTAAGAGGCTGTCTTCGTCCCTGCCCTTTTCGGGCGGACGCGCAGTCTGCCCGAACCCTGAGAGCGTCTTTGATTGCCCCGTGAGGCGTCTAAGACGCCCTTTTTATGAAAAGGCTCTCGTTGCGGCCCCTGCCGTCCGCCTGAGGATGAGGAAAATCTTTATTGCAGCGGCCTCGAGGCAAGGCGGCTGTCTTCAAATCCGCACGTCTTGCGGCTAGGCTTCTTTCCATGCAGCCATCCGTTCCGACGATCATCTTCGACCTTGGCGGCGTTCTGATCCGCCACGACAATGAACTTTTGTTCGAGCGTCTCGCCGCCTGCTGCGTCGATCCCGTCGCGGCGCGGCCGCATATCACGCGGGCGCTCGACGATGAGGCGATCGGCACGGGCAAGCTCAGCGTCGAGGCGCTGCACGCAAAACTCGTCGCCGAGCACGGCTTCGCGCAGGCCTATCCGCATTTTCTGGATTTATGGAGCAGCCATTTCAGCGCCGAGCCCGGCATGGAGGCGCTGCTTTGCGCCCTCGCGGAGCGCTATCGCGTGGTCATTTTCTCAAACACCAACGCCGCGCATATCGACCATATCAAGGAAAAATATCCGGTCTTCGCGCGCGCACACGCCGCCTATGTGTCCTACGAGCTTGGCCTCGTCAAACCCTATGCCGAAGCGTTCCGCAAGGTGCTGGAGCTGGAGGGCCGCAAGCCGGAAGAGTGCATTTTTATCGATGACCGGGCCGAAAATACCGCCGCGGCCGAATCTCTCGGCATAAGGACGGTGACCTTTACCGACGATGCCGCGCTCAGAGCCGCAATTTCGGAATATGGCGTAGCGGTCGACGCGTGAGGCTTTGCCTCAACCTGCGCTGAGACACCCCTTCGACGCCGTGCGAGCGCGCCGATCGGCAAGACTAAGAGGAGGCACGTGGCGCCTCCGCTCGAAGCAACAATTACCCCTGCGCGGGCGTGATCGAAACCGATTCGCCGCAGCCGCAGGCTGAGGTCTGATTGGGGTTCTTGAAGGTAAAGCTCGCGGCGAATTTGTCCGTCTCGAAGTCGAGCTGGGTTCCGAGTAGAAACATGAGATCTTTCGGCGCGATTAGAATATTGACGCCCTGATCCTCGACAATTTCGTCCCCCGGCAGCTTTTCATCCGCCAGATCAAGCGTATAGGTCATGCCGGCGCAACCGCCATTCTTGATGCCGACCTTGATCCCGGCGACCGGCTTGCCGGCCCCCGCAATGAGGTCGCGCGCTCTGGCGGCGGCGGCTTCAGTCAGCGACAGAACCGCAAATTTCGGATGGGCCATGCATCTCTCCGGTTTGACTGGGCGCGTTTTGGCGTCGGCCAACCCTTATATAGACCGTTGCAGCGGCAATGTTTAGAGGCGCCCGCGCGACCGGGCGAAGCTCCCCGAAAAGTCGCCCGGAGTTTGAACCCATGCTCCGCGAATATCACTTTGTCGGCTCGTCCTTTGCCGCGCCGACGTCGCGGAACGCCTCAGGCTCGAAATCGGCGAAGTCGAGCGTCTCAACCTGCCGCAAGAGCGCGGTTTTGGCCTTGGCGCCGCTGAGCAGAAGCGTCTGCCCGCTCCAGCCGCTGACCGCGAGCGCCGCGCCCCGCAGCGCCGCCGCATAATTGCCGACTTCGGACAAGGTCTCCACGGCGCGCAAAAAATCCTGCCGATCCTGCTCGTCGGCCGGCTCATTGTCGTCCAGCCAGCCAGCGATGTCGGTTGTCGTCGCGACAGACGCCTTCACCTTACGCCGCCTTCTTCGCCGCGATGGCGGCGAGCGCGCGCATGATTTTGCGCGTTCCTTCGAGCCTATCCTCGATCCGCTCGAATTCGCGCGAGAAAACGATTTTCATGTCCGGCCTGACCTTGGCGTAAGGGCCCTGTTCCGACACATAGCGCACGAGCCCCTGCGGATCGGCGAAGGAATTATCGCGGAAGGAGACGATCACCCCCTTCGGCCCCGCCTCCACTTTCTCGACATGGGCCTTGCGGCAGAGCGCCTTGATCGAGACGAGCTTCATCAATTGCGCAACCTCCGCGGGCAGCGGCCCGAAGCGGTCGATCATCTCGGCGGCGAAACTCTCGATTTCCTCGTCGGTCTCAAGGCCCGCGAGGCGGCGGTAGAGCTGCAGCCGCAATTGCAGATCGGCGACGTAATCTTCGGGGATCGTCACCGGCGCCCCGAGCGTGATCGCCGGCGACCAGGCCTCTTCCGCCGGCTCCTCGACGCCCGCCTTCAGCGCCTCCACCGCCTCCTGCAGCATTTGCTGGTAAAGTTCGTAGCCGACTTCCCTGATATGGCCGGACTGATCGTCGCCGAGCAGATTGCCGGCGCCGCGAATGTCGAGATCATGGCTCGCAAGCTCGAAGCCGGCGCCGAGCGTATCGAGGCTCGCCAGCACCTTCAGCCGCTTTTCCGCCTGCGGCGTCATCGCCCGCTCGGCCGGGACGGTGAACAGCGCATAGGCGCGCACCTTCGAGCGTCCGACCCGGCCGCGCAGCTGATAGAGCTGGGCTAGGCCGAACATATCGGCGCGATGCACGATCAGCGTATTGGCGGTCGGAATATCGAGGCCCGATTCGACAATCGCGGTCGACAGCAGCACGTCGAACTGGCCGTCATAGAAGGCCGACATCTTGTCTTCGAGCTCTGTCGCCGGCATCTGGCCGTGGGCGATGACGAATTTCACTTCCGGCACATGCTGGCGCAAGAAGCTTGCGGCATCCTCGATGTCCTCGATGCGCGGACAGACATAAAAGCTCTGGCCGCCGCGATAGCGCTCGCGCAGCAAGGCTTCGCGCACGAGCAGCGTATCGAACGGCGTGATGAAGGTGCGCACGGCGAGCCGGTCGACCGGCGGCGTCGCGATGATCGAAAGTTCGCGCACGCCCGTCAAGGCGAGCTGCAAGGTGCGCGGAATTGGCGTCGCCGACAGCGTCAGCACATGGACTTCGGCGCGCAGCTCTTTCAGGCGCTCCTTGTGCTTGACGCCGAAATGCTGCTCCTCGTCGATGATGACGAGGCCAAGATCCTTGTAGGCGACGCCCTTGCCGAGCGCGGCATGGGTGCCGACGATGATGTCGATATCGCCCGAGGCCGCTCCCGCCTTGGCCGACTTGAGGTCGGCGGCGGTGACCATGCGCGACATCTGCGCCACCTTGACCGGCAGATGCGCGAACCGGGTCGCGAAATTCCTGTAATGCTGGCGCGCCAGCAGCGTCGTCGGCACGATCACGGCGACCTGCTTGCCCTCGATCGCCGCGGCGAAGGCGGCGCGCAGCGCGACTTCCGTCTTGCCGAAGCCGACGTCGCCGCAGACCAGCCGGTCCATCGGCCGGCCCGACGCCATGTCTTGGAGGACGGCGTCGATCGTCGTCAGCTGATCTTCCGTCTCGTCATAGGGAAAGCCGGCGCAGAATTCGTCATAGAGATTTTCCGGCGGCGCGAGCTTGGCGGCCTCTTTGGTGAAACGCGCTGCGGCGATCTTGATGAGGCCCGCGGCCATTTCGAGGATGCGCTTGCGCATCTTCGCCTTGCGCTTCTGCCAGCCGCCGCCGCCGAGGCGGTCGAGCTGGACCTCGGTGTCCTCCGAGCCATAGCGCGACAAAAGTTCGAGGTTTTCGACCGGCAGGAACAGCTTCGCCCCTTCGGCGTAATGCAGCTCCAGACAGTCGTGCGGGGCGCCCCCGGCGTCGATCGACTGCAGCCCGACGAAGCGCCCGATGCCGTGATCGACATGAACGACGATGTCGCCGGCGGCGAGCGCGCCGACTTCACTCAGGAAATCCTTGGCCTTGCGCGATTTCTTGCGGGCGCGCACGAGGCGGTCGCCCAGAATGTCCTGCTCGCCGACGATGGCGAGATTTTCGCCGCCTGTCCTGGCCTCAAAGCCAGCCTCAAGCCCGATCACCGCCAGCGCGGCGGCGGTTTGCGGCAGGTCGCGCGCCTGCGCCAGCGAGGAGACAGTGGCCGCCCCGCTGAGCCCATGGTCGGCGAGCACATGGGCGAGCCGCTCGCGCGAGCCGTCGGACCAGGCGGCGACGATCACCCGCGCGCCGCCGGCCTGCAGCGCCTTGACGTGATCGACCGCCGCCTGAAAGACGTTGGCGCCCTCGTCGGCGCGCTCGGGGGCAAAACTGCGGCCCGGCTTCGAGCCGCAATCGACCACAAGGCCGCGGCTTCCTTCCGGCTCGGCGAAGGGGGTCGTTCGGATCACCCGGGCGAGGGCCAGCCGCTGCGCCCATTCCTCGCGCGAAAAATAAAGCAGCTCGGGCTTCAGCGGCTTGTAGCCGGCCTGCGCCGGGTCGGCGTCATAGGCGGTTTTGCGCGCGTCGTAATAATCCTCGATGAGGGCGATGCGCTCGCGCGCGGCCTCATCGGCCAGCGAATCGAGCACCAGGGGCGCGCGGCCGGCGTAATCCATCAGCGTATCGAGGCCGTCGTAAAACAGCGGCAGCCAATGTTCGTGCCCAGCCGGCCGGCGCCCCTCGCTGATCGCCTCATAGAGGGCGTCGCCGCGCGTCTGCGCGCCAAACCGCGCGACATAGGCCTGACGGAAGCGCCGCATCGCCTCGCTCGTCAGCTGCACCTCGCTCATCGGCACGAGGTCGAGGCCGCGCAGCGGAAACAGCGTGCGCTGCGATTCGGGATCGAAGGCCCGGATCGACTCCAGCGCGTCGCCGAAGAAATCGAGCCGGACCGGCTGCGCCATGCCCGGCGCGTAAAGATCGATGATGCCGCCGCGCACGGCATATTCGCCGGCTTCCCGCACCGTGGACGCGCGTATGAAACCGTTGGTTTCGAGCCAGAGGGTCAGCTCCGCCAGATCGACGACATTGCCAGGCGCGGCCGAAAAAGTGTCGGCCGCCATCTGTTTGACCGGCGGCACGCGCTGGATCAGAGCCTTGATCGTGGTCGAGAGAATGCGCGGGCGCTCGGCGCTGGACCGCGAGCGGGCGAGCCGCGACAAAACGATCATGCGGCGCGCCGTGACCGAGGCGTTCGGCGAGACGCGGTCATAGGGCTGGCAGTCCCAGCCGGGAAAATCGAGGATCTCGATATCGGGCGCGGCGAAGGCGAAGGCTTCCGCGAAGGAGGCCGCGCGCTGGCTGTCGCGCGCCACATGCACCAGCGCCAAAGCGCGCTCCTCCGATTCCCGCGCCAGCGCACGCGTCAAGTCAGCGACGCGGAAGGCGTCGAACCCGTCGGCGAGGGAGGAAAGGGTCAGCGAGCCGCCTTTTGCAAGCTCGGCGATGGCGCGTTTGAGGTCAGTCACAGAGATGATCGATTCAGGATTTTCCGCGTCGCTTGGCGGAGGGTGTCAGGTTCGCGCCGGGAAGAAGCCGCCATGAAACGCGATAATGCGGGCAAACAGCGGCGTGTCGAACTCGGGCGGCGTCGGCGTTTCCCCGGTCGCCCAGGCGAACACGTCGCGGTCGAGCGCCTCAAGCAGCGCGTCGAACACATCGCATTCGGCCTCGCCCAACCGGTCCACCTCGGCGTTGGCGAAACGGCCAAGCAGCAGATCGGTCTCCAGCATGCCGCGATGCCAGGCGCGGAACTTTATGCGCCGGCGTCGCGCCTCAAGGCTGATTGTCTCCGCTTCAGGGGCGGCCATGAAAAAACCTCCATAGCGATGCGAAGGCCGCGCCCGAGAGGCGCGTCCCTGTCCGCCATATAGACATTGAGGGGCCGGCTGTCAGGTTTTTTGCGCGGCGGTTGGTCCTGCCGAAAACTCACTAAGGGGATTGCCTAACTGTTTCCGCTCTGATAGTTAGGCATATGCTTAACCAAACGCCGGATCTCGACCGCCTGTTCCATGCCCTTGCCGACCCCGCCCGCCGCGCCATGTTCGAAAGGCTAAGCCGCGGCCCGGCCCCCGTCAGCGAACTGGCGCGCCCTCTGCCGATGTCGCTTCCGTCCGTCATGCAGCATATCGGCGTGCTGGAGGCCGCAGGTCTGGTGCGGTCGGAGAAGTTCGGCCGGGTGCGGACATGCTCGATCGAGCCCGGCGCGCTAAGCCTCGCCGAACAATGGATCAATGCCCGACGGCAGGAGTGGGAATGCCGTCTCGACCGCCTCGGCGAATATCTGAAAACCATGGAAAATGGAGAAGATGACAATGGCCGAGTCGACTGATGCGGACAACGCCGCAACCCAGCGGCAACTGCCGCCGCTCCTTGTATCGCGCGCCTTCCATGCCCGCCGCGAGACCGTGTTCAAGGCGTGGAGCACGGCCGAGCATGTGAAGAACTGGTTCAGCCCGGAAACCTACAGCGTCGCAGAGGCAAAGGTGGAGATGCGCGTCGGCGGCGCGTTCGAGGTCTGTATGCTTTCGCCGACCGGGGAGCGGCATTGGAGCCGCGGCGTCTTCGTAGAAGTGACTCCGCACAGCCGCCTCGTGATCGACATGCACGCCACAGATCTACAGGGGCGTCCGCTGTTTCGCGCCTACACCGAGGTCACATTCGCCGACGGTCAAGGCGAGACGCGGATGGATGTGGCGCAGACCTACACCTTCATTGATCCTTCGATGGCCGCGCCCATGGTCGCCGGCGCGTCAGAGGGCTGGCGCACGACGCTCGACAAGCTGGAACAGGAAGTGCTGCGCATGTCGGGCGCGGCCGGCGTGCAGACGCGTTCGGTCGTGCACGCCAGTTTCCATCTCGAGCGTCGCTATGATGCGCCGGTGGAACGGGTGTGGAGAGCGTTGACCGACGAGGCCGCCAAGCAGAAATGGTTCGGCGGTCCACCCGATGAATTGGATTTGATCGAACGCTACATGGATGTGCGGGAAGGCGGACGGGAGCTGGCGAAGGGGCGCTGGAAGAGCGGCGTGGTCTCCACTTTCGACGCCATCTATCACGACGTCGTCCTTCATCGGCGGCTGGTCTATAGCTATGTCATGTCTCTGGACGACAAGAAGATCTCTGTCTCGCTGGCGACCATGCAGCTCGAGAGCGTAGACAAAGGGACGCGACTCAAGGTCACCGAACAAGGCGCCTTTCTCGACGGCTATGACGACGCAGGATCCCGCGAGCATGGAACCGCGTTTCTGCTCGACAGGCTTGGCGCATCGCTGAGCGATTGAACTACCTGTACAACCGCAATCTGTAGGGAGAGCGACGATGAGCAAGATTGTCACCTGCCTGTGGTTCGACCATGGCGAGGCGCAGAAGGCCGCGGACTTTTACGCCGCCACCTTTCCCGACAGCCATGTCGGGCCAGCGCATAAAGCCGCGTCCGACTATCCTGGCGGTAAAGTGGGCGATGAGTTGACTGTTGAGTTCACCGTGCTCGGCCAGGCCTTTGTCGGGCTGAATGGCGGTCCGGGTTTTTCGCCAAACGAGGCGGTGAGCTTTCAGGTGATGACCGACGACCAGGCGGAAACCGACCGTTATTGGAATGCGATTGTCGAAAACGGCGGTCGTGAAAGCCAATGCGGCTGGTGCAAGGACCGTTGGGGATTTTCCTGGCAGATCGTGCCGCGAGTCCTGATCGCCGCGCTGGGCGACGCCGATCGCGCCGCCGCAAAGCGGGCGATGGAGGCCATGATGACCATGGGACGAATCGACATCGCCAAGATCGAGGCGGCGCGGGCGGGATAGGAAGCGGTCTCGCGCGCACTCCAACGACCAAGGCCTGCGCTCGGCGCGCATAGAAGCTCTGCCGTCCGGCCTGTCAGGTTTTTTTGCGCGCTTGACGCCGCCGCCTCGACCCATGAGGCAAAGCGGGCTTCCGGACGAGAGTTTAGCTCCGCAAGCCGGGGGCTTCCTGTCCGGTTCGCGCGACATATTCCGTATAGCCGCCGCCATATTGCTCGACGCCGTCGGGCGTCAGCTCCAACACGCGATTGGACAGGGCGGCGAGGAAATGCCGATCATGCGAGACAAAAAGCATGGCGCCCTCAAATTGCGACAGCGCGGCGATCAGCATGGCCTTCGTGTCGATATCGAGATGGTTCGTCGGCTCGTCGAGAACCAGGAAATTCGGCGGATCGAACAACATCTTGGCCATGACGAGCCGCGCCTTCTCCCCGCCCGAGAGCACGCGGCAGCGCTTCTCGACGTCATCGCCGGAAAAACCGAAGCAGCCCGCGAGCGCGCGCAGCGAGCCCTGTCCGGCGCGCGGGAACGCGGCCTCAAGATTTTCGAAAATGGTCGCCTCGCCGTCGAGGAGATCCATGGCGTGCTGCGCAAAATAGCCAAGCTTGACGGTCCCGCCCAGCGTCACCTTGCCCGCGTCCGGCTGTGTCGCATTGGTCACCAGCTTCAACAGCGTTGACTTGCCGGCGCCGTTTACGCCCATCACACACCAGCGCTCCTTGCGCCGTACGGAAAAATCGAGCGCTTCGTAGATGCTCCGGCCGCCGTAGCGCTTGTGCACCTTTTCAAGGCTCACGACATCTTCGCCAGACCGGGGCGCAGGCTGGAACTCGAACGCCACGCTCCGGCGCCGGCGCGGCGGCTCCACGCGCTCGATCTTGTCGAGTTTCTTCACCCGGCTCTGCACCTGAGCGGCGTGCGAGGCGCGCGCCTTGAAACGCTCGATGAACTTGATCTCCTTGGCGAGCATGGCCTGCTGACGCTCGAACTGCGCCTGCTGCTGCGTCTCGTTCAAGGCGCGCTGCTGCTCGTAGAACGCATAGTCGCCCGAATAGGCGGTCAGCGCGCCGCCGTCGATTTCCACCACTTTGCCGACGATGCGATTCATGAATTCGCGGTCGTGCGAGGTCATGAGAAGCGCTCCCTCAAAGGTTTTCAGGAAGGATTCGAGCCAGATCAAGCTTTCAAGATCGAGATGGTTGCTCGGCTCGTCGAGCAGCATCACGTCCGGATCCATGAGGAGGATGCGGGCCAGCGCGACCCGCATCCTCCAGCCGCCGGAAAGGGACGCGAGATCGCCGTCCATCATCTCCTCGCTGAAGCTGAGGCCGGCGAGAACCTCCCGGGCCCGGCCCTCAAGGGCATAGCCGTCGAGATCTTCGAACCGCGCCTGCGCCTCGCCATAGCGCTCGATCAGCGCCTCCATCTCATCCGCCCGCTCCGGGTCGCCAAGGCCTGCCTCGAGCTCCCTGAGCTCGGCGGCGACGGCGCTCACCGGGCCCGCGCCGTTCATCACCTCGCCGACCACGCTGCCGCCGGACATTTCACCCACATCCTGGCTGAAATAGCCGATGGCGACGCCGCGATCGGTGGAGATCTGGCCTTCGTCCGGCTGTTCCTCCCCGGTGATCATCCGAAACAGCGTCGTCTTGCCCGCGCCGTTCGGACCGACGAGGCCGATCTTCTCGCCGCGCTGGAGGGAAGCGGACGCTTCGATGAAGAGGAGCTGCCTGCCGTTCTGCTTGCTGATTTTTTCGAGGCGTATCATGGGTCCGACGGGAATGGAGAAAAAGTCCCGACGCCCATACGCCATGGAGGCAGGCAGAGGAAGCGGATTGATTTGCGCGCCGCCTGAAGCGCGTTAAACCGTTGCTCTGATGCGTCCCTCGATTTTGAACCCCCTCTTCGCCTCGGCCGCGAGTCTGCCGGGCGTCGGCCCGAAAACCGGTAAGCTGCTTGACCGGCTGTTCGGCGTGGGTGAGGCGCGTGTGCTTGATCTTCTGTTTCATCTGCCCGCCGGGGTCGTCGACCGGCGCACGCGGGTCAAAATCGCCGACGCGCCGCTCGACGCCATCGTCGTGATCGAGGTCACAGTGGTTGAGCACCGGCCGGCGCGCGGCAAGGGGCCGACGCGCGTACTGGTCGAGGACGAGACAGGCGATATTCTCCTCGTGTTCTTCCTGACCAATCATAAGTGGATCGAAAGAAGCCTGCCCGTCGGCGCGAAACGCTGGGTGTCGGGAAAACTCGAACTCTGGGACGGCCACCGCCAGATGGTCCATCCCGACCGGGTGCTCGACGCCGAGGGCCTCGCCAAAATGGCCGCCGTCGAGCCGGTCTATCCGCTGACCGATGGCCTCAGCCAGCGCCTCCTGTCCAGGGCGATGGAGGGCGCGCTGGCGCGGCTTCCCGCTCTGCCCGCCTGGAGCGGCCTCGAGGCGCCGCTCAGTTTCGCGCAGGCGCTCGCCGCAGCGCATCGGCCGCAGACGCCCGAAGATATTCTGCCCCAGGCGCTCGCCCGCAAAAAACTCGCTTTCGACGAAATGCTCGCCGGCCAGCTGGCGCTCGGCCTGATGCGGGCGCGCGAACGCCGCCTGCCGGGCCGCGCCAGCGTCGGTGACGGCCGTATCGCGCGAAAAATCCGCGCCGCGCTGCCGTTCAGCCTGACGCGCGGACAGGAGGAGGCGCTGACCGAAATCGCCGCGGACCTTGCCAGCGAAAGCCGCATGCTGCGCCTGCTGCAGGGCGACGTCGGCTCCGGCAAGACGCTGGTCGCTTTGCTCGCCATGGCGAGCTGCGTCGAGGCCGGGCGCCAGGCGGCGCTGATGGCGCCAACGGAAATTCTGGCGCGCCAGCATTTCGCCGGCCTCAAGCGTTTCGCCGAGCCGGCCGGGCTAAAACTTGCGCTGCTGACCGGCCGCGACAAGGGCGTCTCGCGCGAAAAAACGCTTGCCGCGCTGGCGGCCGGCGAGATCGATATTCTCATCGGAACCCATGCGCTGTTTCAGCAGGGCGTCGATTTTCGCGATCTCGCGGTGGCGGTGGTCGACGAGCAGCACCGTTTCGGCGTGCGCCAGCGGCTGGCGCTCGGCGACAAGGGCGAGCGGACCGATATTCTCGCCATGACCGCGACGCCGATCCCGCGCAGCCTGGTGCTCACCTATTTCGGCGACATGGAGATTTCGACGATCCGGGAAAAACCCGCAGGACGCCAGAAGATCGAGACGCGCGCGCTGCCGGTCGAGCGCATCGGCGAATTGATCGAACGGCTGTCCGGCGCGCTGAAGGCCGGCGCGCAGGCCTATTGGGTCTGCCCGATTGTGGACGAGAGCGAGGCGCTCGACGTCGCGGCCGCGCAGGAGCGTTTCGAGGATCTGCGCCAATTCTTCGGCGACGCGGTCGGCCTCATTCACGGCAAGATGAAGGGCAAGGACAAGGACGCCGCAATGGAGGCATTTTTGGCTGGAAAGACGAAAATCCTCGTCGCCACCACAGTGATCGAGGTCGGCGTCGACGCGCCGCAGGCCAGCATCATCGTCATCGAACACGCCGAGCGCTTCGGCCTTGCGCAATTGCATCAGCTGCGCGGCCGCGTTGGCCGGGGCTCCGCGAAATCCGCCTGCATTCTGCTCTACAAAGGCCCGCTCGGCGAGACGGCCAGGGCGCGTATCGAAATCTTGCGCGAGAGCGAGGACGGGTTTCGCATTGCCGAGGAAGACCTGCGCCTGCGCGGCGAGGGCGAGGTTCTGGGCCAGAAACAATCCGGGCTGCCGGGGCTCCGCCTCGCTGACCCGGCCGCGCATGCGGATTTGCTGGTCGAGGCGCGGCGCGAGGCGCAAAGGATCGTTGCGGAAAACCCAAAGCTTGAAGGGGAAAAGGGCGAGGCGCTGCGGCTGCTGTTGAATATTTTCGAGCGCGCCGAAGCGATAAGGTTGTTAGGGGCGGGATGAGCGAGGCGCATGGTTCAATAGCGCCGTCGCGATCAACGCCAAAGCCGAGACTCCCGCGAGCCCGGCCAGAACCAGCGCCGCCGCCCGAAAGCCGAGATGGCCGATAATCAGCGCTTGCGGGTACGGCATCAGGAAGATCCCGATGTTGAACGCCGTGTTCAAAAGCGCCTGTGGCCCGGCGCGCTCGGAGGGGTCGAGGTCCTTGCTGATCGCCGCCGACAGCACCGGATAGACGACGCTGTAGCCGGCGCCGAACAGAATTCCGGCGACGACGATCAGCCAGGATTGGCCGGCGAGCCCGATCAGCACGAAGCTCGCAGCCTGCGACAGAAATCCGCCCGCGACCAGAAGGCGGCGCTCGATCGTCTCGAAAATCCCCATGGCGAGAAAGCGGCTCGCGAACAAGGTCGTCGTCGAGGCGAGGAAGAACGCGCCGATCGGCAGCGCCTCGGCCTCGAGCAGCGCGGCAAGATAGGCGGCGGTAAAGCCGAACATCGCCCCATTGACGAAGACGGCGGCGAGCGAGCCGATGTTTTCGCGCCGCCACGCCGCAGATAGGTCGAGCCCGCGGCCGGGCGCGGGGCGCGGGATCGGCCGCAGCCCAAAGGTCAGAACGAGCGCAAGAACGGCGGGAATCGAGCCTTCCAGAAACATCGCCGGCGCGCCATAGGCGTTGAGGATCATCGCCCCGAACGGCGGCGCGAATGCCTGCGCCACGGCGAACATGCTGGTAAACAGGGCGATCAGATAGACGAACCGGCTGGCGTTGAGACGGCTCTGCCCATAAGTGACGAAGGAACTGAGCAGCAGGCCCTGTCCGATCCCCTGCGCCATGCGCGAGGCCATCGCCGGCCAGAAATCGCCAGCCGTGTAGCGCAGGCTGAAAAAGCCGATCAGCATCAGCAGAATTGCGAGCCGGCACGTGTTGAGCACGCCGATCCGCGCCGCGATCGCCCCCGACAGAAAAGTGAACAGGATGACGGGAGCGGCATAGAGCGACAGCAAAAGGCCGATCGCATGAAGATCGAACCCCTCGCGCGCGAAAACCACCGCGAGCAGCGCGGCGTGCGAATACATGAAGGAAATCAGAAAGGCGGCGCCGGCGAGCTGCATATATTCGCGGCGTCCCCGCGCATCGACGAAGCCGGCTTTCGCCGCGGCCGCGTCGGTCACATGCAGCAGATTTTGAAGCCTCGCGCGCAAAAAACTAGGCGCCGTTGGAGCGCCGCAGCAGCGCGCGCCAGTGCCGGCTGGGAACCTCCGCGGTCGCGGCAATGTCCTCGATGACGAGCGGCTCCAGCCCGGCGCCGGCGGCCTGCGCGAAAATCGATGCCGGCAGCGGCCAGGGCGGTCCCGACGCCGCGGCGGCGTCCTCGTCGCGGGCCCTTGCGATCAGAAGAAGCTTTCCGCCCGGCGCGAGCAGCGCGGCGAGGCCCGCAAGCGCTTCGCCGAGAAGCGAAGGGGCAAGCGCCTGCAAGGTGTAGCATTCATTGATAAAATCGAATTTGCTGCGCCAGTCTTGCGGCGGCTTGAACAGATCGGCGGCGCAATAAGCGACTTTTGATCCCGGGAACCGGCGCTGAGCCCAAGCCACGGCCTCTTCAATGAGATCGAACGCCGTCACATCAGCGCCAGCCTGGCCGAACCATTCGGCGTTGTCGCCAAGCCCGCAGCCGACGTCGAGCACGCGCGTTCCGGCAAGGCCAGAGAGCTGAAAATCAACGAAGGATTTGACCAGCGGATGCGGGGCAAGATTGGCCCAGGGCACCCGCGCCGGGTCATTTTGCGCGAGTGAATAGACCGCCTCGAACCAATTTCGCCGCAGCGGATCGGGGTCCGGCGCGCCGCCCTTCGCGGGGTCCAGCGCGTCGAGCTCCAGCCGCGCCTGCGCCCGCCGCGCCGCAAAATCCGCGTCGCGCGGCGTCTCGGCCCTCACGCCTTCTTCTCCCATCGCCCGGCCTCGTTCTGCTGCCAGTAGCTCAAGGCAAAGCCCTGGTCTTTCAGCTGTTTCCACTGCGCCCGCGCGGCCAGAAGCTCGTCCTCGTCATTGCCATTGAAGGCGGCGAGCGCCCGCTCATAGGGGCCGTTGGCGAGCGAACCCGCGATCGGCGCGCCCTCGATGAAAATTCTCAGGCGCGCGCCATTGGGATTCTCGGCGCCGGTTGCGAGATAGACCGGCTGTAGATCGCCGTCGCCGTCGACGGCGCGGCCATGCGCCAGAAAACTGTCGTCGCGATAGGTCCAAAGGTGCTGGTCAAGCGCGGCGAGCCGCTCTTCGCTCGAACCCTGAACGACGACGCGCCAGCCCCTTTCGAGTGATTTCTCGATAAGGACCGGCAACGCCTGATCAAGGCTCTGGCGCTGCAGATGATAGAACCAGATCTCCATGCGCGCTCGCCGGAAGGCTGCTCAGCCCTCGTAATTGTCCGACACCAGACGATCGAGCAGCCGCACGCCAAAGCCCGAGCCCCAGCTCTGATTGACGTCGCTCGACGGCGAACTCATGCCCGTGCCGGCGATATCGAGGTGAGCCCAGGGCGTGCCGTTGACGAAGCGCTGCAGGAACTGCGCCGCCGTGATCGAGCCGGCATGGCGCCCGCCGGTGTTCTTCATGTCGGCGAACTTTGAATCGATCATCTTGTCATAGGCGGGGGCGAGCGGCAGGCGCCAGAGTTTTTCGCCGGTCGCCTTCCCCGCAGCGAGCAGCTTTTCGCCAAGATCGTCATCATTGGTGAAGAGCCCGGCGTGCTCCTGCCCAAGCGCGACAAGCACGGCGCCGGTCAAGGTGGCAAGATCGATCATGAATTTCGGCTTGAACCGGTCCTGCACATACCAGAGCACGTCGCCGAGCACGAGGCGCCCTTCGGCGTCGGTGTTGATGATCTCGATGGTCTGGCCCGACATGGATTTGACGATGTCGCCGGGACGCTGCGCATCCGGCCCCGGCATGTTCTCGACGAGGCCAATGGCGCCGATGACGTCGACCTTGGCCTTGCGCGCGGCAAGGGCCTCGATCAGCCCGACGACGCAGGCGGCGCCGGCCATATCGCCCTTCATGTCCTCCATGCCGGCGGCCGGCTTGATGGAAATGCCGCCGGTGTCGAAGGTGACGCCCTTGCCGACGAAGGCTATCGGCTTCGAATCGCCGCCCTCGCCGGCGCCGCGCCAGCGCATGACGACGACCCGGCTCTGCCTCGACGAGCCCTGGCCGACGCCAAGCAGGGCGCCCATGCCGAGCGCCTGCATGGCCGTCTCATCGAGAATCTCGACCTCGACGCCGAGTTTTTCGAGCTCCTTGGCGCGCGCGGCGAATTCTTCGGGAAAGAGAATATTGGCCGGCTCATTGACCAGCGAACGGGCGGTGATGACGCCCGCGGCGACCGCTTCGCTGCCTGCGGCCTTTTCGCGCGCCGCCTCGGGATCGGCGACGGCGATCACAATCTCGCTCGCGCCATTCTCGTCGGCGTCGTCCTTTTTCTTGGTCTTGTAGCGGTCGAAGCGATAGTCGCGCAGCTGCAGGCCGAGAGCGAATTCCGCCGCCGCCGCCGCCGCGTTCTCGGGCGCGCGCGGCAGGTCGAACACAACCGTCGCCGCAGCGCCGCGGCCAAGCTTGCCGCCGACGACGCCGCCGAGATTGGCGTAGTCGGCAAGGGTCGGCGGGGCTGCCGGTTTGATCGGAACAACCGTCTCCGGCTTGCCCGCCTCGGGCGTCTTCGGCTCGGCCGTTTCCTCGCCCGGAGCGCCGATCACCAGCAGTCGGTCGGCGGCAAGACCCGCCGGCGCGATCAGATCCAGCGCCGATGAGACTTTTCCCCTGAATTTGGCCGTGGCGGCGCCGCGCCGGATCAGCGCCTCCGCCTCCGCGCCAATCAGCTTCAGCGTCGCCGCTCCGAGCTTCAGATCGGGCCCGGCGAAGATCACGAGCGTTTGCGCCGCTTTGGCCGAATCGCCCGCGGCTGCGCTCGCCCCGGGCGCTGCCAAGGCCAGCTTTCCCAAGGGCGCGAACTGAATTTTTAACGATGGCGGCATGTGATCCTCAAAAACTGACTGGACCGGGACGAACTCCATTCGAGACAGGCGGCGATCCTTCCGACGTCTTCGATCCGCTGTCCCGACCTGAATAAGACGATGACCCGGTCAGGGCCGCCGCGCGAAACCGGCTCCCCGTTTCGGCGTCGCGCGCTCTGCCGGCAAAGCTTGCGCCTGCCTCGACCCTTCGGAATGACGTGCTTATCAAAAAAGCATCGTCCCTGTCAGGTCATGATCGCAAATTTGTTAATCGCCTCGCGCGCCGGAAAGGCGCATGGCGGACGCGGCGCAAGCTCCGCGCGCCGAAAAAATGCCGCGAGGGCTCGCGATATTAGGCCGCTCGCGAAAGGGCGGCATCTGTGATGGTAAGGTCACGCGGGCGCGAAATCCCGCGCTGCGGCGGAGCGGCGCCTAGCGGCGAGGCCGAGGGCGGTGTAGCAAGATTGTGCGGGGCGTACGGGATTTGAGTTTCATGATGTCGAGCATGACCGTTTCCGCAAACGCTTTTGGCCGCGCCGTTTTCAGGCGACAGGCGCCGGCGCGTCGTCTCTCCGCGGGACTGTTGCGTCAATGATCGGCTGGACGCTCGGCCGCTATTTTTCGGCGCGTTTCCTGACGCTGATCATCGCGGTTTTCGTGACGATCTGCGGCATGGTGTTCGTCGTCGATTTCGTCGAGATGCTGCGCCGCACCACGGACCTGCCTGACGCCTCGCCGCGGTCGGTCGCTCTGCTGGCGATGCTAAGGGCGCCGTCCGCCGCCGAGCAATTGATGCCGTTTTGCGTCCTCTGCGGCTCCATGGCCGCCTTTCTTGATCTTACCCGCAAGCTGGAGCTCCTGATCGCTCGCGCTGTCGGCGTCTCGGTCTGGGGCTTTCTCGTCCCGCCGATCGCGATCGCGCTCGTTATCGGCGTCGGCTCCGTGATGCTGTTCAATCCGGTCTCCGCCGCCATGAAGCAGCGCGCCGACAAGATCGAGGTCGAGATTTTCGGCCGCCTGACGCAGCAGAACGCCGACGCCGACATCTGGATCCGGCAGAAAAGCGTCGACGGCGACGCCATTATCAAAGCGGGGGCGATGTCCCGCGACGGTTCGCGCCTGACGAAGCCGACCGCTTATATCTATAACGATCACGACAAGTTCGAGGCGGAGGTCGTGGCGGAACACGCGCAGTTGAGCGACGGCGTGTGGCGCTTCGAGCAGGCCCGCATCCTGATGCCGGGCGAAGAGACGATCGATACGAGCGTTTATCTGCTCGCCTCGAATCTGACGCCGGCTCAGGTGGCGCGGGGGCCGATCTCGCCGCAATCCGTTCCATTCTGGGATCTTGACGCCGCCGGACGTCAAACCGACAAGGCAGGACTCGACTCGACGGCGTATAAGCTGCAATTTCAATCGCTTTTGGCGCGGCCGCTGCTGTTCGTCGCGATGGTTCTGATCGCTGCGGCCTTTTCCTTAAGGTTTTTCCGATTTGGTGGAATCGAGAAAATGGTTGGCGGTGGCGTGGCGGCTGGCTTCGTGCTTTATGTGGCGTCCAAGCTGGTCGGCGACCTCGGCGGCGCGGGCCTTGTCAGCGCCCCGGTGGCCGCATGGTCGCCGGCCGTCATCGCGAGCATGCTAGGGGCGCTCGCCTTGTTGAATCAGGAGGATGGGTGATGGGGCGGCGTTTTTGCCCCAACAGGGTCGCAGCTCGACCAACCGGTCTTGGCGGCGCTCCGAAAGCGGCCGCTGAGGCGGCTGGCGCTCGCGCTTTTTTCCGCGCCGCGCTCCGGCTTGCCGCGCTCGGGATCGGCGTCGCGGGCCTCGCCCTCGCCGCGCCAGCGGCCGCGGCGGAATCAGGCGCGTCAACTCCCAAAACCGCCTCCGCCAAGGCTGCGGCAAAGGCTGCGCCCGCACCCGCCGTCGACCCGAACAAAATGGTCGTCGAGGCGGACGAACTGCGCCAGGATGAAGTCAAGAATACGGTCTCCGCCGTCGGTTCGGCGCGCGTCTATTACAAGGGCCGCCTGCTCGAGGCCGATCGCGTCACCCTCGACCGCAACAGCGGCCGTGTCGTCGCCGAAGGCCACGCCAAACGCACTGAAGCGGACGGGACGATCCTTTACGGCGATTATTTTGATCTGACCGACGACTTCCGCGACGGGTTCATCCACAGCCTGCGCATCGACACCACCGACAAGACCTATTTCAGCGCGCCCTTCGCCGAACGCATCAATGAAGACACAACGGTCTTCACCAAGGGCACCTATACGGCCTGCGCCGCCTGCGGATCGAATTACGACCGTCCGCCTCTGTGGCGGGTGCGCGCGAAGCGCATCATCCACAAGAACGACGAGCAGATGCTCTATTACGAGAATGCGACGGTCGAACTGTTCGGCATGCCGGTCGTCTACATGCCGTATTTCTCCTCGCCCGATCCGACCGTCACGCGCAAATCCGGCGTGCTGATGCCAAGTCTCGTCACGAAATCGGCGCTAGGCTATGGCTTCGGCGTTCCGATCTTCTGGGCGCTGGCCCCGGATTACGACATCACCTTCACGCCGACATTTCTGTCGAAACAGGGCTTTCTGGCGAGCGGCGAATGGCGCCAGCGGCTTGAACACGGCGAATATTTCATTCGCGCCAATGGAATCGACCAGCTGGAGAAATCCGCCTTCCCCGCCTCGCCCTGGGGAGCGGCCGATATCAGGATGCGCGGCTCGCTCGAAAGCAAGGGCGAGGTGCAGATTGCCGACCACTGGAAGTTCGGCTGGCAGTTCACCGTGCTGTCGGACAAATGGTTCCTCAACGATTACAATATCCCGAGCCAGACGCTTTCCTCGAACTATATCAATGAGACGACGACGACGGCCTATCTGATCGGCCAGGACCGCGGCTATTTCGACCTGCGCGGGTATCGTTTCGAGGGACTCTCCTCGCATGACATCCAGCCGCAGCAGACCGCTGCCTACCCTGTCTTCGATTACAACAAAACCTTCGACGTCGATCCCGCCATTTCGCATGGAATTGGCGGACAGATCGAAACGAATTTCAATCTGGCGAGCCTTTCCGCCGCGACGGCGAGCTTCCAGTCGGTCGGGACGCGGGTGCTCGACAACGCCTACTCGCTCTATCCAACCTGCACCAATTACGTTCCCGGTCGGGTCGCCGGCACATGCCTTTTGCGCGGCATCGCCGGGATCTACACGCGCGCGTCCCTCGACGTGTCGTGGAAACGCCAATACATCGACCCGATCGGCGAGGTCTGGACGCCCTTCGCCTTCACGCGGGTCAACGGCGAAATTCTCGACCTCACCACCAGCGGCTCGTTCGGCTTCGCCTCCTCGGCGGGATCTTCGGCGATCTATAATTCGTCTCAGCTGCCCTTCCTGCAGAACACACAGGACGCCGCCTTCGGCGCCTTGAACCCCGGCGTCGGCTTCGAGTATCGCTATCCCTTCTTCGCAAAGACGAGCTTCGGCTCGGTGAGCGTGACGCCGATCGGCCAGATCATCGCGCGGCCGAACAACCAGATCGGCTCTTACGGGCAGGCCAATCTTGACGCGCAGAGCCTCGTTTTCGACGAAGCCTCGCTGTTCCAATGGGACAAATATTCAGGCTACGACCGCTTCGAAACGGGAACGAGAGCCAATTACGGCGGCCAGGCCACGCTGAATTTTCAGGAAGGCGGCTATATCAACGTCATCGGCGGCCAGTCCTATCAGCTCGCGGGCACCAACGCCTATGCGACGCCGGACGCCGCCAATGTGGGCCTCAGCTCCGGCCTCGACACGCGGCTCTCCGACTATGTCGGCGCCGTCACGGTCGCGCCAAGCTCGGCATTCGCCCTGACGACGAAGGGTCGCTTCGACGTCAACGGTTTTGCGCCAAGACGCATCGACGTCGTCGGAACTTACAACCTCGGCGCCTGGACCGGCGGAATTCAATACGCGAATTACCAGGCCCAGCCTGAAATCGGCTATTATGTGCGCCGCCAGGGCCTCGCTCTCAACAGCCGCTATAAGGTGAGCGACAATTACTGGGCTCAGGGCAACATCACCTTCGACATGAGCCGGCAATTCTATCCAGCTTCAATGATCGGCTACTCAAATCCCGGCCCCTTCGCCATCGCCGCTTTCGGCGTCGGCGCCGGTTATCAGGATGATTGCACCACTCTCTCGGTCAATTTTTCCTCCGTCTATCAGGACAATGGCAATGGCGGCCTGACGCGCAATCAGACCGTGCTGGTTCAGCTGGAGCTGCGCACGCTTGGCCAAATCAAGCTCAGCCAGACCTTCAGCAACACGAGCAATCTCGACGGCCTGAATTATTGACCGGTCCCAAGTTGACTCCTTTTCCCATCTCAGCATGTTTCAACGCAACGATGCGGAGCGATCGCCTGATCGACCGCATAATCTCAAGCGGGCGGAAAAGCCGCGACCGAAGAAAACAAGGGAGAATTGCGGAGAATGACCGAAATGCGTAAGGCCGGCGCTTATGCGGGCGTTCTTCTGAAAGCGAGCCTCTTTGCCGCGGTTGTCGCCGCGGCGCCCTTCGCCGGCGTCTTTCCCGTCCATGCCCAGGCCATCGTCGCCAGCATCAACGGCGATCCGGTCACCAATATCGACATCGACCAGCGGATGAAGCTGCTGCGCGTGCTGCGCAAGCCGGCGACGCGCGAGGCGGCGATCGAGAGCCTGTTCAGGGACCGCCTGCAAATTCACGAGGCCGAGAAATACGGCGTCAATCCCCGCGACGCCGATATTTCACAGCAGATCGTCCAGACGGCGACGGACATGAACATGCAGCCGCAGGCGCTGCTCGCGGCGATCCAGGGCGCCGGCGTCTCAGAGGACCAGTTCAAATCCTATTTCCGCGCCAATCTCGCCTTTACCGTCCTCGTCAAGGCGCTGAACAAAGGCGTCGAGGCGAGCGAGACGCAGGTGCGCGCCGAGCTCGAAAAGCAGGGCGGCAAGGCCGCCGCCGGCACCTCCTATACCGTGCAGCAAATCATCTTTACGCTGCCGATCGGAACGACGCCCGCGAGCCTCGCCGTCCGCGCCAAGGAGGCCGAGCAGCTGCGCAGCCGTTTCTCCGATTGCAAGACCGGCGCCGAGATGGCGCGCACGCTGAACGACGTCACGGTGCGCGACCCGTTGACCCGAAGCTCGCATGAACTTGGCGATCAGCTGCGGCAGTTGCTCGACAAGACGCCGGTTGGACATTTATCGCCGCCGCAACGCTCGACATCCGGTCTTGAGATGGTCGCCGTCTGCGCGCGCGGCCCCGCCAAGGACGATACGGCTATCCGGCAGACGATCGCGCAAAAACTGCTCGCCGCGCATATTCAGGCGGACGGAGAGCGCCGTCTCAAGGAATTGCGCGATAGAGCCGTCATCGTGAAGACCGCGCCCTGAGCACAGCACAAGCGCGCCTGCGGTCGCCCGGATCGGCCCCCGCTTGAGGACCCCGCAAATCAGGTCAGAAGGCGCCCGTCATATGTTAGATGCGCCTCGACCGGCAAAGCCCCTGATCGCGCTGACCCGCGGCGATCCCTCGGGCATTGGCCCTGAACTCGCGCTGAAAGCCTGGCGTCTGACGCGCGAGGATCCCGAGGCGCCAGCCTTTGTGATCGCCGCCGAGGCAGACCATCTTGCCGCCCTCGCGCGCAGCCTTGGTCTTGAGGCGCCGATCGCGCGGGTCGCCTCCGCCGCCGAAGCGCTGAAGACATTCCCCGACGCGCTGCCCGTGCTCGATTCGCAAGGCGTCGTCAAAGGCGCTCCCGGAAAACCGCATCCAGACGATGCCGCGGCGACGATCGCCTCGATTGAAACCTGCGTCGGCCTCGTCGCGCGCGGCGAGGCGGCGGCGGTCGTCACCAATCCCATCGCCAAGGAGATTCTCTATCGCGCCGGCTTCGCGCATCCGGGGCATACGGAATTTCTCGGGGTTCTGGCCGCGCGCCTGACGGGACGCAAGGTACTTCCCGTGATGCTGCTGTGGTCGCCTGAACTCGCCGTCGTGCCGGCGACGATCCATATCCCCTTGAAGGACGTTCCTGGGCGCCTCTCGACGGCGTTGCTGATCCGGACCGGCCAAATCACATCGCATGATTTTCAGCGCCGGTTCGGCGTCGCGCGGCCACGGCTCGCCTTTACCGGGCTCAATCCGCACGCCGGCGAAGGCGGCGCCATGGGGCGTGAAGAAATCGACATCATCGCCCCGGCGCTTGCCGCCCTGCGCGAGGCGGGCGTCTGCGTCAGCGGCCCGCACCCCGCCGACGCCATGTTTCACGCCAAGGCGCGCGAGAGCTATGACGTCGCGATTGCCATGTATCACGATCAGGCGCTGATTCCGATCAAGACGCTCGCTTTCGACCATGGCGTGAACGTGACGCTCGGCCTGCCTTTCATCCGCACCTCGCCGGATCATGGCACCGCCTTCGGCATCGCCGGCCAGGGGATCGCCGATCCCTCAAGCCTCATCGCCGCACTCAAGCTCGCCGGCCGGCTCGCGCGCCGGGCTCTTTCAAGCTGATGTCCGGCGCGACGGACGACCTGCCCCCTTTGCGCGAGATCGTCGCGTCTTTCGGCCTCGACGCAAAGAAATCGCTCGGGCAAAACTTTCTTTTCGACCTCAATCTCACAGGCCGCATCGCCCGCGCCGCGGGGCCGAAGGACGCTGCGCTGATCCTCGAGGTCGGCCCGGGTCCTGGAGGATTGACCCGCGCGCTGCTCACGGAGGGCGCGCGAAAACTGATCGCTATCGAGCGCGATGAGCGCTGCCTGCCGGCGCTGCGGCAGATCGCCGAACATTATCCCGGGCGTCTCGATATTATCGCCGGCGACGCGCTTGGCGCCGATGTCGCGGCCCTGGCGGGAGACGCCCGGCCCGCCCGCATCTGCGCCAATCTTCCTTACAATGTCGCAACCGCGCTGCTGACGCGCTGGGTCGAAAGCGAACCATGGCCCCCCTGGTTCGACCGCCTCATCCTGATGTTCCAGCGCGAGGTCGCTGAGCGGATCGTCGCGACGCCTTTGCAGCGCGCCGCCTATGGCCGTCTCGCGGTGCTGTGCAACTGGCGCTGCGAAACCCGCATCCTGTTCGACGTGTCGCCATCCGCCTTCACGCCCCCGCCGAAGGTGACGTCGAGCGTGGTCGAGCTTCGCCCTCGCGCAGCCCCGTTGTCCTGCGAGGCGCGGCTGCTGTCGCTTGTGACGCAGGCCGCCTTCGGGCAGCGGCGCAAGATGCTGCGGCAGTCGCTGAAATCGCTCGGGGCAGACGACGCCGCGGCGATCCTCGCCGCCGCCGGCGTTGATCCGACGGCCCGCGCCGAGGAGATCGACATCGAGGGTTTTGCGGCCCTCGCCTGCGCGCTCGGCGAACGGCGGCTTGCGACGTGACGGCCGCGACGTCGGGACCGGCGGGATTTTCAATTCGCGGCGGGTCGCACTTTCTTCATGAACAGGCTGACGATCAGCGCATGGGCGACATGTTCAGCCATGCATTGATAGCCAAGATCATTCAGATGAAACCCGTCCTGCGCCATCAGATGCAGGTTGGCGCGAGTCTGCGCGATGAAGCGCATGGCGTCATAGCGGCTGACATACAGAACGTTCTCTTCCGCCGCGACGCGCTTTAGCGCATCGCGGATCTCGGCGTAATTGCTGTCGCGCGCCAGCCGCGGCGCATATTGCAGCCCGACGAGGGCGACATCGGTCTGGTTGTCCTTGAGCCATTGAACGGTCGAGCGCACCGTCGCCGCGAAATCGCTGGCGGGGACTCGCGCCAGCGCGTCATTCGTGCCGGTTTGCCACAAGACGAGATCGGGTTTTTTCAGCGCGACCTCGCTCTTGATGCGTTCGGCCGTGCTCTGCGCCACCTCGCCCGGCAGACCGCGATTGATAATGATGACGTCCTCGCCCTTCAACGTCTTTTCAAGGATGGCTTCGAGTTGCGAGGGATAGGTCTTGGCCGTGTTGGAGGAGCCCGTCCCGGCGGTCGAGGACGATCCGATCGCAAGGATTGTGACCGTTTCGCGCTTTTGCAGCGCCGCGGTAAAATTCGGCAGGGCGATCGGACCGGCAAGATCGGACGCGGGGACGTCGCAGGACGCGCTGAGCGGCGGCGCGACCATCGCAGTGGGCGCGCTCGCGCCAGAGCCCGCGAGCGGCGCGACGGAAGATGGCGCATCCTGCGCATGCGCGAGCGGCGCGAGGCAGACCAGCGCCGCTAACGCGCCCGCGCGGGCCGATCCGCCGGTAGTCTTGCGCGCCATTCCGAAGCCCATGCGACAAGTCCCATGACTGTCAGTCCGAGGATAACGATCAGCGCATCGGTTGCAACATGTCCGCCATAGACAAAGCGAACTATCTGGCAAATCAGGCTGAGCAGCGAAGCGGCGCAGAATACATTCAGCGAGTTGCGCCCAAGCAGAGAAAGAAATTTTCCCCCGGCCGGGGACCAACGCTCGATGGTTGCAAAGGCGCCTGCGAAAAGCGCAGTCAAAGCTAGACTGTGAACAAGACGGGCAGGCGACAGAAACGTCTTGTCGAACATGAAGAGAAGCTTCGGCTGCGGGACCGATATCGGGCTCGGCGAGAAATTCATCAGCGCCAGGACCGCGCCCGCTGCGACGATCGGGATGGCGAGACGGCGCAGGCTCTGCCTGTGGCGCCGAGCGAAACCGCCAAGCCCGTCGGCGCCGCCAAGGATGAAGCCGAGGCAATAGATGAACTGCCAGCTCAGCGGATTGAAAAACCAGGTGCCCTCGACCGGCCAGGTCGGAAAATTGATCCCCGAGATCAGCGCAAACGCATAGATCGCGAAGGACGCCGGCGCGAGCGCGGCCGGCGCGTAGCGATGCGTCAGCGCGATCAGCGGCGCGACGAACATCAGCACGACATAGAGCGGCAGGATGTTGAAATAGCCCAGCTGATGCGTCAGCAGGACCAGCCCGATATGAGCCTCCACTGGCTGATTGAAAACGGCCGACGCATTGTGCCAATCGATCATGAAGGGCGCGTCAAGCAACAGCGAAGCCGCGGCCAGGAGAGCGATCGCGACTTCGGTAATCACCGTCTGCGCGACATAGACATTGAGTGCGCGGCCCTCGAGGCGGAACACGATAGCGCCCGGCTTTAGCCCCGCGACCGGCCCCTCGACGAGCTTGCGCAGCGCGACGCCGGCCAGAAACACGAACAGCTCGGCCGAGTCCGAGAGCGAGACATTGCGGAAGGTGAAGCGCTCGAAATAAAGCCCGGGGATATGATTGATAAAAATCGTGACGAGAGCGAAGCCGCGCCAGAAATCGATCTCGTTCGGAGCGCGCATCGAGGTTCCAGATGTCCCCTGCCGCGGGGCTCTCGTGATCCTCTCCGCAAAAACCGGCAAAGTGGAGACAATTGTGCTTGATCGCCCGCGGCGGCCTCAGAGCGGGTGGCGGCCCAGATTGTCATAGAGGGCGCGCAGGACGGCCGGCAGCGATTCGGGCAAATCCTCAGAGATGAGCCCGACGCCGAATTGGCGCGCGGCCGCTCCATGCAGCCAGACGGCGGCGGAGGCCGCCTCGAAGATGGGCATGGCTTGCGCGCAAAGTCCGCCGATCATGCCAGCGAGAACATCGCCTGAGCCGGCGGTGGCGAGCCAGGGCGGCGACAGATCGTCGATCGTCGCGCGCCCGTCCGGATCGGCGACGACGGTGTCGGGTCCTTTCAGCAGTACGACGGCGCCCGTCAGCACGGCCGCAGCCCGCGCGCGCGTGAGCTTCGAGCCGGAGCGCAGGTTTTTCAGCGCCTCGCGCGCGGCCTCGGGCTGGAAGCCGTTCCCAGCGTATCGGTCCGCGTCGTCCGGCGAGGCGCCGTCAAACAGCCGCGCGAATTCGCCGTCATGCGGCGTCAGGACGACGGGCGCGCCTGCCGCGCGGATCGCCTGCCCGAGTTCGGCCGCCGCGCCCTTGAAGCTCGACAGAGCGTCGGCGTCGAGCACGATCGCGCGGGGCGAGGGACCCGCCTTTCCAGCCGCGAGCGCGGTCGTCACAAAGGCGCGCGTCTCGGCGCCGACGCCGAGGCCGGGGCCAAGCACGAGCGCGTTCTTGCGGCTGTCGCCAAGAAGCGCCGCCAGTTCTTCCGGCCCGTCACAGGGCGCCGTCATGACGGCGGTCAGCGCCGCGGCGTGGACCGCCAGCGCATCGCGCGGGGTCGCGACCGTGACGAGCCCCGCCCCGGCGCGCAGCGCCCCTCTGGCCGCAAGCCGCGCCGCGCCGGTGTGCGCGAGCGAGCCGGACAGGACGAGCGCATGGCCGCGCGAATATTTATGTCCCTCGATCGAGGGAAACGGCAGCAGTCGGCCCCAGAGCTGCGGCCCGTTCGCCGCCGCCTTCGGCGCGATCGCGGCGAGCGTTTCTGCCCGGATGCCGATATCGGCCACGACGGTCTCGCCACAATAGATGCGTCCGGGCAAAAGCAAATGGCCGGGCTTGCGACGGAAGAACGTAATCGTGCGCGCCGCCCGCACGGCGACGCCGCGGATCTCCCCGCTGGTTCCATCGAGACCCGAGGGCACATCGACCGCGAGCGCCGGCTTCCTGCGCCGCGCCGACCACTCATTGAGGCGAAGCACGGCGTCGCGCGCCGCTCCATCGAGATCGCGCGCGATGCCGGCGCCAAACAATGCGTCGATCGCAACATCCGCGCTTTCGAGATCAAGCGCGTCAAGCGCCGCCGTCTCGCCATCCCACGCGCCCGCGGCGGTCGCGGCGTCGCCATGCAGCGCCTCGCATGGCCCAAGCAAGCCAAGCGTGACGGAAAAGCCGCGCGCCTTGAGGAGCCGCGCCGCGACAAAACCATCGCCGCCATTATTGCCCGGGCCGCACAGCACTGCGATCCTGCCGCCTCTCGGCGACAGCCGCGCGGCCTCTGCGGCGACAGCGGCGCCGGCGTTTTCCATCAGCTGATAGCCCGGCGTGCCGGAGGCGATCGTCATCCGGTCGGCTTCGCCCATTTCCGCATTGGTCAACAATTCGGGCGGAAGATTTTGCAGGCTCATGAGCGACAGATCCGGCGCGCGCAGGCGCAATTGACATCAGCGGCGGCGCCGGTTACCGAAATAAGGTCCGGATGATCCGCTCTGGCGCCCGATGGGCCGCTCCGGCGTCGATTTTGCCGCGGACGTGATTTCATGAAGCCTCTTGTTGCAAAATTCGGCATCGGACAGGTCGTCAAGCACCGGAAATATCCTTTCCGCGGCGTCATCTATGATGTCGATCCGGTCTTTTCCAACACCGACGAATGGTGGCAATCCATTCCCGAAGAGGTTCGCCCGCGCAAGGATCAGCCCTTCTATCACCTCTTCGCGGAGAATGCCGAGACCGAATATATCGCCTATGTCTCGGAGCAGAATCTCCTGCCCGACACGTCTGGCGATCCGGTGCGCCATCCGCAAGTCGACGAGATTTTTACAAGAGCCCAGGACGGCGGCTATCAGATCCGCACCGGCCGGCGCAACTGATCGCCGGCGCGGCGATCAAGGTCTGGTGGAGCGCTCGGACAGTTCGAGCGTCACAAGGCGGGCAAGAAGCGTCGCCGGAAACAATTGGCCGACAATCGCTTCGAGATTGGCGAGCGAGCGCGCCACCGGATGCACCGGGACGATGTCGCCATAGCCGACCGAAGTCAGGGTCGTGAAGCTGAAATAGATGACGCGGCTCGCAAGGCCCCGCATCTCGTTTGCGTCGAGGTTCGAGATCGCGCCAGGCGACGCAAGGGCGACCACCGTAAACAGTCCGGCGAAGGTCATGCCGATCGTCAGATACAAAAGCACCGCGCCATTGATGCGATGAATGGTGATCTTGCCGGGCGCGAACACCGCCTGCGTGACGACAACGATCAGCACGACGTCAATGATCAGCGTCGCGACGGCGTCGAGATAAAGATCGACGAAAGAGGGCGCCTTGGAACGGAGCACGATCGCCGCCGCTGCAATGCCAATGCCGAATAAAAGCGCAGCGATCACCGACCACCGCCGCGATTGGGTCAGCGCGCAGCTTGCCAGCAGCAGGACGACGACGAAGCCGTAGCCTTCCGCCGAGATCGCGCCCGCCGCATGAAGCGGCACCACGATAAAAATCAGCCCAATCAGCAGAAGGGTCAGGATCGACAGCAGCGGATCGCGGATCTCGTCGCGGCTTTTGGGCAGCGACAGACGCGCGCGACGCCTTCTGATGGCCATCAGTCGCTCTGCTTCGCCCAACCTGACTGCCGCCTCTCGCTGTCGTTCAACGCCTTACGTCGACCCGAAAAGTCTGCAACTTTTCGGCATGATGTCTTTGTTTCGACGCATCATGTTGACCCGAAAAGTCTCCAACTTTTCGGCATGATGCTTTTGTTTCGACGCATCATGTTGATCCGAAAAGTCTCCAACTTTTCGGCATGATGCTAAGCCTCTCCGGGCTCCGCGGAGGGATCCGGCGACGGCTCGCCCTCTTCCGTCTCGCCCCGCGCCGCGTCCTCCTCGGTGATCCGCTCGACCGACACGACCTGTTCGTCGGCCTCGGTGTTGAACACGATGACGCCCTGCGTTCCGCGTCCGGCGACGCGGATTCCCTCGACCGGGCAGCGGATCAGCTGGCCGCCATTGGTCACCAGCATGATTTCGTCGCCGTCCTCGACCGGCATCGATGCGACGAGAAGGCCGTTGCGCGGGTTGACCGCCATGGCGACGATGCCTTTGCCGCCGCGTCCGGTGATGCGATATTCAAACGAGGATGTCCGCTTGCCAAAGCCGTTGCTCGAGAGGGTCAGGATGATCTGCTCGTCGGCCGACATGCGGGCATAACGGTCGGGGCCGAGACTGCGCGGCCCGGAGTCCTCAAGCGCGCCTTCCTCGGCGGCCTGCGCATCCGGAGCGCTCTCCGTCCCGGTCTCGGCGGCCTCGCCGGCGACGGCGCGCCGCATTTTCAGATAGGCGATGCGCTCGCCGCTGTCGGCCTCGATGTGGCGCAGGATCGCAAGCGAAATGACGCGGTCTCCTTCGCCGAGCGAAATGCCGCGCACGCCCATCGAATCGCGTCCCTTGAACACCCGGACGTCGGTGACCGGAAAGCGGATGCACTGGCCTTTGGCGGTGGTCAGCAGGACGTCGGCGGCCTCGCCGCAGATCTGGACGTCAACGATTTCTTCGCCCTCGTCGATCCGCATGGCGATCTTGCCGGCGCGGTTGACCTGAGCGAAATCGGACAGCTTGTTGCGGCGGACGGTGCCGCGCGTCGTCGCGAACATGACGTCCTGCGTCGCCCAGGCGGCTTCGTCTTCCGGCAGCGGCATGATGGTCGTAATGCGCTCGCCTTGTTCAAGCGGCAGAATGTTGACGAGCGCCTTGCCACGCGCCTGCGGGGCGGCGAGCGGAAGCCGCCAGACTTTCTCCTTGTAGACCTGCCCCGCCGAGGAAAAGAACAGGACCGGCGCATGGGTCGAGGCGACGAACAGCCTTGCGACGAAATCCTCGTCGCGCGTCTGCATCGCCGACCGGCCCTTGCCGCCGCGCCTCTGCGCGCGATAGGTCGCGAGCGGCACGCGCTTGACATAGCCATGATGCGAAACGGTGACGACCATGTCCTCGCGCTGGATCAGATCCTCGTCGTCGACGCCAGCCGCGCTGTCGAGGATGATCGTGCGCCGCGGCGTCGCATGGGCGGTCTTGACCGCCAGCATCTCCTCCTTGACGATGGAAAACAACCGCTCGCGCGAATGCAGGATTTCGAGATAGTCGGCGATTTCGACGGCGAGCTTGTTCAGGGCTTCGGCGATTTCCTCGCGGCCGAGCGCGGTCAACCTTTGCAGCCGCAATTCGAGGATCGCCCGCGCCTGCGCCTCGGAAAGACGGCATTCGCCGTTCTCCGAAAGAATATGACGCGGATCGGCGATCAGCAGGACGAGCGGCGCCATGTCATGCGCCGGCCAGCTGCGCGCCATCAGCGCCTCACGCGCCGCGGCGGCGTCGGCCGAGCTGCGGATCAGCCGGATCACCTCGTCGATATTGGCGACGGCGATGGCGAGGCCGACCTGGAGATGGGCGGCGTCGCGCGCTTTGCCCAGCAGATATTTGGTGCGCCTTGTGACGACCTCCTCGCGGAAATCGACGAAAGCCGTCAGAAAATCCTTCAGCGTCAGCATTTCCGGCCGGCCGCCGTTGAGGGCGATCATATTGCAGGCGAAACTCGACTGCAGGACCGTGTAGCGCCAGAGCTGGTTCAGGACGACGTCGGCGACGGCGTCGCGCTTCAGCTCGATCACGATGCGCATGCCGTCGCGATCGGATTCGTCGCGGAGATCGGCGATCCCCTCGACGCGTTTTTCGCGCACGAGATCGGCGATCTTCTCGACAAGGCTCGATTTGTTGATCTGATAGGGAATCTCGGTGACGATCAGCGCCTCGCGCTCCTTGCGCAAGGTCTCGACCTCGACCTTGGCCCGCGTCAGCACCGAGCCGCGGCCGGTGAGATAGGCCGATTGCACGCCGGCGCGTCCGAGGATCGCGCCGCCTGTCGGAAAATCGGGGCCGGGCACATAAGCCATCAGCTCCTCGATCGTAAGTTCCGGATTATCGATCAGGGCGATAACGGCGTCGATCACCTCGCCAAGATTATGCGGCGGAATATTGGTCGCCATGCCGACGGCGATGCCGCCCGCGCCATTGACTAGCAGATTGGGGAAGCGCGCCGGCAGAACGACAGGCTCGCGCTCCTTACCGTCATAATTGTCCTGAAAATCGACGGTGTCGGAGTCGATATCCTCCAGCAGCGCCATGGCCGGGCGGGCGAGGCGCGATTCGGTGTAGCGCATCGCCGCCGGCGGATCGCCGTCGACCGAGCCGAAATTGCCCTGGCCGTCGATCAGCGGCAGACGCATGGAAAAGCCCTGCGCCATGCGCACCAGCGCGTCGTAAATGGCGCTGTCGCCATGCGGATGATATTTGCCCATCACGTCGCCGACGATGCGGGCGCATTTGACGTAAGGCCGGTCGGGCGTGTGGTTTTGCTCGTGCATCGAGAACAGGATGCGCCGATGCACCGGCTTCAGCCCGTCGCGCACGTCGGGCAGCGCGCGGCTGACGATGACGCTCATCGCGTAATCGAGGTAGCTGCGCCGCATTTCGTCGGAAATCGAAACCGGGCGGATATCGGAGCCGGGCGCGCCCGGCCCTGTGTCGTCGTTGTCGGCCAAAGCAGCCAATCCAGAAAATGAGCGAGTTCAAGGGAGCAAATCAGAGCCAGCGGGCGAAGCGCCGCGCGGCCTGCGCCGGGCGAACCTAATCGACCGGACGACAAAACGCCAGCGCGCCGCGCAAGCTCAGGAAAACTTCATCGAAACAGGAGATTAGCCTGCAGTTAACTCGGCTTAGAACGGAATGTCGTCGTCGATGATATCGGAAACGCGGCTCGCCCCGGTCGCCGCCGGCCGGCGTTCGGGAGCGCGCTCCATCGGCGAAGAGCGCCCGAAGCTTGATGAGGAATCCTCAAAGCTCCGATCGCTGTCGGCCTCGCCCCGGCCGCCGCCGCGGCTGTCGAGCAGCGTCAGCTCGCCGCGAAAGCGCTGCAGCACGATCTCCGTCACCTTGCGCTGATTGCCGTCCTTGTCGGTATATTCGCGCGTCTGCAACGCGCCCTCGACATAGACTTTCGAGCCCTTCTTGCAATATTGATCCGCGATCTTGCCAAGATTTTCATTGAAAATCACGATGTTATGCCACTCGGTGCGGTCCTTGCGCTCGCCCGTGGCCTTGTCGCGCCAGGAATCGGTCGTGGCGAGGCTGAAGCTCACGACGGCGTCGCCGGAATTCATCCGCCGCGTTTCGGGATCGCGGCCAAGATTGCCGATGAGAATGACCTTGTTGACGCTGCCCGCCATGCTGACGCTCCTTCAAAGCGGGGCGCCGTCCGGCTCCTCCCGCTCGAGTTTAAGATTTCGCTTGTCGCATGATCCTAGCGCAAACGTCAGAGCGCCCCGCCTGAGATCACGCGGCCATCCACATAAAATAAGAGTTTCTCGCGGAAACCGGCCTGCGGCCCGGCGGCGCAGATGGCTGAACTCCAAATGTTCTTCTTATGTTCTAATATCAGAGCGCCCGCGGCGCAAGAGCGCCGCAGCGAAATTCCCGCCCCTGCTATCCCGTCGTGAGGCCGGTCTCGAGATCCGTGACGTCGATTTTTTTGCCGAGAGCGACGTTGAGTTTTTCGCGGTCGAGCTCGCCTTCCGACCAGGAGATGACCACGGTGGCGACGCCATTGCCGATGATATTGGTCAAAGCGCGGCATTCGCTCATGA
>NZ_PDZR01000030.1 GCF_002891535.1 Methylocella silvestris | reverse complement strand
GCTTCAACAAACTGAAAAACTGGCGCCGCTTGGCGACCCGCTACGACAAGACCGCCGAAAGCTACCGCGGCTTCGTCCTCATCGCCGCCGTCCGACTATGGATGAGGGTATTTGTCAACAGGACCTAAGAAGATCGGCGGCAGCGGCCGAAAACTTTTCGTCATGAAGGCGGCTCTCAAGATTACTCAATGTTGCCGAGGCTGCCCATGGAAATTCGCGCCGCGCGTCGGCCTCTGTTTCTTCCCGCATTCGCCTATGAGCGATTTCGGCGGCTTTTGCCTGTGCTTCTTCATTCAATGGTGATTCGTGGTAATTAAGCTGTCGAATACTCTCGGCTGCAAGTAACTGGCTGTAGCGACGCTGCATAACTTCTGAGGAAGCCATCGTATAAGGAAGCGATGCGACTGTTGCGGCCCGAAGGAGATTTCCGATAAGTGCCAGACCCGCCGGGCGGAACTGGCAATCGGGCTCCAGCAATGCTTCGACGCTTAGAAAAAAATCCCCAGGAATCTCAAAAAATAGCCGCGCGATGACATCGGCCCAGCGGGAACGCCGTTCTTCGACGCTTAGTCCATCGTCGCCCACTTGCCCTGCTCCTCCCCGCGACAAGCGCCCATGTTACCGGGCTCTTCCACCTAGGCAGTTTTGTCAATCCTCTTTACCAGCTTAGCCCGGCTCCTTCGTCACGTTAGGGTATACCCTGAGGTTACACGCCTCGGCCCTCGAAGGATGCGTAACATAAGGTTGACCTCTAGTTCTGTGACATGTAACACAGCTGCATACACCCTAATGTTACATCCCAGGACAAGCAGCCATGACGAAGTTCGGATATGCCCGCGTCTCCACGACCGACCAGGATACGAGCATCCAACTCCATGCCCTTGAGGCGGCTGGGTGCGAGGACGTGCGGCAGGAGAAAGTCAGCGGGACCAAGCTGGAGGGCCGCGCGGAGTTGAAGCGACTCATGGGCTTCCTGCGCAAGGGCGATGAGTTAGTGGTCACCCGCGTTGATCGCCTCGCGCGCTCCATTGGCGACTTGCAGGACATCGTGCGCGAGTTGAAAGCCAAGGGGGTGACGTTGAAGGCGACCGAACAGCCAATTGATACCGGAACGGCCGCTGGGAAAGCCTTCCTCGACATGCTCGGGGTGTTCGCGGAATTCGAGACGAACCTTCGCAAGGAGCGCCAGCTTGAGGGCATCTCCAAGGCCAAGGCGGAAGGGAAGTACAACGGGCGTCCTGCGAGCATCGACGCGGAGAAGGTGCGTGAACACCAAGCCAAAGGCCTTGGACCAAGCGAGATCGCGAAGGCCATGAACATAAGTCGGATGAGCGTGTATCGGGCGCTTGGGAAGCGCGGCTCAGGTCGCCCGTCGGTGTTCGGTTAGGGCTTGGGCGCGTCGGGTGTCTGCAAGGACACGTCGCCTCCGTAGGCCTCGTTCTCGAAGGCCTTGCCCACTTCGATCTCCGTACCGCTGTCGTCCTTCGGATCGACAAGCTTCTGCTTCCAGCGCGTCCAATGAACGAGTTCGTGCAGGACCGTCGATTCCCAAACGATAGCCACGTTGCCCTGTTCATATTTGTTGGCGACCTTGCCATGAATGAAGCACATCACATGCTCGGCGTCGTCGCCCGTGGTGCGGCCATTGGCGCGGCGAACCTTGGCGCTGTTGATCTGAACCATCGGCCCCTTGCCCCACGTGCACGCCGTGGTGGCCCATACCTCGTTGCCGCACCATTTAACGAAAGCGGCCCATACTTTGGGCTTATCCTTCTTAAGCTTCTGTGGGTTCATTGAATTCTTGAGATAATTGCCGCAGTTGGGAAACTTGCTAGCGTGATCCTTCGACGACGCTGTCGGACCCGCGTCGCCGCTGTCGAATTGTTCAAATTGCATTGCTCGCCTCCGAAAATAATTCGATCCCCTGGTGCCGGTTTGTGGGACCCTATCAGCGGACGTTCCGGTGAATGTGCCGCCGCGCACGCTACCGGTTGGTCGCGTCGATCGACAGTCCGTTGGCACGATTTGCAATGAGCAACTAATTGAAGTTGCTGCCATTTCCGACGTTTATTGGGACGCGGGTGGCACGCGCCGCCTCGTAACCAATTGAATTTACTGACTGCGACAGAATGTTTAGTAGTATTGCGCCTTGCACCGGCGCTTTTTATGGGATAGAAGCGGTGCAAATGGGGAAGTTGTGCCGGCAAGTTCGATTTTGAGCTTGACGGCTATTTGCGTTTGTGGCTTCTAGCCCATACCGGGGGCGTAGCGGTTCCCGGAGCCGGACATAACCGGGGGCCAAGCCGCGCAAGCGGCCCTAGAGGCGAACAAGCCGCGCAAGCGGCACGGGAGGCGCGCAAGCGGCCCCGTTGGCGCGATGGCGCAAAGCGGTCCTTGGGTTCTTTCCCAAGCTGACGAGACAAAGCAACGTCGAAACCGCAGGAGGCCCCAACGCAGACCTTCACCCTGATTACTCGCGAGGCGATGGCCGCTAAAGAAGCAGCGCGCAAAATCGCCGCGCCACGGCCGCAACATCCGCACGATCAGCACTATTCCTCCTATCCCCCAGGAACTTCCAAGCAAGAGCAACGGGCGATCCGTTCCAGCCGCAAAGAAACCTCCGAAGCTGGTGAGCGGCACCTCCATAAGCAGTCCAGGGCGTGGCGTTTCGAGCGCCGCCTTCCCGCCACTAAGCAAGTCTCCCGCTAACCCTCTTAGACATTCGCGACATCGGCAAAGCACTTGGCGCAAGCGCTGCCTCTGAGGCCGCTTTTGTTCGACTATCTGCGAGCGCGCAACAAACAAACAAACACGAAGGAGAGGTGGCCCGCTGGCCAAGATGGCCCTCAACGTGTGGTCCCGCGTGGGCATGGCGGGCATAACTCCCGAGGTCATAGGACCCTTTCTAACCACGGGGCAGCGCTTAGGGCTCCCCCCTAAGGATGAGGACGGGCAAGGCTTCGGGCAAGCCGCCAGATCGTCGGGGCTAACCCTCAACGCGATCACCAGCATCCCCGTGGTGGACATGGCGGGCGCGATCTTTGACGCCCTCCAGACGGGCATCGAGAGCATCAGGGACGGGTGGTCGGGGACCCGATCCGAGGCGAAGCGCGCCATAGGGCTCATCCCATTGCGGAACGCCATGGGTATCTTACAGGCCATCAACGCGATGGTGGATCACCTCCCCAACAAGAAGCAAAGCGGGCGCTGAGAGCCCACTTCCATCAACAGAAACAATGAAAGGAAATATGCACTTGGACACTTCGACGTTAACCGCAGCGAACGACTCCTACGAAGAAATTGCTTACATTGCTCATTCAACGACAAAAGCGCCCGCCGTAGCGGCACTAAGCGTGCTGTTCGTGGACCGCAGGAAGAACGCCATCGCGTTCCAGCCACCATGCGAATGCAATACGGATGCGGATGTTACAGGCCCAAGGGCGGCCATTTTGGCTACCATCATGGCTTTACGGCTGGCCTCCGATCGCGGCTTAACACGCTTGCGGATTGTCGTTGAGGAGAGTTGGTTCCTCAATAACGTCACTGACTTTGCGTCATTCATAGCAAGCGGCGGCCGTTCGGGTGCAAAGAGCGCATCAAGCAAACCCGCCTCCAATTTCGACCTTTGGCTGGATTTAGCTGCGGAGACTGTGCGCTTCGGCGGCTATGACAAAATCGTGTGGAGCAAAGCGTGCAACACAGCGGACAACCGGTTCCGCCAATGCGCCAAGGACGCGGCCACGGATGCTCGGCTTAATGCGTTGGGCGCTCCTCCCGTCGCCGCCTAAGGAACCCCGGCTGACCCTCTTGTAGGCTGCTAGACGGAGGCCTCAGGGACAGGGAGTCGGCGGGACATCAAACTCCCCCGCTTCTTGCCCTGGGGCTACCCATACCCCGCTTGTCGGCCCTCCCGCGCTCCTTCACGACCAATTTGTCCGCGATACCGCGTTTTTGTGAGGCAGGGACAGGGCAGCCCAAGCCGGTAATTATACCTAATATTTGTGTGGATTAACGAGAGGAGATCGCATTGAGGCGCACGCCTCCGACAGCGCCAAAAGCCCTCAAACGCCGCGCCGACGCCATCCGCAAGGCCGCCACCATCGACCCCGCCTATGCCAATGAGACGTGCTGGGTGCTCGGCTGCAAGCGTCCCCCGCTGGCCGCCACAACGGAAGGCATGGGGAAATACTGCCGCAGCCATCGCCATCACCTCCGCCGCCACGGCCATACTACAATCGGTAGTTATACCGCACGACACCTCACCCCTTACCGCCGCGCCGCCTTCGAATGGATCGTCAAGAACGCCTCCGAGCTTTTCGTCAAGACTGCCTTGGCGCGGATCGAAGGGCTTCTCGATAGTGCGGGGCCGGTTGTCGAAGCCCATGACATCCGAACGCTCTCCCCCGCCGTAAAGGCCCGCGCCGTGTTCGCTCGGATCAAGAGGCGGAAGATCGACCCGAAGGTGTTGCTTGGGGCATCCTTGGGAGTCGAAGCCGCCTTTGCCGATGAAGCCGACCCGCCCCATACAAGCGGCCCCGACAAGTTCCGGGAGTATCCGCGCGTGCAAATGGGCAAGGTGCTCAATACGCTCGGCGGCGGCATCACGAAGCGCTGGGAGCGGTCCTCGGCCCCCGACAAACCTTTCAGGATCGAAGCCTTTCAGCCGTCCCACGGGCTCGTCTTGCGGCGGCTCGGGGAAGCGCTTGAGGAAGCCTCCGAACTCGTCACGCAACATCACCTTTCCGGGGTGTTTGAGATGAAGCGCGCGCTGGAGGCCATGACGACCAAGACGGGGAAGCCGAAGACAAGCTGGAAGGAGCGCCCCTACCCACCCGAATTCGTCATCCAGGGCCGACATGCAACTGTGATCAAGGTTGACGACGGGCCGCCCAATCCGTTGCGCAAGCCGAAGTCTGTTGAGGTAAAAGAAACACCGGCGGGAGAGAAACTTGTCATCCACAGATATTGACGCAGCGGGACTGCCTCACGAAGCCCTGGCGAGTCCCTTGGCCGCCGTCTCGTCGGAGAGCATGGAGGATAGCCTAGCGGCCCACGAAGGCGCTCGGAAGAGTCCGCAGGGGCCTACAGAATCGCTCTGGTTCGATCCTTGGCTTGTTGCCGTTGGTCCTGCACTGCGGCAGCTTGTAGACGACATCGCGGCGATCATCGAAGCCAACGGGCGGCCCCGAGGAAACCGCCGCTCGGCCAAGGAAAGGGCGGGCTTCATGTCGGCCGTGGAGGCGCTCGTTTGCAACCTTGTGCGGGACGGCGCGGGGGAATGCGGCCTTCTTATCATCCTCGGGTGGAACAACTGGAGCGGGAGCCGCTACAGCCCGCCGCATTTTGGGCCGAAGACGCTGAAGGCGGTCCTTGACGTTGCCGAGGGAGAGTTCCTGAGGCTGGGTTTGGGGCGCTTGCCGACAAATGGCGAGTGGAGAGGGACGGCCTCCCGCATCACGCCAACGTCCAACTTCGCAAACGAAGCCCGCCTCAAAGGCATCTCAAACGCGGACCTCGGACGCGATGACAGAGAGGAGATGATTATCCTGTCCCGCAACGCCTCAGCCCTCGACTGGGTGAACGGCGCGGCGCAGAAGGCCGTATCTCGCGAACGCCTCGATTATATTGACACCCCCGAGACGAACAAATGGCGGGAGGAGTTGCGCGAGATGAATGCCGTCCTTGCTGGGGCGGACCTTGCCTTCGAGGATGACGGGCGCGGCCACGTGCGCGTGTCGGACAGACGCCTTCGCCGCTACTTCTCCTTGCCTTCAGGCTGCCCTCTCCCGCGCCGTGGCGTGCCTCATATGGGCGGACGGCTGTTTGGGGCGTTCTGGAGCAACCTCGACAAGGAACGCCGCGCGGCAAGCCTACGGATCGACGGCGAGTGCATCGCGGAGGTGGACGCCAACGCCCTTTTCACGCGGCTGGCTTATGCAAGCGCGGGGCGTCAACTCGACGACGCCGACCCCTACGACCAAACCGCCGAACTCCTCGCAGCGAAAGGCTTCAGCGTCCAACGCGGCGCGATCAAGAAAGCCGTCAACGCCCTGTTCTTTGGATTAAACGGGCGGCGTTGGCCGGGGGAGATCGAAACGGCGATGCCTCACGGCCTGACCGTGGCGACCCTCCGCGCGGCCGTGCTGGAAACCTTGCCGGACCTCGCTCCGTTCATCGCCCTTGGAACGAATGCTGGCTACGGCTTCATGTTCACCGAGAGCGAAATCATTCTGGACGCCATGAAGGAGCTGACCGGGCAAGGCGTCGTCGCGCTGCCCCTCCACGATGCGCTGCTTTGCGCCGAATCGAAGTCCGGGGCAGTTCAAGAAGCGTTCGCTGCGGCGGCTTTGAAGGTCACGGGCGTCAGGATCAAAATAGGCGTTAAGTGATTGGCGCTAAAGGGCGAAAGCGAGTTGGTTGCTGTTAAGGACATCCCTCTAGACCTCTCTTAACTGGTTTACATAGCCCGCCTTGAGGTGATGGAGTTGGAGGAAAAAGATAATAGAGAACAACCCCCGGCCTCCGTATCCTTTGAGGCTGCCTCTCATGGCCGCCCTGATAGTGAGAATGCGCTGGCGGGTTTATCCAACTGCCACTCCAGCCACAATACCATCCGACAAGGCGGCCTTGCGCTCACCCCGACATTGACACTTCGCGCTGCCCTCGTTTTGCCCAGGCCTCCGGCGTACATTACGCGTTCCGTCAGATTTCCTTTTGCTCACTTGGGCATCGGGTATGTTAGAGCGCGCGGGGCGAGCGACCAACGGGTGTCCTTGAAACCGCGACGGCGCGGCCCACTAATTACGTGACTTTCTGATCCGCTGGCACCACCCGATTGTCGGCCTGTTTCGCATTCGGGATGGTGAACGTGATGGTGCGTTGGGCGGTGCCGATTTGGAGAAACTCGGTCCCAAGCCCGACAATTTCGAAGCGCCCATTCTCGGCGTCTCTGGTGTTCGTCGCGATGTCCGCGCCGTCCGGGTTGAAGTTGTACATGTCCTCGGCGTGCAGGGTCATCGTAATGGCCACGGTGCGGAGCTTGCCGGGCGCGCTGTCTATGATCGCGTCGGCCGATATCCACAGCGCGTGGCCGCCGATTGCTTTCTGCCAGTTCTCATCGGCCGGATATGGATAGCGAAAGTCCGGCGTCGCTCGCCCCACCGTCACTGCGGAGCTTGTCACCTGCAACAACGTCCGCGCCGCTGATGTCAAGGGCTTCGGGAACTGGCTGTCGAAGATATCGAGAACGCCCGTGCGCGTATCGTCTATCGCCGATTTTAACACCGTTTTGCCGTTGGCGTCGTCCTTTACGAAGCCTTCGTAGCGAACGGTAAGCTGGGTGCCGTTGTTGTCCACCAGGAAATGCTTGTAGGCATCGGTGGCGTCCTTCAATTCGGGCTTGTTCTGGATTGTGAGCCCAAGGAGGAACTTCCACACGTCCTTTCGCGCGCGGTCCGTATCGGTCGGGGATTGTCGCTTCGATGGATCGATGTTGCCTTTGCCGTCATCCAGGAAGCCGTGGTCATGTTTGATGCTCGGCCTTCTTGGCTGTCCAGACGCGAACACGGCGGCTCCGGCAAGCGCCGGGGAGCCAAAGATCGGTATGGAAAATGCGAGCAAGAGAGGCGAGCGCTGCGGCCGTGGGGAGGCAGGTGCGGCTCCTTCCTCGTCTTCGACCTTTTGCGGGGGCACCGGAAAGAATCCATCGAGCGGTACGACCGGCGTAATCGACTCGGCGAGATACAACACCACTCTGCGGTTTTGCGCGCGCTGCGCCTCATTGATCGGATGCGTCACCACCCGCTGAGTCGCCCCGACCCCCGCCGTACGCACCGCAGCCTCTTTGACCTGGAGCGGCATCAACCCCGCACCGGTGCGGCTTTGCAAAGAACTGAGCAACGCTTCACGCACGCATTCCGCCCGCTCGATGCTGATTTCCTGCTCGAACGCCACGCCACGTGAAAGGTCCTGGTCCGCATGGCCGACGATCAAAACGCCGATGATCGGGTGGCGTCCCGCGCGATAGCTCGTCACGATCGCGTCAGCGACGGCGTCGATTTTGGCGCTTTCGCTCGCGGGCAAGTCCGACACGTGCGTCTTATACTGCGTAAACCCGCTGACTGTGACCGGAGCGATGGTGGTCTGGTCGGGAAGAGCCCGGAACATCGCGTCTAATTCGAATGCAGACAAATACCTCGGCCACCTCATCGGATGCTCCTAGCTCGGCCATCCGCTCCACCCTAGAAATGGGCAGACGATTTGTCCGTGTCGGGTGGCACTTTGTCCCCGCCTGGGGTTCGCGGCAAGCTTGGGCGGACTCCGCGCGTGATCCGAGGCTGTCCACCTACGACCGACCGATCTTACCCAGCCTGAAGCGGAACGGGAAGCACTCGCTCACCTCTTTGGCAGAGAGGGTCTCAGGGTCTCTCTCTGGCCTTCCATAGGGCAGCCTCGTTCGAGCGGCAGGAGTGACCCGTTCGACGAACCGTTCTACCATCGAGATCGATGACAATTTATTCACCGCGCTGTCGCTTACAAGATTAAGCCTGAAGAGGCCTGGAGGCATTCGCTGAGAAAGCCTTTGGAATCATGCATTTTGGAGTGAAAAAAAGATGGCGGACGCTGGTTTTGAGATGCGCATGAGGATTCTCCACGAGGCAGTCGATAGGCATCTCATACAGCCATTGCGAATCCATGGCTGGGAGACTTGCACCGCTCCCGCAAGTGAAGAAGGTGAATACATCGTTGTGACCGCTCAGAAGAATGGCTATTCGCGCTCGATTGCTGTCCTTTACACCTCGGCTATGGAGAACCGACACTACCGCGCACTCGATTTAAGCGTTGACCACATTTTCACGAATGGTGCCTTGAATAATGTCGGAAGTTATGCCTACGGAATCTCGACGCCCGTTGCTTCCATCGATCAGTTTCCAGGCACACTCATTGAGTGGAATAAGGCCCTTGCGCCCACGGCAGACTCGTCCATACCGCCATATCGGGCGCGGGCAATAAGGCAAATCACGGCAGAAAGCCCGCTAGACGCGATTTGGGCACGGCTAGAGCAGTTCGCTAGTGTTCGGTTAGCGGAAAAGCTGATAGAGCGCCGCATGGCGGAAGGAGGTGTGCCCCGCACTCCCACCCCGTTGTCGAAGAAGGCAGAAGGGCTCGCCTTCGCGATCCGAAATGGAGCGGATTATTTTCGGTCAGGAACTAACGAAAGCCTGAGCCGAAGAATTCTCAGCCTCTACTACGGTGCTCTCGCGCTTGCATCCGCCGATATGTTGGCTTCGCCGGACGGATCGGCCAACTTAGACGACGTCGAAGGTTTCACGAAGTTTGGTCATGGGCTTTACACAGTACCTCCTATTACGCATGACTTTGGTGGACTTAGCGTAGGCGTGCTCGCTTCGGGATTTTATCCCCGCTGGGCAGCATTCCTTGGTCATAATATCAGCGCCTATCCGACCAAGAAAGCTAAAAATCAGAGCGACCTACACGATCTGCCTACCCACACCCACGCGTCTCTGGGCGAACTGTTGTCCGCGATCCCGGAGTTGGGTGACCTGTACCTAGAAGTATTCGACAGCGCGCCTTCATGGGTTTCGCCCCACTACGACGTCGAGGCAAACAGCACGTCTGTATTATTTGGGCGCACAGAACGCGTTGGGAGTACCTACGTCGATCTAGTTGATGTGTCGGGGCGCGTCTCAGGATCGCGTCTCGAAGCCGCCGGTTGGCCGGTTGCAGAGCTTACCGAAATTGCCACCGAGAGTGGCGGCCGCTCCTTTCGCGTACGCGTCGATCACGATGGACATGAATACTGGGACGGAGCGCTGCCGCTTCATCGCAGTGCATTCCTGCCTTCCGGAACTCTAATCCTTCCCGTGCTTGCTGGCGCATCTGAATACCGAACGCTCGCACTGGTAGTCTTATATGCGCTCTCGATTGTGGTGCGGTATTTACCCAGTTTATGGCGTCGCGTTGAGGGCGGCGACTGGGACCACTACTTAGTACTCATACGGACAGCCATCGGCGTTTTCGAGCGTGTGTTGCCTGAAGAATTTCTTGAGGCGATCATTGGCGAGCGCGTACTCGCGCACCAGAGATAAGGTCTTAAGCCTCACCCCTTAGGTGCCCCAGATCGAGGCCCGGATAGGCGACCTTGGAAATCTCCTCAAGCAAGAACGAAGCGCGCACCTTGCCGCCGTAGCCGTCATCCGTCTTGCCTCCCTCCCAGCCGCCCAAGAGCAGGACAGAGTTGCGGCCAAGGCGGGCTTCCGTCATGGCGTCCCTGTAGCAGTGGCGGAAGCTATGGAAACTCGTGCGGCTCGTCTTCGCGTTGCGGCTTGCCAGAAACCGGGAAAACCACTTCGAGAAGGCGTCGGAGAAATAGCCCTCGCCGCTCGCGGACAACTCGGGGAACAGCCGCTCCGCCCGCGCCGCCCTCTTCTTCTCCGCGAATTTCAAGAAGCCGATCCGAATCAGTTCGGGGTGGATTGGCACGAATCGTTCTCCGGCCTCCGTCTTGACGCGCTTCACCGGCGCTGGCTTTCCCCTCCCGGCTTCGCGAGGCCCGTCTGCCACCTCCTCCGAAATGAAGAGGCACGGCACGCCGTCGAGCGCCCGCACGTCCGAGGTAAGAAGCTGGCAGCATTCATTGAGCCGCATCCCCGTCCAGAGCGAGAGAAGCGGCACCCAAAAGCGGGCGCGGCGGGGATGATTGGGGCCGGGCGCGGCGTAGTTCGCTTCATCGTCCCTGCATCCGGTATAGAGCGGCGCAGAGAAGATCGCCTGAAGCTGGTCCAGCGTGAACGGCAGCCGCTTGTCCTTCGCCTTGACCTTCCCGGTTGTCCCGAGGCCCTTGGCGGGGTTGCGCTCCATATACTCCTCCGCCACCGCCCAGTTGAACACCGCCGCAAGATTCTCCAAGTAGCCGTCCACGGTGCCGGGGGCGAGGGGCGCAACGCCCTTGCGCGACGCTTCCTCGGCCGCCTCTTTGGCTGTCATCCTTGGGAAGCGCTTCGTGTAATTCGGCGGCAGCTTCAAGAGCACGTCACGAACTTGGCGGCAGTCCTCTCGCGTAATCGCCTTGACAGGCTTGTCCGCGCCGAGAAGTTCCTTCAGGACGCGATAGATAACCGCATAGCCCGCCTTTGACCTTTCCCGGATGCCCAGCCGCTTCGGGTCCGCGTCGTAGCGGTCCATCAACTCCCCAACGGTCAAACCCTGGCTGGTCGTTTGGCTGGCGGCGGCGGGCTGCGGAGGGAGAGGAACGGTGGCGGTAGCAAGCGTCCCCGGCGTTGCGGCGGTTTTCCATTCCGGGAAGCGTTCGACCTCCGCCGTATGATCCCCCTTCGCGCGCCGCAATAAGAGCCGATAAAGAGACTTGTGCTGCCGCAGCAACTCGCCGTGAAGCCTCGCGCGGCTTGCCTCATCGCAAGGGACGGGTTCGTCCTTCAGCAACCTGTCCACGGCATCTGCCACGAGTCCGCTTCTCGTGAACAGTGCGTCGGGCGCGTCCTCCCCCTCAAGCGTGCTTAAGACCGCCAGGAGGCTTTCCTGATGCTGGTCTTGCCGCTCCTCCTCCCGCAGCCTTTGGTCGTGCCATCGACCCGCCAGCGCCCTTATTTGGTGCTCGGATAGGGTGATTGGAGCGGGAGACGGCGGAGCCAGTTGCGCGTCCCACTCCGCCCGCAACGCCAGCGTGACCTTGGCGAGGGCCGCTTGGACTTCCTTGGGGTTTCGCGTGCCGAGGGAGCGGTTGAATTGCTTCGTGCCGCTATAGCTGGGGAGGTCGCGAACTTCGGCGGGAACCGAGCCCTTGACCCAAAAGATTTTGGTCTTCGGATGACGATAAGGCGTGTGCATGTAGCGCGGCAACCCGGACCCCCTTGACGGACCACCGCCAAGGCGATTAACCTAAGAAAACCCGCAGCTTATTGATTTGCAATAGTTCAATCAAGGGCTGGCGGAAGGGGTGGGATTCGAACCCACGGTGGACTTGCGCCCACGGCGGTTTTCAAGACCGCTGCCTTAAACCACTCGGCCACCCTTCCTTATCGCGGCGAGCCCCAAGACAGCGCGCGCCGCCGCGCTTGGCTCTCCTCTACACAATCGCCGGATCGATTCCAACCGCCTGCATGCGGCGGCGGCGAACATCGCTTTCCTCACGCCGCAGATTCTTTATCGCCGGGCCGAATCTTTTCGCCTGCGTCGGCCCTGTGCCGCGCCGCTGCTCGGCCGGCTGCGCAAAAGCGGCCTTAACGCTCGGGTAAGCACAATTCGAGACAATTTAGTAAGGCATCCAGCCTATTTCGGTACGCAACCATAAATGGCGGCTTCGGCCGCCGGTGATACAGATTCGACGCATATGCAGCGCCTTGCCCGCCGCGTCCGGCCCGGCTTGCGCGCATCCTCAAGAGTGGAAGGCATGAGATGCTCCGCAGAGCGCTATTGACGACGACGACGCTCGCCGTTTTCGCAGGCTCGGCGCTTGCCGCTGACCTGCCCTACGGACAGGGGACTGGCGGCTACGCGCCCGCGCCGATCTTTACCTGGACCGGCCTCTATGTCGGCGGCCAGATCGGCTATGGCTGGGCGAATAGCGCCATATCCGGCTGGGGCCCCTTTTTCGCTTTTTCGGGCGTAAGCTATAGTCCGAGCGGCATCCTCGGCGGCGCCCACGTCGGCTATAATCTTCAATTCAACCAGATCGTGCTTGGCCTCGAAGGCGATGTCGAAGGGACCGGCGTCGACAAGACCTATGGCTTCGGGCCGACGCTCTATACGACGCAAATTCCGGTGCAGGGCTCGATCCGCGCCCGGCTTGGCTTTGCGGTCGATCGCGCCTTGTTTTACGCGACGGGAGGCGCGGCCTTCGCCGGCGTCACCAACCAATACCAGTCTTATCTTGGCTATAATTCGCTGAACCGCTCGCTCGCCGGTTGGACGATCGGCGGCGGCCTTGAATATGCGCTGACAAATAATTGGTCGGTGCGGGCGGAATATCGCTATTCCGACTTCGGCACGGCGACGGATTATACATTCACGGCCGGCCCTGGCGGCAATGTCACCCGCCATCTCACCGAAAACGCCGCGCGAGTCGGATTCAGCTATAAATTCGACGGACTCTTCGCGCCCTCTTACGCGCGATAAGGGTGAAAGCGCGCGTCGGCTAATCGATCGCGCGCACCAGCGCCCAGATAAAACCCGGGTTCTCCCCGCAAATCAGCGAAGCGGCGGCGAATTCGTTGCCTACCGGCCACACTGGTGGGAATAGCGCCCCAGAATCGCCCTTTTCCCCTCGGGCGGCATTTCTGGACCCCCTGAATCCGGGTAGCTTGGGATGGCTTCGAACCCTTGAAGGAGAAAGCATGATGCTACGTCGTTTACTCTTGGCCTCGGTTGGCGCCGTCGCGCTAGCTGGAACCGCATTTGCGGCGGATCTTCCGTCGCGCGCTCCCCCGCCGGTCTATGTGCCGCCGGCTCCCATCTTCACCTGGACCGGCGTCTATATCGGCGGCCAGATCGGTTACGCCTGGGGCACCCAGAACGCCAATTTCGGCGACTCGTTCATCGGCACGCTCGGATCGGTCAGCTATGACACGAGCGGCGTCCTGGGCGGCGCGCATGTTGGCTACAATCTCCAGCTCAGCCAGTTCGTCGTCGGCCTCGAAGGCTCCGTCGACGGCTCCAGCATGAGCAAAAGCGCGTTCCTGTCCGACGAATTCGGCAACAGCCTGACCCTCAGCGCTCAGAGCAATATTCAGGGCTCGATCCGCGGCCGCGTCGGCTACGCCTGGGACCGCGTCCTGCTGTACGCCACCGGCGGCGTCGCCTTCGCCGGCGTGAAGGCCAATTTCTACGGCCCCTTCAGCTATGACAGCGCCTCCTCGACCCGCGTCGGCTGGACGGTTGGCGGCGGTCTCGAATACGCCGTCACCAACAACTGGTCGATCCGCGCCGAATATCGTTATTCGGATTTCGGACACTCGACCTTCTATCCGAGCAACTACGGTTCGGTCGTGCTGACGAGCCCCTTCATCAATCGTCACTTCAAAGAGAACCAGGTGCAGGTCGGGTTCAGCTACAAGTTTGATACCTTCGCGCCGCCGGCTCCCGTCGTCGCCAAGTATTGAAATCAGTACGAGCAGCTTCGACTTTCAAGGCGTCAATACTGATGAGGGCCCGGCGCACAATGCCGGGTCTTCTGCTTTAACAGTTTGATAACCAATTGTATCAGAATCTCACAAAAGCTTGATTGCGATGTGGCAAACGCGCCACACAAGCTGGAATACGCCGCCTCAACTGTCAATTCCCCCGCTCCGCACATTGTGCCTGCCATAAAACGAGGGTAGGTAGCGGAAGCTTCGAACCCTTAGGAGTAAGCTAAATGTTACGTCGTGTACTCTTGGCCTCGGTTGGCGCCATCGCGCTCGCTGGAACGGCTCTCGCCGCGGATCTTCCCTCGCGCGCTCCCCCGCCGGTCTATGTGCCGCCGGCTCCGATCTTCACCTGGACTGGCGTCTATATCGGTGGCCAGATCGGTTACGCCTGGGGCCAGGGCAGCGCCAATTTCGGCGACGCCAACGGCAACTTCATTGGCTTCAGCGGCAACGGCAATGGCGTCATCGGCGGCGCGCATGTCGGCTATAATCTGCAGCTGAACCAGTTCGTCGTCGGTCTCGAAGGCTCCGTCGACGGCTCCAGCATCGGAAAGAGCTCGTCGGGAACCGTCTTCCTTAACGATGGCAGCGCTGCTGGCGTTAACTTCCACTCGAACGCCAACGTCCAGGGCTCGATCCGCGGCCGCGTCGGCTATGCTTGGGATCGCGTTCTCGTTTACGCCACCGGCGGCGTCGCCTTCGCCGGCGTCAACGCCAGCCTGTCGACCCCGGTCAGCTATGACAGCGCCTCCACCACCAAGGTGGGCTGGACTGTCGGCGGCGGCGTCGAATATGCCGTCACCAACAACTGGTCGATCCGCGCCGAGTATCGCTACTCGAACTTCGGCAACGCCACGCTTTATCCGGCCAGCCTCGCCGGCTTCGACAACGGCCCCTACGTGAACCGCAAGTTCAACGTGAACCAGGTTCAGGTCGGCTTCAGCTACAAGTTCGACACCTTCGCCCCCCCGGCCCCGGTCGTCGCCAAGTACTGAGTCAAGCACTGAGATTGGGGCGCCCAGCCCCGACTTTCACAGCTTCAAGATCAGAAAGCCCGGCCGCAAGGTCGGGCTTTCCTGCATTTCGAGCCTGACCCGCGCCGCGCGGCCCGCAGTTGCAAGCCATCAGCGGGCATGGCAAGCAATTTCATGATGATCAACCCGCCCGCCTCCGAACACACCCTTGCCGCACAAACCGCCGACGCGCCTCGAATCGCTTTCGTTTCGCTCGGCTGTCCAAAGGCGCTCGTCGACAGCGAACAGATCATCAGCCGCCTCCGGGCGGAGGGCTATGAGCTGACGAAGAGCTATGACGGGGCGGCGGCGGTCATCGTCAATACCTGCGGCTTCCTCGATAGCGCCAAGGCCGAATCGCTCGAAGCGATCGGCGCGGCTCAGGCGGCGAATGGCAAGATCATCGTCACCGGCTGCATGGGCGCCGAGCCCGAAGGAATCAGCGCGCGGTTTCCCAATCTGTTTCGCATCACCGGACCGCAGGATTTCGATTCCGTGATGCAGGCCGTTCACGCCGCGGCGCCGCGTCCGCATGACGCCAAATTCGACCTCATCCCGGCGCAGGGCGTCAAGCTGACGCCGCGCCATTACGCCTATCTGAAGATTTCCGAGGGCTGCAACAATCGCTGCAGCTTCTGCATCATTCCAAAACTACGCGGCGATCTCGCCTCGCGACCCGCCGCCGACATTCTTCGCGAGGCTGAAAAACTGGTCGCCGCGGGCGTGCGCGAATTGCTTGTCATTTCGCAGGACACGAGCGCCTACGGGCTCGATCTGCGTTATTCGGAAAGCATGTTCGGCGACCGCGCGGTCAAGGCCAAATTCATCGATCTCATCCGCGAATTGGGCGCGCTCGGCGTCTGGGTGCGCCTACACTATGTCTATCCCTACCCGCATGTCGACGAAGCGATCGAACTCATGGCGCAGGGCCTTGTGCTGCCCTATCTCGACGTTCCATTCCAGCACGCGAGCAAAGAAGTGCTGCGGGCGATGAAGCGGCCCGGCGATCAGGAGAAAACCCTCGAGCGGATCCGAAAATGGCGCGCGATCTGTCCGGATCTCGCCATTCGCTCGACCTTTATCGTCGGCTTTCCCGGCGAGACGGAGGAGGATTTTGCGATTCTCCTCGATTGGCTGGAGGCGGCGAAGCTCGACCGCGTCGGCGCCTTCAAATATGAGCCGGTCGAAGGGGCCGCCGCAAATTCGCTCGGCCGTCCATTCGTGCCCGCGGAAATCCAGGACATCCGTCACCGCCGCTTCATGGAGCGGGCGCAGATCCTCAGCGCCAAGAAGCTCAAGGACAAAATCGGCAGACGGCTGCAGGTCATTGTCGACGTCGGCGGCCGCGATGCGATCGGACGCAGCAAGGCCGACGCGCCGGAGATCGACGGCAAGGTCTTCATCAATTCCCGCCGTCCGCTCCGGACAGGCGAAATCATCACGGTAAAGATCGACCGCGCCGACGCCTATGATCTGTATGGAGTTGCGGTCTGACGCGATTGACGCTCAGCGACGCCAAGGCCTGCAAGCCTGCCAAGGCTAGAGCATCAGCCCGAAAAGCTGAAGCCCTTTTGGAGCAGGCGGCACGTTGAAACAATGGGTTAGAACAAAGTTCTTCCCATTCAGATCAGCTTTGGCTCTAATTCGGCAACGCCATCTGCTTGGCCGTCGGCACCGTCTTGGCGAAATTCAGATCATAGGTCTTGTCGCGCAGCGGATCGAGCGGCGTGCCTTCCGAAACGTCGATGATGCGCGGCCGCACTAATTTTCCGTCACGCTGCGGCGCGTCGCCTGCGGTGTTCTGCGCCACGCCGCCAAGCACGGAAGCTGTCTGCGCATCCGGCGCCAGCGCCGCCTGGCGCGAGCCAAGACCGGTAGCGGGCCACGCCGGCGCCTCCGCATCGGCGTCATTGATCGGGCCGTCGAGCTCGGCTGCGGCCTGCGCGCCTTTGACGCCAATGCCCAGTTCATCAAGACCAGGGCCGACCGTCACCGGCGCGAGGACCTTTTGATCGGCGAATTTGGAGCCGCGCGATTTGGCGTCTGCGCGCCCCGCTGAACCAGGCTTCAGGGCGGCGCTGGCCCAAGGCGCATCGGCGACGAGAGCCGGGCCAATGACCCCGAAGGCGCTCTCGAACTGCGACGCAGCGCCGCCGATCTGCGCCGTAGGGGTAGACGGCCCGAGATCGCCATAGATCGAGCTCGCGCCGCCGTCCATTTCGCCGCGCTGATCGCTCTTCGGAACGCCGGGCGGCGAGGCGACGGGCGGCGCCGATTTGTCGATATCCTGGCTTGCGCCCGCCTTGTCCCTGGCGTCCTTCTCGATCTGGCGCCAGCGCTGCACATTGCGGCCATGCTGATCGAGCGTTTCGGCGAAGACATGTCCGCCCGTGCCGTCCGCGACAAAATAGAGATCCTGCGTGCGCGACGGATTGGCGACGGCCTCGAGGGCCGCGCGGCCGGGATTTGCGATGGGGCCCGGCGGAAGTCCGTCGATCGTATAGGTATTATAGGGCGTCGGCCTTTCCAGTTCGCTGCGGGTGATGCCGCGTCCGAGCGTGGCTTTGCCGCCGACGAGGCCGTAGACGATCGTCGGATCGGACTGAAGCCGCATGCGCTTGACGAGCCGGTTCATGAATACGCTCGCGACGCGCGGGCGCTCGTCGGCCTTGCCGGTTTCCTTTTCGACGATCGAGGCCAGCGTCACCATTTCATAAGGCGAGTGCAGCGGCAGATTGCTGGTGCGGCGCGCCCAGATCTGGTCGACGATTTTTTTCTGATCGTCCTGCATCTTGCGGACGAGATCGGCGCGCGACCAGCCGCGGGTTACCTTGTAGGTGTCCGGCATCAGGCTGCCTTCCTTCGGCAAATCCTTGATATCGCCGGTGAGCACGTCGCTTTCGAGCAGCCGCTCGACGATCTGCTGACTGGTCAGCCCTTCCGGGATCGTGATCGCGTGCAGGACCTGCTTGCCGCTGACCAATGTGTCCATGACCTCGCGAAGACTCGCGCCCTGCTTGAACAAATATTCGCCGGCCTTGACCTTGGACCGGTTGCCCTCGACGAGAAGCGCGACGTTCAGCAGGAATGGGCTGTCGATGATCCCGCCGCGATCGAGCTCTCCGATGATCTCAGGCAGATCCGTGCCGGGCACGATGTAGAGGACCTTGTCGGCGGTAAGCGGTCCCGGAGCCCGGACGCGCTGTTCGCTCCAGACGAGGCCGATCATGGCCGCGACCGCGGCGATCAAAAGGAACGACAGGAAGCCGCTGACCGCCGACATGATCGGACGGCGCCGGCTTGGCGGAGGCCGCGGCGGAGGCGGCGGCGCGGCTTCCGGCTGAAGCGCCTCGTTCGGACTTTGCGGGGCAACGCGCATGCCGAACCGCCCTCCCGGCCGTGGCGCGGATGGCCGCGAAGGCGAATCGCCGTGATCGTCTGGGGGCGCGCCGCTCATCAACCCAACTCGCTCAGCCTGCTTCGGTCGTCGTCATTATAGTCGGAGTCGGCCGAAGACGGGACCGCTTTTTAGCGCGGTCGTGACGCCCGCCGCTTGGCCCCGGCTTCTCTAAGCAAGGAAATATGGCTAATTCTGGTTGCCTGTCGCCCGCGAACTATTCGGCGTGCTTGAAGATCAAACACGCATTGGTGCCGCCAAAGCCGAAGGAATTCGACAGCACGAACTCGACTTCGCGCTTGCGCGCCTTATGCGGCACGAGGTCGATCTTTGTGTCGACCGACGGATTGTCGAGATTGAGAGTCGGCGGCACGATCTGGTCGCGCAAGGCAAGGACCGAGAAAATCGCCTCGACCGCGCCGGCCGCGCCAAGAAGATGGCCGATCGCCGACTTCGTCGAGGACATCGAAAGGCCCTTCGGATCGCCGACAAGCCGCTGCACCGCCTGCAATTCGATCTCGTCGCCAAGCGGCGTCGAGGTGCCGTGCGCGTTGATATAGTCGATGTCGAGCGGCGAAACGCCGGCGCGCTTGATCGCCGCGCTCATCGCCCGAAAGGCGCCGTCGCCGGTCGGCTGCGGCGCGGTGATGTGATAGGCGTCGCCCGACATGCCGTAACCGATGATTTCAGCATAGATCCGCGCGCCCCTCGCCTTGGCGTGCTCGTAGGCCTCAAGCACGACACAGCCCGCGCCCTCGCCAACGACAAAGCCGTCGCGATCCTTGTCATAGGGCCGGGACGCCTGTTTGGGGCGATCGTTGAATCCGGTCGAAAGCGCGCGGCAGGCGGCAAAGCCCGCAACGCCAATGCGGCTGATCGGTGATTCGGCGCCGCCCGCGACCATGACTTCGGCGTCGCCGAACTGAATCAGCCGCGCCGCGTCGCCGATGGCGTGCGCGCCCGTTGAGCAGGCCGTGACCACTGCGTGATTTGGCCCGCGCAGCCCGTGCTGGATGGAGACATAGCCGCCAGCGAGGTTGATCAGCCGCCCGGGAATGAAGAAGGGCGATACGCGCCGCGCGCCCCGCTCATGCAGAATAACAGCCGTCTCGGCGATGCCGGTCAGCCCACCGATGCCCGAGCCGATGAGGACGCCTGTCTCGATCTGGTCCTGATAGCTGGTCGGCTTCCAGCCGGCGTCGTTTAGCGCCTGCGTCGCCGCCGAGATGGCGAAAACAATGAAGGGATCGACCTTGCGCTGCTCCTTCGGCTCCATCCATTCGTTGGGATCGAAACTGCCGTTCTGTCCGTCGCCGCGCGGGACAGGCATCGCGATCTTGCAAGGAAGATCGGACGTGTCGAACTCCTCGATCGCGCGCGCGCCGCTTTGGCCGTCGAGCAGCCGCGTCCACGTGGCTTCGCTGCCGCAAGCGAGCGGCGAAACCATGCCAACACCGGTAATGACGACTCTGCGCATAATTCGATCCGGCCCAAATGCCAGTTAAAGCAGATCCCGATCAGTTTGGCTCAGCCGATCGATAAATGCTCAAGCTCCTGATTGCGGCGCGATTTCTTGATCGACCGGGTACGTTTATCCGGTCGAAAAACGCGTTTGAGCATAGTCCCGTCGCAGAGAAACAATCCAATCGACCAGAATATGCTCCGGCTTGCGACTCTGGAGCGACTTCTTATCGACTTAGCCAGATTGATTCGGTGGAAAAGCGTTCCGGCGCCCGGCCGGATAACGGCGGTCGCTGTAAAACGATTACGACATTGATCGCGGACGGTGATCGAAGGAACGCTCCCGCGCGCAAGCGCAGCGCGGCGCAAAGATCAGGCGGCTGTCGCCTTCTCGAGGAAGTTGACCGCGTCGCCAACAGTCACGATCGTCTCCGCCGCGTCGTCCGGAATCTCGACGCTGAATTCTTCTTCGAAGGCCATCACGAGCTCGACCGTATCGAGCGAATCCGCGCCAAGGTCCTCAATGAAATTGGCATTGTCGACAACTTTATCGGCATCCACGCCGAGATGCTCGATTACGATTTTCTTCACCCGCTCAGCGACATCGCTCATGGTCGTTTTATCCTCGTCCTCATAAATTGCCGACATTGGCCGACGTCAATGCGCGGCGCCCGGCGTCTTTAGCCATGCGCGCTGTTTACAAACCTGCGTCCAAACCTTCGTATCGGCAGATCCGACGGCTGAAGTTCGACGCGCAGCTTTGGATTGGAGGCCGATCCGGCTCTTCAATCCCGCAAAGATCGCTTTCCCCTCACAGCACAACGCAGGCTTGGTAACACACTTCATTCACCTTGGCGAGAGCTTGCGCGCGCGCCCGGTAATTCCTGTTAAATCACTCAAATCATTGCCATTCCTCCGTTAACATGGAGGGTCTGGCCAGTCACATATGAGGCTTCCGAACTCGCCAGATAGACCACTGAGGCCGCAATTTCCGCGCCCGTTCCGAGCCGGCCCATCGGCACGGTCGTCAGCACGGCGGCACGTTGTTTTTCGTTGAGCGCATCCGTCATCGGGCTTTCAATGAAGCCCGGCGCAACGCAATTGACAGTCACGTTGCGGCTCGCGACCTCGCTGGCGAGACTTTTGAACATGCCGATCATGCCCGCCTTCGAAGCTGCGTAATTGCCCTGCCCGGCATTGCCGACCACGCCGACGACCGACGTGATTCCGATGATCCGGCCAAAGCGCTTGCGCATCATTGATTTGACGCAGGCGCGGGCGAGACGGAAGCTCGCGGTCAGATTGATCGCGATGACGTTGTCCCACTCCTCATCCTTCATGCGCATGAAGAGATTGTCGCGCGTGACGCCGGCGTTGCTGACGAGAATATCGAGCCCGCCCAGCGCGGCTTCCGACGCGGGCACAAGCGCTTCGACCGCCTGCGCGTCGGAGAGATCGCAGGGCAGCATTTCGACCCGCGACCCGAGTTCGGCGGCAAGCGCATCGAGAGCCTCCCGCCGCGTGCCGGAGATTGCGACGCGGGCGCCCTGGGCGTGCAGCGCGCGGGCGATTTCTTTGCCGATGCCGCCGCTCGCGCCCGTGACAAGAGCGGTCTTGCCGGAAAGATCGAACATTCTAAGAACTCCAATATGCGCCGCTCAGGCGAGCGCCCTGTAGGCCGCGACATCTTCCGGCGTTCCAACCGAAATGCCGATGGCGCCAGCGCAGACGCGTTTGATGAGGCCTGAAAGAACCTTGCCAGCGCCGCATTCGACGAACAGACCGACGCCCGCGCCCGCCATGAACAGAAGGCTTTCGCGCCAGCGAACCGCGCCCGTCACCTGCGCGACGAGAAGACGGCGAATTTCTTCCGGATCGCTGACGGGAGCAGCCAGCACATTGGCGACGAGCGGCGCAACGGGCGGCGCGATGGCGACATCGGCCAGCGCTGCGCTCATGACCTTGGCCGCAGGCTGCATCAGGGCGCAGTGGAACGGGGCCGAGACCGGCAACAAAATCGCCCGCCGGGCGCCCTTAGATTTCGCGATGTCGATGGCGCGATTGACGGCTTCCGTTGATCCCGAGACGACGGTCTGGCCGCCGCCATTGTCGTTTGCGACCTCGCAAACGACGTCTGCGCCTGATTCCGCGGCCGCCTGGCTGGCGATCTCCTGCGCCGCGTCGGCCTCGACCCCGAGCAGCGCCGCCATCGCCCCGACGCCGACGGGAGCCGCCGCCTGCATCGCTTCGCCGCGAAGGCGCAGCAGCCTTGCGGCGTCGGCGACGCTGATTGAACCTGCAGCGGCGAGCGCCGAATATTCGCCAAGCGAATGGCCAGCGACAAAAGCGGCGTCGCGCTTCAGATCAAGGCCCGCTTCCGCCTCGAGCACGCGGATGGCGGCAAGGCTTGCCGCCATCAGCGCCGGCTGCGCATTGGCGGTCAGGGTCAGTTCGTCGAGCGGACCTTCAAACATCAAGTCGGACAGGCGCTGTCCCAGCGCGTCATCGACCTCGTCGAGAAGCGCGCGCGCCTGCGGAAATCTCTCGGCGAGCGCTTTGGCCATACCGACAGATTGCGAACCTTGACCTGGAAACAGGAAAGCTTTCGTCAAATCCGCATCCCGCCGCTCAAAGCCTCATTCCGAAAAGATCCAATTCTTCTTGAGGCGGCAGCGAGTGACACCGCAGCAAACCTCTGTCAAGCGGCGCGCGTCATTTCCACTAGAGTAGCCTCCTGGAGATTTTATCCGGCGGCAATTCCAGCGGAGCCCTTTGGTCTGCAAATCTACTCGCATCTTGGCTGTTCTCGGAAAAGCTTTAAGAATAGTCGAATCGACGAGAAGCCAGAACAAGCGGGACGCAATGTCGTCAATTCCGGGAAAAGCCTGCGGCGCATGCGGCTTTTGCTGCAAGGTGCTTGAGATCGCCGAATTAGAGAAGCCGGCAGGACCCTGGTGCCCGCATTGTGTTGAGACCGCCGGCTGCAGCATCTATCAATCGCGCCCGGACGTCTGCCGCGACTATGAATGTCTCTGGAAAGGCGATCGCGGCCTCAGTTCGCGGCTGCGCCCGGACCGGGTCGGGGTCCTCTTGATGGAGGATCCGGATTCGGACGAATATCGCGCCGTCTGCGATCCAGCCAAACCGATGGCTTGGCGTCATCCGCTGATTTTCATGCATCTTCTCTCAGTGGCGAAAAGCGGCCGGCTGGTCGTCGCCAAAGCCGGGCTCAAGGCCTGGCGCATCTGGCCAAATGGGGAATGCGGGCCTTGCGTCTGACTTTTGCGAGCGGCCGCCCACGTTCTTGATCGGCGGCGACTTGCCTGCGGCGGAAATCCGTCTATAAAGCGCCCTTCGCGGCTTCGGCCGGGGGCTGAACGGAAAACCCGCATTCGCGGGCAGGATGCGCCATAGCAGGACGCCGAAAAGTCGCAGACTTTCCGGATCGACGTCAAGCGCTGATGGAAATACGCCTCCGCTTTCCAGTGTCTCCGCCTTCGTTTGTCTTGTCGAGCCTTTCCAGGGCTCGAAGGGCTCTGCGCCGGAGCGCCGCGAGAGACGTTTTAGAAAGGCACACGCATGGCTCTCTACGAGCATATTTATCTCGCGCGTCAGGATGTTTCCGCCCAGCAGGTGGAAGCGCTGACCGAGCAGTTCCGGGGGATCATCGAATCTCTCGGCGGCAAGATCGAGAAGGTCGAATATTGGGGCGTCAAGACCCTCGCCTATCGCATCAAGAAGAACCGCAAGGCGCATTTCACCCTTTTGAACATTGACGCGCCGGCCGCCGCCATCACCGAGATGGAGCGTCAGAGCAGCCTCAATGAAGACGTGCTTCGTCTGCTGACGATCCGCGTCGAGGCGCTCGAAGCTGGCCAGTCGGCGATGATGCGCAAGCGCGATGACGACGATCGCGGCGATCGCCCCGATCGCGGCGATCGCGGCCGCGGGCCGCGCCCCGACCGTCCCCCGCGCCGTCCGCGCGATGACGCGCCCGCCAGCGAAGAGGGAGGCTTCTGATGACGACGACCGCAGCGCCACGCCGTCCATTCTTCCGCCGCCGCAAGACGTGCCCCTTCTCGGGCCCGAACGCGCCGAAGATCGACTACAAGGATACGCGACTCCTTTCGCGCTACATTTCGGAACGCGGCAAGATCGTGCCCTCGCGCATCACCGCCGTGTCGGCCAAGAAGCAGCGCGAACTCGCGCAGGCGATCAAGCGCGCCCGCTTCCTCGGCCTGCTGCCCTATGTGATCCGGTAGGCTTTCCCGCCGCGCTTATTTAAGCGCCGAGGTCCTGTAGCGATAAATATCACCCAACCGGTCGTCGATCGGTTGGACCCTGTGTTGGGACGGGCGGGCGAAAGGCTCTGACCCGCCTCTAACCGCCGCAAGCGGGACAGCAAACCATATGGTCAATCGGGTTTCCTCTTCGAGCGCGGCCTTTGCCGCGGCGGCCGGCGCCGGCCTTGCCTCGGCGCTGTTGTTTTGCCTGGTTTCCCAGGCGACTTTCGCCGCCATCGCCCTCGCCTATTTATCGCCGCTGCCGATCATGATCGCCATGATCGGTTTCGGACGAACCGCGGGCCTTATCGCCGGGGCCGTCGCCACCCTCGCCGTCTGTGTGATCGCCTATCTGCAACAGGCCCACCAGGAAAGCGGCGCAAGCGCCGGAACGGCCGCGTTCGCCGGCGCGACCTTCGCCCTTGCCCTTGCCGCCCCGGCCCTGTGGTTGAGTTTTCTCGCTTTGACCAAGCCGAAAGAGGCTCGCGCGCTAGGCCAGCTGCGCGCTGGCGCCGCGTCGCAGGAGTTCCATCCGCTGGAGTGGCTGCTCGCCACGGCGATCGCCATTGCGGCGACGGTCGGCGTCGTCACCACGATCATCGCAACAGCCCGCCACGGCGGCTTTGCCGCGGCGCTGGCGCATGCGGACGCGACCCTGACGCCCGTGCTCGAAATGTTGGCGGCGGAGGCGCCCCTGCCCCAGGGAATCGATCTGCACAAGATGGCGCGGCTGATGGCGCTTGCCGCGCCGCCGGCGATCGCCGCCTCGACGCTTTTGATGCTGCTCGCCAATCTGTGGCTCGCCGCCCGCGCGGCGCAGATCTCCGCGCTGCTGCCGCGTCCGTGGCCGGACATTCCGCGCGAGCTGGGGCTCTCGCGCATCTACGTTCCGGCGCTTGTCGTCGCCATCGGGGTCAGCTTTGTCGGTGGTCTTGCCGGCGTCGTCAGCGCGATCGTCGCCGCGACGCTCGCCATGGGATTTGCGCTGGAGGGGCTCGCCGTCGTCCATGACGTGTCCCGCGGACTGAAATATCGGACGCTGCTTCTCGGATTCGTTTATTTCGGCCTCGTCCTGCTGGCGCCGCCGTGGCTGCTGATCGCCTTCGCCGCGATTGGCGTCGCCGAATCGATCTTTTCCTTGCGCGCGCGCAAGCGAAATTCTCTCACCCGCAAATCCTGATCAACACAACACGACAAGGACGATACCAATGGAAGTTATTTTGATGGAGCGCATCGCCAAGCTCGGCCAGATGGGCGACATGGTGCGCGTCAAGGACGGCTACGCCCGCAATTTCCTGCTGCCCGGCGGCAAGGCGCTGCGCGCGACGGCCGCCAACAAGGCGCGCTTCGAAACGCAGCGCGCCCAGCTCGAAACGCGCAATCTGGAGCTGAAGAGCGAAGCGTCGGCGGTCGCCGAAACGCTCAACGGTCAGGTCTTCGTCATCATCCGGCAGGCCGGCGAGACCGGCCATCTTTACGGCTCGGTGTCGCCGCGCGATATCGCCGAGATCGTCACCGCGGGCGGCTTTTCGGCCAATCGCAACCAGATCGTTCTCGCCGCGCCGATCAAGTCGATCGGATTGCATGAGGTGCCGGTTCATCTGCACCCGGAGGTCGTCGCCACGATCACGGTCAATGTCGCCCGCTCGCCCGCGGAAGCCGAACGTCAGGCCGCCGGTGAAGAGGTCAATGTCGTCGAAGAGGCCACCATGGACGATCTCGGCCTCGAAGTCGGCGCGGCGCTGGCCGACGCAGGCGGCAGCCTCGGCGACCGCTAGATCAAAACCGATCCAACTGGAACGGCTTTTCTCTTAGCCCATTGTTTCAACGCATCCGCTTGATCCAAAAAGCCTCAGCTTTTCCGGCGGATGCTCTGAAGCGCTTGCCGACCGGATGAAATCATTCGGTCGATAAGAACTCGGCCAGATTCAAGAGCTTGAGCATACTCTTGTCGATCAGAGCGATTCAATCTGATCGGAATATGAACGAGGTTTTCAAGGCCGGGTGGATGCCGCTGGCCTGAGCCCGGCTGTCGCGCAGAAGAGCCAAGGGACCGCCTTGCGCCGGGGCGCGCATTCGTGGCGCAAGGAACTCTTCAGAGCTCCAGGCCTATCGGCGGCGACTGGCGTCTTCGCGCGACAGCCCAGCCCGCCAGGTCAGGGCAAAATAAGCGATGATCAATATCATATTGACGCCGATCCAGGCGTTGGCGAAGAAGCCGGGAACCATCAGCGCCGCGAACATCTGAGCGATCGCGCTGAACAGCCACAGCACGCCGCCCCAGGGCGTCGCCAGCCAAAGCCCGACAGCCGCCACAAGATCGAGGATGGCGAAAAAGATCACCGCCGCCCCAAAGACACCGTCAACCTGATCGAACAAAGGCTCGCGCGGCGTCAAGATGGCGCCCCATTGGCTTAAGCCCTGCAACACCCAAAGCGCCGCCAGAACGCGCATGAAGACGACGAGGATCAGTCCCCAGATCGATTTTTCTTCGGACGCTCCGGCGTCGCCAATCCGGATTGCCGCCGATCCATCGCGCGCCGTCTCCCGTTCGGAGCCGCCAAAACTTTTCATGCGGCGGCCGCCGGCGCCGAAAATTCGAGCTCCTCGGCGAGCGGGGCAAAGTAGGACTGAATATCCCCGCTGGTGACCGCCGCAAAGTCGGCGGGCAGCCATTTCGGCCGCTGATCCTTATCGACGATCGTCGCGCGGACGCCCTCATAATAATCATGGCCGGCAAGAATGCGCGCAGCGATGCGAAATTCGACGCGCAGCGCCTCTTCAAGATCGAGATCCGCGCCGATCTGAACCTGACGCAGGGCGATCGCGAGGCTCGTCGGCGACTTCGAGGCGAGCGCGGCGAGGCATGACGCGGCAAAACCCGATTGTTCATTGCCAAGCCGCTGCACGATCGCCGCGACCGTCGGCGCCTTGAAGCAGCGGTCGATCCAGCTCCGCTCTTTGATGAAGGCAGAGTCCGGAGGGGTCTCTGCTTCCGCCGCGATCGCAGCCGCAGGCGCTTCTCCCTTGGCGAGCCGCTCTGTCAGCGCCTCGTGACGCGCTGAAGGAACGTAGGCCGAGGCGAGTTTCAGAGCGAGCACGTCGCCCGATCCGATCCGCGCGCCGGTCAGGGCGAGAAAAGCGCCAATGGCGCCCGGCAGGCGGGACAGAAAATAGGTCGCGCCGACATCGGGGAAGAAGCCGATGCCGACTTCGGGCATGGCGAATGTGACGCTGTCGCCAGCGACGCAATGGGCCGTGTGCACGGAAAGCCCGACCCCGCCGCCCATGACGATCCCGTCGATCAGCGCGACGACGGGCTTCGGGTAGCGCGCGATGGCATGGTCGAGACGGTATTCCTGACGGAAAAAAGCGAGCTGTTCGTCGCCATGCCCGCTCTTGCCGAGTTCATAAAGCGCGCGAATATCGGCGCCGGCGCAAAAGGCCCGCCCGCCGGCTCCCCTGATCGCGACACATCCGACCGCCGCATCCGTCCGCCAGCGATCGAGCGCGGCGGCAATCGCGCGGGCCATGCTGATATTCAACGAATTCAGCGCGGCCGGCCGATTGAGCGTGATAAGGCCGCAGGCCCCGCGGGTTTCGATGATGACGTCGGCTTGAACCATGGTCCGCTCCTCGCAACGAGGCTTATCCTCCAAGACAGCGCGTCGTCAACGATCGGCCGGGCCCGAACGAACGACGCCCCCGCGAGGCGGAGGCGTCGACCCTACTAAACCGCGCCCTTTGGGGCGAGGGTCCGGCGTCAGAAGCGGATGACAGAACGCACGCCAAACACCGCGGCGTCCGGGATCGGGGCGTTGTTGGGATCAAGCGGGTTCGCCGCGCCGGCGCCCGGATGGAAGATGTATTGGAAATCCGGCTGAATCGTGAAGCCAGGAATGATCTGCGCCGAATAGGTGAGTTCGAGCGCGACTTCATAGTTGCGGGACGGCATATAGGTTCCCGAGAAGAACGCGGTCTCCTGGTCGAGCGCCCGCGCCGACGGCGATATTTCCGAATAGGCGACGGCGAGGCCGAACGAATCATCCGGCCGGGCCGACCACAGACCCATGAAATTTACGCCGCCGTCGACGTAAAAATTCATGGTGTTCTGAAAATTGGGGGCCCCTGTCACGCGCGCAAAGACGCCGACGCCTTTTTTCGGATCATCGCCGGGAAGGCGCCACACCATCTGGTCGAGGATGCCGTAAAGGCCCCAGTCGCCCTGGACCTGTTTTGCGATTCCGTTGCTGTCTGGAGAGGCGAGCGACACATTATTGGTGTCATAGTGCTGGCTGTAGAAATTGCCGAAATGATACCAGCCGCCGAATTTCAGCGTGCCGGCGAGGCCCGTCGAATCCTTTTCCTGATTGTAGGCGTAGGCCGCCTCGCCAATCACGAATGGCGAATCCTGCAGCCGGAAATCCGTTCCGGAGGGATCGTTCTGATAGACCTCGCCGGTAAAGCCCGCGCCGGTCGGATCGCCGTTGAACACGGCGCCCATCAGGGTGAGCGAGTCGATGGGATTGTATTTTATGCGCACGGCGGGCGTCGCATACGGATAGGCCGGCCCGCCGCTGGGGAGGTTGACGGCCATCGGATTTGGCCAGCCGAAGGTGGAGTTGGTGTAGAGGCCGCCGAATTCGCTGATGAAGAATTCGCTGTCCGCCGCAAGCTGGCCGATGCGGATCGCCACCTTGTCGTCGAACAGCTTTTGCTCGGCCCAGAGCTCGAACAACGACAGGCCGGGATGCGCTGCGATATTACTGATCGCCGAATAGTTTAGAAGATTATAGGTCGTGACGCTCTGCCCCGCGATCGAATAGGCGTTGACATGGAAGGTCAACCCTTTCAACCCGGCCAGCTTGTCGAGATCGGCGTCGAGGCCGAGTTCAACGCGCTGCTCGTAGCGGGCGCCTTGTTTGATGCCGCCGGTCGGATTGCCGAACACTTCGCCGATGTAATTGACCTGTAGGTTGATCCCGTGGTCGCAGAGATATTTCTTGATGTCGCCTGCGACGGGAATGGCGATGCTCGTCGTGATCGACGGCGACGCGTCGCAGATGCCGGGCGGCGGCGCCTCGGGCGGCTTGGCCGCCACGTCCGCCGCATGGGCAAGGCCCGCAGATCCGATGGTCAAAGCGGCCGCGGACGCAGCAGCGCGCGCCCAGCTGCGCCGATGCAAAGCGCTAAGTAAAGAAACGCGCATATCGTCCCCCAAAACATGCAACCCGACGTTGCCTGTAGAAGGGATAAAGCGAGGCTTCCGCCTGTCGCAAGTGTTGTGTTTTAGTATTGTTCTAGTTCGACAATTGTCCCTCTACGAGCTTCGTCACGCGCCGAACAATTCTTCATCGCGATGTAAAGATGCAACATTTATTGAACGAGCCGCTGCGATGCGGACGGCGCGCCTTTCGGCTTCCGGCCGCGACAAAACAAATGAGGCGAGTCAAAATGCTGCTGACGGGGTAATTTTGCGTTTGCCCCCCGTCGCGACGCCGTCTTCCTCAAATCGGTTTTCATCTCGACCCCAAGCGTCCCGCTGCAAAGGATTGCGAATGGCCCGCAGAGTCGCCCTCTACTACGCCTGGAGTCGGCCGGGCGAGACCGGCGCCCCGCTTTCGATCATCGAGAATCGATTTCCGGCGCTGTTCGAAAGCCGGCGCATGCTCTGGAGGAACTATCGGACCCACGCCGCTTCGACCAAAGCATCACGGGCTTCCTCGACCATATCTTGAAGCCCAATTACACGGCCTTCGTCGAGCAGACGGGCGCAGCGACCGGCACAGCTGTTCTTGAAGTCGAGCGCGTCGACGATAGCGGCGAGCTGACGCCGCTGGACGGTGCAATTCTCGAACGCGTCGACACCTTGATCGTCGTCAGCTTCGATTCGCTCAGAACGGGGCAGCAGGCGAGCGGCGCCGAGGCGGACGCCGTCCGGCGCTTCCTCGACAACCCCGATCATCTTGTTTTCGTCTGCCCCCACCATAACATCGGCGAGGCTTCCAACCTCTCCGACTCTGAGCGGCTTCAGCTTCAGGAAACGGCTTTTTTGCACCATGGCGATCGCACGATTCCGCCGCAGCAGCGCTTTGGCGGCTTCGGCCGTTCGCTGCTTGCAGCGCTTGGGGTTCCGGTCGAAAATCGCTTCGGGCTACACCCTGCCGCCGCGCCGGATGGATCGCCGGCGCTGCTCGAGATCGGAACGGCGCTCGACCGGCTGAAACTGCTGGCCGGCGTCATGAATTTCAATCTCCACCCGCATCTGCCGCATTTTGCGCGTCTCGGCGACGACGCCGTCAAACTCGACGTGCTCGCGCGACAGGCGATCGATCTGACCGCGCCGCCTCACCCCTTTGTCGAGGACGGACACACCACTTTCGACGCCCCGCTCCAGTCGCGGCCGGAGACTTTTGCCGGCGCTCTCTTGATTGGCGATGCGACGCTCTGGAGCTCCACGGCTGGAGGTCTCGACAGTCTTCGCCGCTTTTGGACGAATGTGGTCGAGCGGCCCGCCCGATCCTGAACCTTGGTCGGTTTCGCGCAGCTGGCAAGCGACGCCGGTTTCAATTGTGAACAATCGGAGAAAAATTGGAGCGGGTGAAGGGAATCGAACCCTCGTATTCAGCTTGGAAGGCTGCTGCTCTACCATTGAGCTACACCCGCGCAGCGTCCCTTTATCGAGGGCGCCGACGAAATGCCCTATACGCGATTATCGAACGCCAAGTCAAAGCGGGCTTTGGTCAATACGGCCTTGTTCAAAGCCCCGTCTCGATCGGCAGGCAAGGCTGCGCCGGAGGCTGCGTGAAGGCGAGCAATTGCGCCGACTGACGCTGCAAAAGGGTCAGTTTCGACAGCACCGCGTCGCGCACGACCACCCAATGATCACGCTCAGGCCCTGCGCCGGCGACCGCAAGATTAAGCCATGTATAGGCAAGAACGTAATCCTGCGGAACGCCGTGGCCCTTGTCGTACATCAGCCCCAGTTCATATTGCGCATTGGCGAAGCCCTGATTGGCCGAGCACCGATACCAGGCCGCGGACACGATCCAGTTCTGCGGTACGCCCTGGCCGCGTTGATACATAAAACCGAGAAAGGCCTGGGCGCGTGGATCGCCGGAGGTCGCCAGGGGCAGGAAAATCTCCGCCGCTTTGACGTAATTATGGGCGCGCGCCGCCGCGACGCCGATTTGCAGGCGATCCTGCGCCAGAGCCGGATCCGCCGCCGCGAACAAGAGGCAGGCGGCCATTGCGCCGCGAAAACCGCGGGCGCGCCGCCGGCCCGGCCGCGGCTGCGTCTTAGAATTTGCAGGACTCGCTAAAAAGGCCATGGCGCGCCTCAAAATCCAAAATTGCCGGTCTGAATGAGCCATCCGAGCCAAATCGCCGGCGCGAGAAAAAGGCCGAACGGCAAACGCTCGGAAGCGTCGATGCGGCGGCGCCCGGCAGACTGGACGAGCAAATAAGCGGCGATCGCCGCGAGCGCAGCGATCTCGACGGCGACCGGCATCATCGGCCAGTCGAGCCAGGCGCCGCCGGCCGCGGCGAGCTTGACGTCACCAAACCCGATGCCCTCGCGGCCGCGCCAGCGATAATAGACTTCCCGCAGGGCGAAAAAGGCAAGGCCCAGCACGCAGGCGCGCAGGATGGCAAACGCCACGCCTGTCATTGCGCCCTCCGGCGCCCCGACCGCCGTAGAGACGAGCGCCAATGCGAAAACGGCGAGGCTCAGTTCGTTCGGGATGAGAAAGGACCGCGCGTCGATGACCGCGATGGCGAGCGTCAAAAGCGCCAGAGCCGCGCCGAACCATCCGGAGAAGCCCGGCGCGAAGGTAAGGCTCGTCACAACGGCGGCGGCGCCAAGGCCGACCAGCGCGGCGATCCCGATCATGCGGCCCTCGCGCGAGTCGGCGCCGCGGCGAAGGAGAACGCTGGTCGCGGCGCGCCAACTCATTGTTGCAGCGCCCGCAGCGGGACCGGCGTCACCGCTCCCGTGGGATAGATGTCGCCGACCTTGTTGCCGCGCAGCTTCGAGCGCAGCTCCTCGGCCACGAAGGAGGCGTCGACGCCATCGCGGATGATCTGCGGCCGGATGAAGATGATGAGTTCGGTTCGGCTGACCAGTCTGTTCGAATTATTGTTGAAAAGATTGCCGAGGACGGGAATCTGGTCGGCGACCGGAATTCCCGCCTTTGTGCCATTGACGCCGTCGCTGATAAGCCCCGCGAGCAGCACGGTCTGCCCGCTGGCGACGAGGATGGAGCTCTTGACCTTGCGCTGCGAGAAGGTCGGACCGAGAGCGGAAGTCCCCGCCTGATTGCTGATCTCCTGCTCGACATCGAGCGAGACATTGCCATTGAAATTGACGCGCGGCTGCACGCGCAGAATGATGCCGGTGTTCTTGTAGTCGATGGTGTTGACGACGGCGTTATTGGCCGAAAGCACTGTCGCCGAGCCGGTCTGGATCGGAATTTCGTCACCGACCTGCAAGGTCGCGACCTGGTTGTCGACGACGACGAGCGAGGGATTGGAGAGCACTTTGACGTCGGTATATTGATGCAGCGCGTTGATGATCACGCGCGGACTGGCCGCATTGCCGAGCGTGAGGTTGAAGCCCGGCGTGGTGCCGCCGCTTCCCGAGGTCTGCGACAGCGGTATGCTCGACGCCGTATTGGTGACAAAGCCATTATTGGTGCCGAGGCCGAGATTGCTGCTGCCGAGGAAAAACTGCACGCCGTAGTTCAGCGTGTCGTTCAAGGTGACTTCGGCGATGGTGAGGTCGATTGCGACCTGAAGTTTTGGCCGGTCGAGCTGCTCCAGCGCCTTTTCGATGACCTTGTAGCTTTGCTGATTGGCGTAGATGACGACGGAATTATTGGCTGTATCGGCCATGATTCTGACGCCCGGCAGCAGCACAGGACCTTTGCCGCCGCCGCCAAGTCCTCCCGAGCTGGAGCCTGCGCCGCCCGCCGCCGAACTGTCAGCGCCGCCCGCGCCGCCTGCGGCGCCAGCGCTGCCGAGCGTGCCGAAGGGACTTTGCGAACCCGCGCCCGACGAACCTGCGCCAGCGCCAAGGGATGACGAGGAGCTGGAGCCAGAGCCAGCGCCAAGCGATGAACCGGCTGATCCGCCTCCGCCCGCCGATGCGGCGAGGGACGCGGTTCCACCCGTCAGGCGATCGGTGGTCGACACAGAGGAGCCGGACCCTGGCGCAAGCGAATTCGCCGCGCTGTCGCTGCTGCTGGCGCCGCCGGTAAAGAGGTCGCTGAGCAATCTTGCGATCAGCTTCGCGTCGCCATAACGGACGCGGTAGACCTTGACGCCAGTGCTTGCCGTCGCCGATCCGTCGAGACGGGCGATCCAGGTCGCCGCCGCGCGCAGAAGCTCCGGCTTGCGCGCCACGACCAGCACGGCGTTGGAGCGGTTCATCGCCTGCACCTTCACCATGTTCTGGCTGAGGCCGGCCTCACCCGAGTCGAGAATTTTCTCGAGTTCGACGACGATTGGCTCGGGCGTCGTGTTCCGCACCGGAATAATGCCGACCGATTGGCCGCGCATCCAGTCCTGATCGAAGCTGAGGACCGTGTCGACGGCGGTGCGGCGTTCGACCCCGGTGCCGACGATGATGACCATATTCGTCCCGGAATCGACGCGAATCGCGCCTGGCCTCGTGGCGAAGCCTTCGAGCAGTTTGTTGATGGTCTGGACCGAAACATGCTGGACCGGAACCACGGTCATGCCGTAGCCCGGCTCGAGCCGGGAGCCGCCGCGATCGACGCTTCCATTGCCAACCGCGTCGTCAACCGGAATGATGCGATAGCCGCCAGCGTCGTGCACGAGGACGGCGTTGCTGGTGCGTAGAGCGCTCTCGAGGACGGACAGCAGCCGCGATTTCGGCACGGGGCGCCCCGACGACAGCGTGATGGTGCCCTGCACGCGTGGGTCGACGGCGTAGCCGAGGCCGAGCACGTCGCCGAGGATCACCTTGGCGACCGCGGTGATCGGCGCGTTTTCGAAGTTGAGATCGACGCCCCCGCCGCCGCCCGCGCCAGAACCTGCGCCGGCGCTGTCGCCTCCGCCGGAGGCGGCCGCTGACCCGTCGGCAGTGCTGCCGTAGTAGAGCTGCGGACGGTCATTACCGCCGACGCCGGTGTTAACGGTATCGCTCGATTTCGGAAAGCGCGGCTGCAGATCGAGGCCGCGAACGCGATCGACCGCATCCGGCGCTTCATTGCCGCCGCCCATCAGCGGCGATTGCGCGCAGGCTGCAACGAGAACGCTGATACAGACGAACAGACCAGCCGAAATCACGCGGCTCGAAAGATAAACTTTGGCGCGGCCCTGGAGTCTCAACAATAACCCTACTCGAACAAGACGCGGCTGAGGACCGAACCGACGCGTTAGCGATGAATGTCACAGTTTGATACTATGATGAAGCCTTGCCCGCCAGCAGGGCGAGAGGCCGCAGCCAGACGCCCGTTATAAGCGGCTTCTTGCGACCATATTCAGGCATTACGACGAATTTACGCAACCCTTCGCCAGGCGCGGTCTCATGAGCTCCGGTTCTTTGGACGAATTCACAAAACTCCTTGTTCACAAGAAAATGATGTCGTCCGAGGCGACGCTCGCGACCCTCGTCTCAACCGAGCCGACCGGCGAGCCCGCATTGCGGAAAATCTGGGAGGCGACAGACCTTTCGGCGAATGGATTTGCCGACGAAGTTGCGAATTTTTATGGCATGCGGCGCCTGAGCCTGCCTGAACTTGTCGCGGCGAAAGCGCTGACCGACCGGTTTTCTGCGCGCTTCCTGCGCGAAACGTCGATCTTTCCTTTCCGGGCCGAGGATGGCGGCCTGAAGCTCGCCGCCGCCGATCCGAGCGACCGCGCCGCCGCGCGGGCGGCGGAGATCGTGCTCGGCGGACCGGTCGAGGTCGAGGTCGCCTCCTTTGAGGATATTGCGATCATTCTCGGCGAACGGATCGGCGCCGATGAGGCCGCCTCCCCCGACGAAGCCCGCTCGAGCGCGAGCGCCGACGACGATATCGAAAGCCTGCGCGACCTCGCCAGCGGCGCGCCCGTCGTGCGCGCCGTCAACGATCTGCTCGAACGCGCCGTCGAGCTCCGCGCCAGCGATATCCACATCGAGCCGTTTCGCAACGGGCTGACCGTGCGCATGCGCGTCGACGGACTGTTACGGACGGTGCCGGCCCCGGCCGACGCCCTGCCGCAAGCCCTGCTGTCGCGCATAAAAATCCTCGCCGGACTGAATATCGCCGAACGGCGCCTACCGCAGGACGGCGCTGCGCGCCAGCGCATCGCAAGGTCCGACATCGACATTCGCGTCGCGACCATGCCGACGCAATATGGCGAATCCGCCGTGCTGCGCCTTCTGCCGCAGGATCGCGGCCTGCTCGACGTCGCAAGGCTTGGCCTCTCGGCGGCGGATGACAAGATTTTGATGCGCCTGCTGGAGTTGCCGCATGGGCTGATTGTCGTCACCGGCCCGACCGGCAGCGGCAAGACGACCTCGCTCGCGACCATGCTGTCGCTTTTGAATCAGCCCTCGCGGAAAATCCTGACCATCGAGGATCCGGTCGAATATGAATTGCCGGGGGTGAATCAGAGCCAGGTCAAGGCCGGCATCGGACTGACCTTCGCCACGGCGATGCGCGCCTTCGTGCGCCAGGATCCCGACGTCATCATGGTCGGCGAGGTGCGCGATTCCGAGACGGCGAACATTGCCGTTCACGCCGCGCTGACGGGCCATCTCGTGCTGACGACGCTGCACACCGAATCCGCGGCCGCCGCGATCCCGCGCCTGCTCGATCTTGGCGTCGAGGGGTTCTTGCTGAAATCGACGCTGCGCGCTGTGATCGCGCAGCGTCTGGTGCGCGTGCTCTGCGAACGCTGCAAGAAGAAGCGCATTTTGACGCAGGAGGCGCTCGAGGCCGATCCGCGGCTCAGCGCGCTCGGTCTTCGCTGCGACGACGCCATCTATGAGCCGGTTGGTTGCGAGCGCTGCGGCGGCTTTGGCTATCGGGGCCGCAACGGAATCTTCGAGATCCTCGAACTCAAAGGCGAGGCCTATGAGCTCGTTGGCCCGCACGCCGACGCGCACAGCATCGATCGCGCCGCCCGCCGCGCCGGCATGACGACGATGGTCGAGGACGCCGTCGCCAAATGCCGATCAGGCGTCACCTCGACCGCCGAGGTTTTGCGCGTCACCACAATCCGCTGAGGCCGGGGCCTCGCCGCGCGCGCGGCGAGGCAGCGGAGATTTGTATTGACATATTCCCCGAACCGCGCCGACCCTCGCGCACCCTGTCCGCGTCCTTGTCGGATCTCGTTATATGCTCAGTTTTCGCTATTCCGCGCTGACCCAGACGGGCGAAATCGTCAGCGGCGTCATCGCGGCCGAAAGCGCGGCCGAGGTCGCCGTGCGCATTGAATATCTTGGCCTCATTCCGGTCGACACCAAGCTTGATGACGCCGGCGCGCGCGCGGCGCGCTTCGGCCTGACTTTCACGGCGGCGCCGCGCTTTGAGGAAGTCACCTTCTTCACCGGCGATCTCGCCTTGCTGCTGCGCACCGGCGCGCGCATCAACGAAGCCCTGGATCTCGTCGCAACCGACGCCGACGTCGGCCGCCTGCGGCCGACGATCGCGAAGCTGACGGCGGCGATTCTCGGCGGCGAGAGCTTCGCCGACGCGCTCTCGCATCACCCCGCCCTGTTCCCGCCGATGTATGTCGCGCTTGTGCGCGTCGGCGAGACTTCCGGCAATCTCGTTCCGGTGCTCGAAGCGATCACGGCGGAGCGCACGCGCTCCGAGGCATTGCGTCGCAAGGTCGGCGACGCCTTGCGCTATCCGGCGTTTGTGCTCTCCGCGGCCGGCGCGGTGCTGATTTTCTTTCTGACATTCGTGCTGCCGCAATTTGGCGCCGTGCTGCGCGACTTCAACGCCAAACTCGATCCGATCGTGACCGGCTTTCTCGCCCTCTCGGATTTCTTCTCGGCCAACAAGGCGGCGCTCGGCCTCGGCTTCGCTGCGTTTGGCGCCGCCGCATTTTTCCTGCTGCGCCGGCCGCAAACGCGCAACGCCCTGATGCGCGTTCTGGCGCGGCTGCCGCTCGTCAGCCGAATCATGAGCTACCATCAAACAGCCGTGTTCTGCCGCAATCTCGGCGTGCTGCTCGCCGCCGGGGTCACGTTGACCGCCACCTTGCGCATTCTCGCCGACATGATGGCGACGGCCGGCGGCTCGCCGGCCTGGCAGCAAACAGTCGATCGTGTGCGCCATGGCGGAAAGCTGTCGGACGCTCTCAGCGACACGCGCGCTCTGCCGCCGATGGCGGTGCGCACCTTGCGCCTTGGCGAGGATTCCGGGCAATTGCCCCTCCTCGCCGAGCGCATCGCCGGCTATTATGAGGTCAAGCTGCAACGCAGCCTCGACAAGCTCGTCGGCGTCATCGGGCCTTTGGCGATCGTCACAATCAGCATCATCGTCGGTGGTCTGATCGTCTCGATCATGACGGCGCTCATGTCGGTCAGCCAGGTGGTGGGCTAAGGTCGTGGGCTCAGGCAATCGGCCGACTCGGCGCGGCTGGAAAAAGCGGCAAGCCGCGGGACAGGCTCATGGTTTGGTCGCAATAATCGATCAGAAGAATCGCGGGACACATTGAACAACGGTCGCGGAATGAACAACGGCAAAACATCCATCGTCGCCCTTTTCCGGCTCGGCGCGCAGCCCGGCATCCCATCGCCTTCCCGCCGCGCCGGCGAGGCCGGATTCACCCTCGTCGAAATTCTGGTCGTCATCACCATTATCGGCCTGATCATGGGCCTCGTCGGTCCGCGCGTGCTGAATTATCTCTCGGAATCCAAGGTCAAGGCGGCGACCATTCAGATCGAAAGCCTCTCGAGTTCGCTCGACCTCTATTTCCTCGATATGGGGCGCTATCCGACGACGGCGCAGGGGCTGACCGCGCTGGTCCAGCGGCCTGGTGGCGCAACCGCATGGAACGGCCCATATATAAAGGGCAATAATGTTCCAATCGATCCTTGGGCGCATGCCTATATTTACCGTTCGCCGGCTGAGCGCGGCCCATTCGAAATCACGTCCCTCGGCTCCGACGGACAGGAAGGCGGCTCGGGTCTTGCCGCCGACATCAAGAGCACGGAAATCGGAGGCCTGAAGAAAGCGGAGAGCCGATGAACTCACGGCGCGGTCAAGGCGGCTTCACTTTGCTCGAAACGGTATGCGTGCTCGCCATTATCGCGATTCTGGCGGCGGTTGTGATGCCGGCCTTTCCCCGCGCCACTTCGCCCGCGCAGCTTCAGGCGCTGGCGATGGCGACGGCGAGCCTGCTCAAGGCGGACCGCAACGCCGCCATGCGCCGCGGCGCGCCGGTCTCAACCGAAATCGATACGGTCGGGCGCGTCATCCGCTCCGGCGCTGGGCAAAATCACGTCATCGTGCCAGGCGACGTCAGTTTCAGCGCGATGCTGGTGGAGAGCTGCGATCAGCACCCCGCCGGGACAACGATTTCCTTCTTCCCGTCCGGGCTTTCCTGCGGCGGCGCGCTCTCGCTGTCGCGGCTTGGCGAAACCCTCGAAGTGCGCGTCGCCTGGCTCACCGGAGGCGTCGAAATTGTGCCCCAGAAGACGTTTTGAGCCGCGACCCTTTGCAGGCCAAGCGCTGCCGTCGGCTATCGTCCGAGGTTCGAGCCGCGCCGGCTTCACTCTCATAGAAGCGCTGGTCGCGCTCGCGGTCATCGCTGTCTGCCTTGCGGCGATCGGCTCGCTCGTGGCGTCGAATACCCGCTCGGTGCGGCAGATCGAGCAGAGGCTGGCGCTTGTCTCCGCGCTGCGCAAGATCGAGGCGGCGCTGCCCAATCGCGCCCGTCTCACGGAAGAGCTCTCGGGCGAGATGGGCTCGGCGGATTTTTCAATCGGCTCGACGCCCTTCCCCGACCCTTCGCCCCCGCCTTCCACCAAGGCCGCGCCGGCCTGGACGCCGCAAAGGATCGTCATCACGGTGCGCGGCGAAACGGGTTCGATGATCGAGGTCGAGACGCTGCGGCTCATTCCGAGCGAGACCCAATGAGCGTTACCGGCGCGCCGGCAGATCCCCGTCAAAGCGAGGCGGGCTTCACGCTGTTCGAGGCGCTCGTGGCGGTCGCCATGATGGGCCTCATTCTTTCGATTCTCGGCGCCATCACCGCGCAATGGCTGCCGCGCTGGCGCGCCGGTTATCACCGGATCGAGCAGGCCGAACTCGTCAGCCTCGCCCTGGACCGGGTCACCTCGGATCTCGCCGCCGCCGAGTATATGACGCCGATCGGCGATCCTGGTATCCTGTTCTACGGCTCGGCCGACGCGGTCACCTTCGTGCGCGCGCCGATCGGCCCTCGACCCTCAACGGGGCCGGTCCCCACGGGACTCGAGATCATCAAAATCGCCGGCGGCGAAGACGGCGGCCTCAGCCGCTCGCGCGCCGTCTTCACGCCACAGGCGAGCCTTGGCGCGAAATCCGAAGATTTTGAATTCTCGGACAAGACCCTGCTGTTGCGTCCGCCACTCAAAGTTTCGTTCGGCTTTGCCGGGGCGGACCGCATCTGGACTGAAGCCTGGACCGATTCGAACCGCCTGCCGGCCGCCGTTCGCATTACGGTGCGCGATGGCCCCTCGGACGAAATTCTCGCCGCCTCGACGGCGGCCCTGATCCACATCAACGCGCCCGCCTCCTGCGCCGCGACGGGAGCCGGCACGCAATGTCTGTCCGAACCCGGCAAGGCGCGCGAGCCCGCCGCGCCCAATTCGTCATCGCCCGCCGGCTCTCCGCCCGCGCATGGCGCTGTGTTATGAGGCGCTCCGCAGGGGCGCCGGCCTGCGGCGAAACCGGCTTTGTCCTCGTCGCCGTCTTGTGGATCCTCGCTGCGCTGGCGATGCTCGCCTCGATCTACTCCTTCTACGCCAGCGCCAGCGCGGTCGCCGCCCGCGCCACCTCCGACAGGCTGCAAGCGGAGGCGCTGGTCTCTTCCGCGCTCGAACTGACGGCGCTACGGCTGCTCGGGCGCAGCGACGACGATCCGCGCAGCTTGGGCGAATTTCAGTTTCGGATGGGCGGCGCCGAAATCCTTGTGACCTTCCGCAGCGAGGGCGGGCGAATCGACCTCAACGCCGCCCCGAAAGACCTGCTTGCCGGATTGTTCAAGACCCTCGGCGCGAAATCCGACGACGCCGATTCTTTTGCCGACCGAATCATCGGCTGGCGCAAGAAGGGCGAGGCCGGCAAGCAGAACAAGGAGGCCGACCTCTACAAGGACGCGGGCCTCAGTTATGCGCCGCGGCAGACGCCGTTCCAGAATATCGCCGAGCTGCGTTTCGTGCTGGGTCTACCGCCGGACCTCGTCGAAAGCTGCATGGCTTTCGTGACCGTGTTCAACGGCCTGCCGCAGATCGACGTCTTCGCCGCCGCGCCTGAGATCGTCGAAAGCCTGCCGCATCTCAATGCCGATGTGGCCGCGACAATTGTCCAAAAGCGCGGCGCGCTTGACGCCAAAGCGATCCTTTCGCTGCTCGGGCGGGCCAAGGACAGCGTGTCACTCGAGCCGCGCAAGGCAAGCCGCGTCAATGTCGGATTGCGCTTTTCATCGGGACGCCGCGTGAATTCCGAGGCCGTGATTTTGTTTGCCGACAAGGACGCGCAGCCCTACCGCGTCCTTTCCTGGCGTGACGATTTCGACGGAAGTTTCTAAACCCATGATATCGATCCAACGCAAATCACCCTGATCGAGCCGGAAAATGGCATGAGCTTCATCGATACGCTGTCCGCCAGAGCCTCGCATTGGCTGGACGAAGTGGCGACCGCCACGCTGGCCTGGCGCGAGACTTTCCGCCCGCCGCGTTTCGCTCGCCTCGCCGAGTGCGATGACGGCGCCTTCACGATCGAGGATTCCGCGCCGCCCGGCGCCAAGGGAGGCGCCGGCGCGCGCAAGGCCGAAGGCAAAGCCCGGGCCGGCGCCGGACGGATCCAGATGAAAGACGGCGTCGTGATTGCCAGCGACAGCGTGGCGCTCGGACAAATCTTGTCCGGCGCGCGCGTCGAGATCGAGCTGCGGCCGGATCGTTTTCTGTTCCGGCCGCTTTACCTGCCCCGCCGCGCCGCCGACTTTCTGGAGGGCATCGTCCGGGCGCAGATCGATCGGTTGACGCCGTGGGGACCCGCCGAGGCGGCGTTCGGCTGCCTGCCGTCGACCGAGACCGCTGGCGACCGCATGCTTGTCACCGTCGCCGCCACGTCGCGGCGCCTGTTGACGCCCTATGTCGATGCGATCGCCCCCTTCGGCGTCGAGAGAGTCATCATTTCAACCCGGGCGCCCGCCGCGGGCAATCCGCAGAGCGGAACCGAGCCCGTCAAGATATTCGAGCAAAAAATCGGCGCGGCGCTCGACGCCAGACGGCTGCGGCGCTGGCTCGCGGGTCTCCTCATCGGCCTTGGCCTACTTTGCGCCATCGCTCTTGCCGTTTCAGCCCTCGCTACAAGCGAACTTCAGTCCCGACTCGAGGATATCAATCACAAGATCACAGAGCGCCGCGCGGCGCTGGGGTCGGGCGCCGATCCGACCGGCGCAGCCGCCCTCGCGTTGCGGCAAAGAAAGAGCGACGCGCCCTCGATGATCGTCGTTTACGACGAATTGTCGCGTATTCTACCCGATGATTCCTACCTGACCGAATTGCGCGTCGAGAGCGACAAGGTCCAGATCGTCGGCGTCGCGCGCGACGCCACCGGGCTCATCCGCCTCATCGAGCAATCGCCGCAATTCACGCATGCCGTGTTTTTCGCGCCGACGACGCGGCTGCCCTCGGACGCCGGGCAGCATTTCTTCATCGAGGCGCATATCTCGCCGGGCGTCCATAGGCCGGAGGCGCAAAGCCAATGAACTTCGCCGATTTTAGCAAACGCATCAGCCAATCGGGCGCCCTAGCCGCTTTAGTCTATGTCGCGGTTGTGATAGGGTTGATTGTGACGATTTGGTTGACCTCGGCGGGCTTGGGCGACGCCTACGCCGATTATATCTCCGCCGGCTCGAGACTTGCCGCGCTTGAGGGACGCGCCGGCGCAGGCAAGCAAGCCGGCGACGAAATAGACGGTTCGCCTTTCCTTGAAGGCCCGACCATCACCGTCGCGGGCGCGGAGCTGCAGCGCCGCGTCGTCGCCGCGGTCGCGGCGGTCGGAGGGAGCGTATTGTCCTCGCAGATCGATCTCCAGGGATCGCAGGCGAGCGAAGGGTTTGTGGTCCTGTCGACCAGCTGCGAAGTCGCACAGACGGCGTTGCAGCCGTTGCTCTACGATATTGAGGAACGGGCGCCCTTCCTGTTCGTTGAGCAACTGATTATCCAGTCGTCCCAAGGGGGCGGCGCCGTGGAAGGAAAAAAGATGCGGGTGCAAATCGACGTCGCCGGTCAATGGCGGGTCCCGAAATGACGTCGCGCCGCTTGACGATGTCCGCCCTCATGCTCGCCGCCGCCTTGCCTGCCTTCGCCTTGGCCGAACCCTCGCGCGCGAATAAGCACGTCCTCGCTCCCCGCAATGATCTGTCCTCGAAGGAGGCGGCTCCCGTCGCGCCCGCCCCCTCCCCGATCTCGACTGCCGAGGCTCCGGCAGACCTGGAGACGGATCAATCGGCCCCGCCTGAGGAGGCCCCGGCTGCGCCGGCGACGCACCCGCGCGGCGCCAAGTTCAATCCGCTCTCCTCGATCACATTCGAGTCCTTGCGGGCCACCCGTGAGCGGCCGCTATTTTCCGTCTCGCGCCGGCCGCCGCCCCCGCC
>NZ_PDZR01000002.1 GCF_002891535.1 Methylocella silvestris | reverse complement strand
GAATGGCGGCGCGCGCTGGAACGGCGCCGGCTTTAACAATGCGGGCTGGCGCGGCGGCGGATGGAACAACGGCGGTTGGCGCGGCGGTGGATGGAACAATGCGGGCTGGCGAAACGGCTGGAACGGCGGCTGGGCCGGCAACGGGAACCGTTGGGCCGGTTGGCGCCGCGGATGGGGATGGAACTACGGCCCGAGCTGGGGATGGGGATGGGGCGGAGGTCTCGTCGGACTCGGCGTCGGCTACGGCCTCGCCAGCGATTGGGCCTATCCGGCCTATGACTACAGCTACGATTATCCCTATTCCTATCCTTATGGCGGGAACTACGCCTATGTCGCTCCTGCCGCTCCGCTCGTGACCGGCCGCAGCGTCGCGACCGGCGGCGTCGGCAATTACTGCACGACTCCGGTGCGCACCTGCCAGCTCATTAACGCCTCCTATGTTGGGATCGGCTGCTCCTGCAAGGTCAGCGGCGGGCGCGCGCGGGGCTCGGTCACGCCCTAGACGGTTGGCAGATTCGAACCGACGCGCAACCTCCTTCGGCCGAACGCAACGTTTGGCCGATTTCCTATGGCGAGCGGCCCTTTAGCCAGGTCACCGACAAGAACGCGCCGATCCACGATCCGAGAGCCGCGAAGATCACATAGGCGGCGTTCTGCGTGTAGCTGATCACCGCGAAGGCGGAGAGAAGATACCAGACGCCGCTCCAGTTCGCCGCCGAGAAGCGCCGCCTTCCGGCCACTGCGGCGGTGAACAGCACATAGGCCGCGTCGGTGACGGCGGTGCAAAAGAGAACGCCCGCGGCGATAAGCGGATCGACGGCGATCATCAAGGTCTCCTGATTTTTTTTCGGCCGGGATGTCGGCCCAAAAGCTTGGCGCAAAAGCTTGTCCCGAAAACCCTGGCCTTGGCCAGAGTGAGCGCCCTCCCGCCAGATCGCAGAGCCTCAATCAAAGCCGCTCGGGGCCGATCGCGGAGTCGGTCCGGCCGGAGAAATGCTTGTCTCGCAAGGTGCGGCGCGCTAAGCCATTTTGCATCCTGCTTCCCGAGATACTGCCTTCCCGAGAAAGAGTTTTGACGGTTCTTTCGCACGCCGATGATCTGGTCGCTTCGTTTCACGAAGCCGTGCGGCGGGCGGGCGATATTGCGCTCGGGTTCTTTCGACCGGGGCAAAGAACGAGCGCGCGCGTCTCGCATAAGGAAGGCGGCTCGCCGGTCACGGAGGCCGACCATCTGGTCGACGCCTTTCTCAAGACGGAATTCGCGCGGCTGCTGCCGGAAGCCGGCTGGCTCTCCGAGGAAACGGAGGATTCCGAGGACAGGCTGACGCGCAGCGAGGTCCTGGTGCTCGATCCGATTGACGGCACGCGCGCCTTCGCGCTCGGCGAGAAAACCTGGGCGGTCGCCGCCGCGCTGATTCGGGGCGGGCGTCCGCAAATAGGCGTAGTCCATGCGCCGGCCCTGCAGCAGTCTTATGTCGCCGTTCGGGGCGCTGGCGCTCGCTTGAACGGCGCGCCGATCAAGGTGTCGCAGCTCGCCGCGCTCGACGCCGGCTCCAAAGTCGGCGCGCCGATGTTTCTTGCCGAGGAGTTGCGCCTGGCGGGGTTGAAATTCAGCCTGCAGCCGCGCGTGCCCTCGCTTGCCATGCGCATCGTCTATGTCGCGTCCGGCGCGCTCGATGCGGGCTTCGCCTCGGAAAACTCCAATGATTGGGATATTGCCGCGGCTGATCTCATTTTGGAGGAAGCGGGGGGACGTCTCGCAAGCCTCGATGGTTGCGATCTCGTCTATAATCGCGTGGAGACGCGGCACGGCCTGCTCGCGGCGGCGCCGTTGCAGATCTATCCGGCGATCAACCAGGCGATGCGGCGCACGCGAACCTCTTTTGAGCCATGAACCAGGAGGCGGCTGTCCCTTGCGCATGGCTTGGAAAATGCTTACCGCTCGCGCTGAGGGAACTGCCCTTTCATTCCAAGAACGTTGGACACATTCATGAAACGCGCCCCTGCTCCCCCGAAGAAGCAGCTCCTGCATTTTGTTTTCGGCGGCGAACTGAAGGATTTCAATTCGACCGAATTCAAGAATCTTGATGACATCGAAATCGTCGGGCTTTTCCCCGATCATGCTTCGGCGGTCGCCGCCTGGCGCGCCAAGGCGCAAGCGTCGGTCGACAATGCCCAAATGCGTTATTTCGTTGCTCATCTCCATCGGCTGATTGAACCGGGAGACCATGAAGAGGAAGGCGACGAAGAATAGTCGTCGATCTTCCCGAAAAAGCACGCCCGGCGCGAAACATCGTTGAAACGCCGGTTCTCCGCTTCGTTCCTTTCTGCGGGCGTTTGGGGCCCGTCCGCCTGCATTGGAAGTTCGGCTTTGAGGTCTAGCGCCTTTTGCGTAAAGTCGGCGCCAGATCTCGAACGGGCTTAATGGGGCGTCATGCTGCTTTCCCTCTATCGGGCCTGCAGCGCCGCCTTTGCTCCGTTTGCTCCGCTTTTCCTTTGGTGGCGGGTCCGGCTTCGCGCTGGGCGGCCGCGCCAGGAAGAGCGCCGGATCGCAACGGAGCGTCTCGGCGAGGCGTCGGCGGCGCGCCCGCAGGGCCGGCTTGTCTGGATCGCCACGGCAGCCGCGAGCGACGCCGCGCGCCTCATTCCGCTGATCGACAAATTGGCGGCGGCCGGATTCCACGTGCTGGTGACGACTCGCGACGAAGGAGCCGCGCCGCCGCGGTTGCCTCCCTTTGCGCTGCATCAATATGCGCCGCTCGACGTTCCAAAATTCGCCGCGCGGTTTCTTGCTTCCTGGCGGCCCGACGTCGCTCTCTTTGACGGCGCCGAATTCTGGCCGAATCTGACGCGGCAAACGCGCCGGCGCGGGGTTCCGATCGCGCTCGTCAACGCGCATCTTTCGGCGCGCGCCTTTGCCTTTTTGAGCCGGACGCCGAAACTGGCGCGCGCTCTTCTTTTCGGATTTGAGGCCTGCCTTGCGCGCAGCGCCCTCGACATGGAGCGTCTGCGGCATCTCGGCGCCGGCTATGCGCAAATCGTCGGCGATCCGGCCTATGATCTTGCGCCGGAGCCAGCCGACAGCGCGGCCCTCGCGCTGCTCTCGGCGCGCATTGGCGCGCGGCCGGTGTGGGCGGCTTTTACGGCCGATCAGGCGGAGGCTGAGGCCGTTCTCAACGCGCACCGCAAGGTAGCTGCGAAATTGCCGGGCGTCCTGACCATCATCGCGCCGCGGCGCGCGAAAAGCGCCGCCGATATCCTCCTGCGCGCCGGCAAGCTTGGATTGGAGGCGCGGGCCGCGACAGTCGCCGCCGGCGACGACGCTTTACCCGCGATACTGATCCTGACGGGGGTGGACGCCGGACCGCTGTATCGCACGGCAGGGGTCGTTTTTCTCGGTCGATCGCTCGGCAACGCGCTGAGCCGATCGCTTGGCGCAGCCGCGGGCGGAGGCGGCCTCAATCCGATCGAGGCGGCGAAGCTTGGCTGCGCCATCCTGCGCGGACCCGAGGTCTCAGATTTCGCCGACAGCTACGAGACGCTCGATCGGGCCGGCGGCTGCGCGCTCGTCCATGACGCGGAGACGCTCGCTGCGGAGGTCTGCCTTTTGCTCTTTGACGCCGCCGAACTTCGGGCGATGGGCCGCGCCGCGGCTGAGGAGGTCGAGCGCCTGGCGGGGGCCTCGACGCGGATCATGCAGGCTTTGTCGCCGTTCCTTGCCCACGTTTTCCTGCGGCCTGACGTCGAGGACGAGGCCGAGAGCTGACGCAAATACAGCGGGCGGGGTCGCCCAACGGGCGCGCGGCGAAACGGCGAAAGCTAGCCCTTGGCCGCAATCTTCAGCCTGAGCAATTTGGCCTCAGGACTGGCGTAAGGCTCCTGCAGATCGACGTTCCAGTACCGGAGCTCCTCGATGCGGATCGCCGCTCCGGTCGCTGCGCAGCGCACAAAAGCGCCGGGCCGCAAGATGCGAAACTCGCCATCGAGATATTCGACCTCGGCTTCCCCGGCGGCCACAGGGCGGCGTTCATAACGATTCATGAATCTCGCGCTCAATTTTCTGAAAACGGCGGTCACCATAACGCAATTATTGCCCTTTCGCCAAGCACCTGCGAAGAAGCCCCCGCCGCGTTCGATTTGGCTCCGCCATTTTTCAAGATTGCGCTTCCAATTCAAGGCGAGGGCTTTACGTTCGCCAGGCTTTCCCTTGCTTCCCGCCGCTGTCCGCGGCGTCAAAGCGAAGATGAAAAAATCGACTTGGATCTGATAAAAATCCAAAAACGATCGTGATTCTAAAGACGGAGCGCCGATGCTGGATTTTTCCAATGGGAGCGTGCGGCTCGCTTTTGTGGACGAGCCGCCGGTCGGTCCCGACCGCAACGAGCCGATCATTCTCATTCATGGCTTTGCGTCCAATCATGCGGTCAACTGGTTTTTCCCGCAATGGGTCAAGACCCTGACCGAAGACGGAAGGCGGGTCGTCGCCTTCGACAATCGGGGCCATGGCCGCAGCCAGAAATTCTATTCGCCCGAGGATTACGCCGTCCCCAAAATGGCCGAGGATTGCCGCCGCCTGCTCGACCACCTTGGCATCGAGACGGCGGACATCATGGGCTATTCGATGGGCGCGCGCATCGCCGCCTTCTTCGCCAAGGCCCACCCGGAGCGGGCGCGGTCGCTCATTCTCGGCGGGCTCGGCCATCATTTGATCGATGGCGCGGGCCTTCCACTCGGCATCGCCGACGCCATGGAGGCTCCCTCGCTGAACGATCTTGCGACGCCGAACCAGCGCCTTTTCCGCACCTTCGCGGAAGCGACCAAAAGTGATCTCAAGGCGATGGCCGCCTGCATCCGCGGCGCGCGGCAATTGATCAGCGACGCGGAAGCAAGGCAAATCGAAACACCCATTCTCGTCGCCACCGGGAGCGAGGATGACGTCGCGGGCGATCCGAAGCAGCTCGCGGCGATTTTTCCAAACGGGCAGGCGCTCGACATCAAGGGGCGCGATCACAATCGCGCGGTCGGAGATCCGATCTTCAAGAAGGGTGTTCTGGCCTTTCTCGCGGAGCGGCCGTGATCGGCGCTTGTTTCAGGCCGATCGTCCCACGCAGTTGCGCGCAGAGCCATTTTGTGGCAATCGCGCCTGCCGGAACATGTTAAGCCAGCCCGCAGATCGGGCGCCGGCGCCGGGCCGTCGCGCCGCCCGGCGTAAGGAGGAGTCGTCTTGGACAAGACCGAATTGCATAAGCTTCAAGGCTTCCTGCGTGAGGCGTTTGGCAATGATGGGATCAAGGTCGCGTCGGGCAAACGCAATCCCGATGACGCCGACGTGCTGTTCGGGCAGAAGCAGATTGGCGTGATTACGGTCGACGACGAAGATGGCGACCGCTCTTTCGCCTTCGCCATGCCGATTCCTGTCGAGCGGCCGGTGCTGCAGGATTATCTCCGCCGCCTGTTCGAGACTGACAAGCTGAAGATTGTGCCGCGGGCGAAAAAGACCGATTCGGTCGAGCTCAACCGCGGCGATGATTTTCTTGGGGTCATTTCGGCCGACGATCCGAAAGGCCAAAGCTTTACGCTGCAGATGGCCATTCTCGACCTCGACCTCGAGGCCTACTGAACCCGCGCGCGAGACGCTGTTTGCTCCTTGCCGCGGCGAGCCGGGATTGACCGATGCCGCTTTACGCGATCGACGGAATTGAGCCGCAGCTGCCGCCGGATGGCGCGTTCTGGATCGCGCCTGACGCGCAGGTGATTGGCAAGGTCCGGCTCGGAATCGACGCGTCGATCTGGTTCGGCGTCGTGCTGCGCGGTGACAATGAAGAGATTTTTGTCGGGCCGCGCTCGAATATCCAGGACAATAGCGTGCTGCACACCGATCCAGGCTCGCCGGTTTCGATCGGGGAGGGGTGCACGATCGGGCATAACGCCATTCTGCATGGCTGCGCTGTTGGCGATAACAGCCTCATCGGCATGGGCGCGACGGTTCTGAATGGCGTCCGCATCGGCCGCAATTGCCTTGTCGGCGCCAACGCCCTTGTTACCGAGGGCAAGATTTTTCCAGATAATTCGCTGATCGTCGGAAGTCCGGCCAAGCTGTTTCGCGAACTCGACGACATTGACGTCGCGCGGCTCAAGGAAAGCGCAAATCGTTATGTCGCCAATTGGCGGCGCTACGCAAAAGGGCTTGTCGCCATTTAGTCAATTTTGGAGGAGCGGGCTTCTGAAGCAGCAGCTCCGCCGCAATTTTGCGCGAAGGTCATGTTCGCTCTAGTCGGGGCCTGAAGCCGGACGGGGCGTTCGGACCCGTTGCTCGCGTCGGGGCTGCCCAGCGCGGTTCTCAATTGAAATCAAAAACCCGTCGCCTATCGACAAATTTGAGCATGATCGCATTCGCCGTCATGCCATAAGCACAGCGCCCAACCTGGAGAAGCCCGCGCCGATGACCGATCAAGGACAAAAGGAGCACGCGGCCGATCTGAACCTCACCTCTTCGAGCGTTGGCAAGCGCGCGGGGCTGGCGCTCGGAGTCGAGCGGACCGGGCTCATCTCGCTGCGCTATCCCTTGTTTATCGCGCTTGCGGCGCTGGCGCTCGTGGTCGCCGCTGGGTTTGGGCTGACGCGGCTCAAGGTCGACGATTCGCTGAGCCAGCTGTTTCGGTCCAATACGCCCGAGTTCCGGCAATATGAGGAAGTGACGCGGAAATTCCCGTCGAGCGAATATGACGTGCTCGCCGTGATCGAAGGGCCAAGCCTGCTCGAACGCGACTCCCTCGACAAGCTCCGCAATTTCGTCACCGACGTGCAGCTCATCGATGGCGTTCAAGGCGTGATCTCGCTCTATTCGGCGCGCCAGCCGCCGGAAAATGGCGACACGCCCGCGCCGCTCTTTCCCGACCCGCTGCCGGAGGGCGCCGCTTACGACGCCCTTGTGAAGCGCGTCATGAGCAATGAGATCATCCGCGGCAAGATCCTGTCCGAAGACGGCCAGCTGACCCTCGTCGTTTTGGCGCTCGATCCAAAAATCGTCGGCGGCAAGGGGCTCGACGCCGCCGTCGGCGAGATCCGCAAGACGCTGGCCGAGGATCTCGACGGGACCGCGCTCAAGGCGGAGCTTTCCGGCGTTCCGGTGATGCAGCTTGAAATCCGCACGGCGGTGGAGCGCGACCGTCTTGTCTATAATGCGACCGGCTTTATCGCCGGCTGCCTGATCGCCATCCTGTTTTTCCGCCGTCTGTCCTTCATGGTGATCGCGGCCGGGCCGCCCTTGCTCGCGATCATTCTCGCCCTCGGGACGCTCGGCTGGCTCGATTTCCGATTGAACATGTTCCTGAACGTGATGACGCCGCTCATCATGGTCATCAGCTTCTCTGACAGCATGCAGCTGACCTTTGCGACGCGCGACCGCATTCTGGCCGGTCAGAGCAAGCGAGAGGCGCTGCGCAACGCCATTTTGATCGTCGGTCCCGCCTGCGTGCTGACCCACGCGACCGCGGCCCTATCCTTCATCGCGCTGCTATTTTCCGACTCCGAGCTGATCCGGACCTTCGGCGAGGCGGGGCTGATCGCGACGCTGATCGCTCTCTTCACGGTGCTGCTGCTGTTGCCCCTGCTCGGCATGCTTCTGTTGCGCGACGAGACGAAGCTGGCGGCGACCGGCCGGGGCGGCGACCTCGGCGTCGAGGCGCTGCGCGCCTTCTGTTTCTGGATTGCAGCCCGAATGGTGCGCCACCCGGGCCTCTATAGCCTCGTCGGGCTGATCGTAGTCGCCGCGCTTGGCGTCGTCTTCGGCAATCTGGAGCCGCGCTATCGTCTGGCCGACCAGGTTCCAGACAAGGAGCAGGCGGTCTCGGCCAGCGGGCGCCTCGACGCCAAGCTGACGGGCGCCAATCCGATCGACGTTCTGATTGAGTTTCCGCAAGGCGCCTCCCTTTTTGCGCCCGAGACGCTCGCCGTCATCGCCAAGACGCACAGCCTGCTCGAACATCAAAAGGGCGTCGGCAATGTCTGGTCGCTGGAGACGCTGCGCCGCTGGCTACAGGACAAGATGGGCGCCTCCGACGTCGGCACCTTGCAAAAATATGTCGATCTGCTGCCCGAGCATCTCACGCAGCGCTTCATTGATGCGAAGCGTGACGCGGTGGTCGTCTCGGGCCGTGTGCCGGACGCCGACGCCAGCAAATTGCTTCCCGTCGTCGATGCCGTCGATCAGTCGCTGCAAAACCTGCGCGCAGCCTATCCTGGCTACACGATTTCGGTGACCGGCCTCTCCGCGATCGCCGCGCGCAACAGCGCCAGCATGATCGACAAGCTGACGCGCGGCCTCACGATCGAATTTTTCTTCGTCGCGGCCTTTATCGGGCTGGCGTTCCGGTCGGTCGTCGTCGGGCTCGCCTGCGTGTTGCCCGGCATTTTTCCCGTTGTCGCCTCGGGAGCCCTCCTCGCGGTCACCGGGCAGGGGCTTCAATTTGCCAGCGTCGTCGCGCTCACCGTGTCCTTCGGCCTTGGCCTCAGCGCGACGATTCATTTCCTGAACCGGCTCCGGATCGAGGGCGATTCCGGTGAGAACTATGCCCTTGCCGTCGAGCAGGCGACGGTGCTCGTTGGGCCGGCGTTGATCTTGACCTCGATCGTGCTGGCCTGCGGCCTCGCCGTGACGGTCTTTTCCGACCTGCCCTCGCTGCGCCTGTTCGGCTGGCTCAGCGCCTTTGCGATGATGGCTGCGCTCACCGCTGATTTGCTGATCCTGCGGCCGACCGCGATGTTCCTGCATGGCGCCGCCGAGCGTTTGGCGGTGTGGCGGCGGAGCGAGAAAACGGGCCCATCGCCGCGATAAATCCACAAAAAAAGGCGGCCGATCGGGCCGCCTCGCCGGTCAAGCCGCTTGCAGCGCCGAAAGCTCAGCCTTTGCCGAGGGTGATGGCCACGTTGGTGATCGCGGTCCCCGATGTCGGCCGGATGGAGACGCTCTGCTTGTTGCCGTGGAAGCGCACCTCGAGTCCGGCGGAAAAGCCGGCGCCGTCGACACGCGCCTGGATCTCTGAATTTGAGGCGCGGCCCGAAATATTGCCATTGGCGTGCCGCGTCGCCTCGCCCCAGGTTCCCGTGACCTGACCGCCGCTGACGGAGATATTACCACTGATTTCAAGCCGGTAGCTGTCGCTGGCGCAGCGCAGGCTCTGGTTGAGCGCATTGCCCGTATCGTTGACGGCATAGACCGCCTTGCAGCGGATGCGTTCGCTGGAGCCGTTGTCGAGGCTGATGGTGCCGCCGCCCGTCCAATAGCCGGAGAGCCCGGCGAAAGGTCCTCCCGCCACTGCGGCAAAGGGCGAGGCGAGCGGAAGCACAAGGCCCAGAGCAAGCGCCAACCCGAACCCAAGCGATTTCGGCTGATTCAAATCGGACATGTCACCCCTCTTTTTTCCGTTGCCGGCCGCGGCGAGACCGTCTTCGAAGTCGCCTAGCGCCCTTCCTCTATGGGCCAGACGCGACAAAATCAACGGCGCCGGGCGTGTAATCTTCAAGGCCTTTTCTGCGCGGAGCGCCGCCGCCACTTGCTCCAGAGCAGCCGGCCGCGCACCAGCACGCGGCCGGTCGGCCGCTGCAGGAGAGGGACGTCAATCGCGAGCAGGAGGATGCCAAGCGGCAGCATCCAAAGTCCGAGGATCGGCAGAAAACCAAAAACACCGCCAGCGATCAAAAGGAAACCCGCGGGGATGCGAACCGCTCGGGAGGCAGGCCGCCGTAGCCAGGAAAGCCAACCCGCCACTCTTTCGGGCAGCTTGTCCTGAAAACCGTCGAGATGCCGGTCCAGTCGCTGCTGGTCCTTGTCGCCCACCTTGAATCCTTCGCGGAAAGGACGGCGCAACGCCGCCGCCGTAGGGTAGGTGGAATGGGACGCAGGCGTGCGCAAGGGGCGGCGAAGCCGGAAATCTCAGGCCGGCCGGCCTTGCGACTGAGCAAGTCCGAGACCGACGATGATGGCGGCGAGCAGTGGCAACCCCGGGCCGAACAGGCTGACATTCACAAAGGCGAGGATCACGAGGGAGACGAGGCATGACGCCGCCGCCGCGGAGTAAAAGGAATCCCGCCCGCGTTTTCCAGCCGCGCGGATGAAATCCACCGCGACGAGAAGGGCCGCAATCACGGCGCCCCAGAGAATGACGCGTCCCATCTCGATCGAAACCTTGGCGGCGGCGGTCACGGCGCGCCGCTCCTGACCCTCGGCGTCGCCGAATTGATAGATTGGCAGGATGGAGTCGAAGGCGCCCGCTCCGTCGCCGAAAAAGGGCGTGTCGGCAAGAATGCGCTGCGTCAGCTCAATCGTGGAGGCGTCCTTCTTGACGAAAGCGAGGCGCGGATCGGAATTGCTCCCGGCGGCGCCGCTGACGAGAGCCATGACGATGACCGCCCCGGTAATGCCGATCGCGCCGGCGCCCCAGCGGCCAAGGTTAAGCCGTCGCACGCTGAAGACGGCGACGAACATGACAAGTCCGCAAGCGGCGGCGAAAATCAGCGAGCCTGATCGCGCCAGGACGATGGCTGCGGCGCAGATGAAAAAAGCGATCAGCGCGGCGGCCATGGGATAGATGAATTTGGCGTTGCTGAAGCCGAGCTTCGCCCGCCGCGTTTCATGGCGCTCATAGACCAAACAAGCGCAGGCGGCGGCAAGAATGACGCCGAGGCAGGCAAAGCTCTGCGCCTCCTCGCGCAGATCCGCGCCTTCCGTGCCGACCGCTTCCATCACGATAAAAGCAAGCGAGATCAGCGTGGCCGCCGCGGTGACGGCGGTGAGGGTGACTTCGGCGCGATCGCGGTTGATCGTCAGGGCTGTCGTCAGCAGAAGCGCGCCGACGAGACTGAGATAGCGAACCAGCGCCAGCGCCGTCGCGCCGATGTCGACGCTAATGCTTCCCCAGATCGGCGTGGGAAACCCCGCCTTGACGCTCGCCCAGACCGGATGGGCCAGCGTGGCCGGAGCCGGCGCCATCTGCAGCAGGATCCAGAGTGCGGGGATCAAAGCTCCAAAGGCGACCGGCTTGACCAGGACGCCGAAGCGCGCCGTCTCCAGCGGCGGCAGCCGCAAGGCGACGAGGACGAGGCCCACCGCCGCCAAAAGCGGGATGAAGGCCGCAAGGGCCGCGCCGTCAACAAAGGGCGTCACCAGGCAGAGGGCGATCAGTCCGAGCAGGAAGCCAAGGGCGACGAACATGGCGATCGCTTCTCAAAAGAGATAAAACAACCGCCCGTCTTGCCGTCGGAGGCGGGGCCGGGGACCTGACGCCAGTCCGAACAGCAGCGTTTTCGGATTGAAGTCAGACGGCAGACTATTGAAATCGATCACGATTACAATTCCGGATCGAATAGATCCTGCATTATTGCGATCGGCTCGTTAGCCTGATTGTTACCGCAACATGGGGTAACATTCAAGGCTTCGCCTTCGCCGCATCGACGATGATTTGCAATAAAACAAACGGTTAGCGTCATATTTTGATAAACGGTGCGAGGCTGCGGCGTGTCTGAAGCGGGCCGCCATCCGCCTCAGGCGGTGGCGAGTTCGCCGGCCTTTTCGTGCAGGAACCACCGATACACTTCGGTTATGCCTTCTTCCAGCCCGGTCTTCGCCTGCCAACCGAGCGCCGCGAGCCGTCCGGAATCCATCAGCTTGCGCGGCGTCCCGTCGGGCTTTGACGTATCGAAAACGAGTTGGCCGGTAAAGCCGACGACGCGGCCGACGGTTTCGGCCAGTTCGCGAATGGTGACATCGCAGCCCGCGCCGCAATTGATCGGCTCGTCGCCATCGTAATGATTCATCAGGAAGACGACGGCGTCGGCGAGGTCGTCGACGTAAAGAAACTCCCGCCGCGGCGTTCCGGTGCCCCAGACCCCGACCTCGGCGCGGCCGGCCTGCTTCGCTTCATGGAATTTGCGGATCAGCGCGGGCAGGACGTGGCTGTTGGCGAGGTCGAAATTGTCGTTGAGGCCGTAGAGATTGCTCGGCATCACCGAAATATAGCTGCGTCCGTGCTGGCGCCGATAGGCTTGGCACATTTTGATTCCGGCGATCTTGGCGATCGCGTACCATTCGTTGGTCGGCTCCAGCGGTCCCGTCAGCAGCGATTCTTCCTTGATCGGCTGCGGCGCGAATTTCGGATAGATGCAGGAAGAGCCGAGAAAGACGAGGCGCTCGACGCCGGCGCGATGGGCGGCTTCGATGACATTGGCCTCGATGACGATGTTTTCGACGAGAAAATCCGCCGGATAAGTGTCGTTGGCGAGGATGCCGCCGACCTTCGCCGCGGCGAGAATGATGACGTCGGGCTTCTCTTTGGCGACCCATGCGCGGACCGCCGCCTGGTCGCGCAGATCGAGTTCCGTCCGCGAGGCGGTCAAGATCTCGACCGGATCTCCGGCAAGCCGCCGCACGATCGCCGATCCGACCATGCCGCGATGGCCGGCGACCCAGATCCGCCTTTTAGGGGTTGCTCCCGTCGAAGCATCGGCCATGACGTCTCCTTGTGTTAAGTCTTGAAGATAGAAGCGGCTCTGGCGGATACAAAACCCCCAGCGCCAGCGTCACGACGCCGCGCGCCCAGCTTCCGCCGTCGGGCCGGGTCAGACCCGCCCGCGCGCCTTCATCACGATGAGATCGCTGGCGACCATGTCGGACACAAGCTCGGCGAAGGTCGTCTTGTGCTTCCAGCCAAGTTTTTCGAACGCCTTGGTCGGATCGCCGAGCAGAAGTTCGACTTCGGTGGGACGGAAGTAGCGCGGATCGATCTCGACCAACGCCTTGCCGGTTTTGGTGTCGAAGCCGCGTTCGTCGACGCCTTCGCCTTTCCAGCCGATCGTCACGCCGATTTCACCAAAGGCGCGTTCGACGAACTCGCGCACAGTATGCATCTCGCCCGTGGCCAGAACATAGTCATCGGCTTCAGGCTGCTGCAAGATGCGCCACATGCCCTCGACATAATCCTTGGCGTTGCCCCAGTCGCGCTGGGCGTCGAGGTTGCCGAGGAACAGCTTGTCCTGAAAGCCAAGATGAATCGCCGCCACGGCGCGGGTGATCTTGCGCGTCACAAAGGTTTCCGCGCGCGTCGGCCCCTCGTGATTGAACAGAATGCCGTTCGACGCGTGCATGCCATAGGCTTCGCGGTAGTTGACCGTGATCCAATAGGCGTAAAGCTTCGCTGCGGCATAGGGCGAGCGCGGATAGAACGGGGTCGTCTCGCTCTGCGGAATCGCCTGCACCTTGCCATAGAGCTCGGAGGTCGAGGCCTGATAGAAGCGCGACTTCGCGCCAAGGCCGAGGATGCGCATCGCTTCGAGGATGCGCAGCGTGCCGAGCGCGTCCGAATTGGCCGTATATTCCGGCGTCTCGAAGCTGACCTGCACATGACTTTGCGCGGCAAGATTGTAGATCTCGTCAGGCTGCACTTCCTGGACGATGCGGATCAGATTCGTTGAATCGGTCAGGTCGCCGTAATGAAGGAAGAAGCCGACATCCTCTTCATGCGGATCATGATAGAGATGATCGATACGGTCGGTGTTGATCAGCGAGGAGCGCCGCTTCACGCCATGAACTATATAATTCTTGGAAAGCAGAAGTTCGGCTAGAAGAGCGCCGTCCTGACCTGTGACGCCGGTGATCAAGGCTACTTTTTTTGCAGTCATAAGCGGCGAATACCTTTGAGCTCTTGCGGATCGCGCGCGCAAATCCGGAAGTTAAGTAGAGCTTGAGCCATAGCAGAAACGCGCGGTCTTGGCCAGCTTAGGGCGTTCGCACAACTGGCAGAACCGCGAAAATACTTTATCTCATTGTTTTAGCGTATTTTCTTAACGGAAAAACCTGCAACCTTTACGATCGGCGTTTTAGTGGAGGCGCCAGACGCTGAAATATCCGCCAGACAACATTCCCAGACGAGCAAAAGCCGCGGCTTACGAGGCGATGGCGTGGTCCAAAGGCGCCGCCTGCGTCTTTGCGACGCGGCTCTGACTCTGCGCCTCGCCGACGGCGAAAGCCGTCATATTGACGATGCCGCGCGACGTCGTCGAAGGCCGGATGATATGAGCCGGCAGCGCGCCGCCGAGCAGGACCGGCCCGACCGGCAAGGCGTCCGCAATGATCATCGTCATCGAATAGGCGATATTTGCCGCGTCGAGATTGGGCATCACGAGAATATTGGCCTCGCCCTTCAAGGTGGACGACGGCAGGATGTTGTCACGGATCGCCTGAGACAGCGCCGCGTCCGCCTGCATCTCGCCGTCGGCCTGTAGGTCGGGCGCGCGTTTGCGCAGGATAGCGAGAGCGCGGCGCATCTTCTGCGGCGAGGGTGATTCGTCTGATCCGAAATCCGAATGTGAAACAAAGGCGATGCGCGGCTCGAGCCCGAGGCGCCGGACATGCTGCGCGCACATCAACGCGGTCTCGGCGATTTCGAAATCGGCGGGATCATGACGGACATGCGTATCCGTGATGAAAAGCGGGCCCTTGCTCGTGATGACGATGCTCATCGCGGCGAAATCAGTGACGCCCGGCGCGAGGCCGATGATTTCGCGAATATAGGCGAGGCGCGAGTTGAAGCGCCCGTCGAGCCCGCAGAGCATGGCGTCGGCGTCGCCGCGCTTGACGGCGATCGCGGCGATGACGGTTGAATTGGTTCGCACCTTGGTACGCGCATTGTCCGGCGTCACGCCGCGCCGGCCGGCGACTTCGAGGTAGCTCGCGACATAGTCGCGGTAGCGCGGATCGTCCTGCGGATTGACGAGCTCGAAATCGCGGCCTGCCTTGATCGACAGGCCGAAGCGTTCGAGGCGCGTCTCGACCACCTCCGGGCGGCCGATGAGAATAGGATGGGCTATCCCTTCTTCGACAACGGTCTGCACCGCCCGGAGCACACGCTCATCCTCGCCTTCGGCGTAAATGACGCGCCTCGGATCGGCTTTCGCCGCCTGCATCAGCGGCTTCATGATGAAGCCGGACCGGAACACGAAGCGCGACAGCGTCTCCTCATAGGCGACAAAATCGGTGATCGGCTTTTTGGCGACCCCCGTCGCCATCGCCGCCTTGGCCACCGCCGGAGCTATGCGCAGGATGAGGCGGGGATCGAACGGGGAGGGGATAAGGCTCAGCGCGCCGAACTGACGCGACTCTCCTTCATAGGCGCGCGCCACGACGTCGGATGGCGGCTCATGGGCGAGCTGCGCAATGGCTTTGACCGCCGCGAGCTTCATCGCCTCGTTGATGGTCGTCGCCGCGACGTCGAGCGCGCCGCGGAAGATGAATGGAAAGCAAAGGACGTTATTGACCTGGTTAGGGTAATCCGACCGTCCCGTGCAGATCATGGCGTCGGGCCGCGCCGCGCGCGCCGCTTCCGGCTCAATCTCCGGCGTCGGATTGGCGAGCGCCATGATGAGCGGACGCGGCGCCATCGTCTTCGCCATGTCGGGCGTCAGGACGCCGGGCGCCGAGAGGCCGACGAAAATATCGGCGCCGCCGATCACGTCGGCGAGCCGGCGGGCATTCGTGTCGCGCGCATAGACCGCCATGCGCTCATTCATCGAGGCGCGGCCCCGGTAGACGACGCCCTCCACGTCGGTAATGGTGATGTTGTCGGCTTTGGCGCCAAGTTCGACGAGAAAGTCGATACAGGCGAGAGCTGCCGCCCCGGCGCCCGAACTGACGATCTTCACCTCGGACAGGGTCTTGCCGGACAACTCCATGGCGTTGAGGACGGCCGCGCCGACGATGATCGCGGTGCCGTGCTGGTCGTCGTGGAATACGGGGATCGACATGCGTTCGCGCAGCTTGCGCTCGACCTCGAAACATTGCGGCGCCTTGATATCCTCGAGATTGATGCCGCCGAAGGTCGGCTCCAGCGAGGCGACGATATCGACCAGCCGGTCGACGTCGTTTTCCGCGATCTCGATATCGAAGACGTCGATGCCAGCGAATTTCTTGAAAAGCACCGCCTTGCCTTCCATCACCGGCTTGGCGGCGAGCGGGCCGATATTGCCAAGGCCGAGCACCGCCGTGCCATTGGTGACGACGGCGACGAGGTTTTGACGCACCGTCAATTCGGCCGCCTGCGCCACATCGGCGGCGATGGCGAGACAGGCCGCGGCGACGCCGGGCGTATAGGCGAGCGAGAGATCGTGTTGCGTGCCGAGTGGCTTGGTCGCACGTATTTCGAGTTTACCGGGGCGCGGCGACCTATGATAATGGAGCGCGGTGGAGGCAAGTTCCGACGTTACGGGCTGGGCCATTCGGGCTGTCCTTTTTTGCGGACTTTATGATTGAGCGGCGAGCATTCCAAGGCTTCCCATGAGATACGTTGGCTACGCGCGGAAGTCCATCCGCCGGCCCCGGCTGGCAGGGCGAAACCGGCGCCTGCTCCAGCTTCGCTCCGGCTTCGTTGCGCAGGCGCGGCGAAGCTGGCGCAGGCCTGACGCATCCCGCCTGAAAGCATGAGCCGTGGACCTCAAGAAACGAGATTGCCCGCTGATCCTGCGCGACGTCGACGCGCTCCGCCGCGCCGTCGCCGGATGGCGCGCTGACGGCGAGATCATCGCCCTGACGCCGACGATGGGCGCCCTCCATGCCGGCCATGTTTCGCTAGTCGAAATGGCGAAGCGCCATGCCAGCCGCGTCGTCATGTCGATCTTCGTCAATCCAACGCAATTTGCGGCTGGCGAGGATTTTGGCGCCTATCCGCGCAGCTTCGAGGCGGATGTCGCGGCGTTCGGGGCCGCGGGAGGCGACATCGTCTTCGCGCCGGCCGTCGAGGCGATGTATGGCGCGGGGTTCGCCACCGCGATCCATGTCGCCGGGCCGGCGCTTGTCGGGCTCGAAGACCGGACGCGGCCGACGCATTTTTCCGGCGTCGCGACAGTGGTCGCCAAATTGCTCAATCAGTGCCGGCCCGACATCGCCGTCTTTGGCGAGAAGGATTATCAGCAGCTGAAGGTCATTGCGCGTCTCGCGCGCGATCTCGATCTCGACGTCAAGATCCTGGCAGCGCCCACCTTGCGCGAAAAAGACGGCCTCGCCCTGTCCTCTCGCAATGTCTATCTCGCGCCCGCCGAGCGCGCCGCGGCTCCGGCCCTTTATGGCGCCCTCGTCGCCTGCGCCGCCGCGATCCGCGCCGGCGTCGGCCTCGATGTGGCGCTCGAGGACGCAAGGCGCGCCGTCGCGAAGGCCGGATTCATCATCGATTATGTCGAAGCGCGCAACGCAGAAACGCTTGAGCCCTTGCGCGGCGTCACAGATGATCCCATTCGGCTGCTTGCCGCCGCCCGGCTCGGCAAGACCCGGCTCATCGACAATATCGCCGTATAACGGCCAGCGGATTTGGGAAGGCGGCTCGTGACGGATGCAGAAGGCCAGGGCGTGCGGGCGCCGGAGCGCATCATCCGCGTGATGATCGGCGGCCGCGTCCAGGGCGTCGGCTATCGCGCCTGGACGCAGGATGAAGCTGAGGCGCGCGGCGTCAGAGGCTGGGTGCGCAACCGTATGGACGGGGACGTCGAGGCCGTTCTTGCCGGCTCGGCCGCCGCGGTCGATGCCCTCTGCGCGCTATTATGGCGCGGACCGCCGGCCACGTGGGTCACGCGCGTCGAGGCAAGCCCGGCCGGCCCGGAGAATCTCGGCGGGAGCGGCGGCGGATTTCGCCAGATCGCCACCCTTGAGAGCTGGATGCGTTCATACTGAATCGCACCATACTCGTTAAATGTCTGTTTTTAAATATTATTTTTGTCGAAAAGTCTGCGGCCTTTTCGGACCATTTTCAAGCCGCGCGGCCAGTTTTGCCTTTGCGCGCTTGCATGCGGATCGCCGCCATGCTTTGCCAGAATCGAGCGAGATGGTTTCCGGATTTATTCAAGGATCGGCGATGCGAGCGAAATCTTCGGCAGAGACTGTCCGGCGCGGCCCATGGGCGGCGCGCCTCGGTCTTGGCGGCCTCTTGCTGGCCTCTCTCGCGCTCGCCGGCTGCGACCGATGCGGCGACCCGATCAAGTTCAACACGCCAAGCTTGCCGAAAAGCTGCTACGGCGTCGGCCAGAACAAATAGCGGCGTGCGCTCGGCGCCGCGGTTTTTCAAGATCAGCGCTATGCAAGCGGGGGAAATGCGCAAGATAGGCGCCTTCGCCTCCTGCTTCATTGCGCTCGCCGCTTGCGCGGCGCCCGCGACGGCGGCCGAAAAATGCCCCGTCAGCGACGCAGCCGCCGAGAAAGCCGGCGGCTATGCAAACGCCGTCAACGCCGCAGTGAAAGACGCGCGAAATTGCGAGCAGGCGTACAGAGCGCTCGCGGCCTGCCAACTCGGCTCCTCGGCCGACAATCCGCTGTCCGACATCGTGCGCTCGAAATGCGAACCCTTGTTTATGGGTAGAGCCAATCCCGCCACGAAGCAGTCGTATAAAAAGGCGCTACAGCGCTGCGACAAGATCGCAGAGCGGAACGAAGGATCAATGTATCAGGGTTTCGCCGCCGTCTGCCAGGCCGGAGCCGCGCGGGATTTCGCCCGTAAAGATGCGAGACAGCGCTAAAGCATGATTGGCCGCCGAGGCCTCCTCATCGGTTCGTTATGTACCGGCGCCGCCCTGTTCGGCTTTCGCGCCGCGGCTTTTGATTTCGATGGACAGCTGCACGGCGCTCTTGCCGATCTCGAACAAAAGCATGGCGGCCGCCTTGGCGTCGCGATTCTTGATACCGCAACAATGCGGCGGATCGCACGTCGCGGCGACGAGCGTTTTCCCCTCTGCAGCACGTTCAAGTTTCTTGCCGCCGCCTTTGTCCTGGCGCGGGTCGATCGCAAAGAGGAGAGCCTTGCGCGCAGAATTATCTATGCGAGCGATGTGCTCGTGGCCCATTCCCCAATCACCGAGAAGCATGTTGCGGGCGATGGCCTGCCTGTTGGCGAGATCTGCAAGGCTGCGGTAAGCGTGGGCGACAATACGGCGGGCAATCTCCTGCTCGACAGCTTTGGCGGACCGGCCGGGTTGACGGCTTATGTGCGTTCGCTTGGGGATAATTTCACGCGGATCGATCGACGGGAAACCCAGTTGAACGAAGCCGCGCCCGGCGATCCGCGCGACACGACCACACCGCTTGCCATGCTCGAGATTTTACACAAGACCGTTCTCGGGACCGCGCTATCCGCCCCGTCTCGGCAACAGCTGATGGCGTGGCTCGTCGCCAGCACGACAGGCGGCAATCGTTTGCGGGCCGGCATTCCGACAGGATGGCGGGTTGGCGACAAGACCGGCTCCGGCGAAAACAATACGACGAATGACGTCGCCGTCATCTGGCCGCCTCGGCGTGCGGCTTTGATAGTGACCGTATATTACACCGAAGCTCGCGCATCGGCCGTCGAGCGCGATTCGGTGTTGTCAGAGGTCGGGCGGCTTGTCGCGGCTCTGAATTGAAATCGCATGAATCGGCGTCCCGCCTTTATTCCGGCGCGCCCTCGATCGGGTCGTACTGCTTGACGTCGAAGCCGAATGTCTCGAAGGAATTGGCCATATGTGGCGGCAGCGGCGCCGTGACGTCGAGAGTGCCGCCGCGCGGGTGTGGCAGCACTAGGCGGCGGGCGAGCAGATGCAGCTTGCGCTCGATCGTCTCCGGAATCGCCCGCAGCGGATCGTTGCGGCGCGGATCGGTTTTGGGCCGCAGCCCGTATTTCGGATCGCCGATGATCGGATGGCCGATCGCCTCGGCATGGGCGCGCAGCTGATGCGTGCGCCCGGTAATCGGCTTCATCGACAGCCAGGCCGCGCGCGGCGCAAAAGTATCGACGGTGGCGTAATAAGTCACGGAATGCTGCGCGTCTTCATCGCCATGTTTGGCGACGCGCATCTTTTCCATGGCCGCGCGCTCTTCGTCGCTGCGCCGGGGGCCGCGTGCGTCCATGCCTTCGCCCTTGGCGAGAAAGAGCGAGATTTTGCCCTGCGCCGGTTTCGGCACGCCCTCGACCAGCGCCCAATAGATCTTCTGCGCCTGCCGAGAGCGGAAAATCTCGCCAAGGTCGGCGGCTATTTTGCGCGTTTTTGCGATGAGCAGCACGCCGGAGGTGTCGCGGTCGAGCCGATGCACCAGAACCGGACGGTCGCCGCGCTCGTTGGGGAGCGAGGCGAGCATGCCGTCGATGTGGCGGCGCATGCCGGAGCCGCCCTGAACGGCGAGGCCATAGGGCTTGTTGAGGACCATGAGATCCTTGTCCTCGAACAGGATCATCTGGCGCAGATCGCGCTGATCTTCTTCGGAAATCCTGAACACGGGAGCTTCTGGCGCCGCCTCGAGGTTGAGCGGCGGCACGCGCACGCTCTGGCCCTGCGCCAGCCGCGTCGCGGTTTTCACACGCGCGCCGTCGACGCGCACCTGCCCGGTGCGGACGATCTTGTTCAGATGCGACAGCGACAGCGCAGGGATGCGGCGCTTGAACCAGCGGTCGAGGCGCAGCCCGTCCTCGTCTTCGGCAACTTCAAAAGTTTGGACGCTCAAATTTATGCCCCTGCCTCAAATGCGCGGAGCATTTTCGGGAAACGATCATGTGCTAGGGAACCGTCCGCACGATGTCCCCTTCGCGCAAAAAGGCCCCCGCACGCGCGACGACGACGTCGCCCGGCGCAAGCCCCTCGCGAATTTCGGCTTCAAAGCCGCCGAAGAGCCCGACCTTGACCCGTCGCGTCTCGACGCGATTGTCGCGCACGACCTGCACGATAGCGCCTTCCGGCCCGTAAAGAATAGAAGAAAGCGGCGCCGCCGGGCCGCAGCTCTGGCCGGCGTCGATCGTCGCCGTCGCAAAGGCGCCGGGCTTGAGGCCGGCGCTGGAGCCGAGCTGGATGAGCGCGCGCCCCTGCTGCGTGAGGGGATCGACGTCGGGCAGGATGAGCCGCACGGCGCCGGCGAATTCGCTTTCGTCGAGGGTCTCCATCTGGGCGATCTGGCCGGGCTTGATCCGGGCCAGCGCCGGCAGCGGCAGATCGACCAAAAGTTCGAGCTGTCCGTCGCGGATGATGCGGAACATGGGTTCGCCGCGCGCCGAGGCCGGCATGCCAACCGGCAGCCGTCCGTAGACGACAAGCCCGCTTGCGCTCGCCGTCATCGTCGCTTTCGTCGGCAGGCCCGGCAACCAGTCGGGCCGGGCGAGCTGCGCGAGCGGCTGGCCGGCGGTCACGCTCGCGCCGTCCTCGACAAGCACCTGGACGATTTGCAGCCCCTCGACGTCAGGCCGCACCAGGGTCTCGTCCCGCGCGACGATCCGGCCGTTCAGCCGCAGCGAATCAACAAAGCACTGGGTCTTTGTCCTGACGACGCTGACCGTCATGGCGCGGTCGGCCGGTTCGGCGCGCAGCGGACCGGCGAGAACGACCGCCGCCAGCATGATTGCGCCGCGGCGCGCCTGGCGCTTTTTGATCGCGCCGACATTGCCGCGCGACGTTTGCGCGCGCCGCACTGCCGATCGCGTCAACGGACCCCGCCCTTGGTCTGATGGGCCGCAAGCCATTGCTTCATGGCGGCGATCTCGGCCTCTTGCGACTCCACCACATTGCCGGCGAGCTTGCGTACGAAAGGATCCTTGGCGTGATCCAGCGCGACCTTCGCCATGGCCACCGCGCCTTGATGGTGCGGCAGCATCATGACGACGAAATCAACGTCGGCGTCGCCGGTCATCGGCTGATTCATCGCCTTGTCCATGTCGGTCATGGCTTTCATATAGGCGGCGTCGGCCGATTCCCTGCCGGCGCCGGACGCCGGGGCGTCCATTTTCATGCTCCCGTGCTCGTGCGTCGGGGCCGCGCCGCTCTCCCCAGCGCGGGCCCCCGCCAGCGCGCCGCCGCCGAGCAGAACGGCGAGACAAAGAAGCGACAAAGCGCGTGGCGGCATATCACGATCTCCGAATTTGAATTGAACCGCGCCATGACCGGCGCCGAGAACTCCGGACAGGATGCAATGATATCAAGGGTTTGATGATGAATTGGAGGCCTCGCCCGGAATCGAACCGGGATGCAAGGATTTGCAGTCCTCTGCGTAGCCACTCCGCCACGAGGCCTCCGTCGCGTCGAAAGCGCGCCATCGGCTATAGCAAAGGAAACGGCTGCGAGGCAAGAATTGTTCGGCCGTGCGAGCGCGAAGGCGAGAGCGGCGGCGCGATGGGCCGGTTTCAACCCCGATCCTTCCCGAATATTGGCCTCCTTGGCGCGGGCGGGGAGGGCGCGCCGCCGTCTTGCGCCGGCAAGCGGGCGATTCGCTCTTTGCAACGGGCGGCAAGCTTGCTATATGCCGCCGGGTCGCTGTGGCGTCTTGCCCGCGCATGATCCCTGATAGCTCAGCTGGTAGAGCAATCGACTGTTAATCGATCGGTCGCAGGTTCGAGTCCTGCTCAGGGAGCCAACGCCCGTTTTTCAGGCCTCCGCAGAAGTAAAAAGATAAGAAAATCAGATAATTAGTTCAATCAGGCGTCCGTAAGCGTTGGCTGGCGTGTGCTGGTATCCAAAAAATAAAGCCCGCTGACGTTTTGGCCGTGCTTGAAGGCGCGGCCGTCGCGAGACCGCGTGGCGTCTGCGCGCAAGGCTCCGCGACGTTTTCCGACTCGCTATCGTTACGACGCGCGCAGAGGTCGATCCTGCTGGGCCGCTCAAGGGCGGGTTAGTGGCCACGACAGTGAAGCATCAGGCGACAATTAATTAATGCGGCGGCGTTCGGCGCCCTTCTGAGAGCGACTGAAACCTGTGGTTGCGCTCCCGAAGCGCGGCTCGCACTCAATTTGCCAGCCTTGACCTTCTGGCGTGATTCTGAGCGATTTGAGGCGACGTATCCCAAGTCTCGTTGATCATGACCGATAGGCCCACGCTTTGTGTTCTTACGGAGATGATTTTTTCAGGCATATCGATGAGCTTGTTCCACGCGAAGCAGCGGTGGTCGAGAAGATCGTCGAAGGATTTGAGGAGCCGATTGGGAGAGCCAGTTGTCGCGCATGAACCGCCCGATATTTTCGAACGGGTTGAGTTCAAGCGATTTCGGCGGCAGCGGCAAGAGCGTGATGCCGGATCTGATCGGGATCGCGCGATCGACGCGCAAGCCTTCGAAGCAAAAGCAGCGTCGAAGTCCAAGCGAAGCAGGATAGGTGCGGCCATGACGCGGTCAAATCAATCTTGCCGTCTCAGTCGGAAAGGGCAAACCGACCCACCCCTGGGACTCAATCGCAGAGATAGGCGTCGCAGGAATCGCAAAGACAAATAGGGCTGGCGCTTATTGGAGAACGATCTTAAGCATGCCCGCAACGCTTTTAGCGCGAAGCATAGAAAAAATGTGCTCCAAGTCGCCGCGCTGCGTTCCACGGAGAAGATTATGGGTCATCCCGGCGATTGCGGATTTTGTCGCCCGTTCCGTGCTGCGTTCGTTGGCTCGTTCATCGCCTTTTTGGTGCTGTTCGCAACTGGTTTGGCGGTTCGGGCAAATGCTGCGGGCGACGCTCTGGGGCAGGGCGTTTCTTCCGAGTTTCGCGAGCCGGTAACGCTGGCGAGCAAGGATGGCGTCCTTGAGGTGAGACTAACCGCGCGTCAGGGCGCTGCCTCGCTGGATACGGTGGCGAGGCCTGTCGAGAACTTCCTCCTCTTCGATTATGAAGTGATCCGCGGCGCGCCGTCGGATGGAAAAATGTCCGCCGGCGGCCTCTATCCGGCGCCGACGTTGCAGGTGTTCCCCGGCGAAACCCTGATCGTACATCTGGACAACGCGCTGAGCGATCTGACCATCGCGGACTACTTCAGTCCGCAATATACAGCGACGAACGGCGTTGTTCCGCTTTACCCGATACAAATGAAATCGTCGCCAGTGAACTTGCATGTTCACGGCCTTCACGTCAGCCCGAAAGGCAATTCCGACAATGTCATGCTGCACATTGCGGCGGGCATGTCGAACACCTATACCTACAACATTCCAACCAACATGCCGCAGGGGGCGTATTGGTATCACAGCCACCTTCATACCTTGACGGGGCCGCAGACCTATACCGGTCTGGCTGGCCTCCTGTCGATCGGTCGTACGGACGGCAATCTTCCGGTGGTCACGGAAAAGCAGATCCCTATCCGAAACATGCTGCTTCAGTACAATTTTGTTTTCGATCGCGCCGGCGGCCTGGCGCAACTCGACAACCCCGACTGGCCGCAATATGTGAGCACTATAGCGCCGCCCAAGGGCGATGAACTGGCGACGGGCGCCTATCGACCGCTGCTGGCGCCCGTCAACTTCAGCCAATCCAAGGTGGGCGCCGCCTATTTTACTGTATGGTATGCGGGCCCGCTGTCGATCCGCAATGATCGCGGGCTTTTTCAGACGATTCCCAGCAATCTTCAAAGCTTCACGGCGGCCAGCGGTCAAACCGACAAGGACGTTCCGGCCGATCCCACGCTGCCGGACAGCAAGCGGGACGTACAGTTCACGGTCAACGGACAATTCGAACCGACCATCAGGAGCAAGCCGGGCCAGACCGAGATCTGGGTGCTCGCGAATATAAGCGACTTTGCCTATATGAGCGTCCAACTCACGGAGACCGCGACCGGACGGCACCCGCCGATCGCAATTGTGGGGCAGGACGGCAATCCCTCCGCCACGGTGCATTATCCGGTCACTGAAAACGGGACTCGTCTCGTCATCTCGCCCGCCAGCCGGTACGCGATCGCCGTGACGATGCCGGCCGAAGGCGATCTGATCCTCGAAATGCCTCCGCGCGGCGCAGGCGCCAAGACGATTACCGCGCCCGGCGTGCTCTACACCAACAATGGAACGGAAAATCCTCCCGCGGTTCTCGGCAGCCTCAGCGTACTGCCTTCGGCTGTGAGCTATACCGATGGATTCTTCGCCTTTCCCACGCAGGTGCTGGCGCGGGCGGCTCCCTCACAGGAGAAGGGCGTGACGACGGCCTTCGTGGAGGGGCAAAAGCTGGACGCCTACACGTCTTTCGTCGAGCTCGCCGACGCCAAGCCCGACGTGAAGCGGCAAATCCTGATTTCCGGCGGATTCCTGAACGACAAGGCGACGCCGACCGACCCGAAGGCCTTCGTCTACGCCTTTGATAGCGCCGCCTTCCCCAACATGCCTCTGATCCAGCCGCGCCTCGACTCCGTCGAGGAGTGGAAATTCATCAACCATAACAATGATGAGCATCCCATCCACGTCCATGTCAACGACTTCCAAGTGGTTGAATATTTCGACCCGACGACTGGCGTGCGCACGGGCCCGGACCATTTTGGCGCCGACAACAGCAACGCGCCGGCCCCGACCATGCAGATCGACGAAAGCGTGATCCAGCCGGGCATCCTGTCGATCCGCACGCGGTTCGACGACTATATCGGCCTGTTCGTCATGCATTGCCATCGCCTCAACCATGAGGACAACGGATTGATGGCGCTCATTAACGTCATTCCTGCGGTGTCGAGCTATGCGGCAGCGGTTCCGGGCGGAGCCGGCAAGCCGACGGAGGTTCGCCTGTTCGACGGCAAGGACGACCGTCATATCGCCACGGTGGTCCCCTTTCCCGGTTACGAAGGCAATGTCAGCATCGCCATGGGCGACGTCGATGGCGACGGCGTCCTCGACCTTGTCGTCGGCGCAGGCAAGGATCATGCGCCGGAGGTCGTCGTCTATTCCGGCAAGAGTAAATCCGCGCAACCTTTCGAGACCGAACTGGCGCGGTTTCAGGCCTTCCCCTCCGAAATGCGCGGCGGCGTCTCTGTGACCGCTGCGCAGATCGACGGTACGACGTCCGACAACATAGTAGTGGGTTCCGGGCCCGGTTCGCCAAGCGAGGTGCGCGTGTTTGGCACAAGTCTGCCGACATCGCCGGGCGTTGCGCCGCCGCTCTTTTCGTCGTTCAAGCCCAATGCCGACGACGCGTCCGGCGTCAGCCTCGCAGCGGGTTTCGTGGATTTTACGACAGGCCGCAACAGCCTCGTCACCGCTTCCGGCCCCGGAAGCATCGCCATGGTCAAGGTGTTCGTCTTCCCGCTGATGGCGGCCATTGCGCAGGGCGATGCGCAGAAGGCGGCGAACGCCAAGCCGGTAAATGCGACCGCCTTCCTGCCATTCGGTCCGCAGTACCGTGGCGGCGTTTCCATCGCGACGGGCTGGCTCGCGGGATCACTTGGCGGAGCCAGGCGCATCATCGTCAGCCAGCTTGCGGACAGGGGCGCCGTCAAGGTCTATTCGAGCGGTTCGGCGCTGGATGGAGGTCCTGCTATGTATCTGCAAAATCCGGCGCAGCACGAGCACGCCAGGTTCCGCGAGATCGCGAGCTTCGAGCCCTTTGTGGGAGCCTCTGGCGCGCAGGTCGCCACGACGAGCACCACAATGGGCGCGAATCTGCTGGTGAGCGGAACGTCGCCGCAAGGCGCGCGTGTCCTCAAGTTCGATTTCATCAGGGCGGACCCAAAGGCGACGGTTCTGCAGCCTGCTCTGCTTGGTGAGATCTTATCCCTCGAAGGCGCGCGAGCGGCCGCCGTCGGCGGCGACTAGTTCGAGGAATTCTGTGCGGCCAGCGTGGCGACAACGCGGCCCCGGATTCTAGGAAAGAGGGTGGAATCATCGACGCTTCGCGACGAAAATTCATGAAGTTGGCCGCCGTAAGCGGCATCACGCTCGGCGTTTCGCGCCTCGCCCTGGCGGAGACATCCGCTTTTCTGGCGCATGAAACACTACCCGGAAGAGGCGTCTTTAAGCCGACGGTCGGTCGCGTCGACGGAGTCGCCAAGGTCACGGGCGCCAAGCTCTATGCTTCCGACTTTCGGGCCTCCGATCTTCCCGGCTGGCCGGCCAATACCTCGCATGCTCTCCTTGTGCGCGTAGCGGACGCGACCCATGTCTATGCAGGCTTCGACCTGACGCGACTGGGCAAGAATGCGCAGCCTTCGGTCGTTGTGACGGCCGAGGATCTCGCGCGTATTGGCGCGCGCGCGCCGGAGTTCTACGCCGGCGATCTCTTCTGCCCGGTGGGCAAGACCCCGTCTTATCTCGGCCAGCCGGCAGCTCTGCTGATTTTCGAGACTTTCGACGCTTTCGACCGAGCCCGGCTCGTTTTCCGCGACGGCGATTTTCTAAAATTCGGCGCTGAAACCGGCCCCGTCGCCGTCCCCAACTACGGCGCCTTCCGCTTCACCCGCGTCGCCGGCGCGACGCCAGACGCCCCCGATATCTATTCGCCGCTTCAGGAAGGCTGGATTAGCCCCGGCCTACTCGAGAGTTCCGGGCGGCCGATCTGGAAGCCGCTTCCGGTCGCCAAAGGCGGCGAGTACGTCAAGGGCGCCACCTATGGCGAGGCGATACGCGCCCAGCTTGCCGGCGACAACCCGGCCGTCCTGACGCTCGACCGTCAATTCGAGACGCAGTCGGTGGATCCGATGTTCCTCGAGCCCGAATGCGGGCTTGCGTGGTATGATCCGGATGCCGCGAACCTCGAAATCGTGCTTGGTGTGCAATCGCCTTTCGAGGCGACGGAGGCGATCGCGTTTCTCCTCGGCGAAGCGCAGGCCGGTTTCAAGCCGCAGAACATTGACGCCCAGTTCGCCTATATTGGCGGGGGCTTCGGCGGCCGCGACCACACGCCATTTCCGCTCTATGTGGCGCTGGCGGCGATGTTCTATCCGGGCCATGCGGTTCGCCTGGCGCATGATCGCCCTCAACAGTTCCAGGGCGGCGTCAAACGCCATGCATTCAAGATGCGCTCGCAGATTGGCGTCGATCGGGCGAGCGGCAAGATCACGGCGTTCGCGGCCGACCATGTCCTCGACGGCGGCGGCCAGATGAACTATTCGATCAGCGTTGCCGTGGTGGCCGCCACGGGCGCGATCGGCGTCTACGATATTCCCAAGGTCGATGTGACCACGGTCGCCGTTCATTCGCGCGGCGTTACCGCCGGATCGATGCGCGGCTATGGAACGCTGCAAACGATGACCGCGCTTGAGGTGCTGGTTGACGAGGCGGCGGCCGCGCTTCCGCTGGATCCGATCGAGTTCCGCCGGCGCAACGCGTTGCGACCTGGCGGCCGGACAATGACTGGCAATCCCTACTCGGTCTCGGTGCGCACAAAGGAAATCCTCGACAAGCTCGACAAACATCCGATCTGGCAAAAGCGCGCCGACGAGAAGGCGCGTGCAAAACCAGGCTTCGTCATCGGCGTCGGCGTTGCCTGCGCCGCCAAGGATTACGGAACGGGCGCCGATTGTTCGCTTGGATCGGTCGAGATCGATGCGGAAGGCCGCATTTCGATCCACGGCGACGCCGTGGAGATGGGCAACGGCATCGGAACCGCCCTCGCCAATCGGGCCGCGCTCTCTATCGGCGGCATCGCCGACGAGGTGACTGTGGCGCAGGTCGATGTGTTCGATGCGCTCGAACTCATGACGTCCGGCGACGCCTACACGATCACCCAGGCGGCGCAGGACGAAGCGGCGAAGAACCCGCGCTGGGTGCCGGCGATCAGTTCGGCGACCAGCGCCTCGATCGGCGCCCACGTCGGAACTCAGGCGGTAGCGGAGGCGGCGCGCATCATATTCCGTTTTGGATTGTGGCCCGCCGCGCTCTCGCTTTGGGGCATCGCATCGACCGATCCAAGATCCAAACAGGCGGACGAGGCCTACTGGCAGGGGGAGACGTTGATCATGACCGGGCTTTCCCCGCTGCCCTTGTCGGCGATCGCTGCAAAGGCGCATGCCCAGAAGGGCGTGACAGGCGCCATGGCGCATGCGTTTTCGCGTTGGGCCTGGTCGCAGGGCGTATTCAACATCGCCGGCGAGGATTGGCCGGCCGACATCGACGCGCTGGCGGTGCGTCACGGAGGCGACAGGTTCGTGCGCCTCGATCGCAAGGCGGTCGCCTTTCCGCCGACCGACTACAATCGGATCGGCACGGCCTTTTCGTCGCTTTGCGGCACGCTGGTGCGCGTCGAGATCGAGCGCGCGACAGGGGCGCTGCGCATCGCGAAGGCTTACAGCGTTCTTGAATGCGGCAAGGTGCTCGTTCCCGAGGTGGTGCTTGGGCAGGCGCAGGGCGGGTTTGCGATGGGCGTCGGTTACGCGCTGCTCGAGACTCTGCCCCCGTTTGAGGACGGCCCCGGCAACGGGCAATGGAATCTCGGCCAATATCTCGTGGCGCGGGGATCCGATTTGCCGCTGCATGATCTCGAGATCGAGATTTTGTCTCCGCTCGCATCGAACGAACCGCCGAAAGGCATGGCTGAGGTGGTGATGATTCCTGTCGTTCCGGCGCTGCTGAACGCCATCTTCGACGCGACGGGGCGCCGCTTCCAGTCGCTGCCGGTCACGCCGGAAATGCTGAAACGGGCGCTCGCATGACGAAACTTGCCCTGACGATCAACGGTCGCGCCCAAGGACCTGTGGACGTACGCGACGATCTGACCATGAACGATTTTCTGCGCGAAGTTCTGGGGATGACCGGCACCAAGTTCGGATGCGGCGCCGCGCAATGTCTCAGCTGCGCGGTCATCGTCGATCTGCCGGACGGGACCAGTCACACCGAGCCGACCTGTGTTGCGTCCGCGGCAAGCTTCGACGGCAAGAAGATCCGCACGATCGAGGGTCACTCCGGGGACGGCCAGCTGACCGTGTTGCAGAAGGCCTTCATCGAGCATTTCGCGTTCCAGTGCGGCTATTGCACCCCGGGTTTTCTCAACGAGGGGCAGGTTCTGCTGGAGCAATTGGCGAGAACGCCGGCAGCCCGCGCCGATCTCGAGACAATCATTGCCGATGCCCTCGACGGGCACCTTTGCCGATGCACGGGCTACATCAAATATCACGAGGCCGTGCGGGACGTAATTCTCGCCGACCCTCATCGTTTTCTGAAGGGCGGCTGAAGACGAGACCCGAACGCTCCGCCCGGGTCTGATCTCGGCGGGGGCAATCGGCGGAGCTAATGGTCCAGCTTGCGCCCGGTTCGCCGCCCGTTTGCCGCAGCCTTGCGCTGATGATGCGCCGCGCCTCGAGCCCCGCCGCTTCGCGCGCGCAGGCAGGCGCCCCAGCCGCGAATCCCCGGAAACGAAGCGCGATCGGCGCCCCGCTGCGCCTCTGACGTTGCATCGCCAGGCGACGGCGCAAACCGGGAACTTCTTAACAAGCATGACGTTCGAGGGCCACGGCGCGACTGCCCACACCATAATCTTCGCGCGTTATCGAAAGCAGTTAAGTCTTGCTTGCCGGGCGCGGGCGCGCGGCGGGACAGGCAACCCATCAGGCGACCAACACGTCACACACATCTAACTCTTAGAAAGGCGCCCATGTTTTTCCATCGCAAAGAGCTAATCCAGCCTGTAGAAGTCGGCACGCCAGACGCGGCGTTCGGCACCTTTCTTCTCGAACAGTTCGGCGGCGCAACCGGCGAATTGACGGCCGCTCTGCAATATTGGGTGCAGTCGTTTCATGTCGAGAATGCCGGCATTCGCGATATGCTGCAAGACATCGCGATCGAGGAATTCAGTCACCTTGAAATGGTCGGCAAACTCATTGCCGCTCATACCAGCAAGATCGATCAAACCCCCGTGTATGACGCGCCCCTCTTTAAATTAAAGGGCGGGGGCCCGCATTTTCTTGACAGCCAGGGAAGCTGCTGGACTGCGGCCTACATTCAGGAGGGGGGCAATGTGGTGCGTGATTTGCGGGCCAATATATCCGCCGAAGCCGGCGCGCGCCAAACCTATGAGGCGCTCATCAACGCCTGTACGGACGAAGGGACTAAAAAAGTTCTGGTTCATCTGCTGACGCGCGAAATCACGCACGCCAACATGTTCATGAAGGCGCTCGACCAAATGGGCAAGCTGGACGACCCGTTCTTTGGCAACATCGAACCGGACGAGACGGTCAAGCTGGTGTTCAATCTTTCGCAAGGCGATGATGCGCGCGGCCCGTGGAACGAACAGCCCGATTTCGAATATATCGCCAATCCGCAGCCTGACGGCGGCATGCCGGCGCCGCCGGTCAATCCGGATGACGAGCGTTCGGCGCGAAAGGCTGTTCCCAAGGGGAAGGCTCGGCCGGTTGAGAAAGTTCGCTAAAACGCCGCCCAAAGCTGAAGGTTTTTTGGACCAAGCGGATACGTGGAAACAGTGGATTAGACTCTCGGAAAGCAGCTCGACGCCACCGGGGCGGTCCCTCGCCGCCCCGGTTTGGATCGACGTTCGTCGGCTGACTGTCTTCCGGCGAATGCCCGTCCCCGGGCCGCCTCCAACTTATGTCGTCACGGCGCCGACTGCCCGCATAATCTCTGCGGCGGCTCCGTGATGAACCATATTTCCGCGGCGCGGAATGACGCGCAACTCGCTGCCTGCAATGTCGTGATGCAATCGCAACGATTGAGAGTCGGGTTTGATCAACCGATCGTTCCCGCCCACGACGATGCTTACCGGCATAGCTAGATCTCCGTAACTTTTCTGCGTTGCTATTGCGTTCGGGATCATGAGCGCAGAGTCGGCCGAGCTTGCACGGAGCTGCGAGGGGCGCAGCGCCATCTCTTTGATTGCGGCCGAGAAGGATTTCGACACGTCCGCTGGCGCGAAGATCTTCTTCATCACCCCGCCCCACGCCAGGCGCGCAAGCAAAGGAGAAATCGTGTAGCGCATGACGTCGCCCACGATCGGAAGGGCTCCCACGAATTGCAGGGCTGCGTCGAACCGATCGGTGGGATAAAAATATCCTGACACCAGGACGAGTTTCTTGACGGAGGCCGGATGACGCAAGGCGAGCGCAACAGCGATCGACGCCCCGAGCGAGTGTCCGAGCACTGTTGCATGCTCGACTCCGAGTTGAATCATGGCCTCATGAATGAGATCGGCCTGCGCGGCCGGCGTCCAGATGGTTCCCCTCGGCCTCGAGCTATGGCCGAAGCCGGGTCTGTCGAATGCGATCACACGATAATTCTTGGCGGCCAGATCGAGGAGCCCGCTCGTCTCGAAGTCTTCGACCTGCGTTCCGTTTCCGTGCAAGAGAATGAGCGGCTCCCCGGCGCCACGCTCCAGATAGTGCAGGCGAACGCCCTCCACATCGAGGAATTCGCCTTCCGGGGGATGGCGTCGCTCCGCTACTTTCGTTTGTTCGCGGGCGAACAGCGCCATCCCCCCCAGCGCAATGCCGCCAGCGGCGGCAACAAGGGCATAATGCGCCGCTTTCGAATTACGGCGCGCCGGTAAAATCGCTTGGAGAATTTTCATGAGGTTCCTTTGAACAGTAGCGGAGCGCCAGTGAAACCAATGCTGCGGTGCAACCTCTGACAAAGAATATTTGTTCCATACGGCCGGATGTCGGCCATTCGCAATGCGGGGTCGGTCCGGAACGCCTGCGCAAGGGCTATCGGCTTGATCTCGGCTGTGCCAATTTTGTAACAGACGGCGACATACTGCCTGCTGATGAGGCGGCAAGCGGCCCGTTGCTCTAGTCCGATCCGCCCCATCAGGGTATCTGTCAGGAAAGGCGGAGAGGATAGAGTTCATGTCCGGATTGCGATTGAGCGGCATCACCTTACTGGCGACAGCGCTGATCGGCGTCGGCGGGTGTTCCTTCTTTCCCCAGGACGGGCCGGCTTCGGTCGACGTGCTGTCGCAAAAGTCGGATCTTCTCCCCTACGGCCTCGTAAAGCTCTCGCCCGAGACGGTGGACATCCTCGCCGCCTATGAGCCGAAGGGACTCGCCGGCACGTTCACGGACCGGCGCCCGGCGTCCAACATCAAATTCGGCATCGGCGACATTGTCTCGACCACGGTTTTCGAGGCGACCGCCGGCGGCCTGTTCATTCCGCTCGACGCTGGCGCGCGCCCCGGCAATTTCGTCACCCTGCCGGATCAGGCGGTGGACGACCACGGCAATATCTCGTTCCCCTTCGCAGGCGTCATACGCGCCGCCGGCCGAAACAATGTCGAGATCCAGAACGAGATCGTCGACCGGATCAAGAATCGCGCGATCGAGCCGCAGATCATTATTACGCTGGCGCAGCAGCGGACCTCGCTGATCAGCGTCATCGGCGAGGTCAATACGCCGCTGCGCTTCGCCGTTCCGGCGACGGGCGCGGGCGATCGCATTCTCGACGCCATCACCCGAGCGGGCGGCATCAAGGGGCAGGGCTTCTCGACCTGGGTGATGCTCGAGCGCGGCGGTAAACGGGCCACTGTGCCGTTTGAAAACCTGGTTATGAACGCGTCCAACAATATCTATATCCAACCGGGCGACCGCATTTACGTCTATCAGGAGCAGCAGAAGTTCATTGCCTTTGGCGCGACCGGCGCCATCGACGCGATCGGCAGCCAGGGAGAGTTCAACTTCGACGCCTGGCGCATCAATCTCGCCGAGGCGGTGGCCAAGGCGGGCGGCTTGCAAGACGCCCGCGCCGACGCGAGCGCCGTGTTCCTGTACCGCAGGGAGCCGAAGGAAGTCGCAAAGCTGCTCGGCGTCGATATCAGCCGCTTTGCCGGCGATCTGGTGCCGGTCATCTTCCAGGTCAATCTGCGTGATCCGGGCGGCTATTTCATCGCCACGCGGACGCAAATGCGCAACGGCGACGTGATCTACGTGTCCAATGCGCAGTCGAACGATCTCAGCAAATTCTTCAACTTCGTCAACACGGTCTCCTCCGCCTCGGCGATCACGACCTCGGCCATCGTCGGCGTGCCGACCGCCTCAGCGGCCATTCACGGCCACGCGCTGGCCGGCGCGGCGGTCATTCAATAGCGGCTCTCGGCTTGCTGCGGCAGGCATGAGGCGAAGCGCCGCGCTAGCGTCTGGCAGGAGCTTCGGCGCAACGCTTGCATTTGTCCGCCCGGTTGAAGATCTTGCGGTTGAGATCTTGCCCGCGCCGGGCTGACGGCCTCACGGAGCGAGTGGCGGAGCTGTTCTGAGATCATGATGATTTTGGAGGCTTATCCAGCGCGCTTTGATTATTTTCGGCCCGCGCGTCACTTCGACGGGACTTGATGCAAATATTCGCCGCCGACCGTCACAAACGCTTGAAGATTCTGATCATCGGCGAGAATTACGCGCCGGAGATGACCGGCGTCGGCCGGTTTACGGGCGAAATCGGCGCCTATCTCGCCGCCTGTGGCTATGACGTCGCGGTGGTCGCCGCGCCTCCGCACTATCCGGGCTGGAGCGTCAAGCCGCCCTTTCACGCGGGGCGCTATGCGCGCGAGACCAGAGACGGCGTCGCGGTGTTGCGCTGCCCGATCCTGCTGCGCGCGGATATGCGCGGCGTCTGGCGATTAATTGCGCCGGTGAGCTTTGCGATGACGGCGGCGCCTGTCGCGCTCTGGCAAATTGTGACGCAGCGGCCGGATGTCATTTTATGCGTCGAGCCGACGCTCGCCGCCGCGCCAATCGGCCTCATCGGCAAATTGTTCGGCGCGCGCGTGCTGCTGCACGTGCAGGATCTTGAGGTCGACGCCGCCTTCGCGGTCGGCCATTTGCAGGGCGGGGCATTGAAGAAGGCCATCTTCGCTGTCGAATCCTGGCTTCTGCGCGGCTTCGACGGCCTGGTCACGATTTCGAGCCAAATGCGCAAGCGCCTGATTGAAAAGGGCGTTGCGGCAGATCGTATCGGCATCGTCCGCAATTGGGTCGACCTTGACCAGATCCGGCCGCTTGAAGGCGACAATGGGTTTCGCGCCGAGCTTGGTCTTGGCGCCGCCGATTTCGTCATTCTCTACGCGGGCAACATCGGCGCAAAACAGGCTCTTGAAGTGGTTCTCGACGCGGCGCGCGCGCTTGCCGGCGTAAAGACCATCCATTTCGTCATCGCCGGGGATGGACCCGAGAAAGCGCGGCTGATGCGCGATTATGGCGGCCTCGCCAATGTGCATTTTCTGCCTTTGCAGCCCGAAGCGCGACTGTGCGAATTGCTCAATCTTGCTGATTTGCATGTCTTGCCGCAGGCCCGCGGCGCAGCCGACCTCGTCCTGCCCTCGAAACTTGGCGGCATGCTGGCCAGCGGCAAGCCGGTTCTAGCCACGGCCGACGCCGGCACCGAGCTGTTCGAGGTTTTGCAGGGCGCGGCCATTGTGGTTCCGGCTGGAGACAGCGCGGCGATGGCCGCGGAGATCGGCCGGTTGGCCGCTGACGGCGCGCATCCGGCGCTGGGCGACGGCCGGCGCCTTGCGCAGATGTTCGCGCGCGAGACCTGCCTTGAGCAGTTTCGCGCCTGGGTTGATCCTGATGGCGTCAAATCCGCTTCAGCGGATCAGTATAAGCTGACCCATTCCTCGAAAGCTCAGCCCTGATGTGCGGCCGCTTCGCCATGACCTCGCCGCCTGAGGCGACGCGGCGCTTCTTCGGCTATCTGGAGCAGCCCAATTTTCCGCCGCGCTACAATATCGCGCCGACGCAGCCAGTGCCGATCGTGCGCGGGCGGTTCGACGCCGCCCACCGCCTCGTGCGCCACTTTGATCTCGTGCGATGGGGATTCCTCCCGCCCTTCGTCAAGGATCCGCGACATTTTCCGCTGATTATCAATGCGCGGGCCGAAACGCTGCTTGAAAAACCAAGCTTCGCCGCCGCGTTCAGACGCCGCCGCTGCCTGTTTCTCGCCGACGCATTCTACGAATGGCGACGCGAAACGGGCTCGCCCCGAGGCGGCGCGCGCCCTTACCTGTTCCGGCGCGCGGATGGCGAGCCCTTGGCGCTTGCCGGAATTTGGGAAAGCTGGAGCGGGCCCAATGGCGAGGAGCTCGACACAGCCTGCGTCATTACCACGGCGGCGAATGGATCGACCGCCGCCATTCACGACCGTCTGCCCGCAATCATCGAGCGCGAAGCCATCGAAGCCTGGCTTTGTCCGGACGAGGCGACGACTGAGGCCGCCCTCCGCCAGTTGCGGCCCCCCGCAAATGACGCGCTCGATTTCTTTGTAATCGGGCCCCAGATCAATAAAGCTGCGAATGATTACAAGGAGGTGCAGGAGCCCGCGGGCGCCGCGCCTCTGCCGCGGGCCTCGGAGCCGCAGGACGGCCCTGCGCAGCAGCTATTATTCTAGAGATTGGAATAAAGCTGATCGGCGAGAACACGCTGAAGGGTTTGAATCGGAGTGATTCTCATAGACCGAATCATTTTACCCTGCTGGAAGGCACCGTAGCCGATTCCTTGCAGGAGATCGAAGGCTTGCGGTGTTTTGCGACCGAATCGAACGGCGGTTGGAGCCGGGTCGAGAGCATCCGTCCGAAAAGCTGAAGACTTTTTGGAGCACGCGGATGCGTTGAAACAATGGGTTAGCGCAGAAGTTCGCTCCAATCGGAACGGCTTTGCTCTAGCCGAGGGCGACGAGACAAAAATCGACCATCTGGTCGAGCGTCGGCTCCGGCTCCTGCGCGCATTCGACCATCAGCCTTGGGTGGCAAAATCGGATGCAGGCGCTGCGCACGAGAATGGCGGCGAGCTCGCAATCGCTGACATGGAACTCTCCGGCGCTATTGCCTTCCGAAATGATGTTCGTCAGCACCTTGTTCAGCTTCTTGGAATGATCCTGCACGATTGGCCAGTTTTCGTTGAACGCCGTCTCGAGCAATTCATGAAGCTTGCGGTTGGCGACAAAGCGCTGGGCGTTGGCCTTTTCGAGCGCTGCGATGGCGCTGCGAAGTTTTTCGCTCGCCGACCCTGGCTGCGCTGCAATGGCGTCGAGTGCGGCCTCGGTCTCGGTCAGCAGACGGCGTCCGACCGCCTCGTTTATTTCGGCCTTCGCCGAAAAAAATCGATAAACGTTGGCGGGCGACATCCGCAGTTCACGGGCGATATCCGCGACAGTGGTCTTCTGAAATCCGATCTGGCTGAACAAACGCTCCGCGACTTCCACGATATTTTGGTGCGGATCGGTTTCCTTTTGTTCGCTGACGATTTTCATTCTATCGCAATCCCCAATTGACAGGGAGGACCTTACAACGCTTCCAACGGAAAAGCTTCACCTATATGGGACCCAAATGCACGTTAACGTAACCTTTACAGTTCAACTTCCACGTGAACGTGAATCGCGGATTCGCGACGTTTATGCCCGCAAATAGCTGTTGCGTCGAGCGTTTCGCGCGCGGGAAAGCCGTCAGCCGAACAAAATTTATTGCTTGTTATAATATTAGCTACCAACTTGGTCATTATAACTATTTTACGCCCTATTTGTCGCTGATCAGCTGGAGCCTGGCAACGTTCACCTATCATAGAATGGGTTCGTCTCCGGGGGGCGTTGCGCGCTTGACGGTTTTTTTCTGGCGTTCGCGTGGCGCCTGTGTGCAAATAGTCGCTGGATGTTCGGGAGCGGTGCGGAATGCAGGGATTAGAGGATGTCGACATCAGGACGTTGCTCCAATTGGAGACCGACCTAAGCGACGAAACCCTGGATGGATTCATCGAATATATACGTCACCACTATGGCTTGGCCAATATCGCTTATCTTTGCCCATCCTTCCGCGGCCGCTCCGTCGCCGATCCTTTCATGGCGCTGACATACGGCGAAGAATGGGTCGAGCACTACAAGGATGAGGGCTACGGCCTGATCGATCCCGTCCATAATATAGGCGCCCGCTCGGTTTTGCCTCTCGACTGGGCGCGGCTGCCGCGCGCCGAAAAGAAGGTGCAGCGACTGTTCGGCGAGGCCGCCGAGGCGGGGGTAGGCAAGCAGGGCTTGACCATTCCCGTGCGCGGTCCGACCAATGGGCTCTGGGCTCTGTTTAGCGTTACGTCGGATGAGAGTGATACAGAATGGGCGCGGCGCCGGTTCGAACTGACCAAGGACATGGTGCATCTCGCCCATTACGTGCATCAGCGCGCCTATAAGCTGCACGCGAAAGAGGATGAGCTCGACCTCAACACCATCACCAAGCGGGAGATTGAGGCGCTCGAATGGTCGGCCGAAGGCAAGTCGCTCGCCGACATCTCTATTTTGATGCGCATCTCGGTCGAAACCGTTAAGGCGCATCTTGATTCGGCGCGCTACAAGCTCTGCGCGCTTAATCGCGTCCATGCGGTGACCAAGGCAATTCGAGCCGGCCTGATCAGATAGGCCGTAGAGGGCTCGCGCAGTCGAACGCTGGCCAATTCGTGCTGGACACGCCGGTCCACGCTGGGGCCGGCATCAGCGTCGGCGCCGATTTTTTTAAGTCTCGAGCCTATTCCGATCAGATTGAATTAAATCTGCTCAGGCTCCTGAATTTGGACCGATTTCTCATCGCCGTGGTTTCATCCGGTCGGAAAGTGGTCCAAATAACGCCCGGCAGCCACGCCCGTCATGAATTGCAGCATGGAATCCGGCGCGGAGTCCGTTCACAACGCACGTCCAACATCTGCCGCATATCCCCGATCGGGGGAATATCATTAAACTTCGGCCGATAGCATATTTGGGCATCCACCCGAACGGGAGCCCTGAGATGATTACTGTAGTTTATGGTTACGAGCGCGAAGAGCAACACGAACTCTTCGATGAAATGTTTCGCCAGCGCAAGCAAGTCTTCGTCGACGAAAAGAAGTGGGATCTGAAAGTTACTGACGGAGAGTTCGAGATCGACGAATATGACCGTGACGATACGGTCTATGTCTGCAGCCTGAGGCCAGATGGTTCGCTTGCCGGTTCAGTTCGTCTTTTGAACACGCTCACCGATCATATGGCTAACGGGCCCTTCAAAGAGATGTTTCCGGATTTGACCGTGCGCTCGCCCACGATCTGGGAAGCGACGCGTTTTGCCGTGCCGGACGATCCGCGCATCCAGCCTAATGGCGTGTCGCGCGCCGCCTGCGAGATCATGCTTGGAACCTGCCTGTTCGGTCTGGAGCATGGTGTGTCACAGCTGATCGCGATCTATGAAGCCCCGATGGCGCGGGTTTATCGCAAATGCGGCGTTCGGCATTATGTGCTCGGCCGCCATCGCAGCGCGACGGCCGGCTCCATCCATTTCGCTCTTGGCGAGGTTTCCCGCCAGCTCGAAGCCTCCATCCGGGAGGCCACTGGCCTCGCCCCCATCGAGACCATCGCCGAAGCCGCGGAATAAGCGGCCGGCGTCGGACGGCTGCTCGGCAGCCACCGTCGAAAGTCCAGGGCATCGACGAACGCAAGCCCCGCCCGGAAAGTTTCGGCTTTCCGGGCGGTTGGCGTATGGAGCGTGTCGCCGAAAGCAGAATGACATTTCATCATGCTCACGGCCCCGATCGAATCCGGCGCCCCGTCGGCGGGCGCCCTGATTTGATGAGCGCCGAGGGGCCTCGATTGCGCCAGAGGCGCGCGATCGGCGTTTGATCGGAATGCAATATGGCTTTCGTCCGAAACAATCGCGTTTTAGATAGAGACCTTCCGAGGCTGCGCGGGCCGGCTGCGTTCGCGCTGGCGCGTCGAAAGGGATTGTTTTGCTCGCAATCGCCATCGTCGCCCTCGCGGCCTTTGCGGCCGGCTTCATCAACGCCCTTGCCGGCGGCGGCTCCTTTCTGACGCTGCCCGCCTTTATCGCCGCAGGCGTTCCGCCGATCGCCGCCAACGCCTCCAGCACGGTGGCGCTGTTTCCGGGTCAGATCGCCACGGGTTTCGCCGCGCGTGACGGCATTGCTGCGGCGGCGAAAGACCCCCGCATCAACGCGCCTGTCCTCGCGGCGATCAGCCTCATCGGCGGTCTCATTGGCGGCCTGCTGCTGCTCGTCACGCCGCCGGCGATTTTTGCGCGGCTGATTCCCTGGCTCATTCTGTTTGCGACCGTCATTTTCGCAGGCGGCAACGCCATCCGCGAGGACAGCAAGCTGTTCAAGCTGAACACGGCCGGGATCTATCTCGCGCAGGCGCTGGTTTCGATCTATGGCGGCTATTTTGGCGGGGGTATTGGAATTTTGATGCTCGCCGCGCTGACGCTCTATGGCATGCGCGACATCTGGCTGATGAACAGCCTCAAAATCCTGCTCGCCGTGCTGATGAACGCCGCCGCTGTCGTCACTTTCATCGTCGCCGGTCTCGTATATTGGCATTTGACGATCGTCGCGGCCTCCGCTGCGATCATCGGCGGCTACGCCGGCATCCATGCGGCGCGGCGACTGCCGACGCGCATTGTGAAGGGCTTCGTCATTATGATAGGCCTGATTCTCACCGTCCTGTTCTTTGTCAAGACGCCGTGAGTGTCGGATCGGGGAGGTTTGGCTCGCATGCGCTACGCCTATTTCGACGGAGCAGGCGGCCCGGAGGTCATCAGGATTGGCGAAGCGGCGAGGCCGGCTCCAGGTCCCGGCGAGGTTCTGATCGAAGTCGTCGCGGCGGGCGTCAACCGCCCGGACTGCATGCAGCGGGCCGGCTCCTATCCGCCGCCGCCGGGCGAATCGGACATTCCCGGGCTTGAGGTCGCCGGCCGCATCGCCGCTCTCGGTGAGGGCGTCACCGGTTTTGAGGCTGGCGATTCGGTCTGCGCGCTGCTCGGCTCGGGCGGCTATGCGGATTACGCCGTCGCCGCCGCGTCGCTGTGTCTGCCGGCGCCGCAGGGCCTCAGCTTCGAAGAGGCGGCGGCGCTGCCGGAAAATGTCTTCACCGTATATGATAATGTATTTACCCGCGGGCGCCTGACGGCCGGCGAGACCTTTTTGGTCCATGGCGGGTCCTCCGGCATTGGCTCGATCGCGATCCAGCTCGCCAAGGCCGCCGGCGCGCTTGTGATCGCGACGGCGGGCTCGGACGCCAAATGCGCCTTCTGCCGGACGCTCGGCGCCGATCTTTCCATCAATTACAAGACGCAGGATTTCGCGGCCGAGACGAAGGCTTTTGCGGGCGAGCACGGCGTCGACGTCATTCTGGACATGGTTGGTGCGCCCTATTTCGCCAGGAATCTATCGCTTCTGGCCTTCGAGGGCCGGCTGGTCGAGATCGCCTGTTCTGGCGGCGGGCGGGTCGAAGCGTTCAACCTCTGGCCGGTGCTGATTCGCCGCCTGACGCTCACCGGCTCGACCTTGCGCGCCCGCACGCTGGCGCAGAAAGCCGCGGTCGCTGCGGCCGTGCGCGAGCACGTATGGCCGCTGATCGAAGCGGGCAAGGTGCGGCCGCTGGTTCATGCGACGTTTCCGCTGGAACAGATCTGGGTCGCCCATGAACTGATGGAATCGTCCGCCCACACCGGCAAAATCGTGCTCGAAACGGGGCGCTAGGCGACTACGCCCTTGTTTATTTCCATATGTCGGCTAGTATCGACATATGGAAAGTGAGACGGCAATCGAAAGACTGGCTGCGCTGGCGCAAGCGACGCGTCTTGACGTGTTTCGCTTGTTGGTGAGGCATGAGCCAGACGGCCTCTCAGCGGGCGAGATCGCGCGCCGCATCGGCGTTCCGCATAATACGCTTTCGACGCATTTTTCGATTCTCGCACGCGCAGGGCTAATCCGCGCCGAACGTCAGAGCCGTTCCATCATCTATCGCGCGGATCTTGGCGCAATCGGGCGCTTGGCGGCCTATCTCGTGGAGGATTGCTGCGGCGGGCGTCCCGGCGCCTGCGGCCCGTTTCTCGCGGACCTCGCGCGGCTCGACGCGTCTTAAGGTTGAGACACTGTTGCAACGTCGTCAAAGGAATCGATCATGGATGTCATCATCTACCATAATCCAAAATGCGGCACGTCGCGCAATGTGCTTGGCCTCATCCGCAACGCGGGGATCGAGCCGCATGTCATCGAATATCTGAAAACGCCGCCGACGCGGCTGTTGATCAGCCAGCTTGCGGCGCGCACAGGCCAGCCGCTGCGCGCTTTGCTGCGCGACAAGGAAGCGGTCTTCGCGAGCCTTGGCCTCGATAAGCCCGATGTGTCGGATGACGTGCTGCTCGACGCTATCGAAAAGCATCCCGTGCTGCTCAACCGCCCGATCGTGGTTTCGCCCAAGGGCGTGAAACTCTGCCGTCCTTCCGAACTCGTGCTCGATCTTCTCCCGGCGCAGCAAGGCGAATTTTTCAAGGAAGACGGCGAGCGCGTCGTCGATGAAAAAGGACGCCACGTGGCGAGCGCCTGACGGCACGGATCATCGCCGCCGCAGGGCGTCTGCAGGAACGATCAACATGTCTTTTTTTGAACGCACACTCTCGCTCTGGGTCTGCGCCTGCATCGCTGCGGGCGTCATTCTCGGCCAATTGGCGCCGGGCCTGTTCCAGGCCATCGGCGCGATTGAAATCGCCAAGGTCAATCTGCCCGTTGCGGCGCTGATCTGGCTGATGATCGTCCCCATGCTGCTCAAAATCGATTTCGCCGCGCTGGGCGAAGTGCGGCGCCATTGGCGCGGCATGGGCGTGACGCTCTTCATCAATTGGGCGGTGAAGCCCTTTTCCATGGCGGCGCTCGGCTGGTTGTTCATCGGCCATATTTTTCGGCCCTTGCTGCCGGCCGATCAAATCGACTCCTATATTGCGGGCCTCATACTCCTGGCCGCGGCTCCCTGCACGGCGATGGTTTTCGTCTGGTCCAATCTCGTCAAGGGAGAGCCCCATTTCACCTTGAGTCAGGTGGCGCTGAATGACGTCATCATGGTTGTCGCTTTCGCTCCGCTGGTCGGGCTGCTGCTCGGCCTGTCGGCGATCGTCGTTCCGTGGGATACGCTCGCTTTATCTGTCGGGCTCTACATTGTGATTCCCGTCGTTGCAGCGCAATTGGCCCGGCGCGCGCTGCTTGCCGGCGGCGCCGACGTCTTCGCGCGCGTTCTGGCCATTCTACAGCCATTGTCGCTTGCCGCATTGCTCGCAACATTAGTGTTGCTGTTCGGGTTCCAGGGTCAGCAGATCGTGGCTCAGCCGCTGGTTATTTTGATGCTCGCCGCGCCGATCCTGGTCCAGGTCTATTTCAATGCGGGCTTTGCCTATCTGCTCAATCGCATTGTCGGCGAGCCGCATTGCGTCGCCGGCCCCTCCGCGATGATCGGCGCCAGCAATTTCTTCGAGCTTGCGGTCGCCGCCGCAATCAGCCTGTTCGGGTTTCGCTCCGGCGCGGCGCTGGCGACGGTGGTCGGCGTGCTGATCGAAGTCCCGGCGATGCTGTCTCTTGTCTATGTCGTCAACGCCAGCCGCGGTTGGTATGAGCGCGTGGGGCCGGAGCCGGCGCCGCGGCGGGCGGAAGGATGAATCCTTTGGATGAATTGCCGAACATCGCGCCTTCCGTCTTCGAAGTTCCAGATCCGGACAGGCTGCAAAGGGACCGGGCGCGCCCGCCGCGCATTCTTTTGCTCCATGGCTCCTTGCGCCAGCGCTCCTATAGCCGCTTCCTGACTCTCGAGGCCGAACGCCTTTTGAAGGCGTTCGGCGCCGAAACCCGGATCTATGATCCGAGCGGATTGCCTTTGCCGGACGACGCGCCCGAAACGCACCCGAAGGTGCAGGAATTGCGCGATCTTTCGGCCTGGTCCGAGGGGCAGGTCTGGTGCTCGCCCGAGCGGCATGGCGCGATGACCGCCATCATGAAGGCGCAGATCGACTGGATTCCGCTCTCGATCGGCGCGGTTCGGCCGACGCAGGGAAAGACCCTCGCCTTGATGCAGGTCAGCGGCGGTTCGCAATCCTTCAATGCAGTGAATCAACTCCGCATCCTCGGCCGCTGGATGCGGATGATCACCATCCCCAATCAATCCTCGGTGGCCAAGGCCTATGAGCAATTCGACGAAGACGGGCGAATGCATTCCTCGCCTTACTATGACCGCGTGGTCGACGTGATGGAGGAATTGGTCAAGTTTACGCTTCTGACCCGCGCCGCCTCCGCCTATCTGACGGACCGCTATAGCGAGCGCAAGGAGGAGACGGAAAAGCTGGCCGCGCGGGTCGGGCTTAACTCGATTTGAGCGCACCGCCTTGACGCAATGGCGAAACTCCTTTAACCAACGCCGCTTGCCGCGCTTTCTGCGCGGCAAACTTTTTGGCCTGGTTTTCCAGTCCAAACGCACCCGTGGCGCGTCTCTGCCTTGCAGATGACCGCCTGTCGGCTCCGCCAAACGGGCGGGGCAGAGGAGGGCGCGTTCCTCCCCCTGTTGGCGGGAGGACGCGAGTTTTGAGCGCCGCGCTTTGTAATCAAAGCGGCGGCGTTTGCGCGCGCGTCCTCATTGCCGATGCAATGAATTTAGAGGACACGCGATGACAAAGCGCGCAGAAGCAAAATATAAAATCGACCGAAGGATGGGCCAGAATATCTGGGGCCGTCCCAAAAGCCCGGTCAACCGCCGCGAATATGGCCCCGGCCAGCATGGCCAGCGCCGCAAGGGCAAGCTGTCCGACTTCGGCACGCAGCTCAAGGCCAAGCAGAAGCTCAAGGGCTATTACGGCAATATTTCGGAAAAGCAGTTCCGCAAATATTACGCCGAAGCCATTCGCCTTCGCGGCGACTCGGGCGACAATCTGATCGGGCTGCTGGAGCGCCGCCTCGACGCCGTGATCTACCGCGCCAAATTTGTGCCGACGGTGTTCTCTGCGCGCCAGTTCGTCAACCATGGCCATGTCAAGGTCAACGGCAAGCGCGTCAACATCGCCTCCTACCTCGTCAAGGTCGGCGATGTGATCGAGGTCAAGGAATCCTCGCGCGAGATCCTGATCGTGCTCGAGGCAAAGCAGCTCGCCGAGCGCGATGTGCCGGATTATTATGAAGTCGATCATAACAAGATGACGGCGAAGATGACGCGCGTTCCGCTGCCGGCCGATGTGCCGTATCCGGTTCTGATGGAGCCGAATCTCGTCATCGAGTTTTACTCGCGCTAAATTTAAGCGGCCGCCTCGCGCGGCGACGCGTTAAAATCCAGCGGACCCTTCGCTTTGTGCGGAGGGTCCGTTTTTTTATCTGGAAGGCATGACGGGCCTCATCTGATCGGCGGGGCGTGATAAGCGTCATTTTCCGTAGCGGTTCGGCGGGATGCCGAGCCGTCTTTTGAACATGGTCGAAAACGCAGCCGGGCTGTCGTAACCGAGATTCAGCGCGACTGATGTGACGGGTTCTCCGGCCGCCAGCTGGGGCAGCGCCACGACAAGGCACGCTTGCTGGCGCCACGCGCCAAAGCTCATTCCGGTCTCTCGCCGGAACGCCCGCGTGAAGGCGCGCCGTCCGATGCCAAGATCAGCGCACCATCCATCGATGGTGTCGTGCGGCTCCGGTTTTTCCAAAAAGGCGTGGCATTTGCGAGCGAGAGCCGGCGTCGCCGGAAAGGGCGCCCCCAAGGTCAGCCGTGGCGCACGTTCGAGTTCCGCCAGCAACAGGGCCATGACCAGGCCATCCCGTCCCGCGTCATCATAGTCGGGTTCGATTTCACAGGCTGCGACAAGCAGGCTTCGCATCAGCGCCGAGACGCCGATGACGAGGCTTTCGTCTCCCAGCGCGCGCGAGGCTGCTTGATCAAGCAGCAAGGCACGCGTGCTCACCGCGCCGACCATGCGCACCGAATGAGAGATGCCCGCGGGCGTCCACACCGCGCGCTCGGGCGGCGCGATCCACGACCCATGCGGCGTGCTGACCACGACGACGCCGCTGGCTGCGTAAAGCAGCTGCCCGCGTCCATGGCTGTGCACGCCCAATTCGAACGAGGGCGGATAATCATTGCCGGTCGCAACGATGGGACGCGGAACGTCGTCGTAATCGTGCGGGTCTTTCCAGCCTTGCGCCATGTCCCACTCTCGAAAATAAAAGACCCGCTAAGGAATGCGGGACGTTTTTTATTGGGCTACCACACAGCCCTCAACGAGGAAACATCCGATGCTTGTCCGAGCGCCGGCGCCAAGCGCCATAACGCCGCCGCCGATGCAGAAAACGGCCTTTGGCGTCATCTTCGCCATCAGCCTGTGCCATCTTCTCAATGATATGATGCAGATGCTGCTTCCGGCGATCTATCCAAACCTTGCCTCCGGCCTTGGCCTGAGCCTTGGTCAAATCGGCGTCGTCACCCTTGTCTACCAGGTCACGGCCTCGATTTTGCAGCCGGTGATCGGCCTTTATGCGGACAGGCGGCCGGCGCCCCTCGCGCTGCCTGGCGGCACGCTGTTCTCTCTGGCCGGACTGTTGATCCTTTCGGGCGCCCACAGCTATTGGATGGTGCTGGCGGGCGCCTCGCTGCTCGGCGTCGGGTCGTCGATTTTTCACCCCGAAGCCTCACGCGTCGCACGAATGGCGGCAGGGAGGCGGAACGGCCTCTCCCAGTCGATCTTTCAGGTTGGCGGCAATACAGGCTCCGCGCTCGGACCGCTGGCGGCGGCGCTCGTCGTCGTGCGCTGGGGTCAATCGAGCCTTGCCTATTTTGCGCTCCTTGCCCTGCTGTCTTGCGCGATCTTATGGAAAGTCGGGCAGTGGTATCGCGACCATGGCCTCGCCCGGCTGGCGCATGGGCGAAAGAAGCTCGAGCAGATTGCGCCGCTAAAGGGTGCGGCGAGGCGCGGGATTGTGATCCTGCTGATCTTGATCTTCTCGAAATATGTCTATCTGGTGAGCCTTACCAGCTACTTCACATTCTATCTCATCCACCGCTTCGGCGTGTCGGTGGAAGGAGCGCAGCTCCATCTCTTTGCCTTCCTTGCAGCGGTCGCCGCCGGAACGGTGATCGGCGGCCCGATTGGCGATCGCTTCGGGCGCAAAAACGTGATCTGTGTTTCAATCCTTGGGGTGTTGCCTTTCACTCTGCTGCTGCCGCATGTCGACCTGTTCTGGACGGGCGCGCTCAGCGTCGTGATCGGGTTGCTTCTGGCTTCGGCGTTTCCGGCGATCGTAGTGTTCGCGCAGGAGCTGGTTCCCGGCAAGGTCGGCATGGTTTCCGGCCTGTTTTTCGGCTTCGCCTTCGGCATAAGCGGAATTGGGGCCGCTCTGTTGGGGGCGGTCGCCGACGCTTACGGAATTGATGTGGTGTACCGGATTTGCGCGTTTTTGCCGGCGATCGGCCTCATGGCCGCTTTTTTGCCGGACCTCAGGCGCCATGAGCGCGAGGCGGCGGGCTGATACGCCCGCCAGAGTTTGCGCGGGGCGAATTTCGCATTCGCCCCGCGCAACTGCCTGTTCGGCAAAATCAACAGAAAGTCTAAATCAGGCGAGGCCCAATTTCTGCGCGAGGCCGATGCGCTGCAGCTTGCCGGTGGCGCCTTTCGGGATCTCCGCCAGGAACAGGATCTTGCGCGGCGTCTTGAATGCCGCGATCCGCTCGGACAGGAAGGCGCGCAGCTCCTGCTCGGTGGCCGTCGCTCCCTCTCGCAACACCACAGCCGCGGCGACGTCCTCGCCGAGCTTGTCGTGCGGCACGGCGAAGGTCACGACCTGCAAGACCGCCGGATGATCCATCAGGGCTTCATCCACTTCGCGCGGCGAGACCTTTTCGCCGCCCCGGTTGATGATCTCCTTGAGGCGGCCGGTCAAAGTGACGTAGCCGCCTTCGTCCATCACGCCCTGGTCGCCTGTGCGGAACCAACCGTTGACGAAAGCCTCGGCGTTGGCCTTCGGGTTGTTTTCATAGCCTGCGGTGACATTCTCGCCGCGGATGACGATCTCGCCGATCTCGCCCGCGGGCAAGAAGCCGCCCGCCTCGTCCATGATGGCGACTTCCGGACCCGCGGCAAGACCCACGGAGCCGGGCTTTCTGACGCCATGCAATGGGTTTGACGCCATCTGATGCGCGGCTTCCGTCATGCCGTAGGACTCGATCACCGGCGAATGGAAGGTCGCTTCGAGTTCGGTGATGACCTGCGGCGGCATCGAGGACGACGACGAGCGGATGAACCGCAGCGGATAGCGCGCGATGATTTCCTTGTTGTGTCCCGCCCGCGTCAGGATCGCCTGATGCATCGTCGGAACCGCCGTGTACCAGGTGGGCTTTGCTTCGTCCATTGCCGCGAAGAACTTCAGCGCATTGAATCCTGGCGTGCAGAACACGCTGCCGCCGCGCGACAGCGGCGCCAATATGCCCGCGATGAGGCCGTGGATGTGGAACAGCGGCATGATGTTCAGCCCGCGATCCTTGTCGGAAAACTCCACCGTGGCCGCGATGTTGGTTGCCGATTTCGCGACATTGGCCTGAGTCAGCGGCACGATTTTGGGACGCGACGTCGTACCCGAGGTATGCAGGATCAAGGCGATGTCGCCCGGTTCAGCGCGGCCGGGCTGGGCCGCGGCGCCTTTCGCTTGGCCCGCAAGGGTGAAGTAGCCCGCTCCGCGTTTTGCATCCGGCGTCAGCGTCACCAGCGGAATGTTGAGCTTTTTTGCGGCCTCGATCGCCGGCGACGCGCTTCCCGCCTCGACCACAAGCGCCTTGGCGTTGAGATCGCTCATGTAGAATTCGAATTCATCGGCGCGGTAGGACGGATTGAGCGGCGCGGAGGTCGAGCCGGAGGCGATCGCGATGAACGCCGTCGCCATCTCCGGGCCGTTCGGCAGGACGATAGCGACGCGGTCGTTGCGGCCGACGCCAAGGCTGTTCAGCGCGGCGATCGTTTCCGCGACCAGCGCCCGGAGGCCGTCATAGGTCAAAGGCGCGGCATTGGAGGCCGCGATCGCGACGTCCTCGCCGCGACCTGCCGCAAACAATCCCTCGAATGTCCGCACTGAGGTCATTTCCAGATACTCCCAAACTATTCAAATTCCGCGGTCGTCTCACGCGGGCGTCACGGCGAGCTTGCCCTTGGCGCGGGTCAGCGTTTCGTTTAGCAGCTTAACAAGCGCATAGACGGCGTCCATATGCGGCGTTGCGACGCCGACCGTGCGGCCGAGTTCGATCACGGAGCCAATCAGCGCGTCGGCTTCGATCGCGCGGCCGCTTTCGACGTCCTGCAGCATCGATGTCTTGTGCGCGCCGACGGCTTCCGCGCCGGCGATGCGCTTTTCGAGCGAAATGCGGAACCTTATGCCGAGCGCCTCGCCGACCGTCTGCGCCTCGCGCATCATCTCGGCGGCCAGCGCGCGGGTCGGCGCAAAGCGGCAGATATCTTCCAGCGTCGCGTGCGTCAGCGCGCTGATCGGATTGAAACTCAGATTGCCCCAGAGCTTGGTCCAGAGTTCGGAGCGAATATCCGTGACCACCGGAGCCTTGAAGCCAGCCTTCGTAAAAGCCTCGGAGACTTGCGTTATGCGCTCGCTTTTCGAGCCGTCGAGTTCGCCGAGCGAAAAGCGGTTGCCTTCGATGTGGCGGATGACGCCGGGCTTCTCGATCTCGGCTGCCGGATAGACGACGCTGCCGATGACATGGCGGACCGGCAGATTGTCGGCGATCATCCCGCCCGGATCGACGCTATGCAGGCGCACGCCCTCATGCGGCCCGCCTTGCCCGAAGAAATACCACCATGGAATTCCGTTCTGCGCCGTGAGCACGATGGCGTTCGGGCCCATGATCTCCGGCAGGTCGCCGACGACAGCCGCGACCTGATGCGCCTTCATGCCGAGGATGATCAGGTCCTGCTGGGGAAGGTCGGCGATGCGGTCGGAGGCGACGACGGGCGCGACGATCGTCTCGCCCTCTTCGATCAGGGTCAGCCCATTTTTCGCAATGGCCACGAGATGCGCCCCACGCGCGATGACGCTGACCTCTTCGCCGGCATGGGCGAGTTTGGCGGCGAGGAGGCCGCCGATCGCGCCGGCGCCGATTACGCAGATTTTCATCGATCGATTTCCATTCGTCCTATCTTGCAGGGGAATAGCCGCTTTCGCGAGGCGCGTTCCATGCCGCATCCGCCGGCGCGATGTCCAGTCCGAGAGGTCGAAATCGCAAAAATTCTGCGCCGACGCCGCAGGAAGCGCAAAAATCGGCCGCTCGGTCAATCCCGAAAATTTCCGCCTTTGTTCTCTCTCGCGCGCCCCGCGCAACGCTCAAGCGAGCCCGAAGCTTCCGGAGCCGCGCTCCATCCCCCGGCTCGATCGTCGCGCAGTTGATGCCGCAATGCACCCAAGAGGGATCTCCTTTCAAGCATAATATTCTTGGCCTTTCACAAGAAAAAATTGCTTGCCCAATCGCGCCGCGGCAATCAAAACTTCTGCGCCAGACGCGCTCTGGTTGTCAGCTGAGGATTTGTCCAAGTGGCCGAAGAGTCTGTGTTGGTTGGAAGTCGGGCCCTGCCGAACCGGTGGCTGCAGCTTGTTTTGGGCGTGCTGTGCATGACCATGATCGCCAATCTGCAATATGGGTGGACCCTCTTCGTCAATCCGATGCAGGAAAAGTTTGGCTGGGATCGCTCCGCTATTCAGATCGCTTTCACGATTTTTATCGTCGCCGAAACCTGGCTCGTGCCGCTGCACGGATACGTCGTCGACCGGATGGGACCGAAGGTCGTGGTTCTGCTGGCCGGGTTGCTGTGCGGCCTCGCCTGGGTGCTGAATTCGCAGGCGACAAGTCTACCCATGCTGTATTTTGCTCAGGCGGTCGGCGGCGTTGGTGCCGGCGCTGTCTACGGGGCAAGCATTGGCAGCGCTTTGAAATGGTTCCCGGATCGCCGCGGCTTCGCTGCAGGCGTCACCGCGGCGGGTTTCGGAATGGGCTCGGCGCTGACGATCATCCCGATCGCGTCGATTATCGCCAATCAGGGCTTTCAGCAGGCGTTCCTATATTTTGGTCTTCTACAGGGAATTGTGCTCTGCGTTTGCGCGATTTTCCTGAAAGCGCCCGAGAAGATTGACGTCACTAAAGCCGCCGATATGGCGGTCGCGGGCGAGCGGCGCCAGTATAATCCCTGGGAGATGGCGCGCACGCCCGTGTTCTGGCTCATGTACGCCATGTTCGTCATGATGGCGGCCGGCGGCCTCATGGCGACGGCGCAACTGGGACCGATCGCAAAGGATTTCGGCGTCGCCGGCGTTCCGGTCAGCATTCTCGGATTGACTTTGCCGGCGCTGACATTTGCTCTTTCAATCGACCGCGTGCTGAACGGGCTGACGCGTCCCTTTTTCGGATGGGTGTCCGACAAGATCGGGCGCGAAGTCACGATGTTTGTCGCCTTCGGTCTGGAAGGGCTGGCTATTCTGGCGCTCAGCAAATTCGGCCACACGCCTGGAATGTTTGTTCTGCTGACCGGCCTCGTGTTTTTTGCCTGGGGCGAAATCTACAGTCTGTTTCCGGCCACTTGCGCCGACACATTCGGCGGCAAATTCGCCGCGGCCAACGCCGGTCTGCTCTACACAGCGAAGGGAACAGCCGCTCTGCTGGTTCCTTTTTCCAGCATGCTCACGGCCGCCACCGGCAGCTGGCATTTGACGTTCTGGATCGCAGCGGCGCTGAACATCATCACCGCATTGCTGGCGATTGCGCTGCTGCGGCCGATGCGGCGGCGGTTCGCGGCCTGACGGGTGGGCGCCCGGGCGCCGCTGATCGTCTCGAAATTGGCGCGGGCTCTCCCGCGCCAATCTGCGTGATATGACGGCCAGCTGTCATTGACGCGGGCCGGCCGGGCCAGAACTGCGGCGGCCAGCCAGCTTTCTCAAAATTTCTCGCCCTTGACGGCGATCGCCGCGCTCAATTCGGCGACCGCCGGCTGCGCGTTGCGGCGTGAGCGCAGCATCACGAATTCAAGCTCGCCCAGAGGCGGCATGCCCTCGCGCGGGGCGCGTTCGATGAGGCCTTTCGGGATCAGCTTGCGCGAATGCGCCATGAATCCCAGGCCGGCTTCGGCGGCGGCGACGAGACCCGAGAGGCTGCCGCTAGTGCAGGCGATCCGCCAGGACGCGCCGGCGCGCTCGAGCGCTGCGATCGCCATAAAGCGCGTCAGGCTCGGCGGCGGATAGAGAATGAGCGGCGCCTGGTCAGTTTGCGAGGGCGGCTCTTTTTCGCCGCTGATCCAGACGAGTTTGTCGCGCCAGATCAGATCGCCGCGATCCTCGCCCGGCCAGCGCTTGCACAGCACAAGATCGAGCTCGCCGGCGTCGAAGCGATTGATCAGGGTGCTGCTGAGGCCGATCGTGAATTCTAGATCGACCAGTGGATGGTTTTGTACGAATCCGGCGAGGATCTCGGGCAGCCAGGACAGAACCAGATCCTCCGACGCGCCAAAGCGCAGGCGCCCGCGCAGCTTCGCGCCGGCGAAATAGCGCTTCGCCCTCTCATTGGTTTCCAGAATGCTGCGCGCGAAGGCCACCATCGCCTGGCCCTCGGGCGTCATCGTGATCGAATGGGTGTCGCGGATAAACAGGCGGCGTCCGACCGCCTTTTCGAGCTTGCGCACATGCTCGCTCACCGTCGGCTGACCGAGGCCGAGGCGCCGGCTCGTCTCCGAAAAGCTCGCCCCCTCGGCGATGACGAGGAATGTCCTCAGGCAAACCGGATCCAGCAAAAGGCTATCGGAAAAAGCCATCGCACTCATCACGATAATCGGCGTTCACGCGGGAAGGCGGCCCGCCATAATGCGCGCGTTGCAGTTGGCGCTTCCAACGAGAAAAGACAAGGAGGATTAAATGACGCTCTATTCCCGGCGCAAGCTACTTGCGACCAGCGCGGCCGGCGGCCTCATCGCGGCGGCCGCGGCGCGCGGCGCGGCGGCGGAAACCTACTCCGCCGCGGCCATGAGCGATCCAGGCCCGCGCGAGGCCGCCGAAGAAGCGATCAATCCGTTCGAGTGGCAGGGCCTGCCGACCGACCATGGCAATCTGGGCACGCTGCGGCATTCCTTTTCGCAGGTGCACAATCGTCATACGGACGCGGGCTGGGCGCGCGAGGTCACCGTCCGTAATTTCCCGATCTCGAAGAATATGGCCGGCGTCAATATGCGATTGCCGGCCGGCGCGGTGCGCGAGCTGCATTGGCATGTTCCGGCCGAATGGGCCTTCGTGACCTATGGCCAAGGGCGCATTACCGCCGTCGACTCCGGCGCGCAAAGATTCGTCGCCGATGTGAAGGCGGGCGACCTCTGGTTCTTCCCCGGCGGGGTGCCGCATTCGATCCAGGGCCTTGGTCCCGACGGCTGCGAATTCGTGCTCGTCTTCAATGACGGCAATTTTTCCGAGGACTCGACCTTCCTCATCACCGACTGGTTCAACCACACGCCAAAAGACGTGCTCGCCAAGAATTTCGGGGTTCCCGCATCAACCTTCGACAATACCACCAGGAAAGATCTGTGGATCTTTGGCGCGCCTGTGCCGGGTGATCTTGCCGCCGACCTTGAGGAGAGCAAGCAGCCTTTCGTGCCGAACTCCTACGCGTTTCCGCTCGGCGACCAGACGCCGGTGTTTCAGTCGGCAGGCGGCTCGGTCCGCATCGCGGATTCCGAGAATTTTCCGGCGACTACCATGGCGGCTGCCCTGGTCGAGATCGCGCCGGGCGGCATGCGCGAATTGCATTGGCATCCGCTTTCGGACGAATGGCAGTATTATATCAGCGGAACCGCGCAGATGGGCATTTTTCACGGCGAGGGACGCAACAACACCGTCGAGTTCCACCCAAGCGACGTCGGCTATGTGCCGCAGTCGATCGGCCATTACGTGAAGAACATTGGCAAGGACACGCTTCGTTTCCTCGAAGTCTTCACCTCGGCCAAATATGCCGACATCTCGCTGGCGTCCTGGATGAATAATGTGCCGCATGAACTTGTGTCGGCTCATCTCAATATCGACGTCCCAACCTTGCGCAAAATGGCGCAGAGCAAGACTCCGGTTGTGCCAGTCTAGCTCCTTCGCTAGAATCGCGAGAATGCAAACGTCAAGTCTGATGACCAGGGGCGGGCTGCGGCTCGCCCTTCCTGTGTCATGATTTGCGTTCAGCCGCCAGCGAGAGCGGCGGAAACAGGGCTTGGGAGGGCCAATGTCTACAGTCGATCTTAAGGGCGGGGAACCCGCGCCCGGTTTTCTTTCGCGCGAGGCCACGGTGGCGAAGCCGGGCTTCAACCGGTGGCTTGTGCCTCCCGCCGCGCTCGCCATCCATCTTTGCATCGGCATGGCCTATGGCCTCAGCGTATTCTGGCTGCCGCTGTCGCGCGCGCTGGGACACGACAAGGCGATCGCGTGTCCGGACATGTCGATCGCGACCGCTCTGTTCACCACGAGCTGCGACTGGCGCGTCAGCGATCTGCTCGTGGTGTTCGAGCTTGGCATTGTCTTCCTCGGCCTGTCGGCCGCCTTGTTCGGCGGCTGGCTGGAGCGAGCGGGCCCGCGCAAGGCCGGCCTCGTTTCGGCCATCTGCTGGGGCGGCGGATTTCTCATTGGAGCCTACGCCGTCCATATTCATCAGCTCTGGCTGCTCTGGATTGGCATCGGCGTCGTCGGCGGAATTGGCCTTGGACTTGGCTATATTTCCCCCGTGTCGACGCTGATCAAATGGTTTCCCGACCGCCGCGGCATGGCGACCGGCATGGCCATCATGGGATTCGGCGGCGGCGCCCTGATCGGCTCACCGCTCGCCAACATCCTCATGAACAATTTCAAGACGCCGACCGACGTCGGCGTATCCCAGACGCTGTTGACGATGGGGCTTATCTATCTCGTCGCGATGCTGTGCGGCGCCTTCGGCTATCGCGTGCCGCCAAAAGACTGGCAGCCTGGCGGCTGGACGCCGTCGGAGCACAAGAGCGCGCTCGTGACCAGCGGCAATGTCGATCTCAAGGACGCACATAAAACGCCGCAATTCTGGATGATCTGGATTGTGTTGTGCATGAACGTTTCGGCCGGCATCGGCGTCCTCGCCATGGCTTCGCCGATGCTGCAGGAAATCTTCGCCGGCTCCTTGGTCGGCCGCCCCGAGGTGGGCTTTTCGGCGCTCGACACGGGCCAGAAGGCGGCGGTCGCGACGGTCGCGGCGGGCTTCGTCGGCCTCTTGTCGCTGTTCAACATCGGCGGCCGGTTCTTCTGGGCCTCGCTGTCGGACAAGCTCGGCCGCAAGCTGACCTATTTTACGTTCTTCGGCCTTGGCATTCTCCTTTACGCCGCGGCCCCGAGCTTCGCCCATATGGGATCGAAGCTGCTGTTCGTCGCCTCTTTCTGCATCATCCTTTCGATGTATGGCGGCGGCTTCGCCACGGTGCCGGCCTATCTTGCCGACATCTTCGGCACGCGCTACGTGGGCGCCATTCATGGCCGCTTGCTCACCGCCTGGTCGACGGCGGGCATCATTGGTCCGGTCGTCGTCGGCTATATCCGCGACGCGCAGATTGCGGCCGGCGTCGAGCGCGCGCTTGTCTATGACCGGACCATGTACATCCTCGCCAGCTTCCTTGCGGTCGGGTTTCTGGCCAATGCGATGGTGCGTCCTGTCAACAGCAAATGGCTGATGAGAGACGAGCCGCCCGCGCCGGCGGCCTTTGCCGCAAAGCATGCCTCTACGGCGGTTTCGGCCATTGGCGCAGGCGGTTTTAGCGCGGCGACCGCAATTCCATGGGCGCTGGTCGGTCTGCCGATTCTCTGGGGCGTGTGGAAGGCGCTCGAGAGCGCAGCCAAGATGTTCTGACCAAACCTTGGATCAAGACCAAGGGCGTCCCGCGGGGCGCCCTTTTTCTTGGGCTCAGTCTTCCTTGTAACCGAGCTCGGGAATGCCCTGTTCGGCGCCGTAATATTTGTAGGGCAGGAATTTTCCCGACATGGTCAGCTTGACGCGGTCGCCCTTGGCGTTCGCCTCGCGCTCGATCTGCATGTCGAAATCAATCGCCGACATGATGCCGTCGCCGAATTCCTCCTCGATCAGCGCCTTCCACGCCGGACCGTTGACCATGATCATTTCGAAGAACCGGTAAAGCAACGGATCGGTCGGCGGCATTGGCGAGCCGCGATAGGGCGTCTCATTCAGCATGCGCTCTTCGCTCTCCGAGAGGTCGAACAGCTGCGCCGCTTTCTTCGCCAGAGGTTTGACGAGCTTCATCTGGCCGAGCAGGGCGCCGACGACGAGAACCTCGGACATGCCGCCGATCTCGGTCGTGATATGCTTCCAGCTCCAGCCCCTGGCGCGCTTGATGTCGAGAATTTTTTCTGTGAGCTCTTCACGCTTCACGGGTTCCCTCCCTGTTTGGTCCGTGACCCTCCTGCAGGCATAGAAGGCGCCACGAATGAGGCGCCGGAAGCTTAAGGCTTGAAGGAGAACAGCCGTACGGCGTCGAGCGCGTCGCGCAGGGCCTCGCTGGTAAGCCGCGCCTGCGTTGCGGCCGTGGCCTGCAGCGCGAGGCCGAGACGCTGGCTCACGCGGTGGTGATCGAACACAGGCTCGCCCGGCGCCAGAACCGCCGCTTCCAGCGCGCTGAAATCCTCGCTCGTCCCGCCAGCGTCGAGAGCCAGAGCCAAGGCGAGGCAGGCGCGCCTTTCAGCGTCGTTTGGCCATTGCGCGCGCAGGAGGCGATAGAGATTGACGAAGCGCTTCAGACGGCGCCCCGAGGGGCCCGCAACGGGGGCCAGCGCCGCAAGGAGCCGCGTCTCGAGATCGCTCAAGGGTTCGTCGAGCGCGGAGCGCGCGGCGTCGGGCGCCGCGATCTTGGACGCCTCTGCGCCCGAGCCGATGCTCAGAAGGTGGCGAATCTGCGCGGCGGGATCGCGCCGTCCGGCGAGGACGCCAATCGAAAAGGGCGCCGAAATCCATTTTTCGAGGTCAACCGCCGCATCGGCGAATCGCGCCGGATCGACCGCGATCAGGCTGACAAAGCCGGGAGCCGGCGCGCAGCTTAGAATTTCCAGCGCGCGCGCCGCCGGAACGAGATCGAGATTATCGAGCGCGAGGATAATTCGTTGCGCCGCGCCGGCTGACGATCCGCTCGATTTGGCCTCAGCGCCTTCAGCCTGTTTTTGCGCCAACGCGCCAACGGCGGCGAGGAAGCGCTGCGCCTGCTGCTTGATGAGATCGGCGGCAAAGGGGGAGGGTTCCGCCAGAGCCGGATTGGCGATGTTGAGGCCGCCCGCGCGCCGCTCCGCCTCGGCTGCTTTCCGGCTCAGCCGATCGACTTCGCTCGCGAGATCCTGCACGCGGCGGGACTGATGACCGAGAAAGGCGTCGGCCTCGCGGCGCCGTTCGAGGAGGTCGGCGTTCAGCAGGCGCTCGCCGCGAAAGACGAGCTGAAGCAGCCGCAGGCCGCGCCAGAGATTGCTCAACAGCATCAGGCCGGCGCCGACGTAAAAGGATCCGCGCAATGTTGCGAGCCAATCGATATGGGCGGCGATCCAGTCGGCCGCCGCTGCCATTTGCGGCTGCGCGCGAAGCCAGTCGAGCCATGTCGATTGATGGCCTAGCGCAACGCCAAGGCCGAATCCGGCCGCAGCAAAGATGATCGCCCAGACGATCCGGCTCGATTGTCCCTTGCGGCCCCAGAACGCCTCGGCAAAAAACCCGAGCCGCGACGGGCCGCGGGCGTCCGTGAGCGTGCGCACCATGTCCTTATAGGCGAGCAGCGGATCGCCTGGGGCGGCGAAGCGCGACATGGTCGCGGCGATGCGGCCGCGCGCGCGCGCGGCAAAGGCGTCGATCTTGGAGCCCGGCGTCTCATAGAGCACGGTGTCAGCAAGACGCGCCCGGCGCCCGTCGGCCTCCTCGAGGAGGCGACGCTCGGATTCGAGCTTGCGGCTGGCGGCGTCGAGCCGCTCGAAGGCTTCCCGCGTGGCGAGCCCCGGATCGCGCGCCGCGTTCGAGGCCTCAACCGCGAGCTGCGGCTGATCGAGCGCGAGACGGGCGTAGAGCGCGCCGGCAAGGGCGGTTGCGGCGGGGCCGTCAAGGTCGGCGGCGTCGACCCGCAAGGTCAGGATATTTGCAAGGAAGGGCGAGGATGTCGCGCCGCGCGCCGCGGCGGCGAGCCGTTCGACGTTCTCGATCAGCCTGGCGAGGGCGGCGCTTTTGCCGCTGCCGGATGGCCCGAGGAGGCCGATCGAGAAAGGAGTCTGCGTCCTGCGGTGGAGCGCGAGCTCGGCGAGCAGGCTCAGCGGCGCGTCGGCAGGCCCGGGCGCGGCGCCGTCATCGCCGGCGTCGGCGGCAAAAAGCGCGCTCTCGGCTTTCGGCCGCGCCGTTGTCGCGAGCGCTTTCGCGGCGGCGGGCGTCGGCGCCGGCGGCAGGGAGCCGGCGAGTTTCGGCTCGATTTTCCCGGTCCCGGCTTTCGGCGCGGCCGGCGGCGGTTCAGCCTTGGCGCCGGGAATGAGAGATCCGAGATTTCGTAATCCGATGTCGGGCAAGGCTGATCTTCCTTATCGAGTTTCGGCTGTTCTAGCCCATACGCGCCGCGAACGAAAACTGTCGCGCTCGAACGGCGGAGCTTCATTCACCGCCGATTGATCCGCCTTCAAGCGGCCTTTGCCGCAACGGTCCCGTGGAATGTCAGAATATTCACGCCGGCGAGGAACGCGCCCTTTTCCGAAGCGGCCTTGGCGTTCTCGCGCCAGAGGTCGGCCTCGTCCTGCGTCAGGACGCCGGCCTTGACGCAATTGCTGGTAAGGCGCGGCAAGTCAAAGACGGCGTCGGCGCAGGCGAGATCGCTCGTCGCCAGCGCATGGGCTTCCGATTGCAGATCGGTGACGCCGCATGCGTCGAGCATGACGCCGAGCTCCCGCCCGATGAGAGGGTTGCGGAACGATCGAAGCCAGACGTCGCTCATTTTTGCGCTCGCGACGCCGGGGCCATTATAGAGGACAAAGGTTCCCCAGTCAGGCTCGGCCGCGACGATCCGGCCGCCGGGGCGCGTCACGCGAACCATCTCCCGCAGGCTCGCGCGCGGATCTTCGATGTGCTGCAGTGCGCGATCGATCCGCGCGCCGTCAAAGGCGTCTGTCTGCAACGGAAGGCGATCGGCGTCCGCCTGCAGCAATGTGACGTTCGCCAGCCCCTGTGCGCGTGAGCGCGCGACGCCAAGGAGGCCCTCACTGCGGTCGACGCCCAAGATCTCCGCGGCCGGAAAGCGCCGCGCCAGTTCGATGACGTCGAACCCGGTTCCGCAGGCGACATCGAGGAGGCGGTCTCCCTCCCGAACGTCGAGCGCCGCCCATGTGGCCGCCTTATACGATCGGAAGAACGCCAGGTCGTTCAGCGCATCGAGGCAATGCGTCAGCTCCGGCAGCATTTCGCCGTCCGCGTTGCGAAATCCTTGAGCGATGTCGGTCATTAAAAGCTCCGGCGCCGGGCAGGCGCAGCGATCGCGTGGGGCGACCGGCCGCCCCGCCGCGGTCGCGCTTGTCGCCCGGGCGCGAGGCCGGCTTGTCTCGAAAGGCGCCCATTTATCTGGACCCACCGGGTTCCTGCGTCTACATAGCGTCCAAACCCACGAAACTTTCGAATGCGGACGCGGAGCCCTTATGGCGCGGCAATTCATTTATCATATGCAAGGCCTGACGAAGACGTTTTCGACCGGCAAGAAGATCCTCGAAAACGTCAATCTCTCCTTTTATCCGGACGCCAAGATCGGCGTGCTCGGCGTCAATGGCGCGGGCAAGTCGACGCTTTTGAAGATCATGGCCGGCATCGACAAGGAGTTCACAGGCGAAGGCTTTGTGGCGGAAGGGGCCCGCGTCGGCTATCTGCCGCAGGAGCCGCAGCTCGATTCCACGCTCGACGTGCGCGGCAATGTCATGCAGGGCGTCGCGGCGAAAACGGCGATCCTCGAACGCTACAACGACCTCGCCATGAACTATTCCGACGAGACAGCGGATGAAATGACGACGCTGCAGGACGAGATCGAGGCCAAGGGCCTGTGGGATCTCGACGCGCAGGTGGAGCTCGCCATGGACGCGCTCGGCTGCCCGCCGGACGATTGGGCGGTCGACAAGCTGTCCGGCGGCGAGCGCCGCCGCGTCGCGCTCTGCCGCCTGCTGCTCGAACAGCCGGAGCTTTTGTTGCTCGACGAGCCGACCAACCATCTCGACGCCGAGACGGTGAATTGGCTCGAAGGTCATTTGCGGGCCTATCCGGGCGCGATCCTGATCGTGACCCATGACCGCTATTTTCTCGACAATGTGACGGGCTGGATTCTCGAGCTCGACCGCGGCCGGGGCATTCCTTACGAGGGCAATTATTCGGCGTGGCTGAAGGCGAAGCAAAAGCGCCTGCAGCAGGAAAAGAGCGAGGACGCCTCGCGCATGCGCGCGATCGAGGCGGAAGCCGGCTGGATTTCGTCGAGCCCGAAGGCGCGGCAGGCGAAGTCGAAAGCCCGCATTCAGCGCTATGAGGACCTCGTCAACAAGCAGAACGACAAGCAGGCGGTGACCGGACAGATCGTCATTCCCGTGGCCGAGCGGCTCGGCAACACGGTGGTCAATTTCGAGCATCTGTCGAAGGGTTTTGGCGACAAGCTGCTGATCGACGATCTGACCTTCAAGCTGCCGCCCGGCGGCATCGTCGGCGTCATCGGCCCGAATGGCGCGGGCAAGACGACGCTGTTTCGCATGATCACCGGTCAGGAGAAGCCGGACAAGGGCACGGTGACGGTCGGGGAGTCCGTCCATCTCGGCTATGTCGATCAGTCGCGCGATTCGCTCGACCCGAAGAAGAACGTCTGGGAGGAAATCTCCGAGGGCGCCGAAGTGATCTATCTTGGCAAGCGCGAGATCAATTCGCGCGCCTATACCGGCGCCTTCAATTTCAAGGGTCCTGACCAGCAGAAAAAGGTTGGTCAGTTGTCGGGCGGCGAGCGTAACCGCGTGCATCTTGCAAAGATGCTGAAATCAGGCGCAAATCTGCTGTTGCTCGATGAGCCGACCAATGACCTCGACATCGAGACGCTGCGCGCGCTCGAGGAGGCGCTGACCGATTTCGCCGGCTGCGCGGTCATCATCTCGCATGACCGCTTCTTTTTGGACCGTATCGCCACCCACATCCTCGCCTATGAAGGCGACAGCCATGTTGAATGGTTCGAGGGCAATTTCCAGGATTACGAGGAGGACAAGAAACGCCGCCTCGGCCAGGAAAGCCTCATTCCGCACCGGATGAAATACAAGAAATTTTCGCGCTAACGAAAAAATGCCCGGCTGAAACGCCGGGCATTTTTTGCGGCTTAGGCGTCGTTCAACGCAAGGCGCCGAGCAACCACAAGATCAGCAAAATGATCAGGACGGTGCCGAGCACCCCGCCGAGACCTGCGCCGCCGTAGGAGCCATAGGCCCAATAGCCGCCTCCGCCGCCGAACAAGATTATTAAAATAATGATTATGAGAAGCGTGCTCATCTTTTCCCTCCGCCAGAATGGCCTATGCGGACTGTTAAGCCGCGCATGTTCCGGACGCCTGTGGTAACGCTTCGATTGCCAATTCGTTCAATGCATTGCGCTGCGAGGCGAAGACGCTTCTTCAATTTGGCCGGGCCGCGATAGATCTTCCTCGCGAAGCAAAATCGCGCCCGAAATGAGTCAGGCCTCGCTTTTCGACGTAGCGATCGGTGCGGCTGTATCGGTCGGCCATTCGCTCCGCGCGTTGTAGGCGACGCCATAGACAATCGGCAGCAGAGCCGGAAACAGCAGGCGAAACTCGCTGATATTGCCCCCTAACATCCGATAAAAAATAATCCACAGGGGCAGGGCGAGGCAGTTAACGAGGAAAAAACGATCGCGCCACGAGCGGGAATTTCGTCCATCGCGCGTCACGAAATAATAGGCCAAAAACAAAAAATGGAGCGCGAGCGTGGCGACCGTCGTCAGCGACCAGAGCCCGCGCTCGAAAAAGATCTTTGTGATCGAGGTTTCAATACCCGTCTCGCTCGCAACGACAGAGATCGGGGCCGGATAGAACAATCGGATCAATTTATATTCGACGACAAACAGCACGGCGAAGCCGAGCACGAGCGCAGCGCGGTTTTTCAGCGGCATGCGCCAATCGCAAGCGGCCCACACAGCCACGAAAAAAACGACGTGGAAGGCGCTCTCCCGAAAGAGCCCGGTCGCCAGCATGAATATGGCGGCGGGAATGAATTTTTCCTGCAGGACGAAGTAGAGAGACAGGCTCAGAAAGGCGAGGCTGCTCATGTCTCCTGGATAATAAACATACTGGCCGATCAGGCACATGAAAGCGAACAGGCAAAAAAAGGTTTTACGGTCGAGCAGTCTTGCGTTCAGAACGGGCGTTACTGTCGCGATATAGAAAGAAACGCAGGCGACGACCGCGGCCGACAGGCGCAGCGGATTGAGGCGGGGATCGGTTGATTTGAACAGCGCGCCGATCCAGTTCGACAGATCGTAGACAATCAGATTACCCAAGAATCTTGGATAGTTGATCGAGTTCGAGCTTAAATAATGCTGCTTGAACTGCTCGACACTGACAAGGTCAGACGCCAGCTTGACGTCGTTTGTCATATTGTAAAAATAGACAAAGCCGGCGTCGGGCGAGAATTTGAAGAAGATCAGGAAGAAGGCGACGGTCGCCATCGCGTAGAGGACGCACATCTCGGCGAACTGGCGCAGGCCGTCGAGGCGAGAACCGGCCGCTGGTCTGTTTTGATCTGGAATGAACGCGTCATTTTCCAAGGAGAGCTTGCCGTCGCCTGCGCTCATCGCGTCACTCCGAATGGCCCGAACCGATTGCATGAATTGCCCGATGGAAAGGCAAGATCGCGGCCAGCCGTCAGCTCCAATTTTCTTCCGGCGTCCCGAAATGATTGCAGGCGCTGAGGGGGAGCGGCAAGACCGCCCGCCTGAAGCCAGAAAAACTTATTCAGGAGCCGTCATGCGACGTGAAATACGGCGGAAATCTCTTCGACAGCGTCCCAGAGCGCGTCGAAATGGCCGATGATCCGATCCGGCTCGAACGTTTCGACCGGCAGATCCGTATAGCCGAAAGTGACGGCGACGACCGGAACTTTGGCATTATGGGCCGTGTCTATATCGGTCTTGGAATCGCCGACCATGATCGCCCGGCGCGGATCGCCGCCGGCTTTGGCGATTGTCTGCAGCAAAGCGTCGCCATCAGGCTTGCTCACTGCGAATGTGTCCTTGCCGCAGATCGCCTTGAATCGATCGGCGATGCCGAGCGCCGTCAAAAGCAGACGCGAGGGCGCCTCGAATTTATTGGTGCATACGGCAAAGCTCCAGCCGGCCGCCTCGAAGCGGTCGAGCGCGGCGGTCACGCCAGGGTAGAGCACGCTCTCATCGGCGATATGCGCCTCGTAATGTTCGAGATAGTCGGCGAATAATTGATCGAGCCGTTTCTCGTCGACGACGACGTCATTGGCCTTGAGCCCGCGCTGCAGCAGCGCTTTGGCTCCAGCGCCGACCATTGCGCGCGCGTCCTTGAACGGGACGGCGGCGAGGCCCTCCGCCGTCAAGATGGCGTTCAGGGTCGAGACGAGGTCGGCTGCGGTGTCGGCCAGAGTGCCGTCAAGGTCGAAGATGAGCAGCGGCGGGATCGAGAGAGACTTGGTCATGGGTCCTGCTCAAGCCGGAGGTCGAGAGTGGCGCGGAGCTTCGGGGAAGACAGCTCCCGACGCAAGCCGCAGTTTCGGTCATTTCGTCACGCGCCGAGACAGGCGCGGTTTTCGGCGCCAAGGCGATGTGGTGTAGAAGAATGTCGAAATCAAGGACCGGCACGGGCTGGAAGGGGCGGAGAGTCGATATGCGGGGCATCGGTTTTTTAAGGGCGCGGCGCCTTTCGCATCTTGCCGCCTGCGTCGTCGGGCTCGCCGCGGCGGCCGGCGGAGCAGGTGGAGCCGCCGCCGCGAACTATGAATTTTTAGCGGCCCCCCATACGGACCTCAATCGCGTCTACCGGCTTGATCGCGCCACGGGCGAAGTCGGCGCCTGCCAATATGGCCTGAAAGACGGATCGGTCGGGGTTACGCTCTGCTATCCGCCCGGCGAAGGCGCGGGGCCGCAGGCCTCGAGCGAATATTCGCTGGTCGCCTCCCGGCATGAACGCGAGGGCGGCGTTTTTCGGGTCGATCTGCGCACCGGCATGATGTCGATCTGCTATGTCCTGAACGAGGGGGTGGTGTGCACGCCGCAGGCGCGCTGACCGAATCGGCAAGGCTCGCCCGCCTTGACGGGGCGCCCCGCAAGGGACTACGCCGCTTGCGAACCGCGTTCGCGGCAGCGAGGACATCCCGGAAATGACCGCCCTAAGTCCCGATGAGGCCAAGCGCGCCGCCGCCGCCGAGGCCATCAAGCTGGTCAGGCCCGGCATGAAGCTTGGTCTTGGCACGGGATCCACGGCGCGGCATTTCGTCGATCTCCTCGGCGGTCTCGTCGCCGCCGGGCTCGACGTTCTCTGCGTGCCGACCTCCGAGGAGACGCGGGCCCAGGCGGCGGCGCTTGGCGTCGCGCTGACGACAATCGACGCCGAGCCCGAGCTCGACCTTACCGTCGACGGCGCCGACGAGTTCGATGACGCTCTGCGGCTGGTCAAGGGCGGCGGCGGCGCGCTGCTGAGAGAAAAAATCGTCGCGACGGCCTCGAAGAGGATGGTCGTGATCGCCGACGCCTCCAAGCATGTGGAGCTCATGGGCAAATTCCCGCTACCGGTCGAGGTGACCCGGTTCGGCCTTGAGGCGACGCGCCGGCTGATCCGCGCGAGGGCGGCGGCGGCGGGCTGCGCCGGCGACATCGTGCTGCGCGACAAGGGCCCCGGTCAGCCTTTCATCACCGACAATGGCAATTTCATCCTCGACTGCCATTTCGGCGCGCTGCCGCGTCCCGAGCAATTGGCGCAGGATCTCAGCGCAATCCCCGGCGTCGTCGAGCACGGGCTGTTCATCGGCCTCGCCAAAGCGGTGATCTGCGCCGGCCCCGGCGGAATCGAGATTTTTGGCCGGGTCGAAGCGCCGCCGCCGCCCTGAGCCGAAAAAAACGCGCTCGCTCTAAAACGACGCCGGGTCGCGCGACGGATAGATCCAGGTCTTAACGAGAAGATTTAGGGAGACTTCGGTTGCAGAGCGTTTTTCGTTCCATCAGGCTGACAACGGCCTGCGCGATTTTCATCGCGGCCTTTGCGGGCCTCGCCACGGCGCAGAAGTCCGCGCCACAGGCCGCGGCCCCCGGCGCTGCGCCCGCGCCCGCGGGCGTCATCAAACCGTCCCACCTCGCCGCGGCGCGCGCGCTGGTGCTGAGCTCAGGCATGGCGCGCTCCTTCACCGTCATAATCCCGCAATTCGTCGATCAGATCGGCGCGTCGCTGAGCCAGACCCGCCCGGAGCTGAGTCAGGATCTCAAAGAGGTTTTGACCAATCTCCAGCCGGAATTCGACAGGTTGCCGGATCAAATGACGGGCTTTGCGGCGCAAATTTTCGCCCAGCATCTCAGCGAGCCTGACATCAACGCGGCCGTCGCATTCTTCTCCAGCGCCGCCGGCAAGAATTACGTGGCCTCGCAGCCGGCCGTCCTCAGCGACATCGTGACCGCCATGCAGGGCTGGCAGGGCAAGATATCGACCGATATGATGACCCGGGTAAGGGAAGAAATGAAGAAAAAAGGCCACGACATCTAAGCGCGTGACGGCTTGCGCCGCCGCGGCGTCCGATAGGCCAAGGCGGGGCGAATGACTGATTTCGATGTTGATCTTTTCGTGGTCGGAGCCGGCTCCGGCGGCGTACGCGCCGCCCGCGTCGCGGCGGGCCATGGCGCCCGCGTCGCCATCGCTGAGGAATTCCGCGTCGGCGGAACCTGCGTCATTCGCGGCTGCGTGCCGAAGAAGCTGATGGTCTACGCCAGCCGCTTTCGTGACGAATTCGAGGATGCGGCCGGCTTCGGCTGGACGATCCCTGAGATGGCCTTCGACTGGCCAAAGCTCGTCGCCGCCAAGGAGCGCGAAATTTCGCGGTTGTCCGCGATCTATCGGACCAATCTCGAAAAAGCCGGCGTCGCGATGATCGACAGCCGCGCCGAAATCGAAGATCCGAACACCATAATTCTCGGCGACGGACGCAGGCTTGGCGCGAAAACCATCCTTGTCGCGACCGGCGGGACGCCGGTGCTTGAGCCGGATATTCCGGGCCGCGAACTGGCGATCACCTCGAATGAGGTTTTCGATCTCGCCGTCATGCCGCAGCGTCTCCTGATCGTCGGCGCCGGCTATATTTCGGTGGAGTTCGCCTCGATTTTCACGCGGCTCGGATCAAAAGTCGCAATCGCGTCGCGCGGCGAGAATGTGCTGCGCGGATTTGACGACGACATGCGCTGCGGCGTGCGCGACGCGCTCGTGGAGGAGGGCGTCGAGATGCACTTTAGCCATCTTCCGACGCGGATCGAAAAGATCGACGGCGGTTTGCGCGTTCACCTGACCTCCGGCCTTCAGCTCGACGTCAATCAGGTGATGCTTGCCACCGGCCGCCTGCCTCATACAAGGGGGCTCGGCCTCGAGCGCGCGGGCGTAACGCTCGATAGCGTTGGCGCCGTGATCGTCGACGACTTCTCGCGGTCCAATGTCAACTCGATCTATGCCGTCGGCGACGTCACCAACCGCCTTCAGCTGACGCCGATCGCCATCCGCGAGGGCCATGCCTTCGCCGACACGGTGTTCGGCGGCAAGACGACCGCCGTCGATCACGCCCATGTGCCGACCGCCGTTTTCACGACCCCGGAACTTGGCGCGGTTGGCCTCACGGAGACGCAGGCGCGCGAGGCCTGCGATTGCGTCGACGTCTATCAGGCGAGCTTTCGCCCGCTGAAGGCGACGCTCTCGGGGCGAACCGAGAAAACCATGATGAAGATCGTCGTCGATGGCCGCACCGACGTGGTGCTCGGCGTCCATATTTTGGGCGAAGGCGCCGCGGAACTGGCGCAAGTCCTCGCGATCGCCATCCGCCTCGGCGCAAAGAAAGCCGATTTCGACGCGACCATCGCGGTGCATCCGACCTCGGCCGAGGAGCTTGTCACGATGCGCACGCGCACCGCCCGGTTCGAGCGCGCGATCGCCGGGCCCGAAGCCCCGGACGCCGTCGACGCCGAGTTTCTCGAGGGATGACCCTCCTCGCCGATTTCCGCCCATGAGCCAAAGCGAGATGCAGAAAATGCTCGCCGGCGCGCTTTACCGCGCCGACGACGCGGAGATCTCGGCGGCCCACCGCAAAGCCTGCGCCTGGCTTGAGCGCTACAACGCCACGCTTGCCGTCTCGATCGCAGAGCGCCATGCGCTGCTGGCCGAATTGCTTGGCGAGGTAGGGGCAGGCGCCAATATTCGGCCGCCCTTCTATTGCGATTATGGCTTCAACATTCGCGTCGGCGCGGGCGCCTTCCTGAATTTCAACTGCGTCATTCTCGACGTCGTTGCGGTGAACATCGGCGAATTGACGCAAATCGGGCCGGGCGTGCAAATTCTCGCGGCCGACCATCCGCGCGATCCGGCGCAGCGCCGGGCCATGCTCGAATCCGGCCGTCCGGTCAGCATCGGCGCCAATTGCTGGATCGGCGCGGGGGCGCTGATCCTGCCGGGCGTGACGATCGGCGACGACGCGATCGTCGGGGCAGGGGCGGTGGTGACGCGCGACGTCGCCGCACGCGCGACCGTCGCCGGCAATCCGGCGCGGCGGCTCAGATAGGCCCAAAGCGCAAACATTGCATCCGGGGGGCCGCGCCTGCTAGATGCTTTCTTTCCAAAAAGTCCTATTTAGGACGCGGAGGATCTGCGCCGTCCGGGCTCCGGCCCAAAATGCAATCGTTGGGAGCGGCCCGCGCCGCTCGGGAGTATAAAAATGTCCGTCGAGTCCTGGTCGCCGTCGAGCTGGAGAGCCAAGCCGATTGAGCAGTCGCCCGTCTATTCCGACGCCGCAGCGCTCGCGGATGTCGAGCGGCAGCTGGCCGGTTTCCCTCCGCTCGTCTTTGCCGGCGAAGCGCGCAAGCTGAAGCGCATGCTGGGCAAGGTCGCCAATGGCGAAGCTTTCCTGCTCCAGGGCGGCGACTGCGCCGAAAGCTTTGCCGAGCATTCGGCGGACAATATTCGCGATTTCTTTCGCGTCTTCCTGCAGATGGCTGTGGTGGAAACCTTCGCCGCCGCGCTGCCGGTAGTCAAGGTCGGCCGCATCGCCGGCCAGTTCGCCAAGCCGCGTTCGGCGCCGCTGGAGACCGTCGGCGGCGTGTCGCTGCCGAGCTATCGCGGCGATATCGTCAATGATATCGCCTTCGAGGCGGGCGCCCGCGTGCCGGACCCGGCGCGCCAGCTCATGGCCTATCGACAGGCGGCGGCCACATTGAATCTTTTGCGCGCCTTCGCGACCGGCGGCTACGCCAATCTCGAAAACGCCCATCAATGGATGCTCGGCTTCATCAAGGACAGCCCGCAGTCGGCGCGCTATCAAGAGCTTGCTGACCAGATCACTGAAACGCTCGGCTTTATGCGGGCGATCGGGTTGGATCCCGAGTCCCATCAGGAGCTGCGGCAGACTGATTTTTACACCTCGCATGAGGCGCTGCTGCTCGGCTTCGAGGAGGCGCTGACGCGCGTCGATTCGACGACCGGGGATTATTACGCGACCTCCGGCCATATGATCTGGATCGGCGACCGCACGCGTCAGCCCGGCCACGCCCATATCGAATATGCGCGCGGCGTCAAAAATCCGATCGGCCTCAAATGCGGCCCGACGCTGAACCCGGATGAGCTGATCCGGCTGATCGACATCCTGAACCCGGACAATGAGGCCGGGCGCCTGACGCTGATCTGCCGCTTCGGCGCTGACAAGGTCGAGGCCAGCCTGCCGGCCCTGATCCGCGCCGTGCAACAGGAAGGCCGCAGCGTCGTGTGGTCCTGCGATCCGATGCACGGCAACACGGTCAAGGCCGCCTCCGGCTACAAGACGCGGCCGTTCGACAGGATCATGAGCGAGATCCGCGCCTTTTTCGCGGTCCATCAAGCCGCCGGAACTTATCCAGGCGGCGTGCATCTCGAAATGACCGGCAAGAACGTCACCGAATGCACCGGCGGCGCGCGCGCGATCTCCGACGCGGATCTGCATGATCGCTATCATACCTACTGCGATCCCCGCCTCAATGCGGAGCAGGCGATCGAGGTTGCTTTCCTGATCGCAGAACTGTTGAAGACCGGCCGTATGGGCAAGGGCCTGCAGGCCCATCCCGCCGCGGCCGAATGAGACACAAGCCGCGCCTTATGCGCGCGGCTTTTTGATCTCGGCCGATCCCCACGACGAGAATGGCGGACAAGCGCAACCACCTGCGCTCCCGGAGGCGAGCCCTGCGCTTGCGTCAGCCATTTGGCGGTAAGCGAGGACATTTGATGACGCTAAAGCAAAAGCTGGTCTGACTGAACGGACCTTTGCTCTGACCCATTGTTTCAACGCATCCGCTTGGTCCAAAAAGCCTTCAGCTTTTCGGGCGGATGCTCTAGCGCAAGGCTGCATTCTTCAATGACCGACACGCTCGTCATCGGCCTCGCGCAGATCGATTCGACGGTTGGCGAGATCGCCGGCAATGTCGCACGCGTCCGCGCGGCCCGCGCGCAAGCGGCGGATTTCGGCGCCGACGTCGTGATGTTTTCGGAGCTTTTTATCGCCGGCTATCCGCCGGAGGATCTGGTCCTGAAGCCGGCCTTTCTGGAGGCCTGCCGCACCGCCCTCGACGATCTCGCGCGCGACACCGCCGACGGTGGTCCGGCGATTCTCGTTGGCGTTCCGCTTGTCGAAAACGGACTTGCCTACAACGCCTATGCGCTGCTCGACGGCGGCCGCATCGAGGCCATACGCTACAAGGTCGATTTGCCCAATTACGGCGTTTTCGACGAAAAGCGCGTGTTCGCCCAAGGGCCCATGCCGGGACCCTTGACGCTACGCGGCGTGCGCATCGGCGTGCCGATCTGCGAAGATATCTGGGGGCCTGATCCGGTTGAATGCATCGCTGAGACGGGCGGCGAAATTCTGCTCGTTCCCAATGGCTCGCCCTATTGGCGCGGCAAAGCCGACGAGCGGCTCGCCATTGTCGCCGCCCGCGTCGTCGAGAGCGGCCTGCCGCTGATCTATCTCAATCAGGTCGGCGGCCAGGACGAATTGGTTTTCGACGGCGCCTCCTTCGGCCTCAACGCCGACCGGACGCTCGCCTTCCAGCTTCCGGCCTTTACCTCCGTGGTGGCGAAAACCGTGTGGCGGCGCGGCGACAACGGTTTTGGCTGCGTCGAAGGGCCGAAGACCGCCATCGAACAGGGCGAGGAGGCCGATTACAGCGCCTGCGTGCTCGGTCTTCGCGACTATGTCGAGAAGAACGGATTTCCCGGCGTCGTGCTCGGTCTCTCGGGCGGAATTGATTCCGCGCTTTGCGCCGCCATGGCGGTGGATGCGCTGGGCGCCGCCCGCGTACATTGCGTCATGCTGCCGTATCGCTACACCTCGAGTGAGTCGCTTGCCGACGCAAAGGCCTGCGCCAATATGCTTGGCGCGCGCTACGACATTTTACCGATCGAGCCGATCGTTTCCGGCTTCGAAACCGCGCTGCGGCCGCTGTTTGCCGGAACCGTTCCGGGCCTCACCGAAGAAAACATCCAGAGCCGGGTGCGCGGCGCGACGCTGATGGCGATCTCCAACAAATTCGGCGCGATGCTGGTGACGACTGGCAACAAGTCGGAATTGTCGGTCGGCTACGCCACCATCTATGGCGACATGAATGGCGGCTTCAATCCGTTGAAGGATCTCTACAAGATGGAGGTTTTTCGGTTGTGCCGCCTGCGCAACCGCTGGAAGCCGAAAGGCGCGCTCGGACCCGATGGCGCGGTGATTCCGGAAAATATTCTGGTGAAGCCTCCCTCGGCGGAGCTGCGCGAGAACCAGAAGGATCAGGATTCGCTGCCGCCCTATGAAGAGCTCGACGCCATTCTGGAAGGGCTGGTCGAAAAGGAAATGCGCGTCTCCGATCTGATTGCGGCGGGTTTTGCCGCTGAGACGGTCAAGAAGGTCGAGCGGCTGCTTTATCTTGCCGAATACAAGCGCCGTCAGGCCGCGCCCGGCGTCAAGGTGACGAAGAAGAATTTCGGCAGAGACCGCCGCTACCCGATCCTCAACAAATTCCGCGATTCTGGCGCTCCCGCCCCGGCGCCCGAAAAGCAAGGCCTGAGCGGATTGGGCGTGGCCCCGGCCGACGATGTTGTGTAGCGCCGGGGTTCATTCGCGCGGGTAGCGCCGTCTTGCCTCGTCAGCAAAGGCCTGTTCGCTTTGCAGCCTGTCGCCCGCCAGCCAAACCTCGCTGACTTCCCCTTTGTCGCTGCGAACGAGCCTCGCCGGCTCGCCAAAATTGCCGAATCCGCCGGCCTTTGTAATTGTGGCGGCGCCGGCGCCGCAGGACGTCAGCTCGCTGACGTCGGCGAATGGATTTAACTGCGCCGGAAGCGCGACCAGCACTTTGTCGCCCATCGGCACAAGATCCCGCGCGCCCCAAAGGCTCCACCACCGCCCGACCCAATGCGCGAGATCGTCCCGCGGCGCACCGTTCTGCGCATAGGCTTGCAGAATATGGACGGCGCCCTCGAACAGCAGCGCCGCTGCGCCGTCGCCCGCATTCGTCAGCACGGAAATACAAAGGTCTTGCGTTGGCGTCACAGCGGTGTGGGTGGAAAAGCCCTGAAAGCTGCCGGAGTGGCCGTACCAGGGCCAATCCCCGATATCGCCGTGAATGAGGCCGAGCCCATAGTGCCGCTCCGCGCTCGTGTCGGGAACGCGCCAATGGCGCCGCGTCATCTCGCGGCGGCTCGCGACGCTGAGGATGCTTTGGTCTGCGTCCGGATTGAGCTGGCCGTAGAATAGCGCAAGGTTTTTGGCCGAGCTGACGAAGCCGGTCGCGGCCGCCAACGCATTGGTCGGGTTGTCGCCCGGTATGACGAGGCGCTCGCCGAACAACAGTTTTGCGCTGTGTCCTTGACTGAGTGTGACGCCGGCGCCATCGCCTGTATCGGGGTAGGTTTCCGTCAGGCCGGCGGCCGCGACCACCTCGCGCGCGATCCAGTCATTGTAGGATTCGCCCGTTGCGGCGGCGATCACAAGCCCGAGCAGGCCATAACCATGATTGGAATATTTGAAGCGGAGATTGGGCTCGAGAATGGGCGGCTCGGCGAGGGCCTCCAGCAATTCCGCCTCGCTGAGAAACGGCCGACGATCGACCCACTGACCGCCGTCGCGCCCGTCGCGAATAACGCCCGCCGAATGGCTGAGAAGCTGCGCGAGGCTTGCCCTGGCGATCTGCGGATCGAGCCCTTCGACATAGCGGCCGACGGCGTCGTCGAGGCGGAGCCGGCCCGTATCGACCAATTTGAGGATTCCTGCGGCAGTGAAAGTCTTCGAATGGGACGCGACGCGGAAATTATGGCCCGGCGTCAGGGCGGCGCCGGCAGCGCGATCGGCGATTCCAAAGGCGCAGTCGAGCGCCAGTTTGCCGCCGGCCGTGACCGCGACGGCTATGCCCGGCAAGTCCTGCTGACGCAGCTGAAACGCGATCCAGCGGGGAATATAGTCCAGCGCCGCGGCCAACCATTTTTTCATAGGCAGATTCCGTGTGTGGGAACAAGGACGGCTGCCGGTTTATCACGGTTGGCTTTTGTGGGCTCGCGCCGCTCAGGGCTTATGCGCCTCGCGCCACTTTCGGACCGCGGCCAGCGCCGTCGAGATATGGTTCTCCGCGCCCGAATCCGCATAGGCGGACAGGATTTTTCCAGCCGGCGAGATCACATAGGAGATGCGATGCGCATAGGCTGGCCCGGCGATCGGCAGGGTAAAGGCCGCGTCATAGGCCTTAATCACCGAAAACTCGGGATCGGCGCCGACCGGAAATTTGTCGCGGCATTCCTTGCTCGAAAACTCCTGTTGCGTCACGATGTTGTCGCTGGAGACGCCGATGACGCTGGCGCCTGCGGCGGCAAAATCCTCGATGCTTTCGGCAAATTCATGCGCCTCCAGCGTGCAGACGCTGGTGAAGGATTTCGGGTAGAAATAAAGAACCACGGGCCCTTTTTTCAGGGCTTCGGCGAGCGAGAATTTGAACGGTTTGCCGCCCTGCGCCGCCTCAAGCGAAAAATCGGGCGCGGCGTCGCCTGGCTTAAGCGCCGCCATCGCGCCGGTTGAGAAAAGCCCAAGGCAAAAGGAAAGAAACAAGGTCAAGCGCTTCAAGGGAGTCGTCCTTTGTCTCAAGAGGGCCGCAGGAGGGCGGAGCCGCTTGGCCCCTGCCTTTGCGTTCTATAGATAGGACGCGACCAGCTTGGATCAAAGCTTTGGCTATCTTTTGAACCGCCGCCGCAGGGCGCGAGACTTCAGCCGCAGGTTCAAATTCGCGCCTCGCCGCGCGCGTTCCGCCGGATAACCTGCGGCGGCTGGCCGAAGGCGCGCAAAAACGCGCGGCGCATGTGATCGCGATCGGAAAATCCGGTATCCCGCGCGATGCTGTCGATCGGACGCGTTCTTTGCTCCATCATCATTCGCGCCTCCTCGATGCGGAGATGCTCGACGGCCTTCGCTGGCGATTGCCCGGTTTCGGCATGAAAGGCGCGGCTGAACTGGCGCGGGCTGAGGTGCGCCGCCTCGGCCAATTGCTCAACCGTCAATCTCGAATGCAGATTGCGCTTGGCGTAAGCCAGCGCGCTCTGGATGCGATCGGATTTCGGTTCAAGCTCGAGCAGCGCCGAGAATTGCGATTGGCCGCCCGCGCGGCGATGGTAGACGACGAGTTTGCGAGCGACCGAGCGTGCGATCTCAAGCCCCAGATCTTCTTCAATCAGGGCGAGGGCGAGATCGATCCCTGCCGTCATCCCGGCGGAGGTGTAGATCGGGCCGTCGATGACAAAGATGCGATCTTCATCCACTTTCACTTTGGGAAATAACGCCTGCAAATGCCGCGCGTGAAACCAGTGCGTCGTCGCGCGCCGTCCGTCGAGCAGTCCGGCTTCCGCCAGAACGAACGCGCCCGTGCAGATTGACGCGGTGCGCCGGCGCCGCTGCGGCGTTTCCCGCAAGAAGGCCGTGAGCCCAGGGCTTGGCGGCGCAATCTCGGTCCCCCCGCCGATGATGAGCGTGTCGTAGTCCGCCGCATCGAACGCTTCGGTCTCGATTCGCATGCCGACCGAACTTTGGACCAGCCCGCCGCTCTCCGAAAGCAGCCGCACGTCATAGACGGGCTTTTCAGCCAGCATGTTCGCAAGATCGAACACCGAGATGACAGCAAGGCCCATCATAGAATAGCCGGGGAAAATGGTGAAGCCGACGCGCTGCATGGAGGGCTCGTTGTGTCCTAAAGAGACGTCTATATGACATTTGAGACGCGAGCCGGCAAGCGTAAACGTCTCCTCATGCAAGGCCGATCATCGGCCGGCTGAGGGAACGAACATGACCAATAATGAACAAAAGGGCGTCGCGCTGATCACTGGCGGCTCCGCGGGCATTGGCGCCGTCTATGCAGACCGGCTGGCGAGGCGCGGCTATGACCTCATTCTGGTCGCGCGCAGCCAGACGCGGCTCGACGCGCTGGCCGAGCGGTTGCGGGACGAAACAGGGCGGTCCATCGAGACGCTGGCGGCGAGCCTCAGCGATCGCGACGATCTCGCCCGTGTTGAAGCAAGACTTCGCGAGGAGCCCCGCCTGACGCTGCTGGTCAACAATGCCGGGAACGGCGCTGTGACGCCTCTATTGCAATCCGACGTCGATAAAATGGAGGAGATGATCACCCTGAACGTCACCGCGCTGACCCGGCTGACCTATGCCGCAGCGCCCGGCTTCGTTGCGCGGGGCTCGGGCGCCATCATCAACATCGCCTCGATCGCGGCGATTGCGCCGGAAATTCTGAACGGCGTCTACGGCGCGACCAAGGCCTTTGTCCTGACGCTTAGTCTTTCGCTTCAGCATGAACTGACCGCGAAAGGAGTCCGCGTCCAGGCCGTGCTGCCAGGCGCAACGGCGACGGAGTTTTGGGAGATCGCGGGTCTCCCGCACCAGAACTTGCCCGAGGGGATGGTGATGACGGCGGAAGACATGGTTGACGCCGCGCTGGTTGGCTTTGACCAGGGCGAACGGGTCACCATCCCGGCCCTGCCCGACGTAGCAGACTGGGAGACATTCGAGGCCGCTCGCCGCGCGATGTCGACCAAGTTGTCGCGCACGACTCCGGCCGATCGGTACCGCTTAGCCGAAGCCCTTCCAGGCTGAGGCGCGGGCCGCGCTTTACCCTCCGTGCGCCGTCGGCTCCTCGCGCACGCTCATCTCATTGCCGCGCCAGGTGAAATTGTCGACGAACCAGGCGTCGACATACATGATCGGCAACATGAGATCGCGCAGGATGAGCATCAGCGGCATGCGCCAGGAGAAATGCCAGCCCGCCGTGCGCGCCAAAACCATCTCGGGGATGTGCCAGAGGAGGACCATCAGAACGGCGGCGCCCAGGATGCCGGGCGCGCCGGCGTCAAGGGCGTGCGCGCCATAGGCGGCGACAAGGCAGGGAAGGGCCGCGCCGGCGAAAATTTCCGGCGCATAATGCAGCGGAAAGGTCTTGCGCCGCATCCGCGCCCAGCGCAGCTGCCGCATCCAGACGTCGCTGAGGCTGCGTCGGCCAAGCGGCTGCTCGAACGGCCTGTCGACGAGATCGACGGTCAAGCCCTGCGCCCGCACCAGCTTGGTCGAGGCGGCGTCCTCGGCGATCTCGGCGGCGAGCGCGCGGATGCCGCCGCCCGCCTCGAGCACCTGCCGGCGCCACATCATGTTCTTGCCCTGCGCAAAGCCTCCAGCGACGCCCGCCGCCGCATATTGCCAGCGCGCCTCGAAAGTGTTCAGAAACGCGCATTCGAGTTCGGCCCAGAGGTTTTGAGGTCGCGAGCCGAGCGGCATGGAGCAGACGAGGCCGGTCGTCGGACCAAAACCGGCCAAAAGGCGCTGGATGTAATCTTTCGGCATCATCACATTCGAATCGGCCAGCACGATATAGTCATGCTTGGCGGCGTCCCAGCCGCGCACGCAATTGTTCAGCTTGGGGTTGGCGCTGACCTTTTCGTCGCCGACGATGAGCCGGGCTGGGACCTGCGGATGAGCCGCGATCAGCCGCCGCACCAGCGGCGCGGCCGGGTCAGACCCGCGCGCGACGCAGAAAATGATCTCATAAAGCGGATAATCGAGCGAAAAGCTCGACCCCAAGGTCTCCTCGCAAAAATTGTCGAGGCCGCAGACCGGCCGCACAAGGCTGACGCCGGGCGCTGGCGCCGGCGTCGGCGCGGGGCGCATTTTCAGCCTTGTCCGGACCATCGCGATGCCGATGCTGACGAGATTCAGGAGAATCAGCGTCGCGCAGAAAAAAGCGGCCGCATAAATCGACGTCATGAGCGCGCTCCGGGGCTGGCCTTTCTTGAGGGGCGATGGATAAGAGTCCTAAAATCGTCGAAGGCGCGCCGTAGCGCCTTCCCGCATGGAACAGCTTCCGGAACATTTGCAGGACCTAGATGCCGCATCCCATCGTCCGTTTTGCGCCTTCGCCGACCGGCGCCATTCATATTGGCAACGCGCGAACCGCTTTGTTGAACTTCCTTCATTCGAAAAAACATCATGGCGAATTCATTCTTCGCTTCGATGACACTGACGCCGAAAGATCGAAGGAAGAATACGCGCAGGCGATCGAGGTCGATCTCGCCTGGCTCGGAATCGTCCCGGATCGCGTGTTGCGGCAGTCGCAGCGGATCGCGCTTTACGAGGCCGCCGCCAAAAAATTGCGCGCCGCCGGGCGACTTTATGCCTGCTATGAGACCGCCGAGGAGCTCGAGCGCAAGCGCCGGCGCCAGCAGGCGCGGGGCCAGCCGCCAGTCTATGATCGGGCGGCGCTGGCGCTGAGCGCGGAAGACAGGGCGCGGCTCGAAGCGGAGGGCCGGCGGCCGCATTGGCGCTTCCTGCTCGAGCGCAGGATCGTGCGCTGGGACGATCTGATTCGCGGCGAGAGCCACATCGATTCCGCGTCGCTGTCGGATCCGGTGCTGATTCGCGAGGACGGCACGTTTCTATATACGCTGCCGTCGGTGGTGGATGATCTCGACTGCAAGGTCACGGCCATCATTCGTGGCGAGGATCACGTCACCAATACGGCCGTGCAGATCGAATTGTTCGAGGCGCTGGCGGGAGCGGGGTCCGCGCCCGGCTTCGGGCATCACAATCTGCTGTCGTCGGTCAGCGGCGAAGGGCTCTCGAAGCGGACTGGCGCGCTTTCGATCGGCGGCTTGCGCGACGCGGGCCTCGAATCGCTCGCGGTCGCCGCCGCCGCCGTGCTGATCGGCTCGTCTATCCCGCTGCATCCGGTCGTCTCGCTCGCCGAACTCACCGCAATCCTCGATTTCAGGCAGCTCTCGCGCACGCAGACTCGCTTCGATCCGGCAGAACTCGCCGCTCTGTCAGCCCGCACATTGCATGGACTCGGCTTCGAGGCGGTGCGCGACCGTCTCGGCGCGCATGAGATCGTAGGCTATAAGGCCGAGCCGTTCTGGCTCGCCGTCCGCGGCAATCTGTCGGTTTTTTTGGATGTCGTCGACTGGTGGCGCGTCGTCGAGGGGGAGATCGCGCTGCCCGCCCGGGATTCGTCGGACGAGGCTTTCCTGAAAGAGGCCGCCGCGGCGCTGCCGCCGGAGCCTTTCGACGAGACGACCTGGAGCGTTTGGATCAATGTTCTGAAAGAACGGACGGGGCGAAAGGGCAGGGCGCTGTTCCATCCGCTGCGTCTCGCGCTGACGGGTCAGGAAAACGGGCCGGAGCTCGCGGCGCTGATGCCTCTGATCGGCCGGGTCAGGGCGTCGGCCCGACTATGCGGACGCGCCGCTTGACGCCGTCCGGGCCGACCACCTCGCGATAGGCCTCAGGGCCGCCGGCTCCGGCTGGTCCGGGGCTTTTTCCGGCCGCGGAAGCGGGCGCGTCCGGCGCGCCGGCGCGTGCGCCCGCCTTGGGAGCGGAGAGCTCGGCGGATTTTTCCGGCGTCACCAAAATATCGCCCTTGCGCTGCTGATTGAGCACATTGTCGGCTCCGGCGAGCGCCTCGACCCAGCTCTGCCCCGGGGGCTTGCAGGTACAGGCGGGATCAAAGGTTTTCTCGAATTTCCCGGCGTTGGGCATTTCCGAATAGAGGCCGCCTTCGAGCGAGACGGAGCTTTCGACCTCGCGGTTCGGCGCGCGCGTATAGACCGCGACAGTCGTGTTCGGACAAAGCGCCTGGCAGAGGCTGGTCAATTGCCCTGAATCGGCGCCCCGCGCCGAGACGTTCAACGGGAAGAAGCCGCCGTCGCAGGTACGCACGCAAAGCGCCTGCGAGCCGCCGTGCGGCCGCGATTCTTCCTCATGCGCCTCCTCCGGGACGCCCGGCATCTCCGGCTGTGGCTGAGTCTCCGGCGCGCTCGGGATGCCGAACAGCTGCTCGAAGAAGCCGCGCTGGCGCGGCGGCTGATTGCGGCAATAGGTGTTGAACCGCGCGACCAGTTCCACCCTCGCCGCCGCCCGGTCCGCAGGGCCGCCCTGGGATTGCGCCAGACCGACGGAAGCCTGCAGGTCGCGGATCTGCGCGTTGAGGCCGGGACACCGATTGCCGGCGGCGCCCGAAAAGGCGACGTCGGGCCGGTCGCAGCCGAGCGAGCGCGCAACGCCGATGATCCGATTCAAATTGGCGACCTGCTCGCGCGAGGGACCGGCCCCGCGCGCCGGGCGTCCGCCGCCGCGGTCGATTTCAGCGATCTTGGCCTGCAGCCCGGCGCAATCATATGTCTGCGTCAGCGCATCGGTTGAGCCGAGGGTCAGCGCAAACAGGGTCAGCGCGAAAGTCGCCCTAGCCAGGCTGAGACGCCGCGCAGGCAGCCAGACGTCCTTGAAGCATCGCAAAAAAAAGCCGCGAAACGGGAACCGGTCGGTCATCAAGGGCCTTCAGCGTGTCCTGTCGGCAGGAGCTGGAGAGGAAGACCTGCCGACGAAAGCAGAGCCTCGATTGGGCGTTGTCCTGTCACGGCTTCATGGTGGAAGCGTGGCTTCGGCGCAATCGCGCAGGGCGCTTGTCTATAGGCTTTGAACAGATTTGGCGATGGGACGTTTGTCGAGGCTATCTGGATTGCTCAATGCAGCTCTATTGCCGGCGCAGAGGCAAGCCCGCATATGTCAGCCTTCATCCCGCGGAGACGCCACGCTCATGATTTCGATCCGATCCCGATCTTTCATCCTCGGGGCGCTTGGCGCTTTCGCGCTCGCCGCAGGGAGCGCGCGCGCGGATTCCGGCGATCCGGACCTCATTTTCCGAAAATCAACTGTATTCAAGCTCTTGACCCCGAACGACAAGCTGGCGACCTATGCGATCGACGACCCAGGCGTCGAAGGCGTCGCCTGCTATTATACGATTCCGGAAAAAGGCGGCGTCGCCGGCATGTTCGGGGTCGCCGAGGAGGCGTCCGATGTTTCGCTCGCCTGCCGGCAATATGCCGCGATCAAATTCAAGGACAAGTTCGAACAGGGCGACGTCGTGTTCCGCGAGCGACGGTCGCTGATCTTCAAGCGCATGCAGATCGTGCGTGGCTGCGATGCGAAGCGCAATGTGCTCGTCTATATGGTTTATAGCGACAAGCTTGTCGAAGGCTCGCCAAAGAACTCGACCTCGACGGTGCCGATCCAGCCTTGGGGCGGATCGGGCGACGCGCCGAAATGCGCGGATTTCGTCAAGGGATGAAGGTTTAGCCCGGGGTCTGAATGGCGGCGGGCGCCCGCGCCGAGCGTGCGGGGAAGTTCAGATCTTCTCGCCGCAGGCGACGAAAAACGAGCCCGGCTGGATATCGGCGGGCCGCTCCTCGCCGGGCGGCGCCGAAAAATCTTCCGCGCGGCCGAAAGCCTTGGACGCCTTGAGGCCATTGGCTTGGCACCAGGCGTCCGCGACGACAGCGCCGCAGGCCGACTTCGTCGTCAGGCATTCATCGAAACCATAGCCATCGCTCTCGGGGATGATCAGCACCTGGGCGCTCGCCGATTGCGCCAGCGCAAACACCGCCATCACGCCGCCGAGCGCAAACAGCACCACGCGAAACAATTTTTGGCGCTGGCGTCGGGTGAGCCCAGCGGCAGGCGCTCCGCGTGGAAAAGCCCTGCTGGGGACGGCTCCGGGCGAAGACGAACTCGGCGGGGCGCGCCGGACCGGGGACAGGGTGACTGACGACATGAGGCTCTCGCGCGACCTTGAGAAGTTCTGCAGGAATTGTGTCGAATTCGTTTGAAATTTCCGTTAATCGCCATCGAGTGTCGTCGCTCGCGGAAAAACTTGACGCGGCGGCGCCCTCTCGCGCATAAAACTCCTCCATGACGCAGGCTGCCCGCCTTGAACGGACGTTGATCGCGTCCATTTGTATCCGCTAGCCTTGCCGCTGGCTGGAGCCGTCTTGTCCTCATAAAGAGTTCAACAGCGACGCCTTAGCCGGCCAGCGCATTTCAGCCTCCGGATCAGTTGGTCCAGGGTTGGAACAGGCTCCGAGGCCCGATGTCGGGCCGGCTCGAGGGAATTTTATGTCGCTGCGGTTTCATAATACGCTGACCCGCCAGAAAGAGGTTTTTACGCCGATCGACGCGAACGACGTGCGCGTCTACGCCTGCGGCCCGACGGTCTATGATCATCTGCACATCGGCAACGGGCGGATGCTGATTGTGTTCGATCTCCTGTTCCGTCTGCTGCGGCATGTTTACGGGAAAGACCACGTCCGCTACGTCCGCAACATCACCGACGTCGACGACAAGATCAACGCCCGCGCCGCCGAGCGCGGCGTCGATATCCGCGTTTTGACCGATAAGATGACGGCGATCTTCCATGAGGACGCCGCCGGCCTTGGCTGCCTGCCGCCGACGGTCGAGCCGCGCGCCACCGATCACATGGCGGAAATGGTCGTCATCATCCAGAAACTCATCGACAAGGGCGCGGCCTATGAGGCCGAAGGCCATGTGTTGTTCGACGTGCCGGCGATGCAGGATTATGGCGCGCTGTCGAAACGGCCGCTCGACGATATGATCGCCGGCGCTAGGGTCGAAGTCGCGCCCTACAAGCGCGGGCCGATGGATTTCGTGCTGTGGAAGCCGGCCGCGCCGTCCGAGCCTGGTTGGGAGAGCCCGTGGGGACGCGGAAGGCCCGGCTGGCATATCGAATGCTCGGCGATGAGCTGGCGCCATCTCGGCGAGGTTTTTGATATTCACGGCGGCGGCATCGATCTCGTCTTTCCGCATCATGAGAACGAAATCGCGCAGACGCGCTGCGCCTTTGGCCACAGCGTCATGGCCAATGTCTGGATGCACAACGGCCATCTCCAGGTCGAAGGCGAAAAAATGTCGAAAAGCCTCGGCAATTTCGTGACGATCCATGAGTTGCTGAACAGCGCCAGTTTTGGCGGGCGCAAATGGCCAGGCGCCGTGCTGCGGCTCGCCATGCTGCGCACGCATTACCGCCAGCCGATCGACTTTACGGTGAAGGCGCTGGAAGAAGCCGAACGCACGCTGGGCGAATGGCGCCGCGCCGCCGACGGCGCGCAGCCCGAGGCGCCGGATGAGAGTTTCATCGACGCGCTCTCGGACGATCTCAACACGCCGCGCGCGATCTCCGAACTCCATGCATTGAAGGCGAAGCGTCCCGGCGCGCTGCTTGGCGGGCTCGCCCTGCTCGGTGTCGATCTAACCGATCTCAGCGGGGACGAACGCGCGCTGCCAAAAAGCGCGTTCGAACAGATCATGGCGCTGATCGCCGAGCGCGAGGCGGCGCGGCATAACAAGAATTGGGCGGAGTCAGATCGCCTGCGCGATAAGCTCGCCGCGATGGGCGTGATCCTGAAAGACAACAAGGGCGGCGCGACAAGCTGGGAGCTGAAACCATGAGCGTAAGACCGACCGCGTCCGCGCCCTCGCTGCGGCCCTATCTCGCCGCCGATCTGCCGCTGCTCTATGAGATCAGGCTGTCGGCCATCGAGGAGTTGACCGCCGACGATTACGACGATTCGCAGCGCCGCGCCTGGGCAGAGGCGGCGAGCGATGAGGATGTGCTTGAGAAGATTTTGAAAGGCGGCCTCAGCATCGTCGCCTTGCGCGATGGCGCGGCTGTTGGTTTTGCCGTGCTCACCGGAAATCGGATCGACCAGCTTTATGTGCATCCCGCGGTCGCGCGCACCGGCGTCGCCGATGCGCTGCTGGACGCCATCGAAAAGCTCGCCGCGGCGCGCAAACTGACGGCGCTGGAAGTCGACGCCAGCGACACGGCAAAACCTCTCTTCGACAAGCGCGGCTATGTCGCGCAGCGGCGCAACACGGTCGCCTATGAGGACGCCTGGCTCGGCAACACCCGCATGAAGAAAGCTTTGCCGGCGGGACCGCCGCAATGACGAGGGCTATGACTGGAGAAGTTGCGCCAAAAGAGCGGCTGACCCTGTTCGACACCACCTTGCGCGATGGCGCGCAAACGGCCGGCGTCGATTTTTCGCTGGCCGACAAGCGCCACATCGCCGCGCTGCTCGACGGCCTCGGCGTCGATTATATCGAGGGCGGCTATCCCGGCGCCAATCCAGCCGATACGGCGTTCTTTCAGGATCCGCCGCACTTCGGCCATGCGCGCTTCGCCGCCTTCGGCATGATCAAACGCGCCGGCCGCTCGCTCGACAATGATCCCGGCCTTTCCATGCTGTTGGAGGCCAAGGCCGACGCCATCACTTTCGTCGCCAAGGCGTGGGATTATCATGTGCGCGTCGCGCTCGGCGTGACGCTTGAAGAAAACCTTGCGGCGATCGGCGAGTCGATCGAGGCGGCGAAATCGCGCCAGCGCGAGGTCATTCTCGACTGCGAACATTTCTTCGACGGCTACAAGGCCAACCCCTCTTATGCGCTGTCCGTTGTCGAGACTGCGCTGCAGGCAGGAGCGCGCTGGGTTGTGCTTTGCGACACCAATGGCGGGACGCTGCCGCATGAAGTCGAGCGCATCGTTGCCGAGGTTTGTGCAAGGGCTCCCGGCGACCGGCTCGGCATTCACGCCCACAATGACACCGAGAACGCGGTGGCGAATTCGCTTGCGGCGGTGCGGGCTGGCGCAAGGCAGATCCAGGGGACGCTGAACGGCTTCGGCGAGCGCTGCGGCAACGCCAATCTGACATCCATCATACCAACCTTGTTGCTGAAGCCGGATTTCTCCGAGAACTTTGAAATCGGCGTGCCGATGGAGAGGCTCGCGAGCCTCGCCAAGGTCAGCCATACGCTGGACGAACTTTTAAATCGCGCGCCGAACCGCCAGGCCCCCTATGTCGGCGCCTCCGCTTTCGCGACCAAGGCAGGCATCCACGCCTCAGCCGTGATGAAGGAGCCGAAAACCTACGAGCATGTGCCGCCGGAATCGGTCGGCAACAAGCGCCGCCTGCTTGTATCCGATCAGGCTGGCAAGTCGAACATACTGGCCGAGCTCGAACGCATCGGCGTCAAGCTCGACAAGGACGATCCGAGGCTTGGCCGGCTGCTCGACGAGGTCAAGCAGAAGGAGGCGCTCGGCTACGCCTATGAGGGAGCCGACGCCTCCTTCGAACTTCTGGCGCGGCGCGTTCTTGGCGACATTCGCGATTTTTTCGAGGTCGAGCGGTTTCGCGTCGACGTCGAGCGCCGCCACAATGCGCAGGGCGATCTCGTCACCGTCTCGGAGGCGGTGGTCAAGGTGCGCATCGACGGAGAGACCTCGATCTCGGCCGCGGAGGGCGAGGGGCCGGTCAATGCGCTTGATCTCGCGTTGCGCAAGGATCTCGGACGCTATCAGCGCTACATCGAGGACCTTGAGCTGATCGACTATCGCGTCCGCGTGTTCCAGGGCGGCACCGACGCTGTGACGCGCGTGCTGGTAGAATTCCGCGACGCCTCCGGCGAGACCTGGTCGACGGTCGGCGTCTCCGCCAACATCATAGACGCCTCGTTTCAAGCGCTGACCGACGCCATCACCTACAAGCTATTGAAGGCTGGGGCGTAGAGCGTAGCCGAAAAGCTGCAGACTTTTCGGGCTTACATCATGCACGAAAAATAACGTCTACCGCGTATCGTAGTGAAACCAGATCGAGTGCGGATCGCCGCGCGGCGGCGGTGGGAAGGGCGCGGCGCGGCGCACGGCGTTGAGCGCCGCCGCGTCGAAGTCCGGGCGCCCGCTGGCGCGATAGATCGCCTGATGCGTGAGATTGCCTCTTTCGTCGACATAAAAGGCGACGATGCCGTCAGCCTGCTGATGGCCATTCTGAAGGTCCGCCGGCACATGCATCTGGCGCATGATGAGGCCGTAGAGGATCGAGAGATAGGTGGTCTTGGCAGTGCCGCCGGCGACGGGCGAGGGCTTTGCCGCCGATCCCACCTTGTAGTCGGGAGTCGGCGTCAGCGAGGCGAGCTGGTCGGCGACGCTCTGCTTCTTGGCTTTTGTCGGCGGCGCCTTTGAGACGACGGGCGCCTTTGTTTCGGTGGGCTTTTTCTTGGGCGCAGGCTCGGCCTTGTCGAGCGGCTCGGCGTCGGGCTTGTCGTCGGCGAGTTTCGCCGGCGCTTCCTCGGGCGGCGCGATCACGGTTGCAATAGGGGGCGCCTCCGCTTTTTGCGGCGGGGACGGGGTCTCAGCGGTCTGCTCGGAGGGCGGCGCCTGGCGCTGCGCCTTGGTCTCCGGATTTGGCGCCTCGCGCTCGATCTTTTCCTTGTTCTCCGCGCGCGGCGCGTCATAGGCGACGCGGTCGTCGTCTTCTATTTTTTGCTTCTGCTTTTTTTCCTCGCTTTTAGGGGGCGGCGGAGGAGGCGGCTCGACCTTGGGTTGCGGTACCTCCTGCACGAGCTCGACCGGGATTTCCTCCTCTGCGGCGATCGGCGGCTGCACATTGTTTTCATAAAGGATCGCGGCGAGAATCAGCGCGTGGGCGAAGAGGCAGGCGGTGAGAATGAGCCAGAACCGGCGGCGCGACGTCTCAGCAGCGGGAGTCGGTTCGGCCAGATGATCCTCGGCGCCCGCCGTAAGCGCCGCCTCATCCGACGAAAGCGAGTCATCCTCGCCGCCCGGCGCCGCGCGGGCGCCGGTCAGGATGGCTAAGGCGTCATCGCCGCGAAAGATCTTCTGCAGCATTTTCTCTCACAGCCGCGGATCCACCGTCTCCTTGCGAAGGCCGAGCAAATCGGTTCGCGCCGCGGCGGTCCAGATCATCGGCAGCACGTCTTCGATTTTCTCGGCCACCAGATAGCGGATTTCGAACGAGGATTGAATGAAACGCCGCTCGCGCATATGCGCGAAGAGATCCAGCAGCGGCTGCCAGAATCCGTCGATATCGGCGATCACGACTGGCTTGGTATGGCGCTCCAGCTGCACCCAGGTCAGCTGCTCGACCAGCTCCTCCAGCGTGCCGACGCCGCCGGGGAGCGCGACGAAGGCGTCAGCCCGCTCGAACATCAGCCGCTTGCGCGTGTGCATGTCGGGGACGACGATCGTCTCCTGGATATCGGCGAGGAGGCCTTCCTTCCGGTGCAGGAAATCGGGGATAACGCCCGTGACCTTGCCGCCCGCCTCGATGGCGGCCCGGGCCACAGCGCCCATGAGGCCGTTGTCGCCGCCGCCATAGACGAGTTCGAGGCCGGCCGCGGCGATCGCCCGGCCGAGCGCCGCTGCGCTTGCCTCATAGGCGGGTTCGACTCCCTTGGCCGAGCCGCAATAGACGCAGATCGCGCGGATGCGATCCGGCGCGATGCGGTCGGTATTGGCTCGCTCAGCCGCGTTCAAAGCCTCGATCATGCCTCGTTGTGGCCTGCCGCCCGAAATGAATCAAGCCGCCGCCGCCTCTAAAGGAGCCGCGCCGATGGCCCGATCTTGCAGGGAGCCGGTGCGTTTGCTCAAAACGCGGCCTATATAGGCGGAAGGCCTCATTTGATCTCACGCGCGCGCCGCTCACGAAAGGTTTATCTTAAGCTTGACATTTCAGCAGAAAATCGCAGGCGGATCGCTGCCGCTCGAAGGCGAAGCGTCGCAGCCGCCGCAAGCCGCGCCAGCGCAGCAAAAGCCGGCGTCCGCGCCACGTCCGCGCGGCCAACTCGGTCCGCTGGTACGACGGCTCATGCCCTATATCTGGCCCGCGGGGCGGCCCGATCTGCGGCGGCGGATCTATATCTCCATTCTGCTCCTTCTCGCCGCAAAGCTTGTCACCATTGCGGTGCCCTATTCGTTCAAATGGGCGACGGATTCGCTTGTCGATCCGGGCCATCTGCCGTTTTCGGGTTTTCTCGCGGCGCCTCTGATCCTCACCCTCGTCTATGGGCTCTTGCGCATCGCCATGGCGCTGTTCACGCAGGTCCGCGACGCAGTCTTCGCCGACGTCGCGATGCACGCCGTCCGGCGCCTCGCGAGCGATGTCTTCGAGCATCTGCATCTTCTCTCGTTGCGGTTTCATCTGGAGCGCAAGACCGGCGGTCTCACCCGCGTTCTCGAGCGGGGGCGCAATTCGATCGAGACGATCGTGCGCACGTCCATGCTGACGGCCGTTCCGACCCTTGTCGAATTCTGCCTGATTCTCGCGGTGTTCTTCTTCGAGTTCGACTGGCGCTTCGTCGCCGCCGTGCTGATCATGATCGTCGCCTATCTCGCCTTCACGCTGGCGGCGACGAACTGGCGCATCGGCATCCGCCGCGCCATGAACGAAAGCGACACCGACGCCAACACCAAAGCCATCGACAGCCTGCTCAATTTCGAGACGGTGAAATATTTCAACGCGGAGGAGCGCGAGAAGCGGCGCTATGACGTGTCGATGTCGCGCTATGAGCGCATGAGCGTCAAAACCTACACCTCGCTCGCCTTTCTCAACGCGGGGCAGGCGGTGATCTTCACCTGCGGGCTGACCGCGGTGATGATCATGAGCATGAAAGGCGTCATGAGCGGCAAGAATACGATCGGCGATTTCGTCCTCGTCAATGCGATGATGATCCAGCTGTTCCAGCCGCTGAGCTTCCTGGGCATGGTCTATCGCGAGATCCGCCAGTCGCTGATCGATATCGAGATGATGTTCGACATCATGGCGCAAAACCCGGAAGTGAAGGACCGTCCGGGCGCAAAGCCGCTCGCTGTCGAGCGGGGCGCCATCCGCTTCGAAAATGTATCCTTTCACTATGACCCGCGCCGGTCGATTCTCGAGGGGTTGTCGTTCGAGATTCCGGCCGGGCGCACCATCGCCATCGTCGGCGCGTCGGGCGCCGGCAAATCGACCATCGCACGGCTGCTGTTTCGCTTCTATGAACCGGCGAAGGGCCGGATTCTGATTGATGGACAAGACATCAATCTCGTCACGCAGACCTCGTTGCGGGCGGCGATCGGCATCGTCCCGCAAGACACGGTGCTGTTCAACGACAGCATCGCCTACAATATTCGCTACGGCCGCGAGGGCGCGAGCGACGAGGAGGTGCGCGAGGCCGCACGCCACGCCCAGATCGACCGCTTCATCGAAGGCGCGCCGGGCGCCTATGAGGCGCAGGTCGGCGAGCGCGGACTGAAGCTTTCCGGCGGCGAGAAGCAGCGCGTTGCAATTGCCCGCACTATCCTCAAGGGACCGCCCATCCTGGTGCTCGACGAGGCGACGTCGGCGCTCGATTCCTTCACCGAACATGAGATCCAGGACGCGCTCGACCGCGTCGCCAGGGGCCGCACCACGCTCGTCATCGCCCACAGGCTGGCGACCGTCGTCAACGCCGACGAGATCATCGTGCTCGACAAGGGCGCGATCATCGAGCGCGGCTCGCACGACGAGTTGATCGCCCGCGGCGGCGCCTATGCCGCCATGTGGAGCAGGCAATATGAAATCCGCAAAGCGGAAGAGGTGCTGCGCCGCGCCGCGCGCGAGGATGGCGAACGGATCAGCATCAGCATCGAGCCGGGCGAGGCGGCAGACGAAGACGAAAGCGCGCCGCTGCCTGGCGTTGAGAAAGGTCCTGCGGCGGTCTGACGTCGGACCTTCACTCAAGAGACGCATTTAAAGCGCAGGGTTGGCCGCAGGCGCTTTTGGCCGGACTTGGGATTTCCGCCCCTTTATGCGACACCGTCGACGCGGACCCGCAAGGGCCTGAAGATCGCGCAGCAAGAGAGCCCCATGTCGCTCATCGAGTCCATTCGCAAGCAGGTCACGCCGATCCACCCAGAAGGCTATGTATTCATCGCCTCCTTTGGGGTCGCAACGCTGGTGCTCGGATCGTTTTTCAGTCCGCTTGGCTGGATTGGCGCCTTTGCGACCGCCTGGTGCGCCTATTTCTTCCGCGATCCGGTGCGGCAGACCCCACTCGACGAGGGTCTCGTAATCTCGCCTGCCGACGGCGTGATTTCAGCGGTCGGATTTTTCCCGCCGCCGCCCGAGCTTGGCCTTGGCGTCGAGCCGCTGCAGCGCATCTCCGTCTTCATGTCGGTGTTCGATTGCCACGTTAATCGCGCGCCCGTGGCGGGCCGCATCGTCAAGATCGCCTATAAGCCGGGCCTCTTCCTCAACGCCGACCTTGACAAGGCGAGCGAGGACAATGAACGCAACGGCCTCGTGATCGAGACGGCCGCCGGCCGCTTCGGCGTCGTGCAGATCGCCGGCCTCGTCGCGCGCCGCATCGTTTGTTTCGTCCGACAGGGTGAGTCGATCGGGGTTGGCGACCGCATCGGCCTGATCCGTTTCGGTTCGCGCGTCGACGTCTATCTGCCGGGAGCGACACGCGCGCTGGTGACGATCGGCTCAAAAGCCGTCGCCGGCGAAACTGTTTTGGCTGAACTGCGCGCGGGCGCGAACCGCCGGGCGTTTAAGTCGAGTTAGGGTTATGGCGCTTGCGAAAGATCTGCTTCCTGTCGAGCTGAAACTAAAAAATGGCGCCCCGGCGACGCTTCGCCCGGCGCGGCCGGACGACAATGAAGCAATCCGTCAGGCCTTCCGGCATCTCGATGCCGAGACGGTCTACAGGCGCTTTCTCAACTACAAAACCAATGTCACCGAAGCAGAGCTCGAACACATTACCCACGTCGATTTTGTCCGCGACGTCTCGCTTCTGGTCACGACCCGGGTCGGTGATGAGGAGATCGTCATCGGCGGCGCCAGCTATTTTGCGCTCGACGACAACAATCCGCCCCATCGCGCCGAAGTCGCCTTCACCATCGAGGAGGAGTTTCAGGGGCAGGGGCTGGCGCGCGCGCTGATGCGCAAGCTTGTCGCGCTCGCAAGAGCCAATGGCGTCGGCGTCTTCGAGGCGGAGGTTCTCGCCGGCAACCTCGCGATGCTTTCCGTATTCAAGGGCGCCGGCCTTCCGCTAACCGTCAGGCCGGAAGCCGGCGTCACTCATGTGACGATCGATCTGCGCCAACCGCCAGGCTGAGGCGGGCGCCCTTAATTCATTTGCCTCGCGCCGCCTTGCCTCCTATCGTCCGGCGCAAAGCACGCAGTTCACGCGCGTCGGCGGCAAAAATGGCGCTGCGCCAGGCGCATGATGTCGCGACAACATGCGCTGCGCCTTCCTGTTCTGCGCCTTCGCAATCGATCGCGTCACGATTTTGGACCGATCCAAAATCAGCGTGATCCAAAAGCTGGATCGTCCATGGCTGCGCCCCACTTTTCAGATTATCTCGTCGAGCGCCGGCTTTTGCGCCGGCGCCTGTCATTCTGGCGCATCCTTGCCTTCGGCGCCGCCGCGCTCGGCGTTCTGGCGATCGGCCTGCGGCTCGCTGCAACGGATGACGCCGTCGGCTTCGCGCCGCACATCGCAAGGCTGTCAATCACTGGCGTAATCACCGGCGACCGCGACACGCTCAAGCTTATCTCCAGGATCGAGGAGTCGGACGCCGCCGCCGTGCTGGTGTCGATCGATAGTCCGGGCGGCACGACGGCGGGCGCGGAGCGGCTTTACGACCAGCTTCGCCGCCTTTCGGCCAAGAAGCCGACGGTCGCCGTCGTCGGCTCGCTCGCCGCTTCCGGCGGCTATATCGCCGCTCTTGGAGCCGATCAGATTGTCGCTCTGGGCAATTCGCTGGTCGGATCGATCGGCGTCCTCGTCGAATATCCAAATGTGACGAAGCTGCTCGATACGATCGGCGTCCAGGTCGAAGCGGTCAAATCGTCGCCCCTGAAAGCGGCGCCGAATGGATTTGAGCCGACAAGCCCGGCGGCGCGCGCCGCGCTCGCCGCGCTGGTCGACGACAGTTTCGTCTGGTTCAAGGATCTCGTGCGCGAGCGCCGCAACCTGACCGCGCCGCAACTCGCCGCGGTCGACGACGGCAGAGTCTTTACCGGCAGACAGGGGCTTTCCCTGCATCTCGTCGATCGCCTCGGCGGCGAGAGAGAAGCGATCGCCTGGCTCGAGCAGGAAAAAGCTGTGCCAAAGGGGCTGAAAATTCGTGATTGGAAGCAGCAGGGCTCGTTCGGCCGCATCGGTCTGTTCAGTTTTGCTGCACGCGTCGCGAGCATTTTTCACTTCGACGAATTAAGCCGGCTTTTGGAGCGCTCCAGCCAGTTTGTCGAGACGCGGATGCTTGACGGTCTGGTCTCGATTTGGCAAGTTGACGGCGCGAATTGAAAGGCCCTTGCGGCCTGACGGTTGTCGTCGCTGCGAGGGGGGAGCGACGGCGGCGGCTCACGAGCCGCAAGATCGATTTGCGAAGGGCTTCTAATTCGCTCGAGCTGCCCCCTGTTTAATCCATGCGGAAGTCCTTTAGCGGGCGGGGCGAATGATCAAATCCGAGCTGGTACAGCGTATCGCCGACCGTAATCCGCATCTTTACCTTCGCGACGTTGAAAAAATCGTCAACGCCATTCTGGACGAGATCACCAACGCCTTGTCGCGCGGCGACCGAGTCGAATTGCGCGGCTTTGGCGCCTTTTCCGTAAAGCACCGGGACGCCCGCGTCGGACGCAATCCGCGCACGGGCGCGCATGTGTCGGTCGATGAAAAAGTGGTTCCCTTCTTCAAGACCGGCAAGGAAATGCGCGAGAGGCTGAACAATGGCGTAGATGGCTGAGTCCCTCGCTCCGGCGCCCGGCCCGCAGGCCTTGGCGTCCCGGGCGTTTCGGGGTTAAAGGTCGACCTGTCACGCGAAACTTCATTCACAACTTGCGCTTCATGCGCTTGAACCCAGGCCGGCGGATGCGATGGCGCGTTTTTTGAAATGGCTGATCCTGCTTCCCGTCATCTTCGTCGTGCTCGCGCTCGCGCTGGCGAACCGGCACGCCGTGACGCTTTATCTCGATCCGTTTCCCAATGGCGGGGTCAATGGCCCGCAGCTGAGCGCCCCCTTCTATCTGGTGCTTTTCCTGACTCTAATGGTTGGGGTGGTTTTAGGCGGCGTCGCCACCTGGATGGGGCAGGGCGCGCAGCGGCGCGCAGGCCGGCGCGCGCGGGCCGAATTGCGCCGCGTCAACGCCGAACGAGCGCGCCAGACGCTGCATCCGGCGATCGAGCACCGCAAGGGCGTCTAGCATCGCGCCGAAAAGTTCCAGGCTTTTCGGATCAACATGAGCTAAATCGAAGAGCTTAAGACTCGCTTCCGCCCCTGGCGGATTGATCACGGCCCACTCGCAAAGTTGCGCGAATTATCCTGCCCGGATGGCCACCATCCGGCCGGAAGGCGCGTTGATTGAAACACCGGCAGGCGGACGCCGCGACGGCGCAGCGCCAAGGCGCATCATGAGCACATTGATCAAAATTTGCGGCCTCAAGACACCTGAGAGCGTTGACGCCGCCGTCGCGGCCGGCGCGGACATGATCGGCTTCGTCGTGTTCGAAAAGAGCCCACGGCATATTTCTCTGGAGCTGGGCCAGGAGCTTGGCGCGCGCGTCGGGGCGGGCGTCGCCAAGGTGCTTTTGACGGTCGACGCCGACGACGCCCTGCTTGCCGCGGCGATCGCCGCCCTGCGCCCGGTCTATCTGCAATTGCACGGCAAGGAGACGCCCGAGCGGGTCGCCGCCATCCGCGCCAATTTCGGTCTGAAGGTCATCAAGGCGATTGAAATCGAGAGCCGCGCCAGCTTCGATCGGATTCGCGCCTTTGACGAGGTCGCCGATATGCTGCTGTTCGACGCCAAGCCGCCGGCGAACGCCGCGCATCCCGGCGGCAACGGCGCCGTATTCGACTGGAGACTGCTCGCCGGGCAGAAAATCAGCCGGTCCTGGCTGCTCGCTGGCGGCCTTCATTCCGGCAATGTGGCGGAGGCGCTGCGAGCGTCGGGCGCCCATGGTGTCGACGTCTCTTCGGGAGTCGAGAGCGCTCCGGGCGTCAAGGACGCCGAGAAGATCGCCGCCTTCGTCAAGGCCGCGCGCGCTGCGGCGGAAAGCCTTGCCCCAGCGACGAAAGCCGCCGCGCGGGGCAAGGGCGGGCTGCAGGAGAAGCTTGGTTTGGCGCGGCGAAACGGCTAGACAAAGAGCGCGCGCGCCGACATGCGCGGCATTGGAAACAGGCGAGAATTTCGTTTTTTTGAAGGTCCGACGCATGGCGCCAGTCCGCGGCGCTTGGCGCGGCGCGGCTTTCGTCCCGATCACAGGCGGCCAAATGAGCCAGGCTTTTGTTGCGCAAAACCTCAACTCCTATCGCACGGGACCGGACGATCGCGGCCATTTTGGCGTTTTCGGCGGCCGGTTCGTCGCCGAAACCCTGATGCCGCTGATCCTCGACCTCGAACGTCACTATGAGGCGGCAAGGATTGACCCGGCCTTCAAGGCCGAACTCGACAATCTTCTGACCCATTACGTCGGCCGGCCGAGCCCGCTGTATTTTGCCGAGCGCATGACCGAATTTTTCCGGAGCAAGGCGGCGGACTCAGGCGCCCCGGGCGGCGCAAAGATCTATTTCAAGCGCGAGGATCTGAACCACACCGGCGCGCATAAGATCAACAATGTGCTTGGCCAGATTTTGCTGGCGCGGCGCATGGGCAAGACGCGCATCATCGCCGAAACGGGCGCTGGCCAGCATGGCGTCGCGACCGCCACCGCCTGCGCGCGCTTCGGGCTCGATTGCGTCGTCTATATGGGTTCGGTCGACGTCGAGCGGCAAAAGCCCAATGTCTTCCGCATGAAGCTGCTCGGCGCCAAGGTCGTGCCGGTGGAATCCGGCGCGAGGACGCTGAAGGACGCGATGAACGAGGCGTTGCGCGACTGGGTCACCAATGTCGCCGACACCTTTTATTGCATCGGCACGGCGGCGGGGCCGCATCCCTATCCGGCGATGGTGCGCGATTTTCAGTGCATCATCGGCGATGAGACGCGGCGTCAGATGCAGGAGGCCGAAGGCCGTTTGCCGGATTCGCTGTTCGCTTGCATTGGCGGCGGCTCCAACGCCATCGGCCTGTTTCATCCTTTCCTCGATGATCCATCGATTGAGATCTATGGCGTCGAGGCGGCGGGCTTTGGCCTCCATGACAAGCATGCGGCGTCGCTCGCGGGCGGGCGGCCGGGCGTGCTGCATGGCAACCGCACCTATCTTCTCATGAATGCGGACGGCCAGATCGAGGAAGGCCATTCGATCTCGGCCGGGCTCGACTATCCCGGCATCGGCCCCGAACATTCCTGGCTGAAGGAATCCGGCAGAGTGACCTATCTGTCCGCGACCGACGCGGAAGCGCTGGCCGCCTTCGAGCAATGCTCAAAACTCGAAGGCATCATCCCGGCGCTGGAGCCGGCGCATGCGCTAGCCAAGGTCGGCGAGATCGCGCCGCAGAAGCCGCGCGATCATCTGATGGTGGTGAATATTTCCGGCCGCGGCGACAAGGACATTTTTACCGTCGCGGACCATCTCGGCGGCATGTAGTCTTCAAGGTGCGATGGGATCTACCCGCCTGACGCTTTTCGGCGCCCGTAGCAACAACAGCCACGCTTCGCTGCGGCTTGGGCCATCGCTAAATCCGCTTTGATCTGGATCAACTCATCGTATAGTGGCGGCAAGATCGGCGCATAAAAGCTGAATCGGAGCCTTGTCGCGCTACGCGGCGAAACCACGGCTCCGAGAACGGCAAAAGTCCGATCAAGATCAGACGGCCGCGCGACGAGGGCGTATCGCCTCTTTGCACGGCCGGACGGGAGGGAGGAGCGATGCGGCCCGTTTCTGCAGATGACGCCGGCTGCCCTTGCAGGGACGGCATGTTCGCTCCGCGCGCCGATCGGCGGCGTTTTCTTTTCGCCGCCGGCTCTGCGGTCGGCGCGGCTTCCGCGGCTTTGGGCGCGTCAGTAGCGGTTGCGGCGGAAAAAGCGCCTCCCGGCGCGCAATGGTTCGATGTCCCGGACGATCCAACCAAAGTGCAGGGGCGTCCCGTGGCGGCCGATGGGGGCTATGGCGGCCGCTCGCAGTTTGAAACCGCTGTGCGCGTGCGTTTTCCAACGCCAAATGAAAATACCTCCTGGTCGTTGACGCCGCTCGCCGCGCTTGTCGGCGTCATCACGCCCTCGGGGCTGCATTTCGAGCGCCATCACGGCGGCATACCGACGATCGATCCGTCGCGCCACAGTCTTCTCGTGCATGGCATGGTTGGCGCGGCGAAGCGCTTCAGCATGGACGACATCAAGCGCATGCCCTCGGTCACGCGTCGCCATTTCATCGAATGTTCCGGCAATGGCCTGACCGAGTGGAAAAAGCCTACCGCTAAAACCGTTCAGGGCACGCATGGACTGCTCAGCACGTCCGAATGGACCGGGGTGTTGTTTTCCACCTTCGCGCGCGAAGTCGGCCTGAAGGATGGCGCTACCTGGGTGCTTGGCGAAGGATCCGATGCTGCGGTGATGACTCGCAGCATCCCGCTCGAAAAAATGCTGACCGACGGCATGATCGTCTATGGCCAGAATGGCGAGGCGATCCGGCCCGAGCAGGGCTATCCCCTACGGTTGCTTTTGCCCGGCTACGAAGGCAACACCCACATAAAGTGGCTGCGCCGTCTTGAGGTCAGCGACAAGCCTTTCATGACGCGCGAGGAGACCTCGAAATATACCGACCTCATGGAGGACGGCCGCGCGCGCATGTTCACCCTCGATATGGAGGCGAAATCGGTCATCGTCTTCCCCTCGGGCGACATGAAGCTGCCGGGGCCGGGGTTTTATAATATTTCCGGCTTCGCCTGGTCGGGGCGCGGGCGCGTCCAAAGCGTCGACGTCTCGACCGATGGCGGCACGAGCTGGTTTCCGGCGCGGCTCGACACGCCGGCCGAGCCGATGTGCGCCGTCCGCTTCTCCTTTCCATGGAGTTGGGGCGGGGAGGGCGCGATCTTGCAGAGCCGCTGCATGGACGAGACCGGCTACATCCAGCCGACGCGCCAACAATTGCTTGCGATCCGGGGCGACCACGGGCCTTTCGCTTCGGTCTATCATTTGAACGCCATTCAAAGCTGGGCGGTGGCCGAGGACGGGAGCGTCGCCAATGTTCACGCCTAACGCCGCGCGTCTCGCGCTCATCCTCATTGCCTCCCTGGCGGGCGCCGCCACGGGTTCCGCGCAGACCGCTGGCGATACGCGGCTCAATCTGGGCGCGCCGCTTCCGGCCGATCAGCTCGCTGGCTATTTCGCGATTCCGCCAGATGGCCGCGGTCTTCCTCAAGGATCGGGAGACGCCAAGGCGGGGCGTGTCGTATTCGCGGAGAAATGCGCCGTCTGCCATGGCGACAAGCTCGAAGGCAATCCGCAGCCGGGCTTTGGCGGCGACAAGCTCGTCGGAGGACGCGGCTCGCTCGCCACCGACAAGCCTGTCAAGACGACGGAGAGCTATTGGCCTTATGCGACGACGCTGTTCGACTACATCAAACGCGCCATGCCGTTCAATGCGCCGGGCTCCTTGACGAATGACGAAGTCTACGCCGTTGTCGCTTTCATTCTGGCCGAAGGCCATATCATCGGCCCAGACGACAAGATCAATGCGGCGGAGTTGCCAAAGGTGAAGATGCCCAATCGGGACGGCTTCATTCCAGACCCCCGGCCGGAACTGAGCCTTTATAAATAGAGCGTCGAATATTGGCGCGCAGGGCCGGCGGCGGCTATTGTTGCTTGTAGGCGATCCTGTAGACGACGCCATTCTCATCGTCCGTCACCAACAGCGACCCGTCCGGCAATTCCGCGACATCGACCGGCCGGCCCCAGTAGGAGCCGTCCTTGTTGAGCCAGCCTTCGGCAAAGACTCGTGCTTTGCCAGCAGTCCCGTCCGGTTTGACCGGCGTAAACATGATCCGCGCTCCGATCGGCGTCGTGCGGTTCCATGAGCCGTGCTGCGCCGAGAAAATGCCGCCTTTGTAGTCGGATGGAAACTGCGCCCCGCGATAAAAAGTCATGCCGAGGTCGGCGGCGTGCGCATCCATTTCGACCTGCGGAAAGACCAAACGCGCGGGGGGTGTTTCATCCTTGTATTCGTTGGTCCGCACATGGCCGCCGCCATACCAGGGAAAGCCGAAATTCTGGCCTTTCGCTGTTGCGCGATTCAATTCGCCGGGCGGCCGATCGTCGCCCATTTGATCGACCTGATTGTCGGTGAACCACAGCGTCTTGTCGGCCGGGTTGAAATCGAGGCCAACCGAATTGCGGATTCCATTTGCAAAGATCTCGCGCTGCGATCCGTCCCGATTCATGCGGATGATGGCGCCGATGCCGAGCTTGATGAAGGCGGCCTGCTTGTCTTTCGGCGGGACATTGTAAGGCTGGCCGAGCGAGACATAGAGCTTGTCGTCCGCGCCGACGCGGCAGACCCGCGTCGAGTGGTTCGTCGATTCAAATTGAGGGGGGATCAGTTTGCCCTGAGCGACGACGGTCTGCGCGGGCAGGAACGGGTCGTGATAACCCCATTCTGCATTGGCGTAGGACCGAATACGGTTTTGCTCCACGACAAACAACGCGCCGTCCGGCGCAAAACAGAGGCCGTGCGGCATCTTCATGTTTGCCGAGGTGACGAATTCGGACACTTCGTCGGTAAACGTTTCCTCATTGCGGTAGGGCGCCGCAAAGACTTTTTCGCCCTTCGTGCCGACGAAAATGGCTTTGCCCTGCGGCCCGACGGCGATCGTGCGCGCGCCGGGCGCGATCGTAAAAACACTGATCTCGAAGCCAGGCGGCAGCTTGATTTTGGCGAGATTCGGCTTGAGACGCTCAGCGGCGGCGTGGCGGGCGTCCATCCCGGGGTCGAGCGGCGCCGTCGCCGCCGCCGCTGGAGCGACGGTCTCTTGCGCCGCCCCTTCTTCTGCCCGCGCAGGAACAAGGACCAATCCGAATAGCGCCAGCGCGCCGAGCACAGACGCGCCGCCCGCTTTGCGGCTGGCGTTCTCCCTTGAGACCATCCGACGGCTCTCGATTTAATCTGTTGGCAGGAGGTCTTTCAGCTGTGGTTTGGCGGCCAGCGCCGCAAAGAGCGCGTCGTCGTCAGTTTCCCCGACATTCGCCGTCGTCAACAACTGCTCGCCATAAAAGATCGAATTCGCGCCGGCCACCATGCACAGCACCTGCGCCTCGCGGTTAAGCACCGACCGGCCGGCCGAAAGCCGCACGCGCGAGGCCGGCAGCACGATGCGCGCGACCGCAATCATGCGCACGAAGTCGAGCGGATCAATCCGCTCGCGCTCGCCAAGAGGCGTGCCCTCGACCGGCACCAGCGCATTGATCGGCACGCTTTCGGGATGCGGATTGAAGCTTGCGAGAGTCTGCAGCATGGCGGCGCGGTCAGTGACGCTCTCGCCCATGCCGACGATGCCGCCGCAGCACATTTCGATGCCGGCGCCGCGCACCGCTTTCAGCGTATCCAGCCGGTCGTCATAAGTCCGGGTCGTGACGATCTTGTCGTAATAGTCCGGCCCGGTGTCGAGGTTGTGATTATAGGCCGTGAGCCCTGCTTCCTTCAGCCGCCCCGCTTGCGCGGCATTGAGCATGCCGAGCGTGACGCAGGCTTCGAGCCCGAGTTCGCGCACGCCGCGCACCATGTCGATCACGGAGTCGAATTCACGCCCGTCGCGCACGCTGCGCCAGGCCGCGCCCATGCAGAAACGGTCGGCGCCCGCCGCCTTCGCCTTCGCGGCCATCTGAAGAACCTCATCCGTCTTCATCATATGGATGCGGTCGAGATGCACTTCCTTGTGATGCGCCGATTGCGGGCAATAGCCGCAATTTTCCGGGCAGCCGCCGGTCTTGATGCTGAGCAGGCTCGCCTTCTGCACATCGTTGACGTCGTGAAATTCGCGATGGATCGCGTTCGCCCGCGCGATCAGCTCCAGCAGCGGCGATTGATAGATCGCGACGATTTCGTCGATGGTCCAGTCATGCCGGGTGAAGGGGTCGGCGGCTTGATGCGTCATGCGTTCGCTTTCCGGAGTGCGTCTTCGGCTGTGCGCCGGCCCGCCGCCGCGACAGGAAGCGACGAGTTCAGCGGCCGAGGCTATAGGAATGAACGTGCAGCTTCAACCCGAGCGAGGCTGAGCGGGACGCCGCTTTTACGGGCGCGCAGTCTTGCGAAACGCCGGCGCATGAGCATCTTTAGGGCGACCGGCGCGCCGCCTATCGGGACCGCCGAGCTGTGAAAGGACGTCCATGCGCCTGCTGATTGCGGTGTTTCTGCCCTGGCTTTTGTTTTTCACCATCGGCCGTCCGCTTGCCGGCGTGATTTGCCTGATTTTGCAAATCACTCTCATCGGATGGATTCCGGCGGCGCTCTGGGCGGTCTATGCGTTGAGCCAGTTCAGGACGGATGAGAAAATCGGCCGCGCGCTCGGCCAGCGCCGCTAAGTCCTCTTCAGATCGCGCCAGACCTGATCCGCAAAGACTCAAGCGCAGCGCCGCTGATATCCAGGAAAATCGAAGGGACACACGTGCTCGACGCCGCTGTCGCCGCCGCCGGTCAGATTTTTACGCCGCCGTTTCGCGGCGTTCTCTGGAAAACGCTTGGCCTCACCCTCGCGCTGCTGGCGCTGGTCTGGATCGGCCTCGAAAAGCTGATCCTCGCCGGCCTCGCGCTGCCGTCGATGGCGACCTATCCGTGGGTGGCGGCGGTGCTGTCCTTTGTCGGCGGCGTCGGGCTTTTCATTGGCCTCGTTTTTCTGGTGACGCCGGTTTCTTTCCTCGTCGCCGGCTTTTTCTTCGACGAACTTGCCGAACATGTCGAAGCTGGGCTCGATCCGAAAGATATCGGCCGCGCCATGCCGATCGGCCTTGCGACGCGCGTCGCTCTGGAATTCGCAGCGGTCGCGCTCGCCGTCAATTTGGTCGCGCTGCTGCTGCTTTTCGCTCCCGGCGTCAATCTCGTCGCGTTTTTCGGGGCCAACGCCTATCTGCTCGGCCGTGGCTATTTCGAACTCGCCGCGCTGCGCTATCTGCCACCGCCGGAGGTCGCGCGCCTGCGCCGGGCGAATGCGTTGCAATTGTTCGGCGCGGGCCTCGTCATGGCGGCCATGCTCGCGGTTCCGGTGCTCAATCTGCTGACCCCGCTCTTTGGCGCCGCCTTCATGGCGCGGATCGCCGCGGCGATCCGCCGAACGGGACCCGTGGCGCCGCCAGCAGAGGCTTAGATCAGGCCATGCGGCGGTCGGCGTATTGTCCCGTCGCGCGATAGCGGGTCAGATAGGTCGGCGTGAAGGCTTCGAAGGATTCCGGCGCAAGACCCAGCCCTTGCAGAGTCCGTCCCTCGGCGATCGCCGCTTTCGAGACGACATTGTCGTGTTTCAAAAGCTCGACCTGATCCTGCGTGATCTCCAACATCTTGGGCAGCAGGCCGAGCGACAGTTTTGAAAGAACTTCCGTCACGCCGCCGACGCTCTTTGCCTGATCGAAGGACAGCGTCACGAGCCGGCGCTTGCGTTCGGTGATTTTCAGGACGAACTCCATGATCCGGCGCATGGTCGCGACTTCCGGCCCGCCGAGCTCATAGATCGCGCCGGGCTTTGCCTTGCCGTCGAGGGCGAGCGCGGCGGCGCGTGCGACGTCGCCAACGAACACCGGCTGCAGCTTGGTTTCGCCGCCGCCGATGAGCGGCAGAACGGGCATGAAGCGGCCCATGGCGGCGAAGCGATTGAAAAACTCATCCTCGGGGCCGAAGACGACCGAAGGGCGCAAAATGACCGCGCCGGGGAAGGCGGCGGCGACGAGCGCCTCGCCCTTTGCCTTGGTCTTGGCATAGGCGGAGGCGCTGGCCTCGTCTGCGCCGATCGCCGAGATTTGCACGAAGGATTTCACGCCCGCAGCTTTCGCCGCCTTGGCGATGGCCTCGGCGCCGGAGGCATGGATCGCGTCAAACGTCTGCTCGCCCGAGGGGCTCAAAATGCCGACGCAATTGACGGCGGCGTCCGCGCCGCGCAGGGCGCGCTCGATCGAGTCGGGATAGCGCAGATTGGCCTGCACGGCGTGGATCTGGCCGACTTTGCCGAGCGGCTGCAAGTGGAACGCGAGGTCGGGTCGACGCGAGGCCACCCGCACGCGCCAGCCGTCCTTGGCCAGCGCGCGAACCACGTGCCTGCCAATGAAGCCCGAGCCGCCGAATACGACCGCAAGCCGTTTCGTCCTGATCAGCTGATCCGCCATGGTTTTCGCCCTCGCCGCGGGAGCTTGTCGCGCTCCCGCGTCGTTTTAAGCGCCAAGCCCGCGCCTGTACAGCCTTGAGAGGCGCCTTCAACAGCGGTTTGATCCGTTCGCGGACGAGCGCCAAACCCATGCAGCTTTTTGCCGGCCGCGCGTCACCGCCGATTGACAAGACGGAACCGGCCTGCGTATCAGAGCGGCAAGTGCCCTGGTGGCGGAATTGGTAGACGCGCTGGTTTCAGGTACCAGTGGTGAAAGCCGTGGAGGTTCGAGTCCTCTCCAGGGCACCATTCAATTTTATGGTGTTTGTTTTTATTGATTTATTTGTTTTGTCGCGCACCTGTTTTGATGGCGCCGGAATCGGCCTCGCCCGCGCGGCAGGGATCGCTGCCGGCCATAAGCAGCTGGGTCTGGGATGAGCGGCGGCGCCTTGGTCGCCAGTCGTATCGGGGCTTGATGACGAGCTGATGTTGCAGGCCAGCGCTCGCCGCCGATCCTTTGCTTTCCATCCGGCTCGCTCCTGACCATCAAAGAACATTGCCAAATTTCTCGCGCAGATGCACTCTTCGGTCAGAGCGCCGCCACAGAAACGGCGCCGGGAGAAATGCTGTTGTCGAGGGCGCCATGAGCGAGAGAATTCCCGTTGACGCGACGCATAGGGGGCAGGACGCCAGAGAGGCAGATCTCGTCGTCCGATCGATCTCCACCGATGACGTCTTTGACGCGCTGAAACAGGGATGGCGCGATTTCAAGAACGCGCCGGTCTACGGCCTCGTCTTCGGCGCAATTTTCGCTCTTGGCGGAATCGCGATCGCAGCGTGGGCTTATGAACGTGGCCTCAGCTATCTGATGTATCCCGCCATCATCGGCTTTGCGATGATCGGGCCCTTCGCCGCCGTCGGCCTTTATGAAGTTAGCCGGCTGCAGGAAAGGGGCCAGCGCCCTTCCTGGGGCGCGATCGCCCGCACGCTGGTCGCGCAGGGCGGCGCGGAGCTCGCCTGGATGGCGTTCGTGACGCTGTTTATCTTCATGGCGTGGATCTATGCGGCGCAAATGCTGGTCGCCATCTTCTTCGGCCTGCGCGCCTTCTCGACGCTGTCGGGATTTCTCGCTCTGATGGCGACCACGCCCGAAGGCTGGCTTTTCCTCATCGTCGGCAATTTGCTCGGCGCGGCGACACTGTTTGCGGTGTTTTCGCTGACAGTCGTCTCCGTTCCGCTGCTGCTCGACCGCGAGGTGGATTTTGTCACCGCGATGATCACCAGCCTACGCGCGGTGGCCGCAAGCCCGGGACCCATGCTGATCTGGGCGGCAATCGTTTTTGCGACGCTGCTCATCGCCGCTCTGCCAGCGTTCCTCGGTCTGCTGGTCGCCGTGCCGGTGCTGAGCTTTGCGACCTGGCGGCTTTATCGCATGATCGTCACTTTCTGAACGCGGGCCGAAGCTGACGACGAAGATCAGGCTCGCTCGAGCGGCTAGCCGCTAAACAAAAAGAGCGCCTCGAAAGGCGCTCTCGGGCATCGTTTTCCCATGCGATCTAATCAATAACCTGCACGATGCGGCGCGTCTGCGGATCGACGATCACAGCATGGTCGTTCACAACGGTGTAGCGATAACGCGCATCGACGCCATATTCCTTGGGGACCGGATAGTAGGTCACTCCGGTCAAGGGCAGTCTTTCGCCCGCCTGAAGCCGGCGGTCGAAGCGGAAGCTGGAGCGATGCTCGCGAAGCGCGTAGTCGCGAAATTGCGGCGCCTGGTCGAGGCCGAGGACGCCTGTCGCCGCTCCGGTCGCGCCGCCGACTACGCCGCCAACAACGCCGCCGATCGGGCCTCCTCTGGCGTCGCCCTGCGCTGCGCCGCCTTGCGCGCCGCCGACAAGCCCTTGCGCCTGCAAGGCGGCGGGGGCTGCGATCAATGCCGCCACGACGGCGATGCCAAATCTTTTCTGCATCTTGATCTCCCGCCTGCTTTGGATTCGCGCTTCTAACGCGACCGCGCGGCGGCGGGTTCCGACAAAAGGGCGCGCCGAATGGCGTCGCGCTTGCCTCGAACGCCGCGGAATGCTAGGCGCCGCGGATGCAAAAACTTCGCGCCATGCCCACATGCCGTCCGTCAAAAAGCTGCCGGCGATGACGATCCGGCTGCACAGGGGCGATCTCCCCGACGACGCGGCGTTTTCCGGCGCCGTCGCAATCGACACCGAGACGATGGGACTCGCGCCCGTGCGCGACCGGCTCTGCGTCGTTCAATTGTCGCGCGGCGACGGTTCCGCCGATCTTGTCCAGATCGCGCCGGGTCAGATCGCCGCGCCTAATCTGACGCGCCTGCTCGCGGACAAGGAGGTCGAAAAACTGTTCCATTTCGCGAGGTTCGACATCGCCGTCCTCTACAAGACCTTCGGCGTGATGACCGGCCCGATTTATTGCACCAAGATCGCCTCGAAACTGGCGCGCACCTATACGGACCGGCACGGCCTCAAGGATCTGGCGCGGGAGCTTCTCGGCGTCGAACTGTCGAAACAGCAGCAATCTTCGGATTGGGGCAGCGACACTTTGTCCGATGCGCAGCTCGCCTATGCGGCGTCGGATGTTCTGCATCTGCACGCCCTGCGGGCGAAGCTCGACGCCATGCTCGAGCGGGAAGGACGCAAGGCGCTGGCCGAGGCGTCATTCGCCTTCTTGCCGACGCGGGCGAAGCTCGATCTGATGGGCTGGGGCGATTCTGATATTTTTTCTCACCAGTGAGCGCAAAATTTACCTCGCCTTGACTTCGCCTTGCTTGCTTGCTGTCTGAGGGGAGTCCTTTCTGCGCGCCGCGCCCCGCGGATCACTGGAACGAAGCATTTCGAATGACGGATGTCTCAGGCGATACGAACTGGCCGGCGCAGAACGCGGGAGAGCTGATGCGCGAACGGCCAAGGCAGCGCCTTGGCGATGTCCTCGAGGTCGCGCAATCGCCTTGGAGCGGCGCCGTCAAGGCGGCGGGACGCCATTCAGCGCGCGTGCGTTTCCTGCGCTGGTCCATTGCCATTTTCTGCATCCTCGCCGCAGCCGCGGTGGCGACCATCGGCCTGTTCGATCCCTTTCGCAGGCTTCCCGGCAACATTACGATCGGGCAGGTTCACGTCGACGGCACGCGTATCACCGTTGAAACGCCGAAGATCAGCGGCTTCCAACGGGACGGACGCCCGTATGAGATCACGGCGCGCACGGGTTTGCAGGATACGACCAACCCAAATCTCGTCGAACTGACCGGCGTCGATGCCAGAATCGGCATGCGCGACGCCTCGACCCTGAAGCTGACTGCCGAACACGGCTCCTACGACAATCAGCACGACAGTCTTTTGCTTGACGGATGGGCGCAGATCCGCAACGAGGTCGGATATGCTATTTTTATGAAAACCGCCGAGATGGATTTCAAGACGGGCGGACTGCTTTCCCGTGAGCCGGTCAAGGTGGTGCTCAAGGGCGGGCATGTCGCCGCGGACACAATGAACATCGGCAATGACGGCATTATTTCCTTCGAAGGCGACGTCAAATCGACGATCGACTCCGGCTCAGACGCCAAGGAGCTTCCTTTGACTCCTCCGGTGACGGAGTAGGGCAATTGACGCAACGCCTGATCCGTTGGACCCGCCCGGGCGTCGCGCTTGCGGCTGTGGGATTGGTCGCTCTGGCGCTGAGCGTCGGCGCGCGCGCGGCGGAGCAGCAAGGCGGCGCGGTTCTGCCAGGCGGCGATTCGAAGGAGCCAATCCATATCGAAGCGGCAAAGCTCGATTATTTCGATAAGGAGCAGAAGCTTATCTACACCGGCAATGTCGTGGCGACGCAGGGGGGGAGCACGCTCAAATCGAGCGTCCTCGTCTTGTATCTAACGCCGAAGACCGACCCCGATCAGGCCGGAGTGCCATCTTCGTCCAGCCAGTTGCGCCGCATGGAGGCGACCGGACCCGTCACGATGATCACCAAGGATCAGGTCAGCACCGGCGATCGCGGCGTCTATGAGAAGGGCGAGAACAAGCTCTATCTTTACGATAACGTGACTGTGACCCAGGGGACCAATGTCACCAAGGGCGACAAAATGACCTATGATCTCACGACGAAAAAGGCGATCGTGAGCGGACGTGTGAAAAGCATGTTCCTGCCGGAAACCACGGCGCAGAAAGACAATTCCGCGAAAAGCGCTGCGCCGAAAGAGGACGCGGCCAAGCCCAAGAAGCCCAAATCGTAAATCGGTTCGGCGAACTCGCTCCGGCGGGGCGGCGATGGGAAGGTTGGACCTCTTCCCGCGACTGTGCCAATAACCGGATTTGCGCCGCTCTCGCGCCGAGGCGGCGTCGACGTTTCGAAGGGCGCTTGCCCGTCATCGGCGGGCGATCGGCGAAGGACTTCCACGATTGCATCTGCGCTTGCTTCCAGGTTTTACCTGCGCCGTCGCCCTTATGGGATTTGGCGGGCAGGGCGCGGTGCCGGCGCTCCCGCGCCCGCCGAAAGCGCATCGGATCGCCGCGTCCCGCAGCGAGGCGGCGGCTGTGAGCGCCGCGCCGGCTGCGCGCATGACCTCCGCTGCGGACGGGTTCGGCGATGGATCCTTCGCCGAGTCCCGCCAGCATCACGCTGCCGCCGCGACCGATTCGGAGGGCGTCCTCTCGGTCACGCGCCTGCGCAAATCCTACAAGATGCGCCGAATCATCGAGGATGTGAGCCTCACCGTGCGCCGCGGCGAGGCCGTCGGTTTGCTGGGTCCGAACGGCGCCGGCAAGACCACGCTGTTCTACATGATCTCCGGGCTGATCCGGCCGGACGCGGGCAAGATTGAGCTCGACGGTCATGATGTGACGCGGCTGCCGATGTATCGCCGCGCCCGGCTTGGCATCGGCTATCTGCCGCAGGAACCCTCGATCTTCCGCGGCCTGACGGTCGAGGACAATATCCGCGCCGTGCTGGAGATCACCCAAAGCGACAGGAACAAGCGCGAGCACGAGCTTGACGCCTTGCTGGAGGAGTTCGACATCGCGGCGCTGCGGCGGTCGCCGTCGGTGGCGCTGTCCGGCGGCGAGCGGCGCCGCTGCGAGATCGCCCGCGCTCTCGCCTGCCGGCCGTCGTTCATCCTGCTCGACGAGCCTTTCGCCGGCATCGATCCGATCGCCGTCGCTGACATCCAGACCCTCGTTCAGCATCTCAAGACACGCGGCATCGGCGTGCTGGTCACCGACCATAATGTTCGCGAGACGCTTGGCCTTATCGACCGCGCCTATATCATCCACGCCGGGCGCGTGCTGACGCAAGGAACGCCGGCGGACATTGTCGCCGACGCCGAGGTGCGGCGCTTCTATCTCGGCGATAGCTTTGTGCTTTAGAGCTGGATAATTTTGGATCGGGCCCTTCGGTCGACGCGGGCCCGCCCGGAAGCGAATTGGCGCGGCGGGCGCATGACCCTATTCAATCAGAGATTGAATGAATCTGATCGCGCCGGCGTGGCGCATGGCGTGAGGCGAAGCCATCGGCGCCTGAGAAAGGCGCAGCTGCGGGAAACCAGAGGAAGCCGCGCTTGCTTCCTAATGTCTCACCCTTTTGGCCTAAATTTTTTTCGCACATGGCGTGCAACCCAAGCTTTTATAGTGTAAAGCAAGAAACGGGCCGTTTCTTTTTTCGCTTAACAAGGCCGAGTTCGCATGGCTCTTAGCACGAAGCTCATGATGCGCCAGGGGCAGTCCCTGGTCATGACCCCGCAGCTGTTGCAGGCGATCAAGCTTCTGCAATTCTCCAATATGGAGCTTAGCGCCTTCGTCGAGGAGGAGCTTGAACGCAACCCGCTGCTCGAGCGCACCGATGAGGCGCCCGATCCGCATGCATTGCTCGCCGACGTCGAGCCCATGTCGGACGCCCAAAACGGCGCCAGTCTCGACTTCAATGACCCGGGCGAAGCGGACTGGAGTTCCGACGCGCTGGCCGTCGACCGCGGCGCGCTCGAGGCCAGTCTTGGCACGGAGCTTGGCAACGCCTTTGACGATGACCGCACCGCCCCCGCGGCGGGTTTTGCCGAAGGGGCCGGCCTGTCGGCGACATCCTGGACCGGCTCCTCGGCCGGGCAGGGCGACGGCGAAGGCGCCAATCTCGAGGCCTATGCGGCGAACCCGACCAATCTCAAGGATCATCTCGAAGCCCAGCTGATGCTCGCCACCTCCGATCCAGCCGAGCGAATGATCGGGCTGATGCTCATCGATTGCATCGACGACGCCGGCTACTACGTTGACAATATGGCCGAGACCGCGGCGCGGCTGAAGACGCCGATCGCCCGCGTCGAACGCGTGCTGTCCATCATTCAGGGCTTTGATCCCTCGGGCGTAGGAGCGCGCGATCTGGCCGAGTGCCTCGCCATTCAGCTGCGCGAAAAGGATCGTTTCGACCCGGCGATGCAGGCGCTTGTCGCCAATCTCGGCCTGCTGGCCAAGCGCGATTTCGCCGCCCTGCGCAAGATCTGCAACGTCGACGAGGAGGACGTCGCCGATATGCTGGGGGAAATTCGCCAGCTCGATCCGAAGCCTGGCCGCGCCTTTGGCGGCGGCTCGATCCAGCCGCTCGTGCCCGACGTCATTGTCCGCGCGGCGCCGGGGGGCGCCTGGCATGTGGAACTCAACACCGAGGTCCTGCCGCGCATTCTGGTTAATAACAGCTATGTCGCGCGCGTCACGAAATCCCAGTCGAACGATGTCGACAAGACCTTCATGTCGACCTGCCTGCAGACGGCGAACTGGCTGACCAAAAGCCTCGAGCAGAGGGCGCGGACGATTTTGAAAGTGTCGAGCGAAATCGTCCGCCAGCAGGACGCCTTCTTCCGTCAGGGCGTCGAACATCTGCGCCCGCTGAACCTGAAAACCATAGCCGAAGCGATCGGAATGCATGAATCGACAGTATCGCGCGTCACCTCGAACAAATATATGGCGACCCCGCGCGGTCTGTTCGAGCTGAAATATTTCTTCACCGCCTCGATCGCCTCGAACAATGGCGGCGACGCTCATTCGGCCGAATCCGTGCGGTTTCGCATTCGCCACATGATTGAGCAGGAAAGCCCGACCGACATTCTGTCGGACGACGCCATCGTCGCTAAACTCAAGGACGTCAACATCGACATCGCGAGGCGCACCGTCGCCAAATATCGTGAAAGCCTCAAAATCCGCTCCTCGGTCGAACGGCGCCGCGAAAAATCTCACATGTATTGAGCCTTGCTGTTTGGAGGAAGTGATTTCGATCACAAGAAGAAAACAGCGATTTCCAAATTGCGATGGCTAGAATTTGAATATGTAAAATGTACGGTCGTAGAGACTCCTGTACAACGCAACGCCCGGTTGCCGCGACAAGGCTCTATTTGACATTTTTTGTTGCGCAATCTTTCCAGGCTTTGCCATATGGGTTCGGGCATGCGACTCTTGACTTCGTTGATCCATCCGCCTAACTCTGCCAAAAAATGCGGTCCTGCATCGGGCCGGAAGCGGGGGAGAGAGTGGCTTTGCGCTTTTGGGGCGAGTTCCCATCTGTCGGTCATCAAGCGTCGGGGCAGCGTTCCCTTGCAAGGACGGCGCTGGGGTCCGACTCGAAATTTGGGCATGGCTGTTCATCTCGGATGAGGATGTCTGGAGGGGATAAAGCCGTCGCCGTCACAGCGCAGCCATCTTCCGCGTCCATTCACGCTCCGTATCGCTTGCCGCGTCGCGGGAACCATGGGGCGCACGTCGCGGCCAGCGTCTGAACCGATGAGATTGAATCGATCCCGTCAACGGCAATACGCTCAAGCTTTGGAACCGGGCGCGATTTCGTGTCCATCGCATGATCGATCCGGCGCGTCATAGGCTGGCGCCGGGTTTAAATTTCCTCGAGCCGCCCGGCCGCAACCCCGGCGCCGCTCAGACTGCTTGGACAAACAGTGCTGACCAATCTGATCTCACCCGAGGCGATTATTCCCGCTTTGAAGGCGACCGGCAAGAAACAAGCATTGCAGGAATTGAGCGAGCGCGCCGCCGAGCTTGGCGGCATCTCCGCCCGCGAGATCTATGACGCGCTTTTGCAGCGCGAGCGTCTCGGTTCGACCGGCGCCGGCGACGGGATCGCCATTCCCCACGCCAAGCTCGCCAAGGCGACAGGGATGCTGGTTATTTTCGCCCGTGCGTCGCGTCCGATCGATTTTGAAGCGATCGACGGCGCTCCGGTTGATCTGATCTTCCTCCTGATCGCGCCGGAATCGGCCGGAGCGGATCATTTGAAGGCGCTTGCCCGTCTCGCCCGGATGTTGCGCGAGCCTGCCATCACGGCGAAGCTGCGTGCGGCGCGCGACGTCAATGCGCTGTATTCCGTCCTGACCGAGGACGCTGCCTCGCACGCGGCTTGACGCTCCTCATCGCCAGGCGCGCGTCGCATAGTCGATGATGTAGCGGTCCGGATCGACGGCGACCGCCGCCATTCCCGGCAGCACGACCTCATTGGCGATGACGAGGCGAGTTCCGATCTGCTTCATCATCTCGCCGAATGGAGCCTTGTCCTCGAAGCGGGCGCGAAATTGCGCCGGATCGAGAAAAGCGGTGAGACGTGGCAGCACCCCGCCTGAAAAAGTGACGCCGCCCTTAGCCAGCAGGTTGAGCGTGAGGTCGCCGGCGCAGCGCGCGACAAGCATCCAAATCAGGCCGAGCGTGCGCGCTTCCTCGCCATCCGGCGCTGCGAGCGCGTCCCGAACAACGCCGATCTCGTCGAGCGCCGGCGGCGTCAGGCCGGCCGCAGCGCAGCGCGCCTGATGCAGCCGCGCGATGCCATGACCCGAGAGGATCGTCTCGGCGCTGATCCGGCCTTGATCCGACATGCGGATATGTGGCCAGATCGCCGCTTCCACGGCGCCGACCGGCGCGAAATCGACATGCCCGGCTTCGCTTGCGAGCGCCAGATAGCGGCCCTCGACCTCAACGAGCGCGGCTGCGCCAAGGCCGGTGCCGACGCCAATGACGAGACGGACGCCCGGCGTCGCCTCGACCGGAGGGCCGATATGCGTCGTCCAGTCATGCTCCAGCACGGGGAGCGTCAAGGCCTGTGCCTCGAAATCATTGAGGAGCAGCCCCTGGTCGAGCGACAACTCCCGTGCGACGGCCTCGCCGTCGATCTCCCAGGCGGCGTTCGTCAGCTTGGCGCTGCGTCCGAAAACCGGGCCCGCCGCGCAGGCGATGACCGAGCGCGGCTTTGCGGCAAAACCCAGGAAAGCGGTCGAAAGCGCCGCCTCAAAACTTGGATAATCTGCGGTCTTGATTGGAGGACCCGGCAAAAGGGATGCGCCGGGAGCCGATTTCAGGGCGAATCGGGCATTTGTTCCGCCGATGTCGCACAGCATGATCGGGAAAGGAAAATCCAAGCGAACGCCTTTCTCCAAATATCCAAAAGCTGGAGCATGATCTCGAGCGAGAGTTCAAAGGGCGGACAAGCATCCACAGGCGCGGGGGTTCCCTCGCGTGGCGCCGTTTTGCTTTCGCTCTTGCAAAAGCGCTGCGTTTTTCTGCCCGTTGTTCTAGAATTGGTTAAAAGCGCAGGAACGGAACTGCACGAACGAGGCCACCGCCATGACTTTCCAATATCACTCGCCTTTTCCCCTCGGCAAGGACAAGACTCCTTTTCGCAAGATCGAATGTGGCGGCGTGCGGATGGAGAAATTCGGATCGCGGGAATTTTTGGTGGTCGACCGCGAAGCCATCCGCGCCCTCGCCGAGGCGGCGCTGATCGACATCAATCATCTGCTGCGTCCAGCGCATTTGCAGCAGCTCGCCAAAATTCTCGACGACCCCGAGGCGAGCTCGAACGATAAATTCGTCGCCTATGATCTTTTGAAGAACGCCAATATCGCCGCGGGAGGCGTGCTGCCGATGTGCCAGGACACCGGCACCGCGATCGTCATGGGCAAGAAGGGCAGGATGGTGTTCACCGAGGGCGACGACCCGAGCGCCATCGCCGAGGGAATCAGGGACGCCTATGACAAGAAAAATTTGCGCTACTCGCAGCTGGCGCCGCTCAGCATGTTCGAGGAGGTGAACACCAAAAACAATCTGCCGGCGCAGATCGAAATCTATGCGGAAGGGGAGGACGCTTATAAATTCCTCTTCGTCGCCAAGGGCGGCGGCTCCGCCAACAAGACTTTTCTGTTTCAGGGCACGCCCTCGCTGCTGACGCGTGACCGCCTGCTCGCCTTCCTGCACGAGAAAATCCTCACGCTCGGCACCGCCGCCTGTCCGCCCTATCACCTCGCCATCGTCATCGGCGGCGCCTCGGCCGAACTCAATCTGAAGACGGTCAAGCTCGCCTCGACCCATTATCTCGATCAGCTTCCGACAGAGGGCGGCGAGGATGGCCACGCGTTCCGCGATCTCGAAATGGAGGCGGAAATCCTGAAAATGACGCAACGTTCAGGCGTCGGCGCGCAGTTCGGCGGCAAATATTTCTGCCATGACGTGCGCGTCGTGCGGCTGCCCCGGCACGGCGCGTCGCTGCCGATCGGGCTCGGCGTGTCCTGCTCGGCGGATCGGCAGGCGCTGGGTGAAATCAACCGCGACGGCGTCTTTCTGGAGGAGCTCGAGCATGATCCCGCGCGCTTCCTGCCGCCGGTCGACGAGGCCACGCTCGGCGGCGACGTCGTCAAGATCGACCTGACCCGGCCGATGTCGGAAATTCTCGCCGAACTCACCAAATATCCAATCAAGACGCGTCTCTCGCTGACCGGACCGATGATTGTCGCGCGCGATCTCGCCCATGCCAAGATCCGCGAGCGGCTCGAGGGCGGCGAAAGTCTGCCGGACTATTTCAGGAATCACCCGGTCTATTATGCGGGTCCCGCCAAAACGCCGCAGGGCTTCGCCTCGGGCTCGTTCGGCCCGACAACCGCAGGGCGCATGGACTCTTATGTCGAGCAGTTTCAGGGCGCTGGTGGCTCGATGGTGATGCTCGCCAAGGGCAATCGCTCGCCGCAAGTGCGCGAGGCCTGCGCGAAGCACGGCGGCTTCTATCTCGGCTCGGTTGGCGGCGCGGCGGCGCGGCTGGCGCAGGACTGCATCAAGAAGGTCGAAGTTCTGGAATATGCCGAGCTCGGCATGGAGGCAGTGTGGCGCATCGAGGTCGAAAATTTCCCCGCCTTCATCGTGATCGACGACAAGGGCAATGATTTCTTCAAGGAGCTGAATCTGGGGTGAGGGGCGGCGTTTTGCCAGCAAGCAGGTTATTCGGCGCCGCATACCAACTTTCGTGATCCTGGATTCTCGCAGTCCAGGATTCAAGCCGGCGTCGATGCGATGTTAGACGGCCCGGCCTACGAGCGCGCCTATGCCTGCGGTGATCGCCATCGCCAGCGCGCCCCAGAAGGCGACGCGGAGCGTCGGCTTCAAAATTTTGGCGCCGCCGACCTTCGCGCCCACAGCTCCGAGGCCGGCAAGGCAGACCAAAGACAATCCGGAAACCACCCATTGCAAGAGGTGCGGCGGGGCGATCAGCGCAGCGCCAATTGGCAGCGCCGCGCCGACCGCAAAGGTCGCGGCCGAGGTCAGCGCCGCCTGAATTGGTTTGGCGGTGACGGCTTCAGATATTCCGAGTTCGTCGCGCGCATGCGCGCCGAGGGCGTCTTTCGCCATGAGCTGTTCGGCGACTTTTCGCGCCAGGGCCGAATCGACGCCGCGCCGTACATAAATCTGCGTCAGCTCGCGCGTTTCAAATTCAGGATCTGTGGCGAGCTCCTGCCGCTCGCGCGCGAGATCGGCGCGCTCCGTGTCGGCCTGCGAACTGACCGAGACATATTCGCCGGCCGCCATCGACATTGCGCCGGCGATCAGCCCGGCGATCCCGGCCACCAGCACTTCGCTCGCCGCGCTCGAGGCCGAGGCGACGCCCAGCATCAGGCTTGCGGTAGAGATGATGCCGTCATTGGCGCCAAGGACAGCGGCGCGCAGCCAGCCGATTCGATCGACAAGATGGCCTTCAATGTGCAATCGGCCAGCCAAGGGACTATCCTTCTGACGGGAGACGGGAGCGCCAAGAGCGCGGCGACGGCCTCGGCCGCCGCGCTGGATCAATGGACGGACGGCTTTTCGGTGGGAACGCGCGCAGGCAGCATGCGCGTCAGCACGCCGTCCTTGAGCAGATAATGATGCGCCAGCGCCGCGGCGGCGTGAAGAAAGGCGAGGCCGAGCAGAATATTGGCGGCAAGGCCATGCAATTCGGTGATGGGCTTGCGCCATTCGCGATCGCCCAGCTGCGGCAGGCTCACGAGGCCGAACAGATTGAAGCCGCGCACAAAAGCGTTGACGATCCCGAGCGCGAGAACGATCAGCAGCAACCCGTAGAGCAGATGATGCGTGGATTGCGCGATTATTTGCAGCGCGCCGGAGTTTGCCGGCGGCAGATGGCGTCCGCCCCTCCTGCGCCAGACCAGTCGCCACACGATGACAAGCGCCAAAGCAAAGCCGAGCGTCACATGCATCGACCACGCGATGACCTTCGGCTGGCCGGAAAACCAGTCGCCGGTCTGGCCGCCGATCCAGAGCAAAGCGATAAGACCGGCGCTCGCCCAATGCAGCGAGATCGTCGTTTTATCATAAGTTACGGCTGGCGCGTCGGCCATAAGCGTCAATCTCCTCTAACCCCGCCACGCAGACTATATCGCTGAGGAGTGTTACAATTTGATGCGCCGCAAACGGCGCTGGCGCAGATCGTCAGTAGCTGATCTTGACGATTTCGATCCGCTCGGTTCCCTTTGGCGTTTTCACCTCGACCATATCGCCTTCCTCTGCCTTGAGCAGGGATTTTGCGATCGGTGAGATCCAGCTGACTTCGGAGAGCTCGGAGCGCGCCTCGTCGACGCCGACGATCCGGAGCATCTTCATCTCATTCCGCGCGTTCCGATATTCGACCTTTGCGCCGAAAAACACCCGGTCGCGATTGGTCTGGCGCGCAGGATCGACGACTTCGGCGATCTCCATTCTCTTGCGCAAGAAACGCATGCGGCGATCGATCTCGCGGAGGCGGCGCTTGCCATAAATGTAGTCGCCATTTTCGGAGCGATCGCCATTACCCGCGGCCCAGGACACCGTCTCGACGACTTTCGGCCGTTCGATCCGGAAAAGCTGATCGAATTCCTCCTGCATCCGCCGCAACCCTTCCGGCGTGATGTAGTTCTTGACGCCGGCCGGGAGGGCCGGAGCTTCGTCTTCGAGATCGACCTCGTCGCTCTCGCTTTCCTTGGTGAAGGCCTTGCTCATGCCAGCAAGATGGACCGCGCGGCGGTCCGCTTCAAGCGCGACAGGCGGACGAAGGGCGCGGCGCGCCGGCGATCCGCCGGGTCCTGCTAGAGCATTTTCCGCAAAAGTTGCAGACTTTTGCGATAAGAAAATGCGTTGAAACAAGGATAGAGCGTTTTTACGATTCCATAACTCGTGAAAATGCTCTAGCGGACAATCTGGGCCACGGCGGCAGGGCCAGCCGTCGCGGCGGTCGCAGCGGCGGATTTAACCGAGGCGTCGGCGCGTTGCGGCGGCGTCGGAACATCGGCGAATTGCGGCACCAAGGGCTCCTGGGCGGCGACCGCCGCGACCGGCTCGGTTTTCTTGCCGCCGAACCAGCCGGTAATCATCGCCAGCCGATCCGGCTCCTTGGCGGAAGCGCCGCCCACCGAGCCCGTCACGTCTCCGGCGTCGGCCAGTTTGACGGCGGGAGCGGCAGCGGCGGGAGCCGGAGCGGCCTTGGCCATCTGCACGACCGGCGAGACGCGGGTCCTGCGGGCCTTGCCGTCGTCAGAGGCGAATTTCGTCTTCACATCCTCGATCACGACGTCGACCGGGCCGCGCGCGAGCGCCTCCGGACGGCTGGCGAAGGCCGACAGCGAGGCGAACTGCGGATGCTGGCCGCCATCGACGTAGAGGGTGCGGATCGGCTTCGCCTGCGCCGCGAGTTCAGCCACTTTCACATCGTCGCGGGCGGCCTTGGCCGCGACCTGGCTGCGCACGCTTTCATCCTGCTTCAGCTGCGGGCAGGGGCCGTAAGGATCGAAGCGGCCGGCGACCGGCTCGGCGTTGAAGACGTAGCGCTTGCTGCAGACGCCGACGGCGACTTGCTGCTTGGTCACCTCGAAATTGTCGGAGCCTTCCTTGAGCTGCTTCCAGAAGCCGATATTCGGATCGGCCCGATATTTCGCCATGTTCTCGGCGGTCATCCGGAAGGGATAAGACTGCATCTGGATTTCGCGCTGGCCGCCGGAAAAACCGTCGCGGACGAGGGCGTAGATCTCGCCGATCTGCGGGTCGGTCATGGAGAAACAGCCCGCCGAGGAGCAGATGCCATGCACCATGATGGAGCCGCCGTCGCGCCCGAGCGCGCGGTCATAGGCGTTGGGATAACCGACGTTGAAGGCGAGATAATAGGCCGAATTCGGCTTCATCTGCGCCGGGGTGATAGAATAAAAGCCTTCTGGAACCTGCCGGTCGCCTTCGCGCGTCTTGGGGCCGAGCTGACCGGACCAGCGGCAGACCGGATAGGTCTTGAGCAGCGCATATTTGCCGTCCGCCTTCATCTTCCAGACTTCGAGCTCTGATTCTTTCTTATACGTGCGGATCAGGACGGGCGCGCTCGGGGTCGTTCCCTTCTCCGTCATCAGAGCAACGGTTTCCTTCGGAACCGGGGCGTTGGCGCGCGCGCTGATGCTGTCGAAGCCTGTGTCTTCGCAGCCGGCGAGGGAAAGGGCGGCGGCGGCGGCCATGGCGACAAGACCGAGGCGGACGGGGAAGTCGCGGCTGGAACTCATGAGCGTCTCGCGCGTTCTATAAGGTTTGCATCCATGATGCAGATGCAGTCTACCGCGCCGGGCCGTTCCTCGCAAGTGAGTTGAGACCCAGCAATTTTACACAAAACGGTAAATAAACTCTTAGCGTTTTCAGTAACGGCGCTCTCGCGCCAAGGCTAATTCGCCCATTGCCGAAGCCTGAAAAAGTCTAGCCGTCAGAATCGCTCCGTCGATAACGCTGGTCGAGCTTGGACCTACCCAACTTCAGCCGGCACTACGGCGGCAATGAGGCGAAGCCGCCGGGCTCCCCCGGCGCGAGGACGCCGCGCGTCATCCTGGCAGCTGCGACGTTTTGCGCCGCTTGAGAGGCAAATTCGACGAAAGAACCGAAAAAACGGCGCTGTTAATGCCGTTGCGCCCGGAAACCGAGCTGCTCCGGGCCGCAAAGGCCATTGCCGGCGCGTTTTGTTTCCGCGCCGTTTATCTCTCGCTAACCTTGTCTGAAGCCTGCTGCCGACGCCGGCGCTTATGCGCGGCCCACGATTCCCGCCGGGCGTTGCTTTGGCGCCACGCTTGCGGAGCGCCCAAGATCAGACCGTGCGGCCGATCGCCAGAAATTTATCGGCGCGGCTGCGCCTGATCTCTTCATGCGAAAGCGGCAGCAGCCCTTCGAGCGCGCGCTGCACCGCATCGCCCACCGCCTGAATCGCGGCGGCCGGATCGCGATGCGCGCCGCCGACGGGTTCGGCGATGATCGCGTCGATGATCCCGAATCGGTAGAGATCCTGCGCCGTGATTTTCATGGTCGTCGCGGCGTCTTCGGCTTTTGCCGCGTCGCGCCACAAAATCGAGGCCGAGGCTTCGGGCGAAGCGACGGTATAGATCGCGTGCTCCAGCATTAGCACGCGATTGCAGGTGGCGATGGCGATCGCGCCGCCCGATCCGCCTTCGCCGACGATCGCCGCTATATTCGGCACCCCCAGCGAAAGGGAGGCGTCCGTCGCGCGGGCGATGGCTTCGGCCTGGCCGCGCTCTTCCGCATCGACGCCGGGGAAAGCTCCGGGCGTGTCGACCAGCGAAATCACCGGCAGGTTGAAACGAGCGGCGAGCTGCATCACGCGCACTGCCTTGCGATAGCCTTCCGGCCGCGCCATGCCGAAATTATGCTTGATGCGCGCCGCAGTGTCGGTGCCCTTTTCCTGCCCCATCACGCAAACGGCATAGCCGCGAAACCACCCAAGCCCGCAGATCAGCGCCGCGTCCTCGCCAAACTGCCGGTCGCCGGAGAGCGGGCTGAAATCGGTGATGAGTCCTTTGACGTAATCGGTAAAATGCGGGCGTTGCGGATGGCGCGCGACCTGCGTCTTCTGCCAGGGCGTCAGGCTGGCGTAGAGATCGGCCAGCGCCTTTTCCGATTTGCCCTCGAGCCGGAACAATTCGTCGCTGATCTGCACGCCTTCGCCATCGGCGGCGAGCGAGCGCAGCTCCTGCACCTTCGCCTCGAGTTCGGCGACAGGCTTTTCGAAATCGAGATAGCTCCGCGCCGAGGCCGGCCGCAGCGCGGCCTGATCTTGCGGAGAAACGGGAAAGGTCATGGTCAAATAATCGGTTGCCGGGGAGGGCGGAAACTGGCGATTTCGCTCCCCGAAGTCAAGGAATTGCTGAAACTGGCGCAAGCGGACGCGGCCTTTGCCGAAAACGATCTGATTTTTGGCTCGAGACATCAACAAGGCGCGAGGCCGCGAGGAGCAATTGCCTCCACGCAATAATTCCTTCATCAAAGGAGCCTAGACAGCCCGTGGAATTGCGATCTCCTGCGTCCTGAAACGCCCCAAAGTCTTTACTTCACAAATTTTATCAACTAATCTCCAGGCATTGGCAAAAGCCGACGGCGAGCGATGCCCGGGGGCCCGATCAATCGCAGCAGATGCGGAGAGGCGCGCCGGGCGCGCCTCTCCGCTCCGCGAGACTTTAATCCCTCTGCAAAACCACCTGCCGGACCCGAATTCATGGCCTTGAACGACGACCGTATGCTGCTTCAGAATTTTCCCGCCTCTGTCACCGTCTCTTCCCGTGTCCGAATCCGCGAGCGGGCGCCCGTAGCACCGCCGGACGAAAGAGCCGAGCGCCATGGGGAAGCGACGGCCGCCGGACGAAAGGCCGCCGCCGCCGGGAGCGACGCTCTGCGCGGGCGCCCTCGCCTCTGACTTTTTAGTCTTTAATAATCTCCGCCAAGAAGAGAGCGCCCGCTGCGCCGGCCGCAAAGAAAAGGAGACGCCGCATGCCCCGCCCGACAAACAAGCCGGAGACTCTCGCCCTGCACGCCGGCTGGCGCGCCGACCCCGCGACCGGCGCCGTCGCCGTGCCGATCTATCAGACCACATCCTACCAGTTCCGCGACACGCAGCACGCCGCGGACCTTTTTGCGCTGCGCGAGCTTGGCAATATATACACCCGCATCGGCAACCCGACTCTCGACGTGCTGGAGCAGCGCGTGGCGGCGATTGAGGGCGGGGTCGCCGCACTGGCGCTGGCCTCCGGGCAGGCGGCCTCGGCCTTCGCCGTACAAAACCTCGCCCGTGCAGGCGACAATATCGTCAGCGCGACGGATCTTTATGGCGGCACCTGGAATCTCTTCGCCAACACCTTGAAAGATCAAGGCATTGAGGTCCGGTTCGTCGATCCGGACGACCCCGAGGCGTTTCGGCGCGCGACCGACGCACGTACCAGGGCCTATTACGCGGAGACGCTGCCGAACCCGAAATTGACCGTCCTGCCGATCGCCGAAATCGCCGCGATCGGCCGCGCCCTTGGCATTCCGCTCATCGTCGACAATACCGCCGCGCCGATCCTCTGCCGCCCGCTCGACCACGGCGCCGCGATCGTGGTCTATTCGGCCACCAAATATCTTGGCGGCCATGGCAATTCGATCGGCGGCCTGATCGTCGATGGCGGCAATTTCGATTGGGAAGGCCATAAGGAGCGCCAGCCCGCGCTCAATACGCCGGACCCGAGTTATCATGGCGCCGTCTGGACCGAGGCGGTGAAGCCGATCGGCCCCGTCGCCTATATCATCAAGGCGCGCACCACATTGCTCCGCGATATCGGCGCGGCGCTCTCTCCCTTCAACGCCTTTTTGCTGTTGCAGGGGATCGAGAGCCTGCCTCTACGGATCGAGCGGCATGTCAGCAACGCTGAAGCGGTCGCCCGCCATCTTTCCCGCCACGCCGGGGTCAAGACCGTGATCTATCCCTCGTTGCAGACCGGCTTGACGCGGGAGCGGGCCGACCGCTATCTCAAGGGCGGCTATGGCGGTCTCGTCGGCTTCGAACTGTCGAACGCCGAGGAAGGCCGCAAATTCATCGACGCGCTGGAACTCTTCTATCACGTCGCTAATATCGGCGACTCGCGAAGCCTCGCCATCCACCCGGCGACAACGACGCATTCCCAACTCTCTGGCAAGGATCAGCTGGCGACTGGCGTGACGCCCGGCTATGTGCGCCTGTCTGTCGGAGTCGAGCATATCGATGATATTATCGCCGATCTCGATCAGGCGCTGGCGACGGCGACGGGACTGTCGCGCGCCGCCTAGATTTGATGGCGCGTTAATGTTGACAGATTTACTAGACTTTATAGAGTGCCGCCGCGAGGCGATCGCCGGTCAAGATGAACGAACGCGCCGATTTCGCCGCAAGACGCGGCTTGAACCGATAATGATGGAGCACACCCATGGCGCAGAGCGCTGTCCGGCCGGCCGAAACGGCCGTAGCTGACCACGTCCCGGGACGTGGACGCATTTACGAGTCGATTACTGACACGATTGGCGATACGCCGCTGGTGCGGCTCGGCAAGATCGAACAGGCAAAAGGCCTCAAAGCCCGCCTTCTCGCCAAGCTTGAATTTTTCAATCCGCTGGCGAGCGTCAAGGACCGCATCGGCGAACATATGATCACGACGCTCGAAGCCGAAGGCAAGATCACGCCCGGCAAAACGACGCTGATTGAGCCGACGTCCGGCAACACCGGCATTGCGCTCGCTTTCGTCGCCGCGGCGCGCGGATATAAACTCATTCTCGTCATGCCAGAATCGATGTCGATCGAGCGCCGCAAGATGCTTGCGTTGCTCGGCGCCGAACTGGTGCTGACGCCCGCCGCGCAAGGCATGAAGGGCGCGATCGCCAAAGCGCAGGAGCTGGTGGATTCGACGCCGGACTCGTGGATCCCGAAACAATTCGACAATCCGGCCAATGTGGAGATCCACAAGAAGACCACGGCCGAGGAAATCTGGAACGACACCAAGGGTGAAGTCGACATTTTCGTCGCGGGCGTCGGCACCGGCGGCACGATCACCGGCGTCGGCACGGTGCTGAAGCCGCGCCGCCCCGGCCTGAAAATCGTCGCGGTCGAGCCTGAAGATTCGCCCGTGCTGTCGGGCGGCCAGGCTGGCCCGCACAAGATCCAGGGCATTGGCGCAGGCTTCGTGCCCTCGATTCTCGATCGGTCGGTGATCGACGAGGTCGTCACCGTCGGCAATCAGACGGCGTTCGACACCGCCCGCCTGCTGGCCCGGCTCGAAGGCATTCCCGTCGGCATTTCGTCCGGAGCCGCGGTCGCCGCCGCGATCGAGATCGCCTCGCGGCCCGAGAGCGAAGGCAAGACGATCGTTATCATCATCCCGTCCTTTGCCGAGCGATATCTGTCGACGGCCCTGTTCGAAGGGCTCTGAACCGCAGCTTGCCGGCAAAGCCTGGCTTGCAGTTCCGCCGAGGCTTGCCTCGGCGGATTTTTTTTGCGGGGGCCTAGAGGTGGCTTCTCCGGCGCCGGCCATGGGAACCTCTGGGCCGGAGGCGACGTTGCGCAAGCGTTGCGGGCAAGCCGCTGCGACTTTTCCGAAAGGTTCGCCATGCGTCACCTTTTCCTTTTCGCCGCCGCCTTGGTCGCGACGAAGATCATCGCCAATTTGATCTATAATTGCCGTTTTATGGCCGCGCCCGCGCCCGTACGCCGTCTCACCCGCCGCTATTTGTGAGATAAAATTGCCACGCCCGTTGCAAAAGCCGCGCGCCCGACGCACGGCCGGTCGATTGAGGCGATATTCGGATTGGCCGGCGACGGCTGGTATTTTGCGTTGCAGCGGGGCGATTCTGACCAAATCAGAACTCCCGGGGCGGCCGGGACCTGCGAATTAGCAATGCGCGCGCGCTGCTTGGGCCCAACCGTGGTTGAATAAGCCTTCGCGCGCCGGTCGAACGAAGACTGTCGCAATTACGCAAGCTTAACTGTTTATCAATAAGTTAAGGCTCTGGCGCAGCAGCAGTCAGCGCCTCGGTGACGCCCGCGTTCCGCCCGCGCCTGACCCTCCATGGCGGTGATGCCGTCAAAGCGCGTCGCTCGGGCTTTAGCTGTCTATATTGCGTCGCAGCAAGTAAATGGCCCGGTCTCGCGACAGTATTTTAGGTCATCTCCAAAGCGACCGATCAAATTCGGCTTGCGGGAAAGAGGACGTCGGTTCTATTTTAACGAGAGTTACAACAGGGCGGTGAGGATTCGGGGTGATCGGTGATCCCCCGTCCAAAGCTGGGCTAATTGAAGCGTCGCGGCTGTTTTATGCCGCGTTGACAGCGTTCGGTACGGCCCTGCGTTCGCGCGAGGGGATCGACGGTTGGAGCGGCGGCGCCCTACTGGCGTTGGATTGCCGCAAAATGAGGCTTTTGCTTCGCCTGTGTTTGGAGCAGATTGCGGGAAATCAAGACAACGACAAGATAAAAAGACTAAGAAAAATATCGGGAGGCATCGAATGATAAACTTACTTCTGGTTGGCGCATTATTAGGCATGATTCTCGGCCGTTTCTTCAGGGTCTATGTTCTGTTTCCCGCGAGCGGTGTGATGATTGCTTTGGCGATGACGGATCCCGGCATCTTTGCGCACTCTTTCTGGTCATCCTGCGGCAACGGCCTGATGATTCTCGGTGCCGTGCAATTTGGCTATGTCGCGTCATTGATGGCGAGCCTTCTTCCCGCTCTTTCGCTGGCCCGCCGCGGCCTCTGGGCCTCGCACCCATAGACGGGTCGCAGCCGCCGCCAAACGCCGTCCGCCGGCTTCGGACGTCGGGGAGTTTTGGCCTTTTTGCTTTGAGCGCAAGAGGCGGCCCCGCCGCCCTTCGGATCGCGGCCTTTGCGGCGGCGAGTTCGCCTTCGCCGGCTAAAAGCTGATTTTAGTTACACTCCGCCGCGCCATGCCTTATGCCTCCGCGTTCCTGCGCGAACATGATCGCGCAGATCGAGTTCAACCTCGACAGCGCCGTGCGCGCGGCTATAGTCGCGCCGCCCGGCAGAGAATGAAGTTGGAGGAAATATGAAGCGCGTTGTCCTGACAGCCTTTGCCCTCGTCACCCTTTTTGCCGGCGCGGCCAGCGCTGATCCGATCGGCGATTGGCGAGTCGCAGACGGGGGCGCAACCGTGCGCATCAAGAAATGTGGCGCAGGCCTATGCGGTTTCGTCGCCTCGACGAAGGGCGCGCCCGGCAAAGACGAGCGCAATCCGGATCCCGCCAAGCGCAATCGTTCCGTCCTCGGCATCGAGGTTTTGATTAATCTGAGGCCGTCCGGCAACAATGTCTGGACCGGCACGACCTATAACGCCGAAGATGGCCTGCTTTATAACGCCACCGTGACGCAGAGCGGCGAACGCTCGCTGGAAATCAAGGGTTGCGGCGCGAATGGCGGAGTCTGCGGCTCGGAAACATGGACCCGCGTTAGATAGCGCGCGGCCGCAAAACTCCCGTTTCTTCCTGTCCCAGAACATCGCGAGCTTTGCCATTGCGCCGACACCGGCGCAATGCGTAAGAGAGAGCATCGGCGGCAAAAGCATTGCGCCTGAAAGCGCGACGCTCTGACCGCTGGGGTCGATCACGTTCCTGATTTTGGATGATAAAATCCGACCTCATCGTGCTTTAGCGGGATCATTGCGCTCATGAAAATTCTGGCGGGCAACTCCAATCGTCCTCTTGCCGAGGCGATCGCCGCCTATCTTGGCGTCGCCCTGACCAAATGTCAGGTGCGCCGCTTCGCCGACATGGAGATCTTTGTCGAGATCCAGGAAAACGTCCGCGGCCAGGACGCCTTCATCGTCCAGTCGACTTCCTATCCGACCAATGATCATCTGATGGAGGCGCTGATCATGACCGACGCGCTGCGCCGCGCCTCGGCCCGCCGCATCACCGCGGTCATTCCCTATTTCGGCTACGCAAGGCAGGACCGCAAGGCCGGCCCGCGCACGCCGATTTCGGCCAAGCTCGTCGCCAATCTGATCACGAGAGCCGGCGCCGACCGCGTCCTCACCGTCGATCTGCACGCCGGCCAGATCCAGGGCTTCTTCGACATCCCGACCGACAATCTGTTCGCCGCCCCGGTGCTGGTGCGCGACATCGAGGCGCGGCTGCCGAAAGGCAATCTGATGGTCGTCTCGCCCGACGTCGGCGGCGTCGTGCGCGCAAGGGCGCTGGCCAAGCGCATCGACGCGCCGCTCGCCATCGTCGACAAGCGGCGCGAGCGCGCCGGCGAATCCGAGGTGATGAACATCATCGGCGACGTCGCCGGCAAGGTCTGCATCCTGATCGACGACATCGTCGATTCCGGCGGCACGCTGTGCAACGCCGCCGACGCGCTGCGCGCCGAGGGCGCGATCGCGGTCTACGCCTATATCACCCACGGCGTGCTCTCCGGCGGCGCCGCCGCGCGCATCTCGGCCTCGAGTCTGAAAGAGCTGGTGCTGACGGACACGATCTCCTCGACGGAGGCGATCCGCGTTTCGAAAAATATCCGGATCGTCTCCGTCGCCCCCCTCATCGGCGAAGCCATCACACGAATCGCCAAGGAAGAAAGCGTCTCAAGCCTGTTCGACTGACGCGCCGATCCGTCTTCCGGCGAGAGCGGGCTGTGCGAAACGGCGCGTCGCGCGGTGACGCACGACTGTAGCATTCTTGTGTAACAGCGTTTGCCGTCGCGGTTTGGTTGCGCGGCTGCCGTTTGACCTGAAGCAAATCAAATTTTCTCAATTTATTTTACGCTCGGAACAACCAGCCTCGCGCAACATTCTTGTGTCACTTTTCGAAGCGGTCGAGCGGGGAGAAGTGGAACGCATTTTGCGTTGCCATTTGAGTATCGCATTGACATTAGTCTATAAATTTAGTGTATTATTGGCTTGAGCGAAGCTGAGAGGCCTCCAAAATGCCCGACGCCTATGTGATCCAGATTGGCGGCCGAACCGCCGGCATCGTCGCGCGGGACGGACGCGACGGATCGTTCAATTTTTTCGCCGCTTCGCAAATGTTCAACGCAATGGAAGGCCAGCGCTTCGAGGATCCCGCCGCGGCGGAGAAAACCGCCCGCTACCTCGCCAAGCACGGCAGCCTGCCGATAAAGCCGCATCTCGCGCCGGTCGCTCCTGCCTCCGCGCCGGACAGCGCCTTGACGCAAATAATTGGCCCGCAGCCGGGCGGTCCCGACCCCTTCACCCCCGAGCCCTTCACCCCGAAGCCTTGGCGTCGCCAAGCGCGCGCCGTCTGACCGCAGCCGCCGAGCGTGGCGCGAAGACCGGTCTCGACAGCCGCGCGGCGAAGAGAACGAGCCCCGCCGCCAGCACATACCAGGCCGGCCGGGCCATGTAGGAAAAATCGAAATTCGCGGCGAGCACAAGCGCGAGTGGAGCTCCCGCCGAAACGGCAAACCACAGCGCCTCCCCGAGCGCGGTCGCCGTCGCCGCGCCCAAGGCGAGCGCGGCGACGCTGAGAGCGGAGAGATCGCCGCCCGAACGCGCCGCGAAAAGACGATAGCAGAAGAGAAGCGCAAAAATTCCAGCCATGATCGTCGGCTGCGTGATGTCCAGCTTGGACTGCATGAAAAAATGCACGCTCGCCAGCGCCGCGATCGCATAGATGACGCGGTGCAAGCGCGTCCATTGCCGCGATCCGAGCCGCGCAATCATCCTGTCCGTCGAGGTCGCGCCGAGCAGGCAAAGAAGCACGAGCGCGACAAAGCCAATCGTCAGATACAGCCGCTTGACGATTTCGGAGGCGATATGTAGCGCGGCGAAATGCTGGTCATAGGCGAACAGCCCGACATGCAAAATCGCGTAGGCGAGCACGGACACCCCGAGAATCCGCCGGATCGAGACAAGCTTCGGCCACCGCGTCGCGAGCCGCAACGGCGTCACGGCCAGCGTCAGGGCGAGCATCCGCACGGCCCATAACCCCGTCTGGTGGATCGCCTCCATGACCGGGCGGGAGCCAAGCCGTCCCTCGACAGCGGATATTGCGATCCACAGCGCAGGCGCTAGCGTCGCCGCCAGCGCGGCGCATTTCAACGGCGCGAACCGGCCGGCGCGGTCGGTGAGAGGGGTCCACAGTAACGGCACTTCGCGCGAGCTCCTTTGCGGCGTTGATCCTACTTCGTTTCCGCGCGCCTTGTTGTTTCAGGCCGTGTTTGATCTAGCATCACATCTTATTGATATTTTAGGGGCCTTTGCTTCGCCTCCTAAGCGCATCGTTAGGAAGGCGCCACGCTTGCACGGCTTGCCCAGCCTTGCTCGCGCCACGCTATGTTGCTAACGACCACGGAACCGCAGCCATGGCCTTTGCGTCGGCGGATCCGGTGAGCGGGCGGCGCTAAGGAGCGACTGACCTTTGGGAACGCGCGTTTTGACCTCTACGACGAATAAGCGAGGCTGATTGACTCTTCGCGCCCCGTTTCCAGCCCTGGCTTCCATCGCGGCGCTGGCGGTCGGCCTTTGCGGCTGCGCTGTCGGCCCCGACTATGTGAAGCCCTCGGCTCCCACCCCCATCCGCTATAAGGAGCTGAAGGGCTGGAAGACGGCGACGCCTCTTGACGGCGCCGATCGCGGCCAATGGTGGGCCCCGTTCCGGGATAAAACGCTTGATTCGCTCATCAGCCAGGTGTCGATCTCGAACCAGAATGTGATCGGCGCCGAGGGCGCCTATCGCACCGCGAAATCGCTCGTACGCGAAGCGCAGGCAGGGCTGTTCCCCACGGTCTCCGTCAATTATTCCGGAACCGGAGCGCATAGCGGAAGCAAGACGAGCGGGTTCAACACCGGCAGCTCCTCCACCCTGTTTACTTCGGACCTGACGGCCAACGCCAGCTGGACGCCGGACATCTGGGGTCAGGTGCGGCGCTCGATCGAAAACAATGCGGCGGGCGCGCAGCTTTCCGCTGCGGATCTCGCCAATACGACGCTTTCCTCGCAATCCTTGCTCGCGACGGCCTATTTCAACCTTCGCGCCTCCGATGCGCTAAAGGATTTGCTCGAGCGCACCGCAAAGGAATTTCAGCGCACGCTGGAGATTACGCAGCGCCAGTATGCGGCCGGAACCGTCTCCAAAGCGGATGTCGCGACGGCTCAGGCGCAGCTTTACAACACGCAGGCGGAAGCGATCAACGCCGGCATCGCCCGCGCGCAATACGAGCATGCGATCGCGGTGCTGATCGGCAGACCGCCGGCCGAACTCAACATCGCGGTTGCGCCGTTCAAGATGACGCCGCCGACGGTTCCGGTCAGTCTGCCCTCGGTTCTGCTCGAACGCCGGCCTGATATCGCCTCGGCCGAGCGCTCCATGCAGGCGCAAAACGCCCTGATCGGCGTCGCTATCGCGGCCTATTATCCGGATATCAGCCTCTCGGGCGCGTTCGGCTTCGCCGGCCGCGGACCGCTCGCCGTGTCTCTCGCCAATGAGGCGTGGAGCGTCGGCGTGGCGGCGGCCCAGACAGTATTCGACGGCGGATTGCGCAGCGCCACGGTCGACGCGGCGCGTGCGACCTATGATCAAAGCGTCGCCAATTACAGGCAGACGGTGCTCTCGGCGTTTCAGGGAGTCGAGGATCAACTCGTCGCCCTGCGCCTGTTGGCGCAGCAGGCCAAGGTTCAGGATGACGCGGTCAGGGCGGCGCAGGAAGAGGTGGACGTTCTGCTCAACCAATATTCCGCCGGCACGGTCGCCTTCACGGCTGTTGTCGTCGCCCAGTCGCAATTGCTCACCAACCAGACCTCAGCGCTGACCATCCGGCAGAATCGATTTTTGGCCACGGTCCAGCTGATCGAGGCCCTTGGCGGCGGCTGGGACGTTCGGCAGCTTCCGGCGATCACTGACCTTGAGGACTCCAACCCGCTGCTGCCCCGTTTATAGCCAACGCCAACCATCGCGCGCGGAGCCGATCGCAAGTTGGCAAATCAAAAGAACGTTAATCACTACAAAGAATTGATTAGAGATCCGCCATCATTATGTTTCATTGAGCCGCGAGATTTGTGCGTCGCCGCAACCGAGTCCCTGGCGGTTGGGCCGCCGCGCCTGGCGAATGCTGGCGAAGATCTCATATTGCGGACACGGCCCGGTCATTTGCCCGCTGCGATAATCGGGTGAATTCTCTAACGCGAAGCTCAGCTTTGGACCAATCTCATGGATGATCGCACCCGGCCGCCGGGCGAAGACCCTCTCGATCCGGTTTATCTTCGCGAGGAGGCGAGGGCGCCCAAGAAGGGCTCTGCGCCGCCCCAGCCGGACGCGCCGACGGCCCCGGCCAGATCGACGCTGCGGCGCGCGATCCTGATCGTGCTCGCGGCGCTGATCGCTTTCGGAACCTATCGCTTCGTCACGACCGACCATTCGAGCGCCACAGGGCCCGCGCCGCAGGCGGCCCAGGCGCAGCCGGTCGGCGTCGCAACAGTGGCGAAGGGCGACATAAACATTCTCGTCAGCGGGCTTGGGACGGTGACGCCTCTCGCCAATGTGACCGTGAAGACGCAGATCAACGGACAGCTGATCGATGTTGGCTTCAAGGAAGGCCAGCTCGTGAAGAAGGGCGATTTTCTGGCGCAGATCGATCCGCGACCCTATCAGGTCTCCAAAGAGCAATATGAAGGGCAACGCGACCGCGACCAGGGCCTGCTCGATCAGGCGCGCAATAATATGAAGCGCTTCCAGACGTTGCTGAAACAGGATTCGATCGCCCGCCAGACCGCCGAGGATCAGATCTATCTCGTCAAGCAATATGAGGGATCGCTCAAGACGGATCAGGCGCAGATCGACGCGCAGACGCTCAATCTCACCTATGCCCGCATCGTGTCTCCGCTCGACGGCCGCGTCGGCCTTCGCCTCGTCGATCCCGGCAACTACGTGCAAACGAGCGATTCCGGCATCGCGGTCATCACCCAGCTGCACCCGATCTCCGTGATCTTCACGGTGCCGGAGGATGAGCTCCAGGCCATCCTCGACCGGCTGAAGACAGGCGCCGAACTCACGGTCTCCATTTTCGACCGCGCCTATGTGAACAAGCTTGCGACCGGCAAGCTTTCAAATATCGACAATCAGATCGACGCCACGACGGGCACCGTCAAGATCCGCGCCGAATTCGACAATCTCGACGACAAACTGTTTCCGAACCAGTTCGTCAACGCGCAGCTTCTGATCGACACCTTGCACGACGCCGTGATCGTTCCGGTGACGGCGATCCAGCGCGGCGCGCCCGGGACCTATGTCTATCTCGTCGGCGCGGACAACAAGGTTGTCATGCGCAAGGTGACGCTTGGTCCGCAGGAAGGCGGCCGCGTGGCGATAACCTCCGGGCTGGCGCCGGGCGACCACGTCGTCGTCGACGGGACGGACAGGCTGCGCGACGAGGCCGAAGTGTCCATCGCCGCCATTGACGGCGTCGCCACCGACGCCCCGGCAAAAGATGCCGCCGCGACGCCCGGGGGCAAATCCGGGCGCGGCTCCGGGCGTCACGGGCAGCAGCCGGGGGCGCAATGACGGTCGGCGCGCAGACAAGTCCTGACGTCGTCGCACGGTTTGGCTGATGAACCCCTCGCGATTATTCATCCTGCGTCCGGTCGCGACATCGCTGCTGATGGCGGCGATTCTCATCGCTGGCGCGGTCGCCTATCGGTTCCTGCCGCTCGCCGCGCTGCCGGAAGTCGACTATCCGACGATCGAGGTGCGCACCTTCCTGCCCGGCGCGAGCCCGGAGGTCATGACTTCGGCGGTGACCGCGCCGCTGGAGCGCCAGCTCGGGCAGATGCCGGGCCTCAACCAGATGACCTCGTCGAGCTCCGCCGGGGCCTCGGTCGTCACGCTGCAGTTCAACCTCAATCTGACCCTCGATGTCGCCGAGCAGCAGGTGCAGGCGGCGATCAACGCCGCCAATAGCCTTTTGCCGGCGGATCTGCCGGCGCCGCCGATCTACTCCAAGGTCAATCCCGCAGACGCGCCAATCCTGACGCTCGCGGTGACCTCGCAGACTCTGTCCCTGACGGGTCTTCAGGATGTCAGCGAAACGCGGATCGCCCAGAAGATCGCGCAATTGCCGGGCGTCGGCCAGGTCACCATCAGCGGCGGCCAGCGACCCGCGATCCGCATCCAGTTCAACCCGCAGGCGCTTGCGGCCTATGGCCTGAACATCGACGATCTGCGCTCCACGATCTCCAACGCCAATGTGAACGCGCCGAAAGGCGGTTTCGACGGCCCGCATCAATCCTCGACGATCACGGCCAATGATCAGCTGACCTCGATCAAGGATTATCGCAACATCGTCATCGCCTACCGCAACAATGCGCCGGTGCGGCTCAGCGACGTCGCGACAATCGTCGACGGCCCCGAAAACACCAAGCTCAGAGCCTGGGCCAATGGCGAACCGGCGATCATCATCAATGTTCGTCGTCAACCCGGCGCGAATGTCATCGCCGTCGCCGACAGCGTGCAGAAGCTGCTGCCAACCTTGCGCTCCACCTTGCCGGCCGCGGTCGACATTACGATTTTGAGCGACCGCACCACCACGATCCGCGCCTCGGTGGCGGATGTGCAGGTCGAGCTCGGCATTTCAGTGGCGCTGGTCGTCGCAGTGATCTTCGTTTTCCTGCGCAATGTGCCGGCGACGATCATCCCGAGCCTCTCGGTGCCGCTGTCGCTCGTCGGCACGCTGGTCGCCATGTATCTGCTCGGCTTCAGCCTCGACAATCTGTCGCTGATGGCGCTCACGATTTCGACCGGATTCGTCGTCGACGACGCCATCGTGATGATCGAGAACATCAGCCGCTATGTCGAGGACGGCGACGAGCCGCTGGAGGCCGCGCTGAAGGGCTCGCACCAGATCGGCTTCACCATCATTTCATTGACGGTTTCGCTGCTTGCCGTGCTGATCCCGCTGTTGTTCATGGGCGATGTCATCGGCCGGCTGTTCCATGAATTCGCCATCACCCTCGCGGTCACCATCATCATTTCGGCGGTCGTCTCGCTGACTCTCGTGCCGATGATGTGCGCCCGCCTTATCCGCCATCGCCCCGAGAGCCAGCGCAGCCGCCTCGATCTTTGGGCCGAGCGCGCGTTCAACGCCGTCATCGCCTTTTATGGCCGGCTGCTCCGGATCGTCCTGCGTCACCAACCGCTGACGCTCTTCGTCGCCATCGCGACCCTCGGCCTGACCGTCGCTCTTTATATCGTCATTCCGAAGGGATTTTTCCCGGCGCAGGACACAGGCATGATCCAGGGCGTGTCGGAAGGCGCGCAGGGAATTTCCTTCGACGCCATGTCCAAGCTGCAAATGCGGATGGCGGAGACGATTTCGAAGGACGGAGCAGTCGCCAGCGTCAGCTCCTTCATCGGCGTCGACGGCGACAATCCGACGCTGAACAGCGGCCGGTTTCTTATCAATCTGAAGCCGCGCGACGAGCGCGTCGGCGCGCGCGACGTGATTCGCCGGCTGCAGACGGAGGTCGCGAAGATTCCCGGCGCGCAGCTGTTTCTGCAGCCGGTGCAGGATCTCACCGTCGATTCAACCATTGGCCGGGCGCAATACAGCTTCATTTTGCAAAACGCCAACCCGGCCGAACTCACAGAATGGCTCCCGCGCCTGATCGACCGTCTGCATCGATCGCCGGCGCTGACCGACGTCGCTAGCAATGCGCAGGCGCGCGGGCAGGCGGTCGACCTCGTCGTCGACCGCGCTACGGCGGCGCGCTTTGGCATCACCCTGGCCAGCGTCGACAACGCCCTCTACGACGCCTACGGCCAGCGCATCGTCTCGACCATCTTCACGCAATCGAACCAGTATCGCGTCATTCTCGAGGTCGATCCGAAGCTGCAGCGCGATCTCTCGTATCTCGATTCGCTGTATTTGCCCTCGTCCGCCTCTTCGACGCAGGGACAGGTGCCGTTGTCGGCTATCGCCCATTTCGAGCAGACCGAGAAGCCGCTGCTGATCAGCCATCTCAACCAGTTTTCCGCGGCCTCGATATCGTTCAATACCGCCCCCGGCTATTCGATCGATGCGGCCGTCAAGGCGATCGACGCGGCGCAGACCGAGATCGGCCTGCCAAACAGCTTCACCGTGTCGTTGCAAGGGTCCGCCCGCGCCTTCTCCGCCTCGACCTCCAACGAGCTGTTCCTCATCATCGCCGCTGTCGTCACCATGTATATCGTCCTTGGCGTGCTCTATGAGAGCTTCATCCACCCGGTGACGATTCTCTCCACTCTGCCATCGGCCGGCGTCGGCGCGCTGCTGGCCTTGATCGCCTTCGGCTTCGAGCTCGACGTTGTCGCCGTCATCGGCGTCATCCTGCTCATCGGCATCGTCAAGAAGAACGCGATCATGATGATCGACTTCGCTCTTGACGCCGAGCGCAACCGGGGGCTGTCGCCGGAAGACGCTATCTTCGAGGCTTGTCTGTTGCGTTTCCGGCCGATCCTGATGACCACCATGGCGGCCCTGCTCGGCGCGCTGCCTCTGATGCTCGGGCAGGGCGTCGGCTCGGAGCTGCGCCAGCCGCTTGGCGTTTCCATCGTCGGCGGCCTCATCGTCAGCCAGGTGCTGACCCTGTTCACAACGCCGGTCATCTATCTTTATTTTGACCGGCTCGCGAGCCGCTTCAGTCGGCGCGAGGCGCCGGGCGCGATCATCGAGGAGGGCGCCTGAGGTGAATATCTCGGCGCCCTTCATTCGGCGTCCGGTCGCGACGATTCTGATCGCCGTAGGGATCGGCCTTGCGGGCGTGCTCGGCTTTCTGAATCTGCCCGTCTCGCCCTTGCCGCAGGTCGATTTCCCGACGATCTCTGTGTCCGCCGTGCTGCCGGGCGCGAGCCCGGAAACGGTCGCCTCAAGCGTCGCCAGTCCGCTCGAGCGCTCGCTCGGCCAGATCGCCTCCGTCACCGAAATGACCTCGCGCAGCACGATTGGCCTCACCTCCATCACGCTGCAATTCGATATCGACCGCGACATCAATGGCGCCGCGCGCGACATTCAGGGCGCGATCAATGCGGCGCGCGCTGATTTGCCGACGAGCCTGCGCAGCAATCCAACGTACCGCAAGTTAAACCCCGCTGACGCGCCGATGCTCGTGCTCGGGCTGACCTCGAAAACGAAGACGGCCGGCCAGATGTATGACCTGGCCACCAACATCCTGCAGCCGCGCCTGTCACAGCTCGAGGGCGTCGGTCAGGCGTCTATCGCCGGATCCGCGCTGCCCGCCGTCCGCGTCGAGATCAACCCGCATTCGCTGTCGAAATATGGCATAGGCCTCGAAGATGTCCGCGCCGCGCTGGCCGCCGCCAACGCGAACAGTCCGAAAGGCGCGATCGAGGGCGACGACCGCCATTTTCAGATCTACACCAACGATCAGGCGAATGTCGCCGCCGACTACCGCAATCTCGTGATCGCCTACCGCGATGGCGCGCCGGTGCGCCTTACCGACGTCGCCGAGGTCGTCGATTCCATCGAGGATCTGCGCAATGAAGGGTTCATCAACGGCTCAACCGGCGTTCTCGTCATCGTCTCCCCGGAGCCCGGGGCGAACATCATCCGCACGGTCGATGCGATCAAGGCCGAGTTGACGCATCTGCGCGCGGCGATGCCCGCCGACGTCGACATGATCGTTACCGGCGACAGGAGCAACACGATCCGCGCCTCGCTGCAGGACACCGAGCGAACGCTCCTGTTCTCGATCGCTCTCGTCACGCTGATCGTTTTCCTGTTCCTGCACGACTGGCGTTCGGCGTCCGTTCCCGCGGTGGTGACGCCGCTGTCGATCGTCGGCGCGTTCGGGGCCATGTATCTTGCGGGCTTCAGCCTCAATATTCTCTCGCTGATGGCGCTGACGATCGCGACCGGCTTCGTCGTCGACGACGCCATCGTCGTTCTCGAGAATATCGCGCGCCATATCGAGGCGGGCGCGCGGCCGCGCGAGGCGGCGCTCGCCGGCGCGCGCGAGGTCGGCTTCACCGTCATTTCGATCAGCGTCTCGCTGGTCGCCGTATTCATCCCGATCCTGTTCATGGGCGGCATCATCGGGCGTCTGTTCCGCGAATTCGCGCTGACCCTCACCTTCGCTATCATCATTTCGCTCGTGCTGTCGCTGACGCTGACGCCGATGATGTGCTCGCTGGTCTTGCGGGTGCGGTCGGCGCGGGAGGGGGCCGGGCGCCGCTTCGATCCGCTGGCGGCGCTTCAGCGCGGCTACGGCCGCACGCTCGGCTGGGCGCTCCGCCACAGCGGCTTCATCATGCTGGCGCTGTTCGCCACCATCTGCCTCAATATTTCACTGTTCACGATCATCCCCAAGGGCTTCTTCCCGCAGGTCGACACCGGCCGCATCATGGGCTCGATCGTGGCGGATCAGAGCATCTCGTTCCAGGCTATGCGGGAGAAACTGCGCCAGCTGCAGGACATCGTCCGCGCCGATCCGGCCGTCGAAAGCATCGTCGGTTTCACCGGCGGCAGCGAAACCAATTCCGGACGATCCTTCATCAGCCTGAAGCCGCGGGCGCAACGCGACGCTTCGGCCGATGAGGTGATTGCGCGCCTGCGCGTCAAACTCGCGACCGTGCCGGGCGTTACGCTCTATCTGCAAGCCGTGCAGGATCTGCGCATGGGCGGACGCCTCGGCAATGCGCAATATCAATATACGCTGCAGGGCGACGATGCGAATGAGATCTACCGCTTCGCGCCGAAGCTGGTCGAGGCTCTGCGGGGCAGCCGCGTGATCGCCGACATCAACGCCGATCAGCAACAGGGCGGCCTCGCCTCTCAGATCGTCATCGATCGCGACGCCGCCGCACGGCTTGGCGTCAGCATGAACGAAATCTCGCAGACGCTTTACGACGCTTTCGGGCAGCGCCAGGTTTCAACGATCTTTTCCGCCGTCAACCAATATCATGTCGTGATGGAGGTCGCGCCGCGCTATTGGCAGGACCCCTCGATCCTGAAAGACATTTACGTCAGCCCGGCCGGCGGCAATCCCAGCGGCTCCGCGCAAAGCGCCCTGCCGTCCGGAACCGTGACCAGCGCTGCGACCTCTAGCGGGACGGCCGCGACGCAGTCGGTGGACAATTCCGCGCGCAACGCCGCGACAAATGCGATCGCTTCAAGCGGCAAGTCGAGCGCCTCCGCCGGCGCCGCCGTCAGCACGTCGCGGGAAAAAATGATTCCGCTGGCGGCGATGGCGCATTTCGAGTCGGGCAAAACCTCCCTCAACATCAATCATCAAGGGCTCTTCGTCGCCAGCACGCTCTCCTTCAATCTGCGTCCCGGCGCCTCGCTCGGTCAGGCGATTACGGAAATCAACAAGGCGTCGGCGCAAATCGGCATGCCGGCGTCGATCCGCGGCGTGCCGCAGGGCGCGGCGCAGGCCTTTCAGTCCTCGCTTGGCAATCAGGCCGTGCTGTTTCTGGCGGCGCTCGCGACGGTCTACATCGTGCTTGGCATTCTATATGAGAGCTTCATCCATCCGATCACGATCCTGTCGACTCTGCCGTCGGCCGGCGTCGGAGCGGTGCTGGCGCTGATGGGCTTTCGTCTCGAATTCAGCGTCATCGCCATGATCGGCGTGATCTTGCTGATCGGCATCGTCAAGAAGAACGCGATCATGATGATCGACTTCGCCCTGGCGGCCGAGCGCTTGCGGGGCCTCAGCCCAAGGGAATCGATCTTCGAGGCCTGCCTTTTGCGTTTCCGGCCGATCATGATGACGACCTTCGCGGCAATCCTCGGCGCCGCGCCGCTCGCGCTCAGCGCCGGCGAAGGCGCCGAAATGCGCCGGCCGCTCGGCGTCGCCATCGTCGGCGGGCTGATCGTCAGCCAAATGCTGACGCTTTACACGACGCCGGTTATCTACCTCTACATGGACAGCTTCCGCCTTGCCGCGAAGGAGCGCTGGCGCCGGCTCTTTCCGCGCCTCGCAACGCCGACGACAGACCACGCTGGCTGAAGACGGCGCCGTCCAGTTGATCTGGGTAAAAGCGATCAGACGTCACGGCGCCCGCAAATCTATCTTGTCGGCGGCTCAATACGATGGATTTCACGGACTGCGAGCTGGATTGCTTTTGTCGGGAAAACAAAAGGTAACGAAAGCTGAGTGGCAGATCCAATCATGCCCCCGCTTCCGTGGAGCAGAGCTATTTGGCGGCGATCTCGGTCTCGACCGCGCTGAGCGCCGTGCGGATTTCGGCGAGGATCAGCCTGTCGGCGGCGGCCTGATCGATGTCCGGCACGTCCCAGTCGAAGATAGCGCGATATTTTTCGACGAGCTTTTTAACGTCTCCCGCGAGCTGCCCGCGATGGCGCTCCATTTCGATCTGTTCGATGTCGGCCATGGTGGGCTCCTGTGGTTCGCTGGTGGATTTTCGGAGAATAGACTGTCTGCGGTGCGCGTCCTCAGTATAAGATCCACGCGCGCGCGATTTCAAATCGGATCGCCACTTAAGGCGCGCGTGCGCAGAGAAAGCCATTCAGCGCATGGCGGCAGGAAAGCGCATCGAGATTTTGAACTCAAGGAGCGAAGCCCGCCTGCAGCGGCGCCAGTCCGGTCGCGTCTACCCGACCTGACCGTCCATCATGCCGATCTCGGGCAGACCCGAGATCGGTGGCTCGTCCCTGACTTCAAAATCCCGATGCGCTCGGGTCAGCCGTGCGATGAATGGTGTGGTGCGGCCAGAGGCGGCAAACGCGAGGGCGCATTATTTTCTCTTGCTCGCCGAAGCCTTTGGGGTTGCATCGATTACGATTATCTCCGATGCCCTCGCACCAATATCAATTCGAGTTTGCTGAATTTGCCTGATCTCATTCACTTTGTTACCCAGGTCTCCATAGTCGATAATCACGAAAATACCGAACTCCGTCTGTGAAGCGTCTTTGTAGAATTCCAGTTGTTTCTCATATCCGTGGACCACAGTGCCACCAGAGCGCTTCATCTCAACGAGCACTCGTGCGGCGTAGCCTGATGAGAATTTGAAATCGATTGGGCCGCCGCCCATGTTCGCCTCCGGGGAAATATCTACGTTGTTGGCCTTGCAGAAAGCGTCGGCGATTGCGTAATAGATTAGCTGGGAAGCTCGCTCTTTCTTTGGTTTACCCTCAATCCACAACTCCTCCCAGAGGTTGCCTTTTTCAACATGCCGCTTGAATAAGTCGAGCGTATCATTGACCAACCTGATGATCTCTTGCGGCCCGACTGACAAATTGTAGGTGCGCGGTTGCTTTAATCCCTCAAATCCATTTGAGAAGATCGCCTTTAGGCGGTAATATCCAAGCGCATCAAGATTGGGATCATAGCTGGTTACATTGTCTTTCACAGCGGCAAGGAAAAGGTCGAAGTCTTCCACTGATCCCATAGCCGCTTTTCGCAAGGCAAATTTTCGGTCTGCTATGGTTGGTCGTGCAAGGCCTCCCAAGTATCTATTGACCCTGTCACGTATGCGGGCATTTTGAAGTGCGGCTCTTTCTATTTCTGACCAATCATTAGCGACTGGAAGCTCCCGAACGATATCTAACGGCACGAGCACGATTGGCACTTTCCGTCCCCTAACGGTTGTGAATAGAGGGAGCTTGTGATCGGTGCTCACATTGCAATCGTGCACGGGAATGCTGTTGGCTTTGCAAAATGCTTCAGTTATTGACGCTAGCTGCTCAGTAATCACACGGGCGGTAAAGTCACTTATGGTGTCAGCCCCTACATTCTCTTCGAAAAACCCCATCAAGGATACCATCTCCGGGTCATTAGCCCCCAGCTCAATGATCTCCTTGCTAGTGCGCATAATCGCTATGCGAACGTCCTCGGGTCGCGAACTACCTGACCGCCCGCTGCCCCCGTATCCAAGACCGTTTTCCGGAGGCTCTCGCAGATCAAGTTGACGTCGGGCAGCCTTCCAAGCCGCATCGTTCTCTTCTTTAGATATCGCAAGCAGACGCACAAAGTTCTGAAAGTGCCTACGGAATTCGTCGATACCCTGTTTTCTGATCTGCGGATGTGACGATTTCTCAAGGAGAACAGGATCGATGAAGAGGTTTATGTCCACGTCTAAAAAGGGATCAATTAGACCGGCCGCTTGAAGAGCGTCACTCTCGACCCCAAAGTACACAGAAAAAAGCGTGGGGTCTTTAACTCGAGCCATTCACCACCCAGAAGCGAACCTTTATTGCATCGCGAGCGCGCAACCAAGGTCGCGAGCGCTCTCTACTTTTCTGAGCGTCCCTTAGACGTTCCTCGCAGAAGTTCCGCAATGTTGAGCTAACAGTGTTCGCTTCTAGCTGGTGAACGCTTATCGTGCGCGCCGGTCGCATTAATCCTCAACTACATCCCGTGGTCCCACCACAGGTATCACACTTCAAGCACGTGCCATTCCGCACCAGCGTGAAATTCCCGCATTCGCCACAGGCTTCGCCGGTGTAGCCTTTCATGCGGGCCTGGCTGCGCTTTTCGGCTATGGCTGCGCCTTCCGCCGGCGTTGTCCAGTTGAGCTGGCCGAGTTCAGCCTCGACGTCTTGTTCGAGATTTTCCTTCAGCGCCGTCGCGGCCTGGCTGCCACCGTAGCCGCCGGAGATCAGCATCAGCTTGTCGCTCTTGGAGCGTACGAAACCGCTCGAGACGAATTTTGCCGCCCCCGGCGCCGCAGTCGCAGAAGAACCGCCGCCCGAACCGCCCGCCGGCGGCTTGCCCTGCGTCTCGCCCTTGCCGAGCACGTCATGGCCAATGTCGGACGGGTCGATGTGGGCGAGGTCGTTGCGGCCGAGATAGGAGATCGCCAGCTCCCGGAAAATATAATCGAGGATCGAGGTGGCGTTCTTGATCGCGTCATTGCCCTGCACGAGGCCCGCCGGCTCGAAGCGCGTAAAGGTGAAGGCGTCGACATATTCGTCGAGCGGCACGCCATATTGCAGGCCGACCGAAATGGCGATGGCGAAATTATTCATCAGCGAGCGGAAGGCGGCGCCTTCCTTATGCATGTCGATAAAGATTTCGCCGATGCGCCCGTCGCCATATTCGCCGGTGCGCAGATAGACCTTGTGGCCGCCGACGACGGCTTTTTGGGTGTAGCCTTTGCGGCGGTCGGGCAGGCGCTCGCGCTCGCGGGTGCGCTCGATCCGCTCGACAATGCGTTCGACGATTTTTTCCGCGACGGCCGCGGTTCGCGCGGGCGCGTTGGAGGCCATCAACACTTCGACGGCTTCCTCCGCCTCGTCGTCGTCATCCTCGATCAGCTGGCTGTTCAGCGGCTGCGACAGTTTCGAGCCGTCGCGGTAGAGCGCATTGGCCTTGAGGCCAAGCCGCCACGACAACATATAGGCGTCCTTGCAATCCTCCACCGAGGCGTCGTTCGGCATGTTGATGGTTTTCGAGATCGCGCCCGAAATGAAGGGCTGCGCCGCCGCCATGATGCGGATGTGGCTTTGCGTCGACAGATAGCGTTTTCCCGTGCGCCCGCACGGGCTCGCGCAATCGAACACGCCATAATGGGCAAGCTTCAGATGCGGCGCGCCCTCGACCGTCATGGCGCCGCAGACATAGGTGTTGGCGGCCTCGATTTCGCCGCGTGAAAAACCGAGCCATGTCAGCAGGCTGAAATTCTGATCCTCGAGTTTGTCAGCCGGGATTTTCAGCTCCTGCATCAGAAACTCCGCGCCAAGCGTCCATTTGTTGAAGACGAATTTGATGTCGAAGGCGCCCTTCAGCGTGCCTTCCAGCTCGTTAAGCTTCTTCTCCGTAAAGCCCTTCGCCTTCAGCGTCTCATGGTTGATCCCCGGCGCGCTTTTCAAGGTGGCGCGGCCGACCGCGTAATCGATGATGTCGTCGATTTCCTTTTGCCCGTAGCCGAGCGAGCGCAGCCCTTCGGGAACGGCGCGGTTGATGATCTTGAAATAGCCGCCGCCGGCGAGTTTCTTGAATTTGACCAGCGCAAAATCCGGCTCGATGCCGGTGGTGTCGCAATCCATCACGAGGCCGATCGTGCCGGTCGGGGCGACGACGGAGACCTGCGCATTGCGATAGCCATGCGTCTCGCCAAGCTCGACAGCCTGCGCCCAGGCGGCTTTTGCATGGGCGCCGAGCGCGCTGAATTGCCCGAGCGCCGCAAGATCCAGCGGCACAGGGGCGATCGAGAGCGCCTCATAGCCAAAGGCCTCGCCATCGGCGGCGCGCTTGTGGTTGCGCATCACGCGCAGCATGGCCTCTTCGTTGGCGCCATAGCCCTCGAAGGCGCCAAGCTCGCGCGCCATCTCGGCCGAGGCGGCGTAGGAGACGCCGGTCAGGATCGCCGAAAAGGCGCCACAGATCGCGCGGCCCTGATCGCTGTCGTAAGATATGCCGGACGACATCAAAAGACCGCCGATATTGGCATAGCCAAGACCGAGCGTGCGATAGCGGTAGGAGTTGACCGCGATCTCCTTTGAGGGAAATTGCGCCATCATCACCGAAATCTCGAGCACGACGGTCCACAGCCGCACGGCGTGTTCATAGGATTGAATGTCGATTGCGCCGGTGACGGGTTCGCGGAACTGCAACAGATTGAGCGAGGCGAGATTGCACGCCGTATCGTCGAGAAACATATATTCGGAGCAGGGGTTCGAGGCGACGATCGGCGCTTCGGCCGGGCAGGTGTGCCAATCGTTGATCGTCGTGTGATATTGCAGCCCCGGATCGGCGGAAGCCCAGGCGGCCTCGCCGATTTTCTCCCACAGCGCGCGCGCCTTCAACACCTTGTGCGCCTTGCCGTCGAGCCGGCGCGTCAGCGTCCAGTCGGAATCCTCCTCAACCGCGCGCAAAAAATCGTCGGTGACGCGCACGGAATTGTTGGAGTTCTGGCCGGAGACGGTGAGATAGGCTTCCTTGTCCCAATCGGTCGTAAAGGTCTCATAGTCGATCTCCCGCTCGCCCTGACGCGCGAGCTGGATCGCCTTTTTGATCGAGGCGTCGGGCACGAAGGCGCGGCGGGCGAGCTTGATCTCTTTCTTCAGCGCCGGGTTTTTTTCCGGGTTGAAGCAATCATCGCCCGGGCCGTCGCAATTGACGCAGGCGCGCGCCACGGCCTTTAACGCCTTGCGCAGCGCCTTGGAGCCGGCGACGAGCGCGGCGACCTTATGCTCCTCGCGCACCTTCCACTGGATGTAGTCTTCGATGTCGGGGTGATCGACGTCGACCACGACCATCTTGGCGGCGCGGCGCGTCGTGCCGCCCGACTTGATTGCGCCGGCGGCGCGGTCGCCGATCTTCAAAAACGACATCAGGCCGGAGGATTTGCCGCCGCCCGAGAGCTTTTCATTCTCGCCGCGCAGCTTCGAGAAATTGGAGCCGGTGCCGGAACCATATTTGAACAGACGCGCCTCGCGCACCCAAAGATCCATGATGCCGCCCTCATTGACGAGGTCGTCGGCGACGGACTGGATGAAACAGGCGTGCGGCTGCGGATGCTCATAGGATGACGTCGAGGCGGTCAGTTCGCCGCTAAAGGGATCGACGTAAAAATGCCCCTGACTCGGGCCGTCGACGCCATAGGCCCAATGCAGCCCGGTGTTGAACCATTGCGGCGAATTCGGCGCGGCGATCTGCTTTGCCAGCATGTAGCGCAATTCGTCGAAAAAGGCGCTCGCATCATCTTCCGAATCGAAGTAGCCTCCCTTCCAGCCCCAATAGGTCCAGGTTCCGGCGAGCCGGTCGAACACCTGCCGGGCAGAGATCTCGGAGGTCCAGCGTTCGGCCTCGGGCAGGGCATTGAGCGCCGCCTCATCGGCGACCGTGCGCCAGAGGAAGGAGGGGACGGAGGTCTCCTCGATTCGCTTGAGGCGGGCGGGAACGCCGGCCTTGCGGAAATATTTCTGCGCCAGAACGTCGGTCGCGACCTGGCTCCAGGCAGCCGGAATCTCGACGTCCTTCAGCGAGAACACGACGGATCCGTCGGGATTGCGGATCTCGCTGTTGGCGAAGCGGAATTCGATCTCCGCATAGGGAGACTGACCCTCTTTCGTATAGCGGCGCGCGATCTGCATCTGTCGTATCCCCGGCTGTCGTCTCTACCATATATAGTGGCTGAACGTTTAAGATGCCGTAAATGTCGTACATCTTGTGGCAAGGAACAATGAATAAATTTGCCTTCCACACAGTTTAACGAGGCTTGTGGAGAACTCCGATCCAGGCCAGTCGAATCGTCCGCCAAGGTCTCGCCTGCTGCGGCCAGAGCGCTGATCATTTGGTAATTTAATGCAAATGAGCCGCTTTCGATCATGACGATTTGGGATTCTCATCGATCCAGAATCATGAAAAAGAAGGGCAGGGCGCGGCGCCTTCGCCGCCGAAAAATGGGCGGCCGTTCGTCGGAGTGGGAGAAGGACCCGGCTATTGACGGTACATCGCGGCGCGAGACCGGGTGAAAACGCTTTTGACGGCGCGGTCGGGGCGCGCCCTTCGCAGGCGCGCAGCACCCTCGCCGTCGCCGGAACGGCGCATGCGCTGCACGATGGCTATACGGACCTGATTTACATCCTGCTGCCTGTCTGGCAGGCCGAGTTTGCGCTTGGCTTTGGCATGTTGGCGCTGCTGCGCGCGCTCTACGCCGCGAGCATGGCGGCGCTGCAGGTTCCGGTCGGGCGTCTCGCCGAAAGATGGGACGGCCGAATCATTCTGGCGCTTGGCACGGCCCTGTCAGGGATCGGCTACGCTCTTGCCGGGGCGTCCGGCGGCTTGGCGGGTCTTTGCGCCGCGCTCGCCATCTCCGGCGCCGGCTCCAGCACGCAGCATCCGATCGCCTCGGCGGCCGTGTCGCGCGCCTATGGCAAGGCCTCGCGCGGGCCGCTTGGCGTCTATAATTTTTCGGGCGATCTTGGCAAAGCGGCCATTCCCGCTCTCACTTCCTTGCTGCTCATCTTCATGTCCTGGCGCCATGCCCTCTGGCTCCTCGCCCTTATCGGCGTCGCCACGGCGATTGCTATTGCCGCTCTGATGCCGCCGATCCCCCGAGCGGGCGCGGCGGACGAGCGACCGGAAGCGAGGGGCAAAGGGCGCGGCGGCTTTCCGCTGCTGTTTGCCATCGGCGTGCTCGATACCGGCGTGCGGATGGGCTTTTTGACCTTCCTTCCCTTTATTCTCAAGGCGCATGGGGCCTCTTTGCCGACTGTTGGCCTCGCGCTGTCTTTCGTCTTCATCGGCGGGGCGGCCGGAAAATTCGCCTGCGGCTGGCTTGGCGCGCGCATCGGCGTGCTGCGGACCGTGCTGCTGACCGAGGGCGGGACGGCCGCCGCCATTCTGGCCGTTCTGATCCTGCCGCTTCCGGCCATCCTCGTCTTGCTGCCGCTGCTCGGAATCATGCTGAACGGAACCTCGTCGGTCCTCTATGGAACGGTCCCGGAGCTGACGCCGCCCCATCGCGTCGAGCGGGCCTTTGCACTGTTTTATACCGGCACGATCGGGTCGGGAGCCGTCTCGCCCATTTTTTATGGCGTGCTCGGCGACGCCGTCGGCGCGAATTGGGCAGTCGCCGCCACAGCGATGGTTGCGCTTTCCATCTTTCCGCTGGCCCTCGCCCTTGCGCGCCATCTCGAGCCGGCGCCCTGAGCGCGCGGCGCCATCGGGCTGGACAGCAAGCCCGGCGCCCGCCATAAAGTCAGCGCGACAGGGACCCGTCTGCCAAGCTCAAGTTCGAGGCGCGCCGTGATGAAATGGCTTTTGTTGATCTTCACATGGTGGAACGGGCAGACCCTGAACACCAAGCTTTACACGGCCCGCCACGGCAAGCTGGTTGGAACCGACGAATTCGGCAACAGCTATTACCGCTCCCATGTGATCGATCCGGCGCTGGGCTTCGAGCGGCGCTGGGTGATTTACGCCGGGGTCAGCGAAGGATCGAAGACGCCGCCCGGCTGGTACGGCTGGCTGCATCACACGGTCGATACGCCGCCGACGGAAGAAGATTACAAGCCGCGTCCGTGGCAATTGCCGCATCTGCCCAATCTGACCGGCACGCCGGAAGCATGGCGCCCGCCGGGTTCGACGCTGCGCGCCAACGCCCGGCCGAAAGCCACCGGCGATTACGAGGCCTGGGCCCCCGAAGGTTAATTGAGAGCGACCCGCGATATGATGTTTTCCGGGCGGCCGCTCCGTCAGGACGCCCTGCGCGAGCTATCGGCAGGCTCTCTTGTCACATAAAATATCCATGAGCGAAGCCGCGATCCGCCCCTCGCTTCGGTGCAAAAGCTGGCCGGCTCGCCGGCTTTTCGCCGCCGCGGGGCTTTTCGCCGCCGCGGCGCTTGGCGTCCTCGCGGCGGGGCCGGCTCAGGCCGACCGCATCAAGCATCCGATCGCGGTGTTTTCCGGCCTCGACAAGATTACCGGACGGATTATCACCTTCGAGGTCGCGACCGACGAAACCGTGCAGTTCGGCACGCTGCAGATCACCGAGCGCGCCTGCTACACGCGACCCGCGACCGAAGCGCCGCAGACGACGACCTTTGTCGAGGTCGACGAGGTCGACGCCAAGAACGAATATAAGCGGATATTTTCCGGCTGGATGTTTGCGGCGAGCCCCGGCCTGCATGGCATCGAGCATCCGATCTACGACATCTGGCTGACCGACTGCAAAGGCGGCAAGGAGGTCATCGCGAGCCCGGAGGCCGTCGCCGAGCCGTCGCTTCCGCCGCCGGAAAACGCAAGCCCGGCGCCGAAGAAGGCGACGAAACCGCGTCGCGTCCAGCCGCAGCCGCCACAGCCGCCTGTGGATAATTTCGGCGAGCCGCCGCCCATTCAGGATCAGGCCCCCGTCGAGGTCGCGCCGCCGCCGGGATTCCGGCCGCCGCCGACGCAGCCGCGCGCGCGGCGCCAGGCTCCGCTTGATGATTTCGAATCGCCCGTTCCGCCCGGCGATATTCCAGATCCGCGCGCGCGGTAATCGCGCGCAGCAGGACCACCGGCAACCGTCTTGGCGCTGCCCCTGGCGGGCGTCCCGCGGCTTGTCTTGCCCGTGCCTTGAAAATACCCCCCGGAAGTGGTGAGGGCGCCCTTGCTTTGGCGCATTGCGCGCCAAATCTACCCATCGGGGACATACGGCCTGTGGCGTGGACTGGCGAGACCAAATCGCCCCCGTCCTGCCGGTGCGACGCGACCCGCGCGGTCTTTCGAATTGGCGCGGCAAACCTGTCCTAAGTTTCATCTGACCGAAACGGAGGCGTAAGCCTGGCCCCGGCAAACTGCCTCAATCAGCCCGGCCCGGCCGCTGTTTGCGCGCAAGCCCTTCCCCTTTGCCCGTTATCCATGATGGAGAACAAACTCGATGGCTCTTCCCTTGCTTCCTGGTTCTGAACAGAATGGCCAATCGCATCCCGCGCCCCGGCGCGGCCTTCGGGTCGTTCTGCTTGGCGCCGTAGCGACGGCCGCCCTGACCGGAGCGCTGACGACTGGCTTCGTTTCGCCTCATTCCGCAATTGCCGAAACCGCCGCGCCCATCGCGGCGCAGGCGCCGTCCGTTTCGCCGGTTTCCTTTGCAGATGTCGTCGACAGCGTTCGCCACGCCGTTGTTTCGGTCAAGGTCAAGATTACCGAGACCGCCGACGCCTCGGACGATGACGACGACAACAGTGATTCGCCGCGTCCCGGCCAGATCCCGCGGCTCCAGCCGGGCGATCCGCTCGAGCGCTTCTTCAAGCGCTTTGGCCAGCCGGGCGCGCCGCATCAGTTCGGCCAGGGCGGTCCCGGCAAGCCGCATATGGCGCAGGCGCAGGGCTCGGGCTTCATCATTTCGTCCGACGGATATGTCGTCACCAACAACCATGTCGTCGAGAAGGCGACCGATGTCACCCTGACCACGGACGACGGCAAAACCCTTCACGCCACTGTCGTCGGCGCCGACAAGAAGACCGATCTCGCCCTTCTGAAGATCAAGGAAGACGGCTCCTATCCGCATGTGAAATTCTCCAGCGCGACGCCCCGCGTCGGCGACTGGGTGATCGCGGTCGGCAATCCGTTCGGTCTTGGCGGCACGGTGACGGCCGGCATCGTCTCGGCCCGCGGCCGCGACATTGGCGCTGGCCCCTATGACGACTTCCTGCAGATCGACGCGCCGGTGAACCGCGGCAATTCGGGCGGCCCGACCTTCAACACGCAGGGCGACGTCGTCGGCGTCAACACGGCGATCTTCTCGCCGTCCGGCGGCAGCGTTGGCATCGGCTTCGCCATTCCCTCTGAGACGGCGCAGTCGATCATCGCCACGCTGAAAGACAAGGGCTCGGTCGCCCGCGGCTGGATCGGCGTTCAGATTCAGCCGGTGACCGACGAGATCGCCGACAGCCTCGGCCTCAAGTCGAGCAAGGGCGCGCTTGTCGCCGACGCGCAGGAGAATTCGCCCGCCAAGGAAGCCGGCATCAAATCCGGCGACATCATCCTCGGCGTCAATGGCGAGCGTATCGATGGTCCGCGCGATCTCGCCAAGAAGGTGGCGGCGCTTGGTCCGGGCAAGAAGGCCGATCTGCTCTATTGGCACGACGGGTCGGAAAAGACCGTCGCGGTGAAGCTCGGCTCGCTGCCGGACGAGAAGGAGGCGGCCAAGCCCGCGGCGCTGCAGGATAATTCCGCCATCGCCGGCCTCGGGCTGAAGCTGGCTCCGGCTTCCTCGGTGCAGGGCGCGGGTAATGATGGCGTCGTTGTCGCCGACATCGATCCCGAAGGCTCGGCCGCCCAGAAGGGCCTCAGGGTCGGAGATCTCATCCTCGAGGCCGGCGGCCGCGCGGTGAGCAAGCCGTCCGAAATTGCGGCGATTATCGCCGACGCGAAGAAGGAAGGCCGCAAGGCCGTGTTGCTGCGGGTCAAGAGCGGCGAGGGCACTCGCTTCGTGGCCGTGGCGACCAACCCCGCTTCCTGAGTCTCGCTCCCTAGAGAGACTTGAGTGGGTCCGCGACGGGACGCCCCCCGCTGCGTCGCGGGCCCCAGGACGCACAGGCCGGGAGGAAACTCCCGGCCTGATGCTTTTTGGAGAATCGAGTATGATGCCGTCCATGCGCATTCTCATCGTCGAAGATGATTCGGAAGCGGCCAATTACATGGCCAAGGCATTCCGTGAGGCAGGACATGTCGCCGACCATGTTGGCGACGGGCTCGAAGGCTACGCCCGGGCCCGCGAGGAGGATTACGACGTCCTCATCATCGACCGCATGTTGCCGAAGCTCGACGGCCTGTCGCTGATTGGCGGATTGCGGGCGCAGAAGGTCGAAACGCCCGTGCTGATCCTCTCCGCGCTGGGGCAGGTCGACGACCGCGTCAAGGGCCTCAGGGCCGGGGGCGACGACTATCTCGCAAAACCCTACGCCTTCGCCGAACTTCTCGCCCGCGTTGAAGTCCTGGCCCGGCGCAAGCAGAACGGGACGGGCGAAGAGACCGTCTACCGCGTCGGCGGTCTCGAGCTTGACCGGCTGGCGCATAAGGTCACGCGCGAAGGCAAGGAGGTCCAGTTGCAGCCGCGCGAGTTCCGCCTGCTCGAATATCTGATGCGGCATGCGGGGCAGGTGGTGACGCGCACCATGCTTTTGGAGAATGTCTGGGATTATCATTTTGATCCGCAGACCAATGTCATCGACGTCCATATTTCCCGCTTGCGCAGCAAGATCGACAAGGGTTTCGAACCGCCCCTTTTGCAGACCATTCGCGGCGCCGGATATATGGTCCGTGACGGCGCTCGCTAAGCTTTTTCGCACGACGGTTTTCAAGGTTTCGCTGGCGTTTCTGGTCATTTCCGCCATCGGCGCCGGCCTCGTCCTGAGTAGCGTCGGCGACAATGTGAAGATGCTGATCGACCAGCAGATCGCCAATACGGTCGACGCCGACATTGCGGGACTGGCAGAGCAATATGCGCAGGGCGGCATCCGCCGTCTCGTCCAAAGCGTCGAAAACCGCACGCAGCGCCCGGGCGCCGATCTCTATCTCGTGACCACCGGGGCGGGCGAGCCTCTTGTCGGCAATATCGCCAGCCTGCCCCCGGGCGTGCTGGAACGGCCGGGCCTCGTCGAGACCACCTATGAGCCGGCCGGAGCGCTTCGTAAGCAAAGACGTGCGCTCGCCCGTGTCTTCGTGCTGCCGGCTGGCTTCCGCCTCGTCGTCGGGCATGATCTCGAAGAAGGCGAAAGTCTGCGCAACATTTTGCGCGGCGCCTTGCTGACCTCGCTGATCTGGCTGGTGGCGATCGGCACGCTGGGCGGGCTTTGGGTGGCGCGCCGCGTGCTGAACCGGGTGGACGCTATCAATGCGCGGGCGAAAATCATCGTCGCCGGCGATCTCACCGGCCGGCTTCCGATTGCCGGCACCGGCGACGAACTCGACCGGCTCGTGCAAAATCTCAACGCCATGCTCGATCGCATCTCGCTTCTGATGACGGGGCTGAAGCAGGTCAGCGACAATATCGCCCATGACCTCAAGACGCCGCTGACGCGCCTTCGCGCGCGCGCGGAAGCCGCGCTGCAATTCGGCAAGACGCCGGAAGATTATCGCGGCGCGCTCGAAAAGGTGCTGGAGGAATCCGACCGGCTGATCCAGATTTTCGACGCGCTGCTCAAGATCGCCCGCGCTGAGGCGGGATCTGGCCCTGAGGGCGCAATCGACTTCGACGCCGGCGCAATGATCGCCGACGTTGGGGAGCTTTACGAGCCGGCCGTCGAAGAGCTTGGCCTCGGCCTTGACGTCCAGACACATCCGAATTTGATCATTCACGGCAGCCGCGAACTGGTCGGCCAGGCGATCGCCAATCTCGTCGACAATGCGCTGAAATATGGCGTGGAGCCTGCCGAGGCCGGGGCCGCGGATGGCCCCGCGCAAAAAACTATCGAACTCCTGGCGCGGCGCGCTGGCGCCTTCGTCGAGATCGTCGTCGGCGACCATGGCCCCGGCATTCCGGAGGCGGATCGCGAGCGCGTGCTTGACCGCTTCGTGCGGCTCGAAAATTCGCGCTCGCGGCCTGGTTCGGGCCTTGGACTCTCGCTCGCCGTAGCCGTTGCGCGGCTGCATAGCGGAACGCTGCGGCTTGAGGATAATGCGCCCGGCCTGCGCGTCGTCATCTCGCTTCCCGCCGCGACCGTAAGAGCCAAGAGCGAGCCGGCGCCGAAACTCAGCCTGCCGCCGCCAGAGGCCGCCGCATGACCCGGCCGGGGCGCGAGGCCGGCGCAACGCCGCTCTGGCGGGCGCTTCGCACGGCCCCCCTTGTCAGCGATACGTCCCGCGCGCGTGAGCGGCTCGCCGATCTCATCCGCTCGGAAACGGGCGTCGAACTTCGTCCCCTTGTGCGAAAGCTGAAGGTCAGACGGCTCCTGCTTGGACTGGCGGATCATTCGCCCTTCCTTTGGCGGCTCATCGTCCGCGATCCCCCGCGTCTGACGCGCTGCCTTGAGGCCGATTTTGACGGCTCGCTCCATGAATTGATCGCGCGAATGGCGGCGGCCTGCGACTCAACGCAGGAAGAAGCGGTCGCCATGCGCGCGCTGCGGCAGGCCAAACAGGAAAGCGCGCTTTTGATCGCGCTCGCCGACCTTGGCGGCGCCAAAAACCTCATCGAGACGACGCGGGCGCTCTCGCTTGCAGCCGACGCCTTCATCGGGGCAGCGCTCCGCTTCCTGCTTCGCGAGGCGCATCATGCGGGCAAGCTGAAGCTTCCTTCGCTCGACGCGCCGGAGCGCGGCTGCGGCCTCGTCGTTCTCGCCCTCGGCAAATTGGGGGCAAACGAACTCAACTATTCGAGCGACGTCGATCTTGTCGTATTTTACGATCCGCACGGCCCGGCGCTCGTCGGCGAGGCTTCGCCGGTTTATGTCCGGATCGCCAAGCGCCTCGTCAAACTGCTACAGGAGGCGTCCGCCGATTCCTATGTGCTGCGCGTCGACCTGCGCCTTCGTCCCGATCCCGGCTCGACGGCGATCGCCGTCTCGCTGCCGGCCGCCTACAGCTATTATGAGACGCTCGGCCAGAACTGGGAGAGGGCCGCCTACATCAAGGCGCGCGCAATGGCCGGCGATCTCGAGCTCGGGCGCGCGTTTCTCGCCGCCCTGATGCCGTTCATCTGGCGAAAATATTTCGACTATGCGGCGCTCGCCGACATCCACGCGATGAAGCGCCAGATCCACGCCGTGCGCGGCCACGCCGAAGTGACGGTTCCGGGCCACGACGTCAAGCTTGGGAGGGGCGGGATCCGCGAGGTCGAGTTTTTCGTCCAGACGCAACAGTTGATTTTCGGCGGCAAGCGGACAAATCTGCGCGGCTCGCGCACGCTCGAAATGCTCGCCGAACTTGGCGCCGACGGCTGGGCGCCGGCCGACGCCGTGAACGACCTCAGCGCCGCCTATGTTGTGTTGCGCGAGGTCGAGCATCGCCTGCAGATGATCGCAGACGAACAGACCCAGCGCCTGCCGCAGGACGCCGCCGAGCTGGCCCGTTTCGCGCATTTCTGCGGCTTCGAACGCGAGGCGGACTTCGAGAGCGCCCTGATGCGCTGCATGGGCCTTGTGTCACATCATTATGCGCGGCTGTTCGAACATGCGCCGGCGCTCGACGCAAGCGTCGGCAGTCTCGTTTTCACGGGCGCGGAGCATGACCCTGAAACGCTGGAAACGCTGACGCGGCTCGGCTTCAAGGATCCCTCCCTGGCGCTTGAAACCGTCCGCGGCTGGCATTTCGGCCGCCGGCCCGCCGTGCGCACGGCGCGCGCGCGCGAGGTGCTGACCGAGCTCGTTCCGTCGCTGCTGCAAGCCTTCTCGAAGTCTGGCGAGCCCGATCTTGCGCTCGCCGGCTTTGACGAGGCGCTGGCGCACACGCCTGCCGCGGTGGAACTGTTCTCGCTCTTGAAATCCAATCGGCCCATCTGCGAACTCTTCGCCGACATTCTCGGCGGCGCGCCGCGGCTGGCGCGAATGATCGTCGCCAATCCGCATCTTCTCGACGCCGCCATCGCGCCGCATATGTTCGAGGCGCTGACCGATGACGCCGTCTATCGCGCGCGCGCCGCGCTTCTCGCGCAGAAGACGGAGCATTTCGAGGAGTTTCTGGATCTTTTGCGCGATTTCGGGCGTGAGGAGATGTTTCGCATTGGCCTCAAGCTTTTTTCCGAAGCGATAACGCCCCTCAATGCCGGGCGGGACTATTCGTTTCTTGCGCAGGCGATCGTCGCCGCCGCCCTTGACTTCATCCTGCGCATGTTTGCAGCTGAGCACGGACGCGTCCCGGGCGGGCGGCTCGTCGTCCTCGGGCTCGGCCGGCTCGGCGCGCGCGAGATGACGGCGACGTCAGATCTCGACCTGATCGTCATATATGACTTCGATCATGCAAACCCGGAATCGGATGGCCCCCATCCCCTGCATGCCGTGCAATATTACACGCGCGTCGCGCAGCGGCTCACTGCGGCGCTGACGGTCGCGACCAAACGGGGCCGCCTCTACGAGGTCGATATGCGGCTTCGCCCGTCGGGGCGTCAGGGGCCTCTGGCGACGCAATTTGCCGGCTTCGTCGACTATCAAAACAACACGGCGGAAACCTGGGAGCATATGGCGCTGACGCGCGCCCGCGCGATCGCCGGAGACGGCGCCCTGACGAACGAGATCGAACAGGCGATCCGCGCGGTTCTTATGCGCAGGCGCGGGGACCAGCTGGCGCGCGAAGTCGGCGAGATGCGCAAGCTGATCGCCAAGGTCAAAGGCGACAAGGACCGCTGGGATTTGAAGCTCGCGTCCGGCGGATTGATCGATATCGAATTCATCGCGCAATATCTGACGCTGCGCCATGCTGCGGACTATCCGGCGATGATCTCCTCATCGACGTCCGGCATGATCGAGGCGGCGGCCGAGCTTCATTTGATCGAAACCGAGGACGCGCGCCACTTGCTCTTCGCCTACCACGTAATGACGAGCGTCATGCAAATGCTGCGGCTCGCGCTCGATCCCGGCGCAGATCCGCGCGAGGCCAGCGAGGGCGTGAAGCGCCGGCTTGCGGCGGCGGCGGAGCTGCCAAGCCTCAGCGCCCTCGAAGCGGATTTTCGCGACAGGCGTCGCATTGTGCGGAAGATCTTCGAGAAAGTTCTAATGCCGCACTGAAGAGGCGCGGAGCTTTTGCGCCGGCGCATGCGGCCGGCGCGGCGCGGCGGCCGCTGCCAACAGCAGTTTCTGACGCGGCGCATCGCGCCACTGCGGAAGATGCACGAGCACGATCGTGCCGGAGCCGACGGTCGAGCGGATGCGCATGGAGCCGCCGTGCAGATCAACAAGCGAACGCGCGATGGCAAGGCCAAGCCCCGAGCCCTTCATGCCATTGTCGAGGCTTCCGCCCAACTGCTCGAATGGGCGCCCGAGGCGGGCCTGCGCCGCCGGGGCGATGCCGACGCCGGTATCTTCGATATAAACATTAAGGGCACCCTGCACGAAGCGCGCGCGCACGCTGACGCGGCCGTCCTTTGGCGTGAATTTGACGGCATTGCGCAAGAGGATCGCCAGGATTTTCTCGAAGGCGGCGCGGTCGGCGTTGGCGCGCTTGCCGGGCATCGCCTCGGCGACAAGGGTGATCTCCTTCTCGCGCGCGATCTGCTCCACGGTTGCGAGGGCGCCGGCCACCGCTGCGTCGAGCTCGAATTCGCTTTTTTGCAGACGCACGCGGCCGGATTCAAGGCGCGACATGTCGAGCACATCAGATATGACGCCAAGCAGATATTCGCCGCTTTGCTTGATGTCGCTCGAATAATCGACGTATTTTTTTGATCCCAGCGGACCGAATGTCTCCTGTTGCATCACTTCCGAGAAGCCGATGATCGCGTTGAGCGGCGTGCGCAACTCGTGACTCATATTGGCCAAAAACTCGGATTTGGCCCTGTTGGCGGTTTCGGCTTCGGCTTTTTGTTCAAGATATTTCTCGGCAAGGTCGGCGAGCTGTTGCGCCTGTTGCTCCAGCGTTTGGCGCGATTTGCGGAGATCGGCGACGGTCGCCATAAGGCGCCGCTCGCTATCCATCAGCTGTTCTTCGTGACGCTTCAGCGCGGTGATGTCGGTGCCGACGGAAACATAGCCGCCATCCTTGGTGCGCCGTTCATTGATCTGCAGCCAGCGGCCGTCGCCAAGCCGCGCCTCATAGGTCCGCGCGCCTGCCTGCGGGCGTTCGCCGAGCGCCGTTTGCGCCTGGATCATGGGCGGCGTGCCTTTCTCCATGACCTGCGCATAAGGCGTGCCGGAAATGACCGCTTCGCTCGACAGATTGTGGAATTTCTGGAACTTCGAATTGCACATTACGAGCTGGTTGTCGGCGTCCCAGAGAACGAAGGCCTCGGACACGGATTCGATGGCGTCGCGCAGGCGCATGTCGGCGGTGGCCGTGCGTTCGGCAAGCGTTTTCTGCTCAGTGATGTCGACGCAGATGCCAACAAGGTGGGGCGTTGCGCCGGGCTGTTCGCGGACGAGTTCGGCGCGCGCGCGCAGCCATACCCATTCGCCTTTGACGTTCTGCATGCGAAACGCGTGGTCGACGCTTTCCGCTTTCGAGGCGGTGAGCATTTCGGCGATGGCGGCGAGGTCGCCGTCCTGCGGATGCACCAGCGCGTTGATGTCGCCGAACGACAGGAAATTGCCAACCGGCGCCAGTCCCAGAATTTGGTACATCGAATCCGACCAGTAGATTCGTCCGCGCGCGAGGTCCCAGTCCCAAAGTCCGCAGCGGCCGCGGCTCAACGCGGTATCGATGCGGTCGCGCACCCGTTCGCAAGCGCGGTCTGCTTCACGTGCGCGGGACGCCTGCCAGAAATAGGCAAGAGCCAGCGCGATCAACACCAGGGCCGTTGCAATGAGCAGCACCCCGGTGCGCAGCGAGGATGCACGCCAGTCGGCCAGCACGGCCGACATCGGGTAGACGATGGCGAGTTGGCCGAAGGGTTGATTGAGCGTGCGCACGGTTGCGAGCGCGTCGGCGCCGTCCGGCAGAATGATGCGCAGGACGCCGGCCTTTTCGGCGAAGATCGTCAAGGGCTGCGAGGGGCCGAGAAAGTCGAGCAGGGGGCCGCGGATGGCGCGTGCGCCAGGGGTCGATGCAATGATCTCGCCGGTGAGATCGGTGATCATCGCTTGCTGGCCCCGGGCGAGGGCGCGCGAAGGCATGGCGTCGGTGAGGGCTGCGGGGATTTCGCTGGCCGATGTGTGCTTCAGCGTCTCGCGCAGATCGTCCGCGACGACTGCGGCGAGAAGCTCGAGATCGGCGAGCGAGTCGGAGATGGCGCGCTCATAGGACTCACGCGCCATCGCCACGGTCATGGCGGCCAGCGCGCAGATGAACAAAATGACCATCGCGGGAACGGCGCGGCGAACCCAGACTTCGAGGCCGCTGATCGGAAAGACCGCACGTACAATCTCAGCGTCAGCCGCCGAGCTTCCGGCAAGTTCACGCCGTGCGTCTGCATGTGCAGACACACTGGCCGCGGTTGCGCGCGCCATGTCGGTCCCCCTCGAAACTGACCCGGGGCAAATGTGCCGCATCTCCCCCGAGTCGAGAATCATGAGACTCCGACTTGGCTTTTTTGTCCAGAGAATTCATTAACAATGAATGTAAAAAAATAGGCTTGACGGCGAAATCCCGAGGTTGCTTGGCCAAGGCCACAGGTGATCTTGTAACTTGTTGAAAAATAACATGAGGCACGCGACGCAAAATGCTCGCGGCGCGTGTTTCGCGCAAAGACTATTTGAAAAATCAATCGGATAGACTGCGCTTCAACAGAGCTTCGAAAATGGCGTGCGCGCCCGTCCGCGAGCGACGCCTGACTGCCGAATACGAGGGCTCAGGCTCTAACCAAAAGCAGGGCGAAGCCGTCATAGCCTTTGGATCCCACCGTCTGGATCGTTGTCGCGCTGACCCGGGTTTCGCGCGCGGCAAGGTCATTGAAGGCTCTCACGCCTTCTACGTCCGGATCAGCGCTGTCCGGCTCGATCACGCGGCCCTTGCGCACCACATTATCGACGATGATGAGCGCGCCGGGGCGCGACAGGGAAAGCGCCGCGGTGAAATAAGCCGGGATGTTCGCCTTGTCGGCGTCGATGAAGACGAAATCGAATGGGTCCTGCGCCTCGGCGGCGATCTGCGCCAGCGTGTCCTTTGCAAGGCCAAGGCGCAGCTCAATCTTGTCGGAAAGGCCGGCCGTCGCGAAGTTTTTCGTTGCGACCGCGGCGTGCTTCGGATCGGCTTCGAGCGTGATCAGCCTTCCATCGGCGGGAAGCGCGCGGGCGAGCCAGATCGTGCTGTAGCCGCCGAGCGCGCCGATTTCGAGGATCCGCCGCGCGCCGATGGCGCGCGCGAGCAGCTGCAGAAACTTGCCCTGGTTCGGCGCGACCTGGATCGCCGGCAGGCCGGCCTCAACGCTGGCCTTGAGGGCGGCCTCGAGCGCCGCGTCATCCGGCGCAAACAGGCCGGAGACATAAGAATCCACCTCGGTCCAAAGCTGTTCCGTCATAAGTCCATCCGTAATTAGCCGAGCGATCGGTCGACGATATCCCTGACGTCCGCGGAAAGTCGATCGCGCACCGCGATACGGCGCAGCGCCGCCTTGGCGAGGGCTTTGCGCCCCGGCTCCAGCGTGCGCCAGCTCTTGAAGGCGGAAAGGAGACGCGCCGCGACCTGCGGGTTTTTCGAGTCGAGCCTCAAAACGATCTCGACGACGAAGTCGAAGCCGGAGCCGTCCGGCGCATTGAACCGCGTCAGATTTCCGGTCGCGAAGGCGCCGACGAGCGAGCGCACGCGGTTCGGATTGGCGATCGAGAAAGCCGGGTGGCTCGTCAGATCCTTGACGCGGGAAAGCGTATCGGCGTCCGGCAGCATCGCCTGCAGCGCGAACCATTTGTCGATGACAAGCGCTTCATGCGCGTGCCGCCGGTAGAAGATCGTCAGAGCCTCCTCGCGCGCCTCGCCCTGTGTTTGCGCAAGAGCGCCGAGCGCGGCGATCTCGTCGGTCATGGTGTCGGCGGCCGCAAATTGCCGCGCCGCCAGCTCCGCGCCTTCCTCCGGCGCGCCCGCGCATAAAAGATCGAGCGCGGCGTTGCGCAGCGCGCGCCGCCCGGCCGCCTCGGCGTCGGGCGAATAGGGACCGTTCGGCGCAAGGCGGGCGTAGGCGGCGTGAAGATGCGAGGAAAGGCCCTTGCCGATCGCGCGCCGCAAGCCGAGCCGCGCGGCGTGGATGGCGTCGGGGTCGATGTTTTCGCCGATATCGCGGGCGATGTCAGCCTCGCTCGGCAAGGTAATCATTTGCGCCGCATAGGCGGGATCGGCGGTTTCCGTCAGCACGCTGGCGAGCGCGTCGACGAAATCATGATCCTCGCCCGGGTTCTTGCCGGCGACGATGTCGGCGACCGCGCGCGTGAGCAGCCGGCTCGCATAGGTCTGGGCCGCCTGCCAGCGCGTAAAACTGTCGCTGTCGCGCGCGATGAGACGAATGAGATCGGCTTCGCTCGCCGCATAATCGAGCCTCACGGGAGCCGAAAAGCCGCGCAATATCGAAAGGGCGGGACAGCTCCCGACGTCGCGGAAGGCGATGGTTCGCTGCGGCGTCGACAGCACAAACACGCCGCTTTCAATCTCGCGCGCGCTTGCGGCGTCGTCAGACGCGGTTGTGAGCGGCAGATCTCCGTTTGGACCAACGAGGCCGAGCGCGACCGGGATGACGAACGGCTCTTTGTGATCCTGTCCGGGCGTCGGCTTTGACGATTGCGCGAGATGCAGCGTGAAGGTCCGGGCGTTCGCGTCATAGGACGAAGCCGCTTCGAGCAGCGGCGTGCCAGATTGTTTGTACCAGCGGAAGAAATCGGCAAGGTCGCGGCCAGAGGCCTCGGCGAAGCAGGAGATGAAATCCTCGACCGTTGCGGCGGTCCCGTCGAAACGCTCGAAGTAAAGATCCATGCCGCGCGAAAAACTCTCCGCGCCGATCAGAACCTTGAGCATGCGGATGACTTCGGCGCCCTTCTCATAGATCGTCGCCGTGTAGAAATTATTGATCTCGTAATAGGTTTCAGGCCGCACATTATGCGCGAGCGGCCCTGCGTCCTCGGGAAACTGCGCGGCCCGCAGCGCGCGCACGTCGGCGATGCGATGCACGGCGCGCGAGCGCATGTCGGACGAAAATTCATGGTCGCGGAAGACGGTAAGGCCTTCCTTCAGGCAGAGCTGGAACCAGTCGCGGCAGGTGATGCGGTTGCCGGTCCAGTTGTGGAAATATTCATGTGCGATGACGGCCTCGATATGGGCGTAATCGGCGTCCGTCGCGGTCGCCGGCGAGGCCAGCACATATTTGTCGTTGAAGACGTTGAGGCCCTTGTTCTCCATCGCGCCCATGTTGAAATCGGATACGGCGACAATGTTGAACACGTCGAGATCATACTCGCGGCCGAAGGCGGTCTCGTCCCAGGTCATCGCGCGTTTCAGCGAATCCATCGCATAGGCGGCGAGCGGCTCCTTGCCGTGTTCGACATGGATGCCAAGCGCGACCTTGCGGCCGGACCGCGTCAAAAATTCATCGTGGATCGAGCCGAGGTCGCCGCCGACCAGCGCAAAGAGATAGGAGGGCTTTGGAAAAGGGTCATGCCAGACCGCGTAGTGTCGCGCCCCGCCGTCCTGATCGAGCGGAAGATCGCCTGCCTCGACAAGATTGCCATTGGCGAGCAGGAGCGGCGCTTCGACGCGGCCGGCCTCTAACCGCACCGTATAAACGCTGAGCACGTCCGGCCGGTCGAGGAAAAAAGTAATCCGGCGGAACCCTTCCGGTTCGCATTGCGTGCAATAGGCCGAACCGGAGCGGAAGAGGCCCATCAGGCGGCTGTTCGCGGAAGGGTTGATCTCGGTCTCGACTTCCAGGGTAAAGGGCCGCTGCGGCGGGTTGGCGAGGGTGAACTGCTGCGGGCTGATCGCGGCGGCTCCTTCCGCCGGCGACTCGCCGTCGATAGCGACGCCGATGACGACCAGCCCGTCGCCGTCGAGGATCAGCGCGGCGTCCGGGCGGCCTTTCGGATTTGGCCGGATGTTGAGGCGCGCAACGACCCTTGCCGCGGTCGGATGGAGTTTGACGGCGAGATCGACGCTGTCGATCAAATAGTCGGGAGCTTTATAGTCCTTCAGGCGAACCGGTTCAGCGCTGTCTGTACGCATCAAGACCTCGGCGTGGAGAATGGGCGGCGCGGAAAGCGGCGCCGGCCGATTTTGCCGCGATCATAGGGCTTGCGTCCGCGCGGCGCAAAGTGCAGGGAAGCGCGGTTCGGCGGCGTCGGCGACGCGCCACACTTAGAATAAGCAACGAGGGGATGCGACACCATGGCTCGAAGCCTACTCACTTCTGCGCTCTGCGGGGCAGCCCTTATTGCCTGCGCCGCGGGCGCCGCGCTGGCGCATGGGCCGACCCGGCAGAAAGTGACCGAATCCGTCGAGATCAACGCCCCGCCGGACAAGGTCTGGGCGGTCATCGGCAATTTTCAGGACATGAGCTGGCATCCCGCGATTCAGAAGACGACCGGCGAGGGCGGCAATACGCCGGACGTCGCCAAGCGCCAGCTCGATCTCGGCAATGGCGCGACGATCGACGAAGAACTCTATAAATATAGCGCTGAGGATCACAGCTATTCCTATCGCATCGACAAGGTCGACGTGAAGGTTCTGCCGGTGAACAATTACTCCTCGACGCTCGAGGTGAAGGCGGAAGACGACGGCAAGAAGAGCCTGGTCGAATGGCATGGCGCCTTTTATCGCGGCTATCCGAACAATGATCCGCCGCCGGAACTCAGCGACGAAGCCGCCAAAACCGCCGTGACCGGCGTCTATAAAGCGGGGCTCGAGGCGCTCAAGAAGAAGCTCGAAGCGACCAACTAAATGATGCGCCCCCTACGGCGGCCGGTTTGCGAAATCGGTTGATGCGCCGGATTCCCTGGCGCGTCGCCCCTCTGCTGCTGCGGCTTGCTCCGGCGCTTGCGCTTCTGACCGGCGCGGCGACGCGCGCGCAGGCGGATGAAGCCTTCATCACCGAGCAGAGCGGCGGCGGCGTCAGCGTCGTCGATCTCGTCGCGCGCAAGACCATCGCCCGTATAGAGGTCGGCGGAAAGCCTGCCGGCATCGCCATGTCGAAAGATGGCGCAACCGCTTTCGTCACCAGCACCGAGGGCAAATTCGTCACGCTGATCGACGCCGCCTCGCGGCGGATCAGCGGGCGGATCGATATGCCGGACACGCCGCTCGGCGTCGCCGCCGATCCGGCCGGGCGCTTCCTGTATGTCTCGGGCTTCTATCAGCCGCGCATCTACAAGATCGACCTCGAAGCGCGCGCCATCGTCGCGACCGCGGAGGTCGGCGCATCGCCCTCAGGAGTTGCAGTGTCGCCTGATGGGGGCCTGATCGTCGTCGCCGACCGCGATGACGACGCTGTCTCCATTCTTGATGCGAGCAGTTTCCAGTCGATCGCCAAGGTGAAAACGGGCGCGCATCCCTTCGGCGTCACGATCGACGCCAAGGGCGCGCGCGCCTATACGGCGAATGTCGAAAGCAACGATATTTCGGTGATCGACCTCAAGGCGCGCGCGTTGATCGGAACGGTCCCCGTCGGCAAGCGCCCCTATGTCGTCGCGCTGGCCGGCGGTCGTGGCTTTTCCAGCGATCAATATGGCGGAACGGTCTCGGCCTTCGATCTCGAAACGCTCCAGCCGATCGGCCGCGTGTCGGTCGGCGAATATCCCGAGGGGCTTCAGGCCAGCGCCGACGGGAGCGTGCTCTATGTCGTGGACTGGTTCTCGAATGACGTCCAGGCGATTGATCCAAAGACCTTGAAGGTCACGGCGAAGATCGAGGTTGGCGACGGCCCGCGCTCTTTCGGCCTGTTTCTGCGCGAGACGCGCTGAGTCAGGTCTTGACCGTCGCGGGCGCGACGCAGCGGCGGACATAAAAGGCGAAGGCGACCGTCAGCGCCCCCAGCAGCGCCGACAGCATAGGCTCGGACAGCCCGATGGCAGCGCTTTGCAGAATGGCGGTGGCGGCGACGCCGGCGACGATGAAGCTGGAATTCAAGACATTGACGGCGCCAACGAGGCGCGCCCGCCATGCGGCGGGAGCGTCCGCCTGAATGGCGGCAAATAGCGGCACGACAAAGAGCCCGCCGGCGCCGGCGAGCCCCAGAACGTCGATAGCGACGCGAACGCCCGCGGCGGAGGTAAAGAAGGCGACAAGTCCCGTCTCGCTCGTCGCCGCCGGAAGCCCTGCGGTCGAGACGCCGAGATCGATCAGGAACAGGCCCATTGCCAGCGCGGCGAAGGGAGCGGGCGCGAGGCTGATGCGGTCCCTCGCGATCAGAGCGGCGACGAGCGATCCGACGCCTATGCCGAGCGCGAACAAAGCGCTGATCGCGGTCTCAACGGCGATGTCGCCGCCGGTCTTGGCGCGCACGATGACCGGCGTCAGCGACAGCGCCACTGCTCCAACCATCCAGAACCAGGAGACGGCGATGGCGCGGCTCCAGAGCTTTCCGTCGCGCCGCAATTCGGCGATCAGCCCGGCCGTCGAGGCGAAAATATTGCGCGTGACCAACAGGCCCGGGGCGGCGCGGGCGGTCGAAGGGATGAACAGGCTCGTCAGAAAGGCGGCAAGGGCGATGGCCATCAGCTGCAACATTGTCGAAGCCGGCGAGCGGGCGACCGAAAGTCCGCCCGCGATGAGCCCGAGCAGGATCGCGGCAAACGTCGCCGCCTCGACGAGCGCATTGCCGGCGACAAGCTGATCGCGCGCCATCAGCTCGGGCAAGATTGCATATTTCAACGGGCCAAACAGCGCGCTGATTACGCCGAGCCCGAACAGCGCCGCATAAAGCACCGGCAGGGAAGCCATCCAAAGGCCGACCGCGGCGAGCGCCTGCACTGCGATTTCCGCCGCCTTGAGCGCACGGGCGAAGCGCGCCTTATCCTGGGCGTCGGCGATTTCGCCGCCGAGCCCCGACAGGATGAGCGTCGGAGCGACGAATATGCCGACCGCGAGCGTGATCAGCGCGCCGGCGCCGGTTTCGCCAAGCCGGAACAGGATCAGCATGGCGAGCATGTTGCGCACGAAATTATCGTTGAAGGCGGACAGAAACTGGCACCAGAACAAAGGCGCGAATCGTCTCGACCGCATCAGCGCGGCGAGCGTCGCAAGACCGCTTGGCGAGCCGGGGTCCTTCACGTGCGACCGTTGCGCCGCAGGAGCGCGCTCATCATCGCGCGGGCTCGGCGTGACCAACGATGCGGGTGATGGTGGAGAAGCCTGCGCGCATCTTGCGCTCCAGCGCATCGACCTGATCATGCACTTCGTCGACGCTCAGCGCCGGATCGACGAGGCAATGATAGTTGACGACGAGTCCTGATGGGGTCCGCCGCACTCGCACATTGTGGACGTCGAGCAGGGCGCCCTGATCATGCGCCTTCTTGACCAGCGCCGCCTCGATCTTCGCCTTTATCTTCGGGTCGACGTCCTGGCCGGCCAGCTGGCGCGGCTCCATCGGCTCGATATGGCTCTCGACCTCGACGTCGGAGCCAAGCTCTTCGCGAATCTCCTTTTCGAGGCTTGAGGCGATCTCATGAGCGGAGCCATGCGACATGCGCCCGTCGAGTTCGATATCGAAGCTGACCGAGGCGCGGCCGTCGACGTCCTGAATGGTGATGTGATGGATCGGAACGTGGCGTTTGGCGGCAATTAGCAGAATGCGCTCCAGAAAGGTCTCGCTGTCGATTGCGATCGGCCGCGTCGCGATCGTGACGGAGATGTCCGGATGGCTCGCCTTGATCGCTTCGGCCACATTCGCCTTGATCGCCGCGACGCTTTCGAGCGACAGCGTGCGCGCGACGGCAATTTCGAGATCGCCCAAAATCTCGTTTCCGGCCGGGCGCAGCCGAACGGAGGGCACTTCGATGACGCCCGGCACCGCGGCGGCGCTGCCCCAGACCTTTTCAGTCAGTCCCTTCGGCGCCGCGTCGAGCAACGTGTCGATGGTGCGGCGGCCGATATTGTAACCGGCGACGCCGATGAAGCCGGCGACGCCAAGCGCGGCCACGGCGTCGCCCTGCGGAAAGCCGAAATGGGCGGCGATGAGGCCGGCGATGGCGAGCGAGGAGGCGACGATGTCGCTTGAAAAATTCAGCGCGTCGGCGGCGAGCGCCTCGCTGCGGGTTTCCTTGGCGATTTTGTCGAGCGCGCGCCAGCGGAAGGAATCGACCACGATGGAGACGATGAGCACGCCAAATACCAGCGGGCTCGCCTCCACGGCGACATCATGACTGAAGAAGCGCCGCGCCGCCTCGATCAGGATGAAGGTTGCGAGGGCGAACAGAAAACCAGTCTCGATCAGCGCGGTGAGCGCTTCGACCTTGGCGTGGCCGTAATGATGTTCGTCGTCAGCCGGCTTGTTCGAGATTCGGATCGCATAATAGGTCAGCACGGTCGTCACGACATCGCCGAAATTATTGCCGGCCTCCGACATCACCGCCAGCGATCCCGAGGCGAGCCCGGCGATCAGCTTGGCGATCGCCATTGTCGTCGAAACCGCGATCGAGACGAGCGCGACGCGCTCCTTGCGCTGTTGATTCGCCTCGGCCTGACTCGCCTCGCTGGCGGCTTCTTCTTGAGGCGCAGTGGACGCCATCGCGGAAAGACGGATCAGCCAGGCTTTCGGCAGCGCGAGAAGGGCGTCGCGCAGCCGGGCGCCTACCGCCAGGGCCTTTTGTGCTATATCGCGGCCGCGGATCATAAGCGCCGGTCTCGAAAGAGGCGTCGGAACAGGAGCTGCGGCATGGAATTCCTTCATACGATGGTGCGGGTTTCAGACCTCGGCCAATCGCTCGAGTTTTATACGCAAAAACTTGGCCTTGTAGAGATGCGTCGGACGGAGCACGAAGCCGGCCGCTTTACCCTTGTCTTTCTTGCCGCGCCCGGCGACGTCGGCCGGGCGAAGGAGGCACACGCGCCCTTGCTGGAGCTCACCTATAATTGGGACGCGGAACCTTATAGCGGCGGCCGCAATTTCGGCCATCTTGCCTTCGCCGTAGACGATATTTACGCGACATGCGACAGGCTGATGAAAGCGGGCGTCACGATTAACCGGCCACCGCGCGACGGCCGCATGGCTTTCGTCCGCTCGCCGGACGCGATTTCGATCGAGCTTTTGCAGAAGGGCGAGGCGAAAGCCAAACAAGAGCCTTGGGCCTCGATGGAGAATGTCGGAGCTTGGTAGCGGCGGCGAGCGCTCCAACGCTTCTGGCGCCGGGCGAACTGCAAAAGATCGCTCCGCCGGCGACCTCGGCCTATTTTCTCGACGTCGACGGCACGCTGCTGGAGCTCAGGCCGCAGCCGGAAGACGTTCTGGCCGATGCGACGCTGCGCGCGCTGCTCGGCGACATGACGGCGTTTTGCGGCGGCGCCGTCGCCTTGGTCAGTGGGCGCGCGATCGTGGATCTCGACCGGATTTTCCATCCCCTGATTTTGCCTGCCGCCGGGCTGCATGGCGCAGAGATTCGTTTTCCAGACGGCGCCCGCACCTTTGCCGACGCTTCGGCCGTCGATGACGCGCGGCCAAAGCTGCGCGCCTTCGTGCAAAAGCATGAAGGGTTACGGTTGGAGGACAAGGGCGCGACCCTGGCGTTGCATTTCCGTCAGCGGCCGGAGCTGGGCGAAGAGGCGCGGGCCTTTATGCGCTCCCTCGTGGACCGGCCGGATCTTTCGGTTCAACCCGGCAAGATGGTCGCCGAACTGAAGCAGACCGCCCATACCAAAGCGACCGGCATCGCGAGCCTGATGGCGCGCGCGCCATTCCTTGGCCGCGCGCCGGTATTTATCGGCGACGATCTGACCGATGAGATCGGCTTTGGCTTCGTCAATGAGCAGGGCGGGGTTTCGATCAGGATCGCCGCCATGGAGGCGTCGAGCGCGGCGCAATTCCGGCTGGCCGATCCGGCGCAGCTACGCAGCCAACTGGCGGCGCTGCGCGGTAAGGGCGCATAGCCGCCGTCAGGGCAAATCGCGAATCAATATTTCGCGGTGACGTGACCGTCGCAGATCCAGGTGATCTTCCAGCGCCAGCCGTCCGGCGTGTCGACCGGGCTGACATCATAGCACTCCGCCGGGGGACGGTGATAAACATAGCCGTAAGGGTAGGGCCGCCCGAAGAAAGGCAGTCCGTCGACATCGCCGAGGGAATTGGCCGCGCCGCTGCCCGGAAGCGCGAAAGCTCCGAGGCAAAGGCCAAGGAGGGAAAACACGAATCTGCTGCGGGCCATTGGGCAAACCTTACGAAAACGATCGAGCGGAACTCGAAGGGATCATGTCACGATCACGAATCTCCGGCAAGGCGCTAGCCTTGGCTTGACCATATCGAACAGGGGCTTATGCGCAGTCGATAAGCATTTCGCTCGCCGATGTGGCCGTGATGTCACTCTCATGGGCTGACTCGCGCGCCAACGGCCGGCGACGCCGAGACGTACAGGCGTGGCCAGCCGTTGGCGCCGCAATTGCTTGAGACTTGCTGTTCAATGGCAGGTCCCCAACTTGAACAGCGCCGCTTCCGTCACGCCTTCGAGCGTTTGATGAGCGGCGTTTTTTTTTGTCCGACGCTTTGATCGCAATGCTCCGACTGCGGCGCCTGCGCGATGAAGATCGCGATTACGCCGCCTGCTTCAGCGTCGCCATGTCGATGACAAAGCGATATTTGACGTCGCTCTTCAGCATCCGGGCGTAAGCTTTTTCGATCTCCTGCATCGCAATCATTTCGATATCGGCGACAATGCCGCGTTCTGCGCAAAAATCCAGCATCTCCTGCGTCTCGGCGATGCCGCCGATCAGCGAACCGGCGATGGAACGGCGGCCGAAGATCAGGTTGAAGACATTGGGGGAGGGGTGCGGCGAAGACGGCGCTCCGACGAGGGTCATGGTTCCGTCGCGCTTCAAAAGCGTGATGAACGCGTCGAGATCGTGCGGCGCGGCGACGGTGTTCAGGATGAAGTCGAAAGAATGCGCATGTGCGCGCATCTCCTCCGCATTCCTCGACACGACAACTTCGTCCGCGCCGAGCATCAGCGCCGCCTCGGTCTTGCCGGGCGAGGTTGTGAAGGCGACGACATGGGCGCCGAGCGCATGCGCGAGTTTTATGCCCATGTGGCCGAGGCCGCCAATGCCGACGATCCCGACCTTTTTGCCAGGCCCCGCCTTCCAGTGGCGCAACGGGGACCAGGTGGTGATTCCGGCGCAGAGCAGGGGCGAGACCGCTGCAAGATCGGTTTCGGGGTGGCTGACGCGCAGCACGAAATGCTCGTCGACGACGATTGCGGCGGAATAGCCGCCAAAGGTGTTTTCCCCGACGCCCGTGGTCGAACCATTGTAAGTCTGGATGAAACCATGCTCGCAATATTGCTCGAGCCCGTCGTCGCAGGAGATGCAGCGGCGGCAGCTGCCAACCATGCAGCCGACCGCAGCGATATCGCCTGCCTTGAATTTCGAGACTTCGGCGCCGACAGCGGTGACTCGGCCGACGATTTCATGGCCGGGCACGCAAGGAAACGGAATGTTTGGCCATTCCCCGCGCACACTGTGCAAATCGGAATGGCAAACGCCGCAAAAGAGAATGTCGATTGCGACGTCCCGCGGTCCAGGCGCGCGGCGCTCGATGGCGAAGGGCGACAGCGGGGTCGTTGGCGATTGCGCGGCATAGGCTTTGGTCAGCATTCGTTCGATCCACTCTTGATGCAGGGGTTTGGCGGAATGTCGCAGCGCCGGACAGTAAGGCAAAAGCGCCGCGGATGCTCAAGGCGCGGCCGATGTAGTCCCGGAGAGGTTCGCGGCTATCCAAAGGGTTTTTCGCGCGCCCAGGCGACGACAAACAGCGCGAGGCCCAGGACCGCCGCCAATTCGGCCCAGAGGAACACGAGAATATCCGCCCAAACGCCGAGCGGCGGCGCGAGGGGCAGAGCGTTGCGCAGCGCGGGCAGGGCGAAGACCAGCGCCGCCAGCGCGCCGAGCGGAGCCGCCTCCGGCTTGCGATATCCCAGAAAGACGAGAAAACTGATCAAGAGCGAACTGCAGGCGAGGACGATCATCGCGCCATAGGTCGCAAGCGCGAAGAAGACATGCGCGTCGACGCGACGAAGCTCGAAGCGAAGGCGGATATCGCCCGCGTTGCCGCCGGGAGCGAGGCTGGAGCGGATCTTGTAGCCGAGCAATCCCTCCCAGACCGTGATGTCGAGCGCAATCGGGTGTTCGTTTTCAGGCGTGGCGTCGACGCCCTCAAGCGCCTGCACGCGCAGGTCGATGACGTAGCGATCAAACGGGTAGCGCGCGATGCTGCCTTCATTGAGATCTGCGTCGACTGTCAGGAAGGTCATCGGCTCATCGGCGCGAAAAACCTGCTGCGCGACGGCGTCGCCCGACCTGACGATGACGTACAGATCACGATCGGCGGCGTTCGGCCGCTTGCCGAGCATCCCTTGCCCCGGCGCGACATGAACGCGAAATTGAATCGATTCCCTGGCCGGATCGGCGGAGATAGGCTCGATATAAATCTTGAGCCGCGGCGCAGCGTCCGGATCTTTGGCGAATCTGCGTTCAATCGGAATTTCAGTGAGGTCGAACATGCGCAGCGCTGCGGCGTATGCGAGCGCTGCGGCGACGATGAGGAAGAAAAGGGCGAACGCCCGACGCCTCGGGAAAGGCCGCGGCTTTGTTTCACTCACGGCGACGACGGCGCATTGGATTGGCGGAATGGATTCTTTCGGCGGCGCATCTGGCCTCGCATCCCCTTGTCGGCGCAGCGGCGGCGCTCACGCCGATCAGGCTTAGAGCATCACGCCGAAAAGAGGGAGACCTGGAATCGATCGCGTTTCATGAATTTGGACCGAGTCGGTACAAGCCCCTGAGCGCGTTCCGACCGTATGGATTCATTGGGTCGACACTGCCGTCGCCGTCGGGGAATGGCCCATGGCGGTTGGTTTCAGCTCTTTCGAGAGCTGGGCCACGCAGCGCATGGCGCACATCATGAGCATCATTGTCGGATTGGCGCCGCCGCCCGTGGGGAAAGCCGCGGTCGAAATCACATGCACATTCGGAAGCCGGAAGACGCGCAGATCGCCGTCCAATACCCCGTCCGCGGGCGTTCGCCCCATCCGCACCGTGCCGCCCGGATGATAGATGCCGCCGCCGCCGGCAACGTCGGCTTCGGCCTCCCGCGGCGGTCGCCTGTTGATGCGGCCAAGGCCCGCAAGCCCGGTCTCAGCCCAGCTTTTCAAGAACATGTCCGTGACCTTCGTCATGGCTCGCTGGTCTTCCGCCCCGACCGCCCAGTCGATCACCGCGAGAGGCTGGCCGTAGACATCGCGCCGATCGTCGGACAGGAAGATCCTGTTCTCGGCGCGCGGCGGCTGCTCGAGCACCATGATGAGCTTGATCGAGGCATCGGACGGGTAGAGCAGCCGCCCTTCGACGAATCGCCACCACACCGCGCGCGTCAGCCACGGAAAGCCGCGCGCAAGCTCCATCAGCGTCTTGAAACTGGGATTACGCCGCTTTTGCAGCTGGCGGTAAACGTCTCGCAACGCTTCAAAGCCGCTGCGGCTCGTTTCCTCAAAGGCAATATGGGCGAAGCAGGCCGGCGGATGCTCCCGCCGCCGCGCGTCTTTGGACAGCTCGAAGCGAAGGTTGCGCATGCTGCCGCCTTTCTCGAAGCGGAATCCGGCGACGCGGTTGAGGGCCGTCCTGTCCTTTGCTTCGATATCGCCGACGCCGACCGAAAGATGGTCGTGAAAATAGCGGCCCAGCACGCCGTCCGGCGCGAAGAACTTGTCGCCATTCTGTCGATCCGCGAGCAGCAGAAGCCGCGTGCTTTCGATCGCGCCGGCAGCGATGACGACGTGCTGCGCGCGGATGCGCAGTTTCGATCTGTCCGGCGCTTCGGCGGTCACCTCTTTCAAGCGTCCGTCATCGCTGATGTCGAAGCCGGTGGCGGTCGCATTCAGCCAGATCTCCGCCCCGTCCGGGCGATCGATCGACGACGACAGCAGATTGGCGACGTTGCGCTTGCCGAAAGGAGGCCATTTCGCCAGCCGCGCGACGTGGTCGGACTGCGCGCCGCCGAACTTCGCCCAGTCGGTCCAGTCATAGGTTCCCGGCGCGAGGCCAAACAGCGCCTCGACATCCGGCAAATAGGCGCAGATCTCGTCGTGAGACACAGGCCACAGGGCCGGATCCATATCGGCCGGAACAAAAGGGATGAGCGCGCCGCCCCATCGCGTCGAGGTTCCGCCAAGACAGCGGAAGCGGCCGCGCGACGCGCCGGAATAGATTGACCGCAGCTGGACCACTTCATTGAGCGGATGCTCGTCTTTTTCCTGCTGGCGATCGCCTGATTCCAGCACTATCACCCTGAAACCTTCGTCGGCAAGACGAGCAGCGATGACGAGACCCGCAGTGCCGGCGCCGATAACAAGCACATCGGCTGTGACCGGCTCGGAACCCTGGTCCTGATAGCCGGCAAGATCGCGGATCATTATCCATGCCCCAGGAGATCAGCATATTGGCCAAGGCGCTCCGGCCGCTTGGTGCTGACGACGATCGCGCCGTCCGGATTGCGCTTCAGCGCCTCTTGGAGAATGTCCGTGACCGACGAATGATTTCCCTGCGCCCGAGCGCCGGAGACATAGCCGTAGGTGATCTGGAAAGGCCGATGGTAGCGCGTCAACACATCGGCTTCCTTTTTCTCCAGGCTGTCAAAGGTCTGGACGACATTGGCGAGCGCCGACCCGGCAGCGAGGAACGGCTCCAGCTTATCGGCTGTGAGCGCGAGGCCGAACGCGCCCACCTGGCCTGCGGCCTTGACCTGCTCCAGCCATCGCAGCCATTCGTCCGCATCAAGGAGAGGCAGAAGCGGTTCATGCATCATATAAAGGTCGATCCGCTCGCGGCCGAGACGCCGGAGGCTGCCCTCTAGAGTTTTGCGCGCGCGCGCAACGTTCCAGTCGATTGTCGGCCTCGACAGCGAAGGCAGCAGTTTTCCGCCGATTTTACGCAAAAGGATGGCGGCGGCCGGCTGCATTTCGCCGCCCGGCGAGTAAATTCCGACCTTTGTCGTGATCGTGAGGGAGGGGCGCCTTTCCAGCAGATGGCGCAGGTCGCGCTCAGCCATGCCGAAGCCGTAATAGGGCGCGGTGTCAAAATGGGAAAAGCCGTGATCTGCGGCGCCGTCCAATAATTTCTGCCGGTCACGAAAGGAGCCTGCATTAAAAAGGCTGGCAGTTCCAAATATAAAGCGAGATGTTGAGATATTCGTTGCAGGAATAACAATCTTCTGCATCAAAATTCCGTCGTTTCTTTAGGATCGACGCCGCGGAACCTATCTGAAAGCGTCGTTGTTCGCAATAGCTTGAGCTGCACGCTTTCTTGAACTTGCGCCAGCGCTAAAGCACATTAACCGGCGCTTTAAAGCTCTTTTCCGCGCTCTCCGAACGGCGCGCCGTTCCAGGCGATTGCGGGCCACAAGACTGCGCGGCGGCGCTGCGAAACGACGCAGCGATTCAGTTGTGCAGGCGGTCTGCGGGGTTGAGCCTTGCCGATCGCCGGGCGCGGCCTGTCCAACGCTGTCTTCAACCCGCACAGGCTTTACAAGCGCGGGTGCGGCCGTCAAGCTATCGCGCGACCGTCGTGCCGGCTCCTCATGATGGGCCGGACGTTTTGGCCCTCCATTGAGAGCGCCCACCCCCGTTTTCCCGCAGGAGATAACCGAAGTGACGTCGGAAGCCGAGCCAATGAAACCGAGGCGAGCAAGACGCTCGCCTGGCAGGCGCGCCGCTGCGATCCAACCGGAGCCAGCTTCCGCGCCAGAGGCGGACTCGGTCGCGGCCGTGCGCTCGGCCGAATGCCTGGAAGAGGACATCGAGGAGATCCTGCCTTTGGAACTCGCCGGCGAGCCCGATTTCGCGATCGCCGCGGCGGCTGTCGCCGACGAGGCCGGCCCCGCGCCGCTTTCCGACGAGCCGCGCGAGGAAGGAGAGTTCGCCGATCTCCATCGCTCGCCGCACCGTTTCATCAATCGCGAACTCTCATGGCTCGAATTCAACTGGCGCGTGTTGCAGGAGGCCTCGAACCGCAATCATCCGCTCCTCGAACAATTGCGCTTTCTGTCGATTTCGGCGACCAATCTCGACGAATTTTTCATGGTTCGCGTCGCGGGCCTCCGCGGTCAGGTGCGCGAAGGCGTCACGACGCCCTCCGAGGATGGGCTGATCCCGACGCAACAGCTCGCCCGCATCCGCGAACGCGCGAGCCTTCTCGCGGTGGAGCAGCAGCGCCGCTGCCGCGAGCTGCGCGATGAACTCATCGGAGTGGGCATCGCGATCCTCGACCGGAACGAGCTCGACGCCGGCGACAAGGCCTGGCTCGAGCAATATTTCCTGTCCCAGGTGTTTCCGGTGCTGACGCCGCTCGCTATCGATCCGGCGCATCCCTTTCCCTTCATCCCCAATTTCGGCTTCACCATCGCGCTCGAACTGATCGGGCCGGTCGACCGAAAAATGTCGAAGGCGCTGATCCGCCTGCCGGCCAAGATCCAGCGATTCGTCCGGCTGCCGGAAAATCCGGACAGTCCGGGCGCGCGGTTCCTCGCGCTGGAGCATCTCGTCGCGATGTTCACGCATGCTCTTTTTCCCGGCTATCGCGTGCGCGGCGCCGGCGTCTTCAGGGTCATCCGGGACAGCGATCTCGAAGTCGAGGAAGAGGCCGAAGACCTCGTCCTGTTGTTCGAAACAGCGCTGAAGCGGCGCCGTCTCGGTTCGGTCATCCGGCTCGAATTCGACAGCCTTACGCCCGACGAATTGCGCAGCTTCGTGCAGGAAGAGCTCGACGTGCTGCCGGAGGAAATCTTCGTCGTCGACGGCATGCTGGCCCTCAACGAATTGTCGGAGATCGTCGGCCTCGATCGGCCAGAGCTCAAATTCAAGCCCTATAATCCGCGCTTTCCCGAGCGGCTGCGCGACAATGGCGGCGACTGCTTCGCCACGATCAAGCAGAAGGATCTCGTCGTCCATCACCCTTATGAATCCTTTGACGTCGTGGTCCAGTTCCTGAACCAGGCGGCGACAGATCCAAATGTCGTCGCGATCAAGCAGACGCTCTATCGCACCTCGTCGGACAGTCCGATCGTGCGTGCGTTGATCGACGCCGCCGACGCCGGCAAGTCGGTGACGGCGCTGGTCGAGCTCAAGGCGCGTTTCGACGAGGCGGCGAACATCCGCTGGGCGCGCGATCTCGAACGCGCCGGCGTGCAGGTGGTGTTCGGCTTCATCGAACTCAAAACGCATGGCAAGCTGTCGATGGTGGTTCGCCGCGAAGGCGGCGCCCTCACCACTTATTGCCATGTCGGAACGGGGAATTATCATCCTGTCACGGCGAAGATCTATACGGACATCTCTTTCTTCACCGCCGATCCCGCCATCGGGCGCGACGTGTCGCGGATCTTCAATTACATCACCGGCTACGCCGAGCCCGAGGGGCTTGAACTGATGGCGGTGTCGCCGATTTCGCTGAAAGCGCGCCTGCTGCAGCATATCGAGGAGGAGATCGCCTTCGCCAAGGCCGGCAAGCCCGCCGCGATCTGGGCGAAATGCAATTCGCTCGTTCATCCCGAGATCATCGACGCCTTTTACAGGGCGAGTCAGGCCGGGGTCGCGATCGACCTTGTCGTGCGCGGCATTTGCTGCCTGCGGCCCGGCGTGTCGGGCCTTTCGGACAACATCAGGGTCAAATCGATCATCGGCCGCTTTCTGGAACATGCGCGCATCTATTGCTTCGGCGCCGGCCATGGCCTGCCCCATCCAAAGGCGAGGGTCTATATCTCCTCGGCCGATCTGATGCAGCGCAATCTCGACCGGCGCGTCGAAGTCCTTTCGCCGATCCTCAATCCAACCGTCCACGAGCAGGTGCTTGACCAGATCATGGTCGCGAACCTCATCGACAATCAGCAGAGCTATAGCGTCTTGCCTGACGGTTCGAGCGCGCGCATACAGGCGCCGGCAGGGGCCGAGCCCTTCAACGCGCATTCCTATTTCATGACAAATCCGAGTCTGTCCGGCCGTGGAAAATCTCTCAAAACATCCAGCCCCAAAACTCTCTTTAAGAGGCTGGATGGGCGTTGACGCCAGCCCGGCCTCCGGCGCAGCAAGGGCGGGCGGCGGCAAGCCCGTCGCCATCGTCGACATCGGATCGAATTCGGTGCGGCTCGTCGCCTATGAAGGGCTGAGCCGCGCCCCGCGGCAGATCTTCAACGAAAAATCCCTTTGCGCGCTGGGCGACGGCGTCGCAACGACCGGCCTCCTGTCGAAATCCGGCATGGAAAAGGCGCTCGCGGCGCTGCGGCGGTTCAAGGTGCTGTGTGAGATTCTCGACGTCGGCGAACTGAATGTTCTGGCGACGGCGGCGGCGCGCGACGCCGCCAACGGCCCTGAATTCCTCGCTGAGGCGACGCAGGCGATCGGCGCGCCGATCTCGCTCCTGTCGGGTCCGCGCGAGGCCGAATTGTCCGCCCATGGCGTCGTCTCGGGCGTCCACAAGCCGGACGGCCTTGTCGGCGATCTCGGCGGCGGCTCGCTCGAAATGATCGACGTCAAGGGCTCGCAACTCAGCAAGGGCGTGACGCTGCCGCTCGGCGGCCTGACCCTGATCGACGCCTCCAAGAAATCCGCCCGCGCGGCGGCAAGGATCGTGCGCGACGCCCTTGCCGATTCGCGCCTCGTCGAACGGCTCGAAGGGCGCACTTTCTATGCAGTCGGCGGCACATGGCGCGCTTTTGCGAAGCTGCATATGCGCCAGCGCAACTATCCGCTCGCCGTCATGCATGGCTATGTCATCCCGGCGCAGGACGCCGCCGATTTCGCCAATATCGTCGCCCGTGTGAATACGGAAACGCTGCTTTCGATCGACGCCGTCAACGCGCAGCGCCGGCCGCTGCTGCCCTATGGCGCTGCGGTCATCGCCGAGATCATCCGCCGCGGCCGCCCCAAGGAAATCATGATATCCAGCGCCGGCGTGCGCGAGGGGCTGCTCTATGAAAAGCTCGACGCCCAGCAGCGGCGGGAGGATCCCCTCCTGCGGGCGACTGCCGACGCCAATCTGCTGTTTTCCCGGGCGCCGGCCCACGCGCACGATCTTTGCGACTGGACAGATCACTTTATCAAATCATCGCAACTCGATGAGCTGCCAGAGGAAAAACGGCTTCGGCATGCCGCCTGCCTGCTCGCCGACGTCAATTGGCGCGCGCATCCGGACTACCGCAGCGAAGAGAGCATCAACCTCGTCGAGAATTCGTCCCTGACCGCTATCGATCATTCCGGCCGCGCGTTTCTCGCCTTGACCATGGCCTACCGCTATCTTGGTCTCGACGATGATGAAATCAGTCCGCAGATCCGGGCGCTCGCCTCCGCCCGCGTGCTCGACCGCGCGCGGATCGTCGCCGCAATGATGCGCCTCGCCTATATCGCCTCCGGAGCCATGCCGGGCGTTCTGCCGCGCACGCCGCTGACTTGTGCGAAGAACAAGGTCGTGCTGACGCTTCCCATCGATCTTGCCGATCTTGCTAGCGACAGGCTGTACAGCCGCGTCAAGCAGCTCGCCCGGCTGATCGGGCGCGACGCGGCGATCGCCGTCGCTGGCTAGCTCTGGGCAACCGCGAGCTTTAGCTAGAGGGTTAGCGGCCTCCGGGCGGATTGATAATGGTCAAGGCCGTTTGTGATCGATCGTAGTAGCATTCGGAAATAGATCTAGCGGATCTCCCTACGAGGCGTCCGGCGATGACGCACGGCTTGACCGCATCTCTCTTCGCGACGAACAGCAAAAAAAGGGGAATCCGGCGATGACCTCCGCAAGTCAGGAAAAATCGGTCAATGTTTGGGATCCGCTCGTGCGCTCGGGGCATTGGGCCATGGTGGCGGCGTTCATTGTCGCCTATCTCAGCGGGGAGGAAGAAAGCGGCGGCGCCAGCCAGCTTCACGTCTGGAGCGGATACGCGATCGGGGCGATCGTTGCGGCTCGGGTGTTGTGGGGCTTCGTCGCCGCGGGCCATGCCCGGTTCGGCGACTTCGCCTTCGGTCCAATAGCCGGAATCCTCTACCTTGGCGAACTTGTTCGGGGCCGGGCGCGGCGGTACATCGGTCATAGTCCGGCCGGCGCGGTCATGGTCTTCGCGTTGCTACTCTCTCTCGCGGGAACCGTCGGCACCGGGCTGATGGCCAACAGCGGCGGCGACAAGCAAGCTGCCGGGAACGCGGGCGGCGGCATGGTTGCGCAGGCGGTTGCGGAGGAAAACGAGCACGGCGGGTCCAAAAAAGGAGGTGAGGGCGCAGAGAGCGCCATTGGCGACTTGCATGGTGTGCTGGCGAACATCACGCTCGGCCTCATCATCCTGCATGTACTTGGCGTTGGTCTAGCGAGCGTAGCGCATCGAGAGAACCTCGTCTTGTCCATGATTACGGGCCGCAAGCGCCCGGGAGCCCAGAGCTAGGTTGGAGGCCGGGCGCTCCCTTCGATCGTGCGTCCTGCCTCAGCGTCTGGCTCTTGACCAATGATGACTTCGCCATGGTTCAATTTTGTGGTCGCCCTCGCGTTGGGCATGTTGATCGGGCTCGAGCGCGAACGCAGCAAAGGCGAAGGTCTGGGCCGCCGCCCGGCGGGCATCCGGACATTTGGGCTTGTCGCGCTCTTCGGCGCTATCGCGGCTCACATTGGAGGCGTCCCGCTTCTTGCGCTTGCAACGGGCGGCGTCATCGCTTTGACCGCGCTGTCTTATAGCCGCGATCCCGACCCTGGCCTGACGACCGAGGTCGGCCTGATGGCTGCGCCTCTTCTCGGCGGCCTCGCAATGTCCGATACGGCGCTCGCCTCCGCGCTCGGCGTGGCGGTCGCCGTCGTCTTCGCTTCGAAGATGCCATTGCACCGTTTCGTCAAGGGCGTGCTCACCGACGCCGAGGTCAATGATGGTCTTGTTTTCGCGGTCGTGAGCGTTGTGATCTGGCCGCAGTTGCCCGATCGTTATATCGGGCCGTTTCAGGCGCTCAATCCGCATAGCATCTGGTTGCTGGTCGTCCTGGTGCTCGCGCTCGGGGCCTGCGGGCATGCGGCGACGAGACTGCTTGGGCCGCGTTTCGGCCTGCCGATCGCCGGACTCGCCTCCGGCTTTGTCTCGAGCACGGCGACTATCGGCTCGATGGCCGGCCGGGCGGCGAAGGATCCAGCAAGTTTGGGAGGCGCGGTCGCTGGAGCGGCGCTATCGACCGTCGCCACCTTCGTTCAGATGGCGCTGCTGCTGCTCGCCATCAGCCCACCTACACTCATCATGATCGCGCCTGCCTTGGCGGCGGGTGGCATCGTGGCCGCGATCTATGGGCTCGCTTTCGCAGTTGCAGGCATTTCATCAACCTCCGCCGAGAGTTCGGAACCAGGACGGGCTTTTAGCGTCTCCACGGCGTTCGGGCTGGCGGCGATGATGGCGGTCATGCTGGTCGCGGGCGCGGCCTTGAAGAACTGGCTCGGGGAAACAGGCATCCTTGCGGGAGCGGCGGTTGCCGGTTTCGTCGACACCCATTCGGCTGCGATTTCCGTGGCCTCACTAGCCGCCGCGGCCAAACTGACGCCCCAAGAGGCCGTGTTGCCGATTCTGGCGGCGATGACGACCAATGTAATTGCCAAGACTGGGATGGCCCTCGCCGCAGGTTCACATGGTTTCGCTCTGCGCATCGTTCCAGGCCTCCTCCTGTCGATCGCCGCGGCGTGGGCTGTCGCGGCTGCCGTGATTTTGCGATGAGCGGTCAAACAGAGTTCGGCGAGAGTCGAAAAGCCCTTATTTCCGGAGACCGCTCGCTTGGCGCATTCACCGGGCGCTTGCTCGTGGTCGTCGTCATCGCCGCTCTGGCGGCTGCGCTCTGGCGGATCATCAACGTCCTCGTGCTTCTCTTCGGCGCCATCCTGCTTGCGATAGGACTTCACGCGGCGGCAAGAGGTCTGGCGCGCCGGACCGGCGTTCGCGAGGCGCTTGCATTGGCGGGCGTTGCCGTCGCCGGTCTTGCCGCCTTTGGGGCCGCGCTTTGGCTATTCGGATCCGTCATCGCGGCCCAGTTGAGCGACGTGCTCAAGGTCGCGCCCGCCGGATTTAAGCTCGTCATGGACCAGCTGACTGGCAATCCATACGGTCGCCAATTCCTTGATCAGGTGCGCGGCATGAATGTCGCTGGAGCCACCGGCTGGGCCACATCGGTTGGCGGCGGGGCAGTCGGCTCGATTACGCACGGCCTCGGCTATGTGGTGATCGCACTTTTCATGGCGATCTATCTGGCCGCCCAGCCCGACCTCTATCGTCATCTATGCATTCGCCTGGTTCCGCCAGCGCACCGCCTGAAGGCCGAACACCTTTTTGACGCAATTGGGAACATTCTTGAGCGCTGGTTGGTCGGCCAACTCGTCGTCATGTGCACGATCGGCTTGCTGACAGGCATTGGATTGTGGCTCCTCGGCATCGAAGCTGCGTTCGCGCTCGGATTAATGGGGGGGTTGCTCTGCTTCATTCCGTTTGTCGGGGCCATACTGGCTGCGGTTCCTGCGACGCTGGTCGCCCTCACCCAGGGACCTGGCGACGCCGCGCTCGTCATCCTGATGTATGCCGGCGTTCATTTCGTCGAAGGCAACTTCATTACCCCATTGGTGCAGGCCGAAGCGACCTCGTTGCCACCGGTCCTCGCTCTTCTGTCGACTGTCTCGTTCGGTCTCCTGTTTGGGCCTTTAGGAGTGTTGCTGGCGGCGCCCCTCACCCTGCTCCTGATCGTCACGCTGGAGGTTCTTTATGTGCAGCAGGGCCTCGGCGATCCGCCAGAAGATCAACTTTCCGCGAGCGGCGTCCGTTCGCGCGAGGATGGGACGGAGCCCCTCGCATGAACGCGTCGCTCGAAACTCCGAGGTTAACAGTGCGCCTAGTCTAGCTAGCCGGTCGCCGCCTCGGGCGCGGCTGGCTGCGCGGCCTCTTCCGGCGCCTCCTGCCATTCCAGCATCACGACGCGGCCGCGCTCCACCGTCAGCGCGAGTCGGCCGTGCTTCAGTTCGAGCGCCTTGAGGCCGAACAGATCGCGCCGCCAGCCGGTCAGCGCCGCGACCTTGGCGTTGTCGTCGGCGGCGATCGCTTCGAGATCCTCGACGTTGGCGATCATCTTCGCCGCGACGCCATGGCTTTCGCTGATCTGGCGCAGCAGCACCTTCAAAAGCTCGACGGTCGCGCCATTGCCGCCGGTCCGGCGGTCGCGCTCAAGCTTCGGCAGCGTTTTCGGGTCGCGCGCGAGGCCGCGTTCGATCGCGGCCAATATGTCGACTCCGGCGCGCGAGCGCTCCATGCCGCGCGGAAAGGCGCGCAGATTGCCGAGCGCGTCGGCCGTGCGCGGCGCGGCGAGGGCAAGCTCGATCAGCACGTCATCCTTCAGAATGCGCGAGCGCGGCACATCGCGCGCCTGCGCCTCGGCCTCGCGCCAGCCGGCGACTTCCATCAGCACGCCAAGATCGCGCGGCTTGCGGACGCGGTTGCGGAAGCGCTCCCAGGCGTTGTCGGGGTGCTGCTCATAGGTCGCGGGCGATGTCAGAAGCGCCATTTCGTCGCTGAGCCAGCCGAGCCGGCCGGTCTCTTTCAGCTTGCCTTGCAGAATGGCGTAAATATCCCGCAGATAGGTGACGTCAGCGATCGCGTAATCGACCTGCGCGGGCAGCAGCGGTCGGCGCGACCAGTCGGTAAAGCGCGAGGATTTGTCGAGCGAGACCTTGCATACCGTCTGCACGAGGTCGCCGTAGGAGACCTGATCGCCGAAGCCGCAGACCATCGCAGCGACCTGCGTGTCGAACAGCGGGGCCGGGATGATCTTCGCCAAATTCCAGACGATTTCGAGATCTTGCCTCGCAGCGTGAAACACCTTGACGATGGCGGGATCGGCCATCAGCGCGAATAGCGGCGCAAGGTCGAGCCCGTCGGCGAGGGCGTCGACCGCCACGGCTTCGTCGGCCGAGGCGAGCTGCACCACACAGAGTTTTGGCCAGAACGTCGTCTCGCGCAGAAATTCCGTGTCGACGGTGACGAATGCATGGGTCGCAAGCCGCCGGCAGACGTCCGCCAGGGCCTCGGTTGTCGTGATCAGGCTCATGTTTTTTAGATAAAGCAAAGCTCGCCGCTCCGCTACCTTGCCGCTATCGGCAAGGCCGATCCTTCCCCTCAAGGCGTGGCGGCCCGCTCCGGCCGCGCCTTGACAGGACTGCACCGCCATGCCTTCTCCGCGCCAACTCCTTCCGGGCTGAATGACACGATGCACCGCTACCGTTCCCATACCTGCGGCGACCTGCGCAAAACCGACGCTTTGCAGCCGACCCGGCTTTCGGGCTGGTGCCACCGCATCCGCGACCATGGCGGCGTGCTGTTCATCGACCTTCGCGATCACTATGGAATCACGCAATGCGTCGTCGATCCTGATTCGGGCGCCTTTGCCCTCGCCGAAAAGCTGCGCTCCGAATGGGTCGTGCGCATCGACGGACTCGTGCGCCAACGCCCGGCGGGCACCGAGAACACCGAGATGCCGACCGGCTTGGTCGAGGTTTACGTCACCGAGATCGAAGTTCTGGGCGCGGCCGCCGAATTGCCGCTGCCCGTCTTCGGCGACCAGAATTATCCGGAAGACATGCGGCTGCGCTATCGCTTCCTCGATCTCAGGCGCGAAAAACTCCACAACAACATCATGCTGCGCGGCCGGGTGATCGATTCGCTGCGCGCGCGCATGAAGGGGCAGGGGTTTTTCGAGTTTCAGACGCCGATCCTGACCGCCTCGAGCCCCGAGGGCGCGCGCGATTTTCTCGTGCCCTCGCGTCTGCATCCGGGCAAATTCTACGCCCTGCCGCAGGCCCCGCAGCAGTTCAAGCAGCTGCTCATGACGGCCGGCTTTGACCGCTATTTCCAGATCGCGCCCTGTTTCCGCGACGAGGATCTGCGCGCCGATCGCAGCCTCGAATTCTATCAGCTCGATATCGAGATGAGCTTCGTCACGCAGGAGGATATTTTCGCCACCGTCGAGCCGGTGCTGCGCGGCGTCTTCGAGGAGTTCGGCGAGGGTTTTGCGGTGACGCCGCAATTCCCGCGCATCCCTTACGCCGAGACGATGCTGAAATATGGCACGGACAAGCCCGACCTGCGCAATCCGCTCGTCATCGTCGACGTGACGGAGGAGTTTTCGCGCGAGGACGTCAGCTTTAACGCCTTCAAGAACGTCATCAAGCAGGGCGGCGTCGTGCGCGCCATTCCAGCGACGGGAGCCGGCGCGCAGCCGCGCTCCTTCTTCGACAAGCTGAACGACTGGGCCCGGGGCGAGGGCGCGGCCGGCTTGGGCTATGTGATTTTCGAGGGCGAAGCCGACGCGCTCGTCGGGAAGGGGCCGATCGCGAAATTCCTTCCGGCCGGCGTGCAGCAGGCGATCGCCGCCAAGGCCGGCCTCAAATCCGGCGACGCCGTGTTCTTCGCCTGCGACAAGCCGGATCGGGCCGCCAAACTCGCAGGCGCGGCGCGGCTTCGCATCGGCTCGGAGCTCAAACTGTCGAAGACCGGCGTGTTCGAACTCTGCTGGATCGTCGATTTCCCGATGTATGAATGGAATGAGGACGAGAAGCGGATCGATTTCTCGCACAACCCGTTCTCGATGCCGAACTATGACGCCGACGCCTTCATCGCGCTGGACGGCGCCGACAAGGACGCGATCCTTGGCATCAACGCCTTTCAATATGACGTCGTCTGCAACGGCTTTGAGCTGTCGTCGGGGGCGATCCGAAACCATCGCCCTGACATCATGCGCAAGGCTTTCGCGCTCGCCGGCTATGACGAGACGGTGCTTGAGGAAAAATTCGGCGGCATGTATCGCGCCTTCCACTATGGCGCGCCGCCCCACGGCGGCATTGCGCCGGGCGTCGATCGTATCGTCATGCTGCTCGCGGGCGAGGAAAATCTGCGCGAGATCGTCGCTTTCCCGATGAACCAGCGGGGCGAGGATCTGCTGCTCGGCGCCCCCTCCGATGTGACGGCAAAGCAGCTGCGCGAGCTCTCGATCAAGCTCAACATGCCGGAGAAATAGGGCGCAGCGCTCCCTTTGGCGCGCGAATTGCCCAAGACATGCGGCGCGAGCGTTTTGGCGAGTCTTTGGCGCGAAAGTGAATAAAACATAGGCGCCTTGGGAGGCGCCTGCTGTTTCGCCACAAACGCTCGATTGCTATAGAAAATTAGGCTTTGTCGGCGGCTTGAGGTCCAGGCGCGGGAAGCGCGGGACCGGCTCGCTCGGCGGAACGCGGGTCAGAAGCATTGTCCATATCGGCCGCTATCTACCACCTCACCCATTACATCTATGATCGTCCGGTCTCGCTCGGCCCGCAAATTGTGCGGCTGCGTCCGGCGCCGCACGCGCGCACCAAGATACTGAACTATAGTCTCAAGGTTTCGCCGCCGGATCATTTCGTCAATTGGCAGCAGGATCCGCACAATAATTGGCAGGCGCGCTTCGTCTTTCCGGAGAAGGTCAGCGAATTCAAGGTCGAGGTCGAACTGACCGTCGATCTCTCGGTGGTCAACCCGTTCGATTTCTTCATCGAGCCCTATGCGGAGCAATTCCCCTTCGCCTATGAGCCCGAACTCAAGGCGGACCTCGCGCCCTATCTGCAGCCGGAGCCATTGGGGCCGGAGCTTGCCGGCTATATGGCGAAGCTGCCGAAAGAGCCGGTCCATATCGTCAATTTTCTCGTCGATCTCAACGCCAGCCTGCAAAAGGCGGTCGGCTATGTGATCCGCATGGAGCCGGGCGTGCAGACGCCTGAGGAGACGCTGACGCTCAAGACGGGCTCCTGCCGCGATTCGGCCTGGCTGCTGGTGCAGATCCTGCGCAATTTCGGCCTCGCGGCGCGATTCGTGTCCGGCTATCTGATTCAGCTTCGCGCCGACATCGAGCCGATCGAGGGGCCGAAGGGCACGCAGGTCGATTTCACCGACCTACACGCCTGGGCGGAAGTCTATCTGCCCGGCGCGGGCTGGGTCGGCATGGACGCGACCTCGGGCATGTTCACCGCCGAAGGGCATATTCCAGTCGCCGCGACGCCGCATTATTCTTCGGCCGCGCCGATCTCGGGCGGCGTCGAGGCCGGCGCCAAGGTCGATTTCGACTTCGACATGACGGTGACGCGCGTCCATGAAAAGCCGCGCATCACCATGCCGTTTTCGGACGAGGCCTGGGAAAAGCTGGATGCGCTCGGCGAGCAGGTCGACGAGGATCTGATACGGCAGGACGTCCGCCTGACGATGGGCGGCGAGCCGACCTTCGTTTCGATCGACGATTTCGAATCTTCCGAGTGGAACACCGCGGCGGTCGGGGCGACCAAGCGCTCCTTCGCGGACGCCCTTATCCGCCGGATTCGCAACCGCGTCGCGCCGGGCGGCCTCCTGCATTATGGCCAGGGCAAATGGTACCCCGGCGAATCACTGCCGCGCTGGGGCTTCTCGCTCTATTGGCGCAAGGACGGCCAGCCGATCTGGCGCGATCCCGCACTGATCGGCTCGGTCGGCCGCACGATTGCCCCCGAGGCCGAAAAGACGCCCGGGGCCGCCGAGCTGTCCTTCACCGACGAACAGCGCAACAAGGCGGAGGCTTTGACTCGCGGCGTCGCCGATTTTCTCGGGGTGTCGGAAGAATGCGTCATGCCGGCCTATGAGGATCCGGCGGTCTGGGTCGTCAAGGAAGGCAACCTGCCGGACAACGTCAATCCGCTCGATCCAAAAATCGAGGATCCCGAAGAACGCAACCGCATGATCCGCGCTTTCGCGCGAGGGCTCACCAAGCCGACAGGCTTCGTCCTGCCGGTGCAGCGCTGGAATTCGCCGCCCTCGCTCTCGCGCGGGCTGCGCTGGGTCAGCGAGAAATGGTGCATGCGGCGCGGCAAGCTGTTTCTGGTGCCGGGCGATTCCCCGGTCGGATATCGGCTGCCGCTGGCCTCGCTGCCTCATGTCGCGCCATCTTCCTATCCCTATATCCATCCGCAGGATCCGCTGGAGGACCGCGGCCCCTTGCCCGACGCGGTAAAACTGAAGCAGCGCGTCGAGCATTTCCAGAAATCGCTCGAACCGTCGAGCACGCGCCAGGACGTCATCGAGCAACTGGCGATCGAAGGCGCCGTGCGCACGGCGATCAGCGTCGAGCCGCGCGACGGCGTGATCTGCGTCTTCATGCCGCCGACGGAACGGCTCGAAGACTATCTTGAGCTTGTCACCGCTGTTGAAGTCGCGGCCGAGGATCTGAACACCCCCGTGCATATCGAGGGCTATCCGCCGCCCTATGATCCGCGCATCGACGTCATCAAGGTGACGCCAGATCCCGGCGTCATCGAGGTCAACATCCAGCCCTGCCACAGCTGGCGCGAGGCGGTCGAGACGACCAAGGGCCTCTATGAGGACGCGCGGCAGGTACGGCTCGGCGCCGATAAATTCATGGTCGATGGGCGCCACACCGGCACCGGCGGCGGCAATCATGTCGTCGTCGGCGGCGCGCGGCCGTCGGACTCCCCGTTTCTACGCCGCCCCGACCTCCTCAAAAGCCTCATCATCTACTGGCAGCGCCATCCTTGCCTCTCCTATCTCTTCTCCGGCCTGTTCATTGGCCCGACGAGCCAGGCGCCGCGCGTCGATGAGGGGCGCCACGACGGGCTCTATGAGCTCGAGACCGCGCTCGCCAACACGCCGGGGCCGGAAGGATCGATCCCGCTCTGGCTGGTCGACCGGCTCTACCGCAATCTGTTGATCGACGTGACCGGCAACACCCATCGCGCCGAGATCTGCATCGACAAGCTTTATTCGCCCGACGGTCCGACGGGGCGGCTCGGGCTCGTCGAATTCCGCGCCTTCGAGATGCCGCCCGACGCGCGCATGAGCCTTGCGCAGCAATTGCTGTTGCGCGCCCTGATCGCCTGGTTCTGGCGTGAGCCGCAGCAGGGAGGTCTGGTGCGTTGGGGAACGACGCTGCACGACCGCTTTATGCTGCCGCATTTCGTCTGGGCGGATTTTCTCGGCGTTCTCGCCGATCTCGGCCGCGCCGGTTATGCCTTCGATCCGGCCTGGTTCGAGGCGCAATGGGAGTTCCGCTTTCCCTTCTACGGCGCGATAGAGCATAGCGGCCTCAAGCTGGAGCTGCGTCAGGCGCTTGAGCCGTGGAACGTCATGGGCGAGACAGGCGCGATCGGCGGCACGGTGCGCTTCGTCGATTCCTCGATTGAGCGGCTGCAGATCAAATGCGAGGGGTTTGTCGAAGGGCGTCACATCATCGCCTGTAACGGCAGACGCATGCCCATGACGACGACCGACGTTTCGGGCGAGGCTGTCGCCGGCGTGCGCTTCAAGGCGTGGCAGGCGGCCGTCGGACTGCATCCGACCGTGCCGGTCCATGCTCCGCTGACCTTTGACATCATCGACGCCTGGTCCGGCCGGTCGATCGGCGGATGCGTTTATCATGTGGCCCATCCGGGCGGGCGCAATTACGAGACTTTTCCGGTCAATTCCTACGAGGCCGAAGCGCGGCGCCTTGCACGGTTCGAGGCGTTCGGCCATACGCCGGGAGCGATCAAGGTTCCGCCGGAGGAGCGCACCGCCGATTTCCCGCTGACGCTGGACCTGCGCCGCCCGCGCGGGGCCTGAAAAACCTGCCGATCGGATCGAATGACCCGATCGGCCTCCATCCTGAGGAGCGCCTGAAAGGCGCGTCTCGAAGGATGGGGGTGGGGCTCGATAAAGGCGCCTTGGCGCGCCTCCGCCCTAACTCCCCCGCCAGCGCCTGACGGCGTCCAGAATGGTCCGCGCCGAGCGAAGTCCGAAAATCTGCTCCACCGGCTCTGAAATTTTCCGCCGCCAGTTCGGCCGTTCGCGATCGGTGCCGGGCAGATTGGTCGGCACTACCTCCATGGCCAGATCATCGGCCTGAATCAGCACAAGAGCGGCGCCGCTTCGCGCGACAAACCCATGGATCGCCGCCGCCGCCGTCTCGGTCAATGGCGCGTCATAGTCGACGCCGTCAACCGAGAAATCCCCGCTCGCGACGGCGGCGAGCAGTTCGCCTTTTTCTTCGGCCCGGTCGCGCGCCGCGCTTGCTTCATCCTCGATATGGCCGAGCGCCGCGGCCTCGCTGAGATCGGCGCCGCTCCACCAGCCGGCGAGCGGCGGTAGATCATGCGTCGCGACGCAGGCTGCGGCGAGCGCCGGATAAGACTCGGGCGGCAGAAATTCGCGGCCCTCGCGCTCGAACCGCATGACTCGGTAGGAGAGAATATTGGCGTCCGCCAGTTCGGTGCGCAGGCCGGCGGGGGCCGTGCCGAGGTCTTCGCCGACGACAGCCGTTTGCGCCCGCTGACTTTCGAGCGCGACCTGTCCGATCAGCGCCTCGAACGGGCAGGCGAGATAGGCGCCGTCCTTGCCCTCGGCGCCTTCCGGCACGAGGAAGAGACGCTTCAGGCCCAGCACATGGTCGATGCGCAAAATGCCGGCATAGGCCATGTTGGCGGCGATCAGCCGTCCGAAGCCATTATAGCCGTCCCGCGCCAGGGCGCGCGGATCGAACGGGGGCAAGCCCCAGACCTGGCCCTGCGGCCCGAGCGGATCGGGCGGCGCGCCGATCGAGCAGCCCTGCATCAGCCGATTCATCTCGGAAAAGGCTTCGGCGCCGTCCGGCGCGCAGCCGACCGCAAGATCGCGATAGAAACCGAGCGACAATCCCGCGGCCCGCGCTGCTTGCGCCGCCGCGGCAAATTGCTTGTCCGCCAAAAATTGCAGGAATTTTGCGCGTTTGACCTCATCGTCATGCTGCGCCGCAAAGCTTTCGATCCCCGGCGCATGCGGAGCGTTCAGTTCGGACCCAAACTGGCCGAGCGTTCCACCGAGCGCGCGCTCGATCGCCGTAAAAATGGCGAAGCGACGCAGGCTCTCGCCGCCAAGGACCAGAAAGCGCTCAAACTCCATCACCAGCGCATCGTCGGGCGCAGCGAACCGGCGCGCCCGGAAGGCGGCGTGAATAACGTCGAACAGCCGATCCTTTAGGGCGAAGACGGTACGATAATCGACGAAGCCCGCCGCCGAGAGCGCGGCGGCTTCCGGCGCTGCGCGCGACAACGCGGCCACGACTGCCTCGGTCATCAATTCCGGCGGCAGATCGAACACGTCGATCGTCAGCGGATCGAGAAAGCGCCGGTCCGAGGGGTGGTAGGGGCTCGCCCGCTCGGGATCGTGCGGATAGAGCGCATGCAACGGATTGACGCCAACGCAGGCCGCGCCGGCGCGGGCGGCCTCTTCGGCAAGGAGGCGCAGGCAGGTGAAATCGCCGATGCCCTGATCGCCGCCGCCGCTCTCGCGCCGCAGCCCATAGACCTGTGCGGCGACGCCGAACACACGGCCCTCGCGCAAGGCGTCTGGCAGAAAGGCGGCGGCCGGGACGATTGCAAGATGGCCGAGGCAATCGGGAGCGGCCTCGCTCATCACTTCATGACGGCCGAGCGGCAAATCCGGCAGGGGAATTTCGCGCACCAGGGCGCGGCGCCCGTCCGGCGCGAGGATTTCGCCGCGTCGGCCGATCTCCGGCCCGATTTCGACGACATGGGTCGACCCGTCGTCACAGGCGATGGTCAGGGCGAAGGGCAGCTGCCGCTCGGCGAGCGCGCCGCCGAGCCGGATCGTCCGTTCGCCATCCTGCACGAGACTGGTAGCGACCGGCAGCGGCCGGAAGGCGCGTTCCTCCGAGAGTTCGGCAAGACGCCCCCGCGCCTCGCCGGTATTGGCGGCGGCAAGATCGAGGCTGCGCAACAGAGCGAGTTTCGTCTCAACGCTTACATCGGTCCGGCGCCCTTCGATATCGTGCCAATAGGGCGCGATGCCGGCGGCGGCGGCCAGAGCGTCGAGCACGCGCTCGTCAACGCCCGCGCGGGGCGCCGTGGAGGCGGCTGCAGTCTCGGTCAGTATGACGACGGAGCGCGGCGGCAGGCTGACCGCTCCGTCCGGCGCCTCAGCCCCCGTTGCACGCGGCTCGGCCGAATTGATCTTAAGTGTCCAGATGTGGTTTTCCCGCGCGCCGGGCAGGCGGGCGTGCAGCAGGGCGTAGCCTCGGTTGATGAGGACGGCGGCGCGGCTTGGCGCCCGGGCGGCGTCGCCTTGATCGTAGAAGACGACGGTCAGGGCGTCGGCGGCGGCGTCCTCCCATTGCTGCGGCGTCAGCGGTTCGCCCGAAAGGCTGAGCCATTCGACGTCGGGCGCCCCGGAGGCGTCAGGAGGCGCGCCGGTGAGCGGCGTCTCGCCGTTGAGCGCTCCTGTTTCGCGGCGAAGTTTGACGAGCCGCGCGCAAAAATCGACGAGCTCCTCATCGGCGTTCGCCCAATCGACATAGGCGAGCTCATTGTCCTGCGCATAGGCGTTGTTGTTGCCTTGCTGGCTGCGGCCGAGTTCGTCGCCCATGGTCAGCATGGGCGAGCCGCGCGAGGCGATCAGCGTCGTGAGCATCGCCCGCGCATCGCCCTTGCGCCGCTCGATCACGGCGGGGTCAGACGTTGCTCCCTCGGCGCCGCAGTTCCATGACAGATTGTCGTCGGTTCCGTCGCGATTGTTCTCGCCATTCGCTTCATTGTGCTTGCCGGCATAGGCGACGAGATCGGCGAGGGTGAAGCCGTCATGGGCGGTGATGAAATTGATCGAACGCGACAGGGCGCGGCGCCGCCCTGCGAAAATATCGGCGGAGCCGGCAAAGCGCGTCGCCATCACGCCGAGCTGACCATGATCGCCGCGCCAGAAGCGGCGCATCGTATCGCGCGATTTGTCGTTCCACTCGCCCCATGAGGCCGGAAAGGCGCCGAGCTGATAGCCGCCAAGTCCGAGATCCCAGGGCTCGGCGATATGAATCAGCTCGCGCAAGGTCGGATCTTGCGCAACGGCCGCGAGGAAGGGATGGGAGGGATCGAAGCCCTGCGGCCCGCGCGCCAGGACAGGCGCAAGATCATAGCGGAAGCCGTCGACGCCGGCGCGGATCGCGGCGGTGCGCAGCGCGTCGAGCGCGAGGCGAAGCGCTTGCGGGCGCTCCAGCGCCAGCACATTGCCGCAGCCCGCCTGATTTTCGTAGAGCGCCGCGTTATGCGGGTCGAGCCGATAGTAAAGCTGATTGTCGAGCCCGCGCAGCGATACGGTCGGGCCGAGATGATCGCTTTCGCCGGAATGGTTAAGCACAACATCGAGGATGACGCTGATCCCGGCCGCCTGCAGCGCTTCCACCGCCGCGCGGACTTCTGGCCAGCCGCCGGGCGCAAGGCGCGGGTCCGGCGCGTTGAGGGCGACCGGATTATAGCCCCAGTAATTGGTAAGGCCGAGCGCCGGCAGATGGCGTTCGTCGAGCCAGCCCTGGATCGGCAGCAGCTCCACCGCGGTGACGCCGAGCCGTGTCAGATGGGCGATCGCGGCGGGATGGGCGAGGCCGCCGAAGGTTCCGCGAATCTCTTGCGGAATGTCCGGATGATTGTGCGTGAAGCCGCGCACATGCATTTCGTAAATGATGAGGTCGCGCCAGGGCGTCAATGGACGGCGCGGCGCGGTCAGCGCGGGCGGCGAGGTTACGATTGCTTTCGGAACGAAAGCGGCGCTGTCTGCCAAATCGTCCGGCGCGCCATGAATGCGGGCGTCGAACAGGGACGGATGCAATTTGAACGGACGGTCGAGTTCGCTCGCGTAGGGGTCGACGAGCAGTTTCGCCGAATTGAAGCGAAGGCCTTGCGACAGATCGAACGGGCCCTCCGCCCGCAGCCCGTAGCGCGCGCCGGCGCCTACGCCGCCAATGTGCGCATGGAAGACATCCCCGGTGCGGCCGATCAATTTAATGCGCTGGATTTCGCGGCCGTCGTCGTCGAACAGGCAGAAAAAGATCGCTGTGGCTGCGCTTGAGACGACGGTGATATTGACGCCGTCGTCCTGAACCGACGCGCCGAGCGGCTCCGGCGATCCCGGGGAAACAGAATAAAGCTTCAAATGATGCGCCTCAGGTTATGACGGAGGGCGCGGCGCGGCCGGTGAATTTGGCGATGCCCGCAATCTCATTCGACAGGGTGATGAGATCGGCCAGCGCAGCTGCCGTCTCAATCTGCTGGCGCGCGGGATCTGGCTCGAACCGCTCAATGTAGACGCGAAGGGTTGCGCCCGCCGTGCCGGTGCCGGAAAGCCGATAGACGATGCGCCCGCCATCCTCGAAATGGATGCGAAGCCCCTGATGCGCGCTATCTGATCCGTCGACCGGATCGTGGTAGGAAAAATCATCGGCGCCGGCGATCCGGAGGTCGCCGAACTGACGTCCTTTCAGGCTGGGCAGGGCGGTGCGCAAAGCATCGATCAGCGCATTGGCGCCGTCCGACTCGACTTCTTCGTAATCGTGGCGCGCATAATAATTGCGGCCATACTCGGCCCAGTGTTTTGTGACGATAGCGTCGACGCTTTCGCCGCGTGCGGCGAGAATGTTGAGCCACATCAGCACGGCCCAGAGGCCGTCCTTCTCGCGCACATGATCGGAGCCGGTGCCGGCGCTCTCCTCGCCGCAGATCGTCGCCATTCCGGCGTCGAGCAGATTGCCGAAGAATTTCCATCCCGTCGGCGTCTCGAACAGCGGGATTTTGAGTTTCTCGGCGACCTTGTCGGCCGCCCGGCTGGTCGGCATCGAACGGGCGATGCCTTTGACGCCGCCGGCATAGCCGGGCGCGAGATGCGCATTGGCGGCGATCAGCGCGAGGCTATCGGAGGGCGTCACGAAGCGGCCGCGCCCGATGATGAGATTACGATCGCCATCTCCATCGGAGGCGGCGCAAAGATCCGGGCCGTCCGGCGTCATCGCAAGATCGTAGAGATGCCTGGCGTGGACGAGGTTCGGGTCGGGGTGATGGCCGCCGAAATCAGGCAACGGCGTCGCATTCAGGACGGAGCCGGGCGCCGCGTCTAAAAGCTCCTCGAAAATGCGCGCCGCATAGGGGCCGGTCACCGCCGACATGGCGTCGAAGCGCAGACGAAAGCCGGATTTGAACAGGGCCGCGATGCGCTCGAAATCGAACAGCTTCTGCATCAAGGCGGCATAGTCCGAGACAGGATCGATGATCTCCACCGTAGCCGCGCCGAAGCGCAGCTTTTGCAGCGCGTCGAGATCGAGATCTGGCGCATTGAGAATGCGGTACTGCGTGATTTCCTTGGTGCGGGCGAATATCGCCTCGGTGACTTTTTCGGGCGCCGGGCCGCCATTGGCGACATTATATTTGATCCCGACGTCGCCATGCGGGCCGCCTGGATTGTGGCTCGCGCTCAAGACGATGCCGCCAAAGGCGCCATATTGGCGGATGACATTGGAGGCGGCCGGCGTCGACAGCAGCCCGCCTTGCCCGACGAGAATGCGTCCGAAGCCGTTAGCGAGCGCGATTTTGATGACGATCTGGATCGCCTCGCGATTGAAGAAGCGACCATCGCCGCCGACGACGAGGGTCGAGCCTTCAAACCCTTCGAGACAGTCGAAAATCGACTGCACGAAGTTCTCGACATAGTTCTTCTGCTGAAAAACGGGCGTCTTCTTGCGCAGCCCCGAGGTGCCGGGCCGTTGTCCCTCGAGGGGCGTCGTGGCGATAGTCTCGATCATGTTGCGTCCGGATCCGGGGTGCAATGGTCAGGGGTTTTAGCGTTCGCGGACGAGGTCGCGGAACAGCTTGGCGTAAAGCGCCGCCGGGCGCCTCCAGGAGACGTCGGTCATCATGCCATTCTCGACGAGTTCGTCCCAGATTTCCGGCTCGGCCCAAAGCCGGGCGGCTCGCTCAAGCGTCGCTCCCAGCATGTCCGCCGTCGGCGGCGAGAATTGCAGGCCTGTGCCGATCCCTGAGGCGAGCGCCATTTCATTGGCGTCGATGATGGTGTCGGCGAGGCCGCCAACCCGCGCGACGATCGGCAAGGCGCCATAGCGCAAAGCGCAAAGCTGGGTGAGGCCGCAGGGCTCGAAACGCGAGGGGATCACAATCGCGTCGGCGCCGGCTTGAATGCGATGGGCGATCGCCTCGTCATAGCCGATCACTGCGCCGACCCGGCCGGGCCGGGCTTCCGCGGCCTCAAGGAGCTGACGCACGAGTTCGGGTTCGCCGGAGCCGAGAACCGCGAGCTGGACGCCAAGGCGCTCCAGCAGATCGAGATTGGCGAGGAGAAGATCGAGGCCCTTCTGCCAGGAAAGCCGGCTGACGACGCCAAGAAGAAGCGCGCCGGGATCGGGATCGAGGCCGAATTTGTCCTGTAGCGCGGCCTTGTTGGCCGGCCGACGCGCCAGCGTTTCGACGTCATAGGGTTCGGTGATCAGCGGATCGCTCGAGGGGTCCCAGACCTCGTCGTCGATGCCGTTCAAAATGCCGGTGACGTATTCGGCGCGCGTGCGCAACAAACCGTCGAGCCCCATGCCATGTTCGGGCGTGCGGATCTCGGCGGCGTAGGTCGGCGAGACCGTGGTGATGCGGTCGGAGAGGGCGAGCGCCGCCTTGAGGAAGCCGATCGTCCCGTAATATTCGACGCCCTCAAGCGAGAAAGCCTGCGGCGGCAGGCCGAGCGCGCCAAGCAGCTCGGCGGGATATTTGCCCTGGAAGGCGAGGTTGTGGATGGTGGCGACAGTCCCGGGGCGCTCGCGCCCGTCGTAGTGAAGATAGGCGGCGGCTAATCCCGCCTGCCAGTCATGGGCGTGGACGATATCGGGCAAAAATCCCGGCGCCGCGCCAAAGCCGAGTTCGCGCCCGGTCTGGCACAGCGCCGCGAAACGGAATGGATTATCCGGGAAGTCGCGTCCGTCCGCCTGCAAATAGGGGTTGCCTGGACGATCATAAAGATGCGGCGCGTCGAGCACGAAGAGATCGAGGCCTGCTGCGGTCCCGCGCAACACCCGCGCCGGCGCGCCATAAAGCGGCTTGGCGTCGATCGCGGTCTCGGCATACTCGATCTGCGCCATGACCGCCGGATAGCCCGGCACAAGCGTTGCGACTTCGATTCCCTCTCCGGCGAGGGCTGCGGGCAGCGCGCCTGCGACATCGGCAAGACCGCCGGTTTTAATCAGCGGATAAATTTCCGAAACGATGGCGAGAACGCTGACATCGCTCATTTGAGTTTGTCGATCATCGTTTGCGTGATGAGGCAGACGCCCTTCTCCGTGCGGCGGAAGCGTTCGGCGTCGAGCGCTTCGTCCTCGCCGACGACCAGGTCGCCGGGGATCTTGACGCCCCGGTCGATCACAACATTGCGCAGCCGCGTCGAGCGGCCGATTTCGACGTAGGGAAGAATGACGGCGTTCTCTACCTCGCAATAGGAGTTGATGCGAACGCCGGTGGACAGCATCGAGCGCTTCACATAGGCGCCGGAGATGATGCAGCCGCCCGACACGACGGAGGATACGGCCATGCCGCGCCGCAGATCTTCGTCGTGGACGAATTTGGCGGGCGGCGTAACGGCGCCGTCGGTCCAGATCGGCCATTCCTTGTCGAACAGGTCAAGCTCCGGGACGATGTCGGTCAGGTCGATATTGGCTTCCCAATAGGCGTCGACCGTGCCGACGTCGCGCCAATAGTCGGCGCCCGCCTCGCCCGACTGCACGCAGGAATCGGAAAAATGATGGGCGATCGCTTTGCCGTGCTTGACGAGATAGGGGATGATGTCTTTGCCGAAATCGCGGCTCGAATGCGGGTCGGCGGCGTCACGCTCGAGCTGATCGAACAGAAAATTGGTCTCGAACACATAAATGCCCATCGACGCCAGCGCCTTGTCTGGTTTGCCCGGCATCGGCGGCGGATTGGCGGGCTTTTCGACGAAGTCGATGATGCGGTCCTTGGGGTCGACATGCATGACGCCAAAAGCGGACGCCTCCTCGCGCGGCACTTCAAGACAGCCGACCGTGACGTCGGCGCCGCGATCGGCATGCTGTTGCAGCATGATCTCATAGTCCATCTTGTAGATGTGGTCTCCAGCGAGGATCACCATATATTTTGGCGCGCGGTCGCGGATGATGTCGATGTTCTGGAAGACGGCGTCGGCGGTGCCGGCATACCATTGATCCTCCGAGACGCGCTGGCTCGCCGGCATGATGTCGAAGGTCTCGTTGCTGCCGGCCCTGAAGAAATTCCAGCCGCGCGTCAGATGGCCGATTAGGCTGTGCGCCTTGTATTGCGTCGCGACGCCGACGCGGCGGATGCCCGAGTTCAGCGCATTCGACAGCGCGAAATCGATGATGCGCATCTTGCCGCCGAAATAGACCGCGGGTTTGGCGCGGCGATCGGTCAGTTCGAGCAGGCGACTGCCGCGCCCCCCGGCGAGCACGAAAGCCATGGCCTGGCGGCCGATCGGCGCGCTCGTTCTCATCGATTGATTCCTTTGGACGCGTTCAACAGGGACGGCTCGCTTCAGCTCGACGTTGCTCAGTTTCAAATATTCGGAATGAAGAACAGGGTTGCGAGAGGAGGAAGGGTGATTTGCGCCGAAGCTGGCTGCCCATGCGAAGGCTCGTCTCGCGCCAGGATCGCGCCGAAATTGCCGACGCCCGAGCCCCAATAGGGCGAGGCGTCCGTGTTGATCGCCTCGCGCCACAACCCGCTGCGCGGCAGGCCGATTGTGTAGTTGTAGCGCGGCTCCGGCGTAAAGTTGCTGATGATCGCGACCGGCAGGTCGCCGTCGTCGCCATAGCGCAGGAAGGCGAACACGGAATGGTCGAAATCATCGCCGATGATCCAGGAAAATCCGGCCGGATCCTTGTCGCGCCGGTAGAGCGCGGGCGTCTCCTTGACGAGCCTGTTGAGGTCGCGGATCAAATTCTGCACGCCTTTGTGGGCAGGCGCGTCGAGCAGGAACCAGTCAAGCTCTCTGAATTCTCGCCATTCCTGGCGCTGGGCGAACTCCTGTCCCATGAACAACAGCTTCTTGCCGGGATGGCCCCACATGAAGCCGTAATAGGCGCGCAGGGTGGCGAACATGCGCCAGTCGTCGCCAGACATTTTCTCGAGCAGCGAGCCCTTGCCATGGGTGACTTCGTCATGGCTCAGCGGCAGCACGAAATTTTCAGAAAAAGCGTAGACGAGGCCGAAGGTCAGCTTGTCATGCGCCCAGCGCCGGTAGATCGGATCGATCTCCATATATTCCAGCGTGTCATGCATGAAGCCCATGTTCCACTTGAAGCCAAAGCCGAGCCCGCCCGTCGCCGTCGGCGCGGAGACGCCCGGCCAGGAGGTCGATTCCTCGGCCAAGGTTACGACGCCTGGATGGGTTTCATACACAAGCTCGTTGAAGCGCTTCAAAAACGCGACCGCGTCGCGATTGTCATTGCCGCCGTCCTCATTGGGCAGCCATTCGCCGGGATTGCGTGAATAATCGAGGTAGAGCATGGAGGCGACCGCGTCGACGCGCAATCCGTCGATGTGATAGCGGTCGAGCCAGAACAAGGCGTTGGCGATGAGGAAGGCCGACACTTCGCGCCGGCCGAAATCATAGATCGCCGTGTTCCAATCGGGATGAAATCCACGTCTCGGATCGGCGTGCTCATAGAGCGGGGCGCCGTCGAACTCTGCGAGCCCATGCATGTCGGTTGGAAAATGCGCCGGCACCCAGTCGAGGATCACAGAGAGCCCGGCGACATGCGCCCGATCGACGAAGCGCGCGAAAGCGGCCGGATCGCCGAATCGCCGCGTCGGCGCGAAGAGCCCGATCGGCTGATAGCCCCAGGAGGCGTCGAGCGGATGCTCGGAGACGGGCATCAGTTCGAGATGGGTGAAACCGAGATCGAGGGCGTAGGGGATCAACTGATCGGCGAGTTCATCATAGGTGAGGAAACGGCCGCCTTCGCCGCGCCGCCACGAACCGAGGTGAACCTCGAGGGTCGTCATCGGCTCGCGCCACGCCTCTCGCTTGCGGCGAAGCTCCAGAAAAGCGTCGTCGGTCCATTGGAAATCATCGATCCGCGCGACGATCGAAGCGGTCGAGGGGCGCATTTCTCCGGCAAAGCCGACAGGATCGGCCTTTAGCGGCAACAGCCGGCCGTCGCCGGCGATGATTTCATATTTATAGGCCGCTCCCGCCTCGACATTCGGCGCGAAAATCTCCCAAAGGCCGGAATCGATGCGCTTGCGCATCTGATGCAACCGTCCGTCCCAGCGATTGAAGTCGCCGACGACCGAGACGCGCGCGGCGTTTGGCGCCCAAACTGCAAAATGAACGCCCGCGACGCCCTCGACCTGCATCAGATGCGCGCCGAGTTTTTGATAGAGCGCGCGATGGGTGCCTTCAACGAGAAGATAATCATCCATCTGGCCGAGCACGGGGCCAATGGAATAGGGGTCGATGAAGCGCCAGGAGCCGCCGGCGTTGGCGGCCTCGAGCTCATAGCGCAACGGCGCGGAGACGCCGGGGGCGAGCCCCTCGAACACCCCGCCGCCGCGGTTCTCGAGTTTAAAATAGCTGCCGTCGGCGGTCACCGCGACAAGCGTGTCGGCGTCGGGCGAAAAGGCCCGGATGACCAGGCCCTCGGGCGTTTCATGCGGCCCGAGGACAGCGAAGGGATCGCTGTGCAGGGCAGCGCCGATGGCGGCGATGTGGTCCTCGCCAAGCCGCCAGCCACGGACGTCCCTCGCCGGGGCGCCCGCGTTTTGTTTCATCGTCAGTGGCGTCCGGGCGGCGTCGTTGGAACGTTCCATATCTCCTGCGCATATTCCGTGATGGTCCTGTCCGAAGAGAACCACCCCATGTTTGACGTGTTGATGACAGCGGAGCGCCACCAGCTCTTTTTATCGCGCCAGCGCCTGAAGACGTCGCGCTGCATATTGTAGTAGCTGTCGAAGTCGGCGGTCACCAGGAAGAAGTCATTGTAGGTCAGGGCGTCAACCAGCGGGCGGTATCGATCCGGCTGCTCCGGCGAGAACACTCCCGAGGCGATCGACTCCAGCGCCTCGGACAGGCGCTGCGACTTGGCGATCGCCTCCTGACCGCTGATGCCCTGCGTCCTTTTGGCTTCAACTTGATCCGCCGTCAGTCCGAAGATGAAGATATTCGGCGCGCCGACTCTTTCGAGGATCTCGACATTGGCCCCGTCGAGAGTTCCGATCGTCAACGCTCCGTTCAACGCGAACTTCATATTGCCGGTTCCAGAGGCCTCCATTCCCGCAGTCGAGATCTGCTCGGAGAGATCAGCGGCGGGAATGATGCGTTCGGCGAGGCTCACATTGTAGTTCGGCAGGAACACGACCTTGAGCAGTCCGCGCACCGTCGGATCCGAGTTGACCACCTTGCCGACGTCATTGGCGAGCTGAATGATCAGCTTGGCCGTTGTGTAGCTCGCCGCCGCCTTGCCGGCGAAAATCTTCACGCGCGGAATCCACTCGCGGAAAGGCTGAGCGCGAATTTCCTCGAAGATCGCCACCGTCTCGAGAATATTGAGAATCTGTCTCTTATATTCGTGAATACGCTTGATATGCACGTCGAACAGGGCGTCTGGATCGAGCTTGACGCCGAGCCGGTCACGAACGAGGGCGCTGAGCGCAACCTTATTGGCGCGCCGGATCGCCGCATAACGTTCCGTGAAGGCGGCGTCATCGGCGTAGGGCGCGACTTTCTCGAGGATTGTGGCGTCGTCAAGAAGCGTATCTCCGACGACCTCGGTCAGCAACGAGGTGAGCGCGGGATTGGCCTCCTTGAGCCAGCGGCGGAAGGTGATGCCATTGGTCTTGTTGGTGATCTTGCCGGGTTCAACGGATTCAAGATCGCGGAAAACGGTCGTCTTCATCAGGTCGGAATGCAGCGCCGAGACGCCATTGACCTTATGCGAGCCGAGGAAGGCGAGATGTCCCATGCGCACGCGCCGTCCATGCGATTCGTCGATCAGCGAAAGCGCTGCGAGCCGCGCGCCGCTGGCATCGGGCCCCTTGCCGACCTTTTCAAGGTGGAGCGCATTGATGAGATAGATGATCTGCATATGACGCGGCAGCAGCCGCTCCATGAGCGGCACCGGCCAGGTTTCGAGGGCTTCGGGAAGCAGGGTGTGGTTGGTGTAGCTGAACGTCGCCTTGGTGATCCCCCAAGCCTCATCCCAGGGGATGTCGTGGCGATCGACCAGTATATGCATCAGTTCGGCGACGGCGATCGCCGGATGGGTGTCGTTGAGCTGAATGGCGGCCTTGTCGGCAAGGGTGCGGATGTCTCCGAACAAGGACAGGTGCCGCCGCACGAGGTCCTGTAGCGAGGCCGATGCGAAGAAATATTCTTGCCTTAGGCGCAGCTCCTGCCCGGCCGGGCTGGTATCGCCGGGATAGAGCACTTTGGAGATCGATTCGGCGCGAACCCGGTCCATCAGGGCGCCGACATGATCGCCGCTGTTGAACATGTCGAGCCGCAGCGGATCGGCGGCGCGCGCGGCCCACAGCCGCAGCGTGTTGATATGCGCGCCGCGCCACCCCGCGATCGGCGTGTCATAGGCGAGCGCTTCAACCGTCTCGCCGGGCATCCAGACTTGCTTCAATTCGCCGTCCGGCAGCGTCTGCGTCTCGATATGGCCGCCGAAGCCGATTCCATAGACGAGTTCGCGCCGCTGGAACTCCCACGGATTGCCATAGGAGAGCCAGTCTTCCGGATATTCGAGCTGACGGCCGTCCTTGATGCGCTGACGGAACAGGCCGTGATCGTAGCGGATGCCATAGCCATAGGCGGCGATTGAAAGCGTCGCCATGCTTTCCATGAAGCACGCGGCGAGTCGGCCGAGGCCGCCGTTGCCCAGCGCCGCGTCCGGCTCGATCTCGCGCAGGGTTTCGAGATCCACTCCGAGTTCGGCGAGCGCGGCGCGTGTCTGGTCGATCAGCTCCATATTGGTCAGGGCGTCGATCAGCAGACGGCCGATAAGGAATTCAAGGCTGAGGTAATAGACCCGCTTGCGTCCGGTCTTCTTGGCGTTGTCGATCGAGTTGAGCCAGCTTTCGACGATCTTGTCGCGCACGCTGAGCGCGGTCGCGATGAACCAGTCGTGCGGCGTCGCCGAGGCGACGTTCTTGCTGACCGAATGTTTGAGCTTTTCGAGGATGCGGTCACGGATTTCGGCGACTTCCGTCACCGCCGGCGCCGCCCCAGCGGCGGTCGCCTCCACATTCGTCACAAGCGAGGCATCGGCCTGTCCATCCATCTGAGCGGCGCTCCCTTCCTGCGCAGGTCGTTACAGCGCTGCGGACCAGCTGTGGAGCAAAGCGCGGGCCATGCTGCGCGCTTCGCGATCATTTGGTCGAAGCGCCATGCTAGACCATGGGCGAAGGGCGATAAAGCCGAACCTTCCCGGAAATCCAGGCGCTAACTTGCGGGCAAGGTTCCGCTGGAGGGACGGCCCGTTTGGCGTCTCTCGCCGCACGCTGCGGCACATTGCCTAAGATTTAGGAGGGACGGCTGTTTCGAGAAGAGCGCAGCCATCCCGGCCCGCTCTCTCGTCTCTTGATTTCAATATGGATTGTGCCGCGGCGCGTAGGACGAGCGCCCTTCGTCATTCTGTTGGCGATCGTATTTATGTCGCTCGTGCGAGCCATAGGCGCAGCCCGCCGCCGCGCCGAGAACGCCATGGCCGACGAAATGCCCGGCGACGCCGCCGACGAGCGCGCCCTTGAGGCAGCCGGGTCTTGCCTCTGCCGGCCCCGCCGCGAGGCCAACCACGACGCCGGCGGCGAGGGCTCCGGCTAACGCCGCATTTCTGAGGATATCGATTGATGTAAAGGCAAACATTTCGACCTCTCTTTCGCCAAGCGCAACGCCGTCATCGCCGTGGGGTTCACGTGGCCGCCACGAAATCCGCCGCGATTTAGTTCGCTCCGGCGGAGGCGCTGTCGTCAAAGCTCGCCATGCCAATGATGCGGGAGATGCTCTGGCCGTCGTCGGAGAGCGGCAGCAGCAGCCGCTCGAAAAAGAACGATCGGCCCTGCGTGAGGTTGAAATAGGCATATTCATACGCCGGCCGCGCGGAGCGGATGCAGCGGCGGTAGGCGCCGTCCTCCGAGCCAAGGATTTCGGTCTCGGAGACTTCGATGTCCTGGCATTCGCGCCTGAGGCCCATGCGCTCCACCAGCGCCTTGCCGATCGACACGAAATGCACGGCTGGCGGATTGATCGCATTATCGACGTCGGCGACGATGAGATGGTCCTGCGGCTCGATCTCGTCGATGGCCAGATCATCAAGACGGGGGAGCTTGCCGTCGCGGTAAAGATTGATCCAGAGGGCCTGCAGTTTTTCGAGCGCGGGCGATCTGATGCGCTCCGCGCGGGGCGCGTCCTGCTGGGTCGCGTCGATCACCGACGAGCGCGGCGCGCGCAGCGTCCATGCGACGCCTTCCTCGGGATAGGCGAGGCTCGCGGTCCCGCGCAGGGACTGACCCGCGACCCGCTGGATGACGGTCGTCCCGAACCCCGCGCGCTCGGGCGCCTGCACTGGCGGCCCGCCGCGTTCGACCCAGTTCAGAACGAACATCGGTTCGGATTCCACCTCATGATCGACGCGCCAGCCAATCGAGACGCGGCCGGTCGCATTCGACAGCGCGCCATATTTCGCGGCGTTGGTCGAAAGCTCATGCAGGGCCATGCCGATCATCTGCGCCGCATCCGGCTTCAGCCTGACGCCGAGGCCGCTAAGCACGATGCGGCGCTGGCCGGGCTCCCAGTGATGGCCGACCTGCGAAAAAATGAGATCGGTCATCGACACGCTCAGCGAATTGGTCTTGGCAAGCAGATCGTGCGAACTGGCGAGGGCGCGCAGACGGTCGCTGAAGCGGGCGACGAAATCATCCTTCGAAACGCTTCCCTTGGCCGACTGGCGCAGGATCGATTCGATGACCGAGAGAAGATTCTTCGATCTGTGCGACAGTTCGCGCAAAAGGATCGAGGCTTGGTCGTCGCGCCGGCGCGCCTCCGTGACGTCGTGCCAGACGGCGACGGCGCCAGTGATTGCGCCATCGACGATCAGCGGCAGCTCCGCCGCCTCGAAATCATGTTTCAGGCCGCTCGGCGAGGTGATCTGGTAATGCTGCGCCGCGACGCTTTCGCCGGCGAGAGCGCGGCGGGCCGACAGGGCGGCGGGGTCGATTGTCTCGCCTGCGGAATTGCGCACGCTGAGCTGAGCGGCGACTTCCTCGAACGGGAGCGGCTGTGGCATATCCGGGGTGACGCCCCAGACGGCTCTGGCGGCAGCGTTGGTGCGGGCGATCGCAACATCGCGGTTGAACACCGTCACTGGAACATTCAACGCCTCAAACACCGCATCGAGCTCGGCGGTCTGCTGCGCCATCCGCGCATTTGCCTGCTCGAGCTGCGCCAGCACGCGCTTCTCATGGGAGATATCCCGCGCCAGCACCGAAATGGCGGCGACGGTCTCGCCGTTGCGGCCGCGCATCGGCGCGATGCTCAAAAGGACATCGAAGGACGATCCGTCGCGGCGCAGGCGTTTTGTCTCGCGGCGCACGATAGCGCCCGCCTTTGCCGCATCGAAAAGGGTCCCGGCCTCGCCTTGCAACTCCGCCGGGGTCAGCGCCGTCTCTGCCTTGCCGATCATCTCCTGCGACGCGACGCCGAACATCCGTTCGGCGGCGGGGTTCCAGCTCTTCACGGCCCCGTCGAGCGTCAGGCTGTAGATTGCGTCGCCGGTGGTTTCGACGATAGCGGCGAGATGGGCGTTGTCTTCTTCAAGGCGCCTGTTCTGCGTGACGTCGAGCATCACGCCGATGCGGCTGACCGGCCGCCCGTTCTCGAAAAAGGTGCGTCCGCGCAGCGACAGCCAGCGCAAGACGCCATCGCTGTGCCGGCGAATGCGGAATTCAGTCGCATAGGAGCCGTCGCCGGCGGGATCGCTGGCGGCGGCGAGCGCCGCTTCGGCGGACGGCCGATCCTCGTCGAGCACCTGATCGGCGAGCGTGGCGAAACAAACAGATTCGCCCGGATCGCGGCCCCACATTGCGGCGGCCCGCCCGTCGAGCTGATAGCGCTGCGTCGAAAGGTCGATCTCATACGCGCCGATCGCGGCCGCGCCGAGAGCGAGTTTCAGCCTCTCCGCAGCGTGGCGGGAGGCGCCGGCGGCAAGCCGTTCGGCGGTCAGATCGCGAAGCGAAATCGCGCCCGGCGCGTCGCCGCGGGCTTTCGCTTCGATCTCAACCGCGACGAAGCCGCCGTCCTTGCAGCGAATGAGGGAGCCGAATCGGGCGGCGAACCCGGCGCGCAGGGCGGCGATCGCACGATGCGACTCAGGCGTCGGGGCCACGAGAAGGCGTTCGATATCGCCGCCAGTGACGTCCTGCGCCGCGAACCCTGTCAAAGCTTCCGCAGCCGCGTCCCAGCTTGCGATCTTCCCCTGCGCGGTGAGGCCGACCATGATGTAGCTTACGATCTCGGTGGCGCTTGCGGCGGACAAGGCAGTCCCTCTCATGGACGGCGAACCGCCGTCGCGGACTGCGACGAATCCTCGAATTGGATCGAAACGCAGCCAATGCAGTCCGAAAACCGATTTTAGAGCATGTCCCGTTCAGATGGAATCATCTGGACGATAAGGACAAGCTCCAACTTATTGATGTAGAGCGATTTCTTGCGGATCACATGTCTCAATGTGGTCGGAAAGCGCTCTCGGGCGCCGAAATCGGCCGGAAAACAGGCGCTTGGTAAAAAAGGAGTTTTTCTCGCGCAGCTTTGCGCTTTGCGTCATGCCTCGCGCAATTCCGCGTTAAAAAACGTGACGACAAAAAAATTGAAGTGCTTTGGCTTCGAAGCGGATGAGCTTGACGACGGCCGCCGGCCTCGGCGAACCTGTCGCAGGCTGCGCCTGCATGCGGCAATCAAATTGTCAAATTGTTGTGCTTGGTTGAGACGGCGACCGGCCCGTATGATGGGGCCGGCGGTCTCGAAGGAACAAAACATTGCCGCGCATGACGGAAAAAGCCTCAACGGCTGATCGGCTCGACGCAGACGGCGCGAAGGGCGAACGCGTAGCCGAAGCGCCGGCGCGACCGCTTCCGCGCCAAGGCGGCCGTGGCGGGCGCATTTGGGCCGTCTCCAAGCAGCGGCTGTCTTCGGCAGACCTCGGCGCCGTCCGATTCTTTTCCCGCTCGGCGCGATGGCGGGTCGGCAGAACCTCAGCCGTGCTGATCAGCAGGCTTGGCAACGGCTGGATTTACCCGATTCTAGCCTTGATGATCGTCGAACATTTCGGCAGCAAGGGGGGGCGGGTGATCCTGGCCGCCGGCCTCAACGCGGGGCTGCTGCACTGCCTCTATCCGCTCATCAAGCGCATGATCGGCCGGCCGCGGCCTTTTCGTATGGATGCGCGGGTTTTGTCGCTGTCGGGCGTTCTTGACGAACATTCCTTTCCGAGCGGCCACGCCATGACCCTCTGCGGCGTCCTTGTGCCGATTGTGCTCGCCTGGCCCGACTGCCTTCCTGCCGCGCTGGCGCTGCTGCTTCTGATGGGCTGGGCGCGAATCGCCACGGGCCATCATTATCCAAGCGACATCTGCGCCGGGGCGGCGTTTGGCTTTATCCTATCTTATCCGCTATCGGTCTGGGCGCTCGCCGTCTAGATGACGTCGCGTCACGGCGATCCGGCCGGCGCCGAGGCTGTCGCCACAGCCGATTTCCTGCTGCGCGTCGCTTTCGCCTCAATCTTTTCGGCGAAGCGGGCGATCAGCTCCTGAAGCCCCCTGTCATTGACGGCTTTCTGCGCTTCGGCGGGCTCGAACCAGCACAAGTCCCGCTGCTGCGCTTCTGGCCAGTCACGCATCTGCTCCTTGACGAGCAAGGGATAGATCCTGACATGGCAAAGCAAGCTCGGGGCGCCCTCAAGAGTCTTATGGAAACGAAACGATCCGAAGGGTTTGTCCGCAACCGACCCGCGAACCCCCGCCTCTTCGAACGCTTCGCGCGCTGCGGATCTTGCCGGATTCAGTCCCTTGATCGGATCACCTTTGGGAACGATCCATCGTTTGCTCCGCCGCGTCGTGATCAAGAGAACTTCGAGCGATCCAGCCTGAGTGAACCGATATGGCAGCACGCCGTACTGAAGGCTGACAGGCGAGGGTTTCCTTGCCGGGGGTTTGCGCAATCGGAGGCCACCTCAATCTTCGCCTTGGCGAGTTGGACGGAAAGGGATGTTTCAATAAATTCAGGCGCCATTCTCCGCCGCCTTAAACGTTCGATCTCGCCTAACGTTCAATCCGGAACGTTGAACGAGCTGATCTTGGCCATAGCATCCTGACGCCAAGCACGCGCCCTTGGCGGCGCGGCCCGCCCGCGCGTAAAGCTTGAGCCCCGATCGGTCGAATCAATCCGATCGGACCAGTTTGCATTAATTGCGTGAATTATATCACCCTGATATGACAGTTTCGACCTGCCGGCTATCCGTCTAGTGGAATAAGCGTCATTCGCACAAGCTGCGAATGACGATGCTGCTCCGCCTGCAAGCCGCGCTTTTGACCGTGGAACCTAATCGACAGGGTCCGGTTAAAGCCCCGTTCAACGAAAACGGGAGGAATAAATGTCGAAACGCTTACTGCTTGCCCTCGCCGCTGCTCCGCTGCTGTTCGCCGGGGCCGCCCTTGCGGAATCGGCGGGAACCTCGTCGGGCTCCGCGGCGGGCCAGAACGTTCAGCCAAGCACCGCCGTCCAGAAGCAGGAAGGCCGGTCGGCGGAAGATCAGCTGACGCCTGCTGGCGGCGGAGCGCCGGGAATTCCGGCCAAGCCGGGGGCGCAGAGCGGCGAAATGCCGAAGTCGAACATGAATTCCAACGAAAAGCCGCCGCAATAGACCGCGAGGATCTGGACCGCATCGGTCCAGCATCTCTTAAATGATCGCAAAATTCGGAGTATGGGGCCGGCCGGAGAGTCGGCCTCATGCTCCATACTTTGAGCGCGTTTACGCGAAGCCGCGCCGTCTCAGCCGGACGATGGCGAGATCCAGCGCAGACAGAAATGCAGAGCGATCCCTTGGTGAAAACGGCTTTGGCCCGCCGGTGATCTCGCCTTGCGACCGCAGATCGTCAAGAAGGTTTCGCGTTGCTAGAACAAGACCCATCCTTGCCTCGGTCAAGGCTTTGCCTGTCGGCGAAATGACGTCGGCTCCGGCTTTGACGCATCGGCTGGCCAGCAGAATATCGGCGGTGACGACGATCGCTCCGGGTCTTGCCCGGGCGGCAATCCAGTCGTCGGCGGCGTCGGGCGCAGCGTCGACGACGATGCGCTGGATCGCCGGGTCGCGCGGAACAGAGATAAAACTGTTGGCGACGACAAATACATTCACGGCGCCTGTCCGTTGCGCCACGCGGTAGATCTCGGCCTTCACCGGGCAGGCGTCGGCGTCAACGAAAATTTCAATGGTTTGCGGAGAGGCGCCGTCGGTCGCGCCGCCGTCCGTCACGCTCAGGCCTTTGTACGATTCGTTCGGCGCGAGGGCGGCGCGCCGCGCGATGGTCCGCCATAGGCGCCTGGCTGGGGTGCGCCATCCGCCAGGTCGATCCGGATCGCATCTTGATCCTTGCCGTGGCCGCCGCCTTGACGCTGCACATTGGCGAAAAATTGTTTCGCGGCGGGTTCGGCGACTTCAAACCAGGTTTCCCGATCGAAAATTCGGATTGCTCCGATGTCCTGCTTGGTCACGTCGCCACGACGACAAAGCATCGGCAGCAGCCATTTCGGATCGGCCTTTTTCTGCGCGCCGATGTCGAGCTTGAACCAGACGCCGCCTTCGCTTTCGCGCTGCGGCCGTTGGGGGCCGCCCTCGCGCAAGGGCCGGCTTCGAGCGCCTTCGCCCGGATCTTGAACTTCCTCGGCCGCCGGCAGGCGCGCGCGCAACAGGCGGGCGAGGGCGGCGGCGATCGCTTCCGGCGAGCGCTCGTCCAAAAGCGCCCGGGCGATTTCGGCATCCTCGTCGCCGATCGGTTGGTCAAGCAGCGGATCGCGCAGCAGGCGCTCGTGATCGAGCCGGCGGATTTCCTCGGCGGTCGGCGGGCCGCTCCAGGTCGGCCGCAACCCGGCTTCCATCAGCAGGCGCTCGGCGCGTCGCTTGCGCGCGGCGGGCACGAGAATGATGCTGATTCCCTTTCGCCCGGCGCGCCCGGTGCGGCCGCTGCGATGCTGCAGAATTTCGGCGTCATGCGGAAGATCGGCATGAATGACCAGCGCGAGGCCCGGCAAGTCGATGCCGCGCGCGGCGACGTCGGTCGCGACGCAGACCCGCGCCCGGCCATCGCGCAAGGCTTGCAACGCATGGTTGCGCTCGTTCTGGCTGAGTTCGCCCGACAGCAGAGCCGCCGAAAAGCCGCGCTCGACCAGAAAGGCGTGCAGATGGCGGACCGCTTCGCGGGTATTGCAGAAAACAATCGCTCCCGGCGGATCGATCACGCGCAGCACATTGACGACGGCGTGCTCAATCTCGTTCGGCGCGACGCGCATCGCCCGATATTCGATGTCGGCGTGGCCGCGTTCCTTGCCGGCGACCTCGATGCGCAGCGCGTTCTTCTGAAAGCGTTTGGCGAGCGTCGCGATGCCCTTCGGAATAGTTGCGGAAAACAACAGGGTGCGGCGTTCGGGCGGCGTCGTTTGGAGGATGAATTCGAGATCCTCGCGAAAGCCGAGATCGAGCATCTCGTCGGCTTCGTCGAGCACCACCGCCTTCAGGCGCGAGACGATCAGCGCGCCGCGTTCGATATGATCGCGCAGGCGTCCGGGCGTGCCGACGACGATATGCGCGCCCGCGGCCAGATCGCGCCGCTCGCGCCGCGGCTCCATGCCGCCGACGCAGGAGATCACACGGGCGCCGGCGTATTGATAAAGCCATTCGAGTTCGCGCTGCACCTGCAGCGCAAGCTCGCGCGTCGGCGTGATGATCAGCGCGAGCGGTTCGCCGGCGGCGCCGAGCGCCGGGGCGCCGGCGAAGAGATCCTCGGCGATGGCGAGACCATAAGCGACGGTCTTGCCCGAGCCCGTCTGCGCCGAGACAAGCAGGTCGCGCCCGGCGGCGGCGGGCTCAAGCGTCGCCGTCTGCACGTCGGTCGCCTGATCGTAATTGCGTTCGGCGAGCGCGCGCGCCAGCGCCGGGTTCGATGATTGGAAAGGCAAGTTTTGAGATATCCTTGGCAAGGGGCGCCGCTGCTGCGTCGACTGCGGGCGGAGCGCGGCCGCGTTTTGCGGCTCGCTTGACATAGCGCGAATTCGTCTTCCGCGCCAATCGGCCCGGCCGCTTCCGCGCGCGCTTGCCCTTTGCCGAGCGCAAGAGAGCGGCGCACCCTATTGAAATGACGTAATTATGACGGCTCCGGCAGCGCCTTTTGCCGCGACGCGGACGGCCCGGCTCTGCTATCAAAGCCTTCGCGAAGCATCGGCGAAGAGCTGGGTCCATGGATTTTTACAGGCGTTTTACCTTCCTCGTGTGCGCCCCGGCCTTCGACGAGAAGGATCTCGAAGGGCAGCGTCTGCAACAAATCATCACGGCGATCGAAAGCGTCGGCGTTGAAGTCATCCGGGCAAGACGCACGGAAGACGCCGAGATCGCCGTACAGACCGACGCCGCGATCGGCTGCATGGTGATCGACTGGGGCAAGAAAGGATTTGAGGGCAAAGTCCCGGCGCTGATCAATTTGATGCGCCGCCGCGGCCTTGAAATGCCGATCGTCATTCTTGTCCGCCGCCGTCATTTCGAGGAGATCCCGGTTGAGGTGCTGGATTACATTGACGGTTATGTGTTTCTTGCCGAAGAGACGCCGGAATTCATCGCCAAGAATCTCGTCAGCCGCCTGCGCCAATATGCCGACACGCTGAAGACGCCGTTTTTCGGCGCGCTTGTCGATTATGCCAATGAGGGCAATCAGCTGTGGACCTGCCCCGGCCACAATGGCGGGATTTTCTACAGCCGCAGTCCGATCGGGCGCATCTTCGTCGAGCATCTCGGCGAAGCCGTGTTTCGCGACGATCTCGATAATTCGGTGCTGGAGCTTGGCGATCTTCTGACGCATGAAGGCCCGGCGCTGCGCGCCCAGAAGGAAGCCGCAGCCATCTTTGGCGCGGAAAAGACCTATTTCGTTCTCAATGGCACTTCGTCCTCAAACAAGATCGTGCTGTCCGCGCTCGTCGCCGAAGGCGATCTCGTGTTGTTCGACCGCAACAACCACAAGGCGGCGCATCACGGCGCCTTGACGATCGCCGGCGGCGTGCCGATTTTTCTCGAGACCGACCGCAACGCCTATGGGCTGATCGGGCCGATCTACCCGGAGGCGCTGAATGCGGAGCGGATCAGGGAGAAGATCCGCGACAACCCTCTGGTGAAGGACAAGGACGCCTGGCGCAAGGAGCGTCCGTTCCGAGCGGCGGTGATCGAGCAATGCACCTATGACGGCACAATCTACAATGCGCAGATGATCTTCGAGGCGATCGGCCCGCTGTGCGACTACATCCTGTTCGATGAGGCCTGGGCCGGCTTTATGAAATTCCACCCGCTCTTCGCCAACAGATTCGCTATGGGACTGCGCGGACTTGGACCCGAGTCTCCTGGCGTCATCGCAACGCAATCGACGCATAAGCAGCTTGCGAGTTTTTCGCAGGCCTCGCAGATTCATGTGAAGGACAGTCATCTGCGCGGGCAGGACCGCTATGTCGGCCACCGCCGTTTCAATGAATCCTTTCTGCTGTACGCCTCGACCTCGCCGTTCTATCCGCTGTTCGCCTCGCTCGACGTCGGCGCACAGATGATGAAGGGGCGTTCCGGCGAAGTGCTGTGGGACGACACCATCCGGCTCGGAATCGAGCTGCGCAAGAAAATCCGCGCCGTGCGCCGCGAATTGGACGTCAAGGAACAGGATCCGTCGCGCAAATGGTTTTTCGACGCTTTCGTGGCCGACAAGGTCAGCCTGCCGGGCGGCGGCGGCGAGATGGCCTGGGAGGATGTTTCGACCGAAGAACTCGCCTCCAACGCGCGCTATTGGGAGCTTGCGCCTGGCGTCGCCTGGCATGGGTTTACGCATGTTGCGGACAATTTCGCGATCACCGATCCGCTGAAGCTGACGATTCTGACGCCGGGCTTCGACCGTGCGACAGGCGCCTATGAGGCGCATGGAATTCCGGCGCCCGTCGTCGCGCAATATCTGCGCGAAAACCGCATCGTCGCGGAAAAGAACGATCTCAATTCGCTGCTGTTCCTGCTGACGCCGGGCGTCCAGTCGAGCAAGGCATGGACGCTCCTTAGCGCGCTAGTCGCCTTCAAGAGGCTGCATGACGACAATGCGCGGCTGATCGACGTCATTCCGGAATTCGTTGCGGCGCGGCCTCTTCGCTACAAGACCATGCGGCTGCGCGATCTCTGTGGCGAGATGCATGCCTTCTACAAAAGCTGCGGCGTCAGCAAATTGCAGAAGGCGCAGTTCGCCCCGGAGAATTTGCCGGAAATGGCGATGGCGCCGCAGGAGGCTGTGCGGCTGATGGTGCGCAACAAAGTCGATTATCTGCCGCTCGACAAGCTCCCCGGCCGGATCGCGACGACGCTGTTCGTCGTTTATCCGCCGGGCATCGCGACGATGGTGCCAGGCGAGCGCATCGCCGCGCAAAATTCGCCAATGCTCGACTATCTTAAAATGTTTGAGCGCAGCGCCAATCTGTTTCCGGGATTTGAAGCGGAGATCCAGGGCCTCTATCGCGAGATCGAGGCCGATGGACATGTGCGATTCTATACCTATGTGGCGCGCGAATAACGCGCGTCGAAGACGATGAATTACATCACGACGCTGCGCTGTTCCACGGTGAACACGGTGCGCCTGGCGCTGTCATCGGTGAGCCACGCCTGTTCCACCTCCGACAAGGGGATGGCTTTGAACGCGATTTCGAAGCCGCCGGCCTGAGTCGCTCGCAGCAACGCGGCGATGGCTTGGAGAAGGCGTTCGAGCGGAATGCTGCCGAGGCCGCTGCCCATCAGTTCGATCGCAGACGAGCGCAACGCGGCGCTTGGCAGCGTTATGTCCGGCCCGCTCGCGGACCCAACCTGAACGAAGCGGATCGGCGTACCATCCGCTCCGGCTTTGGCGCCGGCGATTAGAAGAAGCTCGGCGCTCTTTCCCCATAGATAGTCGATGACGACATCAACGCCTTCGGCAAATTGTTCCTTGAAACTGTTTTCGAGGGCTGTCTCGCTCTCGACGAGCGGGATGGTCACATCCGCCCCGAGGGCCGCGACCGAACGCAGAGCGTCCGCATTGCGGCCGGTCGCAATGACTTTCTTTGCCCCGAGATACTTGGCGATCTGCACGGCGAGGCGCCCCGCTGTTCCGGCAGCGCCGTTGATCAGCACAGTCTCGCCGGCTTTGAGTCTGGCGCGCTCGGTGTAGGCGGCGAAGGACGACATGCCGGGATTGGCGATGGCTGCGGCCGTGGCGTCATCCAACCCGTCAGGGAGCGCCAAACATTGCGCCGAAGGCCCCACTGTCCACTCCGCCATGCTGCCGTAGGGCGCTCGCGGCAGGATGAAATAGACCCGGCTTCCATCTTCGAGACGTCCCACGCCGTCGACGCCAGCGACAAAGGGGAAGTCACCGGATGAGCTATAATGCGCTCCGGAAGCGCGGCTTTTGACGACATGGCTGATGGCGGCCGCTGTCACGGCGATACGGCTCTCGCCCGCGGTCGGCGCCGGCTCCGGGAAATCCCCATAGACGGGCGTTTGCCCGGCTTTCCGAACGATTGCGGCTTTCATCGGGGTCTTCCTTTTAGATTCCACATATATGTGTATAATGCATATATGTGGGAGTCGACGATGCCGTCAAGAAAGAAAGTGCATAATACACATATAAGCGACAAGCTCCGGCAGCTTCACGGATCAGTCCTTGATATCGTCGGCGCCATGAACCGGCCGCAGCGCGACGAGGCGCTGATCAGGGAGGCTGGGATTCCCCTCGACCGGGCGCTGTTCCCGCTGCTCGTTGGCATCGAGCGGTTCGGGCCGATCGGCGTGGTGGAGATGGCCGACCGTGTGGGACGCGACTACACCACCGTCAGCCGTCAGGTGGCGAAGCTTGAAAGCCTCGGTCTGGTGGAGCGGCAGGCAAGCGCCGCTGACCGCCGCGTGCGCGAGGCCGCCATCACTCCGAAAGGCAAGGCCATGACTGACCTCGTCGACGCCGCGCGCGAGAGGATCGGCTGCGCCATCTTCGAGAGTTGGGATGCGCGCGACATCGACGAGCTGGTGCGTCTTATGCGCAAATTCGCCGATGCTTTGAAGGCTGATCCGCCAGCCAATCCATAAATCGAAACATATTTAGAAGTTTTGATCGCAGCGGTCGGCTCAACCGGCCGCCGGCGCGGCGTACTCGCCCGGACTGTCGAGTGCGGCCGGCGGCGAGGCGGCGCCGTCGCCAAGCTGCCGCTGCAGCAGCACAGTGTCGGTCCAGCGTCCGAATTTGAAGCCGACCGACTTCAGGACGCCCATGCGCTCGAAGCCTGTCGAATCGTGCAGGCGGAGCGACGGCGCATTGGCGCTGTCGACATAGCAGATCATCTGGCGAAACCCTGCCGCTGCGCAGGCCTCGATCAGCACCGGCAGCAGCATGCGGCCAACGCCGGCGTGAAGATGATCCTTGTGCACATAGATCGAATGCTTGACCGCGTAGCGATAGGCCGGCCTTTTCAAAAAGGGCACGGCATAGGCGTAACCGACGACCGCGCCGCCAAGTTCGGCAACGATATGCGGCAGGCGGCGTTTCAGCATAGCCTTGCGCCGGCGCTTCAGATCATCGTCGCGCAGCGGCTCGGCCTGATAGTCGCCAAGGCCGTTTTGGACATGATAGGCATAAATTTCGACCATGGCGGGCACGTCGACTTCGGTCGAGTGGCGCACGATGATCCGGGACGGCTGATCGAGCATGATTGAGGTTTCCGGCACGGGACGCGCAACCGTTCGAGCATCGGGAGATGAAGATTTTATGACGAACGCCGCCGCCCCCGCGACATCCGGCGCCTGGTGGCGCGCCGGCGTAATCTATCAGATCTATCCGCGCTCGTTCCAGGATTCGGGCGGCGACGGGGTAGGCGATCTCGAAGGGATCCGGCGCCGCCTGGATTATCTCGTCAGTCTTGGCGTCGACGCCATCTGGATTTCGCCGTTCTATCCCTCGCCGATGCATGATTTCGGCTACGACGTCTCGAACTATTGCGACGTCGATCCGATATTTGGTTCGCTTCAGGATTTCGATCTTCTTCTGGCGGACGCGCATTGGCGCGGCCTGAAGATCGTGCTGGATTTCGTACCGAACCACACCTCGATCGAACATGAATGGTTCGAGGCGAGCCGGCAAAGGCGGGACGACAAGAGCGACTGGTATATCTGGCGCGACGGCGCCTCCTCCGGCGGTCCGCCCAACAATTGGCGCAGCCATTTTGGCGGCCCAGCCTGGAGCTTCGATCCGGTTCGGGGCCAATATTATTATCATGCCTTTCTGCCGCAACAGCCCGACCTCAACTGGCGTAACCCGAACGTCAAGGCGGCGATGTTCGATGTGCTGCGGTTCTGGCTGCGGCGCGGCGTCGACGGTTTCCGCGTCGACGTCATTTCTCAGTTGATGAAGGACGAAGCGCTGCGCGACAATCCGGTTAATCCTCATTGGACGCCGCTTCGCCCGCAGATCGAGGAGCTGGAGCAGCTCTATTCCGGCGATCAGGCCGATATTCATCCGCTGATCGCCGAAATGCGCGGCGTGCTCGCCGAATACGGCGATCCCTTGCTGATCGGCGAAATCTATCTGCCCGTCGAGCGCCTCGTCGCCTATTACGGCGCGGCGCTTTCCGGCGCGCATCTGCCGTTCAATTTTCAGCTTCTCGAAACGCGCTGGGAGGCTGAATCGCTCGGCGCGATGATCGCCTCCTATGAAGCCCTGTTGCCGGAGGGCGCGTGGCCGAACTGGGTTCTTAGCAACCATGATCGGCCGCGCGTCGCAACGCGCGTCGACGCCCAGGCGCGCGTCGCGACCATGCTGCTCCTGACCCTGCGCGGCACGCCGACGCTCTATTATGGCGATGAGCTCGGGATCGGCCATGTCGACATTCCTCCGCCTCGCATCCGCGATCCCTGGGCCCTGCGCGAACCTTCGCTTCCCGTGGGGCGCGATTCGGTGCGCACGCCCATGCAATGGAATCGCAGCGCCAACGCCGGCTTCTCGACCGGTGAACCCTGGCTGCCGCTGACGCCGGACTGGTCCGAGCGGAACGTCGAGCGCTTTGAGAAGGACCCCGCATCGCTGCTTAATCTGACGCGCATGCTGCTCGACTATCGCCGCGCGCATCGCTCGCTGTCGCTCGGCTCCTGGCGTCTTGTTGAGAGCGGCAGTGATGTGCTTGTCTTTGAACGCCGGTCCGGCGAAGAACGCACGATCGTCGCGCTCAATCTCGGCGCCGCGCCGAGGCTTCGGCGGCTCGATTCCATTGGCTCATCGTTTCGCGTGGCGATCTCGACCTATTGCGACCGCACTGGCGAGACGTTCGATCAAGAGCTAGGTCTGAGGCCGGATGAGGGCGTCGTGATCGAGGTTTTGGGCTGAGCGCGCATCCGCTGTTCAATGCGCCGGAAACCGTCCGAAGCCGAAAAAGCTGGCGACGCGGTTGATCGCCTCCATACGCGCCGCGGGATTGGTTCCCGTATGCGCGCTGCCGGCGCCGGAAGCGGTGTAGGCAAGGCCGTCGACGACATGCACCGCAAGTCCCGGATGGTCGAAGTCGTGATAGGCGTCGGGATAAACCACGGTCTCTACATCCTCGCCTTGCGCTTTTGCCTGCGCCGCGAGATCGACGCAGGGCGCTGCCGGCGTCCAGTCGTCCGCGCCGCCGATCAGGATCAAGAGCGGCATGCGCGTTTTCCACCGGCCCGTTTCGAGCGGCGTGCGGCAGCCGGGATAAAAAGCCACGGCGCGCGCGAAATCGACGCCATCGGCTCCGTGTTTCGGCTGGACCGCATAAAGCGTCGAGGAGCCGCCGTTCGACCAGCCGATGAGGAAGATCGAGCGCGGATCGACGTCCTGTCGTCCGGCAAGAAAGCGCAAGGCGTCCTCGGCGTCGGCGACCCGCTCGCGGCTGGCTCTCGCCTCGCGATTGCTCTCCTTGCATTGTGGTCCAAGCCCGCGCGAGGCAAAACTGTCGGGAAACAACACCACAAAGCCGGCGGCGGCGAGGCGCTGGCCCCAGTCGGCGTGGCGTGCGCTTGGCGCGCCGCTTTTGTCGGTCAATCCGGCGCATCCATGCAAGGCGACGACGGCCGGATGCGCGCCAGCGCCCACCGGCGCATAGAGCCAGCCCTGTAGCGCGCCGTCGCCTCCGCGAAAGGAGATCTGTTCGGGCGCCCCGGCCATAGCCGCGATCGAGCCGAGAAGAGAGACGCCGACGGCCGCGGCGGCGGCGGGCAGGACCTTCGTGCGCATGGGCTTAGCTTCCCCCAGAGCAAAACGCCAAGCCGCCACTCCATTTGGCTTTCCCCGCCCTGTCCGTGAGAAAGCGCACATGGCGGCGCAGCGCAAATTCACGCAGCCTATCCTCCGGGCGTGAGCAGAAACGGCGGCGGCCTGCCGTCGAGATAGGCGATGATGTTTTCGACCGTATCGCGGTAAAAAACGCGATACATATCTTCAGAGACATAGCCGATATGCGGCGTCGCCAGCACATTGGCGAGCGTCCGGAACGGATGGTCCTGCGGCAAGGGCTCGCAATCAAAGACATCGATCGCGGCTCCGGCGATTTTTCCTTCGCGCAGCGCCGCGATCAGCGCCGCCTCGTCGACGATCGGCCCGCGAGAGCTGTTGACGAGGCGCGCCGTCGGTTTCATCAGGGCCAGTTCCTGCGCGCCGATAAGGCCCCTCGTGCGGGTGCTGAGAACGAGATGGATCGAGAGGATGTCCGCCTGTTCGAACAGCGCCGTTTTTGAGACGAGCGTCGCGCCCGCTGCGGCCGTGCGCTCAGCGGTCAGATTCTGACTCCAGGCGATGATCTTCATGCCGAATGCGAGGCCGAGGCGGGCGATCTCTGCGCCAATATTGCCAAGGCCCATCACGCCTAATGTCGCGCCGCGCAGCGAGCCGCCAAGCGAGCGCTGCCAGCCGCCCGCGTGGAGCGAGGCGTTCTCGGATGCAATGTTGCGCACGCTCGCCAAAATGAGCGCGAAGGCGAATTCGATGGTCGGCGCCGAGGAATAGCCGGTGTGCGCGACGACGATCCCGCGCTCGGACGCAGCAGCGACGTCGATCGAGGCGTTGCGGCGGCCAGTCGTCACTATCAGCTTCAGCCGCGGCAGGCGTTCGAGCATCGCGCGCGGAAGGGGCGTTCGCTCGCGCATTACGCAGAGAATGTCGAATGGCGCGAGCCGCGAGGCGACGGCCTCGGGATCAGCGAGATGATCGTTGAAGACGGTGATGGCGGCGCGCTCTTTGACGCGCGTCCAGTCAGCCATCTCCAACGCCACGTTCTGATAGTCGTCGAGAACGGCGATGGCGGGCGTCGGCTCGGCAGTGTTCATCTGGAATATCATCCTTTCGCGTTCGGGCGCGGCGTAACCTTGTAGCGCCGAAACCGAAAAGGTGCGGCGATGATTTTAGCGCCGTCCGCCCCCACCAAAGCCGCCGAAGCCGCCTCCGGGATTACCGCCGCCGGGATTGCCTCCGCTCCCGGGGGCGCCGAAACCTCCATCGCCGCCAAATCCGCCCGGACCTTGGCCGCCAAAGCCCCCCGGACCCTGGCTGCCGAAGCTCCCCGGACCACCGAACCCGCCGGGGGAGGGCGGCGGAGAACCTGGCGGACCGGATGGGCTGGATGGGGCGCCAGAGGGGAAGAATTTGTTAGGTGAGCCCGGATCCGCCCCCGGATGCGCGTTGTGCGCGCCGCCCTGCGGAGGCGTCCCGAAGGAACCTCCGCGCGGCCCCGGCGCCGAACCACCGCCGCCCGGGGGCCCGTTCGGGCCGCCGAATGGCATACCGCCATGGTCCAGGCGAACCGAATGAAGCCGCCAGTCCGCGCCGTCGCGCGCGGTCGTCAAGATGGCGCGCACCGGGCGGCCGAACGGCAAGGCGTCGTCATCGCCTTGGACCGGAAGGCCGGAGCCGAGGCGAAGCCCGTCGCGGGTGCGCTCGACATAGGCTTCCACCGAAAGTTTCCGGACGCCGCCGAGCAGCATGGCTTCGTCGCGGCCTTCCGTCACCTTGAAGGACCCGCCGGCCAATGCGCCGCGCAGCACCGCGCGCTGTCCGACGAGAGTGGGATCGAGATTGGCGAGCTTCAGCCCGCCGATGGTCGGCGTTCCGTCCGCGGCGACGTCGATCGGACCTGCAACCTGCTGCAGATCGGATGCGCGCGGCTCAATGAGGCTTGCGGCGATGACGCCGTCGGGACGCCGCAGACCGCTCACCGCAATATGATCGCCGACTTTCCATGTGCGCCGCGCGGTCTTCGGCAGACCAGATAGCGCGACTTTCTGGCCGAGAACGGTCAGCTTGTTGGCGTCGGCGGATTCGATGCGGCCGACGGCCTCGCTGGTCACGTTGATGCGGCGCGTCGACAATTGACCGCCAACATCGAGAGCGACGATCCGAACGACATGGCCGATCTTAAGCTGGCTCGCGCTCGCCGTCTCGCCGTCGATCCGAACGATCGCGTCCTTCGGATAGGCGATGCGCAGATCATTGACGATGATGCTGCCGAACTTTCGAATGGTGCCGATCACGCCGGTGCCGCCAATGCCGCGGTCGCTTTCTTTCTCGTCGGGCGCGAAGCTCGCGCCTGTACCGCCGATGCCTTGATCGCGCGGGTCGGCGATGAGGCGCGCGGCGAATCCGGCGCAGCCGGGGAGCGCTGCAAGAACAGCGAAGAAATCCCTGCGGCTGAAGACCGGCGATCGGCTCACGACGGCGTCTTTCCCGGCGGTTTGGACTTGCTTGTCGTTGTCGCCTTCATCGACTCCGGCTGACCGGCGGCCGCCGGATTTTCCTCGCGGTAGACATAGATTCCCATGATCCAGCGATGATCGCCGCCAGGATCGGATTCGCACGCCTTGTGGGCCTGTCGATTGGCTTCCTGCAGGGCCCCCGTCGCGATGTCGCGCGAGCTTTTTTCAAGGGTTTCGGCGAGCGATTCCGAAAGACCATCGTAGTGCACGGCGCGCTCGAAAAAGCGCGGCCCTTCCAGCACATTGGCGACCGCCGCCGCCACATGATCGTGCAGATTGCGGCCGAGATAATAAAGCTGCTCATCCGCGCCGCGCTGCGGCACGAAGGCGCCCTCGGCGAGGACAACGCATCCATCGGCGTCGATGGCGACGATTTTTCGGTCGAGCCATTCGTCGAGCACGGCGCGGGGCCGCACGTCGCGCGTGACGGAGGCGACCAGCGTTTCGAAAGATGGCGTTGCGCCCTGGTCCGAGAGGCGGGCGAGCGGCAGCGGGCGCCCCTCGACGTCCGTGAATTCGGGCGCCGCCAGCCAGCGCGCAATGATGGCGCTTGTGCGGGAGACCGAGGCCGGCGTTGTCGAGATTGGCGCGCCGGCGCCTCGGAGGCGGCGGACCTCCTTGCGGTGGATGCCCGTCAGCAGGCTCACCCGGCTGTCGGTCTGCTCCTTGTCCGGCAGCGCGAAATCATGTTCGGCGACATTGACATAAAGCTCGCGCAGGAGATCGGCCACGCCGGGAAACGTCATCCCGCTCCGGATGAACAGCCGCACGAGCGGCCGCAGCAAGCGGGCGATCGGCGACTGAAGCCGGTCGGGGCTGGGAGGAGGGAGGTTCGGGGCGTCCATCGCCACAGATATGGCGGAAACAAGCGTGGGATACAATCCCACAAAGGACTTGACGTGGGAAATTTACCCACGTAGCTTGCGGGTCAGACATTTTCCCACATCCGAGGAGCCGACATGTTTGGCGCTCTTTCCACTTTCGCCCGCAAGAGAGAAATTAGAAGGCTGCTCGCCGGGCGCGCGCAATCGCGCGCCAACGGCGGCTCGGAGGCCTCTCCGTATGGGAAGGCGCTCTGTCGCGCGCTCGTCTTTGCCGCTGTCTGCACCAGCCTCATCCTGCCGCTGGCGATCGCCGCCCGGCACAGCGAGGCGCAGTTGCAGGCCGCCCGCGCCTGGCCGATCGAGATTTCCGCGACATCGCCCTATGGCGCGATCCAGCTCGACCGTCCGGCCTCCCCGAAGCCCTGACCCCCGAAGCTCGTTCCTGAATTTGCCGATGCGACGACTGGCGCAGGCGCCGTCGATCGCCTTTTTGCAAGGACATGCCCATGTTCGCTGAATCCGTGAAAAATCCCGCCGAGGCCGGCGACGCGTTGCGTCCGGCGCGCGCGCCATCCGGTTTTCTGCGCAAAATCCTGCCAAATTGGGTGAGGCGTCGTAAAGCTGCGCCGGCGCAGCGGGAGCGCGCTCGCGACAAAGACGCGCCGCCACGCGTCATCATCGATCTCACCGATGTGGTCTGCCATGCGGTCTGGCATGACGCCTGCGCCGGCATTCCCCGCGTGCAGCTTGAGATCGCCCGCGCCCTTCTCGCCCGCAATCCGATGGCGCAAGCGCTCGGCTGGCATCGCAACAAATGGCGTGATCTTGGCCCGCTGATCGTTGCCGCCGATGGCGACGTCGACCAGATCTTCGCTCTGCTAAAAGAGACTTTCTGCGACATCGGCTGGAACGCCAAAGGAGCGCGGCTGGCGCTCCGCCGGCGCCGCCGTAATCTCAATATCGAGTCCTTCGCCGAGGCGCCGGACCTGCGGCCGCAGGATGCGCTGTTAATCGGCGGCGCATTCTGGCTTAACCTGGAGATCGTCAATCTGTGCAAGGACGCCGCCGCCAAAGGCGCCAATCTCGTCGTCCTGTTTCACGATCTCATTCCCTTGTCGATGCCCTCATTCACGGGCCATGATTTCGCGCGCGAATATCGCGAAATGCTGAGCCTTCCCGCCCATTTTGTGGTGACGACCGAACAGACGCGCAGCGAGCTCAAGCGGGCGCGCCGGCGCATTGACGGCTGGGGCGGCCGCATTTCGTCCACGGTTACGCCGCTCGCTGATGAGTTTCCAGGGTCGCCGCGCAATGAAATTGCGGGTCCTCCCCCGCCGCGTCTCGCCGCGCTCTCCATGCAGGGGTTCGCGCTTTGCGTCGGCACAATCGAGATTCGCAAGAATCATTTTCTCCTGATGACCGCCTGGGAGGAGCTTGCGGCCGAGCGTGGCGGCGATATGCCCAAGCTCGTCATCGCCGGGCGGCGCGGCTGGAAGGCGCAGGCGACCTTGAACCGGATCGACGCGCTCGAGCCGGACGGACCGATCGGCTTTATCGAGACGCCGAGCGATGATGAATTGCGCTGGCTCTACGCCTCCTGCAGCTTCACCGTCTTCCCGAGCCTCTTCGAGGGATGGGGCCTGCCGGTCGGCGAAAGCTTCTGGTTCGGCAAGCCATGCGCGGCGTCGAACGCGCAATCGATCGGCCCCGTGGCGCGCAATCTTTGCTCCGCCTTCTCGCCGCATCATATCGACGACATGAAAAGCGCGATCCGGCGCCTTCTCGACGCCGATCAGCGCGCTGTATTTCAATGCAGGATCGAGGCAGCTCCCTTGCGCACATGGTCGGAGTTTGCGGCCGAAATCGAAGCGCTCATCGCCGAGCGGCGGCCGATGAGCGATCCGCTGCTGTTGCGGGAAAGCGAAGAAAGCTTTGCCGCCAGGGCGGCGTGAGACGACCTCGCGGCGCGTCCCGAAGTTACGCGAATTTCGATCTCATAAAGGCTCCGGCCGCTGCAAGGGCGCGGCGCCCGGCGCCGACCCGATCGGCCCAGAGCGGCCAGGCGTGGATCATGTCGGGCCAGATTTCGAGGATTGCGGCGACATCGGCCGCGCCGGCCTTTCCCGTGATGCGCACCGCGTCGTCAAGCAAGGTTTCCGCTGAGCCGACCTGCGTCAGGATCGGCGGCAGGCCGCTCAGATCGGCGTTGAGCGGCGAGATCAGCGGATTGCGCGGATCGGCGCCGGCCAGATAGGCCTCGGCCAGCTCTTCGAGATAGGCCTTGTGAATCAGCGGATCGATCGCGGCTTTTGTCTCCATGCTCGCGCCAGTCATCTCGAGATCGACCCAGGGCGAGATGAGCCAGACGCAGGCGGGCAGGGCCTTTCGCTCGTCGCGGAGGGCGATCATCAGGGCGAGCGACAGTCCGCCGCCCGCGCTGTCGCCGCCGACGGCGATGCGCGAGGGCGCAAATCCGCGATCAAGCAACAGCGCGTAGGCGGACCTTGCGTCATCGAGTGCGGCCGGAAACGGATGTTCGGGCGCGAGCCGGTAGCCGACCGCAAGCGTGCCCGCCCCGGCCGCGCGTCCGGCCTCTGTCACCATGCCCCGGTGGCTCTTGATCGAGCCGGAGCAATAGCCGCCGCCGTGGAAAAACAAGAGCGCGCGCGAGGGATCGCTCGTTGGCGCGAGGGACCATTCGAGCGGGACGCCATTTAAAACTTCCGTTTCAAGCGCGATGTCTGCGGCGGCCGGATGCCCGGCGACGGCCTCGATCCGCTCGCGGCGCTCAGCGAAACCGACCGGTCGCGGCTTCGAGCCGAGCAGGGCGCGCACCGCGTCAATCTCAAAATCGGACATGTCGCCTCCCGAAGCGGCGGCCGCATCTCACGCGGCCCTTTCGCTTTGGCGCGATCATGCCATAAACTGAGCTGCAGCGGCAGGCGATCTGACGCTCGGCCTGGAGGCGAAACGTTTCGTGAAGCGATGGATTCGATTCGCTCTGATCGTCGGCGTTGTCGCGGCCGTTTTCCTCGCTTATGAGGTCGTCACGAGCTATGTCGCCTATACGGCCGACGCTTTCGTGCGATCGGACCTCGTCGCGGTGGCTCCCGAGATCACCGGCCGCATCGTCGCCGTCCATATCGTCGACAATCAGACGGTGAAGACGGGCGATCTCCTCGTTGAAATCGATCCCGTTCCTTTCAAGCTCGACTTCGGGCAGCGGCAGGCGCTGGCCCAAGAGGCGCGGGCGCAGGTCGAGATCGACAAGGACCGCATCGCCGCGGCGAATGACGCCGTCGCAAGCGCAACATCGGCGCTGGCCCTCGCGCGGCTGACGCAACAGCGCGCATCGACGCTGATGAGCGCGGAAGACGTTTCGCAGGCGGCGGTGGACAGGGCCAATGACGCCTTGAGCCGAGCCGAGGCAAGCGTGGCGTCGGCGCAATCCGACGCCGCCGCAACGCTTTCCACCGCTGCGATGCATCAGGCCTCGCTACGCAAGGCCGAGGCGGATCTGGCGATCGCGCAATGGCGGCTCGATCGCACAAAGATCGTCGCTCCGCTCGACGGCGCCATCAACAATCTCACGGTGCGCGTCGGCGACACGGGAACAGTGAACGATCCTTTGATCGGCATCGTCGCCGCCACGGGATGGAGGATCATCGCCAACTACAAGCAGGATTATATTCGTAATTTCACACTTGGCGCGAACGCTTGGGTGTGGCTCGATTCGGAGCCCTGGCGCTTTCATCGCGCGCGCATAAAAAGCATTGCGCGCGGCATCAGCCGCGAAGAGGGGGCGCAGAAGCTGATGCCTTATGTTGCGCCGACGACGGACTGGATCCGCCTGCAAAGGCGCTTTCCCGTCACCCTGACGCTCGTCGATCCGCCGGAGACGCTCTACATGGGCGCCGACGCCCGCGTGGTGATTTTTCCGTGAGTGGAATCGGCGACGCGATCAGAGCCGAGGGCGAGGCCTTAAGTTCGATCTTCAGCGAGCTCGCCGCCGATCTCAAGGAAGCGAGCCTCTCAGGTCCGCGCGCGCGATTTTGCGCTGCTTCTGCTCTGTCCGTCGGCGTGGCGACGATCGTCGCGCTCGCCATGCACGTCGACGACGTATGGTGGGCGGCGATCAGCGCCTTTATGTGTAGTCAGGCGAGCCTGCCGGCGTCCCTGACAAAAGGCGTGTTGCGCATGATTGGCACCATCGTCGGCGCCCTCGTCGCACTCATGCTTGTGTCCTGGCTCGCCTATGATTGGGTCGCCTGTTGTCTGTTCCTTTTTATGTCGACCCTCATCGGCACGCTCGGCTTTCAGCTCAGCGCACACGCCTATGCCTGGCTGCTCGGCTCGATCACATTCAACTTTATTATCCTCCTGGCGCTGTCCTCGCCGCAGAACACATTCTATTTTTCTATCTATCGCATCATGGAGGTCGCCATCGGGGTCGGCTCGGCGCTGCTGATTGCGGCTCTCTTTTCGCCAAAGGACGGCGGCGCAACGCTTTCCGCCGCCGGATGGGCTGGCTTTCTCGATGACCCTCAAACCATGGCGCGGCTGCACGCGCTTCGCGCGGCGTTCACCGTCATGCTCATTCCGATTGTCTGGAGCTATGCCGAACTGCCAAGCCTTGCGCAGATGGCGATTACGATCAGCGCCGTGATGGCCGTGCCGGCGCCGTCGGCCGCGACGCCTGACCCCGGCCTGATGATGGTCCGCCGCGCGCTCCACCGCCTGCTCGGCTGCTTTTTGGGCGGGGTCATTGCGCTTGTCTGCCTCGCCGCGCCGCTAACCAATTTCGTCGTTTGGCTCGCAACGCTGATGGGCGGCGTCTGGATCGGCTGCCACCTTCAGGCCACCCCGCGCAAGATCGGCTATGTCGGCACGCAGGGAGCCATTGTTTTCATCATGACGTTGGTGCAGGGGTTTGGGCCGCCGACCAGCATCTGGCCGGCCGTCGAGCGCCTCGGCGGCGTCAGTTTCGGTCTCGTCATTCTGCTTTTGGTGTCGATCGTCTTCGAGATCCTGGTTCCCGAGACGACGCCCCCGCGCCTCGCCGTCGATTAGACTTTGTCGCGACGGACTATCATTATGAAAGTCATTCGCTGGCAAAGCCACCCGCCGGCCCCATATTCCAAAATGGCATTTGCCCCGGAGGCGGAGAATTTTCGATGCTGGCGTCGGACGAGGACATTCTTCTTGAGGCGGAACGCTGGACCCGGCAGGGCCGCGCTGTCGCCATCGCCACCGTGGTCGAGACCTGGGGCTCGGCGCCGCGTCCGCCGGGCAGCCACCTGATCATCGACGCGGCCGGAGAATTTCTAGGCTCGGTGTCCGGCGGCTGCGTCGAAGGCGAGGTCATCGCGCAGGCGCAGGAGGCGATCGGCTTAGGCCATTGTCGCTTGCTCGAATTCGGCGTCGCGGACGAGACAGCCTGGAAGGTCGGGCTCTCCTGCGGCGGCCGCATCAGCGTCTTCTTGCGCCCCCTCGCGCCCGCCATCATCGCCGAAATCAACCGCGCCCGCGCATCGCGGAAAAGCTGCGCTCTGGTGAGCGGCCTCAGCTCCGGGACGGAGCGTGTGGCTGCGGCGGGCGCACTCGCCGGCGATGCGCTGGCGGCCGAGCTTGGGGCGCGATTTGCGGCGCGTGCGAGCGGGCTTGTCGCCGGGCGCGAAGAGCCGACGTTTCTTTCTGTTTTCACGCCGTCGCCGCGCATCATCGCCATCGGCGCCGTCCATATCTCGCAGGCGCTGGCTCCAATGGCGACGGTCGCGGGGTTCGAGACGATTATCGTTGATCCGCGCACGGGTTTTGCGAGCAGCGCGCGCTTTTCCGGCGCGCGTCTTGTTGCGGATTGGCCGGCCGAGGCGCTGAAGGCCCTCGCGCTCGACGCCGCCACGGCGGTCGCGCTGCTGACCCATGAGCCGCGCATCGACGACGAAGCGGCCCGCGGCGCGCTCAGCTCGGATTGCTTTTACATTGGCGCGCTTGGATCGCGCAAAACCCATGCGCGGCGGCTGGAGCGGCTGCGCGCCGACGGTTTCTGCGAGAGCGCGCTCGCCCGCATCCATGCGCCGATCGGCCTCGACATCGGCGCAAAAAGCCCCGCCGAAATCGCTGTCGCCATCCTTGGCGAGATCATCGAGGATCTGCGTCGCGAGCAAAGGTCCGGCTCGTCCGGAAAGGCCGCATGAGATTTGGCCCGGTCGCCATCGACGAGGCGCAGGGCGGCGTGCTCGCCCACGCGATCAGCCGGCCGGGCCTCAGCCTCCGGAAAGGCGAGCGCATCGGCGCGGGACATGTCGTCGCGCTGCGCGAGGCGGGGGTCGCGGAGATTGTCGTGGCGATCGCGGAAGACGGTGACGTCGAAGAGAACCCGGCGGCGCACACCGTCGCCGCCTTTCTGGCCGGTGCGCATCTCGACTTGGAGAAGGCCTTTACCGGACGCTGCAATCTGATCGCTGGCCGCAGCGGCGTGCTGCTTGTCGACGCTGCTGCGATCGATCGGATTAACGCCGTCGATGAAAGCGTGACCGTGGCGACGCTTTGCCCCATGAGCCGCATCGCGGCGGGCGAGACGGCGGCGACGGTGAAGATCATTCCTTTCGCGCTTCCAAAGGCGACGCTCGAGCGCGCGATGTCGGGGGCGGGCGAAAAACCGCTGCGCATCGCACCTTTTCTTCCGCTACGGATCGGCGTCGTCTCGACGCTTCTGCCCGGGTTGAAACCCTCCATCGTCGATAAGACGCTGCGGACGCTCGAAGCGCGTCTTGACGGGACAGGCGCACGCCTTGCCGTCGAGGAACGGGCGCAGCATGAGACTGCCGCGCTGGCGCGGGCGCTGAAGCGCGTCGCGCCCGCCTGCGATCTCATCATCATCTTCGGCGCCAGCGCTATCGCCGACCGGCGCGACGTCATTCCGGCGGCGATCGAGGTCTGCGGCGGCCTCGTCTCGCATTTCGGCATGCCGGTCGATCCGGGAAATCTGCTCCTCATCGGCGCGCTGCCGGGCTTTCCGCAAAAGCCGGTGATCGGCGCGCCAGGCTGCGCGCGCTCGCCGAAGGAGAACGGCTTCGACATGGTCCTGCACCGGATGCTCGCCGGTCTTGACGTCGGCGCCGCCGACATCAGGCGCATGGGCGTTGGCGGCCTGCTCAGCGAAATCAAAACGCGGCCGCAGCCGCGCCGGCCCGCCCAGGATTGAATGCGCCATGATTGAAGTTGCGGCCATCATATTAGCGGCAGGCCGATCGCGCCGTTTTTCGCAAAACGATCAGGTCGAAACGAAGCTTGTCGCCCGGCTCCACGGCCGGCCTCTCGTGCGCCGCGTCGCTGAGGCTGCGCTTGCCTCGCGCGCGCGGCCGGTCATCGTCGTCACCGGCCATCAAAGCGAGGCGGTCGAGGCGGCGTTGCAGGGTTTGCCGCTCATGTTCGCGCATAATCCAGCCTATGCTACGGGGCTTGCAAGCTCGCTGAAGCAGGGGCTCGCCGCCGTTCCCGCCAGCGCCGCCGGAGCGCTTATCCTGTTGGGCGATATGCCGCTCGTTTCAGCGGCGCTGATCGACCGCCTGATCGGCGCTTTTGAAGTGAGGTCCGGCGCTTCGCTCAAGCCGCCGCTGGCCGCTGTCCCGTTACGCGACGGCGCGCGTGGAAATCCGGCGCTGATCGGCCGCGAGCTGTTTCCGGCGCTCTCCCTGCTGGAGGGTGATCGCGGCGCGAGGGCGCTGATCGAGGCCGCGGGCGACCGTCTGATCGAGTGCCCGGTCGAGGACGATTTTTCCCTCATCGACATCGATACGCGGGACGCGCTGGAGCGCGTCGCCGCACGGATTTAGCGAACAGGCCGCGCTTCGGCGAGCGGCGCGAAAACGAATGTGTTTTTGGCGGCGTTCCAGTCGAGTGGCCGCGAACAGAATTTCCAACTGCTGAAGGGCAGTTTCGCCGCATTCTTTTGCCCGCAGTCAAGCGCTGCGACGTCAACATAGAGTCGCGGCTTCGGACCGCTTTCGTCTACATTCACGCCATAGACAGTGTTGTCATAGACTTTGACGGCGGTGTTGTTCGGGCCGCCGACAAAGACCGCTGCCGCGGAGCCGCTTTGACCGGCCGAGAGCGCGGAAGCGGCGCCGCCGCATTCATAGGCGCTGACGTCGACAACATAATCGATCACGGCGTCTCCGGTCAGATCGACGAATTTCACAAGATTCGACGATTTTCCCGGCGCGCCGCCGGCTTCCTTGCAGGAGTTGTTCAGCTCGACGATATAGCGCCGAAGCTCCAGCGGCAGACTATTGGGCGAGCGCGCCGCGGCAGGCTCCTGCGCGGCAAGCGCTCCCGCAATTCCAGAGATCAGATACAGCGCCCGTCTCAAATCCCGCCCCCTTCGCGCCAATTGCAATCGGAGGGACCCACGTTATTTGACCGAAAGGGTTACGGCAATCCGCTGGCAACGCCCGCGCTGCGTCGGGGTTTTCGATCCGCAGCGCGCCCTCCTGATCCAAAAGCCTTTCGGCGTCATCCTCAGCTTTTGTTCTCTTGTTCAAGCATCGCCGTATGATACCTGCGTTCAATGTCGGCAAGATCGACCGTGGGCTTTGGAAATTTCATATCCAGAGCCTTGAGCGCATCGAGCGTGATCTGCATCAGCGCGACGTCGCGAAACCATTTGCGGTCGGCCGGAATCACATACCAGGGCGCGCCGGGAAGGCTGGTTGCGGCCATCGCCTCCTCATAGGCGCTCATATAGGCGTCCCAATACACGCGTTCGGTGTAGTCCGATTCTTCGATCTTCCAATTGCTTTCGGGATCGCGCAGACGTTTCTTGAAGCGGGCAAGCTGTTCCTCCTTGCTGATGTGGAGAAAGAACTTGAGGATCACGACGCCGTTTTGCGCCAGCAGGGTCTCGAAATCGCGGATCTGCTCGAGGCGCAGAGCTGCGGCCTTGTCATCGAGCCGCCGATGCGCCCGGTTGACCAGAAAATCCTCGTAATGCGAGCGGTTGAAGATGGCGATCGATCCGAGACGAGGCGCGTGGGGATGCACGCGCCATAGAAAATCATGGTCGGCTTCCTCAAGGGTCGGGACTTTGAAGCTCGTGGCGATGACGCCGAGCGGATGAAACGCAGTGAAGGCGCGCCTGATCGAGCCATCCTTTCCGGCCGCGTCCATCCCCTGAAGCACGATCAGCAGGCCGTGCTTCTTCTCGGCGTAGAGCAGGCGCTGCAGATGGGTCAGCTGTTCGCCGGCAGCAGCAAGGGCCGCTTCGCCCTCCGCCTTGGAGTCAAGGCCCGGTGAGGCGTCGGGATCCTGGTCCTTCAGCTGAAAGCGTCGGCCCGGATCAACGAAAAACAGCTTGCGATAGTCCATCTCGGCCTCTGGCGCTTCAGGCGATGACGCGAAAAGCCGCAGACTTTTCGGACTGGGATCATGCTCCAAACTTTTGCAATCGGTCACGATATTATTTTTCATCGACGTGATCGAGCCGGTCGATGATCTGCCGCGGGCGCAAAAAATTTGTTCAAATGCGTCTATCCCGGCGGCCCGCTCCGTGCGCAGATGTCGCCGTCGCGGGGTCAAGAGCGGGAATCGCGCCGGTGAGATTTGTATATTCTGGCTGCGCAGCGTGGTCTTTCCGGCGTAGCCGCCAACTCATTTCGGCGTTGCTGCTGACGCTCGCGGCGCTGTTGTCGATCCACTCCGGCGCCACCATTGCGCGTGCGGCGGAGTGCGGCGGCCCGGGCGAGAGCAGCCCGCTCTGCGCGGGGCGCGCAGCGAGCGCTTTGCCCCCGGGACCGGCCGACCCCGCCGGCAGCCTCTCCCGCGCCAGCGTATCGGCCGCAACCGACGATTCTGTTCTGCTCACGGTCGAGACGCCCGGACGGTTTTCCCTGCGCGCGCAGAGCGGCTCGGGCGTCGCACTGCAACTCGTCGACATGATGACCGGACCCGGCGCGATCGCCGGAAAAGCCGGCGCGGACGATGGCCGCCTCGATGTTCTCCTCGATCGCGGCGTCTACAAACTACGCAGCTTCGGCGCGAAGGGCGCCGATGGCGAAGCCAAACTCATCCTCACCCCCTTTCGCGCGGCGGCTCCCGTGTCCGGCGAGCTATTGCGCAATGGCGCGATCAGCGCGACGCTCAGCGATCTTGAGCAGCGCTCCTTCTGGATCCTTGTCAGCGGCGGGAATCGCATATCGGTCGAGGCGGCCGGGCGCGCTCTGAAGGATCTGCGACTCTGGCGCAATGGCGCCGATCTTGTCGATCTTCCCCCGATCGTCGTGCAGGCGGAGCCGCAGCCCGGCCATCCGGTCACGCGAATAAGGCTCGAGGGCGACGTCGAGCCGGGTCTCTATCTCGCCACAGCCTATGGTGGTCCGCCAGCCGTCTGGGCGGACCTCTCGACAGACAACCCGCTTCATGTGCGGGCCGGTCCGCCGCGCAGTCTTGCCGGGGGGTGGTTCGAGGGCGTGATCGATGCGTCGGGCTCGGCGCGGTTCAAGATCCCGCCGCCTGCGACTGATGTCCGGCTCGAACTGCCCGAATCGGCTCCGGCTCGGCTCAGCGTCACGCGGGCCGCCGCCGCGCCGCAGACGGCTGCAATCCTCAAAACCAGCCGCGAGCCGCTGGCATCCGTCGTCGCGCCTCTGCAGGGCAATGAGCCGGCCATCGCCGAAGTGACCGGATTTGAAGGCCAGCGCTTTGCGCTGCGCGCTCTGGAACCCGCCGACAATTTAAAGATCGACGGGACGGGGCCGCATCTGATTTCGGTCGACGTCGCGGGGGAGGGCGGCGACGAGGCGCCCGCGACCGTGCTGCTGGCGCGCTTCGCCAAAGGCAAAGGCGCGGTTGTCGTCTCAAAAGCACTACGCGTCGCGCCCGGCGAGGCTTGGCGCAGCCGCTTCAATCTCCGCGGCCCCACAAGTCTCATTTTCGAGATGACCGGCTCCGGCCCTGTGGCGCTGCGCACGCAGGGGCCCGGGGTGACGGCGACCCTTGAGCCTTTGCTCGGCGTTAACGCGCCGCGCGCCGACGGCGCCTCGCTGCGAGCCTGGGACGTCGAGGCCGGCTACTACATTTTAAAGCTCGAGCCCATTCGTGACGCTGCCGGCGTGATCGACCTCACTTTCGGCCAGCCCGGCCTCACGCCGCCTGTTGCGATCTTGCCGAAACGCAATTCGATCGACTTCGGCCTGCGTGAGATTGACAAGGGAGCCTACTTCCAGATCTTCGCCAATAGCGCCCCGAGCCTCGTGCTCGGCCCGGTCGCGCGAAGACTTCCCGCCGACCTTTCCGCCGCGCCGCTGGTCATCGAGCAAAAGGCGGCGCAGCTCGAACAGCCGCGCCCTGCGTCGTCCGAGACAGCGCCGGCTGCGCCGCTGCCGCCGCCCCGTCCGCCGCAGCCTCAGCCCCTCGCGCCACCGAAGTCGCCGGACAAAAAAACGCCCGCGGCGGCGGGCCAGGCGGCGCCGAAGCCCGCGCAAAAAGCAGAAACCAAACCCTTGGCCAAACCTGTGGCCAAATCCGCGCCGCCGAAAGCGCAGGCCGAGGCGGCGCCTGGAGCCCTGCTCGTTCCGCTGCGCGCGCCGGCAGGCGGAATGATTACGGCGGTCGACGTTGCCGGCAAGCCTATCGCCGTGACCTTCCTGAACGAGGTCGCTGACAACAACGGCCGTACGCTCGTCGCGGCGATTGCGCCGGCTGACCACGACCGGCGCGTGATCGTCGCATGGTCGAAGGCCGCGCCGCTCGCCGCCGTCCCGGCGATCCCGCCCGCATCCGCTTTACTTATTCTGGCGCCGGGCGAACCGCGCTTTCTTGATCTCGCGCGCGAAGAAACCCGCGAATTCAATCTCGACGTCGTGGAGGGCGGCCTTTATCGCATCGAGACCCTCGGGCGGCTCAAGACCTCGGCTGCGATCGGAACTTCGTTCAAACCGTCGATCGACAGCGCCTCCGACAATGGCGCTGGCCACAACGCTTTATTGCAGATCTATTTGCGCGCCGGCCGCTACCGGATTGCCATAAAGGCTCTCGGCTCGGAAGGACGGCTCGGCGTCGTCGCAAGGCGCGCCGTGCTGAACGATGCCGGTACTTTGGCTCCCGAACAAAGCGCCAAAGCGGCGCTGGGCAATGGCGCCGGCGCTCTGTTCGATGTCGTCGCGCCGCAAGCCGCGCCCTACCAACTCGACCTTTATTCGCTGGGCGAGGATTTTTCGGCCCGTCTCGAAGACGCCGAAGGCTGGCCGCTGACGCCGCCTGGGCCGATGACGCAGCTGCGCCAATCTCTCGATAAAGGACGCTATCGGCTGGTCGTGCCGCCGGTCGAAAGCGACGCCCGCGTCGTCGCGCGGCTGCGCGATGCGCGCGAACCCGAGTCGCTCATGGGCCATGGGCCGCATCCGCTCGCCTTCGAGGCGCCGGCCAAATTGCAATGGCGCGAGCCGGCGGATTCCGCCGCGCCGCGCGAGCCCGACCGATGGACCTTCGCGCTTGCCGGTCCGGCGCAAATCACGCTCGGCGTCAGCGACGGCATGAGCGCGGAGTTGATGAAATCCGGCGCTGACGGGACGCCGTTGGCGCGCCTTTCGGCCTCGCATGGTTTCGCCGGTGAGCTTGCGGCGGGCGACTATGTCGTCGAGGCTCGCGCGATCGGGCGCAACGATCGGCTCGATTACACGCTGACCCTGACCTCAGTCGAGCTTCAGCCCGGCGCGCCGCGCAGCGTCAATCTGCCGGCGACCGTGCCCTTCAGACTGGCCGCGGAGCATATCGTCAATCTGACGAGCTTTGGCGCAAAGGAGCTGACCGGCGTCCTCAAGGATGCGGAAGGGCGAACGATCGAACGGCTCGCGGGCAGCGTGGACGATTGGAATCTCGGCTTCGCGCGCCGCCTGCCCGCCGGCGCCTATCGGCTCGAACTTGCGGCGATGGACGGCGGCGCAGCTTCGCGTGAATACAGCGGCGAGCCCGAGGCCGACTCTGCAAACGAGGAGTCCACGGAAGACGCCACCGATGGAGACAGCGCTTCCTCCGACGATCAGAATGAAGCGACAGGAGATGCGGCTGCCGAAGAACAGCCGATTGAGGCCACGCGGCCCGCCAGAAACGCCGTCGAACTGCGCGTCTCCCTGCCGGAAACCATGAAAGGACCTGACCTCGATCTTGAGGGCGTGCAGCGCTTTAAAGGCGCTGGCGCGCGGCAAATGGCGCTTCCTGCGGTCGCCGCCGGCGCGCTGCTCGTCGTAGCTGTCGAATCGTCTTCCGATAGCGCACTGTCGCTGGAACGGCAGGAGACTGCCGGCGCCTGGCGCGTGCTGGGGCAGGATCGCGGCCGCGCGCCTGTCGTCGCCATTCCCTCGGATGGCGACGAAAACCGTCCGCTCCGCGTCACCCTCTGGCCGCTTGATGGCGAAGCCTCCATGGCCGTCGCGGCGCGGGCCGTCGATCCGCGTGAAAGTCTTCGCGCGCCGGAATTGCGGCCGCTCGCCATCGAAGGCATGTCGCCGCCCGTACTGGTTGCGGCGGTGGGCGCCCCGGCAAAAAGCCTCGTCCGCCTCGGCGACGCTCCGGATGGCCTGCGGCAGGGCTCAGCGCCGGGACGCGTGCTGACGGAGGCTGGCGACGGCGTGCTTGCGCCGCAGTCGGAGCGATTGTGGTTTATCAAGCGCGGCGGCGCGGGAGCGCTTGCCGTCGCGCCCTTGCCGTCGAACCTTCGCGAAATCGAGCTTGATCTGGCGGCTGGCGATGTTGCGACCCTGACCCAGCCCAAGGCCGGCGAGGGGAGCCTGCGCGTCTGGCGCGCCCGCTCGAGCTTCGGCCAGCCGGGGCTTTCGGCTGGGAAGGGCATGGGCGTTTTGTCGACCGGTCCGGTCGGTGAGGCGCTCGCGCTCAACGGCGGCGAGGCGCTTCGCGTCTGGAACGCCGGCGACGACGGCGCCTTGCGCGTCAGCCTCAAAGCCTTCGATCTCATGGCGCAGCCGATGGCCGCCGAGACGGACCGCTTTGCCGCGACGCTTCCCGTTGGCGTCGTGCAGATGGTCGCGCTGCCCGCCGGCGGCAAGGAGATCGAGATCAATCTCGGGCCGGGCGCTGGCGCCGTGCTGAACGGAGGCTTTGCGCCGGCGACGATCTTTGGCGGCGACAGCGCGCTGTCGCGCCGGCTCACCGGCGCCTGGACCCGCATTCTTTTGTTCAACATCGGCTCCGCGCCGGCGCCGGCGTCCTTCGCATCGGCGCCCGCCCCGAACGACAAGCCGCTCGCCGCCGGCGCAATCATGAAGCGCTTCTTCGGCGCGGCGGGATCGTCCGCGCTACGCGTCGAGGCCGCCGCGGGAGATCGTCTTGTCACAGCAGGCGCCCACACTACTTTCGTCGGCGACGCCGGCGCTGTTCTGCGCGGCGGCTCGTTGATCCTGCCGGGTCCGGGCGCAGCGATCCTCGACCACGACGCTGGCCTCCTCGCCGCCTGGGTTGAAAACGCCGATCAATCGCCCTGGCCGCGCACCGAGCCGCAGAGCGTTGCGCCGCCGCAGCGCGTTGCACTTGGCGGCGCGGCGATGAAGCTGCGCTTTGCCGTTGCGGCGCCGGGGCTTCTCGTCGCGCGCTCCGACGCGCCGGTCATTCTCGCCCTTTCGAGCAATGGCGTTTTGGGCGAACCGACCCTGTTTCCGGCCGGCGCCGAGTTCCGCGCCTATGCGCCGGCGGGCGACGCCGAACTCAATATCTATTCGCCGCATGACGGGCCGCTGTCCGGCGCGCTCTCCCTCGCCCTCGATCCGTTGATTCCGATCAACGAAGGCGTCGGCGCGGCGCAAACGCTCGGCCCGGGCGACGCAGCGCTGTTTGCCTTCGATCTGCCGCGCGCGGCGACCATCGGCGTCGGCGTCCGCTCCAACCCCGACAGCGCGCGCGTGCGGCTGCTCGATGAGTCCGGCCGCAGCCTCGGCGAGGGCGTCGCGCAGCTCCAGCGCTTGCAGCCTGGCCGCTACATCATCGAGGCGCGCGCGCCGGCTGACGGCGCAACGCTGACGGTGCGGCCGGCGCTTGTCGGCCTGACCCCGCCCTCGGACGGACCACCGCCGGATGTGGCGCAGCATTATCTGGAACTTGTCGGATTAAAACCGAGCCGCGCGCCATGACGAGGTTCGCAAGGAACGCTTCCATGAAACATCTGGCGCTCGCCTGCGCTATGCTCCTCGCCGCCGTTTGCTTGTCATTTGCTCCGCATCCGGTACGGGCCGATGGCGCGCCGCAATTCGACATTCTCGAACGGGCGGACGGCGCGCGGATCGTGCCCGAGCGGTTTCTGCGCAGCTGGGATCCTGTAACGCTGTTTTTCAGAAGCGACGCCGGGCCGCAGGGCGGCGGCCCGGAGGACGCGCCGGCGCAATTCGTCAAGATGACGCCCGACATTCCCGGCGCGTGGCAATGGCTCGGCCCGCGCGCGCTGCAATTTCGGCCTTCAGCTGCCTGGCGCCCGCTCGAACCGGTCGTTTTCGAGGCCGAGGGCGCCGCCACGCGCCTGATCCCGCTGTTGCCAGAGCCCATCACCACGAGTCCCGCCGCCGAGTCGGAGCCGATCGCCGAGCTCGATCATGTTGTCATGACCTTCGCTGGTCCTGTCGATCTCGCCGCCTTGAGCCGGCTGACGTCGATCGAATTGCGCCCCGCGCCGGGCCTTGCCGGCGGCGACGGGCAATTTCTCACCGCGCAGGATTTTACGATTCTGCCGCTTGAGGGAGCCAAGAAAGACGCCGGCCGGTCCTATCTTGTCCGGTTGAAGAACGCGGTTCCCGACGGGCGCGTCGTCATCCTGCGGCTAAAACTCTCCAACGAGCCAGGTCTTGACGAGCCTTCCTTCGCGCTGCGCCTGCAAAGCGCCACACCCTTTGCCGTCACCGGCGCCTCTTGCGGCGAGGGGCTTGAGAGCGCAAGTCGCGACCGGCTGCTCCACTGCGCGCCCGCGGGCGGTGAGGACGAGCCGCGCGTGCGGAGCCTTTCGCTCGGCTTCAGCGCGACGCCCGAGCCGCTCGACATCGCAAAAGCGCGAGACGCGCTGCGCATCTCGCCGCCGGTCGAGCGCCTCGCTGTTGAGCCGGACGGCGCGCGTCTCAAAATCTCCGGAAAATTTCTGGCCGACACGATTTATGAGCTGATCCTAGCGCCGGGCAGTCTCTCCGACGACCGCAAGCGTCAGCTCGCGGGCGCGCCTTTCCTGCAGCGCTTCGCCTTTGCGCCGGCGCGCGCCAGCCTTGCCTTCGACGTCCGGCAGGGGATCGTCGAACGCTTCGGCCCGCAGTTGATCCCGATGCGCGGGGCGGGCTTCGACAAGGTCGACCTGCGCATCTACGCTATTGATCCGCTCTCGCGCGATTTCTGGCCATTTCCTGCGGAGGGCGTCGATACCGACGATTCGAAAGAGCCGCCGCTGCCGGGCAATGCGCCGGAGCGGTGGAGCAAGGATGAGGATGCCGACGGCGGCGCGATCGCGCAAAGGATCAAGGCGCTCGGCTCCCCGGCCGTCTCCGAACTCGCGGCGCTGCCGATCGGGCGGCAGGGCGCGGGCGGCAAATTCGGGCTCGATCTGAAACCCTTCTTCGACCGGATCAAGGGCGCTGGCGAAGCCGGCGCCTATCTTGTCGGGATGCGCCCGATCGGCGCTGACACGCGCAGTTTTATGCGCGTGCAGGTCACCGACCTGACGCTGACCACCGTGGAGGAAACGGGCCGCGTCCGCTTCGTCGTTACTTCGCTGTCGACCGCAAAGCCGGTCGAGGGCGCCGAGGTCAAACTGGAAGGGCTGCGCGAGGATAAATATGAGACCCTCGTCGCCGGCCGCACCGACGCCGAAGGCGCCTTTACATGGGGCGTCGGCGAGCCCGCCAAGGCGACGATCAAGCGCATCACGGTCGCCAAGGGCCTTGATGTGCTGGCGCTCGATCCCGCGCATGGCCCGGCTGAATATGCGGGCGAGAACTGGACGAAGCCCGATGAGGCCTGGCTCGCCTGGACGGTCGATCCGCAGACCGACCGCGCAGAGGCGCCCCGCACGCTCTGCCATCTTTTCACCGAGCGGCCAATTTACCGGCCGGAAGAGCCGGTTCAGATCAAGGGCTATGTCAGGCGCTATCTCGGCGGCGCGCTGAGCTATGCGAAGGGGACGGGGACGCTGCTCGTCAAAGGCCCCGGCGGGCAGGAATGGCGTCTGCCGGCGACGATCGATGAGACCGGGAATGTCTACCGCAAATTCGACGCGGCGACGCCGGCGACGGGCGATTATTCGGTGGCCTTCGAGCCCGATCGCGAGGTTGCCGAAGGCGCGCTGGACGAGGGCGCCGAGCAACCGGACGAGAACGCAACTCAAGCGGAGAACGAGGGGCCGGTCTCCTGCGGCGAAACGCCCTTCAAGAAAGAGGCTTATCGCCTGCCGACCTTCGAGGTGCTGCTCAACGCGCCGCAGACCGCAGCGCTCGACGGCGCGTTTTCCGTGGAGCTTCTGGCGCGCTATTTCGCCGGCGGCCTCGTCGCCGACCGGCCGATCAAATGGCGCGCCAGCCAGTTCCCTTATGCCTGGACGCCGCCCGGGCGCGAGGGCTGGTTCTTTTCGACCGACGCGCGTTTTTCGGGCGACGGCAAGTTCAAATCGACGCCCGTGCTCGAACGCGAGGGGACGACAGACAGCGCCGGGGCGGCGAAAATCACCTTCGATCCGTCGATCGAGCCGACGGCGCAGCCGCGCCGCTATCAGATCGAGGCCACCGTCGCCGGCGACGATCAGTCCGAGGTGCGCAACATCGTCTCGGTCGCGGCTTTGCCGCCTTTCGTGCTCGGCGTCAAAACCCCGCGCTACCAGAAGCAGCCGGGGCCGATCGACGCCGAAATCCTCGCCGTCGACGCCAAGGGCGCGCCGATCGAGGGCGTCGCGATGACAGCGCGCCTCGTCCGGCGCAATTGGAGCTCGACCCTGCAGGCGAGCGACTTCAGCCAGGGCGCGGCGAAATATGTAACCGAAATCGTCGACGAGACAGTGAGCGAGAAACAGATCACGAGCGGCAAGGAGGCGCAGAAGCTTGGCTTCGAGGCGCGCGCGGCGGGAGTCTATCTCGTCGAGCTCGAGGCTTCCGACCGCAGCGGGCGAAGGCAAAAGATCGCGGTTGATTTCTTCGTCGGCGGCGATAGCCCCGCGACATTCGCGCGCGCGCCATCGCAGACCGCCGAGGTCGCCGCCGACAAGGAGGCCTATGCGCCCGGCGAGACGGCGAGCCTCATCATACAAAGCCCGTTCCAGAACGCGCGCGCTCTGGCGATCGTCGAGGATCCGGGCGGCCGCTTCCGCTATGAGTGGGTCAATATCACGAATGGTTTCGGACGTTTCGAGGTCGCTGTCGCGACACCCGATCTGCCGAGGCTTGCGGTGCATTTCCTGATCATGCGCGGGCGGCTGCCGGACGGAGGCGCCGACGCCTCGGCGCCGTTCGATCAGGGCAAGCCCGTGACCATCGCTGCGACGAAATGGATCACGGTGACGCCGGTCAAGAATATCGTGACCGTCGCGCTCGACTATCCGCAGAAGGCGCGGCCGGGCCAGGAGATCGAGATCGCGCTGAAACTTTCCGACGATCTCGGAAAGCCGGTCGCCGGCGAGGCGACCTTCTGGATGGTGGATCAGGCGGTGCTTTCGCTCGCCAAGGAGCGTCCGCTCGATCCGCTGCCGAATTTCATCGTCGACCGGCCGACGACGATGGCTGCGCGCGACACGCGCAACATGGCGTTCGGGTTGATCCCCCTTGATGAGGCGCCGGGCGGAGACGCCGGCCTCGACGAATGGGGCTCAGACAACAATGTGTCGGTGCGCAAGAATTTCACGCCCGTCCCGATCTATCTGCCGAAAGTCATCGTCGGTCCGAGCGGGATGGTCAAAATCAAGGTCAAGCTGCCGGATTCCCTGACCATCTTCAAACTGCGCGCCAAGGCGATCAGCGGGCCGGAGCGGTTCGGCTTTGCCACGGGCGAAATGCTGATCCGGCAGGATCTCGTCGCGCAGCCGGCGCTGCCGCGCTTTCTGCGCAACGGCGACGCCTTCTCGGCAGCTTTTCTGGGCCGCGTGGTGGAAGGGCCGGCGGGCTCCGGCCGCGCCAGTCTTTCTGTCGACGGGCTCACGCTGCAAGGGTCCGGCGAACGCAATTTCACTTTCGAGCCAAACCATCCGGCGCGACTCGATTTTCCTGTCGTTGTTCCGCCGTCGGGCGGCAGCGCGCGCCTGCGCTTCACCCTGAAGCGCGACGCCGATCAGGCGCGCGACGCCGTGGAGATCGAGCTGCCCATCAGACCTGACAGGCCGGTGACGCGCGAGCGCAAGATGCTCGACATTGCTGCAGGCGGCGCGCTGACGCTTCCCGCCATCGCGGCGAAGCTGCGTCCCGGATCGCTGCGGCGCAGTCTCGATGTCGCCTCCGATCCCGCGATCGTCCGGCTTGTCGCCGGCCTAAACTATCTCGTCGAATATCCTTACGGCTGCACCGAGCAGCGTATCTCGCTCGCCTCCGCGGCGCTCGCGCTAAAACCCTTCGAAGCGGTGCTTGCCGCTTCCGATCTTGGCGACCGGCTGAAGAATGACGTTCATAATACCATCATCGCGATCTCGCAGAGCGTCGACGCCGACGGCCTCGTCGCCTTCTGGCCGCGAGCGCGCGGAAGCGTTTCCCTCACCGCCTGGGCCTATGGCTTTCTCGTCGCGGCGCAACGCGCGGGCGAACCCGTCGACAAAGCGCTGAGCGAGCGCCTTGCCGCAGTCTTGAAACAGTCGCTGCGCTCCGACTATTCGCGGCTTCGCACCGGCGAGGAATTGCGCGAGCGCGTCGAGGCGCTGACGGCGCTCGCCGATGGCGGACGGCTCGATCAGGCCTATGCGGCCGAGCTCAGCCGGCGCGCCGCTGCGATGCCCAATGTCTCGGTGGCGCTGATGACGCAGGTCGCCATGCAGCTGCCCGGCGACGGCAAGCAGATCGCCGGCGTTCTTCTTGAAGACATGTGGACCCGCGTAAAATTCCTCAATCGCAACGGTAAAGAGGTTTATGCCGGGCAAGCGGCTGATGATGGCGATCCGGAAGTCCTGCCCTCCGAAACGCGCGGCCTCGCCGAGATGACCCGCGCGGCGGCGCTCGTCGCGCCGCAGGATCCGCGCTCGAATGTGCTGCGCGACGGCTTGCTGCGTCTTGGCGCCGGCGACGGCTGGGGCGACACCAACGCCAACTCTGCCGCCATGCGCGCGCTGGCCTCGATCTGGCGGAAGACTTCCGCGCAAACCGATGTCAGCGTGACGCAGGACGGCAAGACGGAGCAGGCGAGCCTCAGCGCCGGCGTCCCCCTTGCCCGGCTTGGCGTAAACGGCGCCGGCGAAGTCCGTATCGCCAATGCGGGCGCCGCGCCGATCGTGGCGCTTTCAAATGTTTCCTATCTGCAGGCGGAGCCGGGCTACCTGGCGCAGGCGAGCGCGCAGGGTTTTGTCGTCTCACGCAAGACCTACAAGATCACGGAGGGCGCGCCGCCGCTGCTGTTGGAGCCCGGCCCCGACGGCGCGCTTCACCTCCAAAGCGGCGATGTGATCGAGGAGGCGGTCGAGGTTGTCAGCCCGCAGGATCGCACGCATGTTGCAATCACCATCCCGCTTGCGGCCGGCTTCGACCCGCTCAATCCCAATCTCGCGACGGCGCCGCGCGAGGCCTCGCCAAGCTTTGCTCCGACGCTGCTGCCAACCTGGACCGCATTCGATGACGATCAGGTATTTTATGCCTATGATTTTCTGCCGAAAGGAAACTACCGCTTCGCTTTCCGCGCCAAGGCGATGATCGAGGGGAGCTTTACGCAGCCGCCCGGCGAGACTGAGACGATGTATCAGGCAGGGGTCCATGGCTCGAGCGCCGGACGGCGAATCATTATCGCCAGATAGAGCGCGCGCGCCGAACTGGCGGCGGTCCCTGGCGCTTGCCTGCGGCATTGCGCTGGCGGCGCTCGGCGTGCGTTTTGCGATCGTCGTCGATCAGCGCGCCCATCTCACATCGCCGCCGCCGACGCCGATGCTCTATGATCGGCGCGGAAGTTTCATCGCGCAGATCGGCGCGCCGCGCATAGATCGCGATGGTTTTGGATTGAATCAATCCAAAACCATGAGACGCGATCGATTCGAGTGTCTGGAGCGGGATGCGGGCGGAAAACCGGCATCCACTTTTCCTCATCCCGCTTCATGTGGCAAAGCCGGGGCGCGTCTGCTCGACTACGGCTATTGGCCGCTGAAAAATCCGCCCGAGCGTATCGTTCGCGCGACGCTGGCTCTGGAGGATCGCCGCTTTCACGCTCATCCCGGCGTCGATCCCATTGCGGTTGCGGGCGCCGCGTGGCGCCGCTTGCGCTCCGGTGGCCGGGCAGGGGCCTCGACGCTCGCCATGCAGATCGCGCGCATGCAGCACCCGCAGCCGCGCAGCCTCAAGGCCAAGATCGAGGAGGCTGTCACCGCCGTCGTGCTGACCTGGCGTTACGGCCGCGAGGCGCTGCTTTCGCATTATTTGCGCCTCGCGCCCTATGGCAACGGAAGCCATGGAATCGCCCATGCGGCGCGCTTCTACTTCGACAAGCCCGCCGAGGATCTGAGTTTCGCCGAGATCGCGTTGCTTTCGGGCCTGCCGCAATCGCCGACGCGGCTCAATCCGCTGCGGCCGTCTGGCCTGTTTCAGGCAAAGAGGCGCGGCGCCCGCGCCCTGGCCGAATTGGCGCGCCAGAAAGTCATCGACGGAGCTGAACTTTCCTTGGCGCAAAATCAGCTGAGGGCGCTGTCGGCGCAGCCGCCGCCGCGCCGCCCGGAGGCGCTGCATCTGGTGCTGCGCTATGAAAATCGCATGCGGCTTCGGCCCCTGCGCGACGGCGATGATCCTCGCATCAAAACCAGCATCGACCTCGACGCGCAGCGACGGCTGACGGCTTTGGCGCGGCGCTCTCTCAACGTCTGGCGCGGCGCCGGCGCGGGCCAGGTTGCGGCTTTGGTCGTCGAGCGGGGCAGCGGCGCGGTCGTCGCTGCGCTCGGCTCCAGCGACTACGCCGACAAGCGCGCCGGCGCGGTGGATTTTACCCGCGCGCCGCGCTCCCCGGGGAGCGCGCTAAAACCCTTCATCTATGCTTTGGCGCTCGATCGCGGCGTGGCGCGGCCGGGCGGCGTCCTCGCCGATCTGCCCGAGGGGGCCTCGGGCGTCAGCAATGCCGACGGGCATTTCCTCGGGCCAATGCTGCCGCGCCAGGCGCTTGCCAATTCCCGCAATGTGCCGGCGATCAATCTCCTGCGCGGCGTCGGCCTCGACGAGGCGCTGCGCTTCCTGCGCAAGCTTGGCCTCGCCGAGGTTTCGGCGCCGGCCGACAGCTTTGGCGTGGCCATGGCGCTTGGCGCGCTGCCGACGACGCTGGAGCGAATGGTGCGAGCCTATGGCGCGCTCGCTGATGACGGGATGCTCAGCGAACTCGTTTGGCTCCACGATGGCGCGCGCCCGCCCTCCGTCCGGGTGATGTCCGCCGACGCGGCGCGGCTGGTGACGTCGTTTCTGTCGGATCCTATGGCGCGGCTGCCGAGCTTTCCGCGCTACGGCCCGCTCGAATATCCCTTTCCGACGGCAGTCAAGACCGGCACGTCGCAGGGATATCGCGATGCGGTGACCCTCGCCTTCACGCGCGATTATATCGTCGGCGTCTGGCTCGGGCGGCCCGACGCCGGAACGATGACGCGGCTCACCGGCTCCAATTCGGCGGCGCGGCTGGCGCGGGCGATCCTGGTCGATCTGCACAAGGCAAGGCCCGGCGATCTCGAGGATCTCAGCTTTCCGCCGCCGCAGGGCCGCGTCCCCGTCGAACTGTGCCTGTTTGGCGCCATGCGCGCGTCCTCGGCGAAGGGGTGTGGCCAGACCTTGACCGAATGGCTGCGGCCGGACGAAATACCCGTGGAGGAAGCCGAGGCGCCGATTCCGGCGCGGCAAAGGGCCTGGGCCATCGCGGAGGGCTATCGCGTGACAAGCGAAGAAGGCGCTTCCGTGGAAACGGCGCGGGACAACATCCGGCTTTCGATCGTCTCGCCCGAAAACGATATCCGCGTCTGGCGCAATCCCGACGCGCCCGCGGGTCTCTCGCGTATATCCCTGAAAGCGCTGGTCGAGCCGAAGACGCCGCAAGTGGTGTGGTATGTCGACGGCGCCCCCTTCGCCCTCGCCGACCCCGACGCGCCGCTCAACTGGCCGCTGCAGAAGGGCGCGCACCAGTTTCAACTGCGCTTGCCGCTGCGGCCGGGCGCCTCGAAAATCGTGCGCATCACAGTTGAATGAACAGGGCAGGGGGAAGGCATGAGTTTTGAGGCGAGCCTAAAGCCGCGCGTGGAAGGGGAAAATCTGCTCGCCCGCATCGCCCTGCGCTTTGCGGCCTGGTCGGAACATTGGTTTCCTGACGCCTTCATCTTCGCCGCCGTGGCGGTCGTCGTCGTGGCTGTCGCCGCGCTCGCCAATGGCGCGTCGATCGCCGTCGTGACCAAAAGCTTCGGCGACGGCTTCTGGAGTCTCATTCCCTTCACCATGCAACAGGTCATGGTGGTGATCAGCGGCTATGTCATCGCGAGCTCGCCGCCGGTGGCGCGCCTCATCGATCGCATCGCCGCCTTGCCGCGCAGCGGCCGCGGCGCGATCGCCTTCATTGCGCTCGTCACCATGATGCTTTCGCTGGTCAACTGGGCGCTGAGCCTCGTCTTTGGCGGGCTGCTCGCGCGCGCCATCGCCGAGCGCGAAGATCTGAAGATGGATTATCGCGCGGCGGGCGCCGCCGCCTATATGGGGCTTGGCTGCACCTGGGCGCTCGGGATCAGCTCCTCGGCCGCCCAGTTGCAGGCGAACGCCAGCGCGATGCCCAAGGCCTTGATTGAGATTACTGGCGTCATCCCATTCACGCAAACGATCTTCCTTTGGCAATCGATGGCGATGCTGGCCGTCCTGACGGTCGTCTCGACGCTGATCGCCTACTGGTCCGCGCCTTCAGCCTCGCGCGCGGTGACGGCGGCGATGATGGGGATCGACGTTGCAACAAGAACTCCGCCCCTGCGTCCGCGCGAGCGTCCCGGCGAATTTTTCGAATACAGTCCGGCTATAACGTTGTTGCTCGCCGCACTCGCCGGCGGCTGGCTCATTCAGGAATTCGCCGCGAAGAACTGGATCCTGGCGATCTCCAATCTCAACACCTATAATTTCGGCCTGTTGATGCTTGGCTTGCTGCTGCACTGGCGCCCGCGCAGCTTCCTCAACGCCACGGCGAAAGCGGTTCCCGCGACGGTCGGCATATTGATCCAGTTCCCGCTCTATGGCGGCGTCACCGCGATCATGACGGCGATGACGCCGGAGGGTCATTCGCTGGCGCTCCGGCTGGCGCAATTCTTTTCCGCCATCAATACGCGGGAGAGCTTTCCCGTCGTCATGGGCCTCTATTCGGCCGCGCTCGGCTTCTTCATTCCATCAGGCGGCGGCAAATGGGTGCTTGAGGCGCCCTATGTCATGCAGGCCGCAAATGAGCTGAAAGTGCATCTCGGCTGGGCGGTGCAGGTCTATAATGCGGCCGAAGCTTTGCCGAACCTCATCAACCCGTTTTTCATGCTGCCGCTGCTCGGCGTGCTTGGCGTCAAGGCGCGCGACATCGTCGGCTTTACAGCGCTGCAGCTCACTTTTCATCTGCCGATTGTACTGTTTTTGCTCTGGGCGCTCGGCTTGACCCTTGTCTACACGCCGCCGGTAATGCCTTAGCGCATTTGACCGGAACCGCGTGAAACTGCTAACGGCGCCCGCAAGAGCGCCGGAAATTCTTGGGAGGAGAACAGTTGGACCTCAGTGTGTTGACGCGCCGGAAGCTGCTTGCCGGCGGCTTTTGCCTCTGCTGTCTGCCCGCAACGGCGCGGCGGGCCTTCGCGGCCGTCGCGCCCTTCGCGACGGAGGAGGTCGCCGAGGGCGTACACATTCGCCGCGGCGTCGATCAGGACGCAACGGCCGCCAATGACGACGCGATCGCCAATATTGGCTTCATCATCGGCCGCGACGGCGTCCTCGTCGTCGATCCGGGCGGCAGCCTCATCGACGGGCAAAGCCTGAGGGCGACCATTCGCGAGAAGACGAAGCTCCCCATCAAATATGTGGTGATGAGCCACATTCATCCCGACCATATTTTTGGCGCGGCCGCCTTCCTGGAGGATCAGCCTGTTTTTGTCGGCCATCATGCGCTTTCCGAGGCGATGCGCCAGCGCGGCGATTATTATCACGGCGTGCTGGCCGACATTGTCGGCGAGGATCGGGCCGGAACAATCGTTCCGCCGACGCTTGCGGTGCGGGACGGGGCGGAGTTCGACCTCGGCGACCGGATTGTTTCGGCCCATGCGCATGGCGTCGCGCACACGACCTCTGACCTCAGCCTGATCGACCGCAAAACGGGGCTGTTGCTAACAGCCGACCTCGTCTTCGTCCAGCGCATGCCCTCGCTCGACGGCTCGCTGCCGGGCTGGCTGAAGGAACTGCAGGGACTGAAGCAGATCGGCGCCCCCCGTGCGGTCCCCGGCCATGGACCGGTCGCCATCGCATGGCCGGATGGCGCTGCGGATATCGACCGCTATCTGACCACGCTGCAGCGCGGCGTCGAGAAAGCCATCGAGGCCGGCGTCGCGATCGAAGAAGCATCCGCCCGTGTGGCGCAGGACGAAAAGGACCGATGGACCTTGTTCGACGACTACAACGGCCGCAACGTCATCGCAGCCTATAAGGAGCTGGAATGGCGCTGAATTCAGGCCTCAGCGCGGGCGTGCGCCGGAACCAAACAGGCTCGCCGCCAGTTTGAAGCACAGCGGCGTTGTTTGCGCCGATCGTCTTCGTCACGAGCTGCTTAGCGGAGTTTCGATATGGGCAATCTTATGTACTACGCCGTCGTGTTCCTGGTTGTCGCCATTATTGCCGCGGTGTTTGGATTTGGCGGCGTCGCGGGCACGGCCGTCGAAGCGGCGAAAATCCTGTTCTGGGTCGCGATCGTCCTCTTTGTTATTTCGCTTATCGCCAGCATGATCCGGCGCGCGTAGGCGAGCGTCTGCGGTTGCAGCCGACAGTCGATGGTAAGAGGGTTCTGACGTCTCCTTCAAATGAAGGACGGCGGGTCAGGCAGCGGTCAAACGGAATGAAAATATGTTCAAACGCCACCCGCTGATTGTCTGTGTCGCCGCCGCCCTCGCCGGCATAGGGATGTCAACCGCAGCCTATGCGGCGGGCGCCCAACCCAGAAATACGAGTTCTGGAAATACGGCGACGAACACGTCCACCAACACCTCAACGCAAACGTCGACGCAAACAACAACCTATAGCGGCCAAAGCCGCTGGGCCGACGAAGTCTATGCGGGACGCGTGCAGGGACCGGAAGCGCGAGCCTGGCTTCGACTTCATCCCCGACCGCAACAATGAAGTGGTGCGCCGCGATGCGGACGCGCGTCGCGTGCGCCCGCACACGCGCGTAGTTAGCGGCGTCGAGGTAGCCTGATAGTCCCGGGGCGCGGGCCTTCCGGAAATCTGCGCCGCTTCACACCAAGAGACGATGATGTCGAATCCGAAGATGCTGATCCTGCGGGGTAACAGCGCCAAAAAGCCGACATATCCCAACGAGAAGGGCGACAACGTCGCCTATCCCGACGGGGCGTTGCATGAGAAGGCCGCGAAGGACTATGCAACATGCAGGGGATACGACGGGGATGTGCTCGACGTGTCGGGCGATCCGCTGAAGGACGGCGATCGCGACAAAAATCCGCAGACCGTGCAGGCCGTGTTGAAGCTGCGAGACGATTCATCATACGCCGGGATCTACGGATTTTCGGGCGGCGGCTACGACGTGCTGCATATTCTCAAACAACTGAAGCCAAACGAACTCGAACGCATCAAATTGGTCGTCGTGCTGGGCGCGCCGCCGGGAAAGAACGGTTATCCGTCTAAATCCGATTTTGAGTCGGCCCGCTTTGTCTCCCGCACGAATCCCGAGACGAAAGGGATCAAATGGGAGTTGGTCTATATGACCAACCCGCCGGCTGACGCCTCGGTCCTGCCCAGGCGGGGCGTCGATCCACACATGTTCGGGCCGGAATGGCTGCTCGCGCAGGAATTGAAGTGCCGGCAGGCGTCGCCTTGATGCGGCCTGGCGCCTAGATGAAAGGCTACGGGTTCAAACTGGGATTTGGCTGGGGGACCTGGATTCGAACCAAGATTGACGGAGTCAGAGTCCGCAGTTCTACCGTTGAACTATCCCCCACCGGAGGCCTGCGAGCCAAAGTCGACGCGGCGGCTGGGCGGTAAGCGCCGTCGTCATCTAGTTCCTCGGATTGCCGCTGTCAACGCTGATCCGGCCGGGAGTTGAGAGGCCGATGCGGCGGCCGACGTCGCGCCGTTCAGCGCATTTTCCGGATCCCAGCGATAGCGCACGGTTTCGAACCGCATGTCGAGCGCATCGAGCAGCACCAGCCGGCCGACGAGATTTTCGCCAAAGCCGACGATTTCGCGGACGACCTCGAGCGCCATCATTGCGCCGAGGATGCCGGTCAAGGCGCCAAGCACCCCGATTTCTGCGCAATTCGGCGCGAGCCGCGACGGCGGAGCTTGCGGAAAAAGGCAGCGATAGGTTGGATTTGGCTCGCCGTTCGGGCCTGCTTCATAGGGCTTCAACACGGTCAGCGATCCGTCGAAGGCGCCGACTGCGGCGGTGACAAGCGGTCTGCGTTCATAAAAGCAGGCGTCGGAAACGCTATAGCGCGTCGCAAAATTATCCGATCCGTCGGCGATCACGTCATAGCCGGCGACGAGCGCGCGGGCGTTCGCCTCTGTAAGCCGCAAAGCGTGCAGCTTCACTTCAACATGCGGATTGAGCCTTGCGATTGCGTCCGCGGCGCTGTCGACCTTGGCGCGCCCGACGTCTTCGGTTCGATGCAGCACCTGACGCTGCAGATTCGACAGCGAGACATGGTCGTCGTCGACGACGCCGATCAAGCCGACGCCAGCTGCGGCGAGATATTGCAACAGCGGAGCGCCAAGCCCACCGGCGCCGATGACGAGGACGCGCGCCGCGCGCAGTCTCTGCTGACCCGGGCCCCCGACGCCGCGCAGCACGATATGGCGGGCGTAACGCTCGATTTCTTCCGGCGAAAGAACAGGCTGGGTCAAGGCCTCAAGTCTCCAGCTCGATTTATGTCGATAATGGTGAAGCTCTCGCTTCAGATCCGGCGCAGCGCCGAATATGGGCGTTATTGCCTCATATTGCGACGCGCCAACCGCTGGCCTTGCGGCGTTTACTCGTCCTCGCCGAAACGGTTCGCCACCAGTTCGGTAATCGCCTCGATTGCTTCCTGCGCCTGGCGCCCGGTCGCCGCAACGAGGATCGTCGAGCCGAGCCCTGCGCCGAGCGTGAGGATGCCCATGATCGATGTGCCGCCAACCATGTCGCCGCAGCGGCCGACAAGAATTTCGGCCTCGAAGCTATCGACGCAGCGGACGAATTTGGCTGTCGCCCGCGCGTGCAGCCCCTTGCGGTTGACAATCTTCAACTCGCGCACCAGCGCGCCGTCCGGCGGCGTGAACGCGGCGGAATTGTCGCAGTCGCAGGGGTCGCCTTCGTCTTCGTTCATTTCCCGCTCAACACGCGGCTTGCAACGTAAATATATTTCCTCCCCGCGTCCTGCGCCTGAATCACCGCCTGTTCAAGGCTGGAGCTTTCCCGCACCGAGGCGAGTTTTATGAGCATCGGCAGATTGATGCCGGCGACGACCTCGACATGAGCGCCGTTCATGACCGAAATGGCGAGGTTCGAGGGGGTGCCCCCGAACATATCGGTGAGAACGACGACGCCGAAGCCGCTGTCGACGTCTTCGACGGCCTCGACGATCTCCTTGCGTCGCTGCTCGATATCGTCGTCGGGTCCGATTGAAATGGTCGCGATCTGTTTCTGCGGGCCGACGACATGTTCCAACGCCGCACGGAACGCGGTGGCGAGATGCCCATGCGTCACGAGGACCATTCCGATCAACGGAAGCTCCCGATCATGCCGGAGCTTTGCCGATCATCAGCGCTTGCAAGGAAAACATTCTTCAAGGGAAGGACCACGCGCTGTTCGCTCGCTCTGGCCAGAGCGCCAAAGGGCGATCCGGAAATTCCATCGAACCGACAGTTCCGAGATGACGACAATCAGGTATATGTTCCTGATTTATAAAGAAAGTCTCCACACGCCGGGCAGCGCTGCACGGGCCACTCGAGCGCCTCGCCTTAGCGTAGTCGGCTCATTTTGTGCGTTGCGTCCAGCTTGGCAAGTGAAATGAATCATCCTGCGCGCGATTTCGTGATTTTGTTTGGCGCTCTGTCAAAAATGTTTCAGTCGCCGCTTCTTACGCAGCCAAAACGTTGCAGAATAGCGAGCGCGAGGTCGGCGGCGGCCCCGCGATCCGGCAGCCTGAGGCGGGGCAGGCGGACGCCCAAAAGCGTGGTTTGCTCGAGGCCGCGAAAATCCCAGTCGTCGCAGACGCAAGGCTCCCGCGTTTCCGGGCCAGCCGCAAGGCCGCGCGCGGCCTCAGGGATGCGGGGAGCCTCTTCCAGCGGGACGAGATCGACGATGAGCCGGATCACGGCGGCGCTGGAGTAAGGTCTTTCGAGAATGCCGACGCCGCGTTGCTCGATGCGTCCGAGGATCGCCTTGTGGCCTCGCGCGACCAGCCGGCCGTGATGAGCGCTCGCCTTGATCCGATCGTCGCCGACGAGACGGGCGAACAGACCGGCATTGGTCGCCGTCTGGATCAACGCCAGCGCCAGCGAGCTCTTGCCCGCGCCCGAAGCGCCGCAGATCAATACGCCGGCCTCCTGAATTACGATGGCGCTGGCATGCAGATCGAGCGACTCGCCAGGCTTTGGGGCGGGTCTCAGGCGCGCGGCAGCCATATGGTGAGCCTTGCGCCTAGAACGGGCGCGTCATCGTCCTCCGTGACCGACCCCATCCGGTTGCGCGCCGAAATGCGGCCGCCATGCGCCTCGATGATCTGGCGCGAGATCGAGAGGCCGAGCCCAGAGTTCTGGCCAAAACCCTGACATGGCCGATCCGTGTAAAACCGCTCGAAAATCCGCTCGAAGGCGTCGGCCGGAATACCCGGCCCGTCGTCGTCGACGGTGATCTCGAAGCCGTCGCGCCATTGGCCGTCGTCGGAGGAGCAATCCTCGGCCGGCCGCATATGCACGCGCACCCAGCCGCCGTCGCAGGAAAAGGAGCGCGCATTGTCGATCAGATTATTGAAGACCTGGCCGAGCCGCGAATCATGGCCAAGGACGCGGAAGGCGCTCTTGCGAATGTCGTGATGACAGCCGCGCGCGACAGTCAGGCTGATATGCACGTTCGACTCGGCCTTGACCTGATTGGCGACGGCGGTGACGGTATTCATCACCTTCTCGAGATCGACAATATCCATGTCGGCGCGGGCGAGTTCGGCGTCGAGGCGGGAGGCGTCGGAAATATCGCTGATCAGCCGATCGAGCCGTTTGACGTCGTGCTGGATGACCGCAAGCAGACGCGCCTGCGATTCCGGCTTCTTGACGTTTGGCAGGGTCTCGACCGCGCTGCGCAGCGACGTCAGCGGATTTTTGAGTTCATGCGCGACGTCGGCGGCGAAGCTTTCGATCGCCTCGATCCGGTTGTAGAGCGCTTTGGTCATGTCGCGCAGCGCGCCGGAGAGATGGCCGATCTCATCGGCGCGATCGGTGAAGTCCGGGATCTCGCGACGTAATTTTGTTCCTCGCCGCACGCGTTCTGCAGCCTCCGCGAGGTGGCGGATCGGCTCGGCGATGGCGCCGGCGATGAAGAGGGACAGCAAAAACATGATGATCGCGGAGACAAGAAAGATCCGCACGATCGCCCAGCGTTCGGAGGCGATGATCTTGTCGATATCGCCGCCTTCGGTTGAGAGGAGCACGGCGCCGCGCACGGTGTGGAAGCGTTGGATCGGCGCAGCGACGGAGACGATCGTCTCGCCCTTGGCGTTGAGCCGGGCGATCGACTGCACGCCGCCGCCGAGCGCATGCGTGACCTCGGGGTAGACCTTGCCATTATCGACGCCGTTTTCCTCATAGGCCGGCAGATCCGAGCGCCAGATCACGGATTTGATCTTGCCCCAGATCCGCTCGAAGAATGAGGCCTCGTCGCTCGCCGCGGGAGGCGGCAGATCGAACCGCAGGATATTTGCGCGGCTGGCGAGCGAGCGCGAATCGAGCAGGAGATAGCCGTCGCGGTCGTAGATCCGGGCTCTGGTGCGCGTCGGCGAGGCGAGGCGGCGCAGCACCGGGCCGACCCGCTCCGGATTGATCGAGAATTCCAGCGAAGGCGCCGTATCCTCGGAGAGTCCGTAGCTCTCGCCGGGAGCAAGCTGAAGCAGTTTTTCCGGATCGATCGTAATCGACTCATTATCCGCCGTGGCCGAGGCGGCGACGGCGGCGGCGATGATTTCGGCCTGAGTCTGCAGGCTTTGCACGCGTGCGTCGATCAGCCCTTCGCGGAACTGGTTGAGATAAAGGAAACCGAGCAGCAGGGCGACCAGACCGCCAAGGTTTAAAACGACGATCCGTCGGGTCAGCGACGATGAAAAACGCGAGCCGATGGCGCGAAGAAGACCGCGCATCCGCGCCGAGGCGCTGCGGCGCATGCGCTTGGCGCGCACCGCCGCGTCACGTTTTCGCTCGAACTCGACGTCCTGCTGCAATTCAAGGGTCATAGCGTCTTCCCCCAAGAAAGCGCATCCCGGATGAGCGCGTCAATCAAGCCGCTTGCTATTCCTTGAAGCGATAGCCGACGCCATATAAGGTTTCAATCATCTCAAAATCATCATCGACGGCTTTGAACTTCTTGCGCAGCCGCTTGATATGGCTGTCGATTGTGCGGTCATCGACATAAACCTGGTCGTCATAGGCGGCATCCATCAAGGCGTTGCGGCTCTTGACGACGCCGGGGCGGGTGGCGAGCGCCTGCAGGATCAGAAATTCCGTGACGGTCAGGGTGACGGGATCGTCTTTCCAGGTGCAGGCGTGGCGCTCGGGATCCATCTTGAGCAGCCCGCGCTCCAAAATCTTGGCGTCGGCCTCTTTCTGGGAGGCGGCGTCCTTCGGATTGGCGCGGCGCAGGATGGCTTTGACGCGCTCGACCAGCAGCCGCTGCGAAAAAGGTTTTCGGATAAAATCGTCGGCGCCCATTTTGAGGCCGAACAACTCGTCTATTTCCTCGTCCTTGGAGGTGAGGAAGATCACGGGAAGGTCGGATTTCTGACGCAGCCGCCGCAGCAGCTCCATCCCGTCCATGCGCGGCATCTTGATGTCGAAGATGGCGAGATCGGGCGGGTCGCTCTTCAGCCCGTCAAGCGCCGTCGAGCCGTCGGTGTAGGTCTGGACGCGATAGCCCTCGCCTTCAAGAGCGATCGAGACGGACGTCAGAATATTGCGGTCGTCGTCGACCAGCGCGATCACGGGCATGGATGGTCCTAACTTCGAACTCCAGAGCATTTCCTGGCGTCGCCGCCAGCACTGCGCTGTCTTCGTTCAACGCGCTTTTGAGCGCGGGGCGGAGGTCCGCCGGTCGAAAGCAAGCGTCGCCCGCTGGGATTGAAGATGAACGGGCAGACAAGCGGCAGTCGAGCCTCAGTGCGCCAGTTTTTGCGACGCAATAAACCTCGATAAACAGCGACCGCGTTTCTGCTTTTGCCGAGTTTTCCGGTTTGGCGGGCGCTAGACCGGGACAACATCGGAAAGACTCCAGCTATCACCATAGGGGCTATTGCCTAGATTGTCATCATTCGACTTGGCAAGCCATTTTCTCGATTGATGTTTCCTGGCCGGATATCAGAACTCGCGGCTTGGATTTCTTTTGCCATGACTAACGGCGCATAACAGGAAAAATGCGCGGCCGAAATAAGGCAGGACAACCCATCGAACAGGTTTGGGCCATCTTGTCGCCGATTTCAACCCATGCGCGAAAGATGCGGGGGGCATTCCGGAGGAGGGCGTTTGGGCGCTCTGGCCGAAAAATTGCGACGGCTGCCGGGCGAGCGTAGCGAACGCGACATGCTCGAGGGCCGCGCCGCCGACTTTGTGAAGAGAATTATAGTCATGCCGGTCGATCAACTTGATGCTCTGCTAAGCTTGCGAAGCGAGGGACGCCTTCTCGTCGGGCGCGACCGCATCGCCCTGCTCGAAGCGGTCATCGCGCATGGCAGCATGACGCAAGCGGCCAAAGTTGCGGGCTTCAGCTACAAGGCGGCGTGGGACGCCGTCCAGGCGATCAATAACCTCCTGCCTCAGCCAGCCTTCGTCACGCAAGCGGGAGGCAAGCGCGGTCGCGCCGCCGAAGTCACCGAGGAGGGCCGCAAGCTGATTTCGGCCTTTCACAGGCTTGAGGAAAAGCTGCTCCGCATCTCAAATGCGATCGCCGCCGAAGGGCTCGATAATTTCGACGACCTCCTGTTTTGGGGGCTTTCGGTCAAAATCAGCGCCCGCAACGCGTTCCGCTGCAAGGTCGCCCGAATCGATCTGGATCCTGTCGACGTCAATGTCACTTTGCAGGTCTCGGAGGCAAACAACATAACCGCCGTCGTGACGCGTGGCGCCGCGGAGAATCTCCGGCTTGCGCCCGGGCGGAGCGCGATCGCGCTGGTAAAGGCCTCTTTCGTCATGCTCGCGCTGCCAGGTGAGACGGCAGTCGCCGCGGGCCGCAACCGGGTTGCGGGGCGGGTGGCGCGCCGGGTCGACGGCGCGACGAACAGCGAGATCGAACTCGACATCGGCGGCGGCAAAATTCTCATCGCCGTAGCTCCGCGCGTAACCGCCGACGATCTCGGGGTCGCGGAGGGAGACAGGCTCGAGGCGATCTTCAACGCCTCGCATGTCATTCTCGCCGCGGATTGAGTTTGCAGAGATCGCGGGGAGGCGAGGGCGTTGCGAAACGGGCCTAGGCTTTCCTCCAGACGGTTGCGAGCCAGGGCTGTTTCTCGCGCGGCAACCCTTCCGGACGATAATAATGGGTCAGTTCGAAAAATCCGACCGACGTCGCAAAGCCGCGCCAGGCTGCAAGATCGTGATAGGAGCCGTAGCGGCCGCGATTCCAGCCTTCCTCGTTGCCGCCGCGCGGATTTGAGGCGAACAGGACTCCAGCCGGTTTGAGGCAGGCGCATATTTGTCGGAGCACGCGCGGCAATTCCTGACTTGGCACGTGAAACAGCGTGGCGTTCGCGAAAACCCCGTCGAAATGATCGGCCGGCAGATCGAGTTTCAGGAAGTCCTGCCGCCACACCTCGCAGCCGCTGTGGGCGCGCGCCATGGCGGCGAAATTTTCGGAGCCTTCGAGCCCGATCGCGCTGTGGCCGAGATCCGCAAAGGTCTTCAGATCGCGGCCTGGCCCGCAGCCAAAATCAAGCAGCTTGAACGGCGGTTCACCCGAAAGGTGATCCAGCAGCGCCGCAATATTCTGGCGCACGTCATGGTCGCGCGTGCCTTCCCAAAAGCTTTCCGCGGAATCGTCATAATGTTTCACCGTCAGGCGCGCGGCGTCTTCGAGTTCCTTGGGGTCGAGCTTCATGAGGGCCGCCGGAGTGTTTACTGTCGATCAGCGATGGAATAGCCGGGCGCGCCGCGTTTGCAACGAGCAAATCGCGCGGCAGGTCTGCAGCGTCGCGCCGCAATTCATATAGACGGACTATATGAAATAACATTTTGCGTCGCGAGACTGAGAAGGCGCGCCCTGATGCGTCAGGAAATTGTAAGATTTATAAACTTGTTTGACATCAAAGCGGGAGCGCTGCGGATGAGTCATTTTCGTGACGCCGACGCAACATTCGCAACGGCGCGAGGGCGGGCTGCAGCAACTCCATCATTAAATATAAATCGAATATACAATATTGAGCTGTTGACGGTCTTGGCCTTGGCCGGGCGGGAAATCAATCCCGCTTCGAGCTTTGATCTAAACGCATGAGCGCTCCGAAACCCAAGTTTTCGGCGTCATGCTCCAGCGGAGAAAATGATGACTCTGGATCTTGATTCTAAAAGCGTGAACACAGCCGAAATTCATGCGCCCCAAGAAGCGAATGCCAGCCCGGCGCTAAAGACCCTCGGAGACGTGATCGTCAATGTCCGTTTTTTCCCGGATGGAGCCGTCAACACAATCGACAATCGTCCCGTCGATATGAGCGCTCAGGCTTGGTTCCACCTTTTGTGCCGCATGGCGCCGAATTACTTCCAGGCGCTTGCGGGCGGCCGCGGCCATTACCGCATTCCCTTCGAACGCTTCCAGGCGATTCTGGATCAGACGGCAAAAGCGAGCTGACGCCGCCCGCCAGGGACTGAACGCATTGCTGCGCGCCGGTCCAGGAGTTGAATCTGGAATAAGTTCAATCCAGATTCATCTTGTTTGCCGAGCGTCAAGGCCGGGGCGAGGCGATCTTACCAACGCCGCCAGTGTCTCCAATGCCGGTGATGCCAATGGCGTCGCCACCAGACGGATTGGACATTTGAATCATCCGCCGCCGTCGACACGGAGCTCGGCGGTGCAATCCTTGTGAGCGCGCTCGCCGCGCCGCTCGCAAGGGCTAAGAGCGCGGCAGAGGTCAGAGTGGATTTCAACAACGCTCTTCGATCCATGGCCTGGTCCCCCAAGGCGCCGCCGAAATCCAATTGCTCGAAGGTCGCCAGAATATGGCAGGATTGTGGCGAAAAATGCCGTCTGTCAAATCATAAATATCGTCAGCCGTAATTTTCGACTCGTGTTATCCGGCCGGGCTGCCGCCTAGGCCTGTTTCCTTCAGAAGCGCTTGCAAATTCTCGATGCGATCGGCTTCGCGCGCCGGCTTGTCCCAACGGATTCGCGCAATGCGGGGAAAGCGCATGGCGACGCCTGATTTATGGCGGCTCGATCGATTGAGCCCCTCGAAGGCGATTTCGAGCACCAACCCCTGGCTTTCCCCATGAATGATTTCGCGCACCGGCCCGAAGCGGTTCGCCGTATTGTTGCGGACATAGCGGTCAAGCTCGCGCAGCTCTGCGTCGGTAAAGCCGAAATAGGCCTTGCCGACAGGCACAAGCCGTGCGCCCTCCTCCTCATCGCGCCATACGCCAAAGGTGAAGTCTGAGTAATAGGAGGAGCGTTTCCCGTGGCCGCGCTGAGCGTACATCAGCACCGCGTCGACCGTGAAGGGATCACGCTTCCATTTGTACCAGAGGCCCTTCGGCCGTCCGGGGACATAGATCGAGTCCCTACGCTTCAGCATCAAGCCTTCGATGGCCTCGGCGTCAGCTCCGGCGCCGAAAGCGGCGGGGTTTTTCCGCGCCTCCGCGAGCTCGGCCCATGAGACGAAAGAGACCAGCGGCGAAAGGTCGAGGCGCTCACAGGACGCGTGGGCGACAAAGGATTCGAGCCGGCCGCGCCGCTCGGCGAAGGGCAGCGCGCGCAGATCCTCGCCGTCGTGCCGCATCAGATCATAGGCGCGGACATGGGCGGGAAAATCGGCGAGCAGTTTTGCCGAAGTCGTTTTGCGGTTCAGCCGCTGCTGCAGCACGCTGAACGGCTGGACTTTCCTCTCGCGCAGAATCAGGAGTTCGCCGTCGAGCGAAAAATTTTCGAAGGGAAGCGCGGCCATGCAGTCCGTGAGGTCGGGAAACGCGCCGGAAACATCTTCCCCTGTCCTTGAAAACAGCCGCGTCACGCGCCGCCCATTCGCGGCGAGGCCGCTCGCGGCCTGCACTCTGATGCCGTCCCATTTCCATTCGGCGGAAAATCCGGACGGCGGCAACTCGTCGAAATCCTTCGTCTCGATGGCGTGGGCCAGCATCGCCGGGCAGAAGGGCGCCGGGTCGGACGAGTCGGGGCGCGCCTCACGTCCCTCGAGCCAGGCGAAAAGATCGAGATAGGGCGGGGCGAGCCCATGCCAGACTTCTTCGATTTCATTGGGCGTCTTGCCCCCAAGCTCGGCCAGCGCCGTTTTGGCGAGACGCGCCGAAACGCCGATCCGCAGCGCGCCGGTAATCAGCTTCAATAGCGCCCAGCGGCCGGTTTCATCCAGCGAATCGAGCCAGCCGGCGAGGTTTCGCGCAAGATCGAGCTTGCCGGTCGCGCTCAAGCCGCGGACGACGTCGGAGAGCAGGAGCGGCGCGTCGTTGCCCATAGAAGAATTCTCCGCCGGTGCCGGCCAGAGCAGGGCGACAGTCTCCGACAGATCGCCGACGAAATCATAAGACAATTCGAACAGCACCGGATCGACGCGGTAGGTGATCAGCCCACGGATGAGACCGGCTTTGGCGTGCTGGAACGAGAGCGCGCCGGTCAGGGCCGCCAGCGCGTAGCCGCGCTCGGGATCTGGCGTGCGGCGAAAGAAATCGCTCATCAACCGCAATTTGCCGAGCCGGGACGGCTCGAAGGCGAGGCGGTCGAGCAGTTCGGCGAACTGATTCAAGCCTCGCTCTCCGCCGGGACGCTGTCGGCTTCTTCGTCGCCATAGCCAAGCAGATGCAGAGGCTCCGCCGCAAGGCCGCGCCCGCGCGCCCAGTGGACGAGGGCGTCAGCCTCGCCGTGAGTGACCAGCACTTTTTCGCATCGCGTCTCGACGATGGTTTGGGTCAGCCCGTCCCAATCGGCGTGGTCGGATATAACAAGCGGCAGCTCGACGCCGCGCTGACGCGCCCGCGCGCGCACACGCATCCAGCCCGAGGCGAAGGCGGCGACGGGATCTGGAAATTTGCGCGACCAGAGATCCTGCAAGGCGCCCGGCGGGCAGATCACGATTTCGCCCGCGAGCTTGGCGCGGTCGTTGGCGGCGACGGGCAGCAGATCGCCAAGCTCGACGCCTTGCCGCTCGTAGAAGGCGCAAAGCTTTTCCATCGCGCCATGCAGATAGATCGGGCGGTCGTAGCCGGCCCCGCGCAACAAAGCGATGACCCGCTGCGCCTTGCCGAGCGCATAGGCTCCAACGAGATGGGCGCGATCCGGGAACAGCTGCTGCGAGGCGAGCAGCCTGGCGATTTCATCCGCCGTCCGCGAATGCCGGAATACGGGGAGCCCGAAGGTCGCCTCGGTGATGAAGACGTCGCAGGTTATGGGCTCGAAGCCGGCGCAGGTCGGGTCGGCCTCGCGCTTATAGTCGCCTGAAGCGACGACGATCGTCTTGCCGTCCGCCATTCTGATTTGCGCCGAGCCGATGACATGGCCGGCCGGATGAAAGCTGACGTCGATTGATCCCAGTCGGAGTTTGTCTCCGTAATCGATCGCCTGTATCCGGCCGGCAAAGCCCTGTCCAAGCCGGATCGCCATGATCGCCAGCGTTTCGCGCGTGGCTAGGACGTGGCCATGGCCGGCGCGGGCATGGTCGGAGTGTCCGTGGGTGATCAGGGCGCGGGCGACTGGCCGCAGGGGATCGATAAAAAAATCGCCCGCTGCGCAATAGACGCCAGCGGGCGAAAGGGAGAGGAAATGAGCTGACGACATGATCCCGAGATGGGGAAGAGACCATACGTCAGCAAGCTAGGCCGGCGGCTTGCGCCGCACGGAAACTCTTAATTGGCGCAGACAAGACCGCGGCTCACATAAATGCGGCCATCGGGTCCAACCATCCGCGTCACGCGAACGCAATCTTCCTCTTCGCCCACGGTCGCGCGGCCAAGCTGCAGCGCCGGGCCGGCTGCCAAGGGGGCGTATCCAGGCGTATAAGCGCTTCTGTGCTCGACGATGTCGCCGTTCAATGCGATCTTGGCCTTTGGCGTCATGGTCATCGGAGCCGCAAAGACAGCCACGCCAAGGCAGGATACCGCGACGCTGGCCATGGTGATCTTCAGCGCCTGCATTCCGATCGTCTTGCGTGAATTAAACATGAGCCCGTCTCCCGTCCGCCCCAGCACATCCGTTGACGTGAACCTCTCCCATCTGAAGAGGCCGTGCTGTGCGACAACACACAAGAAACGCAGCTGAAGCTGAAAGGTTGCAGGGCTCCAGCAAAAAAATATGAAAAAAGCAACACCAGAGAATCGATCGCTGGATGGCGTGTCAAATTCGCCACTTTAAAGCGTTTGGCCCTCCGGAGAGTTCGCCGGAGGGCCATTTTGGCAGGCGGTCAATAGCAGACGCGCACCCGCTGATAACCGGCAAACTGGCCCCAGCTATCGTACACGGGCTGGTTCTGAAGGTAGCAGCCGCCGTACCCATAGGCCGGGCCAGCCGAACCGGCGAGCGCCCCGAGGGCGAGGCCGCTCGCGATGCCGACCGCGGCGGGGCCGCCCCAGCCCCATCCGCCGCCACGCCAGCCGGCGCCGCGCCAGCCGCCGCCCCAGCCGGGCTGGGGTGGCGGT
>NZ_PDZR01000029.1 GCF_002891535.1 Methylocella silvestris | reverse complement strand
GCTTCAACAAACTGAAAAACTGGCGCCGCTTGGCGACCCGCTACGACAAGACCGCCGAAAGCTACCGCGGCTTCGTCCTCATCGCCGCCGTCCGACTATGGATGAGGGTATTTGTCAACAGGACCTAGGAGATGTCGGCGCCCCATTTGGCGACGTCGTTGCGACGAGGTTGTAGATCGGGGGCGCCGTCGGTCCGCATTGCGATCAGGGTCAACATGTTCGGAGGCCGCGCCACGAGTGATTGGAGTGCGCCCCGTCGACCGTGTGACTGATGGCGACTGGCACGTAACGCGACCAAGCGTCGAGATAACGGCCAGATAGACGAAGCAAGCGCATCGGCAGAAAAAGCGGCTTGTCCGCGAGCGCGCGTCAGTCTTGCCCGTGGGTCAACGGATGAAAGATGGCGTCTCGTTTTATCCTTTGCTGCTATAGGCCCACCGAGGCAACAGTGTCAGCAATAATAAAAATAGCTGACTTCGCCATGGCGGGAAGATCTTACCTGTCCATCTCGAAGCTCATGTCTGGTCAACAATAATACACTTGATCTGAGGGAGAACGCGATGAGGACGAGTCTCGAGAAATTTGCCATAAACCAAGAAAGAGCGGGCACTCTAAGTATATTCCGGTTGGGCGTCTTCGCGGCTTTGCTCGCGATTTCTGGGCTATATGCGCCGAGCGCCAGAGCACTCGACGTCGATGCCGACGACTACAGCGCGGGGGCGCTTCCAGCGGGCACAAATCTCGGGCTCCTCTATGGGCAATTCGTCAATCGTGACGCCAACTACTCCGCCGGCCAGAGGGTCGGGAATGGAACGCTCGATTCCGAGGTGGGAATTCTCCGCTATGCACATTTCGTCGAAATAGGGCCCTTTATCGCGGACCCGCAGTTCCTGCTCCCCTTCGGGCATTTGCAGGGTAGTGGCGATCTTGGCGCGCTTGGCCAGACGACCGGCGTCGGCGACCTGATCCTGGCGTCAACCATCTGGCTCTACAACAAGCCTGAGTCGAATTTGTTTTTCGGGATTACGCCAGTGCTCTATGTTCCAATTGGAACATACAACTCGAGCAATGGGTTGAATCTTGGAGAGAATCGTTGGAAAGGCGCGTTGCAGGCCGGCTGGGTGATACCTGTCTTCGTCAAGGAGCTCGTCCTTCAGCTGGTAGGGGACGTAACATTCTATGGCAACAACACCTCTTACGGGGCGAGGGGGCAGACGCTACAGCAGCTGCCGCTCGTCTCGCTTCAGAGCTGGTTCAAATATGCCGTAACCCCTGATTTCGACATAAGGTTAGGCGCGACCTATTACGCCGGGGGCCAGACAAAGGTTAACTCTACCGTCAGCAGCGACAGCCTGAGCACAGTCAATTTCAAGGTGGGCTTCGCGTGGAATTTCGCCCCGAGCTGGAATATTATGGCGCTCTACGGGCGGGATATTTCGGTTGATAACGGCCTGAGAGAAGCCAATCGCGTCAATCTCCGGCTGATGAAGGCGTTCTGAGCGCCCGACTTTCTGCTCATCGCGGCGCTGCGCCTCCCCAGCAGTCCGCTTATTCGCCGCGCTTCCAGAGATGGGGCGCGGCGTTTTTTTGGCTGCGGCCCTCCGCGCGCCGGCGGAGGCGCCCTGGAGCGTCTCTGGCGCCGCTCGCAAGCTCAAGACCGCGGAAAAGAAAGTTCATCTGTCTTTGACTGATAAAGCGACGCCCCCTTTTTATCCCTGCAGGCAATAGGCGGTTCGCCTGCCGCGCTTCATTCTGCGTTTCGAAACGGGGAGGAAATTTGTTCGCAGGAAAGCTGCGCGGCAAATCCCGCACGCATACACAAAAATAATCAAGTGGAGCGCGTGAAAATGCTACGGATGAAAGCTGCTGTGGTCCGCGAGAAAGGCGGACCATTCCTCGTCGAGATGATTGATCTTGATGATCCGCGGGGCGACGAGGTCCTCGTCAGGATCGCCGGCGTCGGCATGTGCCACACGGACCTTGTGGTCCGCGATCAATATTTTCCGACGCCCTTGCCGGCCGTTCTTGGTCATGAAGGCGCCGGAGTCGTTGAGAAGATTGGCTCTCAGGTGAATAAGGTCGCCGTCGGCGACCATGTGGTGTTGACCTTTGCAAGCTGCGGTAAATGCGTCAATTGCCAGAGCGGACGATACGGCTATTGCCCCGACCTCTATGCGCATAATTTCAGCGGCGCCAGGGCTGACGGATCTAGCCCCTGCTGCGACGCCCATGGCAGCCGGGTCAGCGGCTATTTCTTCTCGCAATCTTCATTCGGCGAATATGCGCTGGCGACCGAACGGAACGTCGTCAAAATTCCAAACGATGTACCCCTTGAGATTATGGGGCCGCTGGGCTGTGGCGTTCAGACTGGCGCCGGAGCGGTCATCAACGCGCTAAGGCCCGGGGCAGGGACCAGCATTGCGATCTTCGGCGCGGGGTCGGTTGGACTTGCCGCGGCGATGGCGGCGCAAGTGGTCGGATGCGCCCAGATCATCGTCGTCGATTTGAACGATCGCCGGCTGAATCTGGCGATGGAGCTCGGAGCGACGCACGTCGTCAACGCCGGTCGGGATGACGCGGTTCACGCTGTCAGAGCGCTGACGAGCGGTGAGGGTGCGCAGTTTTCGCTTGAATGCACGGGCCTGCCGAAAGTGGCGCGCCAGGCGGTCGACTGCCTGAGGTTGACTGGTATTTGCGGAATCATCGGCGTCGCGCCGCTCGGCACGGAAATGATGCTCGACATGAATGGGATTCTCTTCGGCCGCGCGGTGCGTGGAATTATCGAGGGCGACAGCATTCCCGATATTTTCATCCCGCAATTGATCGAGCTGTGGCGGCAGGGGCGGTTTCCCTTCGACCGGCTGATCCGGAAATATCCTCTGACGGAAATCGAAGCTGCTGCCCGCGCCTCGGAATCGGGGGAAGTGCTGAAAGCCGTCTTGATCCCGGACGCCGTCACGGTCGGGAGCTAAGAGGCCGTGATGCCGCAGGCCGTGATGTCGAATCTTACGCAGCGCGCGGCGCAGCGCTACAAGGATGCCGTCGCATTGAAGCTGCCGGGGGCGGGCTGCTTCACTTTTCAGGAGCTTGACGATCTCGCCGGACGCTTTGCCGGCGGCATTCGCGGCCTTGGCGTGCGCCCCGGCGATCGGGTGCTGCTGCATCTGCCGAATGGCTGGGAATGGATCGTCGCCTATCACGCCATCGCGCGTATGGGCGCTGTCGTCGTTCCCGCCAATTTTCTGCTCAGCGCTGCGGAGGTGGCGTTCGCCGCACGTGATTGCGGGGCGATCGCGCTGATCTTGCCGGCGGAGCGCAAAAGCGCGGTCGAAGTGAACGCGAATGTTGCCGTCGTTGCGCTCGGGTCATCCGCAGGCGCGGTCGAATTTGAGACATTACTCGCAGGCGCCTGCATTGATCCGGTCAAGCGCGCGCCAGACGATCTTTTTACCATCGGCTACACCTCCGGCACCACCGGCAAGCCAAAGGGAGCGATGTTGACGCACGGATGCGTCTTCGCGAGCATGGCGGCGACCGCGACGATGCATGTCCGCCATGCAGCGGACATTGTGCTGTCCTCGCTGCCCTTCGCGCATGTCTACGGCAATATCGTCATGAACGCCGTGTTTCTGACAGGCATGCGGCTGATTTCAACGCCGCGCTTTGAGGCGGGAGCAGCGCTAAAGCTCATAGAAGACGAGCGCGTCACGCTCTTTGAAGGCGTGCCGACGATGTATTATCAGATGCTCGCACATCCAGATATCGTCTCCGCCGATCTGCGCAGCTTGGTCCGCTGTACGGTTGGCGGTCAGACCATGCCGCTTTCGCAGATTGAGGCGGTCACGAATCGGTTCGGCTGTCCTTTGCTCGAACTGTGGGGAATGACCGAAGTCGCCGGGCCGGCGATCACCCATTCGCCCTACTGGCCGCCGCGTTATGGTTCGATCGGCCTGCCTGCGCCCGGAGTCGAAGCCCGCATCGTTGATCTTGGCGATCCGACGCGCAGTCAGGCTACAGGCGAATTCGGCGAGCTGATGGTGCGCGGGCCGATGGTGACGCGCGGCTATTGGAACAACGCCGAGGCGACAGCCTGTGCGATCGATGGCGATGGCTGGCTATCCACAGGCGACGTCGCGCGGGCGGACGCAGACGGCTACCTTTTCATTGTCGATCGTAAAAAGGATCTCATCATCACCGCCGGCTACAATATTTATCCAGCCGAGCTTGAGCAGGTCATCGCCATGCATCCTGCGGTCATGATGGTTGCAGTGGCGGCGGTTGCGGACGCCGAGAAAGGCGAATTGGCCGAGGCCTTCGTCGTGCGCCGGCCCGGCGCCTTGCTTGATGAAATCGAACTGCTGATCCATTGCCGCAAGCATCTGGCGTCCTACAAAGTGCCCCGGCGCGTTCGCTTTGTGGAAGATCTGCCGAAGACCAGCACCGGTAAGATCATGCGCCGGAAGCTGCGTGATCTGGCTCCCGGCCGCCTTGCCTCACAAGTTTGAAAGAGCGTTTCCATGAGCATCGACTTTTTTTCCGATTATACGATGTCGATCGACGGCGCCGCTGCGACATCGGCGGCGACATTCGAGGCTTTCAACCCGGCGACCGAGGAAGTCATAGCGACGGTCCCTGACGCCGGCCGGGAGCAGCTCGAGGCCGCCGTCGCCGCGGCCAAGCGCGCCTTTCCGGCCTGGAGCGCGCGGCCGATCACGGAGCGCCAGGCGCTGGTTGCACAAATCGGCGACCTGATCGAAGCGCATGCCGAGGACTTTATGCGGTTGCTCACGTGCGAGCAGGGTAAGCCGCGCAAGGGCGCCGAATGGGAGATTTACGGATCGGTGATCTGGTGCCGGGAAATCGCCAAACAGGAGTTGCCCGTTCATGTCTGCGAGGAGAGCGAGACGCGTCTGGTGGAAACCCGTCGCGAGCCGCTTGGCGTCATTGCCGGAATTACGCCGTGGAATTTTCCTGTACTGCTCGCAATCTGGAAGATTGCGCCGGCGCTCGTCGCCGGCAACACGATGGTCCTGAAGCCCTCGCCCTATACGCCCCTTTGCACGCTTAAGCTTGGTGAAATTCTGCGCGGGGTTCTGCCTCCCGGCGTTCTGAATGTGGTATCCGGCGGTAATGATCTTGGCGTCTGGCTGACGACCCATCGGGACATTCGCAAGATCAGCTTTACAGGCTCGACCGAAACCGGCCGCAAGATCATGGCCGCGGCGTCGGGTAATATCAAGCGCGTGACCCTCGAACTCGGCGGCAATGATCCTGCGATCGTCCTTCCCGACGTCGACGTAAAGGAAACCGCAGAAAAGCTGTTCTGGGCGGCATTCCAGAACAGCGCGCAGTTTTGCGTCGCCGCAAAGCGCCTTTACATCCACGCCGATATTTACGACGACCTCGCCGCCGAACTGGTCGCCTATGCGAAAACGGTGAAAGTCGGCGACGGCTCCCTGCAAGGCACCGACCTTGGTCCAATACAGAACAGGATGCAGTTTGAAAAACTGAAGAACCTGCTCGCCGACGCTAGGGCCAGCGGTCTGCGCTTTCTGCTTGGCGGAGAGATCACCGACCAGAAAGGCTTCTTTGTGCCCGTGACGATTATCGACAACCCGCCGGAGAACAGCCGCGTCGTCGTTGAAGAGGCGTTCGGCCCGGTCCTCCCCCTCCTCAAATTCGATGACATTGACGGCGTGATCGCGCGCGCCAACGATACCGAATACGGCCTTGCGGCCTCCGTCTGGGGCAAGGACGTCAAGGCGGCGCGGCGGGTCGCGGAGCGGATCGACGCCGGAACCGTGTGGGTGAACGAGGCGCATACCTTCTCGCCGCATGTTGCCTTCGGGGGACATAAACAGTCTGGTCTTGGCGTCGAAAACGCGCTTGAGGGGCTTGCCGAGTACACCAGCGCGAAGACGCTCGTCATCAATGGGGCCTGAGCGGCGCCGAAATCGCCGTGATCCAACCGTCGCTGTCGAAACGCGGCCGCCTTCGCGCCATCCTGACGCGGGCGCTCCATCTGGCGGGAGGGATGGTCGACGCCTCCACCTGAAGCAGCGGCGCATTCTGACGGCGGCGGAATAAACGAACGATCGGCCTCCTCGTCGGATAAAGTTGAGCGCCGTTATTATCTGCTAAAGATATGGCGCGGGACCATGGATCGCCGCTAGTTTCACCGTCACGATCTCAAAAAGCAAGATTTTGGAAACAGGGGAGAAATGCATGATTGGGGCCGCGGACGCCGAATTCCATCCAGCTGATCCCGACAAACTGAATTGGGCGGAAACCAATTTCTTTGGCTTTTACAATGCCGAGGAGAGATTGAATATTGGCGTATACGCTTTGTTTCGCACCAATCTGCGCACCGTCAACTCAACCATCTGCATGAATTCCGGCTTTGCGATCACGCCGTGGGAGGCCGATTACGTCGACTATCAGTCCGTCATTCCTATGGCGCCTGACTGCAGTCTGCTCGACTACCGCCTCGCCAATGGGCTGCACATCCGCTGCGTTGAGCCGAACATGGTCTGGGAGATCAAATTCGACGACGGCGAAGGCACTTTGATCGACGTCGTCTACCGATCCATCATGCCTGCATTCGATATTCACGATCCGGACATGGATCCGATGGTTGGCCGCCATGACGGCGACTTCGCCTGGGGAACCGCCTACAATGGCCATTTTGACCAGACGGGTCACTACCAGGGCAGCGTGACCCTGCGCGGCCGGACGATTCCGATCGACTGCATTTCCACCATGGACCACAGCTGGGGTCCGCGGCCGGAGCGCGGCGCCCCCAACATGAGCTGGCTGCATGCGCATTTCTCGAAAGATCTCGCGGTTCACGCCATCTTCAGTTTTGATCCTGAGCAGAACGGGCTGAGGCTCTCCTTGACACACGGTTATGTGGTGGAGCGCGGCGAAATCTTCGGTCTCAAGGCGGGCTCCGGCCAGGCGGTGCGCCGGCGCGACCGTTACGCCGAGAGCGTCGAGCTTTTGCTCGTCGATCGCGCCGATCGGGAGTGGAGGCTTTCCGCCAAGGGGCTGACGAGCTTTCCGTGGCAATGCTGGGCCAATATGGTTTCATTTAACGTGCTCGGACGGTGGGAGACGAATGGTCTTGTCGGATATGGCGAGATTCAGGACTTCTTCGAACTACCGCAACTGACCCGGTTGAACTCGATCCCGGCGACGCGCATCGCCGCGGCGGCTTGAAGTCGATGGCGAGACAAATCCGTGCGATTCTGTTCGATCTCGATGGAACGCTCGTGCAGACCCGGGACGCGTCCTGGGCGCTGTTCGAACGGACCAACAAGAAATTCGCGCTCGGCATCGATGACCGCGAGCAATTCTTCAAGCTCTTTCGGGACAATCTGTTCGTGGCCGTCCCGCAGGCCTGCGGCGACCAGGAACGCGGCGTCGCGGCGATCGATCATTTCCTCGAGCTTCTGCGCAAGGAATATAATCCGCCGCTGGTGCCGGGCATCGCGGATGTCGTCAGGACTCTCGCGGCGCGTTGCGTTCTCGGCATCGTTTCAAGCAACGCACTCGAGGCGATCCGGCGGATCGCCGACGACGCCCGTATCGCCCAATGCATAGCCCATGTCTTCGCAGGCGATATCGAGCCTGACAAACGCAAAAGCATCCGCCAATTCCTCGCCGACCCGTCATACGCCACGCTGCGCATCGGCTCACCCGCCTATCAGGAGCGTACGCCGAAACCCTTCGAACCCGATGAGGTCGCAGTTGTGACAGACACGGTGTGCGACGTTAGGCATGCGCGCGAATGCGGCGTTCGAACGCTTGGCGTCTCATGGGGAATGCACAAGGCAAGCGAGCTTATGGAAGCGGGAGCGGAGAAAGTCGCGGTCTGGCCGCAGGAGATCATCTCCTGGGCGCTGCCGCCGCCGCAGTCGGACACGGTCGAGGAACGCGCCGGCGACGTAGAGCCGCCGCCGCAGACGGACCTTGAACCGGTCCTTGAAAAATCCGCCGTCAGGCGCCTGAAAGGACTTCGCGCTGAATAGAGCCGCAAGCAAATGCGGTCCAGCGACACCAACAAAAAGGAGAGGAAACAATGAAAGTCATAGCGCAAGGATACAACAGCTTCGAAACAAAAAAATCGTCCGAAGGGGAGGTTGTCTATCTGCCAAATCCGCAATCCGTGATCAAACTGATCCAGAGCGGAAAGCTGAAGGAGCACATATTGCTCGTTCAGGGGGGCACGACGACTTTTCTTTCGCCTGCGCTGACCATGGGCGCGATTGGCGTCATCACGCTGTCGGGCGCGCCGGAATCGCACCTTGGAATTCTGTCGCGCGAATTTCAAATGCCCTGCGTCATGACGGCTCATCTCGTCGACAGCGACACACGCTATGTCACCGGCGGCGATAATGAGGAGCATTTTGGCGCGATGATCAGCCGTCTCCAAGGCAAGCGCGTGCGACTTGATTGCAGCGACGTCGATCATGGCAAGATCGTCGAGCTTGATTGAAGCAACAATATAACAAGCAAAAGCAACAGCACAGGGCGAGGAAAAACAATGAGCAGCTATAAAAAGCGTTATTCCGAAGGCGATGACGGGCTCCGGTTTCAGGATCTCGCCTATGTCGGCAATTTCAAGGGCCAGGAACCTGTGCGCGACGGCATCGTCGGCGATCGTATCATGCGCTCCCGCGCCAAGTCGAAGGTGCTTGAAAAAGTCAGCCGCGAGGACGTCCTTAAAGGTCAGTTCACGCTCAATGAGCTGAACGACCTCAACAATTATCTCGCCTGGAATATCTGGGACGTCCTCGTTATGCGCGCAACGGAGGGCGTTTCCGGCATGATCCCCCGCCAGGAATATGAAATCCTCGCGTTCATGAACGAATTCTACCGTTGGCCCGAGATTTTGCGCATGACCACCGACGAGATCGGCGCGGAAGGCGTGATCAATATCGGCGCGACGGCGCGGCGCGAGATCGGCATCAAGGTCAACGCCGTGCATGACTGGTGCATCGGCGCCGTCGGCTTCGGCATGGGCCGCTGCGGATTGCTTGCTCTTGAGGCGATCAAGCCGAACGACTATGTCGAGGAAAGCAACGAAATCCTGAAATTCATGCAACGCGTCCTGTGGGGCAAGCGGCAGGATGGCTATATCCTGAATTCTCAGGATCGCTATCGCTGCGCGATCCACGACAAGGACGTCATCGAGACGCTGGCCTCCCATATCGAATATTTCGAGCCGGGCAGCGACAAGCACCAGAAGTTCACGAGGTTCAACGCATCGGCTGAATTGCTCGCGTTCCTGGACCATTTCGACAACCGCCTCGGCCTCGGCGACACGGGCCCCTATGAGCTCCCGGACGGCAAGATTCTCATCATCCGCGATCTTTTCACGAATGAGGAGGTTTATCACTGGAGCGACGCCTGCGACAACGCCGGCGTTCCTCATTGCTACAGCCTGTTGCTGGTGATCGATGCGGAGGCGATGAGCCTCGAGGAGATCAGAGTCAACGATATCTCGACCACATTCACAAGGCCAAAGAACTACATCGAGCACATCGTCGGCGGCGCGATTTTCGTGCGCGAAAAGTGGAACACGCCGATGTCGGAAATCTATCCGATCGCGATTGACAAGCTTGAGAAGCGGGTCGAAGGCATCCAGCAGGCGACAATGGGGCTCTATAGCAAGCTCGCCCGCATGTCCCGGCGCCAGCTTATCACCAACGGCATGTACACCTATTACATCGACATGATCCTGCCGCATCTGCGCCTTGCCGGCACCTATGAGAAGGCCTGCGTCGATTATGATTTCTGGGAGATCGATCAACGCGTCGCCAACTATTATTACGACATCACCAAGCGGGGCTTCGCGCAGGCGGTCGTGCCGCAGAAGATATTTTCGGGGGAGGGCTATCTTCCGTTCCCGGATGGAACGGATCTGCGCCGCTCGAAATATTTCTGGAGTTGAGTCATGATGGTTTCCGGCAATCGCGCATCGATGGAATCGCCGCCGGTCGCGCCCTTGATCGACGACGACACATTTGACGTCTTGAACGCCATCTATCTGCACAAGATGGCGACGCCACAGCATGTCGTCGAGGTCGCCGAACTCGCAGAGCCCGAGGTTGAGGGCATCCTGAAGCGGCAGCAGGGCGAGGAGGCTGTGATCGATCTTGGCGGCTCTTTCGTCCTTGACGAAAAAGGGACCGCAAAAGTGCTCGCCTTCTACCGCGAGGTCTATGCGCCATTGCGCGCGCAGGCCGGCGTCATCGCCTGGTACGACAAATTCGAAACAAGCCTCAACCAGCAGTTCATCAAGGCGGTTTCCGACTGGCAGACGTCTGCCGGAGACGATCGCGCCCGCGAAAAGATGACGAAACTCGTCGAGCGGATGATCCGGACCTTGCGCCAGCTCGCCACCGACGTGTCCCGTTATGAAAAATACGCCAAGCGCTTCGAACGGGCGATGGCGCGCGCCGACCGCGGCGACGACGATTTCGTCTGCAAGCCGACGGTGGATTCCATGCACAACATCTGGTTCGAATTTCACGAGGATATTCTTGCTCTGATAGGACGCCCGCGCGATGTCTGAGGTGCTTGAAACGACGGCGGCCTGCTTCGTCTGGGACATCCGCGAGCTCGATCCGAGCGATGGCAGGAGATTTGGCGGCAAGGCGACCGGGCTAGCCCGGATGGTCGCGGCGGGCATCCCCGCGCCGCCGGCTTTCGCCATCGGCACTGACGCCTTCCATGCCTTCCACGCGAACGGCCGGCGTCTTCCGGGCGCTCTGCGCCGCCAGGTCGACGAGGCTATGGCGGCGCTCGGCGCGCAGGCGGGGCGGAGGTTCGGCGTCGCCGGGGATGGCGAGCTGCCTCTCCTCGTGTCGGTCCGCTCGGGCGCGCAGGTCAGCATGCCGGGAATGATGGACACCGTTCTGAATTTGGGCCTCGACGCGAAGCTGGCCGCCAAAATGATCGCTGGCGCCGGCGCGCGCGAATTCGTCATCGATAGCTGGCTACGATTCTGGAAGATGTACGCCGAGATCGTGCTCGGCCTCGACGGTGAGGTTCTCGCCGAGGAAATTGCGCCACAGCGCGCGGCCGCAATCGCCGGACGAATTGATCTCGAGGCGCTGGAAGCGGCGATCGTCGCCTACGTCGCCGCACAGGGGGAGGACGCATCGACGGATCCGCGCGCCCAGCTCGATCAAACCATCTCGGCGGTCTTCGCATCCTGGGACAGCCCGCGGGCAAAAGCCTATCGCCTCCATCACGGCATAGCCGAGGAACTCGGAACGGCGGTCACGGTGCAGGCCATGGTCTTTGGCAACGCCGACGATAATTCCGGCTCCGGCGTCGCCTTCTCACGCAATCCGAATGACGGCGATCCGGCACTCTATGGGGAATATCTCGCTGGCCGTCAGGGCGAGGATATCGTCTCCGGGGCGAAGACGCCGATCGACCTCTCCCGCTGCGAGGGGGCCTACGCCGATCTGCGCGCAAAGCTCGACGAGCATGCGCGCACGCTGGAGCGCCTCTACGGCGATGCCGTCGACATCGAATTCACCGTCGAATCGGGCAGGCTCTATCTGCTTCAGGTGCGCCCCGCCAAGCGCACGGCCGAGGCTGCCGTCCGCATCGCCGCGGATCTTGTCGAAGAGGGCCTGGTCGACCCGGCGGCCGGCCTCAAGCGGGTCTCCGCCGAGCAAGTGAAACGGCTGCTGCGTCCTGTGTTCGATCCCGCCAAACTCGCCGGCGCGCGAAGCATCGCAAAAGGCATCGGCTCTTCGCCCGGGCAGGCGAGCGGCGTCGCGATTTTCGATTCGGACCGCGCGGCCGAGCGCGTGGCGGCGGGCGAGGCCGTCATCCTCGTGCGGCCGACGACGAGCCCGCTCGACATTCGCGGCATGATCGCGGCCGGCGGCATATTGACGGCGCGGGGAGGCGCGCTGAGCCATGCCGCCGTCGTCTCCCGGGCGCTCGACAAGCCTTGCATCGTTGGATGCGAGACGATCGAGATCAATCCGAACGAGAAGGTTTTCGTCGCAGGCGGCAAACGCTATTGCGAGGGCGACTGGATCGCCATCGATGGCGCAAGCGGTCTTGTTTACGAAGGCGCGATTGATCTCATCGCGCCGGTTCAAGGCGCTCGACGCTTATCTCGGTTGCTCGAAAAAGCCGACGCGCTGTCGCGAGCGACGATCTTTACCGTGACTCATAACGGCGGCGAGGCCGCGCAGATCGAGGGGGCCGGGGCCGCGCGCGCAATGATCGGAATGACCGATTTCGCCCTCGCGACCGGCTCGATCGCAGCTCTTATCGATTGCGTCAGCCGGATTGGACGCGCAAACGCCGCGACGACGGAAAGCGGCCTGGCGGAGATCGCGCGAACGCTCGCCACAAGGATTCTCGAATGCGCCGAGGCGCAGATAAACCATATTCGCCTTCCGAGGCTGGCGTCCGAACGCGCCCGCTCACTCATTCCCGATTGGTCCGATCTCGACCCGCGCCTGTTTCTGCCGCTTGGCAGCCCGGCATTTTACCGGCCCTTGCTTCATGGGCTTTCGCAGGCGTCCTTGGATCGGGACGCGCCTGTCACAGTCTTCCTTGGCGGCGTCACAGACGTCGGCGAATGGCGTCGTTTCCACGATGAAGCCGAAGCGTTTCCAAATCTCGCCGCCGGCGTCACCGTTCAGAATGTGGCGTGCCTCGACGCAGCGCCTGCAATGCTCGCAGAAGGCGCGACCTTGTGGCTCGACATGGACGAGATCCTTTTGTCCGCGCATGGATTGACGCCCGAGCATTATCTGGTCGCGACCGCGCTTGATGACTATGTCCAGCAAGGCCTCATGAGCGCGCATCCGCGTGGCTCCCTGAAGCCGTTTCTCGCCTCTCTCCTGAACAAACTGGCGAATGCGTCGGGCGCTGCCGAACGCGTCGGCGTTGATTGCGGCGCCGGCTGCGATCTCGGCCTGCTTCGTGCTCTCTATGGGGAAGGCTTCCGCACTTTTGGCGTTTCTCCCGGCAACCGCGAGGTTGTTTGCCTTGTGCTAGGACAGGAGGCTGTATTTAATTTATGATCCTGCGCCAGATAGGGCTCGAAAAGAAGCCCGGCGCCGCCTGCGCCCGGTTCAGGGACCGCGGCATTCATGAGGAGACGACGTGGTTGCATCCAAACTGGATCTCTGCGCGCCCGCGCGTCGTTCGACGCCCGAAGTCGGCGACGACCCGTTTCTTGCTCTGGATGCGCTGACGCGGCGCGTCGTGGCGGCGGTTGAAGGCGGTTCGCATTCGGTGTTTGCGGAGGCCGAACGATCGCTTTTGGAGTTTGCCGATGCGCGCGCCGTGCGGATCCTCGTCAACGCCGCCGGAAGCTGGCGCCCGTGGCGTCAGCTCAACATGCCGGACGCCCCGTCGCGCATCGACCCCGCGCCCGAGCCGGAGATTTCTGCGGGCTCTCCTTTTCTCGCGGATAATCGCATTGTGGCGCCTATCCGCCCCGGAAGCATCGTGGCGCTGATTGACCACGCTGCTATCGGCGAAGTCCGCCTGAAAGCGCTGGGCGTCGCAGCAAATTGCATCGATCTTGCGATCGCGACAGGCGAGCGCCAGGACAGTTCGAGCCGCAACGCGACGGAGATGCAGGCGCTTCAGAACGTTGCTGTGCGTATCCTCCAGAGTTCCGACATTGAGGAGATCCTGCTTCTCGTCAGTCATGAAACCAAGCGGCTGCTTGCTTCGGACATTTGCGGCGCGCTGATGCGCGACGGCGACGAGGTGGTGATGCGAAATTGCGTCGGCCATTTTTCAGTTGAGATGGCTAAGCTGCGCATGAAGCCCGGAAAGGGCGTCGCCGGACGCGTGCTGGCCACCAGCGAGCCTTGCGTCGTCGCCAATTACGTCGATAGCGATGCGATCAGTCCTGACTTCATTCCCCTCGCGCGGATTGAAAAGGTGCGGTCGGCGGCGGCCGCGCCCATTCTCTCGCGCGATGCGGTCATTGGCGTCCTCGAAGTATGGCGGCGGCGGCCTTCAACCTATACCGAGCAGGATACCAACCTGCTTCTCGCGCTGGCCGGCCTTGCTTCACTTGCGATCGTCAATGCGGAGCTCTTGCAATCGCGCGCCTCCGCCGCCGCGGAGCTGGCGGTCGCCAATGCCGCTCTCGCGCAACGTTGCAGCACGATCGAGAATTCAGCCAAGTTTCAGGAAAAAATCGTTCAACTGATGCTGAGCGGCCGCTCTCTTGCCGTCCTGGCGGCGACGACTGCGGAGCATGTGGCGGGCACTGTCCTGGTGCTGGATCGCGATCTCGCCGTCGAGACCGCGCAGCCCGATCCCGTAGAAAGCGCGGGTCCGATCCTTGATGTGGCGCGGTCCATCATCAAGAAAGTTAATCGCATTCCCGATCAGGCGATCATCAAAGGCGCGGGCGCTGACCATGTGCTGGCGCAGCCTGTTCTCGCGGGCGCTGAACTGCTTGGCTGGATTGTCTGGCACGGCGAAGCTGATCCATCCGAGACGACGAGATTAGCGCTAAGCCATGTTTCGCTCGCGGTCGCGATGCTGTTGCTCGAACGTCGGAGCGCCGCCCGCGCGCGCGCAGAGACGGTGCAGGCGGTGCTCTGGGATCTGCTCGAGGGCGATGAAATGGTGAGCGCCGCGGCGCTCGATCGCGCGCGGGAAATGAACGTGTCCTTCAGGGGAAAAGTCTGCGTGCTTGTCGCCACTCTGGAGGGTTTTGGATGTGGCCGGGACGGCCGCGCCGGCCTGCCGGATGGAACCACCCATGACCGCGTGCTTGACCGCGCCCGCCTCTCCGAGCTTGGACAAAGCGCCCATATGGTAGGCCTGCGCGGCGATCAGCTGCGCATGATCTGCAAGGCCGCTGACGCGGAGTCGCTTTGCGCCACGGCGGCCCGCATGATCAGCGACATCAGGCGTGAAACTCCAGGCCTTTCGCTGAAGGCGGGCATCAGCGGACCATGCGGCGATCTGCGAAAGCTGCCGGCCTGTTTCCGTGAAGGAACCGTAGCCCTCGAAGTCGCGCAATACCGCCGCGGCCAACCGGTCGCCTGTTATAGCGACATCGGCGTGCTCGGCCTGTTGATCAATTTGCGCGGCAAAACGGACATCAGGCGCGTCAGCGAGGAGATCCTTGGCGAGCTTACGTCGGAGCCCGAGCCGTCGCGTAAAATCCTCCTGGAGACGATGCAGACATTTTTCGAGTGCGACTGCTCGCAGATTGCGACCGCCGCCAAGCTCGGAATGCATCAAAAGACCATCGCCTATCGGCTCGGTAAAGTGTCACGCCTGACAGGCCTCAATCTCGGCCGTCATCAGGATCGGCTGCTCGCCGATATAGGGATTCGCCTGAGCCTGACGCTTGAAGCGAAATAAGCGCGAGGCGCCGATCGAAAGGAATTTCACGAGGCGGGCGCGCGCTCATCCCGGAATTGACGTCGCGCCAGTGGTTGCAATCCGCCGGCGATCCTGAAGGCCGAATTGCGTGGCCGCCCAACCGCCGCGCGCTGCTGCGTCATCGGCGTCAAGGAGCCAGAAGCTCTGAAGCAAAGCCTTCCCGTTAGCGATCCTGCGGGTTCGCGGGGAACAGGGAAAAGCCCCGATGTCCTTTCGGAGACCGGGGGCGCCTCGCTTTCGCAAGAACGGTTGGTTGCGGGGACACACAACCATGTCAGATTGCTATTTAACGCCAAAGCGTGATCGGCGCGTTTAACGCTCAACCTGCCGGGGCTGATAACCAAACGACCCGACCGTGACTTCCCGGGCGTGACCAGTCTAGCGACAAATCCGAGGACGTCTGTCCGACGACACGGCCGCATTTGGCATGGACTTCAATCGTCAATCCTCCCTCGACTCACGGAACCGGCGCTTCACCAGCGCAAGCAGTATTGCGGCGGCGTCAGACATCGGCACGTTGCACCGGGACACGATGCCCAAAGTGCGCGTGATCGAGGGATTGCGGATCGGCAGCGCAACCAAGCCGGGGGAAAAGGCGGCGTTGAGCGACAGCTGCGGCGCGATGGTCAGCGCGACATGATCCGCGACGAGGCCAGCGGCGGTGGCGATGTGTTGAACCTCGTAGCGCCATTTCAGTCTTTCGCCACGCGCGCCCAATGCAGAATCGATGATCGCGCGGTTGGCGGTCTGCGCGCTGACACGCACCAGGGGCTCGTTCTCGAAATCGCTCCAGACCACCGTGCTTCGTCGCGCCAGCGGATGATCTTGCGGACAGAGCAGAACATAGCGCTCCTTGGCGAGCGGCTGCATCTCCAGATCCCATCGTCCGGCGGAAAGCACGGTGATCCCGAATTCCGCTTCGCCGCGTTCGACCAGATCGGCGATTTCGGCTGCGGAATTGTCGTAGACTCGGACTGCGACATCGGGCAAGCGCTGCGAAAAGGCGTCAAGCAGCTTCGGCAGGTGCGAGGTGGCGATTGTGGGCAGGCAGCCGATCGACAAGGTCTCGCGCTTTTGCCGCCCCTGCGCCTTGAGGTTTTCGCAGGCGGCGCCCAATTCCTCGAGCATGGCGCCCGCGCGCGGCAGCAGTTCCGCCCCCGCCGGGGTGAGCAGCACTTTGCGCGTGGTGCGGGCAAACAATCTAAGGCCGAGCTCTGCTTCGAGCTTGCGCAGCCGGTGACTCAGCGCGGTCTGCGAGAGATTCAGATGAGTCGCTGCGCCCTTGAAACTGCCCCGGTCTGCGATGCTCAGGAAAGCTTCAATGCCGAGGAAGTTGATGCGCATGAAATGGCCCGCTGGTCACGTGAATTGAACCGCAGTTCAGGGCGCCGCCTTCGACGAAGCAACAATAAATTGCAGGCCGCCGTCGCGAGATTTGGACCCTGGCGGCGGCAGGCGCTCAGGCTGGTTCGATCGCACGCATGGAGTTGAGGGTGACTCCAATCGCCGGGCCGGAGAAGGACACGAGCTCAGCGTCGACGAATTCAAGAAAATCGAGATCTGCCATGCTGTTCACGATATGGAACGACAAAGGCAACTGCTCGAACGTTGCGCGGCGCCAATTCAGCCCGCCTTGGCCGACCCACTTCCGGAATTCGAAGGCGTCGAAATTGATGTTGGCGGCCTCGCCACCCTTTGCCGCAGGCGGCGCAGCTGTGGTGGCATAGGCCACGTCCGGTTGGTCTTTGCCCCACGGGCTCGTGCGGGGAAAGTATTTGTAATAAAGCTGCGCGCCGTCCGATCCCGGCAGGCCCCTTTCGAACTCCTTCAATTCCACAAGTTCACGCAGTTCGATGTCGAAAAAAGTGTGGTCGAACCAGGATGCCGAGCAACGCGCCGAGCCCGCATCTTCGTTCCGATCGATCTCCGTGAAGTTGGCGAACATTTTGGGGAAACCAAGTTCTTCGCGCCCGGTCATGATGGCGTCGGGGCTGCCCTCCCAGATGATTGGACAGAAGGAGCCATCGAGCCGCTCGGTCTTGCCTTGGTAGGTCACCGGGAAGTCGATCGAGAGAATGCCATAACCGCGCCCCGCCAGCCAGAACAGGTTCTTGAACCAGGCGCAGGAGACCGAGACGATTGGCTCGCCCCGAAGCGAAAACCCTGGCGGAAGCAGCCGCTCCAGTTTCTGCGGATCGGTCCGATAACTGATCTTCATCCAGTCTGAATGCATCCGGCCGGCCTCTTCCGGCGTCCAGGGCCGGCCCTCGGGATGCTGCCGCGGTCCGGGGGTCGGGCCGAATACGACGGGCATCCTGTAACGCACGCCAGGCAACAGTTTCGCAGGCATTCCGTGCTCCTGTTCTATTTCAATTGGGCCGGTTCTTCGTTGCTTTCGAGCTCACGATCGGTTCGCCAACTCGCGCATAGAACCGCGCCGCCGCTCGCTTGCGGCCACCACCAGAAAGCATGCCGGGGATGGATCGGAGAAACTAGCTTACTCATTTCCTCCTCCCATCGTCATCGCGCAGCGCGAGAGAAGGCGCGTGCGCGCGCAATCGAGTTTGAAGGGGCGCGGACAAGCATCCGCGAGCGAGTTCCAGCTCAAAACGCTCCAACCAGCGGCCGGCGCGTAATGAGACAGCTGTTTTGCTGCGTCGAAAAAACTTTCGATGCCGATCGAAGCTCGCGAAATCCTACAACGACAACGGGCCGAACTCTGCGGGGCGAAAACCTTGGCAAAGGGGGGTGGCCACAGCTCATGAGAACGAAATTGAGAACCATCTGGAGCTGGAAGTCGAGGGCGGCATTTCAGGGCGTGACCATCGCCATGCTGGCAATAACGGGACCCACCTTGCCCGCATTCGCGCATCACTCTTTCGCGGCCTACGACATGGCCCAAGAGGTTTCCGGTAGGGGCGCGATCAAGGAGTTCCATTGGGGCGCGCCGCATTGCGCCATCATCATCACGGTTCAACAAGCCGACGGCTCGTCCAAGGATCTGCTGCTCGTCAGCGTCGCGCCGCAAATTTTTGCCATGCAGGGCTTTTCGCCGAAAGCCTTTCATACCGGCGACGAGGTGAGCTTCAGCTATCATCCCAACCGGACGGGCGCCGAAGGCGGCTCGCTGGCGAGCCTCACCTTTCCCGATGGCCGCGTTTTCAAGGCGCCCGAAGCCGGGCCTCCACCAGTCGCGGACAGCCAGCCTACCGGTGGCGCGCCGCCGCCTGCCGGGGGGGCGGCTGACGGCCCTGCAGCGAAGTGATCTGACGAGGAGCCCGCGTGTTGAAGCTGAACGCGAAGCTCGGCTCTGGGTTTCCAGTTTAAGCGGCGGCGCCGGCCCAGCAGGCCATGGCGTTTCCCCGGGGCGCGCCCCGCCGTGCTTTTCGCCCTCGGTTGTCGCCTCGCCGGGCAGAGGGGGGCCAACTCAAGCGGTGTCGCTGTGCGCCTGCGCGCCAGCAGATTGGCGACTACCTTCGTTTAACGACATGGGTCGTGCGCCCATGCGGTTTCGAAACAGGGAGCAAAGATGAACAAACGTATGATCAGACAAGCCTTGGCGGCCGGAATAGCCGCCGCGACACTTGGCGTCGCGGCGCCGAGCTTCGCACGTGACGAAGCGCAAGAAAGCGCCAACGTCAAGTTGGTTCAGGATTTCTACGCCGAGCTTGACCAGGCGACCGCCTCCGGGAAAATTCGGGAAGAGGCGTCACCCATTGCGGCGAAATTCATTGCACCGAATTATATCCAGCACATGGAAGGCGCCCCGAGCGGACGTGATGGCTTCGTCAAGCTCATGAGCCAAATTCCGCCGGGTCCACCGCTGCCGCCCGCCAAGCTGATCGCCATCATGGGCGAAGGCGACAAGGTGATCCAGGTCACCTCCCGTGAAATGCCCGATCCTGTCACCCATGCGACGAAGTCGAACCTCGTGTGGAACATGTTCCGCATCGAAAACGGGCAATTGGCTGAACATTGGGATTCAATGCCGAGCTTCGGTCCTCCCCCGGGCGGACCTCCGGGAGGGAAGCCGCAGGCAGCCATGATACCGCCTGGCGGAATGCCTCCGGGAGGAATGCCCCCGCCAGGCCGCATGCCCCCGGGCGGACCGCCTCCGGGCGGCATGCCTCCGGGACCACCTCCGGGCGGAATGCCTCCAGGACCGCCTCCGGGACCGCTTCCGGCGAAGCCATGATCGACACAGAATAAAAGGAAATGAGATTTGGCGCCGTCCCGAGCCGGCGCCTTTTTCTACGCCGCAGAGCGCCGCTTACTGCTGGCAGGTCCTGATCAGGGTCGGTGAACTGAGCATATTCTTCTCCGAACCGAAGGTCCCCGTAAGCGAATGCCGCGCACACTTTCGGGAATGTGCGGTAGGACGCTTTCCGATCGGGACATGCTTCAGGGCTGGATTGCGGCTATAGGCTCCGGCCCCATCATTTCCTGAGCGGTGGCGACCCGCGGCCCCTCGTTAACGTCGATGACCTCCGGCGAAGCTGAATCGACGGGCCGCGTCCAGCCGCCGCCCAGCGCCTTGGCCAGCGCCACATGGTCGGTCGCGATGGCAACCCTGCTGACGAGCAGCGAATCCTGTTCCGAATAGAGTGATCGCTCGGCGTCGAGCACCTCGAGAAAGCTGGAGCTTCCCAAAGTGTAGAGCGACCGCGACAGCGCAGCGGCTTTGGCGTAGCCGGCCGCCGATTCCGCCAGCTTCTTCGCATGCAGTTTTTCCTGAGCCAGCGCCACTATGGCGTTCTCGACGTCCTCAAGCGCCGTCAGCACCGTCGCGCGCCACGAAACGAGATATTCGTCGCGTGTCGCCTTCGCGTAATCCACCTGCGCTGTCAGCTGGCCGCCCTGGAAGAAGGGGATGGACAGGCTCGGGCCCAAGGACCATGCGATGGTCGAAGCTTTGGCGAAATCTTCAATCCGAAACGCATTGCTGTATAGCGAGCCCGTCAAAGTCAGTTTGGGGTAGAGCTGCGCTTCGGCGTAGCCGATCTGCGCGGTATATTGAGCCACCCGCTTCTCGGCGGCCCGCACATCCGGGCGGTTGCTCAGAAGGTCGGCGGGCAGGCCAAGCGGCAGGCTCTTGGGTGTGGAAGGAACAGGTCTTGCCACCGCCAGACGCGCCGCAAGCGCGCCTGGCGCCTGCCCGATGAGAATCCCGAGACGATGCATGGCCTGGGCAAAGGAGGCGCGAAAGGGCGGAATGGTCGCTTCTGTATTGGCGGCGAGCGCCTCGGCGTTGAAGGTGTCGACCGCAGAGGCGGAACCCACCTGAAACTTGATGCGCGTGAGAGCCGCCGTCTTGCGTTGAGATTCCGCTGTGCTGCGCGCGAGAGCGATGCGGGCCTGATAGCCGCGCAACTCGATGTAATAGGTTGCGACATCGCCGACCAGGGTCAGGAGCGCTGCGTCGAGATCGTCCTCCGCCGCATGCGCGGCGAAATCATACGCCTCAAGCGAGCGCCTGTTACCCCCAAAAATGTCGATCTCCCAACTTGCGTCGAGTCCGCCGACGAATTGGTTGTAATTGCTGGCGCCGCCCTCAGCTGCGCCGGTCTGCGACGCCGACAGTTGCTGCTCCGTCGACGAGGCCGTGCCGCTCAATGCCGGAAGAAGCGCGGCGGCGCTGACGCGGCGGCTGGCGCGCGCCTCACGCACCTTGGCCTTCGCGCTGGCCACGCTCTGGTTGCCGGCGATGGCCTCCTTGATGAGCCCATCCAGCACGGGATCGTTGAAAGACCGCCACCAGTCGCCGAGATGCGCGGGGCTGGCCTTGTCGTCCGGCGCCTCGCTCCATTTGGCCGGGATCGGCGCGTTGAGCGGCGTGGCGATTGGACCGACGGCGCAGCCCCCGAGCGAAAGAACGCATATGGACAGGAGCGCCGAGCGCTTCATGCATGAGTCTCCGCGGACTTGCCGCCTTGAGTGAACAATCGCCGCGCGGCGACAAAGAGAAGCGGGATGAACAGCACGCCGAGCGCCGTCGTCGAGATCATGCCGAACATCACGCCACCCCAACGACATAAGACACCGTCGCTATGCGCGAATTCGTCGGCGAACTGACACGATTGCGCTCAGGCTTTCCTATTCTCGCAGGATTCTTGCGCGGAAACTGGTGGTCACTTTAATGAAAGCGTCCGGGACAATTCCGCTCTGGAGATCGTCGAGCTCGTAGAAGCGGGGTGAGGCGGAGTTCGGAATCACTGTCTTGTCCGCCGGGCGATGGCGCCCGGAGATACAACCACTTGCAAGGAGAGTGCGTTATGCTCCGCCCGCAAGATCATCCCTGGCGCAGGAGGGTTCGGCTGGAGCGACTTTGAAAATGAGCCGCCGTTAGAGGGTTCGGCGCATCGCGGCGGCTGTTGGGCTCGTCGCCGATCATGTCGCCCTGACCAAGGCATAGCGGCGCTGCCGTTCCGCAATCCCTCGATAGCCTGCACGCTCGGCATGGCGTCCCGGCGCAAACGCGCCGATTTCGGGCGCCGCCAGGACGATGCTCGCACTGGGGCGCAATTCCGCAAGCCGAAGCAAAATTGATGATTTTAGTTCACTAATCAGCCAAATCTCATCATTTGTCTGCACTCGGATGACGCGGCAAGTTAGCGGGCCTTCAGCCCGGAAAACGATCTTGTCCTTGCCCGATCAAATTGCCTTTATCGGCTATGGCGAAGTTGGCCAGCTGTTCTCCCGCCAATTGCGCGAGAAACATGGCCTGACCATCCGAGCCTATGACATCAAGGTCGATGCTCTCAGGAGCGGGAGCGGGGCGCCATTGGTCGCCGCTCCGCTCTTTGCGGCCGCTCAGGCGAGCGGCGTTGTGCTCGTGGCGAACGCAGCCGAAGCCGCCGCCGGCGCCGATATCATCTTTTCGTCCGTCACCGCCGACGCCGCGGAACAGGTGGCGCGGGAATCCATCGCTTATCTGAAGCCCGGCCAAATCTTGTTCGACGTCAATTCCGCCTCGCCCTCGACCAAGATCCGCGCTGCGCAGGCGCTTGCCGAAAAAGGCCTCGATTATGTCGAAGGCGCGGTGATGGCGCCCGTGGTCGGGGCGGGGATCAAGGTCGAGATCCTGACCGGCGGCCCGCGCGCGGCGGAACTCTCGGAAAAGCTCAACGCGCTCGGCATGAACCTGCGCGCGGTGGCGGAGACGATCGGACGCGCCTCAGCGACCAAACTCTGCCGCTCGATCATGATCAAGGGCATCGAGGCGCTGATCATCGACAGCGCCAGCGCCTGTGCGCAGTGGGGCGTGGCCGAGGATGTATTCGCCTCGCTTAACAAAAGTTTCCAGGGCGCCGACTGGGCCGATCTTGCCGGGAAAATGGACGCGCGCGTCGCCAGGCACGGCATGCGCCGCGCTGCCGAAATGCGCGAAGCCGCCGCTATGCTGACGGATATGGGGCGCGACCCCTCCCTTGCGCTCGCCATCGCCGAGCGCCACGCCTTCCGCGCGAAACAGAAATAGGGCCAGCCATGTCTTCACAGCGCGCCATCCCCTGCCTGCTGATGCGCGGCGGCACCTCCAAGGGGCCGTTCTTCAACAGGAGCGATCTGCCCTCCGACATTCCGACCCGCGACGCGGTTCTGCTCGCCGCCATGGGGTCGCCAGATCGGCGCCAGATCGACGGGCTCGGCGGCGCCCACCCGCTCACCAGCAAGGTCGGCATCGTCAGCAAGAGCGCAACGCCGGGTGTCGATCTCGACTTCCTGTTCGCGCAATTGCAGCCCGAGAAGGATACGGTGGATACGACCCCAAATTGCGGCAACATGCTGGCCGCCGTCGTGCCTTTTGCGCTGGAAACAGGCATGGTTGCGCCGCAGGGCAAGACCAGCACTTTCCGCGTGCTCACCCGCAACACCGACATGCAGTGCGATATCACCGTCGAGACCTCTGGCGGCGTGGTGGACTATGAAGGGACAGCGCGCATCGATGGCGCGCCGGGGATGTCCGCGCCCATCACTATTAATTTTCTGGATACGGCGGGGTCGGTGTGTTCCGGTCTGCTGCCGACCGGCCATGTGCGCGACCGCATCGAGGTTGCCGGCGAAGGCTTCGAGCCTTTCGCAATCGATGTCACCTGTATCGACAATGGCATGCCCTTGGTGATCTTCCGCGCCGACGCCCTGGGCCGCACCGGCTATGAGAGCGTCGCGGACCTCAACGCCGACGCCGCGCTGAAGACTCGGATCGAAGCCCTTCGACTGGTCGTTTCGAGGCAGATGGGCCTCGGCGACGTCAGCGCGAAGAACTACCCGAAAATGACTTTGATCGCGCCGCCGCGCGCGGGCGGCGCGCTGACGACGCGCAGCTTCATCCCTCATGTCTGCCACGACGCCATCGGCGTTCTCGCGGCGGTGACGGTCGCAACCGCCTGCGTATTGCCAGGTTCGGTTTGCGAAGGCGTCGCGGTCATGTTGGACGGCGGGGCGCCTACTGTTTCAGTCGAGCATCCAACCGGCGAATTCTCGGTCTCGCTGGAAACCGATCCGCACGATCCGACCAGGGTGACCAAGGCGGCTCTGCTACGCACCGCGCGGCTGATCATGCGAGGCGAGGTCATGGTCTCGCGCAGCCTGTGGCCGCAAGACTGAGCAAGAGTCGGCAAGGGCAGGGGATCGCCATGACGGACCGGCGCGGGCAAGCGATCAACGTAATTGATCTGATCGATGAAAGCGGCTTTTCCCACTTTCAGCGAATTCCCTTGGCTCTGCGCATTTGCATCGCGGCGCTGGACGGGATTGACCCGGCCGCGATCGGCTTCATCGCGCCGCGGGCCCTCAAAGCGCTGCCCCGGCAACCCCTCACTAACGAATAAACAGCAAGGACGTCCATGATCATCGATTGCCACGGCCATTACACCACGGCGCCCAAGGCGCTCGAAGACTGGCGCAACCGGCAGATCGCCGCCATCAAGGACGCGCCGCAGGCGCCGAAACCTTCCGAGCTGAAGATTTCCGACGATGAATTGCGCGAGACGATTGAAAAGAACCAGCTGCGCCTGATGAAGGAGCGTGGCAGCGACCTCACCATTTTTTCACCCCGGGCCAGCTTCATGGCGCACCATATCGGTGATTTTCAGGTGTCGTCGACGTGGGCGGCGATCTGCAACGAATTGTGCTTCCGCGTCGGGCAGCTCTTTCCCGATAATTTCATCGGCGCCGCCATGTTGCCGCAAAGTCCCGGCGTCGATCCCAAGACCTGCATTCCCGAGCTGGAGAAATGCGTCAAGGAGTATGGTTTCGTCGGCATCAATCTCAATCCCGATCCGTCCGGCGCCCATTGGACCAGCCCGCCGTTAACCGACCGCCACTGGTACCCGATCTACGAGAAAATGGTCGAATACGACATTCCCGCAATGGTTCATGTCTCGACCAGCTGCAACGCCTGTTTCCACACAACCGGCGCGCATTACATCAACGCCGACACCACCGCGATCATGCAGTTGATTCAGGGCGACCTGTTCAAGGACTTCCCGACCCTGCGCTTCGTGGTGCCGCACGGCGGCGGCGCCGCGCCCTATCACTGGGGCCGCTATCGCGGTCTCGTGCAAGAGCTGAAAAAGCCGCTGCTGGTCGAACATTTGCTGAAGAACGTCTTTTTCGATACCTGCGTCTATCACCAGCCGGGCGTCGACCTGCTGACGAAAGTGATCCCCGTGGACAATATCCTGTTCGCTTCGGAAATGATCGGCGCGGTGCGCGGGATCGATCCGGAAACAGGCCACTATTACGACGACACCAAGCGCTATATCGAGGCGACGCTAAACCTCGACGAAAACGAACGCTTCAAGATCTATGAAGGCAATGCCCGCCGCGTCTATCCGCGCCTCGACGCCGCCCTGAAGGCTCAGGGCCGCTAAAGCGTTTTCGAGCGAAGTGGATCCGGTCCGCCTGGAGAAACGGGTTAAACAGTAACTAAAGCGCGTTCGGTGACAGGGCGTTCACCCAAAACGCGGCAGGAAAGAGTGCCTCCATGACTGAACTCGGAATCGTCAAGCGCAACATTATCCGAGCCGACCGCGCGGCCGTTGACAATATGGCGCAATTCGGCGCCGCAACAGTCCATGAGGCGCAAGGGCGGGTCGGACTGATGCAACCCTATATGCGGCCGATCTATCCGGGCTGCGCGGTGTCGGGAACGGCAGTGACCGTGCTGCTGCAGCCTGGCGACAACTGGATGATGCATGTTGTCGCCGAACAGATCCAGCCCGGAGACATCGTCGTCGCCGCGGTCACCGCCGAATGCACGGACGGTTATTTCGGCGACCTGCTCGCCACGTCGTTCATGGCGCGTGGCGCTCGGGCGCTGATCATCGACGCCGGCGTGCGCGATGTGCGCGTGCTTCAGGAAATGGGCTTTCCGGTCTGGAGCAAATGCGTCAGCGCCAAGGGTACGATCAAGGCGACGCTCGGCTCGGTCAACATTCCCGTCGTCTGCGCCGGCGCTCTCGTCAATCCGGGCGACGCGATCGTCGCCGATGCCGACGGCGTCTGCGTCGTTCCCGCTGCATGGGCGCCGCGCATCGCCGAGGCCGCGCAGAAGCGCGAGAGTTTTGAGGGCGAGAAGCGGGAGAAGCTCGGATCCGGCGTGCTCGGCCTCGACATGTACAAGATGCGCGAGCCGCTGGAAAAAGCCGGTCTCAAATGGATCGATTGATGGGAGAGAAGTTGTCCAAGCCGACCAGCGGACCCTTTGAAAAGACAAAGGGCTGGCTCGATTGGTATGAGGGGCCAAGCGAACCGCACTTCGTGCTGCCGCCTGGCGCGGTGGACGCCCATTGCCATGTGTTCGGGCCGGGTAAAAAATTCCCCTATGCGCCGGAGCGTAAATATACGCCCTGCGACGCCAGCAAGGCGCAACTGTTCGCGCTGCGCGACCATCTCGGCTTCTCGCGCAATGTCATCGTTCAGGCGACCTGCCATGGCGGGGACAATGAAGCGATGGCGGACGCCTGCCTGGCTTCGCAAGGCAAGGCGCGCGGCGTCGCCACCGTGCGTCGCTCGGTGAGCGATGAGGAGCTGAAGCGCCTCAACGCGGCTGGAGTGCGCGGCGTTCGCTTCAATTTTGTCAAGCGTCTGGTGGATTTTACACCCAAGGACGAATTGCTGGAGATCGCCGGACGCATCGCCGGACTCGGATGGCATGTCGTCATCTATTTCGAGGCGGTCGATCTGCCGGAGCTGTGGGAGTTTTTCACCGCGCTGCCGACCACGGTCGTGGTCGATCACATGGGTCGTCCGGATCTGGCGAAGGCGATCGACGGCCCGGAATTTGGCCTGTTCCTGAAGTTCATGCGCGAGCATGAAAATGTCTGGAGCAAGGTGAGCTGCCCCGAGCGCCTCTCGTTGACTGGCCCGCGCGCGCTCGACGGCGAACAGGCGGCCTACCGCGACGTGGTTCCCTTCGCCCGCCGCGTGGTCGATGAATTTCCCGATCGCGTGCTGTGGGGCACAGACTGGCCGCATCCCAACTTGAGGGATCACATGCCAGACGACGGCCTGCTGGTCGATTTCATTCCGGACATCGCGCCGACCGCGCAATTGCAGAAAAAGCTGCTGGTGGACAATCCCATGCGGCTCTACTGGCCGGAAGAAATTGGAGGTTAGAATGGCTCTCGACAAACCCTATCTGGACGTGCCTGGCACAACGATCTTTGACGCGGAACAATCACGCAAGGGCTACTGGCTCAACCAGTTCTGCACCTCGCTGATGAAGGCGGAGAACCGCGCGCGCTTTCTCGCCGACGAGCACGCTTATCTCGATGAATGGTCGATGAGCGAAGAGCAGAAGCTGGCGGTGATGGCGCGCGACCTCAATCGCTGCATCGCGCTCGGCGGCAACATCTATTTTCTCGCCCGCATCGGCGGGGCAGAGGGCAAGAGTTTTCAGCAGATGGCCGGCAGCATGACCGGCATGAGCGAAGCGGAATACCGGACCATGATGGTTTCGGGCGGGCGCTCGCCGGATGGCAACCGCTTTCTCGGCGAGGATGGCGACGCTCAGCCGCACAACCAGCCGCAGGGCGAAGCCGGCCGCAGCGCGCGGGCGAAAAAGGGAGACGCCTGAATGGCGAAGATCACCGCCTCAGTTTACACCTCGCACGTCCCGGCAATAGGCGTCGCCATCGACGGAGGCAAGACAGCAGAACCGTACTGGGCGCCCATGTTCGCCGGCTACGAACCGTCGAAGAAATGGATCGAGTCCAACACGCCAGATGTGGTGTTCCTCGTATATAACGACCATGCCACGGCATTCAACCTTGACCTTATTCCCACCTTCGCCATCGGTACGGGCGCGGAATTTGCCGTCGCCGACGAGGGCTGGGGTCCGCGCCCGGTGCCCAAAGTCATCGGTCATCCCGAGCTCGCGGCACATATTGCGCAATCGGTGATCCAGGACGATTTCGATCTCACCATAGTCAACAGGATGGAGGTCGATCACGGTCTGACCGTGCCGCTGAGCCTGATTTTCGGCGAGCCAGACGCTTGGCCGTGCAAGGTAATCCCTTTCGCGGTGAATGTCGTTCAATACCCTGTGCCCTCTGGCGCGCGCTGCTTCGCGCTGGGTCAGGCGATCCGCCGCGCCGTTGAGAGTTTCGACGAGAATCTCAACGTGCAAATCTGGGGCACCGGCGGCATGAGCCACCAGTTGCAGGGCGCGCGGGCGGGTCTAATCAACGCGGACTGGGACAATCGCTTCCTCGACCGGCTGATCGCCGATCCCGCGGGCCTCTCCAAAGTGCCACATATTGAATATGTGCGCGAAGCCGGCAGCGAGGGGATTGAACTCGTGATGTGGCTGATCGCGCGCGGCGCCATGGCGGATGTTGCGGGCGGCGCGGCCCCGACCCTCAAACACCGTTTCTTCCATGTGCCCGCTTCCAACACGGCGGTCGGCCATCTCATTCTCGAAAACAACGTTTGAGGCTGACATGAGCAAGGTAAAAATAGCGCTCGCAGGCGCCGGCGCTTTCGGCGTCAAGCATCTTGAAGCGCTCCAGGCGATCGCCGACGCGGAGGTGGTCGCGCTGGTGAGCCCCGAGGCCGAAAAGGTCAAAGGTCTGGCGCAAAAGTTCGGCATCGCCTATGCCGGCGCCGATCTTGCCGACGCGCTGGCGCTCAAGGAAGTCGATGCGGTCATTCTCACCACGCCGACGCCGATCCATGCCGCGCAATCGATTCAGGCGCTCAAGGCCGGCAAGCACGTGATGGTGGAGATCCCCCTCGCCGACAGCCTCAAGGACGCTGAAGAGGTGGTCGCGCTGCAAATGCAGACAGGCCTCGTCGCCATGTGCGGCCATACGCGCCGCTTCAATCCGTCACACCAATTCGTGCGCCACAGAATCGTTGGCGGCGAGTTCAACATTCAGCAGATGGATGTACAGACTTTCTTCTTTCGTCGCAGCAATTTGAACGCGCTCGGCGAGCCGCGCAGCTGGACCGATCATCTGCTCTGGCACCATGCCGCCCACACCGTCGATCTCTTCGCCTACCAGACTGGCAGCCCGATCGTGAAGGCCAACGCCATTCAAGGTCCGATCCACCCAAAGCTTGGCATCGCCATGGACATGTCGATTCAGCTCAAGGCGGAAAACGGCGCTATCTGCACGCTGTCGCTCTCCTTCAACAATGACGGGCCGCTCGGCGCCTTCTTCCGCTATATCGGCGACAGCGCCACCTATATTGCGCGCTATGACGACCTCGTTACGGGCAAGGACGAAAAGATCGACGTGAGCAAGGTCGATGTCTCCATGAACGGCATCGAATTGCAGGATCGTGAATTCATTGCCGCGATCCGCGAAGGGCGCGAGCCCAACGCCAGCGTCGCCGGGGTGCTGCCCTGCTATGAGGTGCTTCACGACCTCGAGCAGCAGCTGAAATGACGCTTTTCTTCGCGGCGGGCGATTCATTCAGCACGGCTCAGCCCGCGCCGATTGCTTGAAGAGGGTAGAATGCAGATTCGCAAGCTCGGTCCCTTCACCGTTGGCGCCATCGGTCTCGGTTGCATGAATCTGAGCCACGCCTATGGGCCGCCGGTCAGCGCGGATCAGGCGGCGCGAGTGATCGGGGCGGCGATCGAAGCCGGGGTCGATCATTTCGATACGGCGACGCTCTACGGTTTCGGCGCCAACGAGGAATTGGTCGGGCGCCTGCTCAAACCGTATCAAGCGAAGATCACGCTCGCCAGCAAATGCGGCATGGAGGGGCGGCCCGACGCACAAGGTGTTTATCGCAAGATCATCGACGCGCGCCCTTCTACGCTGGCGCGGCAATGTGAGCAAAGCCTGCGCCGTCTGGGAACGGACGCGATCGACCTCTACTATCTTCATCGCTATGACCGCAACGTGCCGATCGAAGACAGCGTCGGCGCGCTTGGCGACCTCGTGCGCAAGGGCCTCGTCCGCTCCATCGGCGTTTCGGAAGTCTCGGCGCCGATCCTGCTCCGCGCCCATCGAGAATTCCCGATCAGCGCGGTGCAGACGGAATATTCTTTGTGGACCCGCAACGCCGAGATCGCCGTGCTTGCCGCTGCGCGGGAAATCGGAGCGTCTTTCGTCGCCTTCAGTCCGCTGGCGCGCGCCTTTCTCACCGGCGCGCTCACCGATGTGTCGACGCTGCACGCCGCCGACATCCGCCGCGCCATGCCGCGTTTCGCGCCCGACGCCTACGCCGCCAATTTGAAACTGCTCATACCGTTCAGGGCCCTGGCGCAACAGGCGGGCTGTACGCCTGCGCAACTGGCGCTCGCCTGGCTGCTCGCCAAGGATGACGGCATCCTGCCGATCGCCGGCACGACAAGCGTCGAGCATTTGCGCGAGAACCTCGCCGCCGCCGATTTGGCGTTGCCGCCTGACATCGCCGCCACTGCGGACGCGCTGATCAACGAACAGACGGTTACAGGCGCGCGCTACAATGCGCAGGGCGAAACGGAAGTGGATACTGAAACTTTGGCGCCGGCTTAAGTTGCGGCGCTGCGCGGTAGACATGCGCCGGATCGTCCTGGCGCCGCCGGCTCCAGATCACGTAGATCGGCAGGCGAGGGCGCCGCGCGAGAGCCGGTGCGCTGGCGAGGTCAGCTGTGGCCGCGAGGCGCAGGGGACCGGGCGCCGTCGTCAGAATGTCCGTGCTGCCTATAAGCCTGGCAACGCGGAAAAGCCTGGCGCCATCAGAACAATGCGCCGCTTTATTCCGCGCCGCGCGAAATGGTCGTCGAGATCGATGGCGCGACGCGGCTCTCCGGGGCGCGACGATGGCAGTGGCGGCGAAGGCGGCGGATTAAGCTGACAGCGCCATCTGGAGGTGGCGGGCGCATCGAACATCAGGCAGGTACCCCGGTGGCGAGCAGACTCTTTAAGTCGAAATGTTCGTCGGAAACCTCCTCGATGGTCGGCGAAAGTCCGTGGTCTAGCAGCTTGCGCGCGAGCATGTGGTCGCCAGGGCGGTTGATCGTGTCGACGCCGATCAGCTTGCCACTCCTGAGATAAAACAGCGAGAAGTTCTTGTCCGCCAGCGAGCCGCGCAGCGCAGCTTGATCTGCGTTGGCCGACGATCCCGCCATCTGTAGCTTGACGCCATGTTGATCGGACCAGAACCAGGGCGCCGCGCGAAAGGGCCGCTCCCTTCCGGTGAGCGCGGCCGCCGCCGATTTTGCTTGCTCCACGGCGTTCTGAACGGATTCCAGCCGCGATAAGGCGCCGTCGGCCAGCCGTCGCGCCGTGCAGTCGCCTGCGGCAAAAATTGAGGGATCGCTGCTGCGCGAGCAATCATCGACGACCACGCCGCGATCGCAAGCGAGGCCGGCGTGGCGTGCGAGTTCGTCGTTAGCGACCGCGCCGACTCCGACCACCACCAGATCGGCGGGGAAGGACTGGCCGTCGGCGGTCTCGACAGTGCGAACGACGCCCGCCTCACCGACGAGCCGCGAGACTTTCGCATTGAAAATGATCCTCGCGCCATGGTCGGAGTGGAGCCTGGCAAAGAAGTCCGAAATTGCCGGGGATGCGACCCGCGCCAGCAGACGGTCCATGGCTTCGAGCACAATCACCGAACAGCCCTTCTTGCGGGCGGCCGCGGCGACTTCGAGGCCAATGAATCCGCCGCCGATGACGACAACATTCTCGGCTTTTTGCAGTTGGGTGCCGATCGTCGCCGAATCCTCTAGTGTGCGCAGCGAAACGACGCGATCGAGACGCGCGCCTTCAACGGCCAGTTCGCGCGGACGCGATCCCGTCGCGAGCACGAGGCTGCAATAGGCGCGCCGGCTGCCGTCGTCGAGTTCGATGCGGAGACTGGTCGGGTCGATCGCGCGGACGGGTCGCCCGGCGCAAAACTCGATCCGCTTCTTGTCGAAAAGGTCCGGTCCTCGGATTGTGAGCTGCGCGGCGGGCGTGTCGCCAAGCAGATAGCCTTTAGAGAGCGGCGGGCGATGGTAGGGCGCGTGTTTTTCGGCGCCATAGATGACGATCTCATCCTGCCAGCCATCGGCGCGCAAGGCTTCGGCGACGGTCAGACCGGCCTGGCCGGCGCCTACGATGATGACGGCGTCGCCCATCAGCTCTGCGCCTCAGGCATCCGTACCACAAGTCCCTCGAGATACGGGGTCACCCTGATCTGGCAACCGAGGCGACTATTGGGCAGCCGTTCCGCAGCGACGTTATCGAGCATTTCCAGTTCGTCGTTGCTCGGCGCGGGTAGCCGCGTCGCCTGTTCGCCTTCGACATAGCAATGGCACGTGGCGCAGGCGCAGGAGCCGCCGCATTCGGCCTCGATGCCCTCTACGCCGTGCGAGGTCGCCGCCTGCATTAGCGTCCAGCCGTTGATCACGTCGATCTCCACCTTGGCGCCTTGGGGTTCGATGAAGGTGATTTTAGTCATTTGAATATGTCTCTCACGGGATGTTTGACGGCAGTTGAGACGCGGGCCAGTTCGAGGTGCAACGGGCTGCGGAAAGTCGAGGAGGGCATTCAGGGAAAGTGATCCTGCAGACGCACGTAATCCGGAAAGATAGCGTGGAATTCCTCCATGGCGATTTTCAGCGCGAGGCGCGCAATAGCGTTGCGACGGCAGGCTTTAGCGTCAGCATTGACATGGAGCCGCCGCCCGACAGCACCCACATGTTTGCTTCCTCGCTCCAGTACAGGGAAATTCGTCGTGCAGCCGCCCGTAGAAGCGAAATGCATCGACATCAACAGCCGGAGAATAGGGATCGAATGAAAACAAGGTCTCCTCCTCTATTCTGCTCTTGCGAGAGAAGTTAAGAGCGCCGGGAGAAAGACGGAATGGACGATTTTTTCTACTTTATGCAGTTTTTTTTGGACGAAGCCCGCGCGGGTCGGCGCCATCGTCGCGCTCGCCGCTCAGCCGCGTGCGGAATTGTTTGGGCGAAACGCCGCTGGCGGCGGTGAAGACGCGGCTGAAATAGGCCGGATCCTCGAAGCCGAGCGTGTAGGAAATCGTGGAGATCGGTAAATTGGTGAAGACGAGGTTGCGGCGCGCCTCCTGAATGAGCCGCTCCTGGATGAGTTGTGCCGCCGACAGTCCGCTCGCGGCGCGCAGGGCGCGACTGAGATGTGTGGGGCCGACCCCCAGGGCGCGAGCGTAGTCCCGCACCTTCCAGTGCTGCCGGTAATGCTCTTCCCGCAACTCCCCGAACTTGCGCGCGAGCGGATTGAGGTCTCGCGGCGCCTGCGTCTCGCTCTGCTCCGCGCCAGCGCGCGCCGCCACGCCCAGCAGCGCGCCGCAAAGTGACCGCAGCACCTGCGCGCGGGCGAACCTGCGTTCGGCGAACTCGTGAAAGATCCGGGCCATTAAATCGGCGGCGGCATCGTCTGCGTCAACGGCGTAAGCGGCGTTGAGATAGCGGCGCAATCCCTCTTTTGCCGGAAGGTTCTCGTCGAGAAATTCGCTGGCGAGCGTAACGACGAAACCTTGCGTCTCCGGCGCGAAGCTGAAGCCGTGGATGACGCCCGCCGGCACATTGGCCAAGCGGTTCGCGGCGAGGTCTTCGCGTTTGTCGTCGAAGCGCGCGAGGCCCCCGCCGCTTGTGACCAGGATGATCTGATGTAGCCGCGTGTGCCGGTGAGGCGTTAGCTCCCAGTCGTGTAGCGAAGCGCGATCGAAAATGGTCTCGCAATGCACGACGTCCGGCAGATCGCCGGTCTCGCCGAACAAGTTGAAATTGGCGACGTGGGGAGTCGTTAGCGCCATGTCGTGTTTCTACAAGTCTTTTGTCTTTCGCTCCATTCGGAGCGCGCGCCCAGAGGGCTATTCTTTCCAAGAATGATCATAACCCAAGGGAGGAAAATTTGAAGGTTCAAGTTTGCATAATTGGAGGCGGACCGTCCGGTTTGCTGCTGTCGCAATTGCTGCACCTCAAAGGTGTGGATAATGTCGTGCTCGAAAGGCAAACCCGCGATTACGTTCTGGCGCGCATCCGCGCTGGCGTGTTGGAACATGGGTTTGCCGCCCTGATGCGCGAAGCGCAATGCGGCGAGCGCATGGATCGCGAAGGGGAGATCCATCACGGCTTCTACATAGCACATGATGGGCGCCTCGACCGCGTCGACCTGCACAAACATTCGGGCGGCGACTCCGTTATCGTCTATGGCCAGACGGAACTGACCCGCGATCTCTATGAGGCGCGCGACAAATCCGGCGTGAAGACGGTGTTTCAGGTTGAAGACGTGACGCTGCACGGGCTCAAAAGCGACGCGCCGAGCGTGACCTACCGCAAAACCGGCGAAGACTGCAGGGTCGAGTGCGACTATATCGTCGGCGCCGACGGTTTTCACGGCGTGAGCCGAAAGTCGATCCCAACCGACGTTCTACGCGAATATGAGCGCATCTATCCCTTCGGCTGGCTCGGCGTGCTGGCGCACACCCCGCCGGTGTCGCCGGAACTGATCTATGCGCGCCACGAGCGCGGCTTTGCCTTGTGTTCGCTGCGCTCGCAGGTGCTGAGCCGCTACTACGTCCAGGTTCCGCTGGAGGACAAGGTCGAGGACTGGTCCGACGAGGCCTTTTGGGCCGAATTGAAGCGGCGTCTGCCGTCGGAGATAGCAGCGAAACTGGTCACGGGTCCCTCGATCGAGAAAAGCATCGCGCCGCTGCGCAGCTTTGTCGCCGAGCCGATGAGCTATGGAAAACTGTTCCTCGCCGGCGACGCCGCCCATATCGTGCCGCCGACCGGCGCGCGGGGCCTCAACAGCGCGGCCTCGGACATCTACTACCTCTACCACGGCTTGACCGACCACTACCTCAATGGTGACGATCTCGGTCTCGAAAACTATTCCGCCAAGGCGCTGGCGCGCGTCTGGAAGGCGCAACGATTCTCCTGGTCAATGACGCATCTGCTGCACGAGTTCCCGAACCGCTCATCCTATGAGGACAAGCTGCAGGACATCGAACTCGCCTATCTCCTGTCCTCTGAAAAGGCGCTGGGTTCGCTCGCCGAAAATTACGTTGGCCTGCCCTTCTGATCGGCTGTAGTCCCCGGCAAGAGTCGGGGACGATCAAACGACAAGAAGGCGGGAAGAAATGCGCCGGAATTGCCGGAGCTGCGCGCTCGCCTTGGTCGACCTTGTGATACTGCTGCTGCCTTGTGGGCCAGGCGCTCAGGCGCATGGCATCGGCGGCAAGGACGCTGCTTTCGTCGCATCGAACGCTGGGCCGCAGGCCGCAGCTTTCCTCTATCTCGGCGCCAAGCACATGGTCACGGGCGGCGACCATCTGCTATTCATCCTCGCGATGATCTTCTTCATCTATCGCTTGAGCGATGTCACGCTCGACGTGACCCTGTTCAGCCTGGGCCACAGCATCACCCTGCTCCTCGGCGTATTGGGGGGCATCCACGCCGACCCGCGTGTCGTAGACGCAATTATCGGGCTTTCCGCCTAGCGCATATGGCGAGGAGGCGGGCATCGCTGCGACGCCCGCCTCCAATGACTGAAACCTCAGGCCCGCGCGGCGACGGGCGTCGGCAGGAAGGCTTCCTGCTTTTTCCAGAACATCGGGCTTGGCAGCAGCCGCGCCGAATTCAGAATGAATGTCAGTTCAGACGAGGTGTGGATGATCGCAGCCCATATTGGATCGATCAGGCCAAAGAGCGCCAGCAGCAAGCCGATGATATCGACGAGAATTGTACCGGCAAAATTGAACCAGATGATGTTGCGGGTACGCCGCGCCACGCGCACGATCTCGACGAACTGGTTGAGATTGTCGCTCACCAGCATCACATCAGCTTTTTCGCGCGCGATCTCTGAGCCGGAGCCCATCGCGACTCCGACGGAGGCGGCGACGAGCGCGGGCGCATCGTTGACGCCGTCGCCGACCATTGCGACCGTCTTCTTCTGCTCGCGCAGCGCTTTGACGCGCGCGAGCTTTTGCTCGGGCAACAGCTCGGCCTCGATCTCGTCAACGCCCAGCTGACGCCCGAGCCGTTCCGCGACAGCGCGCACATCGCCGGTGAGCAGCACGGTTCTCAACTTCAGCGCCTTGAGGGCGGCGACGGCTTCCCGCGCCTCGGGGCGCACCCGGTCCTCGACGACGATCCCGCCGAGGACTGCGGTCTCACGCGCGACAATGACCGAGGCGTTGGCGATGGCGTCGGGGACGCCAAGAAACGAAAGCCCGGCCTCTTCGAGAAAGGCGCGGCTGCCGACGAGCAGCAGGCCGCCGCTGTCTTGGGCCTTGATGCCCTTGCCCGGGAGATAGGCGTAATGCGGAGGTTCTTCCGGCTGCACGCCGAGCGAGCGCGCATGGGAAACGATCATGCGCCCGAGCGGATGTTCCGAGCGGAGTTCCGCCGTCGCCGCCGCTTGCAGCAGGCTTTTTTCGCTGACGCCAGACATGGCGTGGACGCCGACGATATCGGGAACGCCATATGTCAGCGTGCCCGTCTTGTCGAGCAGCACCGTGTCGATCTTGCCGAGCGTCTCAAGATGGACGCCGCCTTTCACAACGGCGCCGAGCTTGGCGCAGCGGCCCATGCCGCCAAGAATCGCCAAAGGCGTCCCGGCCGCGACGCCACAGGCGCCGGCCACCACGATGGTCGAGATCGTCGTGTTGATATCGCCGTTCGTCATATAGAAAGCGAGGGCCGTGAAGGCGAGCGCGTACCACACAATATAGCTCGCCAGCCGGTCGGCGACGCGCTGGATTGGCGCGCGGGTTTTTTCCGCATGCTCCACGGCCTCGATGATCTTGCCGAAACTAGTCTCGCGGCCGAAGCGTTCGGTTTGGATATCGAGTGCGCCCGACTGGTTGACCGTGCCGGCATAGGCATGTGCGCCGGCTACCTTTTCGACCGGCATGGACTCGCCGGTGATGCGAGATTCATCGACAAACGAATTGCCGGCGGTGACAGGGCCGTCCACGGGAATACGCGCGCCCGGCGCCACTACCACGATGTCGCCTATGTGCAGAGCTGAAATTGGCATGAGGAAGGTCGCGCCGTTGCGGCGAACAGTCACCTCGTTCGGCAGCAAATCCATCAATTCGTGCAGTGCGCGGCGGCCGCGTTCAAAGGTCATGCCCTCCAGCATTTCCGCAATCAAAACGAAGAAGGTGATGAACAGAGCGACGAAGAAATAGCTGGTGTAGGCAGCCGCCGCCACGGCGATCGCCATCGACAGCTCCATAGTCATGCGCCGCTGCTTCAGGCTTTCAAAGGCGGCGCTGAACAAGGGCTTGCCGCCGATGAACAGCCCGATATAGCCATACCAGCTGAAGGGCAGAAACAGCTCGTTGTCGATGCTCAGCACGGTATTGTCGGGCAGGCCCAACTGAATGGCGAGGGCGCAGAGCGCGACCAGGCCGATCCGCAAACATTCTTTGAGCGAAAAGGCGTGGTTGTGGTCATGATCGTGATCTTCATGATCGTCGTGGCGATGATCTTTGGCGTGGCGATCGCCCTGCGACGGCGCGCCGGTCAGAGGTTTTGGATCAAGATCTAACATAGGCGGGGCTCCACTCGACAATCAAAGCCAGCATGTCGTCAACAGTGCGGGGCGGCGCAGCGTTTTGTGCGAGCAGGCCGCGGGTTTTCAGGACGCCGGTCAGGCGCGCGAGTACGGGCGGGGCGAGCCGCGCCTCCGCTAGGGCGCGCGTATCGGCGAGCAGTTCGGTCGCCTGCCCTTGAGCGATGACGCGGCCATTGCAGAACAGGGCGGCCTCATCGGCGAAGGACCAGGCGAAATCGACTTCGTGGGTCGTGAAGATGAGCGTGGTTCCGGCGTCGCAGAGACGTTGTAACTCCTCCGTAAGCAATGCTGAGCCATGTTGATCGAGGCCGGCGGTCGGCTCGTCGAGCATCAGGATCTCCGGGCGCATGGCGATAGCGCCCGCGATGGCCGCGCGCTTCTTTTGGCCAAAGGACAGCATGTGCGTCGAGCGGCCGGCGAGGTGCGATATGTTGAGCGCAGCGAGCGCCTCTTTGACGCGCTGGCGTGCCTCGTCCTCGCTAAGGCCGAGATTGAGCGGGCCGAACGACACATCCTCGGCCACCGACGCTGCGAACAGCTGATCGTCGGCGTCCTGCAGAACGAGACCGACGCGCCGGCGCCAGTCGTTGAGCGCCTGCCGGTCATATTTCATCATTTCGCCGTCGAGGCGGATCTGGCCCGATGCGGGACGCAAGGAACCATTGAGATGCAGGAGCAGCGTGGTCTTGCCGGCGCCGTTTGGTCCGAGAACGGCGAGTTTGCGACCGCGCTCAATGCGCAGGTCGAGTCCGTCGAGCGCCGCGACGCCGCCCGGATAGGAATAGGTGAGGCCGGAAACCTCCATTAGCGGCGTCATACAAAGAATCCCGTCAGGGCGATCGAGGCGATCGCTGCGCTGATGACGGCCAATCCCGAGGCCGTGGCCGCAGATCGGTCGGCAAGCACGCGCATCTCGCCACGCCAGCCGCGCGAAGCGAGCGCAATTTCCATACGGCGAGCGCGGTCGATGGCGCGCGGCAACAGATTGGCGGCGATCAGGCCGGCCGAAGTCACGCGCTGGCGCGCGGTGGCGTGGCCGAGCCGCGCTGCCTGCGCGGCATTCATTGCCGCGGCCGAGTCCCCGAGGATGAACAGAAATCGGTACATCAGCAGCGCAAGGTCCACGATTTCGCTTGGAAGGCCCAGCCTGCCGAGACCTCCAACCAGGTCGCTCGCCGGCGTGGTCAGCGCCAGAAACAGCATGCAGGTCAAGCCCGCGATCGACCGGGCGACCAGCGCGCCAGCCTCAACGAAGCCGCCGGGCGCGAGGCCGATGCCCTGCGCATCAATGCGCAGGGCAAGAGTCACCACGCCGACGGCGAGAAAGCCGAGCGGCGCCGTCATGCAGCCGAGCCAGAGTCGCGGGGAGACGCGGGCACCGACGAGCGTCACCGCCGTCATCGCAGACGCGACGAGCACAGCGACGGCAGGCTTGAGCGCAAGTGCGATAACCAGCATGCCGAGCGCGAGCAAAGCCTTTTCCGCCAGCGGTTTCGACCGCCAGCGGTTCAGATGGGCCTCGCGGTCAATGGGCGACATTGACATCGCCGACGGCGCCGTTGGCGACGGCTCCGGAGACCTGCTTGGCCGATCCCTTGGCGGCGGCGGAGCGCCGGCCGATCATAAAGCCGATGAAGCCGGCGCCGAGCCCCGCCTGCAATGAGAATAGCAGGCTCTCGATCTCGTCGGACGGCGGCTTCCATAGCGGCTCGAACCAGGGCTTGTAGTCGGGGCGCAATTCGTTGATGGCGTCCGTTCCCTGATCGTCGGAGCCCTTGAAGCTGCCGCCAAGGCCGGGAATGACCAGCGGCGCGACGACGAGGGCCAAGGTCGCGAGCAAAAGCCAGGTGGTGCGAGAGTTTTTCATTAGCGGGCCTCCCCAGCGAGAACTGCGATTTCGTCAGGCTGTCCGGCGCGTCCGGACAGGGCGTTCATCACCACCACGGTCAGAAGACCCTCGGCTATGGCGAGCGGAACCTGCGTCACCGCATAGATGCCGGCGAATTTGATGAAGGAGCCGACAATTCCGCTCTCGGCGTCCGGATAGGCCAGAGACAGCTGCACCGCCGTGGTGACATATGTGGCGAGATCGCCAACAGCGGCGGCGGCGAAGACGGCGACGGCGATCGACGCGCCGGAGGAGCGGAGCCCCTTCCAGATGCCGTAGCTGACCCAGGGGCCGACGACCGCCATGGAAAACACATTGGCGCCGAGCGTCGTCAGGCCGCCATGTGCTAGCAGCAAGGCCTGGAACAGCAGGACGATCGTGCCGAGCACCGCCATCACCGCGGGACCGAAAATCACCGCGCCCAAGCCGACGCCCGTCGGGTGCGAGCAGGAGCCGGTCACGCTTGGCATTTTCAGCGCGGAGAGAACAAAGGCGAAAGCGCCACAGGCCGCGAGGTTGAGCCGCGCTTCGGGCCGCTCGCGTATGATCTTGCGCAGGGATAGCCCGCCGGCGACCACAAAGGGCGCCGAAGCGACGAACCAGCCGACCGCATGGCTGACGGGAAGAAAACCCTCCATAATGTGCATTTCTTGTCTCCCTTCATGGCAAGTCGCAAGCCGCGTCCCGCACCACAACCGGTGGGATGCCGTCCAGCGCCGCCAGATCGGCGCTTCACTGCTGGCCGGTCGATCTACTCGACAACGGTGACCTCTGACGGCGGCGGAAAATAGCCTCCTTATTGCGCAGGCGCGGCATTGGCACTGCTTTTTTGTTCGCGTCCCCTGCTGTTGATCTTGTAAAGAATTAAGATCTGGAGGAAGCGCATCACGTGGTTGTTTTTCATGCTCGTCGCTGCACGATGGGCGCAGTTTGTCGCGCTTTTTGTTCTATTCAGCTGGCGCTGAACGCCGCTCTGGCTGCGCTCATCTTCGCGGCGCGAGTGTCGCTGCGCCAGAGAAATGCGCGCGGAGGCGCCGCTCTCGCTCCCCCGTCAGGTTTGGGCCCTTCTGGCGCTGCAACCCCATGAAGCCGCGGAGCGGCTCGCTCGCAACGTCATGCTCGATCAAGGCCTCGCGCTCGTGATTCCTCTCCGCCGCAGCGATCGGGCTCGCTCCGCCCACGCGTTGAGCTGCGCGCGGCTTGGGGCGGCTGCCGCTTTCGGCTATGGCTCGCCGGCGTCGGAACTGCTAAAATGTTGGAAGAAATGGGGGTTAGCGGATGTGGCGCTTTCTCGATACGGCGCGGGGGCAGATCATTGCGATCGCTTTTGGCGCGCTCCTGGCGACCTTCGCCGTTTTGTTGCTGCTCTCTGCGCTGTCGCGGCCGGCAAAACCGCCCCTGCCTCCCGGTCCTTGGCCGCAAGCGCTGCAGATCACGACAATAATGAAGGCCATGTCCGGCGCGCCGCCGGCGGCGCGGCGCGAAATCGCCCGGGCCGTGTCGTCCGAGAATCTACGGGTGAGTCTTGGACCCGCCGAGCCTTGCGCCGCCGCCGAGACGAATTATTGGGCAGACAGTCTGCGGCTGCTCATCAATGAGGTTCGTCTCGATCACGTTGGTTCGTTGTTGGTCAAGAATTGCATGCGGGACGATGGCGCCAGCGAAATGTTTCGTATCGAAACCACCTTGGATGGCGAGCCTGTCACGATCGACAGTTATCAGCACGAAGGGCTGTCCCAATTCATGATCGCGACGTTTCCGGTTTTGGTGGGGGTTTCCTTTCTATTCCTGCTCGTAATTTCGCTCTCCGTCTGGACCTTGTCGCGGATCAATCGACCGTTGCGCGAGCTCGTCAGCACTGTTGAGAAGTTCGGGCAAGACGTGGCGATCACATCCTTGCCGGTGCGAGGCGCGTTGGAGATCCGCCTGCTAATTCAAGCCTTCAACCGGATGCAGGAGCGCGTGGCGCAGCTGATGGAGGAGCGCCGCCACATGCTGATGGCCGTTGGACACGACCTGCGCACGCCATTGACACGGCTCAAGCTGCGGATTGATCTCGAGCCGTTTTTCTCCAGCCGTCGCGACATCTCGCGAGATCTCGACCTGATGCAAAAAATGGTCAATAGCGCGCTCGCCTATCTCAACGACGAGCGATGCGACAGCGAGCCCTTTGAGATCGTCGATCTCGGATCGCTCGTTGAAAGCATCGTCCTCGAGTTCAACGAAGACGGCCATGACGTGACTTTCACAGGCTCCTACGGGCTGGAGTGTCGCTGCCAACCCACCGCGATCACGCGGGCGGTCGCAAACCTGGTCGAGAACAGCTGCCGCTACGCTACACAGACCCATGTCGATGTGGGCGCCGACGCTGACTGTATCTTGGTCGACGTGAGGGACAATGGGCCAGGGATCCCAAGCGGCGAGCGCAATCGCGTCCTGTTGCCGTTTGCGCGGCTTGATCCAGCGCGAGCGGCCGAAGGGCGGCTCGGCCTCGGATTGTCGATCGTTTGCGACATTGTTCGCCGACACGGCGGCGAGTTGGTCCTGTCGGACGTCGAGCCCCAGGGACTGCTGGCGCGCATCATGCTTCCGGTGAGCGGTTCGAGAGACATTCAAGCCACGGTTGCGCAGGACGTGGGGCATGATCCCAGGTCCCAGCCTTCGGCGCTGGCGCCCGGAAGCGCTAGCGCTTTTCTTCATCTTGCCAAGGTTTTTCAACGCCAGTAGATTCAAGTTTCGCATTTGATGCGGCGCCGGTTTCGTCGAACCGGAACAATGTCGATCTGGGGAGAGAGCTGCGGCCATGAACGCTGAATTTCAGGCCGCTCCGCTCCTCATGCCGCGCATCCTGATCGTCGAGGATGATCCCGAGATCAGCAGGCTTGTGGCGCAGTTTCTTCGGGACAAGGACTATCATGTCGCCGCGGTCGCTGACGGCAAGGCGATGAGCGCGGTCATGGCCACGCAGGCGATTGATATTGTGTTGCTCGACCTCATGCTGCCCGAAGTCAGCGGCTTGGATCTCTGCAAGCAGATCCGGGCGACGGGCAATGCGCGCATCATCATGGTGACCGCCCTGGCGAGCTTGTCAGACCGGGTGGCCGGACTAGATGCCGGCGCCGACGATTATGTGAGCAAGCCTTTCGCCCTGCCCGAGCTCGAAGCGCGAATTCGCGCTGTTTCGCGTCGCGGCCAGGACGGAAAAGAAAATTCCACCGACGTCGCCGGCGTCCGATTCGGCGGATGGCGTTTTGAGGCGGAACGGCGCGTTCTTTATTCGCCCAGAGGCGTCCGCATCACGCTGACGGCCGCGGAGGCGGACCTCCTCCTCGCGTTCCAAAAGCATGCGCATCAGGTCCTCAGCCGACCGCAACTGATCGAACTCACACGTGGAAAAAGCGAAGGTGTATCAGACCGCGCAATCGATCTGCTGGTCAGCCGGTTGCGGCGAAAGCTTGCGCTCGGCGGACGGCAGTTGGAGATTATCCAGACAGTGAGAAGCGACGGCTACGTGTTCAATCCGCAGGATTGAGCCAGCGATCTCACGGCCTTCGGTTTAATGCACGATAGCCGGGTTTTTTTCCAGATGCGCCTGGCGCGCAAACCCATCAAACATGGCAGCGAGAAGCCGACCCAACGGGTTGTTCAATCCGTCGACCTGCTCGGCTCGCGAAAGGCCGTGATCAAGCTTGTCGGCCGCCAGTAGGGCGTCCGCGATGGTGACATCCTGGTGGAAAAGGTAGGCGAAGGTCTGGGGCAGGATCTCGGCAAGAACGGGCTTGTGGGTGAAAAGGCCGCCACTGCGGCCCAACCTGCATTCGATCACGCCCATGTCTTCAAGAATGCGAGACGCCTGCCGCACACTCTCGAGGCTGAATCCGTATCGATGGGCGATATCCCATTCGGAACCGAGAAACGTCGGTTGCGATTGATGCGGCCCCATGATCTCACCAAGCATTTTGAAAGCGAGTTGGGTTGAATAACGGCATGCGTTCAGCGACCCGGTAGGCTTGATCCAGCGCACGAGATCGAGATCGCGGCAGGTCGGCTCCGGGGCGGGGCCACAAACAAGGTCGGCGACGGTCGCCGTTTCGCCCGCCAGGACCGACCTTGAAATCGCTGCAAGGCGCCGTGGATCGAACGTGGTCTCAATCTCGGGGCGCGGCCCGGCGAGAGCTTCCAGGATGCTGGCGACAAGCGACAGAGCCGGATTGCCGGTCATCTTCAGCAGCGCGCTCAGCAGGTCCCGGGTTTCAGCAAAGGTTGCAGACAGTTCTACGGCGAGCGCTGCTTCTGTATGGAATCGTTGGAAAAGCAGCTCGGCCGTGATTTCGGCTACGACACGGGCGGTCCGGTACAAATGGGCATGCGTGACATGCTGGGAGAGCAAGTAGAGCGCGCAAGGTTTTACCACGTTATTCAACGTGGGCGCTGCGACCATTAGGCCACCGCCGCGTCCCCGACGCATATCCGCCGATCCGCGCATTTCGAGGATGCGTACGGCCTCACGCATCGCCCACCTGCCGATCTTGTACCGGCGCTGGATCTCGGCCTGAAGTCCGAACATCACACCCGAAGGCCAACCGGCGCTGAGAAATTCTCTTTCGATCGTGAGGGCGACCGCGAGGCCGAGTTTTCTGGTCCGGCCAAGGTCTTGGTCGTGAAGCTCACTTGCTGAGCTCGGGTCCTGCACGGCGGAGGCCGGCGAGCTTTGAGCTGTGATTTCCAAGTCTAATCGCGACTTTTCAATGCTGGCGAGCGTGTTCAATCTAAAGCCGGGATCCGGATCCAAGCGTCGTATAGACGCCTTGACACAGGTCGGAGTGAAAGCTTTGGTCTGCGCGGCTTTCGGCTTGGAAAAAGGAATCGTCTGCCCATCGGCAATGCGCATGTGTCTCACGCGGCCGCCCCCCTATGATTATTTGCGTGCGTCAGTACGTTTCGCGTCTGCGCTTACGTTTTTCTTATGTCGCGATAGTTTCGGCTTAGCCGCCTGTCGCGTTATCTTGCATGTCGGCCTTCTTTCTGAAGGCGACCCGATTATGACTACCGGCTCCAAAGCTGACCGTCTAGTATAGCGGGCTGACATATTTGGTACACAAATGGCCAGCGTGGCTCGATCGCGCCTGGCGCGAGGGGGGCGTCGGGCGCGCTCAGGCTCCAAGCGTCAGGCGCTGGAATGGTCGCGTTTTGCTTGGGCGTTGTCAGGGCGGCGTCGAAGGTCCGTAAGGAGAGGAAGATCGTCGCGGGAAAAAGACGGGAACAGCATAACTCGGGCGCCCATTGGCGGTTTGGAGCACTCAGCAGGAAAGAAAAATGAAGAAGGTCGCTACAGCTGACAGAGTTCTCTCGATCCTCCGTTTGTTTACGACGGAGCGGCCAGAATGGACGGTGGACGACGTCGGAGCTGAACTTCGGCTTTCCGCCAGCACGGCTTACGAATATGTTGGTTGCCTGGTGGGCGCCGGACTTCTGGTGGCCGGACGCACCGGCCATTATACCGTCGGGCCTGCCGCGATCGAGCTAGATCGCATCGCGCGACGAGTCGATCCGCTGACCCGCAACGCACGCGCGATCCTGCGGAAACTTGTCGAAGAGAGTGGGGCGGGAACCATCGGGTTGCTCTGCAGGCTCTACCGGCTGCAAGTCATGTGCGTTGACGAATATTCAATAAATCCTCCTGCGATCCAAACGAGCTACGAGCGCGGGCGTCCCATGCCCTTGATCCGCGGTTCAGCGTCAAAAGCGATCCTCGTCAATCTGCCGGCGCGGACCCTGCGCAGGTTCTTCGATCTGGAGCGCGAAGCTGTCGCCGCAATGGGGCTGGGGCGCGACTGGGAGGCGTTCAAGGCGGAGACGCGGCGACTACGCCGCAGCGCGCCGCTCATCAGCATCGGCGAACTCGACGCAGGGGCCCTTGGCGTCTCCGCGCCCGTATTCGGGGAAAACGATCTAATCCTCGGCAGTATCGGGCTGGTTCTGGCAGCCGAGGCCGTGCGCGAGGATCCCGCACGTGTCGAGATTCTCAAGATGCTCGTGGGCTCTGCCGGGCAGGCGGTGACGTGCGCGCTGCGTTCGCCTTGAAAGAAGCAGCGCATTTTGCTTGCGAACGAAGTTGACAGCAAAATTCCGAGATATTAGGAATTTTGCATAAACTGTCGGGGTGAGCACCCTGCCGTTGGTCAGGGAGGAGTCATGTCTGAGAATCTTCATCGTGCGGGAAGAGACAAGGACGCCCTCGTCGCGAATCTCCACTATCTCGAACTCGGCTGCGCGGAGGTCGAAAAGAGCGCTCAGTTCTATGAACGGGCGCTTGGCTATGCTTTCTCGAAACATGGCGACGCCTGGATCGGGCGCGGTCCGGAGCGCCGCCTCATTCTGCTTCCGGGCGATGCGCGCAAGCTGGTGTCGTCGGGTTTCGCCGTCGCCCGCGACGAACTCGAACATTTGCGGGCGCGCATCCGCAAGACAGGCTGGGCTGCGCTCAATGGGCCAACCCGTCTGTTCTCCGATAGCGTCACCGTCCGCGACCCCGACGGCAACTGCTATGCGTTTGGCATGCCCGAAGCCGATGAGAAGATCGCGACGGCCAATCCGCAGGCCCGGATGCAGCATGTGGTGACGTCGAGCCCCAATCCTGCCGCCATTGTTCAGTTCTTGGTGGATATTCTGGGGTTCACCGTCACCGATGTCGTAGTGGACGACCAGCGCGGCATGCGCGTCACGTTTATGCGTTGCAGCAACGAGCATCACAGCGCCGCGGTCTTCAGGGCCGCCGAAAGCCGATTCGACCATCACTCCTATGAAGTCGCCAGCTGGAATGACATTCGTGACTGGGCGGACCATATGGCAAAGGAGCATATCCCGCTCCAATGGGGTCCGGGCCGCCATGGACCCGGCCATAACCTGTTCATGTTCGTCCACGATCCCGACGGCAACTGGATCGAATTTTCCGCCGATCTCGAAATCGTCGGCGAAGGGCGGCCGATCGGAGAATGGCCGCACGCACATCGGACTTTAAACGAATGGGGTCTGGGACGTCTGCGCAGCTGATTGCAGACGCGCCGGGACCCGGGCGCCTGCTTCCGGATTTGTGGCGGCTATTTCATGCGGCAGTGCTGTTGTCTGTTGGATGGGCGGCTCTTCGGTTCGCTTGATCGGATGTCATTCGAAAGCAACAGCGTCGCAAAGGCGCGCCGCCCAACGGAGGAATATTTTAATGGAGACATTTGACCGTCGGCAGGCGTTCCGTTTGTTCGGAGTCGTCATGCTCGCCGGCTTCGTCGGAGTGACCGGCGACGCCGTGGCGCAGCCCGCGCCGCTCCCCGGACCCCCGCCGCC
>NZ_PDZR01000028.1 GCF_002891535.1 Methylocella silvestris | reverse complement strand
GCCCTTTGGGGGGGGGGGGGGCGCGTGTAGGTCGCCGTCCGTAAAGCTTTCGGGCCCATTGGCCGCTGGCGGGTCCGTTGCCGGCCGGAACCCACGGCTGTCCGGATTGTCTTTCTTCCCACCCGTCGAGGACGGCGCGTTCGAGGCTTGGGCCCTTCATCAGGGCGTCAGGCGTTATGCCTTAAGGAATTCGGCCGCCGCTAGCACGGCGAAGGCCCGCTCCTCGCACAGCGCGCCCAACTTGCATTGGAGGGCCTGCAAGGCCGTTTGGAAATCCGATTCTCCGCATCCTGAGGAGCCATTTCGCGAGAAATGGCGTCTCGAAGGATGTGTCACGCGGGCTGTTGACGCTCTCGTGGTTCGAGACGGGCTCTCGGAGCCCTCCTCAACATGAGAGATTTTGGAGAATGTAGCTCTCACCCCTTCAGCAGCGGCTCCAGCAATTTGTCCAGCGTCTCCGGCGAGATCTCGCCGCTTTCCTTCTTGCCATTGATGAAGAAGGTCGGCGTCGCGGTCACGTTGAATTTCGCCGAGGCGTTGTCGCGCACCTTGTTGACGTTGTTGTAAAGCTCCTGATTCTTCAGGCAGGCCTCGAACGCTTCCTGTCCGACGCCGGCCTGTTTAAGGAGTCCCGCCAGCGCCTCGACCGGCTTTTCGGTAAAGGCCCAGTTCTTCTGCTGCGCAAACAGAAGATCGACGATGGCGTTGCGCTTGTCGTCGCCGGCGCAGCGGGCGAGCATGAAGCCGGCCGTCGCCAGAGGGTCGAGCGGAAATTCGCGCAGGATGAAGCGCACCTTGCCCGTATCGATATATTTGCTTTTCAGCACCGGGAAGGTCGTCGTGTGAAATGCGGCGCAATGCGAGCACGTCATAGAGGCGTATTCGACGATGGTGATCGGCGCGTCGGCTGATCCCAGCGCCAGATCCGGCAGCGCGCCTGGCGCCATCAGCTGATCGGGCGGCACGGCCGCGCCCTGGGCCAGCGCCGGGGCCGCGCCCGTGGCGGCGACGCTCGCGAAAACGAGCGCCGCGCGCGCGAGCTGGAACAGGAATCGCCGGCTCGGAAAGGCCGGAGCTTTGGTCACAGTCGTCATGGATTTCGATTCCATCCGGCAGGTAGGAGTGGCGAAGTTAGCGAAGGCCGACGATGCAGTGTGGCCCGCGGACCGCTTCATCGCCAGAAAAAACCCGCGCCAGAAAAAACATGGCGGCAAAACGCATGTCCGCGCGGCGGAACGATGGCGGTCAGCCGCCGTCCTCGCGCTGGGAGCGGGTTAGCACACAGGCGCCAAGGCGCGTCAAGGCGTCGCGGAGCGCTTCATCGGCGATATCGCCGGTCGCGGCGGCCGCGGCCTTCACAATTTCGGGAGTCGGCGGCTCGCTGCGGCGCCTTGGGCCCGGGCGCGGCTCTAGCGGACCCTGTTTCAACAGCAGCCGGTAGACGCAGCGCCAGCCAAGATGGGCGTTGACGCGTTCGACGACAATTCCGGCAAGATGCTGAAGCTCGAGCGCAAAGCCCGTTTCGACGCGCACGATGAGCGTCGCTGGCGTTGCGGCGGCGCGGCCGCGCGGCGGCCATTGCAGCTTGATCGGCTGCGACATGGCGGCGATTCGCGCGCCGACGATCTCCTCCCAATAGAGGATGACGTCGGATTTGCCGAAGCCGCGTCGCGCCAGCGCGGGGTCGATGATCGGCCCGACGAGGTCGGCGATCGGCCGCGACCAGGGATCCTTGGAACGCTTTGCGCGCATGACGCTTTGTAACGCGTTTCGGGCTGGCCGCAAGGCGGCCGACGTTCAGCCCTGCGCGGGCGCCTCGCCGTGGAGAGCGGCGGCGCGGCGGCGAATTTCCTCGGTCGAGAGATCCTCGATGTGACTGGCGATCCACCAGCGATGCCCGAACGGATCTTCGAATTTGCCGCCGCGATCGCCATAAAACTGATCGGCCACCGGCCGCAGCGTTTTCAACCCCTCTTGCCCGGCGCGGCGGGTGAAGGCGTCGACGTCCTCGACATAAAGATGCATGAGCACCGGCGTGCCGCCGATCGTCTGGGGCGATAACGCCTCATGATCGGGAAATTCGTCCGACAGCATGATTTTCGCTGGGCCGATCTCGAGTTCGGCGTGGCCGACGCGACCTTCATGCTCGATGCGCAGCGTCTCCTGCGCCCCGAAGGCCCGTTTGTAGAATTCGATGGCGCTGGAGCCGCTGCGCACGGTGAGATAGGGGATCGCGCCCTCGCGCCCTGCCGGGACGGGCCGGGCGCTCCGCGCGGATTGCTGGTTCATCGATGCTCCTCCGGACGCGTTTTTTGCTGCGCCTCTGTTTGAAGGTTTTCGGACGGGCCTTGCAGCGTCAAAACGCCAATCGCGCGGCGCTATGTCGGACGCCGACGCCCGGGGTTCCGTGTTCGAGTCGACCCAGGCTCGCTTTGCCAAGCAAATGAGACCGGTTAAACGAGGCGCATGTGTGACGCCGCAATCCCAGACGCAGTTCTTGCCTGGTACGACCGCCATCGCCGCGTTCTACCCTGGCGCGCGCCTCCTGGGGCGACGGCTGATCCTTACGCCGTCTGGCTCTCGGAAATCATGCTGCAGCAGACGACGGTCGCGGCGGTAAAATCCTATTTTTCGGCATTTCTGGCGCATTGGCCCAACGTCGACGCGCTGGCGCGGGCGCCAGCCGAGGAGGTGATGCGGCAATGGGCCGGGCTCGGCTATTATTCGCGGGCGCGCAATTTGCACGCCTGCGCCAAAACCGTGTCCGCGCAATTTGGCGGACAATTTCCTGACAAGGAGGCGGCCCTGCGCGCTCTGCCGGGTCTTGGCCCTTATACCGCGGCGGCGGTGGCCGCGATCGCATTCGGCCGCAAGGCTGTCGTCGTCGACGGCAATGTCGAGCGCGTCCTCTCGCGGCTCCATGCGATCGAGGCGCCCCCGCCGGCGGGAAAACGCCTGATCTACGCGAAAGCCGAGGCGCTGACGCCTGCCGAGCGTCCCGGCGATTATGCGCAGGCGATGATGGATCTAGGCGCGACGATCTGCACGCCGAAAAACCCCGCCTGCGCGCTTTGCCCCCTGAACGGCGCCTGCGCGGCGTTCAGGGCCGGCGATCCGGCGCGTTTTCCCGTGAAGGCCGCGAAACGGGATCGGCCGCTCCGGCGCGGCGCGGCCTTTTTTGTGGCGCGCCCTGACGGCGCGGTCCTGGTGCGAACGCGCCCGCCGAAAGGGTTGCTCGGCGGCATGACCGAGATCCCCGGCTCGCCCTGGAGCGAGGATTTCGACGAGGCCGCCGCGCCGCGCCATGCGCCGGTCGCGGCCAATTATCGCCGCCTGGCGCGCCCCGTCGAGCATAGTTTCACGCATTTTGCCTTGCAGCTTTCGGTCTATGTGGGGGAGGCTGGGGCGGACATGCCGGCGCCCGAGGGCTGCCGCTGGGCGGCGGGCGATCTTGAGAATGAGGCGCTGCCGAGCCTGATGCGCAAACTGGTCGGCGCGGCGCGGCGACGGGAATTTGGGGGAGATGCGTGACGAAAAGCAAGCGGCGCGGGTCGGGACCGCAGATCACTCTGACGGAAGGCGCGATCCGGGTCGCCTGGGCGGACAGGCGCCTGACCATCCTGCCGTCGGCGCAGCTTCCCGACGCCGAGGAGCCGGCCGATTTCGTTGTCGATCTCGATCAGATCGTCGCGTGGGACGCGCCGCACGAGAGCGCGGAGGTCACCATCGAGGAGCTGCAGGCGATCGCGCAGGCGATCGAGGCGGAGTTTGACAAGCTCGGCCTTGTCGTCGAGCTGGATTGAGGGCGGCGGGCCAGCTTGCGCTGCGGCGGCGTTCGCGGCACAACGGCGCCATTCTCATGGGAGCGCTACTTGATGACCCGTACGCCGCAAGAAATTTTCCAGCACCATGCCGAGACGCTCGTCGCCGGTGACCTCGACGGCATCGTCTATGATTATGCCGAAGACGCCGTAATCCTGACGCCGGCAGGCGTGAAGCGCGGCAAAGCGGGCGTTCGCGAGGCTTTCGTGGCGCTGCTGGCGGACTTGCCGCAGGCCGACTGGGCTTTGCCGACTGTCCTCTTTGAAGGCGATGCGCTGTTTCTGGAATGGACGGCGAAATCGAAGGAAAATTACGCCGACGACGGGGTCGACACCTTCATTTTCCGCGACGGATTTATCCGCCTGCAGTCGGTGCGCTACACGCTGAAGAAGGTCTGAGCTGGTAAATTCCAGTCAGGCTTCGGCCTCGCGCAGCCTTCCGCGCGCCACCGTGCGGAGCGCGTCGATTGGCTGCAATTTGCCGTCTTGTGCAAAATGCCAATAGGTCCAGCCGTTGCAGGCGGGCAAGCCCTGCGCCAGCGCCCCGATCTTGTGGATCGAGCCGACGACCGGACCAAGGGTGATGGCGCCGTCGGCCCTGACGGTCGCGCGATGGCGCTGCTTGTCGTCGACGAGGCTGTCGCCGGGCGCGATCAGCCCGGCCTCGACGATCGCCGAAAAGGCGACGCGCGGCTCGGTGCGTTTGCTCGGCGTCAACGCGATCGCCGCTTCGGGCAGCGGCTCGACGGCGTCGATGCGCGCCCGCGCGGCGGCGGCGTAGGTTTTATCACGCTCGATGCCGACAAAATGACGCCCGAGCCGTTTCGCGGCGGCGCCCGTCGTGCCGGAGCCGAAGAACGGGTCGAGCACAACATCGCCGGGGTTGGTCGCGGCGATCAGGATGCGGGCCAGCAAAGCTTCCGGCTTTTGCGTCGGATGCGTCTTGCGCCCGTCCGAACCTTTCAGCCGTTCGGCGCCCGTGCAGATCGGGAAAAGCCAGTCGGAGCGCAGCTGACAATCCTCATTGCCGGCTTTCAGAAGCTCATAATTGAAGCGGTAGTTCTTGGCGGCGGAATCCTTCGCGGCCCAGATCAGGGTTTCATGGGCGTTGGTGAAACGCCGCCCGCGAAAATTCGGCATCGGATTGGCCTTGCGCCAGACGATGTCGTTCAAGATCCAGAAGCCCTCGTCCTGCAGCGTCGAGCCGACCCGGAAGATGTTGTGATAGGAGCCGATCACGAACAGTGTCGCCTCCGGCTTCATGACGCGGCGGACGGCCTTGAGCCAGGCCCTGCTGAACGAATCATAGTGGGAAAAGCTGTCGAACTTGTCCCAATCATCGTCGACGGCGTCGACGAGGCTCTGGTCCGGCCGCGACAGCGTCGATTCGAGTTGAAGATTATAGGGCGGGTCGGCGAAGACGGCGTCGACGCTGGCGTCGGGCAGGCGCGCCAGCTGCTCGAGGCAGTCGCCGATCAGAATTTCATTGAGCGGAAGCGTGGGAGAGCGATCCGCCGGGAGAGGCGCGGGAAACGCTCCGGTCTCAGGACGCAATACCTTAAGCTGAGATCGGGCGTGCGCTGCGCGCGCGGCCCCGGCGGATGCTGGACGCATGATTAAAAACCGATACGCAACTGACGCACATTCTTTACCGTCCGAGCGGTAAAGGGCGCGTTGCGGGGTCCAAGCGGAGCTGTCCCGATTTTGGACGAGTTTCAACCGGCCGGGAGTTTCAATCCGCCCGGAACGGCCGAAAGCTCATCCGGTGAAACGGGCAGGGGCCGTGCGCCTCGATCGCCTGAAGATGCGCCGGCGTGCCGTAGCCGACATGCTGGCTGAAGCCATAGACCGGATGGACGGCGCAGAGCCGGCGCATCAGTCGATCGCGCGTGACCTTGGCGACGATCGAGGCGGCGGCGATTGAAAGGATCGAGGCGTCGCCCTTGACGATCGTCTCGCCCTCGCAGCAAAGGTCCGGAGCGAGGTCGTTGCCGTCGATCAGCACATAGCGCGGCGAGGCGGCGAGCGCCCCCAGGGCGCGGCGCATGGCGCGGAACGTCGCCTGACGGATATTGATGGCGTCAATCTCCTTGACGCTTGAAAATCCGAGCGCGACCGCGAGCGCGCGCTTCATGATCGATTCATAGAGTTTTTCGCGCTCCTCGCGCGTCAACTGCTTCGAATCATTCAGCCCGCGCGGCAGATTGTCGGGATCAAGGATCACGGCGGCGGCGGCGACCGGCCCGGCGAGCGGGCCGCGGCCCGCCTCGTCGACGCCGGCGACGGGCCAGACGTCGCGGCGCAGCAGCTTGCGCTCCAGCCGGAAGTCAGGGCGGTCCGGGATCGGTTTTTCGGCCAAGGCGGTCTACCGAAGCTGCGGCGGGGCGCCGCGCAAGGCGGCGCCGGCGGGCGCAAAAGGCGGGGGAGGCGACATTTTTATCATTGTCCTTTATAACTTGGCCCGCGCTCCGCTCAGCTTGAGGCGGCCCGGTTGGCTGCGTTGGCCTTTTGACGGATTGAGGACGGCGCAGAACCGTCCCTCCTCTGGCGCGCTCGCGTAAACCGGGCGGCTATGCTAGATCGCGCAAAATTTTCCGGGACTGGCCCAACCAACCGATTTGCCTGCGGGGAATAAGAATGCCGAAAATCCTTCCGGTTATCATGTGCGGCGGCTCCGGCACGCGGGTCTGGCCGGAATCCCGCGAAAGCCTGCCGAAGCAATTCATCTCCCTGATCGGAACACGCTCAACCTTCCAGATGGCCGCCGAGATCCTGAAGGACCCGGTGTTCGAAAACCCGATCGTCATCTCGAACCACGATTACCGTTTTCTCGTGTCCGAGCAACTGGCCGAGATCAAGCGGGAAGCCCGCATCGTCCTTGAGCCGGTGCGGCGCGATTCGGCCCCGGCCGTCGCGGTCGCCGCCGAACTCGCCGCGCAGCTTGGCCCCGAAACGGTCGTCGCCCTGCTCGCCGCCGACCATGTCGTTCAGGACACAAAGGGCTTCGTCGAACTCTGCAAGCAGGCGGCCGAGGCCGCCGCGCTCGGCTATATCGTGACCCTCGGCATCAAGCCGACCGCGCCCGCGACGGGCTATGGCTACATCAAGACCGGCAAGCCCGTGAGCCTCGATGGCGCGGTGCTGAAAGTGGCGGGCTTTGTCGAAAAGCCCGACGCCGCCACGGCGGAAAAATATATCGCCGAGAATTACCTCTGGAATTCCGGCAATTTCTTCTTCCGCGCCGACGTCATGCAGGCCGAATTGCAGAAATTCGCTCCCGCCATCGCGGAGGCCGCGGCCGCGGCCGTCGCCGGCGCGAAGCAGGATCTGAATTTCCTCGTCCTCGACAAGGAGGCGTTCAGCGCCGCGCCGAAGATCTCGATCGACTATGCCGTCATGGAGCGGACCGACAAGGCGGCGGTGGTTCCGGCCGACATCGGCTGGTCCGACGTCGGCAATTGGGCGGCCGTCTGGGATCTGTCGGACCGCGATGAATTCGGCAATTCGACGCGCGGCAATGGCGTCGTGATGAACGCCTCCAACGTGCATATCCGCTCGGATGATTTCCTGACGACGGTCGTCGGCGTCGACAATGTCATCGTCGTCACGACGCAGGACGCCGTGCTCGTGCTCAACAAGGCGTATGGCGATCAGGTCAAGCAGCTCGTCGATCGGCTGAAAGCGGAAGGCCGGCCAGAGGCGCTGCAGCACAAGCGCTCCTACCGGCCCTGGGGCTATTATCAGTCGGTCGACAATGGCGCGCGCTATCAGGTCAAGCGCATCGTCGTGAAGCCGGGCCAGCGGCTCTCGCTGCAAAAGCATTTCCACCGCGCCGAGCATTGGATCGTCGTCCGGGGCACGGCGGAGGTCACGCGCGACAGCGAAGTGATCTTTGTCCACGAGAATGAATCGATCTATCTGCCCATCGGCTGCACCCACCGCATGACCAATCCGGGGCGGATCGACCTCGAATTGATCGAGGTCCAGACGGGCTCCTATCTCGGCGAGGACGACATCATCCGCATCGAGGACATTTATAATCGCGGCTGAGATTTCGCCGCTGGCGCAGGCCTGCAACAGGGGGCGTAAAACGAGCCCCCTGCCGCCGCGCGCTCTTGACGGCTTGACCTTCGCGCCGCATCGTCGCCGCTCTTTCGGGGGGCGGCGGAGGTTTGCCGCCCGGCCGAGCAAATGGCGGAGCGCCTATGGCGAATAGAACATCAGGTCTTGCTGCGGCGCTCGCCTTGGCTGCCGCAGCGATCGGCGGCGGCCCGGCCGCGTCGGCGCGTCCGCTGGTGCCGTCCGAATATCGATATGAGCCGTTCAACAGCAATCTGCCTGCCTGCGCCGACCCGGAGCCGCTCGGCGAGATCAGGACCACGTTTCGCGAGCGCGAGCAGCAATATTGGCGCACCGGCCTCGACATCGTCGCCTTCGAGGTCGTGCAGGAAACCGGCTTTCGTTCAAACGGCCTCGACTATATTCCGCGCCGCTATTGTGAGGCGCGCATCGCAATGAGCGACTCAAAAGTGCGGCTGCTCTCTTATTCGATCTCGCAGAGCCTTGGCCCGATTGGCTTTGGCTTCGGCGTCGAATGGTGCGTCAGCGGCCTTGATCGCTTCAACGCCAATGCGCCGAACTGCAAGATGGCGCGGCCGTAGCTCTATGGCCGGCTTCCGACTCGGCGCGCGCGCCCTGGCTGCCTGTCTCGTCGCCGCCCTCGCTGGCGCGCCCGCATTTGCGTCTGACGCAGCCATTGCCGGAACCGAAAACTGCGCGCTCGACGAATGCGTCAATGAACGCCTCCCGCAAGGCCTCCCGGCGGAGCCTTCCGCCGCTGCGCCGGCTCCCGCGCCTTCTACGCCGCCCACCCCCGCCGTCGCCGGCGCGGAGGACTGCGTGCTCGACGAATGCGCCGGCCCCGAGCCGTCGGCAACGCCGCCGCAAGCCGATGCGCCGGCGACCGCGCCTTTCACGCCGGCCGCTGCCGCTCCAGCCTACCGGCGCAGCGCCAATGCGCCAGGCGATTTCGATTTCTACGTGCTCGCTCTGTCCTGGTCGCCCGGCTTCTGCCGCACGGCCGCGGCTGAGCGCGCCGGCAGACAATGCGCGCCGGGCGCCGGCCTTGGCTTTCTCGTGCATGGGCTTTGGCCGCAATATGAGCGGGGCTATCCGCAAAATTGTCCCCTCGGCGCGTCCTTTCCCTCGCGTATCGCGCTTCAGAACGCCGCCGGAGTCTACCCGAGCGAAAGCCTCGCCCGCTACGAATGGCGCAAGCATGGGGTCTGCTCCGGCCGCAGCCCGACCGATTATTTCGCGGACGTGCGCCGCGCCCGCGAGGCGATCGTCATTCCGCCGCCCTTCGCCAATCCGGCGCTGACGCAAACTTCAACTTCGATCGACATCGAGCGCGCCTTCATCGCCGCCAATCCGCGCCTGCGGCCGGGTATGATCGGGGTGTCCTGCCAGCAGAGCGCACTGCAAGAGGTCAGGCTCTGCCTCTCCAAGGATCTGCGCGATTTCCATGCCTGCCCGGAGATCAGCCGCCGTCACTGTCCGATCGGCCAGATCGCCGTCCCGCCGGCGCTGTGAGTTTTGAACTACGCGCATGAATTCCATGCCGGCAATTTCGCCGACGTGCTCAAGCATATTTTTCTCGTCCGCGTCCTTTCCTATCTCAGACGGAAGGAGGCGGGATTTCGCTTTATCGATAGCCACGCCGGCGCCGGCCTTTATGATCTTGGCGGCGCAAGGGCCGAAAAAACCGGCGAGTGGCGCGGCGGCGTCCTACGGCTGATGCAGAGCGGCGTTGCCGGGCCGGCGCGGGAGCTGATCCAGCCCTATCTCGACGGCGTCGCGCCCTATCTCGCCGCGGACCCGCCGCTTTATCCGGGCTCGCCCCTGATCGGCGCGGCGCTGCTGCGGCCGCAGGACCGGTTGATCGCCTGCGAGCTTCACCCCGACGCGTTTCAACGCCTCGCCGAAAATCTCCACGGCTATCGCCACGCAAAAGCGATCGAAATCGACGGCTACTCTGGTCTCAGGGCCTATATTCCGCCGGCCGAGCGGCGCGGCCTCGTGCTGATCGATCCGCCCTTTGAAGACGCCGGTGAATTCGCCCGCCTTGGCGAGGCGCTGCCCGCGGCGGTGCGCAAATGGCCGACCGGAATTTATATGCTTTGGCGCCCGGTGAAGGACCGCGCCGCGGTCGCCGGTTTCACCCGGAGCCTCGCGCAGGGTCTTGCCGCCGCGGGCGCCAAAGCGGCGCTGCGGCTTGAATTGCAGATCCGGCCGCAGGAACGCGACGGCGCCCTCACGCGGACGGATCTCCTGATCGTCAATCCGCCCTTCACCATCGCCGATGAGGCGCGGCTGATCATGTCCGAGCTCGCCCGCAGCCTCGGCGAGGCCGGGTCCGACTGCGGCGTCGAGATCTTGTTTGAGGCGGGGTAGGGGCCGCGCCATTAATTTGGCGTCCGCTGCATTTTTCCGGCGCCGGCGGGGCCGTTCCATACGTTAAGCGCTCCAGAAACGTCAATTCGGGAGAGGAACGCGCGATGGGGAAATCAATGAGGCGCGTTGCCGCCGCCTTTGCCGGTGTTTGCGGCGCCGTTCTACTTGCGGGCTCCGGCGGCGCACGGGCGGCGGAGACCTGTTTTCATGTCTGCCTCAAACAGAGGATGACGTCGTCCGATATCGCCGATTCCGCCATCCGGGACGCGATGGCGGCCTGTCGCGACGATTGCGACGAAGAGGCCGAAGCGCGCCTCGCGCAGTCCGGCCTTGCGGGAAAGATCGCGTCCTGCGAGCCGGCGCCTTTGAGTGAAGAGGAATTCCGAAAAATCCGCTCCGCCAGTCTCTCGGTAATCGGCTTCGCCAACGCCTTCACCTGGGAAGTCAACAATGTGCTCCCGGACAAGATCATCCGCCGCGTTGAACTCATGACCCAGAGCCTCGGGCTCCAGGACGTCACCATGGCGGCGAGCGGCGTCGTCGCGCCCGGCGAACGCGGCGCCTTCTTCGTGAACAATGTCGCTGACGGTTATCCAGCGGTGCGCCTGACATCCCGCGTCAAAGCCATCTACGCCTGCCCGGCGAAATGAAAAAGAGGATCGCGCCTCATCCATTCCGGCGCCCCCTCGCCAGCGGCGGCTGGCGCCTTTATGGCTTGCGCGCGCGCGGATCGCCGCCGCGATCTGGATGAGGTTTTAAATGATGCAGTTGCGAACGTCCGGGGCGTCTCCCTTTGGGCGAAAAGTCCAGCTTGCCGCCGCCATCGCCGGCCTGTCGGACCAGATCGAGGTGATCGCGACCGACACCAGCGATCCGGCCTGCGGCCTCAGCGATCTCAATCCGCTCGGCAAGATTCCGGCTCTCACGCTTGACGGCGGCGCGACCTATTTCGACAGCCGCGTCATCGTCGAATATCTCGACCATCTCGCCGGCGGCGACGTCCTGATTCCCAAAGAGCCCCGCGCTCGTTTCAAGGATTTGACGCTGGCGGCGCTCGCCGACGGGGTGATGGAGGCGAGCCTGCTCCAGATCTATGAGAGCCGCCGCCGCGCGGCCGCCAAGCAGGATCCGCTTTGGCTCGATTGGCAGTCGGAGAAAGTCGCGCGCGGACTCGCCGCTTTCGCCGCCGCGCCGCCTTCGGGCCGTCGCACGGCCGGGCATATTGGGCTTGCCGCCGCGCTCGGCTATCTTGATCTGCGTTTTGAAGGACGCTGGCGAAAGGACTATCCGGAGCTGACCGCCTGGCTTGCTGCTTTTGCGGCGGAAGTCCCGGCCTTCGCGGCGACCGCCGCCTAAGGCTGGCGACAGCGGACGCAGCCCCGTCGAAGCGCGTTATCGCACAGCCGGGATTGAAAGCGATCGGCATGGTTAACGCCGCCGGGCAATCGCGCCTGCGCAAATCTTGCTGGGGGCGCCCATGTCGCTCAATTCCATATCGATCCTCGGACTGCGGCTTTATCTCGGCTTCACGCTTTGCGTCTTTTCAGCGCTGGCCATGGCGCTGGCCACAAGCTATCTTAAGGGCGGTTCGGCGCCTGCGACGATCCTTTATTCCTTCTTGTGCGTCGGCTGCGGCGCCGGTCAGTCTCTTCTGGCCCTGGCGGCTGGCGCGGTCCTTTCGGCCGCGATGCTTTGGTCCGGAAGACAAGCCCCCTCGCGCAAGCATAGGCGAACCGCCCCGTCCATTGGAACAGTGAAGCCGCAATGCTGAATTCCCGCTTGAGCAACAACGGCGTCGTCAAGACTGTGCTGGCTGCGATCTTCGCGCTCGCTCCCTTGCCGCAGGTCGCCGCGGCCGCCGGCGACAAGAGCGTCAACGACTATCCGACCGAGGCGCGCGCGGACTATGTCTATGTCTGCATGAAGACCAATGGCGAATCGCGGGACAGTCTGAAGCGCTGCTCCTGCTCGATCGACGTCATCGCCTCGCTATTGCCCTACGAGCGCTATGAAGCCGCTGAAACCGTCTCGAGCATGAATCAGGCGCTGGGCCAGATCGGCACGATGTTTCGCAACAGCCCGCAGGCCCAGGCGACCTCGCAGGAGCTGCGTCGCGCTCAGGCCGAAGCTGAAGTCCGCTGCTTCTGAAGCTTTGTGCGTCGGGGAACTCGGCCGGCGGCTGCAAATACTTGGCGCGTCGCGCAATCGGGCAAGTTTGCACCGCAGCCATTACATGAGTGCGGCGCACAACGGTAGATGTTGCTATGCAGCAATTACCGGAATATGAATTTTTCTATAAAGACCGGGAAAGTTACGTTAATTTTATATGCGGGCCTCCCGTCGGCAACGCCGCAGCGGCGATGCGCGCGATGCGTGCATAACGATAAAAATCATTGTATTTACAGGTAATTATGCCATTTCGGCGGGGCCGCGGCGGGCTGCTGTAAAGCCTCATTTGGCCGATTTTCCCGATTTTTTTGGACTATTGTCTCACCGCTCTTGCCAATATATACAGGTCCCGTAGTTTTCCGGTTTCATGAGCGGCTGGTCGGGGCCGCCGCTCTTTTCGAAGACGTGAGCGAAGCATGCTTGGTCAGCATGACTTGGCTGAGGTGGTGACACGCTGCCGGAAAGACATACAGAAGCGCTGCCGAAGCAGGATAAGCTTCGCAGTCCGCATACATACGGTCCGGAGGAAATAAATGCGCAAAATCCTATTGATGTCCTGTGTCGCCGCATCTGCGCTCATGGCGAACGGGGCGTTCGCGAACGAAGAGCTGATCACTCTTCAAAAGAACGCCAAAAACTGGGCTCTGCCCACCGGTGACTATTCCAACCACCGCTTCTCGGAACTCAATCAAATCACCAGCAAGAACGTGAAGGATCTCGTTCCGGCTTGGACGTTCTCGACAGGCGTGCTGCGCGGCCACGAAGGCAATCCGCTCGTGATCGGCGACGTGATGTATTTCTCGACGCCCTTCCCCAACATCGTCTACGCTCTCGATCTCAACAATGACGGCAAGATCCTTTGGAAATATGAGCCGAAGCAGGATCCGAGCGTCATTCCGGTAATGTGCTGCGATACCGTAACGCGCGGCGTCGCCTATGCCGACGGCAAGATCATTCTCGGCCAGGCCGACACCACGCTCGTCGCTCTCGACGCCAAGACCGGCTCAGTGGTGTGGTCGGTGAAGAACGGCGATCCGGCGAAGGGCGAAACCAACACCTCTGCTCCGCAGGTCGTGAAGGGCAATGTGCTCATCGGCATCTCGGGCGGCGAGTTCGGCGTCCGCGGTTCGGTGACGGCCTATGATCTCAAGACCGGCAAGAAGGCGTGGCGCGGCTATTCGATGGGCCCGGACTCCGATACGCTGATCGATCCGGAAAAGACCACCGCGCTCGGCAAGCCGGTTGGCCCGAACTCCGGCACCAACACCTGGGAAGGCGATCAGTGGAAGATCGGCGGCGGAACGACGTGGGGCTGGATCTCCTATGATCCCGAGCTGAACCTTGTCTACTACGGCTCCGGCAATCCCTCGACCTGGAACCCGACTCAGCGTCCCGGCGACAACCGCTGGTCGATGTCGATCTGGGCGCGTGATGCGGACAGCGGCAAGGTCAAGTGGATCTACCAGATGACCCCCCACGACGAGTGGGATTATGACGGCATCAATGAAATGGTGCTGACCGAGCAGAAGATCGGCGGCAAGGAACGCAAGATCCTGACTCACTTCGATCGTAACGGCTTCGGCTATACGCTCGACCGCGTCACCGGCGAATTGCTTGTCGCCGAGAAATACGACCCGGCCGTCAACTGGGCGACCAAGGTCGATATGGACAAGTCGTCGAAGAGCTACGGCCGTCCGCTCGTCGTGCCGGAGTTTTCGACCGCTCACGGCGGCGAAGACGTGAACACGAAGGGCATCTGCCCGGCAGCTCTCGGCTCCAAGGACGAGCAGCCTTCGTCCTACTCGCCGCTCACCGAACTGCACTATGTTCCGACCAATCACGTCTGCATGGACTATGAGCCCTTCAGAGTGAGCTACACCGCTGGCCAGCCCTACGTTGGCGCGACGCTGTCCATGTATCCGCCGAAGGGCGAATCCAACATGGGCAATTTCATCGCGTGGGACGCCAAGGTCGGCAAGATCGTGTGGTCGAACAAGGAGCAGTTCTCGGTGTGGTCGGGCGCGCTCGCCACTGCCGGCAACGTCGTGTTCTACGGCACGCTCGAAGGCTATCTCAAGGCTGTCGACGCCAAGACGGGCGAAGAACTCTACAAGTTCAAAACGCCGTCGGGCATCATCGGCAACGTGATGACCTATGAGCACAAGGGCAAGCAGTACGTCGCCATCCTGTCGGGCGTCGGCGGCTGGGCCGGCATCGGCCTCGCGGCCGGCTTGACCGATCCGAACGCCGGCCTCGGCGCCGTCGGTGGTTATGCCGCTCTATCGAACTATACATCGCTCGGCGGCACGCTGACGGTGTTCGCCCTGCACGGTAAGTAAGCCTGCTCACTTAACCGCAAATCAACCCGAGACCTCGGCGCCGCGGCGCCGAGGTTTTTCGCATTGGCGTCCATCCAAAAAGGGATTGTTTCGTGCTTATCAGCTCTCGCGTTCGGGCCTTCTCCTTCGCCCTTCTGATCTCCTCCGCCGGCGTCGCATGGGCCGAAGCTCCCGGCGATCCGGCAGCGGTCAAGCAGGATGACCTTGGCAAATGGTTCGATGCGAAAGGCGATCCCACCTACAAGATCGAACCGGACGGTAAACTCGACTGGTTCTCCTATTCCGGCTTCCGCCGCTATCACTCCGAGTGCCATGTCTGCCATGGCCCCGACGGCGAAGGCTCAAGCTACGCGCCGGCTTTGAAAAACTCGGTGAAGACGCTGAACTATGCGGAATTCGTAGGCATTGTTGTCGGCGGCCGGCGCAATGTGACGAGCAGCCAGGAGAACGTCATGCCGGCGTTCGGCGACAACAAAAATGTGATGTGCTATCTGGACGATATCTACGTTTATCTGCGTGGTCGCTCCACGGAGTCGATCGCCCGCGGCCGCCCGGCCGGCCATGTCGACAAGCCTGAAAAGGCGACAGCGGCCGAGAAGGCCTGCTTGGGACTCCAATGACGTCACGCTCTCGCGCTTTTCTTTTTCTGCTCGCCCTGTCGTCCGCTGCGGCCTTCGGGCTCGAAGTTAAGGCCGAGGGCGCCGATGACGCGGCGATCGAACTTGTCGATCCCGACGTGCTGCGCGTTTGCGCCGATCCGCGCGATTTGCCGTTCTCGAACGAGGCCGGCGAGGGTTTTGAGAATAAGATCGCGGATCTGCTGGCAAAGAAGCTCGGCAAGACGGTCGCCTATGTCTACTATCCGAACACAACAGGCTTCATCCGCAACACTTTGAACGCTCATCGTTGCGATGTGGTGATGGGAATCCCGCAGGGCGACGATATCGTCCAGGTCACCAATCCCTATTATCGCGCCTCCTATGCCGTGGTGACGAAAAAGGGGAGCGATCTCGAAAGCGTCGAGAGCCTGAGCGATCCGCGCCTCAAGGGAAAACATATCGGGATTGTCGCGGGCACCCCGCCGGCGACGATCATCGCGCTCAACGGGCTGCTGCCGAACATCAAATCCTATGCGCTTGTTGTTGATACGCGAGCCGACGCGCCCCCTGTTGAGATGATCAAGGATCTTGAAGCCGGCGATATCGACATTGCCGTTCTTTGGGGCCCCATCGCTGGAAACTTCGCCAAGAACGCCAAAACGCCGCTGGTCACAACGCCGCTGCTGCTCGAAAAGACCGGTCCGCGCATGGTCTATCGGATGGGCATGGGCGTTCGCCACTCCGATCAGGAGTGGAAGCGGACGCTGAATAAATTCATCGCCGAGAACCAGACGGAAATCGACGCCATTTTGACCGACTATGGCGTCCCTCTGCTGGACGAGAACGACAAGCGCAAGACGCACTGACGCTCGTGGTGGGCGCGCGAAACGCGCGCCACCGCGGGGGCGTCAATCCATGGCGTTCTGGATGCTTCGCGCCAAAGCGAACAGGCGCTGCTCGATGAGCGTCGGCGCTTCGCAGGCATAGGTCAGCGATTGTCGCCCTTCATCGAACAGGCGAATATCCCATTGCAATTTCTCGACGGCGGGATTGTCGGCGGGTTCAGGCTGTTCCGGCCGCGACGCGCCGGGCGCATTCTGAATTGTCGCGTTCTCGGCCCGGATCTTTGAGGCGAGCGCTTTCTGCTTGCGGCTGAAGCGCATCAGGCCCTCGATGACTTCGGATCGCTCGCGGTTGAGCGTTTCGAACGCTCCGGCGAACAACGCGGTCAGCCTGGCGTTTTTGTCCGGCCCGGCCGCGGCGGCGAAGCCCTCGATCGTCTTTTCCGCAGCCTCGATGGCGGTTTTTCGGGCGGCTATCTCTGCGACGAGACCGGCGATCGCGCTGTCCTCGCGCCATTGCGCCGAATCGATCGGGGGACCGGACCAGACGGCGGGCAGGGATATCTGCTCGACGAGGATCTGCTTGCAGGGCCAATCCTTATTGGCGGGCGGCGCCGCCTGGACTGTCGCGCCTTTATCGGCCGGCTTCTCCTGCGCGCGGCACGGGGCGAGCGGCGAGGCGGCTAGTAACGCGATGGCCGCGGCGGCGGCCGTAAGGGCTGCGCTGGCGCTGCGTTGAGACCGCATTCATCCCTCCGAACTCTTGATTGGCCCAGTTGGCCTTGGCGAGAGCTTGGGCGCTCTCAGGCGAGGGCTTGCTTCGCCTCGGGCGAGGCCATTTCTCTGACATAAGTCGCGTTCACAAGCCAATCTCGAAATCGCCTTCGGCTCAACGTTTCGGGGGACGTCGGCGGCCAGCTTGTGCTTTTGCATCCATTTCTGCATGCTGAGCGTTTGCGCGTGTGGTTAATCGCCTGCTTCGGGAACGATGTTATGGGACTTATGGAACTGATCCTGACCGTTTGCGCGCTATCGCAGCCTACGGCCTGCGAAGAAAAAAACCTTGTCTTCGAGGATCGGGGCCAAAGTCTCGCCGAATGCGCCATGGCTGCGCCGCCGACCATCGCCGATTGGGTCAATCATCACCCGGCGCGCATCGTCGTCAAGTGGCGCTGCGACTACCCCGGGCGTGAAAGCCACGACCTTTGAGCGAAACCGGCGCGGTCGCCGTCGAGCCCGATTCGATGGCGCAGAAACGGGATGCGTTTCTTGCGCGAATCGGCCTTGGCGCGCTGATCATGGGCATCGTCAATGTGACGCCGGATTCCTTTTCCGACGGCGGCAAATTTGAAACAGCCGCGGCGGCGGTGGCGCAGGCGCGCAGGCTCGCGCAGGAAGGCGCGGCGATCATCGACGTCGGAGCCGAATCGACGCGGCCGGGGCACGAGCCAGTGCCCGCCGAGGTCGAACGCGCGCGGCTTGAGCCGCTGCTTGGCGCGATCGTGGCGAGCGTCGCCGAGTCCGTCTCGATCGATACGTCCAAGGCCTCGGTCGCCCGTTTCGCCGCCCGGCAGGGCGTCGCCTTCATCAATGATGTCTGGGGGCTGCAGCGCGATCCCGCCATGGCCGACGTCGTCGCCGAGAGCGGGGCCGGCGTCGTCATCATGCATAATCGCGCCGAGATCGACCCCGAATGCGACATCGTCGACGACATGCGGCGCTTCTTCGATAAATCCCTCATGCTCGCTGAAAAAGCGGGCGTGCCGCGACAGCGCATCATTCTCGATCCAGGCATTGGCTTCGGCAAGACGCGGCAGCAAAATCTTCAAGCCATCCATGGCATGCGCGCGCTATTGAGCTATGAGCTGCCGATCCTGCTCGGCGTCTCGCGCAAATCCTTGCTGCGCTCGCTGGTTGCGGACGCTCCCGTGTCCGTCGCGCAGGTCGAGCCGCGGCTCGTTGCGACGATCGCCGCCAATCTTGCCGGAGCGGCGGCAGGTGCGAGCATTTTCCGGGTTCATGACGTCGCCGATCACGTCGCCGCCTTCAAGGTTTTCGATGCCATCGAACGCGCCTGAGCCGGCCGAAACGCCGGTCGCGATTGGCCTCGGCCTTGGCAGCAATATCGGCGACAAGCCGGCCAATCTCGCGGCCGGCCTCGCGCATCTTGAGGCGCGCGGCGCCGTCAAGATCGGCGCGGTTTCCTCGATCTATCGCACGGCCCCCTGGGGTTATCTCGATCAGGAGGATTTCGCCAATGCCTGCGCCCTGGCGACGACGACGCTATCGCCGCGCGCGCTTTTGGCCGAGGTGAAGGCCGTCGAGGCCGAAATGGGCCGGCTGCAGGGTCTGCGTTGGGGGCCGCGCCTGATCGATATCGACATTCTGTTTTATGGCGATCATGAAATCGAATGGCCGGAGCTCGTGTTGCCGCATAAGGAGCTGTTCCGGCGCGCTTTCGTGCTGGAGCCTTTAGCGGAGATCGCGCCGCAGCTGATGCTTGGCGGCCGCAGCGTCAAAGAGGCCGCGGCCGAGGCTGACGGCACCGGCGTCGAACGCTGGTTCAAATCCTGAACGCTCACGAATTGGCGATGATGGCGCGCTCGCTCAGGCCCGGGGCCAGGAATCCAAAAACGCGTCCGTAGAAATCAAGCTCCAGCTCCAGAACGCGGCGCTGTGTTTCGGCCTTGCGAAAGCCGTGGCCCTCGCCGGCGAAAAGATAGTAGGCGACGGGCAGTCCACGCGCCTTCATCGCGGCCACCATCTCCTCCGCCTGATTGGGCGGCACAGTGCGGTCCTCCTCGCCTTGAAAGAAGATGACCGGGCAGGCGAGCCTGTCGAGATGGTTGATCGGCGAGCGCTCCGCGTAAAGCGCCTCGGCCTCGGGAAGGGGACCGATCAGAGCGTCGAGATAGCGCGATTCGAATTTATGGGTGTCGCGCGCTAGCAGCATCAGATCGGCGACGCCGTAAAGGCTGGCGCCGGCCTTGAAGACGTCGCCCGAGGTCAAGGCGGCGAGTGTCGTGAAGCCTCCCGCGCTGCCGCCACGGATCGCGAGCCGCGCGCCATCGACGAGACCCCTTTCGACGAGAGAGGCCGCGGCGGCCTGGCAATCGGCGACGTCGACGATCCCCCAGGCGCCGTTGAGAAGCTGCCTGAACGGGCGTCCATAGCCGGTCGAGCCGCCGTAATTGACGTCGACGACGGCGACGCCGCGGCTGGTCCACCATTGCACGTTGAGGCTGAAGGCATTGGTGGTCATGCTGGTCGGACCGCCATGGGTCAGCACGACCAAGGGCGGCAGCGCGCCGGCCGGACCGCAAAAATCACGATTTTTCGGCGCGTACCAAAAGGCATGGCCAAGACCGTGAGCCGTCTCGAATGCGATCGGCGCGCCAATCGAGATTGTCTCCGTCGGCAGGACGGAGGGGGCGGCGGCCCGAACGAGAAGCGCCGGCGCATTGAGCGCGGGTTTGAGCATGATTGCGGGCGGAGCCGTCGGCGCGGTGGCGATAAAGGCCGCGCCTTCGCCGATCGGCTGCGGGCAGTCCTGCACCTGTCCGAAATCGAGCGCGCCTTCGTCGAGGCGAATCAGCGCGCCGCCGCCGATCAGGGCCGCGCGCCGAACGCCATCCTGCACGACGCTGGCGATGATGCGTCCATTGGGGAAGAAGGCGTAAAAGCGCTGGCGGAACACCCAATGCGGCCCGCCGATCTCGGCCTCAACCGGGCAAAGCGCGACGTCAGCGCCATCTTCGCGCGCGTAAAGATTCCACCAGCCGGTGCGGTCGGAGCAGAAATGCAGCACATTTTGCGGCGACCAGCCGGGCTGGACGATCGCCTCCGCGGCGCCGCCTCCGGCGATCAGCTCCGGCGCGCCGACGTCGCCGTCGTTGAGCAGCGCGCAGAAAAGCCGCGTGCGGTCCCAGGGCATGTCTGGATGGTCCCAGGCGATCCAGGCGAGGTTTCGGCCGTCCGGCGAGAGGCGCGGCGAACTGAGAAAATCCGGCCCCCGGATCAGGATCGTCTCTTCCTCGCCCGCGAGCGAGAGGGCGACGATCGCCGCCTCGGGGTCCGTCGGAGGCCGCCCGCGATGGTCTTCGCGGACAGCGAGGACGCGCCGGCGGGGCAGGTCGAATTCGAAATCGGCATAGCGGCAGCCTTCCGGCGTCGCGATTTTTCGTGGCGCTGCGTCGCCTTCAATCGCCCAGACCGACCCGTCGCTGCGCTCGCTGTAGACGATCCAGCCTTCCGTGACGCCATAGGCGCCGCCGCCATATTCATGGACCCTGCTGCCGACATTGACCGGCGCCGGCGTCACATCCGTGATGATTCCGTCCGCGCCGCGCCGGCACAGGGACTGACGGCCGCCCTCCATGGGGCGTCCTTCCAGCCAGTAAAGGACGCCGCCGCAGGCGGAGAGAGAGCCAAGACTGATTGAGGCGCCCGTCATCAGCTCGGTCGTGACCGGCGAGATCCAGGCGCCGAAAGGCGCGATTGTCGTCATGCGATGGGGAATTGGAGAGAGGATCGGGCGAAGGCCCGGCGTGAATAGCGCCGGACCCGTGGCCATTATGGGCCTGCGCGAAGGCGCGGCGCAAGCTGCGCGGAAGTTTTGCGTCGCGGCCGCGCAAGCTGTATAATGATCGGAATAGAGGCCGTTTTGAGAGCCTTGGCCGGACAAGGCAGCGCAGGAGCCGCTTTATGTCGAACAGCAAACGGGCGCCCGCGGCGCTTGCGATTGAGCTGCGTCTGCCAAATGGAGGCTGGTTCGGAGAAGAGGAGCTTGCCCTTGTCGAAGCCATTGGCAAGGAGCGTTCGATCATTGGGGCGAGCCGGGCGCTCGGGATTTCCTACCGGAAATGCTGGCTCATCGTCGATATGATGAATCGATGCTTCGAATCCCCGGTCGTCGTCACTTTCCCGGGGCGCCGTTCCGGCGGCTCCGAAATCTCGCAATTCGGCGAGCGGCTCGTCGCGATTTACCGCTCGATCGGCCGCCATTCGGCCAACGCCTCGAAGAAATCTCTCGAGGAGCTTACGGCTTCTTTGGACTGGAGCTTCGATCCAAAGGCCAGGGCCGCGGCGTCAGAGAGTAATCCGGCATAAGATCCTCGCCTGAAATGGCGACCGCCTTGATCATCACCCAGGCGCGCAGCCCGGCGACAAGAGCGAGGCGCTCGACCGATTCGCTGGTGACGAGCGTATGCATGCGCGTGACGCCAAGACTGAAAGTGACGCGCACATAGGGCGCCTGCAGAGCGGCGATTTCGACGATTTCCCCCGGCAGGCGATTGGTGATCGAGACATCCATCGGGCGGGAGAGCGCGATCGAGACGTCGCTGGCGTCGATCTGCACCGCGACCGCGGAGCCGACCGGGTCCTCGATCAGCGGCGCGCGCAATTCTCCGTCCTCGAATTGCAGCGTCGTCATTGCCGCCGCCAAATCATGGCGCAAGACCCGCGCCGCCAGGGTCGTCGTCAGGAGGGGGCGCGCCATGCGCGAAGGCGAGTTCCCGATCAGCTTGTCGCCCGCGGTCATGCTTTGCAATTGCCTTCCTTATCCTATGACTTTAGGAATACTGTTGAAAGTCGTCCCGGTAAACAGCGACGCTTTCGGCGCGGCGAGCGCCCGGCTTAAAAAAGGAAATTCAATGAAAATTTCGGCTCGCAATTCGCTTGAGGGCGTCGTCAAGACGGTCATCAAGGGAGCAACCACGGCTCATGTCGAAATCGAATTGACGGGCGGTGCGATCGTCACGGCGTCGATCACGAATGAAGCTGTCGACGATCTCAAGCTCGCCGTCGGATCGAAGGCCTTCGCGGTGATCAAATCCTCCGATGTGATGGTCGCCGTCGCCTGACGCGCCGTTTTGGAGGCGCCGCTGCAAACGGCGGGAGCTGCAAGTTGATCGGCGCCCGAGGCGTCGCCTGCGCCTCCATCGTCCCGCTCCAGCGCCTCCGCCTTGCGACGCATAGGATGTGTCGCTGACATTGGCGCTGGAGCAGCCTCAATCCTTCAGTGCCTGATCAGCGCGGATCGGGCGCGTGCTCAGGCCGCTTGCGCGCCGGTGTGGATGATCGTCCCGACATGCTCGCCGCGCAGCGCGGCGGTGAGCCGGCCGGGCACGAGCCCATTCACGATCTGCACACGCTCGAGATGGCGCGCGGTCGCCATGACCTCGAGGAGCGCAGGATCGAAGGGCAGCGTCCCCCTGGACTTGGCGATGTCGGCGGCGTTGGCCTCTCGGATGAACTGCGCCTTTTTCCCATCGGGGCCGTTCGGGTCAAGATCATATAATCCATCCACGTCCTCGACGATCGTCAGGCCGGCCGCTCCGAGCGCATCGGCGAGCAGAAACGCGCCCGTGTCAGCCCGGTGAGTCGGGATGCGGGAGCCGGGGAACTCGTGGTGGTGATAGGGAGGAAAGGCGCTCCCCACGACCGCACGAGCCGCGGTGAGATGGATCGCGAGCTGGCCCGCCAGTGTGGGGTGCTCGACGTATGAGACGCCATCGGGCGCAAGCAGCGACGCGAGGATGCTGCCGTTCTGGCCGGCCTCGCTTGCGGCGAGCGGGGCGAGCGATCCGACCGGCAAACCGAGATCGAGGCCGACGCCGTAGAGGTGGCGCGCGCGGATGCCGGCGCCCGTCAGGATCAGCAGACGGTGCTCGGGCAAGAGCTTGCGCAGCTCGTCCACGATCGGCAGGATCGCCTCATGGCCGCGATCCATGATGGAGCGGCCGCCGATCTTGACGACCTGAAGCCAGGGGAGAATCCGTACCGGGCGCCCGCCCGCGACGGGGCGGGTGAGCGTGTCGTCGAGGAGGGTCTGGCGCGCGAGCGGCGAGGCGACGTGTTTGATGGCGTTGGTAAGTTCGGACATGGCGTTGGCCTCTAGCTCGCGGTGATGATGGTGCCGACGTGCTCGCCGGCGAGCGCGCGGGTCAGGTTGCCGGGGACGAGGCCATTCACAATCTGCACCTGCCGGACGTGGCGCGCCGACTGGAGCAGGTCGAGCATCGGGAATTCGAGGATCGAATCGTGCAGCCCGCGCGCTTTCATCTCGTCAACCGAGATCTTCGGGATGAAAGTCGCGTCCTTCGAGGTTTTCGGGTTGGCGGTAAAGAGACCGTCTTCATCTTTCACGAAAATCATGGCCTTGCAGCCGAACTGTTCGGCGAGCAGGAAACATCCGGCGTCGGTGCGGTAGGGCGGGATGACGCCTTTCGCAGCGGGGCGCATCCAGAGGCCGTAGGGCGGCATGCCGCTGAAGATGACGGCGTTCACCTCGGCGAGGAAGAGCGGCACCGCCGAGAGTCCGGCGCCGTCGACCGCGCAAATGCCGTGCTTGGCGAGGAGCTGCCCCAGAATCACGGCGTTCTGATTGGCGACGGAGGCGCCAAGCTGCGAGAGCACGCCCGCCGGCAGGTTAAGCCCCGCCGCGATCGAATAGAGGTGACGGGCTCTTGTGCCGGCGCCGGTCCCGATCAACAGCTTGTGAGCCTTGCGGGCGGCGACGATCTCATCCACAAGCGGGTAGACGGCGGCGCGGCCGCGGTCGATGATGCTCTGCCCGCCGATCTTGAGCAACGTCGCGTCTGGCAGGATCCGGAAGTCCGAAGCCGTCTCGGCCGCATCGAGGAGCTGCGCGTCGGTCAGGGATCGCTGCATGAGGAGCGACTCGAGCTCCTCCGTCGTATTGGCCATTAGAGTACCTTTCGTCGATTCTACCGTTTCTTCCTTCTTGGGAAGAAATGCGCCTCATGGAATACTCTTCCATGAGGCAGACGTATGCATATTTTACCTGACGGTAAAAAGATACGTCATCAAGCGGCGCCCTCAGCCGCCGGAATCGAGAACGACGGAGATTTGACCTCGCGCCATGGACGCCTGGGCGACGTCCAGCTTGCCCAACCCGAATCGAGCCTCAACCTTTCGGCGGAGTATAGCCGATTTTCAGAGCGTCCCGGGCGTTGCTGCTCAGAACGCCCTGGATCTTGTTCGCAAGCATTCCGAGCAGCCACGGCAGTTGCACTTCGATCCGCAGCTGTTCGGGCAGGACGTCGATCTGCGCCGTGACGGACTGCCCCAGGGCGACGACGCGCAAATCGGCCTTGTCGCCGGTCCATTTGATCTCCGAATAGGCCAATTTATCGATGTAGGCGCCGCGCAGCGCGTCGATGCGTTCGCAAATGCGCTTTTTCGCGGCTTCGACCCCAAGATCATGCGGCACGGTAATGACAATCGATTTGGACATCAGACTTCTCCGTTTCCTGCATGTAGAGATGCGCCGGGCCCAAGTGAAGATGGAGGCGGCGCCGAATCCGGTCAGCGCTTGAGGGACGATCCCGCGCGGCGCGCTTTCGCTTTTATCGTAACGCATCATGCGGGCCGGAAGCTGCGCAACCTTCGCGCCTGTCGGCTTTAGCCTTGATTTCCGGCCGTGTCGGATGATCTAGATATCAGGCGTCTGCGTTTTCACCCCGGAGAATGAACCGCGGGGTCAAGAAAGTGCTGGCGCTCCCGATTAAGGATCGATCGATGTCCGCTCATTCCGACGATATTTCCGCGCCCCCCGTCAGCGTTCCCATCAAGGGCATGCATTGCGCCTCCTGCGTCGGGCGCGTCGAAAAGGCGATTTCCACAGTGCCCGGCGTCGCCGACGTTTCGGTCAATCTGGCGACCGAAAAGGCGAGCGTCAGTTTCCTCGGGCCGGTCGATCTCGACGCGGTGATCGCGGCGATCAACAAGGCGGGCTATTCCGCCGTGCTTGCCTCGGCCGAATTTTCGATCGCGCAAATGACCTGCGATCATTGCGTGAAAACGGTCGAGGAGGCCTTCCGCGGCGTCACGGGCGTCGTCGACGCGACGGTCAATCTGGCGACCGGAGCCGGAATTGTCCGCTATGTGAGTTCGATCACCGATCCTCAGACCATCGCCAAGGCCGCGACCGAGGCGGGCTATCCGACGCGCGAAATCAGCGCCGGAGCGGCCCCCCCGCCGTCGCATGCGGCCCATCATCATGGCGACGCCGAGGCGCTTGCGCGCGATGCGCGACTGGCGCTCATCCTGACGCTGCCGGTGTTCCTCATCGAGATGGGCTCGCACGTCATTCCCGGCCTGCACGGCTTTCTCATGGACAAGATCGGCATGCAGCCGATCCGCATCGCCGAATTCGTGCTGACGGCGATCGTGCTGTTCGGACCGGGACGGCAGTTTTTCACCACCGGCGTTCCCGCGCTCTTGCGCGGCGCGCCCGAAATGAATTCGCTCGTCGCGCTTGGCGCTGGCGCCGCCTTTCTCTATTCGACGCTCGCGACCTTTGCGCCGCAGCTTTTCCCCGAGGGCACAGCGCAGGTTTATTTTGAGTCGGCGGGCGTGATCGTGACGCTGATTCTGTTCGGACGCATGCTTGAGGCGCGCGCCAGGGGCAGGGCGGGCGCGGCGATCGAACGGCTGGTCGGGCTGCGGCCGCAATCGGCGGCCGTGCTGAAGGGCGGCGAGGCCGTGGATACGCCGCTCGACCAGATCGTGGTCGGCGACGTCGTGCTGGTGCGGCCCGGCGAGAAGATCGCCGTCGATGGCGTCGTCGTCGAGGGCTCCTCCTTCGTCGATGAATCGATGCTGACCGGCGAGGCGCGTCCGGTCCAGAAATCGGCCGGGGCCGACGTCGTCGGCGCGACGATCAACACGACCGGCAGCTTTTCCTTCAAGGTGACGAAGATTGGCGCGGACACGGCGTTGTCCCATATCATCCGGCTGGTCGAGCAGGCCCAGGGCGCGAAGCTGCCGATCCAGGCGCTGGCCGACAAGATCACGGCGCGGTTCGTGCCGATTGTGATGGCGATCGCCGTCGTCACCTTCCTGCTCTGGCTGCTGCTCGGCCCGGCGCCGTCGCTGAGCCATGCGCTGATCGCCATGGTCAGCGTGCTGATTATCGCCTGTCCCTGCGCGATGGGCCTCGCCACGCCAATGTCGGTCATGGTCGGCGCCGGGCGGGGCGCCGAGCTTGGCGTTCTTTTCCGCAAGGGCGACGCGCTGCAGCGGCTATCCGAGCCGAGAACGGCGGCGCTGGACAAGACCGGCACCATCACCAAGGGGGCGCCCGAACTGACCGATCTTGCCCCTGCGCCGGGCTTTACCAGTGACGAGCTTCTGGCGACGGTCGCTGCGGTCGAGGCGCGCTCCGAACATCCCGTCGCCGCCGCCATCGTCGCCGCGGCGCGGGCGAAGGGGCTCGCGATCAAGCCGGCCGAGCAATTCCTCGCCAAGACCGGCTATGGTGTCGAGGCAATCGTCGAGGGCCGCAAAATAGCGATCGGCGCCGAGCGTTTCATGTCAGAGCTGGGCGTCGACGTCAGCGTCTTCGCGCAAGACGCCGCGCGTTTCGCCGCCGAAGCAAAATCGCCGCTCTATGCCGCAATCGACGGCAGGCTGGCCGCACTCATCTGCGTCGCCGATCCGCTCGCGGAGGGCGCGGCGAGCGCCGTCGCCGCATTGCGGGGCCTCGGCTTCCGTCTTGTCATGGTGACGGGCGACAACCGCAAGACGGCGGCGGCGATCGCCAACTCCGTCGGCATCGACCGCGTCATCGCCGAGGTTTTGCCGGAGGGCAAGGTCGCGGAGGTGCGCCGGCTCCAGACCGAAAACGGCCGGGTCATCTTTGTCGGCGATGGCGTCAATGATGCGCCGGCGCTCGCCGCCGCCGATATCGGCCTCGCCATCGGCAAGGGAACGGATGTCGCGATCGAGGCCGCTGATGCGGTGCTGATCGGCGGCGATCTGCGCGCCGTCCCCGCGGCGATCGCGCTGAGCCGGGCGACGATGCGCAACATCAAGGAGAATCTGTTCTGGGCCTTCGCCTATAACATCGTGCTCATTCCGGTCGCCGCCGGCGCGCTCTATCCTTTTTTCGGGATCATGTTGTCGCCGATGCTTGCGGCCGGGGCGATGGCCTTCTCCTCCATCTTCGTGGTTTTGAACGCGCTGCGACTGCGCGGCTTCATTCCGCCGGCAGGCTATGGCGCTGAGGCGGCCGGGACAACGGAGCGCATCGCGCCGGCCGCCGCCGCGCCCGCGGCGGAAGCGGATCTTGCCGGCGCGCGCCTGCGCTGACGCGGGGCTGAGGCTTGGGATAGGATCGCGGCGCGCTTCATGCTAACAGCCAATCGTCCGGCCGGGCAGCGGGCGCCGTTTCCGTGGGCTCCTATCCGGATTGTCGGTCGTCAATGTACCGCATTTCCTGACGCGATTGGCTTCGCCCGGACATGCTTTCGGCTATGGGTTTCCTGAAATGTCGCAAGAATTCCGCCGCGCCGCCCGGGCGCTTATCTCCGTTTCCGACAAGACGGGCGTTATCGATTTCGCGCGCGGCCTGGCTGCGCTAGGGATCGAGCTGATTTCGACCGGGGGAACCCATGCCGCTCTGCTCGAGGCGGGGCTGAAGGTCATTGACGTCGCCGATGTCACCGGATTTCCTGAATTGATGGACGGAAGGGTCAAGACGCTGCACCCCAAGGTGCATGGCGGTCTTCTCGCCATTCGCGAAAATCCGGAGCATGAGGCGGCGATGCTCGCCCATGGCATCGAGCCGATCGACCTGCTCATCGTCAATCTCTATCCGTTTCAGGCGACGATCGACGCGGGCGCAGACTTCGACCAATGCGTCGAGAACATCGACATTGGCGGCCCGGCGATGATCCGGGCTGCCTCCAAGAATTTCAACGATGTCGCCGTCATCGTCGCGGTCGAGGATTACGCGCCTCTCCTCGCTGAACTCGAGGCCAATGCCGGCGCGACGACCCTGGCGCTTCGGCAAAGACTGGCGCAGAAGGCGTTCGCGCGCACGGCCGTCTATGACGCCGCGATCTCGAACTGGTTTGCCGAGCAGATCGGCGCCGATGCGCCGGATTTCCGCGCCATTGGCGGCAAGCTCGCGCTGAATTTGCGTTATGGCGAGAATCCGCATCAGCAGGCCGCCTTCTACGCCACCGGCGAGCGGCGCTACGGCGTTGCGACCGCGCGCCAGCTTCAGGGCAAGCAGCTCTCCTACAATAATATTGGCGATACCGACGCCGCCTTCGAACTGGTCGCCGAATTCGATCCGGAACGAACCGCCGCCGTCGCGATCATCAAGCACTCAAATCCGTGCGGCGTCGCCGAGGGGGCAACGCTGGAAGAGGCCTATCGGCTGGCGCTGCGCTGCGACCCGGTCTCCGCCTTCGGCGGCGTCGTGGCCGTGAACCGGAAGCTCGACGCCAAAGCGGCTACCGAAATCGTGCAAATTTTCACCGAAGTCATCATCGCGCCGGACGCCGACGATGAGGCGATCGAGATCGTCGCCGCCAGGAAGAATTTGCGGCTGCTGATCGCAGGAGGCCTGCCGGATCCCCGCGCGGCCAGCCTCTTTATTCGGCCCGTCGCCGGCGGCTTCCTGGCGCAGGGGCGCGACAATGCCGTCGTCGACGATATGGATTTGCGCGTCGTCACGAAGCGCGAGCCGACCGCGGCTGAATGGGCCGATCTCGCTTTTGCGTTTCGCGTCGCCAAGCATGTGAAATCGAATGCGATTGTCTACGCCAAGTCCGGGGCGACGGTTGGCGTCGGAGCCGGTCAGATGAGCCGGGTCGATTCGACGCGCATCGCCGCGATCAAAGCCGCGGAAGCGGCGCGGCAGGCGGGACTGCCCGAAAGTCTGGCCTTGGGATCCGTCGTCGCCTCGGACGCTTTCTTTCCCTTCGCCGATGGCGTCGAGACGGCGATCGAAGCCGGCGCGACGGCGCTTATCCAGCCGGGCGGCTCCGTTCGCGACGCCGAGGTGATCGCCGCGGCCGACGCGGCCGGGGTCGCCATGGTCTTTACCGGAGTGAGACATTTTCGGCACTGAAGCGGCCTGGCCAAAAAGACGCGCATGGGCAGCGCGACGCAGCAAAGACTAAGCGACTGTTAAAGTTTACAAAATTCAACCCAAACTTTTTTTGAATATTGCGGTGCAGCAAGGTGTGCTAAGTCACCTACGGTTCACATTGAACCAGCGATAGTCGCTTCACACGAGGGCGAGCCCCCCGGCTTAAGTTTCGGGAAACCCTTGGCTTCTATCGTGGATCGCACCGGAGACAAGTCTATGCATATCAGCTCAACGGACTTCGTGAACGAAGGCCGCATCCTCTATCCGATCGGGAAGATCAGCGCCGCTTCCGCCTGGCATGCCGGGCCGGTCGACGCCTCCCAGGGAGATTGGCGCGCTGTCGCGCTGCAAGAGCTGATCCGGCGGGCCGAAGACGTAGACGCCGACGCGATCATCGACGTCAATTATGTGACCGATGGGATTGCCCCCGCCGACGAGTCTGGCGTCAGCCTGCGCCGCGTTCTGGCGACCGGCACGGCGGTGCGGCTGGCCGACCTGGCTTAAGCCGGAACGCCAAGCCGGGTTCGCGGCGCAAGAGCAGCCGCGAACCTTCGGCATTATGTCGATATCTCTCTGAAGTCGTTCGCCCTTCGACGACAATCATCCTCTTCCACGGATTGAGAGAAGGCTGACCACCGCCGCCGGCGGGTCATCTGCGCCCGCGGGCGGGGCCTCACCTCGGCTTCCGACAAAGGCGCCTTCTGCAGAATCTTATTGCGAGGGCTCGGACGTCGGTCCGATATGCGTGACCGACTGGGTAAACTGATCGACCTGCGCGTCGAAGTGATCCCGGGTGTCGGGATCGACGATGGCGACTGGCGCAGAGACGACGAGGCCGGCAGCGTGGCCGACGGAGCTCGCCGCGCTCGCCGTGGTCTGCATGATCTTTTCGCCAAAGCCGACACGGGAATCGGTCAGCACCTGTCCTGAGGCGAGGCCGCGCCCGATCAACTCGATCACTTTCGGATCCTCGGCGAATTTGCCGTGATTGAATTCGTCATGCGAGGGGAACGTGGTCAGATTGATGACCGAAATTTTTTCCTTCGCCAGCATGGCGCGGTAGGGTTCGACGTCGGGATCGATGGCGCCGAGACGAGGCGCGCCCCAAACCTCTTTTGAGGCCGCGAGCGCCTTGTCGTCCTGCGAGGTGAACAGGACCACATGCGGCCGGTCTGGCCCCATCGTGGAGATCTGCTCCTCAGCGACCTGGACGTCGACGTCCGGCGCGGCGAGAAGCACCAGCTGAATCTTCGGCGCGACCCGTCCGTCGCGGATCGCCATCTGTCGCAGCGCTTCGAGCGTCACCCAATTGCCCATGGAATGGGCGAGGATCGAGATTTTCTTGACCTTCGGGTCTTTGGCCAGAAAGCGCAGAAGCGCTTCGAGTGCATCACGCGAATAATTCGCGCTTTCGCGGTCGTAGCCATAAGAAAACACGCTGCCCTTCGAGGGCCAGGTGAACAGCACGGGAGCGACTGTGCCGAGCGCGCCGGAATCATGCAGGATCTGCGCGAAGCGATAGACGGCGTCGTCGTAGCGCTGGTTGAAGCCGTGCACGAAGACCATCGCCTCGCTCTTGTTGGATTCGCGCAAGAGCCGGCTGAAGGTGGCGATTGCCTGATCGCGATTGATGACGTCGGCGCGAAGCGTCACGAAATCCGTCAGCGCGTTGCCGGGAAGCTGCTTTGGCCATTGCACGTCGCCGATTTTACGATTGGCGGCCGGCGGAATCGACACCAGCATATCGGCGAATTGGGGCACGGGCGCGCGGCCGCCGCCGAACATGACCGCCCGGGTCGCAGCCGGCGCGCGCGTCGTCGCGACGACAATTTCGACATGCGTCGTTCCCGGCGCATTGAAGGCGTCGGGATTGGGCTCAAGAAAGCCGTTGATGTTGCTGCAGCCGGTAAGGCTCAAGGCGCTGCTGGCCAAGGCGAGCCCGCAAAGCAAGGCGCGGCAGCGGCGCACAGACGATGAACGCGCGTCAACACGCGACCGCAGATGCCAAATCGATTGACGCATACGCAACGCACCCACCCCCGCCTGCCGGCCGCCGAGGCGCGGCGGCGCGAGCAGGCACCGTCGCGTCGAGAGCGCGAAGCGGTCAAGCGGAAGGAGCGGTTTGGCGCGCCGGAGAGGCGCTTTGCGGCGCTGTGCTGCGGCGGCGCCACAGTTTTGATGGGAAAACGGCCGAGGCGCGCCGGTCTTTAGGCGCTGCGCCTTTCAAGGTCGCGCACGACGGATTCGTCAACTTCCTCGGTCCAGACCTTGAAGCCTTTCAGAATATGAGGGCCAAATGACGTCGCGAGCGGAATGTCTGTCGCGTCACGGCCGCGCGCGACGGTGACGCGCCCGATCCGCGGCGTGTTGTGGCGGGCGTCAAAGGTGATCCATCTTCCGTCGAGATAGGCTTCGAACCAGGCGTTATAGTCCATCGGCGCCGGATCAGGGGGCACGCCGATGTCGCCCAAAAATCCGTTGGCGTAGCGGGCAGGGATGTTCATGCAGCGGCAGAACGTCACCGCGAGATGAGCGAAGTCGCGGCAGACGCCGACCCGTTCATTATAGGCCTCGAAGGCCGTGCGGGTGGAGCGGGCGTACGGATAGCCAAAGGTCAGATGGTTCATGACGAAGTCGCAGATTGCCTTGACCCGCGGCCATCCCCGCGGGGTCGAACCGAACAATTGCCAGGCGATATCGCCGAGCTTGTCGGTTTCGCAGTAGCGGCTGCCGAGCAGATAGACCAGCGTCTCGCTGGGCAGGAACTCCAGCGGGACTTCCTGGGCAACCTGCTCATAGCCGTCGGCAAGACCGCTGTCCTCGATCACGAAATCACGCGAGATCGCGAGGTCTCCGGCGGGCGCGACGAAGCGTCTGACGCAGTTTCCGAAGGTGTCATAATAGGTTTGGGTCGCGATCGAGGGCGTCGTGTAGAACGGACTCTTGAACCGGACGCGATAGTCATACTCTTGATGCGAGTCCAGCAGACAAACCATCAGCGTTGGCTGAAAGCATTGAAAGACCAGATCGTATCCGTAGCGAATCAGCATGTGGGCAGTCCCGCTTCGTTCGGGTGGCGTAGAAAAGGACCGCATTAGCGGTCCCGCGCAGTTAAGCTCCCATCGTAAAGCGTGTTTACCGGCGGAAGTTCCATGCGCCCGGGCCCATAAGTTAGGCAGAACGCTCGAAGATTCCGGTGAGGCGCCCCTTTGCAATGGCGCGGCTCTGGAGGAAGCGAATGATTTCCGCCCGCCCCGGCGGCGCATCGAAATCGGGACGCCGGTCGACGGCGTAGACCTGAAACACATAACGATGCGCGCCATGGCCCGGCGGCGGATCGGGCGGCGTCCAGGACGTGGCCCCGCGCGAATTGACGCCGAGCAGGAGGCCTTCCGTAAACGCGTTCTCCGGGCAGAGCGCGCCTGGAATGAGATCGTCGTCCATGCCCGGCGTTTTAACCGCGATCGCGTGAAGAAAAGGTTCCGGCGTCTTGCTATCGGCATCCTCGACGACGAGAACAATCGAGGCGGCGCCGTCCGGCACGCCGCGCCAGCGCAGCGGCGGCGATTCGCCCTCGCCGAGCGCGCTAAAGAGCGGCGGAATGGCTTCGCCGTCTTCGAAGGCGACGCTTGCCACCCGGATCGTCTCCGGGATGTCCGGCCCGGCCTCGGCATAGATCAGAGCGTCAAGCCAGGGCGCTGACTCCTCGGCTCCATTGGCGCGGAGATGACCGTGGCCCGCGGGCTGTTTCCCGAGCATGCGTCGTTCCTCCAAAAAAGCTCATCTGCGGCTAACGCTCAGCCACCGGTTTTGGTTCGTTTTAAACTTGGCGCGCCTTTCGCTAGTGGCTTCACGACAAAATTGTAACGCATCTTGCGCGCCGGGCGTATCATTGTCCTCAACTTCTGGTTTTCCTGGAGCCCCCGCGCGCGTCGAGGCGCTGTTTTTGGCGAATAGGAGGAGGCGCTTTCGGGCGGCTCCATTCATAGTTTGCGCAAAGGACTGAACATGATCGTTGAAGCGGCGCTCGTGGTCCACATCGCAGAATTTCTGTGCGATTCAAGGCAAACCGCCGTCTTGTTCGAAGACAGACTGGTCGAGCAGCCGGTCGCGGAACTCGCGGCGAATGATATTGCGCGCGAAGCCGGCAAGCAGGTTTGCGGCTTTTATTCAGGAGACGCGGCTGTTGCTTCTGAAACGCGCGTCATCATACATGGCGTTGTTTATCTTATTACCGAATTTGTGTTCGATACGGATCATCGGACCGCGATAAGCGCGCAACGTGTCTTCGACGCGCAGGCGAAGTCGGATGGAGAGGATCTGTAGCTGGCGTCCCTATTTGCCGAAGGCGATCAAAAGGGCGCCGCAGGCGATGAGGCCAACGCCGAGCCAATTGGCGGCGGAGAGGCGTTCGCCAAGAAAGATAACAGCAAAGATTGCGACGAGAACGACGGACAGCTTGTCGATCGGAGCGACCCGGGCTGCGTCGCCAAGCTGGAGCGCGCGGAAATAGCAGGCCCAGGATGCGCCGGTCGCGAGCGCCGAAAAACTGAGAAACAGCCAGCTGCGCGCCGGGATCGAAGAGAGCGCTCTCAGTCCGTCCGTCGCGGCGAGGAAGACCCCGAGGATCGCCGCGATGATCACGGTCCGGATCAGCGTCGCGAGATTGGAGTTGACCTCAGCGACGCCGATCTTGGCGAAGATCGCGGTCAGAGCCGCGAAGCCGGCTGAGAGCAGGGCGAAGACCAGCCAGGCGCTCGATCCGGGCAGGCTCACAATCCGCCGCTTTCGCTGTCGGCGAGCAGCGCCGCCTGGTGATGCGTGATCAGCGCGTCGACGACCTCGTCGAGCGCCTCGCCGGTGACGACCTTGTCGAGCTTGTACAGCGTCAGATTGATGCGGTGGTCGGTGACGCGGCCTTGCGGGAAATTATAGGTCCGGATGCGCTCGGAGCGATCGCCCGACCCCACCTGCGAGCGCCGGTCGGCGGCGCGCTCGGCGTCGAGCTTTTGCCTTTGCTCGTCATAGATGCGCGAGCGCAGCAGCGCCATCGCCCGGGCGCGGTTCTTGTGCTGCGAGCGCTCGTCCTGCACGAAGACGATCGTGCCGGTGGGGATATGGGTGATGCGGATCGCCGATTCCGTCTTGTTGACGTGCTGGCCGCCTGCGCCCTGCGCGCGCATGGTGTCGATCTTTAGATCCGCCTCATTGATGTCGACGTCGACCTCCTGCGCCTCCGGCAGCACGGCGACGGTCGCGGCCGAGGTATGGATGCGCCCCTGTGTTTCGGTGTCCGGCACGCGCTGGACGCGATGGACGCCGGATTCGAACTTCAGCTTGGCGAACACGCCCCGGCCGGCGATCTCGGCGATGATTTCCTTGAACCCGCCCGCCGCGCCCTCATTGGCCGAGATGACGTCAACGCTCCATCCTCTGGCTTCGGCATAGCGCTGATACATGCGGAATAAATCGCCGGCGAACAGCGCGGCCTCGTCGCCGCCGGTTCCGGCGCGCACTTCGAGGATAGCGCTGCGCTCGTCTGCGGCGTCCTTTGGCAGGAGGGCGATCTTGAGCTGATGCTCCAGGGCTTCGAGACGCTCTTTTGCGTCGCGCAACTCCTCCTCGGCGAGGCTGCGCATGTCGGAATCGGTCGCCGGATCGGCCAGCATGGCGGCGAGGCCTTCGACCTCTTGCGTCTGCGCGCGATAGTCGCGGATCGCCGCCGCGACCTCCTCGAGCCCGGCGAATTCGCGCGAGAGCTGGACATAAAGCGCCGGCTCCACGGCCTCGTTGAGGCGCGCGGAAACTTCCTCGTAGCGGCGAAGGATGAGATCGAGCTTTTCTTGCGGCAGCATGGCGGTTGGCTGGACCTTTAGCACCGTGCCGAAAGTTGCAGGCTTTTCGGATCGGATTGATGCGTTGAAAGAATGCGTTAGCAAGCGCGGCGATCTGTTCCGGCGCGGCCTAAATCGGGATCCCGTGATCTTCCGCGAATTGGGCTAGCACTTCGCGCAGGCTCAATCCGGTCGATTTTTCGTTCAGCCGGGCCATCACGAGAGCGCGGGCGAGCCGCAAATCCGCCGACAGGATCATGGCCTTGACCGGGCCGATCGCGGCGGCCGACATCGACAGGCTGCGATAGCCGATCGCCAGCAAAGCAAGGGCCTCAAGCGGCTTGCCTCCGATCTCGCCGCACAGCGTCAACTGCGTCGAGGCGGCGCGGGCGGCGTCGGCGATCTGCTTCAAGGCGCGCAAGAAAGGCGGCGAGAGCGCGTCGAACCGTCTTGAAACGCGCTTGTTGTCGCGGTCGGCCGCGTAAAAATACTGCATAAGGTCGTTCGAGCCGACGGAAATAAAGTCGACGCTGCGGCAAATGTCGTCGATCTCAAACAGGAGGGACGGCACTTCGACCATGACGCCGACCTTGAGCTCGGACGGCGGTTCACGGCGGTGGCGTTCAAGCTGGGCGATTTCGCGGTCGAGGATCGCGCGCGCCGCGTCGAGTTCAGCGAGGCTTGCGATCATCGGAAACATGATGCGCAGCGGACGGCCGGCGCCGGCGCGCAAGAATCCGCGCAATTGCGTGCGCAAAAGGCCGGGCCGGTCGAGGCCGATGCGGATGGCGCGCCAGCCAAGCGCGGGGTTCTCCTCCTCGACCTGCGTCATATAGGGCAGCACCTTGTCGGAGCCGATGTCGAGCGTGCGGAAGGTGATCGGCTTGCCCGCGGCAAGATCGAGCGCGGAGCGGTAGAGCCGTTCCTGCTCGCTCATTTTCGGGAAGCGGGAGGCGAGCATGAATTGTAATTCGGTGCGGAACAGGCCGACCGATTTCGCGCCGGTTTCGGCGAGATGCTGCAGATCGACGAGGAGGCCGGCGTTCATATGCAGCTCGATCTCGACGCCGTCTTTGGTGACGGCCGGCAGGTCGCGCAGCTTGTGATATTGCTCCTGCCGTTTCGCCCGCAGCCGCGCCTTCTCGGCATAGGCGTGCTCGACGTCGGGGGCAGGGCGCACATGCACCTCGCCCGAGACGCCGTCGACGATGATGGCGTCGCCGGGCTCGACGAAATCGAGAATATTGGCGACGTCGCCGGCCGCGGCGATGCCGAGCGCCCTGGCGACGATCGCGACATGGCTGCCGCCGCCGACGTCCTCGAGCACGAGGCCGCGCAATTTCGACCGGTCGTATTCCAGCAGCGCGGCCGGCCCCATCGAGCGGGCGACGATGATGGCGTTATGCGGCAGCTCGTCATGCGTCGCGACATAGCTCTGGCCGGTCAGCTGATGCAGCAGCCGGTTGGCGAGATCGTCGAGGTCGTGCAGCCGCTCGCGCATCGAGGGCTCTGGATGGCGCTGCAATTTGGCGCGGGCGTCGTTCTGGACGCGCTCCACGGCCGCCTCGGCGGTGAGGCCGGTGGCGACGGCCTCGCGCAGGCGGCGCAGCCAGCCGCGGTCATGCGCAACCATGCGGAAGGTTTCGAGCACCTCGCGGTGCTCGCCCGGCCCCATATTGCCGGCTTCGATCAGGCTGTCGATCGATTCCCGCATCTCGCCGATGGCCTTGTCGAGTCGCGCCATCTCCTGCTTCATGTCTTCGGCGATGAGCTGCTTGACGATGATGCGCGGCTCATGCAGCACGACATGGCCGAGGCCCACGCCATCGGCGAGGGGCGATCCCTTGAGCGTGCGCGGGCGACCGAGCGCGATGTCGGCGCCGGGCTCGGCGAGCGACTGCAATTCGCCCGAGGCGACCATTTCGGCGAGCAGCATCGCCGTCGTCTGCAGCGCCTCGATTTCCTCGTCGGTATAGACGCGGCGCGCCCTGTTCTGAACGTCGAGCACGCCGAGCGTATTGCCGCCGCGCAGGATCGGCACGCCAAGGAAGGAGGAATAGATTTCCTCGCCCGTCTCCGGACGATAGGAGAAGGAGGGATGGTTCTGCGCGTCGGCGAGCGCGAGCGGCTCGGCGGTCTCGGCGATCAGGCCGACAAGGCCCTCGCTCGCGCGCATGGTGGTGTTATGGACCGCCTCGCGATTGAGGCCTTCGGTCGCATATAGCTCGAGCCGGCCGTCGGCGCGCAGGATATAGACCGAACAGACCTCGGCGACCATGTTCGCCGCGATATGCACGACGATCTTGTCGAGCCGAGCCTGCGGGCTGACCGGCTCCGCCATGACTTCGCGAAGCCGGCGCAGCAGCAGACGCGGTCCGCCGAGTGCGCCATACATGGCTGTTTCCTGTTCAGGCCTGTCGGGGCCGCTTTCATTGAACCGGCGCCCGAAAGCGCGCCGCACGAGTTTTGGGCGCGCGCTGCGGCCCTGGTCCCGTTTAACCAGCGGGCGCCCCGAACCGCAAGCAATTGTAACGCGGAGGCTGCTATTCCCCGGCGGTCATTTCCCGTTTCAGCCCTTGTCGAGGCCGTAAAGGGAATGCAGCGTGCGCACCGCGAGCTCAGTATAGGCTGCTTCGATCAGCACCGAGAATTTAATCTCGGAGGTGGTGATCGCGCGGATATTAATGCCTTTTTCGGCGAGCGCCTTGAACGCTCTGGCGGCGACGCCGGCATGGCTGCGCATGCCGACGCCGATCGCCGAAACTTTCACGACGTCGCTTGCGCCATGCAGGCTGGCGAAGCCAATCTGCGGCTGCGCCTTGAGCAGAATCGCCTTGGTCCGCTCGAATTCCGCGCCCGGCACGGTGAAGGTCATGTCCGTCGTCACCGAATCCTCGGAGGCGACCTGGATGATCATGTCGACATTGATATTGGCTTCGGCCAGCGGCATGAATATGGCCGCGGCGACGCCAGGGTGATCAGCGACCTGCTTCAGCGTGATCTGCGCCTCGTCCTTGGAGAAGGCGATGCCGGTGACGACCTGCTGCTCCACGATATCCTCCTCATCGCACATCAAGGTGCCGGGCTGCGGAAACTCCGGGTCGTCGAACGAGGACCGCACGAAGGTCTTCACCTTATGCGTCATGGCGAGCTCGACCGAGCGGACCTGCAGCACCTTGGCGCCGAGCGAGGCCATTTCCAGCATTTCCTCGAAGGCGATGCGGTCGAGTCGCCGCGCCTTCGGCACGATGCGCGGATCGGTCGTATAAACGCCGTCGACGTCCGTATAGATGTCGCAGCGATCGGCCTTGATTGCCGCCGCGATGGCGACCGCGCTGGTGTCGGAGCCGCCGCGTCCGAGCGTCGTGACGCGCCGCGTCGCCGGATCGACGCCCTGAAATCCCGCGATCACCGCGATTTCGCCCTTTGCAAAACCTTCAAGAAGGGCCGTGCCGTCGATGTCGAGGATGCGCGCCGATCCATGCGCATTGGAAGTGACGATCGGCACCTGCCAGCCTTGCCAGGAGCGGGCGGGCAGGCCATTTCCTTGCAGGACGGCGGCGAGCAATCCGGCCGTCACCTGCTCGCCCGACGAGACCACTGCGTCATATTCGCGCGGGTCGTAGAGCTTGGCGGCGTCCTGGCAGAGCCCGACCAGCTCATTGGTCCTGCCGGACATCGCCGAGACGACCACGGCGACGTCGAAGCCGGCCTTGCGCTCGCGCGCGACATGGCGCGCCACATTGCGGATTCGATCCATATTCGCGACCGACGTGCCGCCAAATTTCATGACCAGACGGGGCATCGGCGCGAATGGAGCTCCTTGGGGCGACGGAGGCGAAGACGGATGATCTTGGCTGATTTGCCATGACCCGCCGCCGCGGCCTATCAAGGCGCGTCGCCGCTTGGCGCTTGCGAAAGCGGCAAGCCGGCGCGACCGCGCCGCGCCAACTTCAGCGCGGCGCGTATATGCAATAAAGCCAGACGGAATGCAAACCATGGCGCAACGGGAAGAGGCGGACCGATCCTCGGTCGATGCGGAGGACGTCGCGCGATTCGATCGGATTGGCGAAGACTGGTGGCGCGCCGACGGGCCGATGGCGGCGCTGCATAAGCTCAATCCCGTGCGCGTCGCCTATCTGCGCGATCAGATGAGCCGCCATTTCCGGGTCGGGGGATTGCCGCGCGACCGTTACGCGCCGCGCCCGCTCGCGGGGCTGAGCATCCTTGACGCCGGATGCGGCGCCGGCATTCTCGCTGAGCCGCTGGCGCGCCTTGGCGCGCGCGTCACCGCGATCGATCCCTCGTCGCGCAACATCGAAGTCGCGCGCGATCACGCCGAGAAATCCGGGTTGTCGATCGATTACCGCATGACGACAATCGAGGCGCTGTCCGCCGAGGGGGGCGAGTTCGACGCCGTCCTCGCCATGGAGGTTCTGGAGCATGTGCTTGACGTTGCCGGCTTCGTACGTTGCTGCGGCGCGCTTGTGCGGCCGGGCGGCCTGATGTTCGCTGCGACGCTGAACCGAACGCTGAAGAGCTTCGCCTTCGCCATCGTCGGCGCCGAATATGTGCTGGGCTGGGCGCCACGCGGCACACATGACTGGCGCCGCTTCATTTCGCCGCGAGAACTCGCCAAGGCGATGGCGGCGGCGGGGCTCAGCGTATTTGACGAAACGGGCGTCGTGTTCGATCCGCTCAAAGGGGGGTGGCGGCTCGCCCGTGACATGGACATCAACTACATGACGGCGGCGTTGCGACGCGGCTGAGACAGGGACCGCGTGGACGCACGGATGCGGCCCCTGGCGTTTCGAGCCGCATCTTTTTTTGCAGGGAGCGGCAGGGCGCGAGGAGGATGATCAATCCGCCGCCACGCGCCTTGCGAGGTCGCCTCAGTCGTTGCCGGTGATGGTTCCGGCCGATTTGTTGGGCGATGACGTCACGATCGGCGTGTCATAGACAAAAACGGAGTCGATGCCCACCGGCTTTGCGAATGAATTGTTCCAAAGCACGGTATAAAGGGCTCCTGTGTTGAGGGTGAAGGCTCTGGCGCAGGTGATGCAGGCGTTCCCCTGCATGACGGTCCCGGTGACTCCGTATACGCCGTTCTCCGTGTAGGCCGTGCTGCCCTGATAAAGCACGATGTTCTGGAAGCCTTCGGAGTAGGGGTAGGGAAAGGTTCCCGGCTTTGCGGTCAGCCTGTTGGCGCGCACTTCGACCCCGTAGAGCGAGGTTCCCCAGGGCGACGCCGGGGAAATCATCGTTTGGCCAATACGAACATAGGCAGGAAACTTACCCGCAGCGTTCGTGATTGTGTTGTTCATGATTTCCATGTTCTTGGCCGTGTTGAACGTAAGGCTATTTGCAATAAAGGCGTTGGTCGTCGACTTGGGGTCCAGATAGATGCCCCCATTATTGGTCAGCCGGTTGTTGGTGACCGTCGTGTTCAGGAACATTCCGGCCCAAAGTCCGATCCCGATCGGATTGTCATTCATGGTATTGTTGGTAATGACCGCATTCTCAAACGACGGGACGGCGATGGCGAAATGATCGCCGGCCGCCGGAATGAGGTCCCACGGCTTGTCGAGCGTGAAGGTGTTGTTGTTCCGCGCGACGATATGCCTATATTGGCCAGCTCCTTTGCCGCTGACGACAAAGAGGTTCATGTTCGGATATTCGTTCCATGTGCACACGCCGGAACATTTGGAATCCGCGCTGATCGTCGTCGCGCTTGCCGCGGTGACGACGCCGGTGTCGTCGCGACGAACTGATTCATTCAGGATCGTCTCGCCGTCATTCTGGTTGACTTTGAGCGTCCCGTCGGAGACGTCGAACGTATTTCCGTAGATCACCGTATTCCGGCCAAATTGCATCGACAGCTGGCGTCCAAGCCTGCGGCTTATGACGTCGCCGACGGCGATCGGCTTCACAATATAGGACCACGATGTTTGCGCGGTCGTCGCGACAATCGTATCTTTCGCGCTGCGCGTGAAGTGATTGCTTTCAACCTTGGCGTTGACTGTGTCGTTGATGCTGATCTGATCGGTCGCCCATTTGATCGAATTCCAGCCGAGCACGAAGTTTGACACTGGACCGACGACCAGGGGGCCGTTTCCGCCGGTCAGCGCATCTCCGCCTTGATGGTTAACCGCTTGAGTGATCGTCGAATTGACGATGGCGATGCGGTCGCCCTTCAAATTAATCGCCGATCCGGTTCCAAGGTCCCAATTCACGCGTGCGATGAAGAACTTCGAAATCACTCCGCCGCGCACGCCGAAATTGACGACCTTCTGACTCAATTTGTCGACATTCCTCAGTGACAAATCGGCGATTCCGGTGAGGGCGCCATCGTCGGGCACGCCGGTCGCTCCCATCGAGAATGATGAGCTCTGAGCCGTTGTCGGGCCGTAAGTAATGAGCGTCGCGGCAGTGCTCTGTCCCTGGAGCACGACGCCAGGGCGGATCGCGATTCCCGTCGTGCCGAGATTGTAGGTTCCAGCCGGCAGATAGACGATGCCGCCGCCGTTTTTCGAGGCGCGGTCGAGCGCGTCCTGGATGGCCGGCGCGTCGTTCGTCACGCCGTCGCCGAGGGCGCGTTTCGTCAAAGAGACATCGGTCCGGACGTTGAAGACATGATGATCGGCCTCCTTCGTTCCGGCGACGCCGGCGCGATAGCCGGAGCCGTTCCGTGTGATAAAGTCGAAGGCCCACACTTGGCCGACTTTGAAATAGTCGTTGCCCGCAGCATGGCCGAGCGTCGTCGCTTCCGAGGTGACCGAGCCATAACCGTTGGACACGATCGCCTTGTAAGCGTGTCCGCCGATGATTCCGGCTGGCGGCTTGAAGCCCAGCATATAGGTCTGGCGGATGGTGACCGTCGCGGGCAACTGCGCATTGGTCACCGTGTCAAGGAGAGTGACTTTGGGCGTCGCTCCCCCGACGTTGAGATTGCGGCCATATACCCGGTTCTCCATCCCCGTCGCGAGGTCGGGCGCGTCAAAATGATGGATCTGCGGCGCATTGAGCTGCGTACCGTCGCTCCCGGATAAGAGAGTCTCATAGACTTTGAGCGTGTACAGGCTGAAGGCCATCGTCTTCGGGATGCGCACGATGAGCACATTGTCCCGACCTTCCGTCACCGCAATCTCGGTCGGGACAACTGAATTCGCCGGTGTGATGAACACCCGCGGCTTGGCGCCGAAGCCCGAGCCTTGCAATGTGATGAAATCGCCGGGATTTGCCGAGAACGGCGCGGCGGTCACAATCGGCTTCGCGCGAGCCGTTCCGGCCGAGAGCGCCATAAGCAAAGGGATGACAAGGAGAACGCCGAGCTTTCTCCAACAGCCTTGCGACCATTGTCCGGTTAATTCAGTCGTGGGGAGCGAATAATTCACGAAAAATCCTCTCAATAGTGTCACGAGAGGCTTGCAAGCACAAAGCCTGACCTGAGCTATTCGTAAAAATGCGATTTGAATGTGGTTAAATATTGTAAATGTTATGGCGCAATATTCGTCAGCACGCAAGCGCGCATCTGTAAAAGCGCAAAGGCCGCACGCACGACAGTGAACAAAAAGTGAACATTTCGGGCGAATCTAATCTTGGCGATGCGGTATTGTGCGACAATTCGCCTCGAAGTGTCATATAATGGCTCAGCTTTCCGTGTAATCCCCTTGGACGAAAGCTTCGCGGCGCGCGCCAACGGACGCTGGCCTTTTTTGCGACAGGATGTCGCACGGAAAGATTGTAAATTTCAGTAAATTGAAAACAGGACGCGATTTTTTGATTTCTTTGCGGGAGCATCTCGGCTTATGCCCGCCGTCGTAATCGAGGCGCGTCGCGCAATCACAAACGAGGCGGCGCCATCAGGGCAAGCGGCGCTCTGCGTTTCGGCGGCGCCCGCAGCCCGTCGGCCGAATGTTGCAGCCGCCTGAGGCGCCTTCAGGCCGCCGCGAATATTGCTTCATCGTTGCGATTGAAGAGGGGTTGCTCTACAAGAATCGAAAAGCAGGGGATACGAATGGCCGAGGACAAGGACGAGCCGTTTCGACAGACCGCCGGAGCCGGCAAGTCTCCCGATCCCGACGAGGGCGGGGCCTTTGCGCCCGGCGGCGGCGCTGAAATGACCCACATCGAGCAAGATGGCGAGACGCCGCGCGACTTGGCCGCGACACTGGACAATCCTGACGCCGGCAGCGCCCCGGCCGACCTCCCGCCGCCCGAGCAGCCCTATAAGGCGCCCGAGCAGCCCCATAAGACGAAGGAGCCCTCCCGCGCGCCTCTGCTCGTCGGCGCCCTGATTCTGGGCGCGCTTGGCGGCGTCGGCGGCGTTCTGGCGCTGCGCAGTTTCGAATCGCTCGACGCCGCGCCGACGGCCGACGCCCTCGCCGAACTGAATGCGCGCGCCGTCGAAATTGAAAAAAAGGCTGAGGCTTCGGCCGCGGCGCTGGCCGCGTTGCAGGGTCGCGTCGCCTCGGCGGAGACCACGGCGGGCAAAGCATCGGCTGCGGCCGACGCCGCCGTCAGCGAAATGCACAAATCGCTTGCCGCCAGCGCCGCGCCCGCTCCCTCGGGTGGAGACGCCGCGGCTCCTCCGACCGGCGTCGCCGCTGCCGACCTTGCCCCTGTCGCGTCGAAAGTCGATGCGGTCGCCTCGCGCGTCGGCGCATTCGAATCAAAAGTCGCCGCCTTTGAGAGCAAGCTCGGCGCCGTCGAGGCGAAGCTCGCAACGCCGAAGATCGACGCGCGGGCAAAGCAGGATCAAGAGGAGGCGGACGCCGCCGCGAAGGCGCTTTCGACGGCTCATTCGATCGCCGTCGTTGCGGCGGCGCTGACCCAGCATGTCGGCGCGGGCGTTCCCTTCGAGGCGGATGTCGTCGCGCTTGGCAATTTGAATGTCGATGCGGCCCGGCTGCAGCCCTTGAAGGCTAACGCCAGGACAGGCGTCAGCAAGGTCAGCGATCTCGCCGACGGCTTTGCCGCAATCGTGCCGGCGCTTGAAGCTCCCGAACCGGCCAAGCCGGAAAGCGGGATTTTGGAGCGGCTGACGCATGACGCGTTAAATCTCGTTCGCGTCCGCCGGCAGGCCGAGCCGTCCGACACGGACGTCCCCGGCCAGATCGCTGCGATCGAAAGCGCTCTGGCGCGTCTTGACGTCGTCAAAGCCTATGCGCTGTGGTCGCAACTGCCGCCCGATTTGAAAGTCAAATCGGCCAAATGGGGCGAGGCGGCCAAGGCGCGCCTCGATGCTATCGCCGCCGCCAATGCGATCGAGGCCGATGCGGTGGCGACTCTCGGCAAGCCCAAATCCTGATGCTTCGTTCTTAAACCATTGGCAACCGATCTTACGGCAGGAAACCCATGATCCGTGTCCTCCTGTTTCTCGCCGTCCTGATCTGTCTCGCCATCGCCGAAGCATGGCTGATCGAGCGGCCGGGCGAACTGGTGCTCAATTGGCAGGGCTACAAAATCGAAACCAGCGTGCTGATGGGCATCGCCGCCGTCTTTGTCGCGGCGGCGATTCTTCTTGGCTTGTGGATGTTGCTGAGCTTTATCTTCAACATTCCTTCCCTGATGTCTCTGGCGAGCCGGGGACGGCGCCGCGACAAAGGCTATGCTGCGCTTTCCCGCGGCATGATCGCCGTCGGCGCGGGCGACACGCAGGCGGCGCGCCGGGCGGCGGCCGAAGCGCAGAGAATGCTTCCGCATGAGCCGCTGGCGCTGCTCCTCAAGGCGCAGGCGGCGCAGCTTTCCGGCGAAACCGGCCATGCCGAGGCGGCCTTCACGGAGATGACCAAGCGCAACGACATGCGCCTCCTTGGCCTGCGCGGATTGCACGTCGAGGCCGGACGCCAGGGCGATATCGAGAAGGCGCAGGGCTATGCCGAGGCCGCGCGCGAGATTGCGCCGCTCCCCTGGGCTTCGAAGGCGACGTTCGAGCATAAGGTTGCGGCCGGCGATTGGCGCGGCGCCTTGGCTCTGCTCGAGAACGGCGCCGAAGCAAAGAATATCGACAAGCCCGTTCGCGAGCGCAGCCGCGCCGTGCTCGAAACCGCCATCGCGATCGAAAAAGCCGACGCGCAGCCGGCGGAAGCGCTGACGCTGGCGCGGGCCGCGGTCAAGCGCGCGCCAACGCTTGTTCCCGCCGTCGCGCTCGCCGCGCGGCTGACCGGTGAGCAAGGCGACGCGCGCAAGGCGGCAAAGCTGATCGAAGCGGGCTGGGCCGGGACGCACCACCCGGATATCGCCAGAATCTACGTCGGCCTCTATCCCGGCGAATCCAGCGCCGACCGGCTGAAGCGCGCGATCTCGCTGGCGCAGCTCGCCCCGCGCGAGCCGGAAAGCAAGATCATGGTTGCCGGGGCGGCGATCGCGGCGGGCGATTTCAGGGCCGCGCGCGAGGCGATGCAGCCTCTGATCGAGGGGCCGGAGCGTCCGACCGCGCGGATGTGCCGGTTGATGGCCGAGCTTGAAGAGAAGCAGCACGGCGCGCGCGGATATATCAGGGAGTGGCTGACGCGGGCCTCGCTCGCGCCGCCGGACCCGACCTGGGTGGCTGATGGCGTCGCCTCCGATCAATGGCGGCCGATCTCGCCGGTGACGGGAAGGCTCGACGCCTTCGTCTGGCAGAAGCCGGTGGAGCGGCTCAACTCGGGCAATGAGGCCGAAGACGCGATCTTCGCGCAGATCCTTCCGCCGGAGCCTCCGCTGCTGCTGGAGGAAGCGCAGGCGCCCTCCGGGGCAAAGACCCAGGCGCTCGAGGAGTCGCCGCATGCCGACCCCGAGGTCGCCATTCCGCTGGGGGGGCCGCCCGCGGCCATCGAGCCGTCGGCCACGCCCGCGCCGCAGGAAAAGGAGCAGGACAGGCCGAAAGGTCTCGCTCACCTCTTTGACGCAAAGGTAAAATAAGCCCCAAAGCCCAGCGATACGACGCCCCGGCGCAGCGAAAGGCCAGTTGCGGATCGCAACGCTTGCCGCTAAGGAGTGACGCCGCAGCGCGCTGCAGGCCAAATCAGGACGCCGCAATAGCTCAGCTGGTAGAGCACGTCATTCGTAATGACGGGGTCGGGGGTTCGAATCCCTCTTGCGGCACCAAATCACTGTCCGGCATCGTCCAAAATACTCCATAATACACTGATATTAATTGATTTACGGTCTTATCGTCGTCCGATAGCGTCTTTTGAGGTGCGTTGGTATCCGGGCAAAAAGTTGGTACATTCGTTGGTATAGCTCCGATGCCAACCAAACAGATACCAACATGCCCCTGACCGACATCGAAATTCGAAAAGCCAAAGCCGGCGATCGCCTTATCAAACTCTCGGACGGAGGCGGCCTGCAATTGTGGATCATGCCGGACGGCGCGAAGCGCTGGCGCCTCGCTTATCGTTTTGGAGGTGGGCAAAAGACGCTCGCGATTGGGGTTTACCCGGCCACTGGCCTTCGTGAAGCGCGGGATGCTCGGGAAGAAGTAAGAAGGCTCCTGGGCGCGGGAACAGACCCCTCGTTCGCGAAGAAGGTCGCCAAGGCCAATCAGGCGACCGCGTCTGCAAATACATTCGATGCGATAGCGGCCGAGCTTCTGGAGAAGAAAAGGCGCGAGTCGAAGGCTGATCGGACCTTGGGGAAACTCGAATGGCTGCTTAGCCTCGCGCGACCGGCAATAGGTTCGCGTCCAATCTCCCAGATGGTCAATCGGCATTGAACTGGGGCTCTGACTCAATTTTGATGAAGTTTGGGCGCCGGCTGGCATTGGTTTCATCAAGGAATCAACGCCATGCGAAGTCTCCGCCCCTCGGCTTTCGTGCCGCCCGGTT
>NZ_PDZR01000027.1 GCF_002891535.1 Methylocella silvestris | reverse complement strand
GCCGCGAACCCCGACGTCCCGGTCCGGCCGGCTGAAGCAAGGCTGTAGGCGGAGGATGCGCCACCGGCCACTGCCGCTCCGCCGCGCGCGGCGGCGGCGGTGCCGGAAGCCGCAGCCATCGCCCCCCTTCCGGCCAGGCCGAGCGCGCCGGCGCCGGCCATCGCCGTGCCAGCGACGGCGAGGCCAGTCCCAACAGCGGCGCCCGCGCCGAGCTGGGGGGCGCCGGAGACCAGGCCCGTTGCAATGCCAGGGCCGAAGATTCCGAGGCCTAGCATGGCTAGCGCGGCCAGCACGACGGACAGTGCCTGCTCGACGGTCGGCTGGCCGCCGGCGTAGGTCTGCGTGAACTGCGAGAAGAGGCCGGTGCCAATGCCCACGATCACCGCAAGCACCATCACCTTGACGCCCGACGCCACGATGTTGCCGAGCACCTTCTCAGCCAGGAACGCGGTCTTATTGAACAGCGCGAAAGGAATGAGGATGAAACCGGCGAGCGTCGTTAGCTTGAACTCGATCAGCGTGACGAAGAGCTGCACGGCCAGGATGAAGAAGGCGATCAGCACCAGCAGCCAGGACACCATCAGCACAGCGATCTGCACGAAGTTCGCAAAGAACGAGGTGAAACCCATCATCTGGCTTGCCGCATCGAGCAGCGGTTGACCCGCATCGAGGCCGACCTGGGCGAGCCGGCCCGGCCGGAGGAAGTCGGCCGTACCAATCGACGATCCACCGGCCTTCAAACCGAGACCCGCGAAGCTGTTGAAGACGATGGCGGAGAGGTTGTTGAAGTTGGTGATGATGAAGGCGAAGAAGCCGATATAGAGGGTCTTCTTCACCAGGCGCTGGAGGATGTCCTCATCGGCGCCCCAGGCCCAGAAGAGGCCCGCGAGCGTGATGTCGATGACGATCAGCGTCGACGACAGATAGGTGACTTCGCCCTTGATCAGGCCGAAGCCGGAATCGATGTAGGTCGTGAAGGTATTGAGGAAGGTGTCGATGACGCCGACATTGTTCATCGCGCGTCTCCTGGTGTGGGGTTGGCCGGCGCGGCCGACGGGGGCAACGACCGCACCGGCCTGCCGAAGAAGCGACGGCGGTTCTCCTCCCAGACCGCTTGGCAGCGTGGGTCTTCGGCATCCTGGGGGCCGAGCGCGCTGCACCGGCGCAGCTCGGCCGAAAGATCATCAGGCGTGGAGGTAGACTGAACGTCGGGCGCAGCGGGCGTGGCAGGACGCCGATTGATCGCGAAGAGCGTGGCGATGAAGACGCCGATCAGCACGACGATCGCCAGCGCGCGGAAGATGTCGGGCCGCCCCACGATCCGCGCCTCAGTTGCCGCTGAACATGGTGACGTTGCCGGGCTGGTAGCCGCTGCGCGTCGAGAAGATCTTGTATTGCTGCTGGCCCTCGGACTCCGACGCGGCCGTGCGCGCCTGTTCGAGCGCATCGGCCCGACCCTTGGCGGAGAGCACCGCGACGAGGTCGGAGAGCTGTTGGGATTGCAGGGCAAGGAGCTGGTTGCCGGCCTGTGCGGCTTGCAGCGCACCCGATGCTGACTGGCTGGCCGAGACCAGCGAGGACATGGCGGTCGAGTTGGTGGAGATGTTGCCGACGACGCCGGCCTGCACCTTCAGGCTATCCTCGAACGCGCCGACGGAGTTCTGCCAGCGGGTTTGGGCGGCGGCGAACAGCGTTGCGTTGGACCCTGTCGTCGGCGCTGCGCCGTAGGTGGACGAATAGGTGGTTTGAATCTGCTGGACGTTGAAGGAAATGTTCTGGGCTTGGGTGAGAAGGGATTGGGTCCGCGCGATGGTCGACTGAAGCTGAGCCAGCGTCGACATCGGCAGGCTGGCGAGGTTCTTCGCCTGGTTGATCAGGCTCTGGGCCTGGTTGGTCAGCATCTGGATTTGATTATTGATCTGCTGCAGCTCACGTGCGGCCGTGAGGACGTTCTGCGAGAAGTTGGTCGGGTCGTAGACGATCCACTGCGCCGAAGCCGGCGGCGCCATCAGCGGCGACATCGACAGGGGAAGCGTGAGAGCGGCGGCGAGCAGACCCGCGCGCAGCGTTTTGCGGGCAATCATGATTGCACCTCCAGATTGGTCAGGTCGGGGATGAGATCGGTGGCCCACAGGAGTTCGCGGTCCGCCAGCCAGGTGGGTGTGAAGGCGTCGCGGCCATGCTCGGTGAGCACGCGCTCGATCGCGGCGTGATCGGCCTTGGAGGACGCGGCACAGAAGGCGAGCGCGACAGGGCCGAGCCCCAGCTCGAACAGGCGATTGCCGCGCCGCGACTGGCAGTAGTAATCGCGCTTGGGGGTCGCCCGCGCGATGATCTCGATCTGCCGGTCGTTCAAGCCGAAGCGGCGATAGATGGCGGTGATCTGCGGTTCGATCGCGCGCTCGTTCGGCAGGAAAACGCGCGTCGGGCAGCTCTCGACGATCGCCGGCGCGATGCTGCTGCCATCGATGTCGGAGAGCGATTGTGTGGCGAAGACAACGGAGGCGTTCTTTTTTCTCAGCGTCTTCAGCCACTCGCGGAGCTGTTGGGCGAAGGCGGGATCGTCGAGGACGAGCCATCCCTCGTCGATGATGAGCAGCGTCGGGCGGCCGTCGAGCCGGCCTTCGATGCGGTGGAACAGGTAGGTGAGCACGGCGGGCGCCGCACCGGCCCCGATCAGCCCCTCGGTCTCGAAGGCCTGGACGGAGGCCGAGCCGAGATGCTCGGCCTCGGCGTCGAGCAGCCGGCCGAAGGGACCGCCGACGCAATAGGGTTGCAGCGCCTGCTTGAGGGCAGTCGATTGCAGCAGGACCGCGAGCCCGGTGATCGTCCGTTCCTGCACGGGCGACGAGGCAAGCGAATTCAGCGCCGACCAGATATGGTCCTTGGCTGTCGGATCGATCGGCACGCCTTCCTTGGCGAGGATCGCCGCGACCCATTCGGCCGCCCAGGCGCGCTCAGCCGTATCATCGATGCGCGCCAGCGGTTGCAGCGAGACGGAATCCTCGGCGCCAGCCGACAGGCTGCCGCCGAGATCGTGCCAGTCGCCGCCCATGGCGAGCGCCGCGGTCCTGATCGAACCGCCGAAATCAAAGGCGAAGATCTGGTTGTTGCGGTAGCGCCGGAACTGCATCGCCATCAGGGACAGCAGCACCGACTTGCCGGCGCCAGTCGGGCCGACGATCAGCGTGTGGCCGACATCGCCGACATGGAGCGAGAAGCGGAACGGCGTCGAGCCTTCGGTCTTGCCGAAGAAGAGCGGCGGCGCCTGGAAATGCTCGTCCCGCGCCGGGCCGGCCCAGACCGCCGAGAGCGGAATCATGTGAGCCAGGTTCAAGGTGCTGATGGGCGGCTGGCGGACATTGGCGTAGGCGTGCCCCGGCAGCGAGCCGAGCCAGGCCTCGATCGCATTCACGCCTTCGGACATGCAGGAGAAGTCGCGGCCCTGGATCACCTTCTCGACTAGCCGCGCCTTCTCGGCCGCGACGCCGGCGTCCTCGTCCCAGACCGTGATGGTGGCGGTGACATAGGCCTGGCCGACATCGTCGGTACCCAGTTCCTGCAGCGCCATATCGGCATCGATCGCCTTGTTGGCGGCGTCGGAATCCACGAGGGTCGAGGCCTCGTTGGTCATCACCTCCTTGACGATCGCGGCGATGCTCTTGCGCTTGGCGAACCACTGGCGCCGGATCTTGGTCAGCAGCTTTACCGCTTCGGTCTTGTCGAGCAGGATCGCGCGCGTCGACCAGCGGTACGGGAAGGCCAGCCGGTTCAGCTCGTCGAGAATGCCGGGATGCGTCGCGGTCGGGAAACCGACCACGGTCAGCATGCGCAGATGCGCACGCCCCAACCTCGGCTCGAGGCCGCCGGTCAGGGGCTCGTCGGCAAGCAGCGCATCGAGGTGCATCGGCGTCTCGGGGACGCGGACACGCTGCTGCCGGGTCGAGATCGTGGAATGCAGGTAGGTCAGCGTCTCGCGATCGTCGAGCCAGCCGATTTCGGGCATGAAGCCCTCGACCAGTTGCAGCACCCGGTCGGTGCGATCGGTGAAGCTGCGCAGCAACTCCCATGGATCGACGCCGGTCTGCGCGCGCCCCTCGTAGAGCCAGCCTTCGACACGCGACGCGTCCTCGGCTGGCGGTAGCCAGACGAAGGTCAGGAAATAGCGGCTCTCGAAATGCGTGCCGGCCTCCTCGAACGCATCCTGGCGTTCGAGATCGACCAGCGCTGACGCTGCGTCCGGGAACATGCTGTGCGGGTAGGTCTGGGCCGCAGCGCGCTGCGCCTCGACGAAGACCGCCCAGCCGGAGCCGAGGCGCCGAAGCGCGTTGTTCAGGCGCGCCGTCACGCCGACCAGTTCGGCCGGCGTGGCGCTGTCGAGGTCCGGTCCGCGAAACCGCGCGGTGCGCTGGAGCGAGCCGTCCTTGTTGAGGACGACGCCTTTCTCGACCAGGGCGGCCCAGGGAAGGAAATCGGCGAGGCCGGCGGGATGGCTGCGATATTCGGCGAGGTTCAGCATCGGAGCCTCACACGCCGAAATAGGGCGGATAGCGCAGATGCCGCCGCACCACGTCGACGAACTGCGGATCGCGCTTGGCGGCCCAGACGGCGGCGGTGTGCCCCACCGCCCACATCAGCGCGCCGGGAATCCAGAGGCGAAGGCCAAGAGCGATGGCGGCCGCCAACGTGCCGTTGGCAATCGCCACGGTACGCGGCGCGCCGCCCATGAGGATCGGGTCGGTCAGCGCCCGATGCACGGGCGCGAAGAAGCCGGGGACGTTCGGATCGCCGATCGTCGCCATCAGATCAGCGCCCCGCCGGAGAAGGAGAAGAACGACAGGAAGAAGCTCGACGCAGCGAAGGCGATCGACAGGCCGAAGACGATCTGGATCAGCCGGCGGAAGCCTCCGCTGGTGTCGCCGAAAGCCAGCGTCAGGCCGGTCACGGTGATGATGATGACCGAGATGATCTTGGCGACCGGCCCCTGCACCGATTCCAGGATCGAGTTAAGCGGGGTCTCCCAGGGCATCGACGAGCCCGAGGCATAGGCCGCCGGCGCGAAGGTCAGCGAGATGGCGGTGATCAAGACGAGGTCGGCGAGGCGCCGATGGGCACGGCGGACGGCGGCAACGGAACGGATCATGACGGCTCTCCAGGAAGCATGGGTTCGCCGCCCGCCCCGGCGGACAGGACGCGGTAATCGCCGGTGGCGGGATCGAGACCGGCGACGATGGCGAGTTCGGAGAGGCGGCGTTCGCTGCCGCGGCCGCGCAGCACGGCGACGAGATCGATGGTCTCGGCGAGCAGCGCCTTGGGGACGGTGACGACCGCTTCCTGAATGAGCTGTTCCAGGCGGCGGAGCGCGCCGAGCGCAGTGCCGGCATGGATCGTGCCGATGCCGCCTGGGTGTCCCGTGCCCCAGGCTTTCAGAAGGTCGAGCGCCTCGGCCCCACGCACCTCGCCGATTGGGATGCGATCGGGCCGCAGCCGCAGCGAGGAGCGCACGAGGTCGGAGAGCGACGCCACCCCGTCCTTGGTGCGCATGGCGACCAGGTTCGGCGCCCGGCATTGCAGCTCGCGCGTATCCTCGATCAGCACGACGCGATCGGTGGTGCCGGCGATCTCGGCGAGCAGCGCGTTGGTCAGCGTCGTCTTGCCGGTGCCGGTGCCGCCGGCGACGAGGATGTTCTTGCGGGCGGCGACGGCCTCGCGCAGCAAGACCGCTTGGCCGACCGTCATGGTGCCGGCGGCGACGTAGTCGTCGAGGGTGAACACCGCGACGGCGGGCTTGCGGATGGCGAAGGCGGGGGCGGTAACGACGGGTGGCAGAAGCCCCTCGAACCGCTCTCCCGTCTCAGGTAGCTCGGCCGAGACGCGCGGGCGTCCGGCATGCACCTCGGCGCCGACATGGTGGGCGACGAGACGAACGATCCGCTCGCCATCGGCGGCGGACATCGTCCGTCCAGTATCCTCCAGGCCTCCCGACAACCGGTCGATCCACAGCCGACCGTCGGGGTTGAGCATCACCTCGACGATCGAGGGATCTTCGAGGAAGGTTGCGATCGCCGGGCCGAGGGCGGTGCGCAACATGCGCGTGCCTCGGGAGAAAGCCTCGGAATGGAGTGGAGTGACCGCCACGATCGTCCCCGTCATAGGCCAATCGCGACATGCGATTGGCGACGGGGATGATTAGAAAAAGCAGAGAATGAGGTAGATCAACAAGGTTTTGATCGTCGTAGGAGCCCAGCGTAAAGCAGAGAAAAAATACTTGCTGGGTGCGGATTCGCATCCGGCCCGCTAGACACGCTTCGAATTATTTGTCGTACCGGATCATCCCTGCTGATGCATTGTCAGACCGCTTTCGATCTTCCGGTGTGAAAAGCTAATCACTAAAATCTGCTGCTGGTACCTCGAAATGCCTCTCAAGGACTTCGTTCATGGCGACTTCGAAGGTTTCTTGGGAAGCAAGCAGTGACGCCGTCTTATGCGCCCCTGATGTGTCTCCCATGGCGAATTGCAGAGCTGACGCGCGAAATAGGTACCGCGCTTCTTTCCCGGCCCCGATGTGGCCAGTGAACCGGCTCTTTTTGCCAGCGATGCCAAAATACAGTCCTGATGCTGCACCTCGTAGCATCGTCGTACTTAACCTTCCTTTGGGAAGACCCACGTCCGGCGTGATAAGGCTATTGAGGGTCGTGTTTCGCGTGCCGATCAGATATCCGACAAACAGGGCTGCTGACTTGACCCAGGTGAATTCTTTTTCATGACATGAATTTCCTTTTAGGCGGCAGATGTTCGAGTGGTGCTGAACGAAGGTTATTTTTTGACAAAAGCTTATCGCGAGGTTGTCCTCGATCATGAATTCCGATGTGAGGGCGGAATTTCGGAACCAATCGCTCCCTCTCCTTTTCAAGGGGCCGTCGTCCACGTCAGGATCATACAGGACAGCTTGAGGTATTGATGGCCTACCTCGGTCTGTGATCAGAAATCGAAACGCCGTCGGGCGATAATCGATTGCCTCAATCCAGTAAATTTCTTTCCCAGAAATGAGACGATCCCACGAAAACGCAAACTCTACGGTTCCGTATATTGAGCCGTTGCTCCAGGTGTTGCCAGAAACCCAGCTCACATGGACGCGAGTCTTATTCAGTCGGCTTTCGTCGTAGATCGGTCGCGCGGTAACCTGACCATCATCAGCAATCTTTCGGGCGTCGGGGATGTGGGCGACATGGGTCACTTCCGTCACGCTGGCGCTATTCCGACCTAAGATTGTGAAATCATATGCGCTCCACTCGGCCATCCGATTCGCTCCCGGTTCTTCAGCATCGCCTGCCATCTCGCTGACGAAGCCGGCAATCAATCAACTGGTCAGTGTGTAGATGAATTCTCGGGCTTTCGTCTCGCATGGACCTTGGTGGTCTGCGTCGGCGCTGATGGCTGGGCAGCGAGGTTGATGGTGACGGCATCGACTGTATGCCTCGTTTCCGCGCCACCTCTCGGTTTAGGAAGATCTAGGGTCGGAAAACGTCTGGATTCCATCCTAAACGGATAAGGCGAGGAAATCGATAAATGCGGCGCTTCATTGCGTGTCGTCGCTATTCGAGAACGACTCCTGAATATCGTCCGGGATTTCCTGCCGCAGCTTCGGTCCTTGGTTGAGTCGACGACCCAGCGCGGCGACGAAGTTATCGTAGCGCGCGCCGGCCTGTGCCCGCGCCGCCTGGGCGGCAGGTTCAGGCAATGGTGGCGTTGTGGTCAGCCAGAACCGGACGAACAGCGCCAGGGTCTCGACACAGATGCCGACATCGCGCTCGAGCCGTGCCAGGCGCCGGTCCTGTTGATCGAGGCGTTTGGCAATGGCGGCCTCGCGCCGCTCGTCAGCGTCGGGGGAGAGGAATGAAGCGATGGCGGCCTCGGCGATCAGCGACATCGGCTGCTCGCGCCGCGCGGCGTAGGCCGACAGGGTCTTCATCACTTCCGGATCGAGGTAGACCGAGAGCTGGGTCTTCTTCATCGGCGCGGCCATGCTTGCCTCACATGCCGAGATCGTCGCTGCGATCGAGCGGCGCCAGCCGGGCGGCGCCCTGCATGAGATCGTTCATCCGTCGGACGCGCGGAGCGTCCTCCTCCAGCTCGTCGGCAGTATCCGGCGAGAACTCGTTGTCGAGTCGCTCCTTCTTCTCGACGGATTTCGTCGGGTCCAGCTCGGGCTGCCGCCGCCGATCCGCCGTCGTCGGATCGTCATCCTCCGCCTGCTCGCCCTGGGGGGGGCTCTGCGATTTCCGGGCGCGGCGGCAACGGCCGCGAACTCCAATCGTCGAGCCGCGCCTCCTTCAGCCTCGCGAGCATGGGCGGTGGCAGAATGCGTTCCTGAAAACGCCCGTCCTCATAGTAGCGGGCCTTCCTCGCCCGGATCGGGTGGAGGCCCGACACCATGACGATCTCATCGCCGGGCGGGAGCTGCATCACCTCGCCGGGCGTGAGCAGCGGCCGCGCGGTTTCCGAGCGGGAGACCATGAGATGGCCGAGCCAAGGCGACAGTCGGCTGCCGGCATAGTTCTTCATCGCCTTCATTTCGGTCGCGGTGCCGAGCGCATCGGACACGCGCTTGGCGGTACGCTCATCGTTGGTCGCGAAGCTCACCCGCACATGGCAGTTGTCGAGGATCGAATTGTTCGGCCCATAGGCCTTCTCGATTTGGTTCAAGCTCTGCGCAATGAGGAAGCCCTTGATGCCGTAGCCCGCCATGAAGGCGAGCGCCGACTCGAAGAAGTCGAGCCGGCCCAGCGCCGGGAACTCATCGAGCATCAGGAGGAGCCCCCGTCGCCCGGCCTTGGCCTGCAGATCCTCGGTGAGCCGCCGGCCGATCTGGTTGAGGATCAGCCGGATCAGCGGCTTGGTGCGGCTGATGTCGGATGGTGGCACCACAAGGTAGAGCGTGGTCGGGCGATCTCCGCCGACGATGTCGGCGATGCGCCAATCGCAGCGCCGCGTCACCTCCGCAACCACGGGATCTCGGTACAATCCCAGGAACGACATCGCGGTGCTCAGGACCCCCGAGCGCTCGTTGCCGGATTTGTTCAGCAGCTCGCGTGCAGCCGACGCGACGACGGGATGGACGCCCGCCTCGCCGAGATGGGGAGTCTTCATCATGGCGGCGAGCGTCGACTCGATCGGCCGCTTCGGGTCGGAGAGGAAGGCCGCGACGCCGGCGAGCGTCTTGTCCGCCTCGGCATAAAGGACGTGCAGGATCGCGCCGACGAGGAGCGCGTGGCTGGTCTTCTCCCAGTGATTTCGCTTCTCCAGGCTCCCCTCCGGATCGACCAGGATGTCCGCGATGTTCTGCACGTCGCGCACCTCCCATTCGCCGCGGCGGACCTCCAGCAAGGGATTGTAGGCGGACGACTTCACGTTGGTCGGATCGAACAGCAGGACACGGCCGTGCTGCGCACGGAAGCCCGCGGTGAGCTGCCAGTTCTCGCCCTTGATGTCGTGGACGATGGCGGAGCCGGGCCAGGTCAGCAGCGAGGGGATGACCAGGCCGACGCCCTTGCCGGAACGGGTCGGCGCGAAGCACAGCACATGCTCCGGCCCGTCATGGCGGAGATAGGCGCGCTCGTGCCGGCCGAGCACCACGCCGTCGGGTCCGAGCAATCCGGCTTGCTCGATCTCCTTCGTTTGCGCCCACCGGGCCGAACCGTAGGTCTCAGCATTCTTCGCCTCGCGGGCGCGCCAAACCGACATGCCGATCGCGACGGCGGCCGCGATGATGCCGCCAGATGCGGCGATATAGGCGCCCTCGATGAAGGTCGACGGCGCATAGGCGTCGTAGGCGAACCACCACCACAGGAAGGCTGGCGGATGATAGAATGGAAAATGTAGCACCTCGAACCATGGGCGGCCGAGCTGCGGCTGGAAACCGAGACGCCAAGCTGTCCATTCCGTTGCGGTCCACATCGTCAGCAAGACGATGGCGAAGACGGTGAGGACCTGGCCCCAGAGGATCTTGGTCGCGGACATGGCGGCGGTCCTTTCGTGAAGTCGCTGGTTGGATAGGCTAGTCACAGGCCGAGCCCCCGTTTCCGGCCGAAATCCCAGTCGACGCCGCCGTCGCCGCGGGCGACCCCGGAGACATGGCGGCCGAGCTGCCTTTCGAGGGACGGCGACCAGGGCACGAGCTGGAAGCCGAGCCCGTCATCGATCATGGCGAAGCGCCCTGAGGCGAGCGCGACGCGCTGCCGATAGGCGCCGGCGACATACTCGCCGGTGGGAGATGAATTGAACGGCCGGCCGGTCTCGGCAGCGAGCTTGTCTCCAAGCGCCTGAACCTCGCGCTTGCGCAGCGTATCGATCAGGTTGCGGCTGAAGGTGATGCCGCTGGCCTGCCGCTCGGCGAGGCCTTGGCCGATGAGCTGCTCGGCACGACGCTCCATCGCGTCGCGCACCTCAGCGCCGAATCCGGCCTGGCCGAGGGCCGCCGGCTCCCGCGCGATTGCTTGTCGGTCGAGCCAGGTGGCGCCCGTCGCCGTGATCTGCCGTTCGATCGAGAGGTCCGAGCGGACAGCAAGGGCTACCCGCCGCCGCCCTTGCGCGTCATCGAACTTGCGCAACTCGACGATCGAGCCGGGCGGGCTATCGCCGGCGGCGTCGAGATCGGGCAGCTTGACATGGTGGGTGCGGCCATCGACGCCGTCGACCACGGCATAGGCCGAGCCCTTCAGCTCGTCGTCGAGGCCGCGATCGACTAGGCGGCCAATGACCGGGACGTCGAGGCTTTCACCGGCCAGCACATAGCTCGCCGTGCCACGCTCGATGCCGCGTTCGGTCAGACTACGGTGGATGCGCTTGATGATGTCGCCGCGCTCGCCGAGGTCGCGCAACGTCGCCTCGGCATTTTCCGATAGCGCCCACTGACCCGGACCGACCTGATCGGCGAGGCCGAGCGACTCCAATTTCCGCAGCCGGCCAACCTTTAGCGCATGGAATTCATCGGGCTGGCGATCGGCATGCGGCGCCATGTCGATGACGCCGGAACGATAAGCGTCGCGGGAAAGCTGCCGATCGAGATTGGTCCAGCGCTCGCTATCGATCTGCCGTTCGAGGGTGCGGCGAATCTCCTGATCGGTGCGCGGCCCCAGCTCCTGGGTGATCAGGTCCTGGGCGCGGTTGCGCATGCCCTGCTTGATGTAGTCCCGGTCGATGACTAGGTCCTGGCCGTCATCGGTGCGACCGCGGATGATGATGTGGACGTGCGGATGCTCGGTGTTCCAGTGGTCGACGGCAACCCAATCGAGCTTCGTGCCGAGGTCCTTTTCGACCTGGGCCATGAGGTCGCTGGTGAAGCCCTTGAGGTCCGCCATCTCCACCGCGTCGTCGGGTGAGACGATGAATCGGAAATGGTGCCGATCATCCTCGCAACGCTCGGCGAAATCCTTCGGGTCGGCATCCTCGGCGCCTGGACCGAAGAGTTTCGCCTTTTCCCCGTCGCGAGTGACGCCTTCGCGGCGCAGATAGCCAAGATGGGCGGCGAGCTTGCCGCGCTGCGTCGCATGGCGCAGGAAGCGCCCCTTGACCACGGCGCCACGCGAGCGGCTGGTGAGGAGCCGGTTGGCCTGAACGGCGGCGACCCGGCCTCGGCCAAAGCGGGAGCCGCGACGGCCTGTGATCGAGCCATCTCGGCCGATCCGCCCGCCCGCCTTCTGGGTGGCGGCGAGGGCTTGGGCGATGAACGGCTTTGTCCGTTGAGCGCGGGATGATCGGATGCGGCCCGGACGGACCTGGAAATCGTCTTCACGCGCCATCGCCGGCCTCGGCAATGTGCGGAAAGGACAGTCTCAGCAATGAGTTGGTATCGGCGCGCACATTGCGCGGATCGGGCGCACGTTGCCCGAACAGTGAAAAAACCTTGGAAAAACAAACCCCCGACCGAGCCGCACATTGCCGGCTTTTATCCTGCCCTCGTTCGGTTGGTGCCTGCTCGTCTCCCCTGCCCGCTGTCCCTCCTTCGCCAATCCACGCCAATATACGCCAGAGCACGAATTCTCGCTGACCGGAGGCCAAAGCCAGCGGCCCGACGGATACATGCACGATCGCAGCAACGTCGATGCAGACGGGAGCGCATCTATCGCCCGCTTGATTGCGCGAACGATGGCCGGTCATTGCGTACGCCCCGTCGTTGAGAGAGCGACGAACAGGCCCTCCGACTGCGGCGCGATGGCCGAGACATCGCGCACCGGAACGGCAGCCGGAGCGCCAGGTGACGGACGATCGGGCGACGCTCGATCTGCGTTCTTCGCGCCCTCAACGCGCACGATGAAGAGCGGCGCCTGTGTCCAGGACGACGGATCGGATGCCGCCAAGAGGACAGGCCCAGCGATCTCGCCGCCCTCGACAAAAGGGACGAGGGCCGTGACATAGGCCAGCGTCTCGGGCGGCAGCGGCCTGTGTCGGTCGCGATAATCCTCGTAGCGGCCGGGACCCGCATTGTACGCCGCGAGGAAGCCCGGCGAACCGTAGCGGTCGTGCATCTCGCGCAGGAAGGCCGCGCCAGCCAGAATGTTGTCGTGTGGATCGAAGGGATCACGGCCGAGGCCATACCGCGCGCGCAATCCCGCCCAGGTCTCCGGCATGAGTTGCATGAGCCCCATCGCACCTTTGGACGAGATCGCGCGCCTGTCACCGCGGCTTTCGATGCGCATGACGGCGCGTACCCAGGCGGCTGGAATGCCGAAGCGCTGCGAGGCTTCCGCCACATGCGCGGCATAGGGATCACTTGCCGCATGCCGTTCCACCGGCGCTGCCTGTGCAGAAGCGGACAGCATGGGCGCGCCGATCACGACCAGGCTGACAAGGAGATAGAGCGCGAAACGGGAGCATGCCCTGTCTCCGCCACGACGCCAGCGGGCCATCGTGCTCGCCTCCGTCAAGGGCAAGGCGCAAGCGCCGGCCGATGGCCGCCCTTGACCTCGTCTGCGCGCGACGGCCGACGGATCGTCGAGCGGGACGAAGGGATGAGACGGTCTTTCCGCGAACAAAGGGATGGGGCTTCGGCGGACCATCCCGCACGCGATGAGGACCACGTATCGCATGCCGTCAGTCCCGCTCGCCGCGCTTGGGCGGACGGTTCCAGTTCAGAATCCAGACCGACTTGTCATCGGTCGACTGGAACAGGTTGGCGCGGACCGGCTGCGTCAGGGCTGGATCGTCAAGCACCAGCGAGACGTAGTCGCCGGCCTTCTCGCCGGTACGTTTCCAACCGGCGCCGACCTCCGGCCCGTCACCGTCACCGAGATGAATGCGATAGTCCGGCGCGTTCTCGGTATCGCTGTGCTCGGCGGGCACGAGCACCAGCTCGGCGTCGAGCGAGAGCGTGTGGATGCGGCCGGAATAGCCGGACTTGCTGCGGGTGAGCTGACCGATCTGTGCCATGATTTGCCTCCTTGGCGGTGGGTTGAATGACGGGTTCAGTCGGTGGCGGCGCGCCAGACGAAGCGGCCGTCGCCGTCCTCGTCGGTCCAGAGCGGGACCGCGCGAGCGACGATCGAGGTGGTGGGAAGCGGGCCGAAGTAGCGGCCATCCAGGCTGTCCGGGACGGTCGGGTTCATGAGGAAGACTTCGCCCGTGTGGATGGTCCGGCAGCCGTCCCACTTCGGCAGCGGGCGGCCCAGATGATCGCGGTTGCGCGCATCGCCAGCGGCGATGCCGTCAACGGTTATGGCGTCGCCGGTGCGGCAGACCGTCTGTCCGGGCAAGGCCATGACGTGCTTCAGCAGCGACACGCCCATGGGCAGGAAGCCGCCATCGGCGAGGAAGCTCGCGATCGGTTCGGGCGGCCGGACCGCGACCAGCTCCATCGTATGGAGGCGGCCGACCGGACGCAGCGCATAGAGCCCGGTCGGCGTGCTCGCGGTGGCGTTCCAGATCAGCCGGGGCGCGGGATGGAAGAACGCCAGGCCGCCGATCGCGAGCATGGCGAAGTACGTCGTCATGACGTAGCCGAAGCGGGTCATAGCGTGACGCTCCGGCGCTTGAGCCAGGCGTCATGCTGCTCGCGGCTATAGGCGCGCGGCTCGTGGCCGGCGGCGAGACGGTTGTGGAGGTGACGCCAATATTCTGGAGCCGCGTCAGCCGGATCGACATCGAGCGCCTCAACCGCGTCGATGAATTGCAGAACCCGCTCGACCTTGGGCCAGCCGGCGACGCGCAGCAGGATTTCGCCGCCCGGCCGCACAAAGGGCAGCGTCTGATAGCGCTCGCCAGGTGCGACGGTGCGCACGATGTCCATGCGCGAAATCACCGTGCCGAAGTCGTTCGACGCCCATCGCACGAAGGCGAAGATGCTGCCGGGCCTGAAGCTGGAAATGCTGCGGCGGCGATCGAGAATCTTCTCCTCGGCGCGGCGGCCGAAGCGAAGCCAGAACTCGATCTTCTTCTCGATCCACGTCAGCTCGACATGGGTCAGAGGCACGGCGCACCGATGCGAGGGCGGCACGACGCGCAACACGGCGGGCGTTTCGTTATCGTTCATGACGACTCTCCGGGATCGGCAGGAAATTCGCGGGCGAGGAGGTCGCGCAGCATGTCGGCGACCGTGGCGCCGCGCTGGAAGGCGACGATCTTGATCCGGCCGCGCAGCGCCGGCGTGATGTCGATCGTCAGACGCGCGGTGAAGCCAGCGATCTCGGTTGCACGGGGTGATGGCGCATCCGGCGTCTTGATCCAGCTTTCGGCATCGGTTGGTCGGGACGCGAAGCCGCGCTTCTTGGAGCGATCGTTCACAACGCGATCCTCCCGATCTCAGCGGCGAGTGCCGTGACCTCGCGCGCGGCATGGCCCTGTTCGGCTATCTCGGAGACGAGCCGACCGGTCTGCGCGGCATCGGCGAAAGCGACACGCTGGCCGATTGTGGCGGCGAGCATGGGAGGATCATGATCGGCCAGCGTCTCGGCCGTCTCGCGGGCGATGACGGTGCGTGCGCCGCAGCGGTTCAACACGAACCGCGCGGCAAGCTGTGGCCGATAGATGTGCGCCTCGCCGAGTAACGAGAGTATCTCAGCCGAGGCCCACCCATCGAACGGCGACGGCTGCACCGGGATCAGCACCAGGTCGGCGGCGAGCAGCGCCGAGCGCATAAGACCGGCGACGCGCGGCGGTCCGTCAATGACGACATGATCGGCGCCGCGCGCCAGCTCCGGCGCTTCCCGATGCAACGTGTCGCGTGCCAGGCCGACGACACTGAACAGCCGGGAGACGTTCTCCCGCGCCCGCTGCTGCGACCAATCCAATGCCGAACCTTGTGGATCGGCGTCGATCAGCGTGACGCGCTTGCCCTGCCGAGCCCATTCACCAGCGAGATGCAGGGCCAATGTCGTCTTGCCAACGCCGCCCTTCTGGTTGAGCAGGGCGACGATCATCGGCCGCCCCTGTCGGTTTTGCACCGATCTGCAGGGCACCCAACTACAGAAGAGTTAGTTTCTTCTATGTTAGAGTCTAAGTTAAGGCTCGGAATCGCCGTTTCAGGCCAAAGCGTTAACTGCCCTCGGCGCTCCCGAAATCCCGATAGAGCCACTCCCGAAGTCCCGATAGCGGTCACGCCCGAAGTCCCGAGCGTTTCCACAGCGCCATCCACAGGCCCTGTGGATAACCGGGCGGGCAGGATGCGCAGTAACTCGCGCCGGCCGTCCCGCTCGATCCGAAGTCGGTAGCCGGGCAGCGGCTGGCGCAGAACGATGCGGCGGATGTCGAACGCGAAATCCGCGACCTTCGCCAGGCTGCCGGACTTCTCGTGGAGATGGGCGATCTCGAATAGCCAACCCTTCGGCTGGCGGCCGGCGTGCTTGCGGGCGACGCGATACAGCCAGCGCTCGATGCCGCCGGTCAGCCGGAAGTAAGCGGGATCGATAGCGAGAACGAGCGAGCGGTCGATGACGCCGCGGTAGAACCAATCGGGCAGCACGAACTCCATGCCCTCGACGCGGCCGTCGCGCGTCGTGCATTCCTCCCACTCGTTGATCCAGGAGAACTGGTGGCGCCGCCAATGCTCGTTCTGCCGAATGGTGGTGCGGATGACGGTCGATTGCAGGCGGGCGAGCGCTCCCTTCAGCAGCTTGTAGTCGCGCGCGCCGGTCTGCCGCCCGATCGCCATCAGGAGCTGGTAGGGCGTGAATCGCAGGAAGCGGGAGGTCTTGAAGCCGAGGTTCTCGGCCTCGACGATCTGGCTGGCCGCCCAGATCAGCACATCGGCGTCCCAAATGGTCGCCATGCCATGCTCGGGCACGGCATAGACCTCGACGCGCGTGCCGCCGGCCTCATAGAGGATTGGCGTGGTGCGCTTGGCCTTGCCCAATGAGAAGAACGGGCGCTCCATCAAGTCGCGCTGATCGCGCGGCGAAGCGTCGCCGGTCGCCACGACGAAGGGGTCGAGTTTACTTCGCTCGCTGGGCGTGATGAGGCGGCGCGACATCGGTGCCCGTCCTCAGCGGCGATATTGGCCGGCGGACACCGGCGACGATGGTTTGGGATGATGGCTGGCGGCCTGGCTATTCGGATCGACCCGCCCGGCGGCGCGCGCCTCGTCGTAGCGCGGGTCGGAGGTCGAACGGCACGCCGCCTGGTCGGCCCAGGCTTCGAGGTCGTCGATGGCGTAGACCACGCGCCCGCCGAGTTTGCGAAAAGTCGGGCCGCTGCCGTGACAACGGTATTTTTCCAGCGTGCGCGCCGAAAGACCGAGGAGGCGCGCCGCCTCGTGGGTCCTGACGTAGCGGGCCGAGATCTCCGCGAGCCTGTCGGGCATTGGTAGCCTCCGTGTCTGTCGAGGACGCCGCAGCCAAAGCGCGGCGTGTCGGGATCACGGTGGCGAAGAAGACGGGCGCAGGAGGAGGACGAAGATTTTCGCGGAGTGATGTCCCCCCTGGTGCGCGGCCAGGACGATACGAGGCGGCTCCGGCACATGCCGGCGCGGCCCGGCGTAGAAGAATGGTGTAGAGGGGAGAATGCGAACCCGGTGTCAGCCGCCGCGCAGCAGGCGCAGATAGCCGCCGTTCACGAGCGCGGCGGAATCGCGGATCAAGCGGTTCGCCTTTCGGCGGGCCGCCGAGCTTTTCCATTCGATCGAGGGAAGGGCCGCCTCGACGGTTGCGCCGAGCACCTCCGTGGCGACGTCCCGTGGTTTGCCTCCCTCCGCCCGTAGGTCGAAGGCATGCAGAAGTTGGATCAGCCGGGCTTTCTGCATCAGGGTAAGGTGAAGGGCGCGCGGCATGAGGCTGATCCGCCGGCCCCGAAGCCGCCGAACGAGCCGCAGGGCGATGTCAAGGCGCAGATCGAACATGCTGTCGACCGGAAGGATCACAGCCGGGCGGCTCGCAGCATCGGCGTCCTGTAGCCAGATGTGCAGCTCGCCGGAGAGGGTGCCGATAGTCACCTTGCGGCCATCAGCGTCGATATGGTCGGCGAGAACTGGCCCCAGAACGGCGGGGTCGAAGACGGCGACGGTATCGAACCCGGGCGGGGCCGGCGTGAGGATCAGTGTGCCGGGCGAGACTTCTGGCCGCCAGAGCGCCGGCTCCCGCCCGGCGAGCGCGTCAGGGTCGTGGACGAAACCGCAACCCCCAGCGGCGCGCCAACTCGGACCGGGCGCTGCCCGGGTCGGCCTGGCCGTGCGCGATCTGACGAAGGGTGCGCTTGTAGTCGTGACGATAGCCGGCGTTGCGACGCAGGAATTCGAGCGCGAAGCCAGGGCGTTCGAGGCGGTTCAGTTGTTCGAACGCATCCGATGACCGCCAGAAGGATATGGGCATGGGTGCCTCCCTTGACTGGCCCCTCTTTCCGGGAGGGGAAACACCCACGATCTCGAAACTGGGAGCTGAAACTAGACCCGAACGTTGCATCGCGTGCGACCGCCAGTTGCGCAACGCACTTAAAGTTGCCGACAGCAACTCGGGTTGTCGGCGGCTATTGCATTCGCGGTTCGAGAAGATGCCTGTAACCGCACTCCGTCATCCAGCGGGCGCGCGCCAAGTGGCTGTCGTGGACACTTTTGGCCCGATCCGGTTCGCTTGCCGGGTCGAGGCCGAAGATGATCAGAACCGCTTCGCGCCAGTCCGCGCCTTCCTCGTCGGCGTCAAGGAGCCGGAGATAGGTCACGAAATGCCGCTCGTCGTAAGCGTTCACGCGCTCTGTCTGGGGTGGGTGGTCGTCGAAGGGTAGCGTCGCCATGTCGGGCCTCCCCCAAGGTCCAATCAGCAAAACTTTACCACAAAATAATCACAACACTACGCGAGTGATGTGCCGATTCGAGGCACTATACTGATGCGCGTGAGGCATCGCGTGCATCAGTAATGCCGACAAGAGCGGCGTTCGACTCGGTCGAGATTAGCACGCCCCCTGACGAATCGGAACTATCGTTCCTGGAACGATAGTTCCTAATTCGGCTCCCTTGTCGCCATGGATCTCAAGGAGGTCATGGCGATCAATCTGCGTCGGTTACGTCATGCGAAACAGATGACGCAGGAAGAGTTGGCGGAGAGTGCTGGATTGAGCGCCCGGTATGTCGGCGCGATCGAACGTGCCGACGTGTCCGCCAGCGTGACCGTGCTGGGACGGATCGCGGAGGCGCTCCAGGTTGAAGCGGCTGAGCTGATCCAGCGGTCGGCGCCGAAGGCATCGGCCGAGTCGTCATAAGTCCAAAGCGTGAGCGACGTGCATTCGCGAGCCGGGCGCAGCCCGGCGAGCGGCGGCCGTGGCATGGACGCGGCCGTACCCGCCGATCCGGGTTTGCGGATCGGCGGAAAATTGGCGATGCGGGGAAGCTGAAAGGCGTAAAGCCGTGCAAGCCGGTTTACGGCTGCACGGCTCTGCTGAATTTAGGCGGCGCGATCCAACAGCTTCTTCGCCTTGCCTTCAAGGTCTAGGCGGGTGTCCTGATTGGTCTTGCTGCGAGCGAGCGCGGTGATGCCCTGCACGAAATCGAAGATGCTTTCCGGCTTGCGGCCTTCCTCGTCCAGCACGGTTTCAATGATCTTCGTGGTCTCCGGCTTGGAGAAACCCCGCTTGCGCAGGAAGCTCTCGCGGTCCTCGTCGGTGCGGGCGACAACACGCTCGCGCGCCGCCTTGATACCGGCGACGAACGGCGCGGGGGAGGAGTTGGCGAAGCTGGTCAGCGCGGGCGCGACCTCATGAGCGAAACGCTGCGCGGCGAACTTGCTATGCCGGATGCTGATTTCCTCGAAACCCTCGACGCCCCACAGGTTGCGGTTCTGGCAAACCGCGCGAAGATAGAAAGAGGCGATGCCCAAGGTCTTCGATCCGACTTCGCTATTCCACGCATAGAAGCCCCGGAAATAGAGGTCCGGCTCTCCATTCGGCAGGCGGCCCGCCTCGATAGGATGGGTGTCGTCGACCAGAAACAGGAACACGTCGCGGTCGCTGGCGTAGAGCGTCGTCGTGTCCTTCGTCACGTCCACGAACGGATTGTGCATCATGGTCGCCCAGTCCAGCACACCCGGCACCTTCCAACGGGTATCGCCCGTGCCGTTGCCCGCGATCTTCATCACGGCGGCGACAAGCTCGTGATCCCAGATGCGGCCATAGTCCGGGCCGGTCACGGCGCGTAGCTCTATCCGCCCATCGTGTGCCTCAAGCGTCTTCACCAATTCGGCGCGATGCGACAGCAAACCATGCTGCAGGTTGATCCCGGCCAGCGGGGCGGGAAGCTGGCGCATGTAGGACGCGGGCGCGCTCACAAGGCTGCACAACTGCCCGAAGCTCCAATGCGTCGGGGAAATGGGTTCGTCCCGGCCCGGCACGATCAATGACAGGCGTTCCGCGTCATCCCGGCTCGCCTCCACGCGCACGGCGCGGCTCTCCACGGTTCTGGCATGGGCGCGTTCGGCGCGGCGCCGCACGGTGTCGTAAAGCTCGGTGAGGTTCAAATAGCGTTCGTCATCGGGCCGGGAAAACCATTCCGAGGAAACGCGGCCGATCCGCTCACCGCGCGACACGTCCACGCGAAAGCCGGAGGAAACAGGCTGCTGGTTCAGGGTCAGGGTGTTCATGGTCTTTGCTCCTAGTGGGCTTGGGTTGAAGCGCAGCGCTGCGCTGCAACCCTGCCCGTCGGCGAGACCGGGGTAGCAAGGTGCAAGGGCGGCCGGGACGGAGGGGGATCGCCCGGCCTGCACAAGGCGAAGCCGCGGAAGGCTGGGGAGACCGTCCCGGCCGAGCGTCAGCGATCCCTTGCGCCGCGCGGGGGCGGAGCCCTTAGGAAATCCTGGCCGGCGTGAGCGCTAGCGGGAGCCGGGATCAAGGGCCGATCAGGATGTGCAAAGCCGGAACAGCGCAAAACCTGACATCCTGATTTCCGTATTCCCTGAAAGGCGGTGCGGTTTTGAACATGACGAAGCCCCGCTCGGGTGAGCGGGGCTCCTTGAGGTGTTCGGCCTCAGTCGCCGTTGCGGCGGGACCAGATGAGATTGTGGCCTTCGCCGTCCTCGGCCTCGACCAGGCTGGCGTAGATCGGCGCCGGGAAGCTCGGATCGTCCAGCTTGACGGAGATGTAATCCCGGCCGGCGTTAGAGGTCTTCTTCCAGGCAGCGCCGAACTCGGTGGCGCCGGCGAAGATGCGGTAGTCGGGGCCGCGCTCGTTTTCGCCCTCGGCGGGGGCGAACTTGGCCTTGACGTTGAGGGTCAGGGTCTTGACCGAGCCGGTGAAGCCATTGTCGGTCTTGGTGAAGCTGCCGATGGTTGCCATTGTCGTGTTCCTTTTCCATTCGGACCGCGCCCATCGCGGCCTCGATGGGGGTCGGCCGACCGGGGACGATCGGCCCGCACCCGGCAGGGCTGGAACGTCAGTGAAAGGCGGCCGGCGACGGCTTTTTTGCTTCGCGATGCAAAGCCGCAGGCAGCGGAAAAAAGTTGGCGACGGCAGTTGCGGGAAGACGATTGAGGCGCAGCCGGTCTTCGGTCAGACCCAATCCATTCGAGGCCGCAGATGGGGCGGCGCGCATGGAATCTCCGGAACACGACAAGCAACAACATCGGTTGCCGCCAAGACCGGCAAGCGGAACCGAGCTGGTTTGAGACCCTGGCCTTCAACGGCAAGAGCTGCCCCTGCATGCTTGGGCGAATGAGAGCGAGGTCGTGGCACGATGCTTTCGCGGCTCCATCGAATGCGGTGATGCGGCAGAAGATGTCCTCGAACTGCGGCACGATCTCGTCCCGTCTTGCTGCCGGTCCGATGCGTCGCGCTCTACACCAGCCTGGTCGAGGCCAAGGATGGCGTGCCCCCGATCTCATGAGTCCTGTCGCAACGGCGACTGAGGCCCAACACCCAACGGCTCGATCGTCCGAGCGGGGCTTCGTCTTGCGAGAGGACCCGGCCGCTACCCTTGCGTTAGCGATCGAAGCCGAATGGCGGAAACACGCCTATGTGGTTCCGGCGCAGCCGAGAGCGCGGCCCAAAGGGCAACGCCCAACCGCGACCTGCCCTATGTCAGGGTCGGCTCAGCCTCTGGTTCGCAAGCGGATCGCCGGCAGCCATCAATCGCAAGAGCGCCGAGACGCCCACGAACACACCGCCCGTGATGCAGAAGAGTTGCTGCCAGATGGCCGAGGGGACGTATTCGTGGGCGACGCCCCACACCAGTTCATAGCCCGCGACGGCGGCGGGTGCGGCGAAGATCAGCGCGATGGCGATGCGCAGGATCGGCGGGCGCAAGGCTGCGAACAGGAACACCAGCACCCCGAACACGACGAGTCCGGCAACGAAGCCGACAAGGCCCGCGCCGATCAGCTCGGAGCCGGTGTGATAGGCGAACCGGGCGGCCGCAAGTCCGGCCATGAAAGGTACGGCATAGGTGGCGAGATTGAAGGCGAGCACGCAAAGCATGCCGATCAGCACCACGCACGCGATGATGGCAATGATCATAGTCTGCCTCCTTCATTCCCGCCGACCGCCTTTCGCCGGGTCGGATTTGCTTGGGATCGAACGACCAGATTCTCCCCCCGACAGATGCCTCTGTCGACTGGAAAGGTGACGTTGGCGTGTGACGTCGCCCCTGGATCGGAGCGCGACCGCAACGGAAACGCCTCAACGGCGGCGCTTTGCCGGGCGAGTTTCCAGGCCAATGCGTCGATTTCGGCGCGGCGCTTGAAGCGCAGGATGGCGAGATTCTCGCGATAGAGGCGCTCATCCGGCGGTGTCCAGGTGCTCTTGCCCCTGCCGAACTGGCGGACCTTGGTGCGGAAGGTGATCACCATCCGCTCGGCGCGGGCCGCGATCTGATGTTCGACGATGGCGAGATGGCGAGCGGTCTCGGCGCACGCTCTCTCCATGCGCGCCAGCGCAGCGCGCATTTCCGTACGATTCGGCATGGTGATGTCCTGCTGTCGAGGTCATCTGGCTGCTGGGAAGGGAAGCCGGGACCGCCTGCGCGGCCCCGGCTCGCCTCTCACTCGGCGGCGATGGGATAGCCGTCGCCGTCTTGTGCCTGCGGGACACCCTCCGCCTCAGCAACCTCGCGCGCCTCCGGCTGCTCCGCTGCCAGCCACGCGGGTTCCGGCGTCCGCATAAGCGAGGGCAGCCAGCCGGTCCCGGCGAGCAACTGCTCGGCGGCCTCGGCCATCGGCTGCTTTTTCATCCCCGCAATCCGGTCGGCGGCTTCATCACTGACCGCCTCGCGCACGGCGGCGACGATGTGCGCCTTGGTGACGCGGCCGAGATAGGTCCGCGTCGTGGGCGTCCAATGCGCCGCCATGTCGAGGGCCAGCGCCGTCGCCAGCTTGTCGGCGGTCTCGTGGGCTCGGGGCTTGCGCTCCCAAGGCTGCTTCACCGCGTTGATGGTCAGCGAGGCGCAATGCGCGAACAGCGCCATGACGCTCGCCTGATCCAGCCCGACGATGAAGCCCCACAGGTCTGCCACATCACGCGGCACGTCCGCCGCCCATGCCGCATGTCGATCCGCCAGCACCTTGCCCGCCGCCGTGTCCTCGATACCGTCCGCATGGCTGGCAAGGTTTACGCTCGTCGGGCGGATATCGAGGCAATGCGCTTCCACCGCCCGATAGAAGGTCTGCGCGGCAAGCGCATGGGTGACGGCCAGCAACGCCATGTCCGGCTGCTCGCCAAGGGCGAGGCGCAGGCCCAGGGTCCGATGGGCGGTCAGGTCGCGGATGAGAAGGTCTGACAGCGGCTTGCCGTCGTCCTCCGCTTCCTCGTCCTCGGTTTCCGAGGCCGAAACCCGGTCCCGGTCGCCATCCTCTATGATCTCGCCATCCTCGGTTACGGCGTAGCCTTGCTCGTCCGCCTCGGCGTCCACTTCCGGCTCGGGCTTTTCGTCCTCGGTGCGGATAAAGCCGCGTTCGATCCGCGCCGCCCCATCATGGTTCAGCACCACGAATACGCCGCCGCGCGCGATGTCATCGGCATCGTAGGCATGACGCTTCGCGTCCATGCGCTCGATCTCGGCCTCAAGCTCTCCGAAGCGCTGATCCACGTCGTCGGGAAGGTCCTCGGCGCTGTCATATTGCTCGGTCAGCGCGTTGTATTCCGCCTGTGCGGCTTCGTAGGCGGCTTCATCCTCCGCCGACAGGTCCACCGGCTGCGGATAGCTGCGGCGGAGACCGTGCGCGTGGGGATGATCGATGTGAACGCTGGTCCACTTCCACCCTTCCGCCTGAACCTCGGCGGCGACCCGCTCCAGCTTCTCGATAACCAGCCGGTCCAGAAGCGCCACGTCTTCATAGAAGCCGCCGTGATCCTCGGTGAACAGGTCGCGCAGGATGATCCCACCCGCCTCCGCGTAGGCTTCCGGCCCGACGAAGATGACGCGCCGGTCCGTCGCGGCGATGTGCATCCGAGTCAGATCGCGGCGGATTTGCGAAGGATCACGGTTATAGGAGAGGTTGTCGTAAACCTGCTCCTGCCGGGCATGATCCTCGACGATGGCGAAGGCCATCAACTGGTCCAGCGTCAGCCCGCCGTCGCGATAGACCTGCATCAAGCGGGACGATACCGCGCCGAGGCGCAGGCGCTGCCGCACCACATGCGGCGTCACGCCGAAGCGCGCAGCGATTTCCTCCGCGCCCCAGCCTTTTCGCTCGGAAAGTTCCCGGAAGCGCTCGAACTGATCGGCGGGGTGCATGGCCTCGCGCGTGACGTTCTCGTCCAGGCTGATCTCCTGTGGGTCGTTCTCGGTGTCGAGAACGCAGCGGATCGGCTCCGTCTTCTTGATCTGCTTGCGCTTGGCGCGCAGCAATTGCGCCAGCCTGCGGCCTTCGCCAATCGTGACGAGATAGCTGCCGGTCGGCCCGCCGTCCGCGTCCTGTTCGGGCTCCACCACAAGGTTTTGCAGCATTCCCTTCACGGCGATGCTTGCCGCCAGCGCCTCGACATGCGCCTCGCTGTGCGGGGTCTTCCGGGCGTTCCGGGGCGACTTCTTCAGCTTGTTCAGCGGCACGAAGATTTCCGTCCCGCTCGCGGTGACGGCTTCGATGTTCACAATGTCAGTCATGGTCTTTCTCCTATGGGCTTGGGTTGCAGCGCGCGCTGCAACCCTGCCCGTCGGCGAGACCGGGGTAGCAAGGGCAAGGGCGGCCGGGGCGGCGGGGGATCGCCCGGCCTGCACAAGCGGATTTTCGGAGTTGCGGAAGTGCTGAAGGACGTATCCGCGCGGAAGGTCGGGGAGACCGCCCCGGACGGCGCCGGTTCGCCGGCGCCTTACCCTTGCCCGCGCGAGGGCGGAGCCCTTAGCGAAAACCCGCCGGCGTGAGCGTCAGCGGGAGCCGGGCAATAATGCGATCAGGGATGTGCGTCTTGGGAGCCTTGATGGTGTGCGTTTCTGATCTCCGCAGCATAGGGGCGTTGCGGGGGGATTTCCCCGCAGAAGGGGGTGCGCCGGCGACTACGGCGTCGGCCAGGGGGAAGACTTTCCCCTCAAGGGTTTATCCCCGCACGTCCCGCTGATGAGTTCCAATCGTCATGGGGCTGACTTCCAATCAGCCGCCCCGATTCTCCCGCGTAAAGGCAGTTCACGACCGGCAGGGGTAACCGCTGCTGGGCCGGGCGATCAGGCGCGCGAGAATGACGTCAAACATAGGGCGTCTCGGTCCCCACATGCTTTCGCGGAGCGTTGAACGGGCCGTCGAGAAAGAAGGCAAGATACTCGGCGACGAGCCCCAATTCCTCGTTTTCCTGACCTGCGGGCGCCCGCGTGAAAATCTCCAAGGCGATCGCCAACAGCCGATCGAACGGGCGCGGATGGATGGCGAAGCGCGCGGAGAGCGGAAAGCCGAAATCGCTGGCCATCGCTGCGAACATCGCGCGCTGGATATGCCCGTTTCCGTCCAGAAAGGGGTGAATCTTGCCGAACCAGCAGAACGTGTAGGCGAGGCCGATCAGCTTGCCGTAGTCATCGGCTTCGGCGTCGCCGAGCCAATCGTGGGTGTTGTTCAGCACCTCCGCCATTCGCGCAGGTACTTCGCCTGGCAAGCAGAACTCATATATGGCGCCAGGCTCAAGCTGGCTTTCGGACGACATCCTTCGATCGGCGAGCGTCGTGCCCGGCGTGCCGCGATAGGCGCCGGCATATTCACTGTGACCTTGCGGTGCGAAGGGGGCGAACAGCTCGCGGTGGAGATTTCGCGGATCTGCGAGGATACCCTGTCGCCGCGCCGGATCAGAAGCGATCTGGACTAGAAGCGCGGCGCAGCGGGTCGCCATGTCGCGATCATAGTTGGCCGCATCGTGGGCCTGCCATGGCAGCGGTGGCTTCGCCATTCTGCGGCTCTCCTCCAGAATTTACCTCGCCGCGAGGGCCTATCTGTGATGACTCGGCCCGGACGCTTCACCGAACTGCGCCTCCGCCTCCGCCTCCCGGAGGCAGCGATCCCAGAAAGCCAGGGCGGCGTGAATCTGGGGCAGGACCGGCCTGCCCGCGAGATCACGGAATTCCGGTGCGTCGAACGCTGCGACCCGGGACGCGCCGCCGGGCATCGACGGATCGGCCACGACGGCGATCGAGCCAAAGGCGTCGCTATGGAGCTGAAGACCGCCCTGAAACTCCTTCAGCAAAGCATTTCGCGTCGGTTCGATGAAGTCCCCGAAAATGGGTTCCTGCTTCCAAATCCGCCACCGCGCCTTACTCCAGTCGCGTCGACCGGCGTCGCTGCAGTCGACCTTCTCGAAGACATGGCCGACCGACCGCAAGAGGGCGATGATCGCGATATATTGGGATTGGTAGTCGGCGACCGCGCGCATCACGCTCTCGTCGCGCTCGAAGCGGGCGACGAGCTCGGCGATGAAGTTGAGTTGCGCGCGGGCGACCAGCATTCGTCAAAGCGCCCGAAACGCCGCTTCGATGTCGGCGGCAGCGGTGGTGTCGTCGAAGGCATGAAGCACTGCGCCGGTCTGGGTGCGATCGCGGATCTCGATCTTCTCCGTCTCATGATTGTAGGCGAAGACGTAAGTCTTGCCCGAAATGGTCACCCACAGCATGTTGGCGGGGCTGCCAGCGAAGCGGCGGATCCGGATAGAGTCCGGCTCGCCGCGCCAGATGATCCCGCCCAATAGCGCCAAGGCGATGCCTTTCACCTGGCCGGCGTGGTGATCGGCGCGTCCCATGACGCCCTCGGCATAGGTGTGGAGTTCTTCGACATCCTTGGCGGTAATGGCCATTCTTCCCCCGGATTCTATGCGCTGCCGACCGTCAGGCGCGCCTCAGCATGCGTTCGATCCGCACGCGTTGAAAGCCATGCGTGTGAATCTGCTGACGGAGCTGGCGGATATCCCGGACGCCGAAGGCTACGGCGGCCTTCAGCGGACTGGCGAAGGTCGCGTAATAGGTCCAGCGGGTGTTGGCCGGGAGCGGCGCGTTCTGCCGCCGGTCGGTGATGGCGACGTCGCGCGGATCGCTAGTGTTGCGGAAGGCGTGGAACGTGACCCAGTCCGGCCGCCGGTAACGTGCGGCTTTGGAGAAGGGCACCGACTGGAGCTTCACATCGACCTGGTCGAGCACCCAACCCTGCTGTTCCAGAATCTGCCGCACCATGTGCCCGATCATTTGCTTCACTCGGTCGGCCAGCACCTCTTCGCGGAATTCCTCCAGGAGCTGCTCCTCGATGCCCTCGACGGCGGGCTTGCCCAAACCTGAAGCGGTCTCAAGGCGGGCAACTTGTTCGGGTCGGGTGAGAAACGTCCAGATGCGCTGACCGAGGTCAGACGCATAGAGTGAGGCGAACTTTTCGGGGCGATAGGCAAACATGAGAGGCCTTCCTTTGCCGGGCAAATATGGACGGTTATAAGGCAGTGTCAAGGGTGGCGCGTGCGCCGATACGACGGGGAGATTGGTTTGGACTTCGAGGATCTTGTGACGGCGTTGGCGCCGCCACCCAATCGGGCGGGAAAGTCCGAGGGTCCGCATGAGCACCATCTCTATGAGGGGGCGGTCATGCTAGCCTACGCGATGCACCTGCTGCGCACGGCGAGCGCGCGAAACGTCCGCATCCATCCCGACGGCGAGCATGGGAAACAATTCGACTTCGCCGGCTGGTTCGTGCGGCGCGGATTCGCGAAGGTCTCCAGCCTTGGCGGCACCACCTATGGCGGGGTCTATAGGGACGAAGCGGGCCAGACGGTCACGGTCCATCCCAAGTCTGGGCTTGGTGACGTCGTCGCCGAGGCTGGCGGCCAGATCATCTCAGCCGAGTGCAAGGGCGGGATCATCAACACCCGGCACCCCGGCCAGGTCTCGCGCCTCTACAAGGGCCTGTGCGAAACCGTCGGCCTGCTGATGGCGACGCCCTCGCAAGGACGCCAGGTGGCGGTGGTGCCATTGACGCAAGCGACCTTGCGCTTGGCAGAGCGGCTCGCGCCGCGGTGCGCCTTGGCGGGGATCGAGATTGCACTGGTTGGCAGTCGTGGCCAGGTCACCGATGTGCGTGCGCCGATCGGTTCGCCAAACGCTGCCGGCAGCCAGAGCCGGGACGAAGACGGGATGGCCGGACGGCCGGGAGGCGCTTGATGAGACGGGTACTGACGGTCGGGCTGACCTACACCGGCGATCCCATCGCCGAGGTGGAGATCGAGAATCTCGGGCTGTGCCAGGCCAGCGTGGATCGGGAGCGGGCCGCGTTCGCGCTCTACGAGTACGACACGATAATCATCAATCCGGAAAGCTACTCGCATTTCCTGTTCGGCAGGGCCGGCGAGTTCTCTAACGAGGCCCATGAACTGGGGCTGCTGAAGCGCCAGAACGACAGCTATGACCTCGACGCCGCCTTTGACGCCGAGGATCGCCGCAAGGAGCTGGAGGCGGCGATCACCGACGGCGCCACCGTCATCTGGTGTCTGTCCGAACCGAAGCGGATGAACTTCTTCGGTTATCGCGAGACCCATCTCGGCTACGCGGCGCCCACCGTCGCGAGCTTAGTGAAGCGCTCGAACCTTCTGGTAAAGAAGGGCAGGCGCATGGGCGGCGTAGATCCGGACAGTCCGTTCGTCCGCTATTTCGAGGTGCTTTCGCGGACGGGCTGGACCCTATGCCTGGCCGATCCAGGCGAGGGGTTCGCGTCGATCGCAGCAACGCCGGAGGGCTACAGCCTCGGCGGCAAGGTCACGCTCGGCCCGACGACCGGCTGGCTGCTGGCGCCGCCCACGTCGCAGGACGCCGCCAACCAGCTCGTCCGCGATAGTCTGGCGCTGGAGAAGGCCAATCCGGCGCACGAAAAGTATCACGGCCTCTTCCTCAGCCACACCGGCGTCGACAAGCCCTTCGTGCGGCAGCTCCGCACCGATCTGATGGCCCGGGGCGTGGAGCGCGTCTGGTTGGACGAGGCGGAGATCGACATTGGCGATTCGCTCATCGCCAAGATCGAGGAGGGCATCAAGCTCAGCCGCTATATCGCGGTCGTGCTGTCGACCAAGTCGATCGGCGCGCCCTGGGTGAAGAAGGAGCTTGATGTGGCGATGAATCGGGAGATCGCCAGCGGCGAGGTCGTCGTGCTGCCCCTGCTCATCGAAGCGTGCGAGCTGCCCGAATTCCTGAAGGGCAAGCTTTACGCCGACTTCTCTAAGCCCGAGGAGTACGAGGCCGTGCTGGCCAAGCTGCTGCGTCGGCTTCGGATCGCCTGATGGACGCCGTCCGGCAAGGCCCGAGCCCCGCGATGCTGGAGACGATGGCCGAGCTGTGGCGATTGCGACCGCCCGGTCCCGACAACATTCTCGCGCACCCGGCCTTCGAACGCCTGCGCGCGATCTGTCGCGACGGCTATCCGAACGCCGGCAAGACCGGTCCTGCCTTCGCGCTATCGACCGCGCTGAGGGCGCTGGGCTTGCCGTGCGAGCTTCGTGGCGACGCCGCCCATCTCGCCTCGCCCGTAGCGGAGGCGGCGAATGGACTTGATGCCGCGCTGCGCGCCACACAGGCGCGCCGCCTGCATCTCGCGCCCCTCGATCTCGCGCAGGACCTCCCGCCGCTGTCGTTCGGCCCCGCCAAGGTGTGTCGGTTCGCGCCGGATGAGTTGCGCGCGCTGGTGGATGAGCGCCGGCTGAAGCGGGCGCATCAGCGCCAGGATTTCGACGCTAATCGCCTTTCGGAGTTTCATTGGCTCGTCGTCGAGGAAACGGTACCGCTCGACCAGGAGCCCGAGGCACGCGCCGTGCCGTTCTTGTTCATGAACCTGAGCGAGGACATGGGGCGGATCGAACCGCACAAAGGACGCTTCCCGCCCGCTCTCGAAGCGGCATTGTTCTTCCTTCTGCTGGCGCCTTGGGAGACCTGGTCGACCATGGCGGAGGTCGATTGGCGGGGCTTCCGCGTGCCGTGGGTCTACACGGTCGACAGCGACATCTTTGTGCGCGCCAGCGCGCCGCCCTCGGCCAACACGCTGAGCTGGGAAGACCGCGTCTACACGGACCGCTATGGCCAGACCTTCGAGGAAGAGCGCCCCGTGGAGCTCCCCCTCGCGGACGCCGCCGTGCCCGAGCTGGCGCTATGGGATCAGAGCCGGTGGGCGATCGTCGAACAGGCGAAGCAGTCGGTCCTGTTCGAGACGCCGATCACCCACTTCCTCGTGCGCGCCTTCCTGGCCGAGGGCGTGGACGAGTTCCTGGCGCACATCACGACCATCGAGGCGGCGCTGGGCCTGCGCGCCGATTATCAGAAGTGCTTCCGCGTCGCGCTTGACCGCCATAAAGGCATGCGGGCGACCGACCGGATGCGCGGGCGCGTCGCCGGGCTGCTCGGCGGCCGCCAGCATGCAGACCAGTACGAGCGCGTCTTCGAGGTGAGGAGCGCCTTCCTGCACGGACGCGCCATGACCGCGATCTCGACCGAAGAGCGGGTGATCGCGCGTTCGCTGGCGCGTCAGATCGTCGAGGCTCTGATCCTGGCGACGCGCGCCGGTCCGATCGCGTCGCGGGAGGGTTTTCTCGATAGTCTGCTCGATAAGGGCGCGCCCCTAATCTAGTAGGGCGGCCCGAAATTGAGCCATTTTCCTCCGACGATCGTGGAAGAGCTAGGAGGCGAGTACGCCTTCGCGCCGCCTTCCGCTATGCTGATGGGGGCAAGTCTTCACTCCGCTATTGCATATTCTGCCCAACTTGCCTATTTTGCTCAGCGGAGGACATATCATGGGCACTCTGAAGCAGGTGCACTCGGCCAGAGCCGCTCTGGCGAGGGCGATTGAGAGCAAGGTCGAGCGCATGGACATGGCCGGCCTGGTGGAACTCGCGGTCACATTGAACGTCCCGGTGCCGGCCTCGGCCAGAGCCATTCGCGGACGCGAGCGAAAGCCCGTGGCGCAGCCGCCCATGCCGAAGGACAAGGTTCTGCAGGGCAGCGGCATCGGCCCCGTGGTGTCGGCCGCGGAAGGCGGCCGGCTACTCGATGCGATCACGGTCGATGACGAGTCCGCGGACTGGGTCGAGAGCGATCTCGTCGGCGCCGGCGAGTTGGTCAACCGGCTCAACATCTCACGCGGCACGCTCGATAACTGGCGCAAGGCGAACAAGATAATCGCTTTGCGCAAGGGTCTGCGGAACTTCCTCTACCCGCTTAGACAGTTCGAACGTCGCAGGCCCGTCGAGGGTCTCGATGTCATCGCACCTCTGTTCACCTCCCCCGAAGAGACGTGGGAATGGCTGGTTGCCCCGAACCACATGACAGACGGCAAGCCGCCAATCGACAAGCTCCGCGATGGTGATGTCCCGGTGGTCAAAAGCGCCGCGGAAGGCGCGTTTGACTACGCGTGAAGATCGTCATCTCCAAGCTTCGCGAGCGGGTCATCGAGGCGCGTATCGCCGACTGGCCGCGCATTCTCCCGAGCCGACATCGATCGACGCCTGCCAACACAGGCTTCGGCTCGAGCCGCTTCTCGAGCCCATCGGGCGCCTTCCGGGTGCTCTATGCGGCCGACAATTTCCCGACCGCATTCGCGGAAGCCGTCGTGCGCGACCGTTTCGAAGGCAAGACCAGGCGTTTCCTTTATCGGCCACACCTGGAGCAGCTTTGTGTGACATCGATCAGTTCGAGCCGCGAACTGGCGCTGCTCGATCTGCGAGGTGCCGCCACCTACGAGGTTGGAATCGATACGGATACCAACCGCGCACGCATTCACACTTCAGGCCAAGCCTTGTCCGAAGCAGTGCACGCCGAGATGACCGACATCGACGGCATCGTTTTCAACTCACGCCTGACCACTGGCGACTGCGTGTCGATCTACGATCGCGCCTTCTCGACGCTTTCGGGCACGCTGCCGGTAGCGCTGCTCCAAGCAACGCTATTACCTGTCGAACTTACCCGCCTCGGCATTACGGTTCGCCGGAAGCGCGGACACGCGACGCCATGATGCTCGCAATATTGATGCGCGCCAGCGTGGGACCCCGCTGATGGCGCCGAGGCTTCACATTCTCTCCCCCAAGCGCAACAAGCGGCTGCAGACAGGCTGGGAGGGTTTCTTCCCCTATTATGCCGGCTTCCCAGAGTTGTTTGCGCGCGAGTTGCTGCAAAGCGCCAGGCTCCCCCGTGGTGCAGTCATTCTCGATCCCTGGAATGGCAGTGGTACCACCACATACGTGGCAAGTGACCTTGGCATGACCTCGATCGGCATCGATCTCAATCCGGTGATGATCATCGTCGCGCGGGCACGACTGCTGCCGCCAAGCGAGGCTGATCATCTGCGGCCCCTCGCTGCGACCATCCTGTCGCACGCACATTCCGCGCCGCCAACCCTGGACTCGAACGATGCCTTGCTCGGCTGGTTCGAACCTACCACGGCTGCCTTCATCCGTGGCATCGAGCAGAACATCCGCCGCAGCCTAGTCGGCAGCATGACCAAATCGCCCGATGGCATCCATCTCGACAAGATCTCCGGCACTGCGGCGACGCTCTATGTCGCGCTGTTCGCCGCTTGCCGTAAGCTCGTGGCGCCTTTTCGCTCGTCAAACCCGACTTGGTTGCGCATGCCCAAGGAGACCGAAGCGCGCCTCGTGGCACCTCAGATTACCGTCGCGCGCTTTTTCGCCGACAATGTGAGGGGCATGTCGGCGGCATTGGCGACCAAGCTTGATGCCGATCTGCTAATCGCCGACACACCGCGGGCTGGGGAGTGCAAGATCAACCTCTCCGATACGGCATCAATGAGACTGGATGCCGGCAGCGTCGACTTCGTGCTGACCTCACCGCCTTACTGCACGCGGATTGATTATACAGCAGCAACCCGCATCGAACTCGCGGTGCTCGGGCCGTTGATGAGCACAGGTGCTCGCGCGCTAGGCAAGAAAATGATCGGCTCCACCCAGGTGCCAAGCGCTTCGATCGAGATCGACGACAAGTGGGGCAAGACATGCGCCCACTTCCTGGAAGCGCTGAAAAAGCATCCTTCCAAGGCGTCCGGCGGATATTATTATCGCACTCACCTCGACTATTTCGACAAGATGTCGCGTTCGATCGAGCGCATGTCAGACGCGCTAAAACCCGGCGGCCGTGCGATCCTTGTCGTGCAGGATTCCTACTACAAGGATTTGCATAACGACCTGCCCAAGGTCATCTCCGAAATTGGGGTGAAGCACGGCCTGAACCTCAAGCGGCGCGAGGATTTTCACCTGCGCTCCATGTCCGACATCAACCCAGGGCGTCGAACTTATGCGCGCCCATCGGGCGCGACCGAGTCGGTCCTCTGCTTCGCCAAATAGCGTCCCCTAGCCTTACTTACGCAGGTAAAGGAACAAATCGCCGGAGAGTCGACCGTTAGATCTGCGCTCACGAGGACAAGCGTGGTATTGCGTGGAAGAGCGTGGAAGAGTATATAGGGTGCATGTCACGTGCACTGCCCCTAGCTGATCAACTCACCCGCAACGCCAAGCGGCAGCAGGACGCCTATGCCGAGCTGATGAAGGCGCTGGGAGCGGTGGATCAAGCGGGTCGGGAACGCGCGCAGGCGAAGATTGCCGAGCTGACGGCCGAATATCAGCGCCTCTCCGATGCCCTCCGCTTCAGTGAACTGGAAGCGCGCGAGATCGCGACGCCACGCGCGCGCAAGCCCGGGAAGCCGCTTCGCGAACTCGCGCTCGATGCGCTCGACGACCTGGGTGTCCCGTCTGCACCCGCGCTCATCGCCGATCTGACCGCGGCGCTCACCGGCACTCGGCCCTCGCCGTCGCGCTTTGCCAGCCTCAGGCGTGATGAAGAGAATGCAGCGCGTCGCAATCTTGCGGCGCGCCCGGCCTGGATCGTGCCCGCGATCAGCGCCGCCGAGCTTACCGCCATTCCGAGGCTGCTCACGAGTTCGACCTGGAGCCTGGAGCGCCGCATCATCGGCTCGCGCAGCATGCGCACCGACAGTCTGCGGATCGCGATTAGCCTCGCGCACCGGCTCGCCCACCTCCGTGAGATCGGGGCTACCGAGGCAAAGAGCGTCGAGCGGCTGCTCTTCCCATTCGCGCGGTCGATCCCGGGCGCTAATGACACCGGCCAGCCGATCGATCCCAAGCGCGTGACTGAAGCTGTCGGGGCCGAGCTGACGATGCTCGAAGAGGCGGACCTTGCCGAGCGACAGGCTGCTGCCGCCCGGCTTTCATCGAGCAGCACAGTTTTCAAGCTGTGGGGCCGCCCAGTCATGGTCGACAGCAAAGCGGCCGAGAGGGCGATCCGTTGACGCCCGCCAACGCGCGGCTTGCCCGCCTGCGTGGCGGCATTCCGGCCGTCGAGGTCGGGGCGCGAGGTATCGAGAGCGTGGCGCGGAATGCGGGCTGTACCCGGCTCCGCGCTATCGTCATCTCGGGGCTCACGCCGACCGAGATCATCAAGCATGTCTTCAACGCCGAACCCGACATCATGTCGCCGTTCGCGATGACCCTGAGCCAAGCGTATGAGCGCCGCCTGCTAGAAAATGGCGGCGCCTCGCTCCTGACCGCGTATCGCGAAAAGGGACACCTGGCCACAAGCGAGGTGAAGATCTCATCGGTGGCCGATCATGCTCCAGGTGGTGGCGTGCTCGCCCGTCAGCGGCGTGAACTCGAGACCCAGCGACTGCTGGATATGAAGCACGCGGGCAACCCGCTCGCCCCGAACTTGATCCTCAATCCCCGCCTGCCGCTGGCGCTGGTCGGCGTGACGCACGCGATCGAGCTCGACTATATGGTCGCGAGCGACGACGCGCGCTCCTACCGCGTCGGCGTCATCAAGTCCTATGCCGATCGCGGCGGCAAAACTGACAAGGCCGACATTCGTGCGGCCTGTCGGGAAGCGGCGGTGGGGACGCTAGCTTTGCGTCAGCATCTCGAAAGCCGCGGCGATGATCCCGATCTCGCGGGCGACCGTATCGATATGGTGCTCCGCGCCCCTGGCTCCTTCGTGCCGCGCCTGTTCGCATCGATGCGTGCCGAGTCCGAGATGGCGTCGCTCGTGCGGACGCTATCAACTGCGCCCGCAGACCTCGACGAAGTCGAGCAGCTAGTGCCGGCCGGCACCAGCTTTGCCGATCCGCGAGTGATCAATCAGATCCCCAACAACTACCGGTCGAATTGTAAGGAGCATTGCGCCTTGTGGGAGCGTTGCCGCGCCCAGGCGCTTGCCGCCGGTCAGCCGATCATCCTGGGTGATGCTGCCGCCGAGCAATTGGCCGCCGCGGGCTCGATCACGCGTGCGCTCGACTTGCTCGACGGGCGCGGCCGGCCGCCGGACAACCGTGCCGAGGCCGCGCTCGCGACTGAACTGCGCGCGGCCGCCTTACTGCTCGATAGGATCGCCAATGGCTGACTTTGTTCATGTCGCAGCGCGCTTGCGAGCGCTTCAGCGCGGCCAGGCCGTGCCGATCGTCTCGCAGCGCCAACTGGTAATTCAACCCCATGCACGCATCCTGACGCTGCTCGCCATGGCAGGCGAGGATACGTCCGTGCATGCCGTGGCGCTCGGCCGCTTCGGTCATCCTCCTGAAATTAACGTCGTCGCCGATCCGCGTCGCCGTGACGATCAATATGCTCTGTTGCGCTGGCTGTTGCCCTTCTTCGAGGACTATTACGCCGAATGTCTCGCGGCTGGGACGTTCCCGCAGATCTGGGTGTCTTCCGCCGGCGCGCTTGGCCATCTCGACACACTTGCCGATCGCCTTCGCTTCACCGATGAGGACGATATCAAGCGGCTCGGCACCTTGTGGACCTATGCCGGCGAGCGCTCGCCAGTGGCTGGGCAGCAGGTTCTGATTAGCGCGACGACGGTACTCCGCGCGCACTATGCGACCGGTCAGCAAGAAGCCGAGGACGAGCATCTCGGCTCGCTGTTGACTTGGATCGAGCCGCCCGCCGGCCGCGATATCTTTGCAGCCGTCGCCACGGCAGAAGCGCAGCCGATGGCGGTGAAAACCGACCCGCACTTTGACCGAACCACGCTGCAGCCCGCGATCGAAGACTACAATCGCGCTCGCTCTGCGGGGAAACCCGAGTCCGTGATCGCGTTTAATCGCGCGCGCATCCAACAGATGCTCGAAGGTGTAATCCGCCCGATCTATGCCGCCACCCAGCGAGCAATCTCGTTGCTAACGGCCCCCCGCTGGCAACTAAATCCCGCGCTGGACGCATTGGCAGATCAGGAAGCGCGAGAGTTCGAGCGCTTCATGGCGGCTCGCGAAGCAGGCTTTCATCTGCCGTATCATGACAAGCCGAAGGCGGGCGCCATGAAGATCGTCGCGCGCGAGCGCGCCGTGGCCAACCTGGAAGCGGGGTTGCTGCGCCATGACCGCTCCGCGCGCGAAAAAGGTGTCGTCAGCGGCAGCGTGCTCCGCGCGCAGATCGTTGATATTCGCAAAGAAAAGATCCGTCCGCGCCTGTTTGAATATGACTTTGTGCTCTCCAGCCATCAGGACAGCCTCCACCTTCGTGCCGGCGACGAGCTGTGGACGCTGGATGACCCTAAGATATCGGTGCGCATCGACGATGTGGAGCGACGTGGTCCCTTCACATGGGTCACCGGCAGGGTGCTCGACGGCAAGAATGCAGTGAAGCGCACGTCGCTAGGCATAACCCTCGACTTCGGACCGAAGGCGCCCAACTGGGAAGGCATCGGTAATGACCTCAGGCAGATGAGCGTGCGACTGACCAACGAGCCCTGGACGCATGGCGACACGACGCCGGCACCAACCCCGGTCAACCGGCCCATGCCCGCAAATCTGCTCGCCGCGGTGGAGAGCCTCGCATGACCGAGCCCTTCGATCCGCAGGCCGCGGCCGACGCGGCTCTTGAGCGAGTCCTCGCCAGTCAATGGCAAGGTGTGCCGGCGGTGGTTCTGCGCTCGCCTCCCGGCGCCGGTAAAACCGGCGTCGCGCAGCGCGTTGCCCTTCAGAGCGCCACCATGCTCGATCAGCGCTGCATGGTCGTCACCCAGACGAACGAGCAGGCGTTCGATCTGACGCGCCGGCTCGCCGGCAACGCCCAAGCCCTGCCCATTCATCTGTTTGCCCGGCGCGGCCTCGCTTTGCCGGCGGACGTTGCAAGTCTTCCCAATCTCGTGGTCGTGCATGACGTACTGAGCCTGCCACAGCAGCCTTCGATCACGATCGGCAATGCTGCGAAATGGTCCTGGATCCAGACGACCGAGCCCTGCTTCGATCTTCAGATTGTCGATGAGGCGTTCCAGCTTCCGGACTATCGTTTCCAGCTAATCTCGAACCTCGCCCCACGGCACGCGCTGATCGGCGACCCCGGCCAGATCGATCCCTTCGTCAATTGCGAGATCGAGCGGTGGCGCTGTGATCCGGCCGGCCCGCAGGTCTCATGCCCGGCGGCGCTGGTGCAGCGCCATCCTTCAGTGCTTCAGCTCGACCTGCCCGTCTCCCGCCGCCTCAACGCCGATACGGTCAGCCTCGTTCAGCCAGCCTTCTACCCGGACATGCCGTTCCGCGCGATGAGTCAGGATCGGTCGGTGCATTTCCAGGTCGCCGGGATCATGCCATTCGACGCCGCGCTCGACGCGGTCGCCGCAGGGTCATCGATCGTCATGGTCGAACTGCCAGCGCAGATCACCGGAGAGGCGGATGGTGAGCTTGCACAAGAGCTTGTCGCCTCGATTGCGAGGCTTCTGCGCCGGCGCGCCTGGATGAGCGATGACGGTCAGGTCTCGGAAGTGACGCCCGACAAGATTGGGGTTGTCTGCGCGCATGTGAGCCAGGTCAACGCTGTGCGCGAACGGATCGAGCCTGATATGGTAGGCGTGTTCGTCGAGACCGCCAATCGCTTCCAGGGGATCGAGCGGCCATTCATGTTCGTGCATCATCCCTTGTCTGGAAGGGCTGATGCAACCGCGTTTCACCTCGACGCGGGCCGTCTTTGCGTCATGCTGTCGAGGCACCGCATCGGGTGCTGGGTTTTCGGCCGACAAGGCATCGGGCAACAGTTGATGCGGTTCGATCCGGCAGGTGATCGTGCACTCGGTATCGACGACGATCCCGAATATCGGGGTTGGCGGGCTCATCTGACGCTTATGGTCGCGCTTGCCCGTGCCGGGCGCGTATTTCCCGCGGTAAACGGGCTGGCTCCATCGCCGGCCGGTCAGTTGGCGAGATGACCTACGATAGCTTGTCACCACGGCGTCTTTCTGCGGGCAATAGATGCAGGTCCTCGCGCTCGCCACGTCGTAAGCACCCTCGTTGCGCGTGTCGCCAAGCGACGTTACGCCGCTTGCCGCGAAACGCCGGCGTCCTTGGTCCGCTTTGCGCCGTCCAGGAGCGAAGCGATCTCGTCGCTCGTCCGTGTCGCGGCCAGCTTCAGTGCTTCGTCGATATGGATGTAGTCCTGGGTGACGCTCTGCGAGCCGTGACCGAGAAGGGCCCGAATGGTCAGTTCCGAGAAGCCCAGGTCTCCCGCAACGCTCGCGAACGTGTGGCGCAAGGTGTGCGGTGTGACGCCTTCGAGCCCGACCGACACGCATAGCCTTTCCAGGCAGGGCTTGGCGGCTGTGAAGTGCCCATCGCTGACTTCGGACGGGAAAACGTAGGGCGAATTGACACGCACCGGCTGCTCGGTGATCGCATTCACGGCGGACGGCCCGATGGTCCTCACCTGCGCGTCGCCCTTGGTGTCAGGGAAGCCAACATAGCTGCCCTCGGCGAACACCCACGCGCGCTCAAGACCCTGTCCCTCGGAAATCCGGAATCCGGACAGGAGCAGAAGCCGCACGATGGCCAGCGCGATGGGACTCTCTGTCTCGTTGCGCGCCGCATGGCGCATCGCCTGACCAAGCTTCTCGATCTCGGGGACGCTGAGACGCCGGGTCTTCTTCTTTCCGGCCAGCTTCCGAGCGCCCTTGCTTGGATGCGCCTCGATGCGGTCCAGACGCGCCGCGTGGCCGAGTATACTCTGCAGTGTCGAGACGGTTCGGGCCGCCACGCCAGGACCGCCCGTTGTCACACCGCCTCGGCCCTTGCCCCGGGACTTGGCGGTCTTCCCGTCGACGATGTCCGACTGCATGCGCTCGATGTCGGCGATCTTGAGGGTGTGGACCAGGGTCTTTCCCAATAGAGGCTTGATGTGCGTCTCGATGCGGCTCTTGTCCATGGCGAGCGTCGAGGCTTTGATCGGTCGGTTGCGGCGACCGAGAATGCGACCGGCCTCGGCCTCCTCGGTATACCAGTCGCACAGCGCCGCTACGGTGGTCCTCCGCCGGGTGTCGGGCTTCTTCGCTGGATCGTCGCCCTTGGCGAGCTGGCCGAACTTGACCTTCGCAAGATCGCGGGCGCTTTCGACCGTGATCGCGCCAAAACGCCCCAGCTTGATCCGGCGAGATCGCCCGTCGGCATCTCGATATTGGAGGATGAAGGTCTTCAGGCCCGAGTGGACGGCCCGGACGCCGAAGCCCTTCAGCTCTCCGTCCCAGAGGAATGACTGGCCGCCCTTCTCGCTGGGCGGCGTGAGGCCTTCCACACCCGTCTTGGTCAACCTCCCGCTCATGGGCCTTTCTCCTCACGCGACGATCTGCTTACATTATCAGGTTCGGAAAAAATTGTAAGCACTATGTAAGCAGTTTAGCGCAAACCGGCGGTGCTTTCCGGCGGGCCTGGCGTACGAGAACTTCCGTAAGTCATTTATTTATCGTATTTTGGAGAAGTGGAGAGAGGCGGGTAGTTGATGGATATGAACCTTGCCAAGGTTGGGGTCGAGGGTTCGAATCCCTTCGCCCGCTCCAAAAATGGCTTTGAAGTCAATTATTTGCACAAGGCTCGCGCAAGCGGGCCTTTTTGCTGTTGGGGCGCGGAACCACGGCGGAACCGAATGGCGCGCCGAATGCCGTTGCGTGTCGGACGATCAAGCCGGCGCTTGAAATTCCCGGCGGCCACGTGCGGGGCGTCGTGGCGTGCGCTCTTGGCTCGTCGACAATGGCTTCGACCTTGCCCAACTCGCAGTTAGTCTCGCGTCGCTGGCGGTCGCAATCAAATAGCAATCGTCAAAGGAATGCGGCCGAGGGCGCGCTTCTCATACCCGGCTAAAGCGCGGCGCTTCTCACTGATAATGCCGGGGCCTCGCCGCGTGGCGCTATCGGCTCAATCTGCGATTGATCGCAGGGCACAAAGGCCGGCCTACGCGCCCGTCAATTTTCCGGACGAATTCGATATCGAGCCGCAGATTTCGCGCGGATGGGCGCCGGCGTTTGTGAGCGTCCGGCGAACGGCCTCGCGCCAACCTTCGAGTAATTGCGCGCGCGACGCCGCCGTCATGCGCGGCTCGAATCGGCGTCCGAGCGTCCAGACCTTGGCGATGGCGGCGAGATCGGAATAGGCGCCGATCGTGAGGCCGGCGAGGTAGGCTGCGCCCTGCGCCGTCGACTCGAGCACGAGCGGCCGCTCGACCGGCGCCTCGAGGATGTCGGCCAGAAACTGGCACAGCCAGTCGTTCGCGGCCATCCCGCCGTCGACGCGCAGGGCCGCGCGGCCGCTCGACCCATCTGGCGCCATCGCCTGCATGAGATCAAGAGTCTGGTAGGCGACGGCTTCGAGCGCCGCGCGCGCGATATGCGCAGCCGTGGCGTCGAGCGTGAGGCCGCAAATCAGACCTCGCGCGTGCGCATCCCAATAAGGCGCGCCAAGACCGACGAAAGCCGGCACCATATAGACGCCGTGATTGCCGGGAAGACGCGTCGCCATGTCATGGGTCTGCGCCGCATTCGTGATGAGGCCGAGGCCGTCGCGCAGCCATTTGACGGCGGCGCCGGCCGCGAAAATCGCGCCTTCGGCGGCATAGGTGGGCGTCCCGGAGATCCGGTAGGCGAGCGTGCCGAGGGTTCCCGCGGCGGGCGGGGCGGATTGCGCTCCCGTGTTGAGCAGGGCGAAACATCCGGTGCCATATGTCGCCTTCGCCATGCCCGGCGAGAGGCAGGCCTGCCCGACCATGGCCGCGTGCTGATCTCCCGCAAGGCTGGCGATCGGGATCGACAGATTGAAAAGGCCCGGCGCCGTCACGCCGAAATAGAAGCTCGTATCCTCGATGCAAGGAAGCAGCGGCGCCGGAATACCGAAGAGTTCGAGAAGATCCTTATCCCAGCACTGGCGGTGAATATCGAACAGAAGAGTCCGGCTGGCGTTTGTGGCGTCGGTGGCGTGGACCTTGCCGCCGGTCAGGCGCCAGAGCAGGAAACTGTCGATCGTGCCGAAAGCGAGATCTCCTCGATCGGCGTCCGCGCGCGCGCCCGCGACATTGTCGAGGATCCAGGCAAGTTTGCTCGCCGAAAAATAGGGGTCGAGCAGCAGTCCGGTGCGACTGCGAACCAGTTCCTCTGCGCCTTCCGCGCGCAGCCGGTCGCAATCCTCCGCGGTTCGTCGATCCTGCCAAACGATGGCGGGATAGATCGGCTTGCCCGTCGCCCGCCGCCAGACCACGAGGGTTTCGCGCTGGTTCGCGACGCCCATCGCCGCGATCGGGCCGCCGGCATTTTCGACGGCTTCGCGCGCGGTGGCGAGAACGTCGCGCCAGATGTCTTCTGGATCGTGCTCAACCCATCCCAGCTGCGGATAATGTTGCGGCAACTCGCGCTGCGCGCTCGCGATCAATCGGCCGCCTACGTCGAAAACGAGGCTGCGCGTCGATGTCGTGCCCTGATCGATCGCGAGAAGACGGATAGGGCTCATGCTTGCGGGCCTCCACAGGACGTCGTCATTTTTTCGCGCGTTCACAGATATAAGCGCCGACGCGCCGACGCTCGTCGGGGGTCATGTGAAGGCCGAGCTTTGACCTCCGCCAAAGCAGGTCCTCTTCCGTCCGCGCCCATTCGCGCTCCGCCAGATAGTCGATCTCGACCTCATGAAGCCCGGCTCCAAAATCCTCGCCAAGATCGCCAAGCCTTTGCGCCGAACCAAGTATGGTCTCGACGCGCGTTCCATAGGAGCGGGCGAGCCGCAACGCCAGCGGCTCCAGCAGCCATGGCCGCTGCGCTGTCAATTGAGCGACAAAGCGATCGAAATCGCCGTCAGGGAAATCGCCGCCGGGCAGCGGCGCCGAAGCGGTCCATGGTTTTGGCCGGGGCGGGGCGAGCCGCTCCGACAGCATGTCGACGGCGCGCTCCGCCAGACGCCGGTAGGTCGTAATCTTGCCGCCATAGGCCGAGAGAAGCGGCGCGGTTCCAGCCGGGGCGTCGAGATCCAGAAAATAGTCGCGCGTGGCGGCGCTTGGGCTCGGGGCGTTGTCTTCATACAGCGCGCGCACGCCGGAAAAATGATGCGCCACGTCTTTCGGATCGAGCGGCTTGTCGAAATAGCGCGAGGCGGCGCGGCAGAGATAGTCCACCTCGTCCGCATCGATCGCAACCTTTGCAGGATCGCCCTCGAACGCGATTTCGGTCGTGCCAATGAGCGAGAAGCGTTGCGCGAATGGCGTCACGAAGACGACGCGGCCATCGTCATTTTGTAAAATGTAGGCATGGTCGCCGGCGTAGAGCCTTGGCGTGATGATGTGACTCCCCTTGACGAGACGCAGCCGGCGCGGCGCGGGTCCGCGGCAGAGGTTCGCTACCTCATCCGCCCAGGGGCCTGCGGCGTTGACCAAAGCGCGCGCGCGAATGATCGTCTCGCTCCCTTGATCTTTCAGCGCGACCCGCCAGCCCGCCTGCTCGCGTCGCGCGCTGTGACAACGCGTCCGCGTGCGGACGTCAGCGCCTCGCTCCGCCGCGTCGACAGCGTTCAACGCCACCAGCCGCGCGTCGTCGACTTGGCAATCGGAATAGGAAAAGCCGGTCCCAAAGCGCCGTTTGAGCGGCGCTCCTTCGGGACGGCCGTGCAAATCGAACCGCGACGACGCCGGCAGATGTTTGCGCGGCGCCAGCCGGTCGTAAAGATAAAGGCCGAGGCGGATCATCCATTGCGGGCGCACCCCCTTGTCATACGGCAGCACAAAAGTCATCGGCCAAACGACATGCGGAGCGATCCTGAGCAAAATTTCGCGCTCGCGTAGCGCCTCCCGAACGAGCCGAAAATCGTAATGTTCGAGATAGCGCAGGCCTCCGTGGATCAGCTTGCTCGAGGCCGAGGATGTGGCGCATGCAAGATCGCCCTGCTCGCACAGCAGGACCGAGAAGCCGCGGCCCGCTGCGTCCCGAGCCATTCCCGCTCCGTTGACGCCGCCGCCGATGATGAGAAGGTCGACGTCAGCCTCCGGCGTCATCGGTCCTTCCTGATGCTTTGGCGATCGCGGCGGCTGATGCGTCAGAAGCTGACGCCGTCGAACCGAACGGCCGCTCGTCGTACATTGCCGTCCAAAGTCGTCTGGTCTTCGTCCCGCCACGCCCGGGATCGAGCAGGCGGACTGGCGGGTCTCCGGCATCGACGGCGCGGCCGGCGCCCGCATGCCGGCAGATGCGCTCGTTCAAAAGCTGCCGCAGCGCCGCCACATCCCTGTCGATCGTTTCCGATGAGCGCCCAAAACGCGCCTGCCGGAATACGGCGAGCTGTGTTTTCAGCTTTTCGATGAGGAGGGCCCTGGCCGGACTCTCGATGACGAGAACGGCGACGTCGCGTTGCAGATCGCGGGCGACGCGACGCAAACCATCTGGAACCTGCAGCAAATCACCAGCCGAAAACGACATGCCCATATCTATCACGAGGATGCCGCAAACACAGCCAAACTCATAATGTGATAGCAATATCAACGGAATGAGGCTGGCTCAAAGTGAAGCAGACGCTCATAAATCCCCTGTTGGTGCCGGCCGTTCACGCCAGAACCGCCGGGAAAGACCTCTTTCTGAATGAAAAACAGCTCCCAATTCTACGGCGTTCGAGGCTACGCGCCATAGCCAGCTTAACCAGGCTTAAGGAATAAACGTGCAGACTAAGGTCGAGGCTTTGAGGTCTGAGGACGTGGGATCGTCAGACAGGAGCCAGGTCTTCGTCGCCGCGCACGCTGGAGATGTCGGAGTGAGCGGCGTGAATGCAAGAAGCGCGGCTCGAACCGTCCAACGCCGCCGGGCCGCACCGGCAGCCAATGCGTCGTCATCAAGCGCCGCCGAGAGGCCGTCTTCCAGGCTGCCGATCAAGCGCGACTGGAACGCGCTCTTTCTTCAGCTTCGCCGATGGCGAAAATGCACCACTGCGCCGTGGAGCCAACAGCGCGCGGCGCCTTCATTCGTGCGCGCGGTCATCATCCTGTTGGCGGCTCTCGGCGTCTTCTCAGCAACGAACATCGCCTATCATGTCGTGCGAAAGCCAACAGAGTTGTTCTTTCCCGTGAGCGGCGCGCTCAACAAGACGCCCTCGGAAACCTGGCGGCAATATGCGCCGCTCTTCCGCGAATATTCTACCGCCTCCATCACGCCAGATCTCCTGGCGGCGCTGGCCCAGGTTGAAAGTATGGGCAATCCAGTGGCGCGCACTTACTGGCGCTGGCGCCTGAGCTGGAACCCTTTCGAGATCTACCGGCCCGCCTCAAGCGCCGTCGGAATGTTCCAGTTGACCGAGGCGATCTTGGCCGACGCCAGGCATTTTTGCATACGCAACCACCAAGTCGTCGCGGAAGGCGCCTGGACTGATTGGCGCTCATGCTGGTTCAACAGGTTCCGTTCACGCGCCCTGCCGAGCCATGCGATCGAGCTTGCTGCCGTGTCTTTGGACCGGAAAGTGACGAAAATCCTTGCACGTCGGCTACACGGCGGCGCGACTTTGCAGCAGAAGCAGGATCTCGCCGTGATCGCTCATCTCTGCGGCGCGGGTCCGGCGGCGACGTTCGCCCGTAGGGGGTTTCAATTAAGCGACGACGAACACTGCGGCGACCACGACGTCGCCGCCTACGTCGCCCGCGTCAACACGCTGAAGCGGCAGTTCAGGGGTCTCGCCAAATGACCTTGGACGTCCCGCCTTGCGGCTGAGGATCAATTGGCGACCGCCAAGATTCGGCCCGCTCACGTCATCAGGGGCGAGCTGCAGCGAACGCACCCCGCATCGGCGCCTTTTGAGCCCCGTTCCGCCACTTGTAAAAATTGTTCCAAGTGCGTTGGATCTACTGACGCAAACGGCTCCTTTCGGCGTGGCGCTAATTGCTGAGAATTTGAGCCTTCGGCGCCGTCTTGGCGACGGACTCCTCGCCAGTCTCGTTCACGACGTCAGCGATTATTTCGAACGAGCGCAGACGCGTGGCGTGATCGAACACATCCGAGACGATCATCAATTCGTCGGCCCCCGTCCGCGCGACCAAGCGCTCGACGCCTGCGCGCACTTTGTCTCGCGAGCCGACGATCGAACAGGCCAGCATATTTAAGGCCTGCGCCTTTTCCGCCCAAGACCAATAGGCCTCAATATTGTCGATGGGCGGCTTGCTCAGACCACGCATCCCGCGACGCAGATCGGTAAAGGACATTTGCTGCGTCGTCGCCAACCGGCGCGCCTCCTCGTCGCTTTCAGCCGCGATGATGTTGACGCCGACCATCGCGTGCGGCGCGGCGAGCTGTTTTGAGGGCTTGAATCTTGCGCGGTAGATTTCGAGCGCAATATCCAACGCGTCGGGCGCAAAATGCGAGGCGAAGGCGTAAGGCAGGCCGAGCTCGGCCGCGAGCTGCGCGCCAAACGTGCTCGAGCCGAGAATCCATAAGGGAACCTCCGTGCCTGCGCCAGGAACGGCCTCGATCGTCTGGCCAGGCTGAACGGGAGCAAGCAAAGCCTGCAGCTCGAGGACATCGCGGGGAAATCTGTCGGCGCTCTCTGGATTGCGCCGCAGGGCTCGCAGCGTCATCTGGTCGGTTCCTGGGGCGCGGCCGAGGCCAAGGTCGATGCGGCCTGGAAACAGCGTCGCCAGCGTCCCAAACTGTTCGGCGATGATCAAAGGCGCGTGGTTCGGCAGCATGATTCCGCCTGCCCCGACGCGTATCGTGCTGGTTCCAGCCGCGATATGGGCGATGACCAGAGACGTCGCCGCGCTGGCGATGCCGGGCATATTATGGTGCTCCGCCACCCAGAACCGGCGATAGCCCCATTTTTCGGCGTGCGCTGCGAGATCGCGGGCGTGATCGATCGCCTCCCGCGGCGTCGCATTCTGCCGCACGCGGACGAGGTCGAGAATAGATAACGAAACCATGGGGCGCTCCTTCCCGGCGCATGTGGGGACGCCATGACCTTTGTGTTAGGGACCGCGGCCATTTGTGGCGGCGACCTCTCCTGAGCGACACCCCCGCCGGCGCCGCCGCCGAGCGGAGCGTTCGAGGCGCGGAACCACGGTCCGCGTCGCCGTCGCGCTCGCGCGGCTTTCATCGCGTTTGGCACTGACCGCCCGGGAAATTTGGGCCCGCCCATTTCGCGACCGGCCGCCGCAGCGTTCCGCTGACAGCGCAGCGGCTTCCGGTGCAGGCGCCGCGAGCTCTCCGCGAGGGTCCCACAACGCCGGGTTCTTGCCGGCTTGAAGGTGGCCTTAAGCCGACCGTGAGCCTGATCTCGATCGGGTTCCGAATCTCGACGGCGCTATCGGAAATCATCTTCGAAACAAGTGCGCAGCTATTCATTGGCGCCGGCATTGTCTCGGCCATCCTGGCGCGGATGAGCCCTGGATCGCGTTTCTCGGGCGCATGCACGCGGACGTGCGAGGGCGGCCGATTATCTGCTTGGCTGGATCGCAGCGTCCAGCTCCCAGAGTGTCCGGTGCTCGCTGTGAAATGATTCGTAAGTCAATGCCAATCAACCAGAAGCCAACTAGTTTGGAGGAGAAGAAAACGCCGACGCCAATAAATCACGTTGAGCAGCGCTCCCAGAAGTTGCGCGCTTGCCCAACGAAGCGAAGGTCGTAGAGCTACCAGAGATTTTATCCGTCCTTTCTGGAGACCAAATATCACATGATTACTAGCTATTTATGGGTTGGCCTCGGAAGCGCTCTTGGCGGCATGAGCCGCTTCTGGTTCGCCTCGTTCGTAACGGGACTCACAGGGCCGGCATTTCCTTTGGGCACCCTCCTGATCAACATCAGCGGCTCCTTCATCATTGGGATGTTCGCCTATCTTACCGGCGATGGCTGACGTTTCGTGGTAGCGTCAGACGTCCGCATTTTTGTCATGGTCGGGGTTTGCGGGGGGGAGGGG
>NZ_PDZR01000026.1 GCF_002891535.1 Methylocella silvestris | reverse complement strand
GGCTGGGGCTGGGGCGGCAAGCACTGGCGACCCGCCAAGAGCGGCAAGCTGATTGGCCATGAGCCGGCTCATCGTTTCGAGCTGATCGCGAATGATCTGCTCAACGCCTGAGGCGCCGGCGCCAAGCGGCGGCAGGGCGGCGGCGACAGGCACGGCAAAGGATGTGACCGCAAGCGGCGCGCTGGCTGGCGCCGCCGCCGCCGCGGGGATGGCCGCTGGCGCGGACGGCGCGTAAGCGGTGCGGGTCTCCGGCGGCAGCACCTCCTCGATATGGGCGGCGAGCGCCGGGATGGTGGCGAGATCCCCCAGCAATTGCCGGAAGGTCAGCTTGACCTTGAAGTCGCGCTGCAACTGTTGCGTCACCTGGCTGAGGAACAGCGAATCGAAGCCCATTTCGAGGAAGGTCGCGTCAGGCGCGGCGTCGGCGACTGATTCGCCGGACAGGCTCTCGAGCAGATCGACAAGATGCCGGCGCAGCTTGTCTGTCATTCCGGCGGCGGTGGATGCCGTATCATTTTGCGAAGTCGTCATGGGTGCTGCAGCCATTGGCGGAAAAATCTCATTTGTCGGAAATGCTGAAGACGCGCCCGCGGCGAGCGAGGCCAAAACTTCAGGCTCGCGCGGCGCTGTATCCGCGAGCGCCCCGGCCGCATGGGTGACAGGCGGCGCCTCGAGCCAGTGGCGCGCGCGCTCGAAAGGATAGGTCGGCAGCGGAACGCGCAGCCGCCTTTCGTGCGAAAAGAGCCCGCGCCAGTCGATCACGACTCCGGCGCACCAGAGCTGGGCCGTCGCGCGGGCGAAAATCTCGGTGTCGGACGCCTCGCGCGATGCGTCTGGCAGCGATGCGAGCACGGCGTCGGGCGCGTTTCCCGCGCCGCCCTGCCGCGCCAAAGTCGACAAAGTGACCCCCGGCCCGGCCTCGATCAGGATCGGATCGGGGCCCGCCGCGTCGAGCATGGTTTTGAGGCCGGCGGAAAACCGCACCGGTTCGCGGCAATGAGCGGCCCAATAGTCGGGCGAAACCGCCTCCGCCGCCGTCAGCCAGCCCCCTGTCGTCGATGAGATCAGCGGCACGGTCGGCGGTGAAAGCTTCACGCCTTCGACCACCTTGCGCAGCGCGTTCGCGGCCGGCTCCATCATGGGTGAATGGAAGGCGTGCGACGTATGCAGACGCCGCGTCATCACGCCTTGCGCGGACAATTGTGCGTCGAGCGCGGCGATCGCGTCATCCGGCCCGGCGGCGACGCAGAGCTTTGGCCCGTTGACGGCGGCGAGCGCGACATCTCCCTTCAGATAGGGCGCCAGCTCCGCTTCCGGCAGACGCACGGCCATCATCGAGCCCGATGGCATCTCCTGCATCAGACGGCCGCGCGCGGCGATGAGGCGCAGCGCGTCCTCATGCGAGTACACGCCGGCAAGGCAGGCGCCGACGAATTCGCCGACGCTGTGCCCGATCATCATCTGCGGCGCGACGCCGCGCTCGCGCCAGAGCTCGGCCAGCGCCAGGCCCACCGAGAACAGAGCGGGCTGCGCGAACTCCGTCGCCTGTAGCGCCTGCGCGGACAGTCGCTCGGCCTCGTCGCCATAAAGAAGAGCGCAGAGATCGGCGTTCAGAATCGGGCGCAGGATTTCGGCGCTGCGGCGCATGCTGTCGGCGAAAGCCGGCTCGGTCTCGAACAGACCCTGCCCCATCGCCGGATATTGCGCGCCCTGCCCCGGGAACATGAAGGCGATCTTTCGCGGCTCCCCCTTCGGAGCGCCGAAGACAAGGCCCTGCCCCGATTTCAGCGTGGCCGAAGCGGCGGCGGCGTCATCGGCCGCGATCGCGGCGCGATGGACAAAAGCGCGGCGCCCGGCGGCCATCGTAAAGGCAACGTCGGCGAGCGGCGTCCGCGGATTGTCGGCGAGATAGGCAGCAAGATTCTGTCGCGCCTTTTCGAGCGCGGCGGCGCTGCGCGCCGAAACGCAGATGATCTGCGTCGGACGGATTGACGCCTCCGACACGGCGGGCGGCGCTTCTTCCAGCACGATATGGGCGTTGGTGCCGCCGACGCCAAAGGCGCTCACGCCGGCGCGGCGGGGGCCGGTCTCCTGCGGCCAGTCCCGCCATGTCTTGTTGACATAGAAGGGGCCGCCCTCGAAGGCGATGCGTGGATTGGGCGTCTCGAAATGGAGCGTCGCCGGCAATTGCCTTGTTCTGAGCGCGAGCGCCGTCTTGATGACGCCGGCGACACCAGCCGCCGCGTCGAGATGGCCGACATTAGGCTTCACCGACCCCAAAGCGCAGAAGCCGACGTCGTCGGTGCTCGCCCGGAACGCCCGGGTAAGGCCGGCGACCTCGATCGGATCGCCAAGCGGCGTCGCCGTTCCGTGGCATTCGACATAAGAGATCGAACGCGCCTCGACTTCGGCATTGGCGAGGGCCGCCGCGATGGCCTCCCACTGGCCGTTGACGCTCGGCGCCGTGAAACCCGCCCGCGCCGCGCCGTCATTGTTCAGCGCAGTCCCGCGGATGACGGCGTAGATCGTGTCGCCGTCGGCGATGGCGTCTTCGATCCGCTTCAACAGCACGACGCCGGCGCCGCTGCCGAACACCGTGCCGTCAGCCTTGGCGTCGAAGCTGCGCACATGGCCGGTCGGCGAAACCATCGCGCCTTCAAGCGCGAGATAGCCGCGCTTTTGCGGGAAGGTAATCGAGACGCCGCCGGCCAGCGCCATGTCGGATTCGTAGAGGAGCAGGCTTTTGCACGCCTCGGCGATGGCGACGAGCGACGTCGAGCAGGCGGTCTGGATCGTCATCGCCGGACCGCGCAGGCCAAGCTTGTAGGACAGCCGCGTCGCGAACACATCGGGCAACGCGCCGATCAGTTCGCCATAACTGCCGACCTGATAATTGCTCGTGAACAGCTCCACCGCGGCGCGATCCCTGAGGACGTTGCGGAGGAAATAGGTGCTCATGCTGCAGCCGGCGAAGACGCCGATGGCGCCCTTATAGGCCGCCGGATCGTAGCCCGCGTCCTCCAGCGTCTGCCAGGCGCATTCGAGGAAAACGCGATGCTGCGGATCGGTCAGCTCCGCCTCGCGCGCATGCATTGCAAAAAAGCCGGCGTCGAAATTCTCGACGCCTTCCAGAATCGAACGGGCGCGCACGAAATTCGGATCGCCGCGCACGCTCGGGTCGAAGGCGTCCTCAAGCTCGGCGTCGGTGAAATGGCTGATCGATTCGACGTTTTCGCGCAAATTGCGCCAGAACCCGGCGACATCGTCCGCGCCGGGGAAGCGCCCGGCCATCCCGACGATGGCGACGCCCGGCGGCGTCTCGACTGCGGAGTTGTCTTTCATGCGCCCGCCTCAGTTGATGGAGACGGCGCGACGGCGCGAGGCGCGTTTTAGAGCCTCCGACTGACGCTGCTTGCGGAGAGAGAGTTCGTCCAGCGCCTGCCTGTCCGCCGAGGCGGCTTCGACGGCGCCCTCGGCCGCCGGGGCCGCGCGGGTCTTGAGATGGGCCGCCAGCGAACGGACGGTTGTGAATTCGAACAGCGCGGTCATTGGCGCGTCGATATGAAATTCCCTCAAAATTTCTTCCTGCAAAGCCATCACGTCGAGCGACGCTCCTCCCAGATCGAAAAAATTGGCGTCGAGGCCGACCGAGCCGACCTTCAGAATTTTGCTCCAGAGGGCGGCGAGCCGCCGCTCGGCATCGTCCGCAGCCATAATCGTCGGCGCCGCGGTTTGTTCATCCCCGCCGCCAAGCTTGGGCAGCGCCGCGCGGTCAACCTTGCCGTTCGGCGTTCGCGGCAGTTCATCAAGGATCATGAAATGCGCCGGAACCATATAATCAGGCGCAATCTCGAGCATGCTTTGGCGCAATTCTCCCAGTGGAAGCGTCGCGCCGCCTTGAGCCGTCACAAAAGCAATGATTTGCCGCTCGCCATCTGTGCGGGACCGCACAAGCGCAGCCGCATCGGCGACCTGCGGCAAGCGTCGGATCAGGGCCTCGACCTCATCGACTTCAACGCGCTTGCCGCGAATTTTCACCTGCCGGTCGACGCGGCCGATGAATTCGACGACCCCATCGGCGCGCTGGCGCACGAGATCGCCGGTTCGATACATGAGGCGGCCTGGCTCGCCGCAAAAAGGATCGGCGAGAAATTTTTCGGCGGTCAGCTCCGGACGATTGAGATAGCCGAGCGCGACGCCTTCGCCGCCGGCGAAAAGCTCGCCTTCTTCTCCGGCGCCGACGCGGGAGAGGTCCGGGCCGAGCACATAGACCTTGGTGTGATCGATCGGACGACCGATCGGGATCGCGGCGTCCGGCGCGATATCGCGGGGAATTTCGTAGCAGCAGGTGAAGGTCGTGTTTTCCGTCGGGCCGTAGCCGTTGACGATGCGGCAGTCCGGCAATTCATCCAGCGCGCGGCGCACATGGCGCGGCGAGAGAACGTCGCCTCCGGCGAGGAGCAGACGCAGCGGCTTCAAGATCTCGATCTGGCGATCGACGATTGCGTGGAACAGGCTGGCGGTCAGCCAGGCCGCGGTGACGCCATAGTCTTTGATCGCGGCGCCGAGTTCGGCGAAGCTTGGGTGTGTCTCCGCGACGATGGCGATGGCGGCTCCGTTCAGGAGCGCGTTCCAGATCTCGAAGGTCGAGGCGTCGAAGGCGAGCGGCGCGAATTGCAGGACGACGTCGCGCGATCCGAGATCGGCGAAGCTGTTGAGCGCGAGCCGGGTCACGGCGCGATGCGGGATGACGGCGCCCTTCGGGCGGCCCGTCGTGCCGGACGTATACATGACATAGCCCGGGCTCTCGCCGCTCGCCGCCTCGGGCAGCGGCGAATCATCCTCGCCCGCGATCGCTGCCGCTTCGGCGTCGATCAGGATCGTCGGCGCGGTCCAGAGGCTGGATGACCCTGCATCCGATGTCATCGAGGCGGCGGAGACGACGACGACAGGCGCGGCGTCCGCCGTGATGAAGGCGAGATGATCGGCCGGATAGGACGGATCCAGCGGAGCGAAGGCGGCCCCCGCCTTCAGCGCGCCGACCATCGCGATGATCGCCTCGGGCGAACGCGGCAGAAACAAGCCGACGACCGATCCCGGCAGAACGCTTTTGGCGCGAAGATAGCGGGCGAAGCTGTTCGAGCGGCGATCAAGCTCCACGAAAGTAATAACCTTATGTCCGCCATATAGAATGGCCGGACGGTCCGCATAAATTTCGGCGGCCTCCGAGAAAAAAGAATGAATTGCGCGGGCGCGATCGAAGTCTGGCGCCAAGGCGGGAGGTTGCGGCCGTCCGGAATGGTGCGAACTCACTTTGTGTCTCCATTCACGAATGGCGCTTCCAACGCCGATCATATCACCCGGCGCCGGCGCCCCACAGCCGATTTCCGCTGCAGCGTTGAATTTAAAAGCTAAGTTCCGAGCGTCGCCCGCGTGAACTTAATGAATGTAGCGCTATTCGGCAAAGCGATTTTTATCAATGTGGCGAAAATGAGAACGATTAATGCAGGTATTTCGAGCGGTAGAGTTCCTCATCTACCGCCGCGCGTATCGGCTGATCCCTCTTTTGCGATGTATGAACCCATCGGCGCCATGCAATACTGCCGAGATTAATCGCCAAGTCGGGCGCGCCCGAGAGGTTATGGCCGCGCCGCCGACATTTTGGCGGCGCCGTAGTTGCCCGCAATGCATATTCTGATCGCAAGAAGTTCGTCGCCGCAAACAGCGCGGTTGCGAGGTTCGGTGAAACAGACAAATCGAAAGCTGAACATCGCTTTCATTCTGTTGAGGGCGCCCCATCGGCGGGCGCTGTCTCGTCGTAAATTGAATGACATCGTAGTTAACATAGCTTGGCCGGATGCACAATTACGCCCACGCTGGTTTCCCTGCGCGCGCTGGATCGTTTTTGTGCTATGGAGCCGCGCCGCCGCGGCGCAGGCCCGCCTTCTCCCTGCGACGGCTTCTCTATTTTGGGATTTCCATGGTCGACCAAGCAGCCAATCGTCCGCCATCGGTGCTGTCCGCCGGGCTCAAGGGGCGCTGCCCGCGATGCGGGCGCGGCAGGCTCTTCAAAGGCGTTCTTGAGCTCGCGCCGCGCTGCGAGGCCTGCGGGCTGGACTATGGCTTCGCTGATTCCGCCGATGGCCCCGCCGTCTTTGTCTCGCTCCTCGGCGGCTTCCTCGTGCTTGGCGCAGCGCTTTGGACCGAACTCGTCTATGAGCCGCCGATGTGGGTTCATCTTGTGCTGTTTCTGCCGCTCACCCTCATCGTCTGCCTTGGCCTGGCGCGTCCGCTGAAAGGGCTGCTGGTCGCACAGCAATATCGCACCAAGGCGGAGCAAGGGCGGTTCGACCCTTGACGGCGCAAGGGACGCAGATCGCGCGACGCAGCCTCGCTTTCGCCGCCGCCGCAACCCTTGCCGCCTGCGCCCTGCTCGTCGGCCTCGGCCTCTGGCAATTGCAGCGCCTTGCCTGGAAAGAGCAGCTGATCGAAAAAGTCGCCGCGCGCGCGGGCGCCGCGCCCGCGCCGCTGCCGCCGGAGAGCGACTGGGCGACGCTCAAGCCCGACGATTACGAATACCGCGCTGTGCGTTTTGAGGGCGTCTATGAACACGACAAGGAGGCGCTGGTGTTCCGCGCCGCCGGAGGCGCGTTGCGCCAGCCGGGCTATTTCGTCTTGACGCCGGCGCGGCTCGCCTCGGGCGCAACCGTCATCGTCAATCGCGGCTTCGTTCCTCTGGCGCAAAGGGATCGCGCCGCGTGGCCGGAGCCGACGAGCGGGACGCCAGAGCCGATCTCAGGCCTGATGCGCCAGCCCGAGCCGCGTAATCTGTTCACCCCGGCCGACGATCCGGCGAAAGGAAACTATTTCACCCGCGATCCGGCCCTCATCGCAGCGCATTTTGGTCTGCCCCGCGCCGCGCCCTTCAGCGTCGACGCCGACCGCGGCCCGGCGGCGAGCGGCCCGCAGGGCGGGGCGACGGAAATCGCATTTCCCAACAATCATCTGTCTTACGCCCTCACCTGGTTTGGCCTGGCTCTTGGCCTTGCCGGCGTGTTTATGGTCTTCGTCTGGCAGAACCGCCGCGCCCTCCGCTAAATTGCGCCATATTCTCCTGATTTCCGTTGGCCCGGAGCATGGCGCCGAAAAAGCGCCCACCCGTTTTTGGACGCCGTCATGCTCTGACTTGCAGACGAGAGCCGGCGGTTTCCGCCCCCTGCTGCTTGCCCAGTCGATCTATGTTAGCTTGCTGAATTCGCCGCGGCGGCGAGGTTTGGATCCATCACTTTGAAATATGTTTCAACACGCGGCGAGGCTGCCCCTCTTTCGTTCACGCAGACTCTGCTCGCGGGACTTGCGCCGGACGGCGGCCTCTATCTTCCCGAATCCTATCCCCGCCTCGACGCGGAAACGATCGCCAGTTTCTCGGGAAAATCCTACGCCGACGTTGCCGAGGCGGTGATTTCTCCCTTCGTCGGCGGCGAGATCGAATCCGGCGCCCTGCGCGCCATGATCGACGACGCCTATGCCGGATTCCGCCATGCGGCGGTGGCGCCGCTCGTTCAGCTCGACGATAATCTGTTCACGCTTGAGCTGTTTCATGGTCCGACGCTCGCCTTCAAGGATCTGGCGATGCAGCTTCTGGCGCGGCTGGTCGACCATGCCTTGAAGGCGCGCGGCCAGCGCGCGACCGTCGTCGGCGCAACTTCCGGCGACACGGGCGCCGCCGCCATAGAGGCCTTTTCAGGCCTGTCGCAGGTCGAAGTCTTCATCCTCTATCCGAACCAGCGCGTCTCGGAGGTGCAGCGGCGCCAGATGACGACGACCGGCGCGCCGAACGTCCACGCTATCGCCATCGAGGGATCGTTCGACGACGCGCAAAGCGCAGTCAAGGCGATGTTCAACAACCGCCCCTTGCGTGAAAACCTCAATCTCTGCGGCGTCAATTCGATCAACTGGGCGCGGATCCTCGCCCAGACCGTCTATTACTTCACCAGCGCCGTGGCGCTTGGCGCGCCCTACCGGCCGGTGTCCTTCGTCACGCCGACGGGTAATTTCGGCGACATCTTCGCCGGCTGGATCGCCAAACGCATGGGTCTGCCGATCGACCGGCTGGTGATCGCCGCCAATTCCAACGACATCCTCCCGCGCGCGCTGGAGAGCGGCGCCTACGTCGTCGGCGAGGTCCATGCGACGCAATCGCCCTCGATGGACATACAGGTGTCGTCCAATTTCGAGCGCCTCCTGTTCGAGGCGCATGGCCGCGACGCTGGAGCGATCCGCGCCAGGATGGCGCAGCTTGCGCAGTCGCGCGGCTTTACCATCGATCCCGCTCCTCTGCAGGCGATCCGGGCCGATTTCGACGCCTTCGCCGTCAGCGAAGCGGAAACCACGTCCGAGATCGGCCGCCTCTGGCGTGAAAGCTTCTATCTCGCCGACCCGCATACCGCCGTCGGGATTGGCGCCGCCCGCCGCGAGATCGCGGCACGAGGCGCAGCGACGCCGCTGGTGGTGCTCGGCACCGCCCATGCGGCAAAATTTCCCGACGCGATTGAGGCCGCGACCGGCGTCCGGCCGCCCCTGCCGCCGCATCTGCACGGCCTGCTTGAGCGCGCCGAGCAATTCTCGATCATCCCCAACGATCAACGCGCCGTCGAACGGTTCATCCGCGATGCGGTCGCCGAGCAGTCCACACAGGCCGCCTCATGAGCGCGCGCATCACGACCCTGCCTTCCGGGCTGCGCGTCGTCACCGACGCTATGCCGCATCTCGAGACAGCTTCGCTGGGCGTCTGGATCGGCGCCGGCTCGCGCCATGAGTCGCGCGGCGAGCACGGTCTGTCGCATCTGCTCGAACACATGGCCTTCAAGGGCACCAAGCGGCGCTCCGCCCGCGCCATCGCCGAGGAGATCGAGGCCGCGGGCGGCGACCTCAACGCCGCAACCAGCACCGAGCACACGGCCTATTACGCCCATGTGCTGGCGGAGGATGCGCCCCTTGCTGTCGATATTCTCGCGGACATCCTCACCGAAAGCATCTTCGACCAGGAGGAGCTGGAGCGCGAGAAGGGCGTCATTTTGCAGGAGATCGGCGCCGTCGACGATACGCCGGACGATCTTGTGTTCGATCTCTTCAACGCGACCGCCTTTCCGGGCCAGCCGATCGGACGGCCGATCCTCGGCACGCCGGACCAGATCGCAAGCTTCGGCCGCGAGGCGATCGGCGCCTATCTCGACAGTCATTACGCGAGCGATGCGACCGTCATCGGCGCCGCCGGCGCGATCGATCACGAGCAGATCTGCGATGAGGTCGAACGGCGTTTTTCAGCGCTGGCGCCGCGCGCCGCCGCGCCCGCCGCGCCCGCCGCCGTCTATCAGGGCGGCGAGATCCGGCTGAAGCGCCGGCTCGAACAGGCCCATATTGTGATTGGCTTCGAGGGGCTCTCCTACGCCTCCGAGGAATTCTACGCGCTGCAGGTGTTCGCCAATGCAGTCGGCGGCGGCATGTCCTCGCGCCTGTTTCAGGAGGTCCGCGAAACGCGCGGCCTCGCCTATTCGATTCACGCTTTCCATTGGGGCTATTCCGACACGGGCCTCTTTGGCTTCTATGCCGCGACGAGCGCCAGGGACATCGCCGAATTGATGCCGGTCGCGCTCGACTGCCTCGCCGAGGCCGCCTCGTCGCTGAGCGAGGCCGAAGCGCACCGCGCCAAGGCGCAGATGAAAGTCTCGCTGCTGACCGCCCTCGAATCGCCCTCGCCCCGCTGCGAACAGATCGCGCGGCAGGTGATGGCTTTCGACCGTGTGCTGTCGCGCGAGGAAATCATCGGCGCCATTGACAGGCTCGACATCGCTGACATCCGCGCCGCCGGAGCGCGGGCGCTGCGCTCCAATCCGACCGTCGCCGCCATCGGGCCGGTCGGCAAGGTTCTCACGCCCGATCGCGTCGCGCAGAGGCTGCGCGCCAGTTGAAGGAGGCATGACCGTGGCTCTGTTCCGGATCGGCCCGAACAATGAGAACGCGCAATATTTGCGCGGCGAAGGCGTCTATCTGCGGCCCCCCGAAATGCGCGACTTCGACGAATGGTCGGCCCTGCGCGAGCGAAGCCGCGATTTTCTGACGCCCTGGGAGCCGACCTGGCCCGCCGATGATCTGACCCGCACCGCCTTCCGCCGCCGCGTCCGTCGCCATCAGCAGGAAATCGACAGCAACGAATCCTTTCCCTTTCTCGTCTTTCGCGACGACGACGTTCTCCTCGGCGGCCTCACCGTCGGCCAGGTCAAGCGCGGCGTCGTGCAGGCGGCGACGCTCGGCTATTGGATCGGCGAGCCTTTCGCCAACCACGGATTCATGACCAAAGCCGTGCGGGCGGGCGTGATCTTCGCCTTCGGAACGCTCAGGCTGCACCGGGTCGAGGCCTCCTGCCTGCCCCATAATATCCCCTCGACGCGCCTGCTGGAGCGGGTCGGATTTACGCGCGAAGGCTATGCGCGGGCCTATTTGCGCATCAACGGAGTTTGGGAGGACCATTTGCTGTACGGTCTCGTCGAAACCGACCAGACGCCGGCGCGGCCGCGACAGGGCCGGCCGTGACAAATTTCGGGCCGGAAACGGCGGATTTCAGGGCGCAGGGTTTCGCGGCGCTGCGGCGCTGCCTTTTGCTTCTGGGCGCGCTCGCCCTTGCGCTGACGGGAGCGCTCGGCCCCGCCGCCGCGATCGAATCCGTGCGCGTGCCGCTCGATTCGCAGGTGATCGACCTCACCAAGGCCGTCGAAAGCTATAATTCCGATGGTGACCGCCTGCTCGTCTCGACGGCGCCGGGCTCCGACGGCATCGTTCGGCGCATCGAAGTTCGCGCGCGCGAGGAAGGAACACGGCCCAACTGGATCGTCTTCGCGCTGACCAACGACACCAGCGAGCAGGTCGAACGGCTGATCGTCGCGCCGCATTTCCGGCTCGTCGGCTCCGGCGTGATCTGGCCCGATCTCGGGTCGACGCGCATTTCGGCGATCACCGCCAGCCAGGGCTTTCCGCCCGAGCGCGAGGACAGCGAAGACGCCGACGTGTTCCGGCTGACGCTCGATCCCGGCACCACCATCACCTATGTCGCTGAGTTGCGCACGCCGAACCTGCCGCAGCTGCACCTCTGGGAGCCCGACGCCTTCAAGGACCGGATGACGAGCCTTGCCCTCTACAAAGGCATCATCATCGGCGTCGCCGGCCTGCTCGCATTGTTTCTGACCATTGTCTTCGTCGTCCGCGGCGCCGTCATCTTTCCCGCCGCGGCCGCGCTCGCCTGGACGGTGCTTGCCTATGTCTGCATCGACTTCGGCTTCTGGGGCCGGATCATTGGCGCCGAGGGACAATCAAACCGCATCTGGCGCGCCGGCACGGAATCGATTCTCGCGGCGACCCTGCTGGTCTTTCTCTTCGCCTATCTGAATCTCAACCGCTGGCATGTGCGCGCCTCCCACGTCGCCGCCATCTGGCTGATTTTCCTTGCCGCTCTCGTCGGGCTTTCCGTCTATGACGCGCCGGTCGCCGCCGGCGTCGCGCGCATTTCCATCGCGACGATCGGCGTCGTCGGCTTCGTGCTGGTGCTCTATCTTGCGATCCACGGCTACGACCGGGCTGTGATGCTGATCCCGACCTGGTTCCTGCTGCTCGCCTGGATCGTCGGGGCCGCCTTCACCGTCACCGGCACGCTCACCAATGATCTCGTCTCGCCGGCGCTGATCGGCGGCCTCGTGCTCATCGTCATGCTGATCGGCTTCACGATCATGCAGAACGCCTTTGTCGGCGCCGGCCTCGCCCATGGCGCAGTGCCGGACGCCGAGCGCAAGGCGCTGGCTTTTACCGGCAGCGGCGACATCATCTTCGACTGGGACGTCAGCGCCGACCGCGTCTATGTCAGCCCCGAGGTCGAGGCTCAGCTTGGCCTTCAGCGCGGCGCGCTCGAAGGGCCGGCCTCGAACTGGTTCGACGTGCTGCATCAAAGCGAGCGCGACCGCTACCGCGCTTGCCTCGACGCGATGCTCGAGCAGCGGCGCGGCCGCATCAATCAGGATTTCAGGCTACGCGCGGCCGACGGTCAGCATTTCTGGTTCCGCCTGAAGGCCCGGCCGGTGGTCGGCGCCGATGGCGAAGTGGTGCGGATCGTCGGCGTCCTCAGCGACATCACGGAAATCAAGACCGCCGAGGAGCGGCTGCTGCACGACGCCGTGCATGACAATCTGACCGGCCTGCCGAATCGCGAGCTTTTCTTTGATCGGCTCGACGCGGCGCTCGCCCTCGCGCAGAGCGATCCGAAAATACGGCCCGCCGTGATGAGCATCGACATCGACGGCTTCAAGCAGATCAATGAGCAGGTTGGCCTCTCGGCAGGCGATTCGATCCTTTTGACCGTGGCGCGTCGGCTCGGGCGCATTCTGAAGCCGCAGGATACGCTCGCGCGCCTGTCCGGCGACCAGTTCATCTTGCTGATCGTCTCTGAATCCGAAACCGATCAGATCACGGCTCTCGCCAATACGGCGCGCCGCGTGGCGTCGACCCCGGTCGCCTTCAGCGACAAGGAGATTCCGCTGACCGCCTCGATCGGCCTCGCCTTCTACGATCCGCAGCTGCACGGCAAGCGCGAGGACATGCTGAAGGACGCCGAGATTGCGATGCGGCATGGCAAGCGGCTCGGCGGCAACCGGATCGAGGTGTTCCGCGCCACCATGCGCTCGCTTCGCTCGGACCGTTTCGGCCTTGCCGCCGATCTCAAGCGGGCGCTCGATCGCGGCGAGATGAAAGTGGTGTTCCAGCCGATCGTCCGGCTCGAGGACCGCACCGTGGCCGGATTCGAGGCGCTGCTGCGGTGGGACCATCCCCGTCTCGGCCGCCTCAATCCGGGCGAATTCATCTCTGTCGCCGAGGAAACCGGCGTCATCATCGACCTTGGGATTTTCGTCATGGACCGCGCCGCGCGCGAACTCGCGGTATGGCAGCGCGCGCTCGACGTCGATCCGCCGATCTTCGTCAGCGTCAACGTGTCGTCGCGGCAATTGCTGCGGCATGATTTGCTGCAGGACGTCAAATCGGTGCTTTCGCGCGTCGAGATCGCGCCTGGCTCCTTGAAGCTGGAGCTGACCGAGAGCCTTGTCATGGAGAATCCGGAATATGCGGCGCAGATCCTGACCCGGATCCGCGATCTCGGCGCCGGCCTGTCGCTCGACGATTTCGGAACCGGCTATTCCTCGCTCGCCTATCTGCAGCGCTTTCCCTTCGACACCATCAAGATCGACCGCTCCTTCGTGCGCCAGAATGGCCATGGCGCGCGCCCGGTCATTTTACGCTCGATCGTCGCGCTGGCGCATGATCTCGGCATGGAGGTCGTGGCCGAGGGGGCGGAGGCGGAATCCGACGCCATTGAACTTTATCAGCTCGGCTGCGAATTCGCGCAGGGCTTCGCCTTCGGCCATCCGATCAGCGCGGCCGAAGCGCGCAAGCTTGTCGGCGCCGCAACGATAGCGGCCTGACTTTGGCCTGCCCCCTCCCCGCGTCTCAGGCGTGGCCGAGATCGGAGGAGAGGCGGCCGGGATCGATGCCGATCTTTTGCAGGGCGCGCTCATATTTGGAGCCGAGCGCTTCGTCGAAGATCAGCGACGGGTCGGCAGGAATATTCAGCCAGCCATTGTCCTGCATCTCGGCCTCGAGCTGTCCCGCCGACCATCCGGCATAGCCGAGGGCGAGAATGGCGCGGTCGGGCCCGTCGCCCTTGGCGATGGCGCGTAAAATATCGATCGTCGCCGTCAGCGACACGCCGGCGTCGATCGGCAACGTTGAATCGTCGATGAAAAAATCATTGGAGTGCAGCACGAAGCCCCTGCCGGTCTCGACCGGGCCGCCTTTAAGCACCTGAACCAGTTCCGCCTGAGCCGGCAGGCGAATCATTTCATCCGCCTTGATGACGTCGAGTTGCACCAGCAATTCGGAAAAAGTCACCTTGCGCGCGGGCCGGTTCAGGATGATCCCCATCGCCCCTTCCTCGGAATGGGCGCAGAGATAGATGACCGAGCGGGCGAAGCGGTTGTCGGACATGCCGGGCATGGCGACGAGCAGTTGCCCGTCGAGAAAAGCGCCATGGCCCTGTTTTCCACCGTCGCGAGGCAATCTCGAACCCATGATTTCCGCCATATTCTGCTGGAATTGCTTCCAACGCTGGTTAAAACCGCGCGCTATCCCATCCTCGCACTGTCGTCCCCCCTGCCTTGCGTGCTCCAGATCACCTCAATGTAGGTTGCAGCGCCGTCACATGCAAAATAGGTTGGACGTCGAATAGATCCCGCGATCGTATCATTCTGATGCAAATGTCTTTCCAGCTCTTCAATGAGGCAACGCGACCAAGCCGCGCAGGCGGTTCGTCGCTGCTTCTTGCCGCCGCCATTACAGCCGGATGCTCGGCCGGATTCATGGCTGAATTACGGGCGGAGCCGTTCGCCACCGAGTGGGTCGGCGGGCCTAAATCCTCCACCCGGCTGATCGCAGCGCCCGGCGCGGACGCCGGCTCGTACCGGGCCGGCGTCGAAATCCGTCTTGAGCCGGGCGTGCTCACCTATTGGCGCAACCCCGGCGAGGCGGGGGCTCCGCCCGAATTCAATTTCACGGCCTCGGACAATGTCGAAGATGTGACAGTCCGCTTTCCGACGCCAAGCCGCATCGACGAAGGCGGCGCCGATGCTTTCGGCTATCGCGACGAAGTGATTTTTCCACTCGACGTCAAGCTGACGGACCCCAACCGCCCCACGCTCTTGTCGCTGTCCCTGAATTATGCCGTGTGCGGCCAGATCTGCATCCCCGTCAATGCTCAGGTCGAGCTGAAGCTGCCCGTCGCGGCCGCGCCGCCGGACGCGTCCGGTCTTAACCATCAGGCCCGGCTTGAAGCGGCGGCGGCAAAGGTGCCTCGCCGGCTCGGCGCGGAGGAGCGGGACGGCAAATTTCTCATTACGCGCGACCTTGCCGCGAGCCAGCCGACGTGGCGGCTGAGCCCGCGTGGCGACGCGGCGGCGATCGGCGCGACGGATATGTTCATTGAATCCCCGCCCGGATGGTATTTCGAGTCGAGGCGCGGCGAAGAGCCCGGCGAATTCCTCATCGTCGAAGTCGAAGCGCCACACGCGGAACGTCGCGCCTCCGTTCATGCCACGCCAATCACGGTGACGCTGGCCGCGCCGCAGGAGAGCTATGAATTCGGCGTCGCGCTCGACGCCGGGCGCGCCGCCGCAGACGGTTCGGAGGGGGAAAAGCATGACAATTAAAGTCGGGGATCATCTGCCAAAGGCCAGTTTCGCCGTCATGACCCCGGAGGGTCCGGCCGTACGCTCCACAGACGATATTTTCAAGGGACGCCGGGTCGTTCTTATCGGCGTGCCCGGCGCCTTCACGCCGACATGCAGCAATGTGCATCTGCCGGGTTTCGCCAACAGGATCGACGATTTCAAGGAAAAGGGCGTCGACGCCATAGCCGTCACCGCCGTCAACGACGTCTTTGTCATGCACGCCTGGGCGAGTTCCAGCGACGCCGGCGCGCATATTTCCTTTCTCGCGGACGGCAATGGCGATTTCGCAAAGGCGCTCGGCCTCACCCTCGATCTGACCGAGCGCGGCCTTGGCGTCCGCTCGCAGCGCTATTCGATGCTGGTCGAGGACGGCGTGGTGCGCCAGCTCAATGTCGAGGCGAGCGCCGGCAAGGCGGACGTTTCGAGCGCCGAATCGATTTTGCATCAGCTTTAACGCGGGGCGTCGAAAATCCTTCGTCCGCTTCGCTCGCTACGACGTCGCCGCTTTGCGGGCGGATAGAAAAGGAGCCATGCCGCGTCGCGCGAGCGCGTCAGCGCGCTCGTTCAGTTCATCGCCGGCATGGCCCTTGACCCAGCGCCATTCGATCGCATGAGCCGCCGCCGCGGCCTCGAGCCTTTGCCACAGATCGACATTTTTGACCGGCTTCTTGTCCGCCGTGCGCCAGCCATTGCGCTTCCACCCGGCCATCCAGGTGGTGACGCCGCCCTTCACATAGTTGGAATCGGTGACAAGCTGCACGGCGCAGGGCCGCGTCAGCGCCTCGAGCGCCATGATCGCCGCCATCAGCTCCATGCGATTGTTGGTCGTCGCCGCCTCGCCGCCGCAAAGCTCCTTGAGATGATCGCCGAACGTCATGACGGCGCCCCAGCCGCCCGGACCGGGGTTTCCCGAACAGGCGCCGTCGGTGAAGATCACAACCGGCTTTGGCATCGGCGCTTCCACTTCATGGCAGGACGCCGAGCTCGCGCACATCGCCGATCGTCTGCAGCAATTGCAATTTGGCGAAATATTCGAGCGGATTCTTCGGATTGACGAGCGCTCCTGGGGGAACGTTGAACCAGTCGACAAGACGGGTCAGCCCGAAACGCAGGGCGGCGCCTCGGGCAAGAATCGGGATGGCTTTGGCTTCCGCCGCGCTCAACGGGCGCAGGCTGGCATAAGCGCCGAACATCGCGGCGCCCTTGTCGACGTTGAATGCCCCGTCCGGGTCGAAACACCAGGCGTTGAGGCAGATCGCCAGATCATAGGCGAGATCGTCGACGCAGGCGAAATAGAAGTCGATCAGGCCGGAAATCTCGTCGCCGAGAAACAGGACATTGTCTGGAAACAGATCGGCGTGGATGATTCCGCGCGGCAAATCCCGCGGCCAGTTCGCCTGCAGAAATTTGAGCTCGGCGGAAATTGTCGCGGCAAGGCCCGCTTTGACCTCGTCGGCGCGAAAAGCGATCGGCGCGAAGAGCTTTGGCCAGGCTTCAAGACTCAGAGCGTTGGCGCGCGAGCCCTCGAAATCGGCGGCCCCGAGATGAAGCCGCGCCAGCGCGGCGCCGAGGCGCGCGCAATCCTCGATCCCCGGCCGGTTGCGGCAAACGCCTTCGAGGAAGGTCACGATCGCCGCCGGACGCCCGGCGAGGCGGCCGAGCGCCCCCTCCGAACGCATGCGGACCGGCTGCGGGCAATTAAGGCCGCGCGCGGCGAGATGATCCAACAGAGAGAGGAAGAACGGCAGGCAGCCTTCCTCGACGCGCTTTTCATAGAGCGTCAGTATGTAGACGCCTGTTTCGGTCGACAGGATGAAATTCGAGTTCTCGACGCCTTCCGCAATGCCCTTCAGGGCGCGGACCCGGCCGAGATCGTAATGCTCGAGAAAGGCGGCAAGATCGGCGTCGGAGACTTCGGTATAGACTGCCATTGAGGTCCGCTGAAGACATTGGCTCCCGGCCGCGGCCAGGGACGCCGCAAAGGGCTGCTTCCCCGGGGCGCGAGAGGCGCTCCGGTGTTAGAGAGAACGGGCCGCCAGGTCAATTTAAGCCCCGGCTGATTAAGCCTGCCGGCTGCGCCGCGCAAGATCAGGCGGTTTCGCGTTGCGGATGGAGCGCAACCGCGGCAAGCGCGGCCGCAGCCTCGGGCTGGATGACGCCGCAGGACATGATCAGCTTGGCGGCGGCCTCCGGCGTGATTGCCAGTTCGATCACCTCGCGCGCCGGCACATAGAAATAGAAGCCGGTGGTCGGATTGGGCGCGCAAGGCAGAAAAACCGAAACATAGGGCTCGCCGCTCGCAAGATGAGAGCCGATGAGAGGGGACGGCGGCAACGATATAAAGACGATCGACCAGGATGCCTTGCCCGGAAACTCGATCATCCCGACCTTGCGAAAACTCTGCCCCGACTGCGAGAACAGCGTTTCGAAGATCTGCTTCACGCTTTTATAGATCGAGCGGATCACGGGCATGCGGGCGAGCAGCGCCTCGCCGATCTTGAACAGGCCCACCGCCGCGATGCTGTGGGCGGCGCAGCCGAGCAGCGTCAGGCCGAGGAACGCGAGAACGACGCCAAGTCCCGGGACGCGAAACGGCAGATAGAAATCCGGTACGACATTTTGCGGCAGCAGGCCGCGCACCCAGGCGTCGATGGTGTCAACGAACCACCACACAATATAGGCGGTGACGGCGACCGGTCCGGCGACGACGATCCCGGTCAGGAACCAGTTGCGGATCTTGGCGCCAAACCCGGCCGATTTGACGCCCCCCTGGCGCCCGTCCGGGTCGGTTTCGATGAGGCTTTGCAGCGGCGGAATTTGCGTCATGCTTTCCTCATGCTTGCATCGCCGGACGGCGTTGGATTCGCCGTCGCAAAAACGGGGCCGAGCCCCTTGCGGGCGCCCCCGACGCCCGGCCGGCTTTCGCCTCTCTGTAACACAGAGCTCGCCATGGCGGCGATTCCGGCCGGGCCGGCGAGCAAGCCGGTCTTGCATATCGAGACATGGGGATAGTGACGTTTCTTCTTGAGGCCGGTCAAAATGGCCGCAGCACGGAATGAGCAAATGATGCGGCTGAACGATCCGCCGGCGCTTCGAGGCCCCTTCGACCGGTTGGGGCGCGCCCCTGCCGCGATCGAGGAGGAGGAGGAGAAACTGACCGGCAATCAGATGTCCGGCCTTCAAAGCTTTGCCTGACACGACCTTGAGCAGCGTATCGCGTCGAAAGCAGAGCCTATCAGGACAGAGCCCTGCCCGACCGGTATTTCGGCGCAAAATACCCGGCCGATCGGCGCTATCTGCAGGAAACGGAAACGCTCACGGCTTGAGCCTGCGCCGTCAGCGCCGGCGCCGAAATCTCCTTTGACGCCAATGCGGCAGTGAAAGCGATGTGGTTGCCATCAAGAAACCCGGCGAGGAGATTTCCCTTAAGGGCGAAGTTCGCCGCTTGCGGCGCATCGCCGCTCGTCGCAACAAGGGTCTTGACGGCGCCGAGCCCCGCGGAAACGACCCCGACAACATTGCCGCTCTGGTCGAAAAGCGGGCCGCCGGAATCGCCCGGCTGTGCGGGCGTCGAAATCTGCAGCATGCGGTCGTCGCCTGCAACGCCAGAGAGGCCGGTGATGCGGCCGAAAGAGAAACCGCCCGCGTTCAGCGGCACGGGAGGGAGCGGAATGGCAAACGCCTCGATCGCCTCGCCGAGCCGGACGTCGGAGCGAATGTTGACGACACCCTCCGGCTTCAACGACGTCTTGAGAAGGGCAAGATCGGTGGCATCCTCCCGAGCGATGAGTTCGGCTTGCGCCCCCGGGCGTCCGTTCTGGGCGACCTCGATGATCGAGCAGGGCCCGACGACATGAGCGCTTGTTACGACATGCCCCTCGCGATTCACGAAGAAGCCCATTCCGGAAAAGTTCTCCCGCGGCTTCTGCGGAGTCTCAGGCGCCGGAGTGGCCATGGGTCCGACGCTCAGGTCAGCGGACGAAGGAAGCTGAGAGATGTCGACGAATGGCGCGCCGCTGATCGAACTCGAAAGCGAACCCGCTATCAAAGTCGCCGCGCGCTCCAGATGCAGATCGGCGGCGGACTCCAGCCAAAACAGCGATAGCCAAATCACGCCCGGGCGATCGCTCTGGCAGCGAATGAAACTGTCGAGACCGTTGCTGCGCGACGATACGCTGAAGAAATCCTCTGTCAGGACCTTGGAAACGATCTGCCCGCCGTCCGCAATGACTTTGTCGACGACCGATTTATAGGCGGCGGCGAGATTGACGTCGCGGAGATAGTCATAGGTCAGCCAGACACGCTTGGCCGGATCTCGCCAGGTGAGGCCGTCCTTGTCCCGCTCGGCCAGCAGGCCAAGCGCCATAGGCGCCCAGATCTTGTAACCGCGCGACGGATGGGGAATCGCCCGGAATCCCCACATCTCGAATAGCGGCGCGCCAGCGCGAAAAAGACGCGCGCGCAGATCTTCGTCGACAGCGCCGGTCGCCGGAAGCGCATTGTCGCTTTGATACTGCGCCGTCGCTTCAAAAAACTGGCGACTGAAACTGGCGTCGGCGGCGGCCGGCCAATATCCCGCCGCCGTCAGCAGGACCTTGACTTTGAGCCTTTCGCTGATCGGCAACCGACTGAAGGCGCGCGCCGCCACGGCGTAGCTTGACGTTGGCGGCGCCGCAGCGACCGGCAGGCTCCAGACCATCAGAAGCACAACCGCCACGAGCGCCCTCATGCTGCCCCTCAAGCAAAACCCATCAAGCCTGACTCCGAGGAATGCGGCGCCTGTAAAAAATCGATACAGTACAAAACTGATACTGTCTGAAACCTATACAGAGCGAGATCAAAAACCGCACGCCGCGCAAGCGGCTGACGCCATCGTCCGGGTGTACGCTTTAGAATGCGAACGGAGAAAATCAGAGCGGACGTTATCCGGGAGCGCCATTGTCGATCTGTATCATAATTATACATATGTATTATTCTTATACAGACTACGATGGGGAGCTTTTCCACGTGCGCAAATCAAATGGCGTTCATTTTACCCTGCCCGACATCTATTCATCGAGATTTAATGCGCCCGGCGACGAAAACAACCTATCAATTCCGGCAACTTTGGCAAAGTAAATTTGCCCTGTCATTAAAAGCGCAACACTGCAGTGCACAACAGGCCTGCCGCACTGCACCGGAAGCGCCGGGAGACAGCGCGCGTCTCCCCTGCGGAAAATAGATCTCTACACAGGAAAGACAACAATCAGCGGCGCGCTGCCTTGCAACAGGCCGGCCTCGTTGACCTACGTCGAGTCAAATTTGACGCATGTCAAATTTGCGGACAGCTGGCTGGATTAAAATGATCCGGAGGAGCGGGATAATGCCAGGCAGACGCGATTAGCGCATTTCTCTATCATATTGAAATAAGCTGCCTTTTTAAATTGAATGGCGTTCTTCTCAAGCGCGGCGCCACACTTGCTGATAAGCTAGCGCCACATCGGGCCCATCTCAATCGCTCGATCGATAAGGCGTCGCAGATCAAGGTTGCTGGCTCTGCCGGCGCCCAATGTGAGCACCAAGGAGGAGACATATGGCATTAAGCACCGCGACAAAAGCTGCGTCGGACGCACTCGGAGCCAACCGCGCGCCGACAAGCGTAAGCCCACAGGAAGTGCATAGGTGGCTGCAAAGCTTCAACTGGGACTTCGCGCAGAACCGGACGAAATACCCCACAAAATACCACATGGCGAACGACACCAAGGAGCAGTTCAAGCTCATCGCCAAGGAATATGCGCGGATGGAATCGGTCAAGGATGAGCGCCAGTTCGGCACCCTCCTTGACGGACTGACCCGCCTCGAAGCCGGAAACCGCGTGCATCCCCGCTGGGGCGAGACGATGAAAGTCGCCTCCAACTTCCTCGAAGTCGGCGAATACAACGCCATCGCGGCGTCCGCGATGTTGTGGGATTCAGCCAGCGCGGCTGAACAGAAAAACGGATATCTGGCGCAGGTTCTCGACGAAATCCGCCACACCCATCAATGCGGCTTCGTGAACTACTATTTCTCGAAGCACTACCACGATCCGGCCGGCCATAATGATGCGCGCCGCACGCGCGCCATCGGGCCGCTCTGGAAGGGCATGAAGCGCGTCTTCGCCGATGGCTTCATCTCGGGCGATGCAGTCGAATGTTCGGTCAATCTACAGCTCGTCGGCGAAGCTTGCTTCACCAACCCGCTGATCGTGGCCGTCACCGAATGGGCCTCGGCAAACGGCGACGAAATCACGCCGACCGTGTTTCTCTCAATCGAGACCGACGAGCTGCGCCATATGGCGAATGGCTACCAGACTGTAGTCTCTATCGCCAATGATCCGGCGGCGCAAAAATATCTGAATACAGATCTCAACAATGCGTTCTGGACGCAGCAGAAATATTTCACGCCTGTGCTCGGAATGCTGTTCGAATACGGCTCGAAGTTCAAGGTCGAGCCGTGGGTCAAGACCTGGAATCGCTGGGTCTACGAAGATTGGGGCGGGATCTGGATCGGTCGCCTTGCAAAATATGGCGTCAATTCGCCGCCAAGCCTGCGCGACGCCAAAAAGGACGCCTATTGGGCGCACCACGACCTCTTCCTGTTGGCCTATGCTTTATGGCCCACCGGCTTCTTCCGGCTGTCGCTGCCCGATGACGAAGATATGGAATGGTTCGAGGCGAACTATCCGGGATGGGACGCGCATTACGGCAAGATCCTGCGTGAGTGGAAGGCTCTGGGTTGCGAAGATCCGAAGAGCGGATTCCTCCCGATCCAGTGGCTCATCCAGAACGGCCATCAGGTCTACGTCGACCGCGTGTCGCAGGTGCCGTTCTGCCCGACTCTCGCAAAGTGCTCGGGATCGTTGAGAGTCCACGAGTTCAACGGCCAGAAGCATTCCTTCAGCGATGATTGGGGCGAACGCATGTGGTTGTCTGAGCCCGAGCGCTACGAGTGCCAGAGCGTTTTCGAGCAATACAGCGGCCGCGAGCTGTCGGACGTTGTTGTCGAAGGACATGGCGTTCGCGCCGATGGCAAGACCCTGATCGGTCAGCCCCATGTTGCAGGCAGCAATTTGTGGACTGTCGAAGATCTGAAGCGGGCAAACTGCGTGTTCGCTGATCCGCTCGCCGGATTCTAGGAAACGGCTTTCGTCGGATCGATCCAGGTCGATCCGACGGCTTCCGATCAACGCCGAATAACATGGCCTCTGTCGCGCCATGAAATAAAGTCAATGGAGGAAACTATTTATGGCTATCGCCTCGACGACCAAGCGCGGGCTAACAGATCCTGACAAAGCAGCGCAAATTCTCGCCGCCATTCCCGACCATGAACTCGACTCACAACGCCGGATGAATTATTTCGTGACGCCGCGCTGGAAGCGGCTCAGCGAATATGAAATCCTGACTCTCTACACGCAGCCCAACCCGGACTGGATCGCCGGCGGTCTTGATTGGGGCGATTGGACCCAGAAATTTCACGGCGGCCGGCCATCCTGGGGCAACGAAAGCACAGAGCTTCGCACGACCGATTGGTATCGTCACCGTGATCCGGCTCGCCGCTGGCATGCGCCCTATGTCAAGGATAAAGCCGAAGAGTGGCGCTACACGACGCGTTTCCTCGAAGGCTATTCGGCCGAAGGAGCCGTGCGCTCCATCGATCCGACATGGCGCGACGAGATTCTCAATAAATATTGGGGTGCATTGCTGTTCAGCGAATACGGACAGTTCAACGCGCATTCGTCGGTCTCACGCGACGCTCTGTCCGACACGATCCGGTCGACGGCGACGTTCGCCGCGCTCGACAAGGTCGACAATGCCCAGATGATCCAGCTTGAGCGCAACTTTCTGTCGAAAATCGTCCCGGGCTTCCCGGAATCGACAGATGGCCCGAAGAAACTGTGGCTCACCGACCCGATCTACCGCGGCGCGCGCGAAACCGTGGAAGAAGCCTGGCAGGGAATTCAAGACTTCAATGAAATCTTGTGGGCCGTGCATGGCGTCTACGATCCGCTGTTTGGCCAGTTTGCCCGCCGCGAATTTTTTGGCCGCCTCGCGGCTCACTATGGCGACAGTCTGACGCCGTTCTTCCTCAATCAGACGCAGACCTACTTCCAGACCACAAAAGCCGCGATGAGCGATCTGTTCTTCTATTCGCTCGGAGACGATCCGGAATTCGGCGACCACAACCGGACCTGGCTTCGCGCCTGGACCAACAAATGGCTGCAGAAGACCGCCGAAGCCCTCCACGACTTCCTTGGCATATACGCGAAGGTGGACAAAGTTGCGGGCGTCAGCGACGCGGCCGGCATCAAGGCGGCCGTCGGCCGGGTCGTGAACGACTGGGTCGAGGATTACGCGAAGAAGATCGACTTCAAGGTCGACGCCGGTCAGCTGATCGCCAGCATTACTCGTGACGTCAAGTGAAGGTGTAGGAACATGACAGCAAAGAATGCATATAACGCTGGCATCATGAAGAAATCTGGCGAGGCTTTTGCGGCGGAATTTTTCGCCGAGGAAAACCAGGTCGTTCATGAGTCGAATACGGTGGTTCTCGTGCTCATGAAAAGCGACGAGATCGATGCGATTGTCGAAGAGCTCATCATGGGCGAAGAGGCGAAGCGCAATCCGACCCTGGTTGTCGAGGATCGCGGCGGCTTCTGGTGGATCAAGGCTGACGGCAAGATCCAGATCGATACGGAAAAGGCGAGCGACCTGCTCGGCAAGACCTACAGCATTTACGATTTCCTCGTGAATGTGTCATCGACCATCGGTCGCGCCTACACGCTCGGAAACACCTTTACCATTACATCCGAGCTGATGGGTCTCGATCGCAAGCTCACTGACGCCTGAGCGATCGATAGGGAGGAACAAGAAATGCCAAACTACAATATCCATGAAAATCCCGTGCGATCGGACTGGCTTGAAAAAATCGCCGAGCTGAAGTCGGTGAAGGACGCCACAGCCTTCATCCAGGATTTCCGCAAGAAGAACACCTCGCCGTTCCGCACGTGCTATGCGCTCGACGTCGATTATCTCTTTATCGAAGCGAAGATCGAGGAGCGCCTCGCCGTCCTGAAATCGTCGACCTTCTCCGCCGCCGATCTCTTCACGAAGGCGACCACCGGAGAGACGGCTCAAGCTGTCGCCGACGACTGGATCGCCAAGATGGACGCGGAAAAGGACAAGTTCGCCGCCGAGAAAATCCTGATCACCTTCCGCCAGCTCTACAAGCCGCCGGTGCTCCCGGTGAATCTGTTCTTCAAAGTGGATACCTATCTCGGCAGCCGTCTGATGGAGCTGCGGAATACTGACTACTATGCGGATTCGCTTGAAGACTTGCGCAAGAAGCGCGGCGTCAAGGTGTTGAGGCTCGGCAACGTGGCTTGACGATGCCATGCGTTTTCGGGCGTCGGATGGTTCTTCCGCCGGCGCCCGGACGAAAATCGGGGAGCGCTTTTGGTATGGCTGCGACAATAGACGTTGATCAAGAAGAAGAGAATGTTTTGACGGCCTCCCCGATCGGTCGGGGGTCGTTCGCGGAATGCTCGACACGCATCGAGATCTTCAGCGAAGGCCGATACCGGGCATTCGTCCAGGATCTCGAATGCATGTGGCGGTGGGAGATCCACCGGGACGGCGACTTCGTTCAGGAAGGATGCTCGCTCAGCGAATCGTCATCCCGGGAAGCGGTTGGCCACGTCGTGTCGTTTTATCAGCGGCGCGATCTTGGCGACGTCAGCAGGGCGGACGTACAGACTTAAGCCCCGCGAGCAAAGAGCGTGCGTTGCGAATTGCCTGATCAGCGACGTTTCGGCCGGCATCCGAAGGCGGATCGGGCATTTGAACAACTCGGGGTCGCGCGCTGCGCAAGTGGCTCAACGCCTGACCGCCGGCGTCGAACGGCGCTGAACTTTTCTCAAGAAACTGATCGCAAACGCGATCCTCCATTCGAGGATTTGGGGACGAAAACATGTTCAAGGTGCGCGCGATAACTGAGGATCAGCATGATCTGACCTTCGAATGTTCGCCGAGCGAGGACGTCATCTCTGCTGGTCTGAAGAGGGACGTGATTTTGCTCGCCTCTTGCCGCGAAGGCGGCTGCGCGACGTGTAAAGCTGAGATCGTCGACGGCGATTACGAGCTTGGCGGCTGCAGCGTGCAGGCTCTCCCGCCGGACGAAGAAGAGGCTGGGGTGGTTTTGCTCTGCCGGACCTTTCCGAGAAGTGATCTTGTTCTTCATTTGCCCTACACTTTCGATCGTATTTCCTTTCATAAGGTCAATACAGACTGGCAGGGTGAGATTGTCGCCGTGGAGCGGATCTCCTCCAATGTAGCGCGGCTGCAAATCGAGCCGAAGGATCCAGAAACGGGCGGCCCGATCAGCATCCCTTTCGTCCCCGGTCAATATGTCGATATCGAGATTCCGGGCTCCCCCGTCAGCAGATCCTATTCCATGGCGACGACGAGCACGCAGTCGCGGCTCGATTTCCTGATCCGTCTATTGCCCGACGGGCAGTTCTCGAATTTTTTGACGACGGCGGCAAAGCCAGGACTTGCCGTCAAACTGCGTGGTCCGTTCGGGGCGTTCAACCTGCGCGAGAACGGTTTTAGGCCTCGCTATTTCGTCGCTGGCGGAACCGGCCTGTCTCCGGTCCTGTCCATGATCCGGTACATGCAGCAGGAGCAGCATCCGCAGGAAGCGAAGCTCTTTTTCGGCGTCACCCACCAGCACGAACTGTTCTATCTCGAAGAGCTGAAAAAGCTGGAAGAATCGATGCCGAACTTCAGCGCTCACGTCGCGGTGATGCAGCCGGACGGCAATTGGCAGGGCAGCCGAGGCACCGTCGTCGACGATCTGCTCAAACATCTTCGAGGAACGAAGGCGGCGCCCGATATTTACATGTGCGGTCCGCCGGGAATGATCGACGCGACCTTCGCGGCTGCAGCAAATTATGGCGTCCCGAAAGATCACGTCTATGTAGAAAAGTTCCTTGCAACAGGGCAGAATCAGGCCGCAGAGTAGGAGACTTTCGAGGCCTTCGCCTCTCAGGATGGTGCTCAGCTATGTACACCGTGGTCCAAATGCCGAAACACTTGAATCCGGAGGCCATTGCGCCGGAACAGGACTCGGGACTGTTCGGCGTCGATCGGCCGGGCGTCGCGTGGGATTGGATGATGCAGACCGGTCAGCCGCCCGAAGGCGACGACTGGGTGCGGCCGCAAGTGTCGGAAGCCTGGTACAGATGCATCGAAGAATACAGGCTTTCGCCGCGCACGAACCTTCTTCGTCCGCATGCGATCATGGATTTCGAGAATGGCGCCCGCGCGACGTCGGCGACCAATCTCGACGTCAGGACGGCTCTGGCGACCATGGCGTTCAATCTGCAGCCAGCGCTGCGGGACACGAGCGTCAGCCTGCTTTTGGCCGACAGCGCCGGCACGCTCATTCACGCGCTCGACGCCGGCTCCAGTCTCGGCCCGATGGGTCGTCGCCTGGTGCGGCTCGGCGAGAGCTGGAACGAACTCATCATCGGCAACAACGGGTTGGGGACCGCCGCCGTGTTGCGCGAACCTGTCGCTTTCGACGGCAAAGAGCATTTCTCCTCCATCCTGCATCCCTTCGCGACAGTTGGCCATCCGCTTTTCGCGCATGACGGAAGCCTCGTCGCCCTGCTTGGCCTCATCACCGATCAGCGTTCATCCGCACAAACGCTGCTCGGCTTCGTTCGGATCGCCGGCTATCTCGTTGAAACCAATTTGTTCGAGTGTCAGGCTCCCGGCGCCTTCATGCTGCGGATGCGCCTGAACAATATTAGCGCTGGTCTGACCGGCCAGGATTGTCTGCTCGACGGCCTCATCTCGCTTGATGAACAGGGCAGGATCGTCGGCGCGACGCGCACGGGACTCAATCTGCTGCGCGCCGACCTTCACTCGGATATTCTTTTCAAAAAAGTCGAGGCGGTTCTCGGAGTCACGCTTGGCGATCTGCGCGCCTGCGCGCGCCAGGGCGAACCGATCGAACTGGAGATCCCGCACGGCTGGCGGCTCAAGGCGGAATTCATCGTCAGGAGGCGGCCCGAGAAGGACGTTGTCCAATCCAGCCGCGTCTCCACCGTCAAGGGCTTAAGCCGCGCCGCCCCGGGCGCGACCCCGGGCCGCGGCGGCAAGGCAGGAAACGGCGAAGAATGGCGCGACGCCGTCCTCGAAGCCGCACAACAAAAGGCGATCAATCTCCAGAAACAGAAGATACCGATGCTGATCACCGGCGAGTCCGGCGTCGGCAAGGATCATTTGGTGCGGATGATTCATGCGCAGGGCATCCGCAAGGGGCGGCCCCTTGTTCTTGTGAATTGCGCCGCAATCCCGCGCGATCTGATTTCGAGCGAGCTGTTTGGCTACGTGCCCGGCAGTTTCACGGGCGCCCGCACCGGCGGCAAGACCGGCAAGTTCGTCGAGGCGCATACAGGCGTTCTGTTCCTCGACGAAATCGGCGATATGGCGCTCGATCTCCAGACCGCGCTGCTCTGCGCGCTTGACAGTTCCGAGATTGTGCCAGTCGGCGGCTCGAAACCGGTCAGGGTCGATGTTCAAGTCATCGCGGCGACCAATAGCGATCTTCCGGACTGCGTCAGGAAGGGAGCGTTTCGACGCGATCTCTACTACCGGCTGAACGGCGCTCAATTCTGGTTGCCGCCTTTGCGGGAGCGTCCCGACAAGCTCGGCTTGATCGAGCATTTGTGGGAGCTCGAACTCAAGGCGCAGGGAGTCGACGAGCCCAAGACGCTGAGCGCGGAAGTGTGGGATATTTTCGAGCGCCATCCATGGCCGGGCAATATTCGTGAATTGCTCAATGTGTTGCGGTCCTGTTTGGCCATGACCACAGGCTGCGAAACCCAGGTTTCCGATCTTCCGATCGACTTCCTCAAGGAGATGAGCGCTTCATCCCAGGGCGACGAAGAGGGAGAGGCCACACTGTCGACGCTTTCCAGATGGCGGCCCCCGCTGGAGGCCAAAGCGCTTGCCGACTGGGAGGCGGATGCGATCCGTTCGGCCCTCGCCAAGACGGCGGGCAACATTTCAGAATCCGCGCGCCAGCTCGGGATCACGCGCGCGACTTTGTACCACAAAATGGCGCGGCTCGGTTTGCGTAAATGAGGGACAGGACGGCGCCATAGCTGGGAGAGAAAAATGGACGAGGACGTCGAACAATTTCTCGCCGCGATGGCAAAAAGCGCCGACGCCACGACGCATGAACTGGAGATCGAGGAAGCGGCGCTGCGCGCGCTTGTCGGCGCCGCGCGCGCCGAGGAGTTGGAGCTGCTTTGGACGCAGCAGCTTGATCCCGCCGACGAGGAAGACATCAAGCGCTACATGGATTGGAACGACAAGAAGCTGATCTGGATCTGGCGCCGTCTTGAACGCTCGCGCGAGCGGCGCGTCGCGGCGGGACGCGCTTATATGATTAACAGTCAGGACTCTGCCGCGCCGGGGATCTCTACCCCGGCAAAATCGGGCGCGCGGCCCCGCAAACCTCTTTGAGGCGGCGTCGCCGCGCCACGCTTTTGACGCCGCCCGGAGGCGATCTTGGATCGAGTAAATCCAGCCCTATCCTGATCCAACAAGGCTTTGCGCGTCGCCGCGCGAAGAGACTGTGACGCGTTGCAAGCCAAAAACAACATGCGCAACGAACAAGAACACATGTGACTAAAGAGAACGCGGTCGGCGTTCCAGGTGAGGAAACAATGGCAAAAGATATTCGCTATGGCGACACCGTCCGCCGCAAGATGCTCGCGGGCGCGAACCTACTGGCCGATGCGGTTCAAGTGACTCTCGGACCACGCGGCCGCAATGTGGTGATCCAACATCGCACCGCAGGAATTCTACCGGTCATAACCAAGGATGGAGTCACCGTCGCGCGATCGATCGCCGTTGACGATCGATTCGAAAGCGCCGGAATCAACATGTTCAAGGAAATGGCGGGCCGCGTTTCGAAGGAATGCGGCGACGGCACGACGACGACCATCGTGCTCGCCCGCTTCATCGCCCGCAAGGTGCTGCGGGCGATGAGCTCGGGACTTGATCCCAACGGACTGCGGACGGGGCTGGAGCTTGCAACGCAGACCGCAGTCGAGGACCTGAAGCGGCGGGCGAAGAGCTGCGCCGATGAACGCTCGATCGTTCACATTGCCGCGACCGCGTCAAATGGCGATTTATCTGTCGGGGAGATGCTGGCCGCCGCCTTCAAAAAAGTCGGCCCGAACGGCATCGTCAACGTCAGCCTCGGCAATGGGACGAGCGACGAAATCACATTTCAGGAAGGCGCGCATTGGGAACAGGGTTGGCTCTCGCCCTATTTCATGACGGACAAGACGCGCCGCATTGCAGAACTGACAAACCCTTACGTTCTGCTTTACGATCGCCCGATCAAGCAGTTCGATGCGTTGATCCCAATCCTGGATCAGGTGCGGCAGGCCGAAGGATCTCTGTTGATTATCGCCGACGACGTCGAGGAGGCGGCGCTCGGCGGGATTTTGCTCAACCATATCCGTTGCGTCCTGAAGGCCGTTGCGGTGAAGCCGCCGGCCTATGGCGATCGCCGCAAGGAGACCCTTGCGGACCTTGCCTGTCTTCTCGGCGGTCGAGCGATCCTCGAGGGCAATGGCGACGAACTGAGCCATGTAAAGCTTGCTGATCTCGGCCGCGCGAGCCGCGCCGAGATCACCGAGAGTGAGACGACCCTTTTTGGCGGCGCCGGCGACGCCGACAAGATTGCCGAGAGGGTGCATGCGCTCCTGTTTGAGACTGAACGTCTTCAGAAAAACGATAGGGGCTCTCCAACGGGAAAGCTGCACGACCTCGAGGAATTCGACGAGAGAATCGGCAATCTGTCCAGCGTCACCGCAACCATCCATGTTGGCGGCGATACGGAAACGGAAATGAAGGAGCGTCTCCAGCGCGTCGAAAATGCAAGAAACGCCGTAGCTGCGGCGCTGGCCGAGGGTGGACTTCCCGGGGGCGGCGCAGGGCTTCTACGCTGCCGAAAAGCCCTGAGCGGCCTCTCGTCCACGGATATCGCCGTCAGGCACGGCATTCAGATCATCGCTGACGCGGTGGGCGAACCCTTGCGCCGGATCGCCGACAATTCCGGCAAGGACGCGCTAGCCGTGGCGTATGAGACGCTGGCCTCGAGCGATGAAGCTTTCGGCTTCGATGTGAGAGCAGGACGGCTCGGCGATTTGTTCGAGGCCGGCGTGATCGATCCGTTACGCGTGACGCGCCTTGCCTTGCAGTACGCCGCCATCACGGCGAGCACACTCATGACGACGGAATGCGTCGTCGCGAATTTACCGCCAGACGATCCGACCTTTGGCTATACGGGAGAATGGGCGGCGGCGACGCGCGAAGATCCGCGTTTGTGAGATCCTTGTGACTGCGTGACAAGAGCCTGTGCCGCGCCGAAATGCTCCAGGGGGCGCAGTCGTCGCCCCCCAACATGCAAAAGGACGCCCGAAGCGACGTGCGCCCTGTTTACAATTCCGTCGGAAAGCCGATCCGCGCTCAACCCAAAGGCCGCCGTCGATACGCTTTTGGCTCGCTCGCCGGATGCCGCGGCGTCGCAGGCCGGCCAATTTTCTCTGCCGCCGGCTCTAGAGCAAAAGCCTATCTGACTGGAACGGGCGTTTGCTCTACCCTTGTTTCAACGCATGCGCTTGGTCCAAAAAGCCCTCAGCTTTTTGGGTGGATGCTCGGCCTTGGCGAGCCGCCTGACGGGGCGCATCAGGCCCCCCTGTTCAGATGACATACGCTGTATAGAAAACACAGATCAATTCCCGCTAAAAGCCTGTAGCAATCTTGTCGCCGATCTGTATTCTCTTGTAAATCTACCAGCTAACACATTGTTAAAGCTTATATTTATCTGATTATTTGTCTTTGTTGCGATTGTTGTCTGATGCCGCCCCGACTGGCACGCCTCCTGCGATTGCTTTGTCAGCAAGGCGAACGCGAAACAGGCGGGCGCCAAGAATCCGATTAAAGCGGGAGGCGCGTCAATGAACAACACCAGGATCTTCTTGTTTGTCGGGGCCGGACTCATGGCCGTCCTTTGCGGTGGAGCGAGCGCGGAAGATCCTTCGCGCGCGTTCATCGACCGTTTGTCCGGCGAGCCGTTCAGAACCAACAGCGTCGGGCCGTCTTCGACCAAGATCGAAACAAACCCGGCGCAAGCCTATATTGAAAGGCTGTCCGGCGCCACGCAGGTCGCCGAGCGCGTTGGGCCGGGTACGACGGCGATTACCACCGACACGACTCAAGCCTTCATCGATCGCGTGGCGACGCCACATGCTTTCACGACCCGCAGCGCAAGCACAGGCCAGTAAGGCTCCGCAGCCGCTCATTGAGCCTGTTTCTGCACTGCCCGCATGAAGATCAATCGACCACCTAAAGGCCGATTTTTCGCTACTTAGAAATATATCTTGAACACCAAGAAAAAAGAAAAATCAAAGGGACATGCGTCATGAACGATCCAAGGAGGCAGTATCTCGCCGGAACTCCGGCCCTGTCCAAGACTCAGATAGGCGTCTTCTTGAAGAGCTATGGTCTGCGCGCGACCCGGCAGCGCCGGGGCCTCGTGAGGCTGCTTTTCGGCAAGAACGATCGGCATATAACAGCTGAAACTTTGGCTAACGAGGCTAGAACCGCGAATATCCATACATCGATGGCGACAGTCTACAACGTTCTAAATCTGTTTGCTCAGGTGGGTCTGATCCGCAGTCTGGCGATCGAGGGAGACAGAGCCATTTTCGATACGAACACAAGCGACCATTGTCACTATTTCTTCGAAGATACAAAGGAGGTTCGCGATATCGAATCGAGCGAAATGAACCTCGCCAATCATATCGAGGCGCCCGACGGCTACGAGGTTTCCAGGGTGGACGTGGTCGTGACGCTGAAGCGAAAGGACCCGACACCGCCTGCGCGGGCAGCTCTGTGACGCGTCGTGCGCGCTTCGATCTCTAATTGAATCGTATATATCCGCCCTTCGATAGATCGCAAAAGGCGCGCGGGCGATCGCGCCATGGGCATCCGAATCGGTGCCACAAAGCTGGGCCACTATTATTCCTGACGCTTTCCTTCGGGCGTCCTGCGGAAGCCCCGTCCCGCAGGACGTCTTTTTTTATGGACGAGCCGTAATTGGTTGTCAGGTTGGCGTAGCGTGATGGGCCGCCCTCGCATAGGTCGTGCGCGCGGCTACGACGGGCGCGATGTTGGATCGCAAATATATTCATTCTAAACATTATGAATGAGCCGGCGCCCGCCGAACGCAGCTTCTTCTTCAAGCGCGCTCGCCGCGCCGCCGTTCCCGGCGATCAATCTGACGTCGCGGTCTCGAGGCGACCCGCATTTCTGGGCCCGCCGCCTATTCTGGCATATCGGCAAAGGCTGGCGCGCCAAATCGCAGCGACACGCGTTAGGGTGCTAATGCTTTGCAAGACCCAGTATGTAAGCGGCAATGGAGTCCGTTTCTTCTTGATCCAGTATAATGTTCGGCATGGTCGGGTGGGAGGACCGAAGGAAGACTTTGATCGCGAGTTCGCTTGTCGACGACATACGGCTGATGTCGAGGAAGCTGGGAGCCGTCGAGTTCGCAGGTTGCTGCGTTGCAACGGGGCCAACCTGATGACATTCGCTGCAGACTTGCTCGGCGAGTTGCCGGCCGACGGCTGGATCTGCCGCCTGGGCGCTGGCGGCGGCCAAGACAGCGAGTGGGGCCAGAAGCGCTATTGCAAATGGATTGAATTTTATCATTTCGATCGACTTCCACTTGTCACTTCGGCTTAGCCGTCTTTGCAACAGGCGACCAATTCGATTCAGGTTCTTCCGCTGATTGTGAATGAGCGTCTTTTTGAGCCGGTTCAACCCCATTCCCGGGCCAGGCTGACCCTCGACATCGATCGTGGCGATCCTCGCGTCCAGCAGCTCCCGCGTGCGCGGATAGCCCAAACAGAGCTGACGCGCCTGAGCCGGCGCGTCGCCCTAGCCAGACCGGCAACTGAACCGCTCAAGCGAGCTTGAGCCGATCGGCGTTGGCCGAAACGTGCTCGCGATATCGGCAAACCACTTCATCGAATGAGCCACCGGCGATCAATGTGGAAATAGCCTCAAATCCGGCGTCGATCTTTTCCTTGACCATCAGGCTGGACTCGTCGCTAGCCGATGAGCCGCCCATAGCCAGCTTCATCAACCGAAGCCCGATAACGCTGTTTGATTCAATCAAGAGTGAGGTGAAGGCAACTGAAGAACTGAACATTGAGGCTGCTCCCGGCAGCCGCATGCTGCAATGAGGTGAATACAAACATAACATAGAAGTTCCGCCAGGCGCATGCTGCGTTTCGCTTTCGCACAGGCATCCTCGGCGGGGCGAGGGAAAACGCGCCAGCGCGCAAACCGGCCCGCGCAGAATGAGCGTCGCAACGATACGTTGCAAATCTGCAACGAAGCTGGATATAGCGGCCTGCCGATTTTTACATAACGGAGGCAGACTTAAATTGGAATAAATACATAGATTTTAGGAGGCCTTTACTTCGGCGTTTGCCGCCGCCTAACGTGAGCTTGTGCCTCGCAAGCCAGCCAGCGCCTCCCGTATCGCAAGCCAGCCAGCGCCTCAATCCATCACAAAAAGGGCTGGATATGTCTGTTCGAACAGGGGTGGCCACAGCGGCCGCAGCCACTTTCTTCGCCATCGCGCCAGTCCACGGACAAACCGCGCCGGCTCCAACTCAAGACGCCGTTCCGGCCGCCGACGCCGCTGCGCCGGATGCGGGGCTGAGCGGCGCGATCTCGCTCGATCAGATCACCGTGACGTCGACCAAGACGCCGGAACAGGCGATCGACGCCCTTTCTGCGTCGAGCGTTGTCGACACGTCGCAAATCAATGTCCTTCAGCCCTCGAAAGCGTCGGGCGTTCTGCAAGACATTCCGGGCGTGACGACGCAGGAAAGCCAGAATGATCCAGGCCAGTCCGTGAATATTCGAGGCCTGCAGGATTTCGGGCGCGTCAATATTTTGGTCGACGGTGCGCGCCAGGATTTTCAGATCTCCGGCCATAACGCAAACGGCACCTATTATCTCGATCCGGCGTTCATCGGCCGTGCGGACGTCACGCGTGGACCGGTCTCCAATATTTATGGATCGGGCGCTATCGGCGGCGTTGTTTATTACACAACAAGGGGCGTCGACGACGTTCTCGCGCCCGACAAGATCTATGGCGCCTCGCAGACGATCGGCCTCGGCTCGAACAGCCGCGAGATCCTGACGAGCACCGCGGGCGCCGCGCGCTTTGGCGATTACGCAGATCTTTACGCGCAATTCGTCTATCGCGGCCTCGCCTCCTATTTTGACGGCGTTGGAGACAAGGTGGCGGATACGGGAAGCACGATCGCCGGCGGGCTCTTCAAGGCCAACATTCGCCCGGCGGAAGGTCAGCAGATCACTGTCTCGAGCCTCAATCAAAGCTACAATTTCACGAATAACGGCACGAGCAATGCAGGAAGCCGGTTTTCCGACCACGTAACGACCGGCAATTACACGCTGGGCTACACAGCCGCGCGGCCGGATCTGCCATGGCTCGACTTCAGCGCCAAGGCATACTACACGACGACCAAGAACCAGCAAACCGCGTTGGCGCCGGACGCGACCTACGAGGCGCTCGGCGTTGTACCGGGAGACCCGCTTGCCGACTCCATGTCGACAATCGGCTTCGACATTCACAACACGTCGCGCTTTGATACCGGACCGCTCAGCCACGAGCTGACCTATGGCGGCGACAGCGCCTGGGACCACGTTAACACTTTCGACAATGCGGGCGGATTTGTCTCGGCTCTGACGCCGTCCGGCAACCGCCGCCTTTCCGGCGGATTCGTTCAGGATCAGCTGCGCTATGGCGGCTGGCTGCGGTTCGTCGGCGCATTGCGATATGATGATTACAGTCTGACCGGCGACGGCGTTAACTCCGGGGGCGGCCATCTCTCGCCAAAAATCACGATCGGCGTTACGCCCGTTCAGGGAATCGAACTTTACGGACTTTATGCTGAAGCCTATCGCGCGCCATCGGTCACGGAGACTTTTATCGAGGGCGTGCATCCCTTCCCGGCCTTTAACATCCTGCCCAATCCGGATTTGACGCCTGAAACCGGCCACAACTTTGAAGGCGGCGTCAATATAAAATACGACAATATCCTCGCGCAGGGCGACAAGCTTCGCATCAAAGCCAATGTATTCTCGAACATCGTCGACAATTACATCGATTTTGAGCCGGTCGGTCCATCTTTTCTCGTACCTTTCATTCCCGGAGCGCCGACGTCGCTTTGCAATGTCGCGCCCTTTCTCTGTTTTCCGATTACGTCCTATCAATATGTCAACATCGCGCAGGCGCATCTCTACGGCGTCGAGCTCGAGGGCGGCTATGATTGGGGCGGCGGCTTTGTTGCTGTCTCGGGCGCGCATATCAATGCGCGCAATGTGAGCGCCAACCAGCCGCTCATTACATCGATTCCCGACAAAATCAGCGGCACGTTCGGCCTGCGCTTTCTTGACCAGCAGCTGACCATCGGCGCGAGAGCCGTGTTCGTCGCGCCGAGCGTTGAGCTTTACGACGACACCGGAGCGACGACCAATGAGCCCACAAAAGGATACGGGCTTCTCGACCTCTTCGCGTCCTATAAATTCAGTGAATCGGTGAACGCCGATCTCTATCTCAAGAACGTGTTCAATCAGCAATACACACAATATCTGAACACGCTGCCGAGCGCGGGCTTCGGCGCCAAGGCCTCGCTCACCGTTAAATTTTCGTCGATGTGATCGACGCGCCAATCAGGAGAGACACCATGTATATCGCTATGAATCGTTTCAAAGTGCGCAAGGGTGAAGAGCCGGCTTTCGAGGCGGTCTGGCGCGCGCGTGAAAGCCGCCTCCACGAAATGACCGGATTTTCCGCCTTTCATCTGCTGCGCGGACCGGAGAGTGAAGACCACACGCTCTATGTGTCGCACACGATCTGGGACAGCCACGCCGATTTTTTCGCCTGGACCAAATCGGAGCAGTTCCGCGACGCGCATAAGGATGCGGGCAAGGGTCCGTCGCTCACGATAGGACATCCGGCCTTCGAAGGGTTCGAGGCGGTCGAACTGGCCGATGTGACGGCCTGACGGGCCGAATGGCGAGGCGCGCCCCAGGGTTTATATCTGGGGCGCCGCCGCCCGGCGGCTCGGCACGATAAAAGGAATATTGCCGGGCGGCGGAGCGCCAACCTTGACGTCGAGCCGAAAGACCTCGGACATCAATGCGTCGGTCATCACCTTTGCCGGCGCTCCGCGCGCGGCGATCTTGCCATTGTTTAGGACGATGAGATCGTCGGCGTAGGCCGCGGCAAGATTTAGATCGTGGATCACCGCGACGACGGCCACGCCTTCTCCCGCCAGCCGCGCGGCGGCGTCGAGCAGGTCGAGCTGGTGACGGAGATCGAGATTTGCGGTCGGCTCGTCGAGGAAAAGGATCTGTCGCTCGGCCACGGTGCGCCCCGCCGCGAGTTGGCCCAGCACGCGAGCGAAATGAACGCGCTGCCGCTCCCCGCCGGAGAGGGTCCCGATCAATCGCGAGGCAAGGTGTGAGACATCGGCCGTCTCCAGCGCCCTGCCGATCAAAGCGCTTTTTTCCCCGCGCGACAGGGACCGGCCGACGCCGTCAACACCGAGGCCTGCGACCTCCCGCACCGTAAAGGGGAGCGAAACCGCGCCGCTTTGCGGCATCACCGCCCGAATGCAGGCGAGCCGCCAGGGCTGGAACGCGGCGAGATTTCCCCCGAGCAGGATGACGCCGCCGTCGCTTGCGCGGAGTTCGCCGGTGAGCAGCTTCAGCAAGGTGGACTTGCCGGCGCCATTTGGTCCTATGACGATCGTCATCCGTCCGCCCGCCAGTTCGAGCGAGGCGTCGGCGATCAGGACGCTGCTCCCGGCGCGATAGGTCAAGCTTTCCGCCGTGAGGATCGCATCTGTCATTCGAAATGGCGCATTCGGGTCGAGAGAAGCCAAAGGAAGAACGGCGCGCCGATAAGCCCGGTCAAAATGCCGATCGGCGTCTCGGCCGGCGCTGCGATGGTGCGCGCAAGAATGTCGGCGAGCACGAGCAATGAGCCGCCGAGGAAGATGCTCGCCGGAAGAACGAGACGGTGGTCGGCGCCGACCGTGAGACGAATGAGGTGCGGCGCGACGATGCCGATGAAGCCGATCGGACCCGCAAGCGCGACGCCGACGCCGACCGCCAGAGCGGCAAGCGCAATCATGATGCGCTTGTCCCGTTCGACGCGAACGCCAAGGTGAAAGGCTTCGGCCTCCCCAAGCGCAAGCGCGTTGAGGCTCCGCGCCAGAAAGGGGGCGGCGAGAAAAACCGGCGTTATCAGCGCCGCTGCGACGGTCGCCTTGGACCAGTTTGCGCCGCCGAGGCTGCCAAGCAGCCAGAACGTCAGATCGCGCAACTGGCGGTCGTCGCTGATCGTGGCGAGGAGCCCGGTCAGCGATCCGGCGAAAGAGCCCACCCCGATCCCTGCGAGCAGCATGGTCGCGATCGACGTGCGGCCGAGGCGCGTCGATAGGACATAGAGCAGCGTCGTCGCGACGAGGCCGCCGAGAAACGCGGCGATGGGAAGCGCCCACACGGAATAGGCCGACATCAGCGGCGCTGCGATGCGGTCGCCAAGGACAATCGCCGCGGCGGCGGCGAGCGCCGCTCCAGCAGAAATGCCGACCACTCCGGGATCGGCAAGCGGGTTACGAAACAGGGCCTGCAGCAACGCGCCGGACAGCGCGAGCGCGCCGCCGATGAGGAAGCCGAGAAGCGTGCGCGGCAATCTGATGTTGAGCACGATCATGGCGTCCGCCGATTGCGCAAACTCGCCTTGCAGGATCAGGACGATACGCGCAGGCGCGATCGCCGCCGCGCCAAGAGCGATCGACGCCAGACCGGTCAACAGGCACGCGACGCTCAAAATGGCGATCGTCGCAATGAATTTTTCGCGAGACGAATCCCTGTCTTCGCGCCGGCCGTCGCGCCTGGCGAAGAAGGTCACGGCGCCGCCGTCGCAAGCGACGGATAAAAGGCCTCGATCAGAGCCCGTGCGGCGTCAGGCGTGCGCGGACCGAAGCCCAATAAAAAGAGTCCATCCAAGGCGACAAGCGCGCGCGTTTTGGCGGCCGGCGTCAAAGCGAAAGCCGGCGACGCGAAAACAGTCTCGGCGTCGATACGATGATCACCATTTTTCATCATGAGCACGACGTCAGGAGCGGCGGACGCAATCGCCTCGTCGGTCATCGGCTTGTATCCGTCAACGTCCTCGGCCGCGTTGACGGCCCCCGCGAGCGCCAGCATGCTCGCGGCCGATGTGTTGCGCCCGCCGACGAGCGTGCGTCCGTTGGCGAATGACAGCACAAAAAGCGCGCGGACGGGTTTGATGATTCTTGCCCGCAATGCATCGAGCGCCGCGAACCCCGCGCCGACCTCGCGATTGAGCTTCGCCGCAGCGTCCTTGGCGCCGACGGTTTCGCCCAGAATTTCGATCTTCCGGCGCACGCCCTCCGGCGTCGGCGCGTCAGGAACGATGTCCAAGGGCGCCCCGGCCGTGCGAATCAACTCAAGCGCGGCCGGCGGCCCCGCTCCTTCGATGGCAAGAACGAGCGTCGGCCGCAAGGACAACACCCCCTCGGCCGAAATCGCCCGGACGTAACCGATAGACGGTTTGTCGTGAAGAGCGGACGGCGGAGCAAGACTGGTCGAATCGACGCCGACAATCTTGTCCTGAGCGCCAAGCGCATAAAGGATCTCAGTTATCGAGCCGCCGAGCGCGACAATGCGCGACGCCTCCGCCCACGCCGCCGTGTTGGCCGTGAGGAAGGCAAAGGCAAGCACGATTGCCGCGAGCCGCATGAAGGTCGAAGGTTGTTTGAGATCGGGACACGATTTCACGATCGCGCTCATTTGGTCAGAAGGAGTTTGTCGTTCGACGTCAGGCGCAGACGATAGCGCTCGCCGCCGTGCAGGATGATGATTTCGCGTCGAGAGGCGAACAAATCCTCCGAGGAAACCACATGCGCCTCCTCCGGCGCGGCATCCGAATTGGGAGGCGGATCGTCCGACTTAATATTACTGTGCTTCATGGGCGTTGCTGCACTTTCGGCACGCAAAGCAGTTTAGAATTACCTTAATTCTAAATAGCCAATTCTGTTCTAAGCTTGCGTATCCGATAAGACTTGGCGGGGTCAACAGGCGTTCGCCTCGGGTGGTTTCATTAACTTCGTCACCGCCTCAACTGCGTCGTGTTTTGATGTCTTGACGCGTGCTGGAAAACTTCCGCGGTTCGACCACAGGCAGCGCGCCGCCCGGCTTAAGATTTTGACAAAAGCGGCGCCCCGAGCCCGAAGCAGGCGCTAAGACAATAGCGAAGCCGAACTTGCTCCCGCGCGCCTGGCGTGATTCTCTCGGGCGGCGAGGGTGACGCAGGACGCCGCTCGGAGCGACGAAGGGATCGCGGATAAAGTGGGTCGTTGTTCAGGTTGGGATTGTTGGCGGCCTGACTGGCTGACCTGGCGATCGCTCACGCCCAGCGAACTTGTCGCCTTCGTCACCCCATTCCGCCGCGCTAAGCGCTTCGGGACGCACAAACGTCAGTGCGGCCATTAGGCGCCGCGCGTTTTCGGCAATCCTTCGTATGTCACGGTCGCCCGGAGCAGGCCACCGAACGCCTTTCGCTCGACGACGGCCGCACGGAGCTCCCGCGCCTCTCGGAGGCTGGTCGCAGGATAGCCGCCCGTTGCGAGCGTCTCTTGGGCGCCGCCAAGCGATAACCGAGCCGCCACCGCTTCAACCAGTTATGCATGTCAGCAGACGTCGCAAAACGTTATTTGGTGCGGCTGCAGGAGTCATATATACGCCACATCTAGTTGATATTTAAGCCTATAATTTGTCGGCGCCGACTTCAAGGCCAGCAATAAGGCCAACAATTTTAACTGGTAGCAAGCTTTGGGTGTCCGGACCGTGATAGAAATCAGCGCAAAATTTGCGAGTCGGCATCGGGCTCGTGAGCCGCTACAGCCACTGTCTTGTTGGCAACCCAGATGCGGCCGCAGCCCGAACGATTACCCGCAGCTGTCTCGCGCCACCAAGCTCGTATTGCCACGACTTTCGTTCGCCGCCGCGACGCTCGCCCTATGAACCGCCGTTACGCTTCGGGCCGATTCTAAGAGATCATTGCTTACGCGTCGAGTGATAGTATCGCGGCAAAGATGATTGCGATCCGAGGCGGCTAGCTACCCCGATGGGGAAAGATATCCGGGGCCATTCCCATAAGATGGGCGATGACCTGGCGCACGGTTTCAGAATCCGGCGCAGCGCCCGTCTCAGCTCCGTATTCCTGCATTGAGTCTAGAATTTGGCCTGACGCGCGCCCGACACCGCGCCGTAGCTGGTTAGAGTGGTCAGCACATCGTCATGCCCAAGGTTCTGGCTCCAAGCTTTGAGTTCTTCTGGTGTTTTGCAGCGCCGCTCGCCCATCATGGTTAAGGTGTCGCGACATAAATGAGGATTCGAGTACGGAAGCCCTGCCGCCTCGAATGCCCGGCGGAATATACGGCGGATTGCATCACCGCCTCGCCAATGTTCGTGCTTCAACCCAGCGGCCTCAAAATACCCGCTTTCCCCGACCGCGACGCGCGTCGCCGGAAACAATGGATCATCCGGTCCGTAGAGCTTCTCCCGCGTCAGATACCGAATCCAGTTTGAACGATGGCTTCGACGTCCGCACCGACCGGGAAAAAGTTCGATGTGAAGGTCTTGCGGTTTTTGGCGTGGACTTGTCGGGCGTCTTGGAACACCGTTCGTTGCGCGACGTCGACATGGCGCAGCGACATGGAGGCCATCGCGTCGTTGCGCGCTCCGCTCAGGAGCGCGAACGCGACCAGAGCGCGATCGCGTTTTTCTATATCAGTTTCACTCGGCATGAACGCGATGACGTGGCATACCTGTTCGTGAGTTGCGGCGACGCGCTTTCGCACGGCTTTTGCGATGCGGCCATCATTGTTAGATGGATTAAAATAATCCGCATCCGAATAAGCAATGCGCTTGTAACCGGGTTCCCGAGCCAGCCATTTGAAAAACGCCTTCAGGGCCATGAGGCGCGAATAGATCGTCGCCGTGGCCAATGATTTTCCCGTAGCCGGATTAATAGCGTCGGCAAGCTGGCGCTTGAATTTGCGGGCCTGCTCGATATGAAAGAGGCGGAAATCTCGATACCCTGTCGAGGTTTCGAAAAGCGCAATTGCGGCCGCCACCTGGTCGGCACTTGACTTGCTCATCCGCCTTGCCTCTTCGAGGTAAGCGAAATACCGTCGCTTGGTGCGTTCGTTCTGGGCATGATGTTTATGCATGGGTTTGGGGTTCCCCTAGCAAGTGCTCATTTGTGGAGGGGTCGGTCATCTCTCTTATGCGTTCGGGAGCCTGCCTAATCGTCACGTCCAATATCGCCTGAAGTTCCGGAAGTTTTGCGAGCGAGACGCGCTTGTGCATCACGCGGGTGCAGTCGCAGCAGAGAGCGCGGAGATTGCCGCTGCTGGCCGACAAAGGGACGAACTCCACCATGTCGGCCGCCGGCGCCTTGGGCGCACGACAGGCGAAGCAGAAGCACTCGTGGAGCTTGCAGGTCTGTTTCGCGGATTGGCGGTCTTGCCAAAATTGCGCCAGATCGGCGCCGAGGATCAGCAACGGCTTATGGTCCGAGATTGATGGCAGGCCACGCTTCAGCCAACGGCGCACGGTGGCCTTTCCGACCCCGCGAGCTCGCGCCGCCTCGTCGACGGTATAATTGCGGTGGCGATTGACGCCGCGACAGCTTGGAGGGCGACGCGCCATGTCACGACGCCCCCCGTTCGATCAGCGCCCATATGTCTTCGACGCGCCAGACCGTCGTGCGCGGGCCGAGCTTGACTGGTTTGGGAAACCGGCCACTTTTGACGCCTGCCCACCACGTCGACCGGCCAACGGGAATTGGTCCAATCGGCCCAAGGACAGACGTGAGACGGACGAATCCGGTGTGCGGAAAATCATTAACGCCAGCGCGAGGTCGAACGCCGGCGCCATCGCTCGATTGAGCCATGGACGATCCTTTTTTGTCTTAATCGACGATCCAGCGGCCCAAACGGTCTTTAACTGGCTGCGAGTCGCTGGTAGGATTGTCCCGCTCCTAGGTTGAGAACCCATACAGTCCTCTGATTCTATGGTATCTTTTCGCCATGATTTGAGTCGCGGGGGCGAATGTCATGGCGAAGAGTTTGTTTTGGCTGTCGGATGCGGCATGGGAGGCGCTGGAGCCGCATCTGCCGCGCGGCAAGCCGGGAAAGCCGCGGGTAGATGATCGGACCGTCATTTCAGGCATCCTGCATGTGTTGAAAACAGGATGCCGCTGGCGCGACGTTCCGCCAGCCTATGGGCCCCCGACGACGATCTACAACCGCTACAATCGTTGGTCGCAGCGCCGCGTCTGGCAGCGTCTCTTCGAGAAAATGGCGGCCGCCGGTCCCGTGCCGGACGAACTTTCCATCGACTCAAGCCATGTCAAGGCGCATCGCTCGGCGAGCGGTTCAAAAAGGGGGAGTTCGCGGAAGCGATTGGCCGCTCGCGCGGCGGAAGAACAAGCAAAATCCACGCTTTGGCCGATGATCGCGGCAGACCGGTCGCCTTTGCGCTGACGCCGGGAAACAAGCGATTCACCAAGACGCGCCAATCGGTTAAAAACCTATCCCCGCAAATCACTGGCAAATCACGATTTGACGGCGAATCTAATTTCTGGGGCTCGACGCTCTCCATATTCGACTTGATTCTCCGCTGTCTCACGGCGAAAATAGGCGTTTGATTCCCCTAGGGAGCGGCAAAGCAATCAATCATTTAGCTGGTTTCTGAGTTTCTTCTCACACAACGGTCTCACACAAGAGTTTCCCCCCGGGATGTTTTCCTGAGGGCGCGCCCCGCTCACCTCCGAGTAAGCCAGAGATAGTGTTCCGCATCCGGATCGGCCCACGTTTGAAGAACTTTTTCTAATTCCCGACCACGGACGAGTCGTTTCTAGCGCCCTCATATCCGTTGATTTCGCTCAGACTGTTTGTCCATGCGCTTAGCATCCTCGTCGAAGTCAAAAGCGATGCGCTCAAGCAACGCTGAGGTCCGGGGCCATTCCAGCGCGACCGCCTTTGCAAACCCACGATATTTTGCCGCGAGTTCCCGTTCTTGCGCGCCGCCATCGTCCGGTGATCGAATTGTCGCGCCGCGCCGGTTCGTAAGCGCCGCGATAGGTTAGCAGTTCTTGCAGATGCCGCGAAGCACGCGATCGCCATCATCGTGGATGGACCAGCCGGTAAGGGTTGGCGCCACTTCGTCGGTAATGTTCGGGCGCGGCACCGTCGCGCCGGTCGGCGCCAGATTGGCCCTGTTCGCCAATCCATCGCTGTTAGCGTTCTGAGCGCTCGATGAATGCGTTCAGATCGTCTTCGAATATGAGCCGGACGGCCCGGAACGAACGGCGGCGCGCCAGAGACAGGCCGTCGCCGGCGGCGCTAGCAAGGCTCGCAAAGGCTCGCCGTCACGGTTTGGGAGGCGGAGCGCCCGCCGCCTGGCGCGTCAGCGCCATCGCATAACGCCGAGGATGTTCGAGCGCTCGTCCGTCCAAAGCGCGGAGCCGGGCTTCGGCGTGTCCCAGCTGTCTCCGAGAAAGTCGAGATTGCCGCCGGGCGCGGCTACGGCCACAACCTCGGCGCCAATGCGACGCAATCCGGCTCCCATTGGCGGCGCCAGGAGATGACGCGCGGGCGCGCCGGCGTCGGCGGCAAGTCGAGCCACCACTGGCGTCAAATCGAGGTAGCGGTTACTTACGTGAAACAGCACGATTCCATTCGGCGTCAGGCGCGAAAGATATAGCGCAAGCGCCTCTCTGGTGATCAGATGCATAGGGATGCTGTCGGAACTGAAAGCGTCAATGACCAGTAGATCGTATTTGACATTGGCGTCGGCCGCGAGGGTCAATCGCGCGTCGCCCAGCACGACGGCGGGACGGTTGCCGCAACCGGCCATGACGTGGAACCAGCGCTGGTCGCGGGCGAGGCGCTCGACCTCTGGATCGATTTCCCGGAAGGTCCAGGCTTCGCCGGGATGCGCGTAGCAGCCGAGGCCGCCGATCCCGAGGCCAAGCACGCCGACTGCAGCGATCGGCGCGCCGCGGCGAGCAAGCGCGGCGAACATCCGGCCGAACGGGCCGGCTGTGTCATAATAGCCGAGCGGCGTGAATTCCTCGCCAGGGCGGGTCCCCTGCATGCCATGAACGGTGGTGCCGTGCTGAAGCACGATAAGGTCTTCGCTTGGCACGCGGCGCACGCGGTGAACGCCAAAGAAATTCCGCGTGGTCGTCAAGGCGCCGGAGGCGTCCACAAACATTGGAAACAGCAGGCAACCGGCGAGCGCCATTGCGAGCCGCACACGACGTCCCGTGAACCAAAGCAACGCCGCCGCCGGGACCGCGACCGCCGCAATGCGCGCGGCCGGACGCAGGAACTCCGGTCCTGCAGGGCTCTCGGCCCAAAGCAACGCGACGGCTACACCCATCAGGACGACGGGGAGAAGCAAATCGCCGCGGATCGCCCAATTCTCCCGCGCCTCAGTGGGCAATCGGGGCGGCGGCGGACGCAACAGGCAGGCGGCGATCAAAAGGAGAGGATACTCAAAGGGGCCGCGGAACAGCGCGGGCGCCAGGAGCGCGCTAAACGACCCGCCGAGCGCGCCACCTATCGAGATCAGGAGAAAATAGCTGGTCAGGCGAGGTGCGTCGGGGCGCCTTTGCGCCAGCTCGGTGTGGCAAACCGCCGACGTCAGAGCAAAAACCACAAGCGAGAGAATCAGCCCCGCGGCGGCGGGCGTCCCATTGAGACCGGCTAGGGCGGCGGCGGCGAGCGCAATTCCCTGTAGCGGCAGTAACGCGCGTAGCCCGATCAGGGGGCGCCGCGAAAAAGCGAGCATGAAAGTCAGGATGTAAATTGTGAGGGGGGCGACCCAGAATAGGGGCGTCGCGGCAATATCGGTCGTGATGTAGGTTGTGACAGCCAGCATCAAAGCGGAGGGAACAAACGCCAGAATTATCCAGCGCAGCCCTTCCTGGACGGTCATGCCCGCTGCCGCGTCGGTTTGCGGGTCGGCCTGGTCGGCGAGGGGCGTGGCGCGACGCGACGCGACGACGCCGCAGGCCAGCACCGCCGCGGCGGTCGCGGCGAAGCCGAACGACCATAGCTGCGCCTGGCCCGACAGGCCCAGCGTCGTCTCGATGAGCACGGGATAGCCCAAAAGCGCCAGCAGACTGCCCGCGTTGCTGGCGACATACAGAAAGTAAGGGTCGTGCGCCCGCGGATGAGTGGTTCGCGAAAACCAATGTTGCAGCAGCGGAGCGGTGGCGGCGATCGCGACGAAGGGCGCCCCGACGGCCAGCATCAACCGCGCCAGCAGCCAGTCCGCCGGCTGCGCGCCGGCCGGCGGCGCATCCACGCCAAGCGACAAGGGCAAGAAAACCAGAGCTCCGGCAAGCACGAGCGCGTGCAGCGCGACCTGGCCCCGGGGCCGGCGCCACTCGGCCAGCCAGTGGGCATAGCAATAGCCCAGAAGCAGCGTCGCCTGGAAGAAGCAGACGCAAGTGTTCCAGACCGCCGGCGAGCCGCCGAGGCGCGGCAACAACATGCGCGAAACCATCGGCTGAACCGAGAACAGCAGGAACGCTGAAGCAAACAGCGCGACGACGAAGGCGAGAAGAAGCGCCGCGCCCGCAACCGGCTGGCGCTGGATCGCAGCGGGGATGTCGCGCGTCGCAATTGCCATGGCGTCGGCGCCCAGAATCGATGGTTAGGCGCGATGGACCCGTCATCGCATCGGATCGTCGTGGTTGCGTTCGAGAAGATTTGAGGCGCCGCCAAGCGTACTGCGGCTCCGCAGCGGAAGCACGTAGGACGCGCCAAGAGGCAATGGCGCCAACGCGGCGGACGGTAATCCTGTCCTAAGGCTCACGCTGGATGAACTTGTAGCTCGAATTCAACAGATTGATGTTGTTTTGTATCGTTGGGTTATCCGGATCGAGCTGGAAAGCTTCCGTGAATTTCTCCCGGGCCAGGATCAGTTTTCCGCGCAGCATATAGGAGTAACCCTGATTATTGAGAATTTGCGTCGTTGGCCCGCTGAGCTTTATCGCTTCGCGATAGGCGCGGTCGGCCAGATCGAAGCGTCTCAGATGGTCATAGGAGGCGGCAAGTCCAACCCACGCTTTCGGATCCTTCGGGGCCTTTTCCACCGCATCCTGAAAATACCGCTGCGCCGTTCCGTAAATCCCGCGATTGAAAAATTCCTGGCCGAGCCGCAAAGGTTCGTCCGAAGGGTAATAATTGACGTCTCCTGGTCTCTGAATCGACAAAGTGGTCCGTTCAGCATCAACATTTGCGGCCGGCGGATCTTCGCCAGGCAAGCAACCTGCAAGCAGGAAGGCGGCGAGTGTGGCGGTCAGTGGCAGAGTAACGCGCGCCATTGGATGGAATGTGCCCCTCAAATAGCGACCGGGCTGATCCAGTCGCGAAAGCCTCGCTCGGTCGGCGCTGCGGACCCTCGCCACCCGCCCTTATTGCC
>NZ_PDZR01000025.1 GCF_002891535.1 Methylocella silvestris | reverse complement strand
ACAAACGGCTCGAAGAACGCCCACTCCTCGTCGCTCATCATGTCCCGAATCAAAGCCGCCTCCCTGAGAAAGCAACGTTGAATCACCGAAAGCCGGGACTGGGAATCTTATTTGTCAACAGGACCTAGGTTTGGACGCGGGCGGGATGGCTGTGCCTCGCCGTCCTCATCGACTTCTTCGCTCCCGGGGTGGCCCGCTGGGCAACCAGCGACCATCTTCGCTCCCCACGCCATGGGCGAGCGCGCCACAGTTGGAGGCGCGCGATCAACCGCACCAACCATGGCGTCAGAGTCGCGCATGCACTAGCAATAAAATTGGATTAGCTCTAGACGGCCGGCCAGTTCATAAGCAGCCCTTGTCAATTCGTTGGAGCAACGTCGACCCATTCGGTGTTTCTGTTAAGCAGGGCGTCGACAAATCCAAACCGGCTGTCGCGGACTGCTGACGCTCGAAAATGATTGGAGTCCACGTATAGCGGCGCCCCCGCCTGATCCAGCGTGGGGCATATCGTAGCCGAGCAAAGATAGCTATCCGGATCAAGCGTCCGTGCGTCCGCCCGCAACGCTACCGCCTTCAGGATCGTCCGTATGTCGCCCGTCTCGGCCTCGAAGGCCACTCTATCCATGGGAGCCGCTAGCGGCAGGCCGCTTCCGAGGAAAGCGCGTTTCGCCAAATTCATCGTCAGATCGTAACTCAAACGTGGAAACGGCAGAACCACGATGACATCAATTCCCCGATCTCGCAGCGCGCGCAATCGCGCCGTCAGCTGCGAAAACACAGCTTCACTTTTTCTCTGATACCGCACGGCGTCGATCTCCAACCGGCAGCCGTCCGGACCGGTAAAGCAGATGCGGTCCGTGTCAGTCACTGAAATGCCCGGGGGCACGAAATACGCCCACGTCGAGATGAGCACGACCCTTCCGAAATGTCCCGTTTCCGCGAACTCCATGGCCTTTTCAAAGAACGCATCGCAGTGATATCCTGAAGCAAGGCGGTTCACCCCCGGCGCCGGTGGACACCCGCGGGCCGTGGCGAAGGTCACGCCCGACTCGTAATTCGCAAAGTCGCGAGCGACGAAGCGTGGGAACAACATTTCCGCGTGCGAATCGCCGATAAAGAGAGTTCCTCCCTTTGTCGTTGGACCGGCGACACATGGTCTGAGTTGCCCTGTGTGGCTAAGACCCTCGCAATTCTTCGGGAAATCCCAATCGGCCTTGGCGCTTTCATAAAGCTCAACCAAGGCTCTGCTTTCGGGATGCCGCCAGGGAAGACCCTGATCAGCGAAAACAGCGCCCGCCGCAATCGCAGTCGCTGTGATCGCGGCAAAACCCAGACGCTGACGAACTTTTCCGTCAGCCAAAAGGGCATGTCCCTGCTGGAATCCAGCAAGCGCCCGCATGCCCGCGCCGCCAAACGCCAGCGCTCCAATAAGAACAACGCCCATTGCAATGGGAGAACGTCCGAATTCAAAGTAAGCGAAGCCAACAGCGATGGGCCAATGCCAGATGTACGCCGCATAGGACCAGCGTCCGATCAAGCCGACGACGCGATTGGACGCCCAAATGGCGTCGCGGCGCTCGGCTGCAATCACGAGACAGGTTCCGATAACAGGCGCCACAGCCCAGTACGATGGCCACGGAGTTGCGCTGTCGAACATAAATAGCGAGGCAAGGACGAGAGCAAGTCCACTTGCCTCCATTATCCTTGCCTGTAGCGCGGAGCGCCGCCCAGGATTGGCATAGACATATACGAGACCGCCTGCCAGCATCTCCCAGGCGCGCGCGGGCAAGAGAAAAAAACATGCCTGACGAAAGTTGGCGGTCCCCGCGATGCAAAGCGCAAGCGACAGCAACAAACCAATAAGGAGAACATGCCGCCGCCACTTGCTCAGGCCTGAACGCTGCAAAGTCAGCAATAGAATGGGGTAAATGAGGTAAAACTGCCATTCGGCCGACAGCGACCAGGTGTGCAAAAGCCATTTCTGTTCCGATTCCAGATCGAAATAGCCTGCCTCCTTGTAAAATACGATATTGGACACAAATGAAAGCGCTGCTAGAGAATGCATTCCAATCTGGCGATAGACGCCTGGCGCAACAAGGAAATATCCGACTGCAAGCAACATGGCAACAAGGCCTGCAAGCGCCGGAACAATCCGGCGCGCCCGATCGACATAGAAACCCGTAAGAGAAAACCGTTCATCATCCAACCGACTTAAGATGATTTTTGTCATCAGATAACCGGATATGACGAAAAACACGTCGACGCCGACAAAGCCCCCAGTCATAGCCGGAACTTTGTAGTGGAAAAAAATGACTGAAATAACAGCGATTGCCCTTAGACCATTCACGTCGTTGCGAAATTTCATCCAACGCTATCCAGTTCGGGAATGGTCTCCAAAATTTACACTATCACACTTTCCTATCAAGAGCGTCTAATAATTAACGCAACGCTACAGGCAGCGCGTCCAGGCATACCTATATTCATCAAATGGCAATCTCGCTAAGTGTGAGTTCGTATCTCACCGGGGGCGCGCCGCGCGCCGGCTGAATTCAAGCTCATGCGGGAATTGCGAATTCCGAGTCGCAGGATTGGTTCTTGAGAGGCTTCGTTCACCTCTTAGACCCTACAGACAAAACAATGAAAACAATCACCGTTATGACGCCGCTGAACAACCATCCGGCGATAAAGCCCCATAGGAAATCGTAGTTCATGACGTAGGCGTCCTTAGCGCATTGCAATGGGCGTCAAGGCGGCGACATCGTTCCGAGCGTGACGTAAGACTTTCTTACCGCGAAGTTCTCCGGTCGCATAATGCCAATATCAAGGCGACGTCTTGCGCTTCGGGGGAGGACTATCAGCACGGCATCAATTGAGTCCCGCGAAAGTAAAGAAGGAGCGTCATCCGGCGAAGCTGATCTGTGACGAAGAAACCAAAAACCGCCGCAATAGTCTAGCCCGAGGTTACACTCATTCATTGGATGCGTCGCGAAGCGAAAAATATTGCCGGGTTTAGCTGCATTTACGCCTAAGCATACGCTTGGTTAAAAGACGCTCTATCGGCGCAAGTCCCTAGATAACAATAAATAAGACGATTCGAAACGGCGATCTAAACTTACGGTGCAGTTTCTCGCTAAAAATATTGCAATGCACACATTATGTGTTAATGTGTCTTATGAGATTTAACATCATTCATCAATTCTGTTCCATTTGCGCCTTTTAAGGATCATGTTGATCATGAATCATGCAAGAACAGCCTTTTTGCCTATTGCAGACTCACGATGTCAACGATTACCAGTTGGCGGCCGCATAAAACGCTATTTTGATGTATTAGTAACCGGCTTTATTGTTATCGTATTGGCGCCTGTCTTTATCCTATTATCCATTGCACTCAAATGTACAGACAAGGGGCCTCTACTCTACAAGCATCCTCGGATTGGGCGAGATGGCCGCGAATTCAACTGTTTCAAGTTCAGGACGATGGCCGTTGATTCCGAAACTAGGCTGAAACTCTTGCTTGATCGAGATCCGCACGCCCGAGCGGAATGGGCAAAAGATCGTAAGCTGAAAAACGACCCCAGGGTGACGCCCTTCAGATTGATTCTCCGAAGATTTAGCGCCGACGAACTGCCCCAGCTGATAAATGTTCTTCGAGGAGATATGAGCCTGGTCGGCCCGCGCCCCGTCGTGACCGAGGAATTGGAGCGGTACGGAGACAACGTCGCCCTGTATTTTCTATCGCGTCCCGGCATCACCGGAATATGGCAGGTCAGCGGCCGCAGCAATTGTTCCTACGAACATCGGGTTGCGCTTGACGCCCATTACGTCCGCAACTGGACGTTCGCTAATGACCTCCTGATTCTCTTGAACACAGTCGGCGCGGTAATTGGGCGAAAAGGCGCCTGTTGAGTTTGGGCTTTCCGGCCCGATCCACTCAAGCGCGGGCAGATGACACCCTGGGCACTCTTTGTGCGGCACAATCAGGGGCCAACCGGACGATCTGCAAACTGTTGACAGCCGGCTGAATAATTCAGCGCAGCATGCCGGACCGACGGTAGATGTCGCGTGAAGCGGCGATCCTGTCCGAGGCAAATCGCGTGATCAATCCTCGGAGTGCGACCCATGTGGCTTATCGCTTTCGTCCTCTTTTTGTCTTTCTTGCTGTTGCAGCACCCATTCGTCACTTATCCGCTTTCTCTCTATGGCTTGCGATTGACGCGTGGTCCCCGCTCCATTCTCAAGGCTGACGAATGCCAGACGCTGTCTGTCGACATCGTTTTTTGCGCTTACAACGAAATCAACTCCATCGGCTCTAAAATTGAGAACTGTCTTAAGCTGAAGGAGGCGGACCCGGGGCTTCAAATTCGCGCTTATTCCGATGGATCGTCCGACGGCAGCGCCGACCTGTTGGCGCAATATTCCTCAAAGATGGTGGTCACGATTTCGGACCGGCGACTTGGCAAAAGCGCGGGCATGAACACGCTGCTTGCGCAATCCTCCGCCGATATCGTCGTCTTCACCGACGCCAACACGACGATCGACGATAGAGCCATTGACTCCGTACGTCGATACTTTTCCGATGCGCAGGTCGGATGCGTCTGCGGCGATCTCCGCTACGTAAACGCGCGTGAGAGCCCAACTGCGGGTATTGGCTCCGCCTATTGGCGCTTCGAACAGCTTCTAAAGGCTCTGGAGACATCGACGGGATCGACCATGGGCAGCGACGGCGCGCTGTTCGCCATCCGGCGCAAGCTATTCACCCCAGTGCCTGTCGACATCATCGACGATATGTTCACGTCGCTCTCAATTCTTTGCGACGGATATCGGGTGGTTCAGGCGGATGATTTCATCGCCTATGAGCGTTCTGTAACGCGTAGCGGTGAGGAGTGGCGGCGAAAAGTGCGCATTGCTTGCAGGGCGTTCAACTGCCACCGCCTTCTTTGGCCGAGATTGCGCCGCACGGGCGCGCTGAACATCTACAAATATATCTCTCACAAATGGGTGCGGTGGTTGTCCGGCCTGTGGATCATCGCCGCGGGCGCATCGCTTCTCACCCTTCTCGCGCTAGCGGGCTTGTGGTGGATCGGGGCGTTCTTCATTCTGGCAGCGGCCGCGATCATCACCGCGGGCAGGTGTAACTTATTTGCCGGCGCAGCAGCGCTCAACGAAATTCTGATTTCGCTCTTCGCCGCCACATACGGAGTTTGGAAATCGCTGCGTGGCCAACGCTTTCAGACCTGGTCCGTGGCCAGCACCGCGCGGGCGGGAAATTGACCCGGCCGCCGGTTCTGGCGCCGCCGCGACCTGGCGCCCGTATCGGGAGACGCACTCGGCCGGTACCGGCCGAGAAAGGGCGCCGTCATGAATGAGGAAGGCGATTACACATCGCCACGCGCAGGCAAGCCTCCGTTTCAGCGCGTCGTTTTCGTCCTGGACAGCCTCAAGATTGGCGGCGCGCAGCGTCATACCCTTGACCTCGCCGGACTGTTGATACGGCGTGGTCACGACGTTCGGATAGTGGTCTATGCTCGGGACCTCTCCACCTTGGACATAGCTGCAGACATTACCGATCGATGCACGGTTCTTGATTTTCATCGCCTGTTTGATCCGCGCGGAATACTGAAGGTTGCATCTGAGCTACGCAGGTTCGACGCCGATATTGTGATAGCGGTCAATCAGACAGCGACCATCCTCGCTGGATTTGCGCGGATTATGGGAGTCAGAGGTCGCTTTGCCTCGATCCTGCATACAACCATCTTGATGGGAGGGTCCTGGGACGCGCGACGCTTTTGGCTATACCGACTGGCCCTATTGACGATGGATGGAGTGATCTTCGTCAGCAGCAAACAGCGCGATTATTGGCGTAGGCGTCTGCTTTTTTGCTGGCGCGCCTGGGTTGTCCGCAACGGTGTAGACGTCCGCCGCTTTAGCTCCATTGATCTTGCAACTCGCGAAAGCGCGAGGCGGCGTCTCGGCTTCAACGACAGGGATTTTGTGGTGGGCCTGTCGGCAAGTTTCCGTAAAGAAAAAAACCATAGCCAGCTCGTCGAGAGCTTAGCGGCGCTGATCACTGGCAAAATACCGGCAAAACTCCTTTTTCTGGGCGACGGCGATATGCGAACAGAGGTGGAAAACAGAGTTAACGCCATGGGGCTGGCGGATCATGTCGTTTTTGCCGGAGCCCAGTCGGATGTTCGTCCATTTCTCGCGGCGCTCGACGTCGGAGTCATATGCTCAAGCGCAGTAGAAACCTTTTCGGTGGCCGCGCTCGAGATCATGGCGATGGGCATTCCGATGGTGATGTCGAATATCGGAGGCGCCTCGGAAATCGTGCGCGACGGCGTCGATGGAGCTTTGTATCCCGCCAATGATAATTCTGGCCTGACCGAGGCGCTCATGCAGCTGACGGACAACGATCTCCGCCGCCGCGCGGGCGCCCTGGCGCGCGCCGGGATCGTGGCGCGCTATTCCGACACGAACATGCTTGAGGGCTACTGTGGCATTCTCGAGAAATTGGTCGCCGTCGGCCGCCCCTCGTGCTGGCAAACGTCCGGAGCTTCGCCTTGAAGATCCTTTACGTCACGCGAGAGCTTCCCTACGGCATGGCCGAAGCTCACATTCTCCCCGAAATAGCCAGCCATCACGCGGCCGGTTGGGATGTATGGATCGCTCAGCTGCGTCGAACCAGGCTGGCGCATGATAGGGCGTCTGAGCTTTTAAAGAAGACATTCGACGAGCCCCTTTGCTCTGCGCACATTGTGTTTTCTGCGTTGCGCGAGGCGTTGAGACGCCCGGCCAAGGTCGCCTCGCTGCTAGCGGAACTCCGACACTCCGGCACGTTCAAGAATCTTATGCAGAACATGGCGGCCTTTCCAAAGGCATTGTGGTTGGCGCGCGTCATTCGCGACAATGATTTCAATCATGTACATGTGCATTGGGCGGGCGCCCCTACAACATTGGCGGCGGTTGGAGCCATCCTGGCGGATGTGCCATACAGCATGACTTCACATCGCTACGACATCGCCCAAAAGAACATGCTTCCGTGGAAATCAGGTCATGCGCGCTTCGTACGCGTTATCGATCGGTCAGGCGCGGACGAGTTTTTTGCGGCGCTAGACCATAAGGGGCGTCGGCCCACAGTTCTTCATGTTGGCGTCGAGATCCCGAAGTCCATGGCCCCGTTGCGTCCCGGCCAGCTCGATCCACTAAGGATTATTCTTGGCGCGCGTTTTGTCGAGAAGAAGGGACATATTTATCTTTTCGAAGGCATTGCAGCCGCGGGCAAGAGCAAGGTGAATGTGGAACTTGATCTCTTCGGCGATGGTCCGCTGGAGCAGCGCTTGAGAGACTCTGTGCGTCTGCTGGGAATTTCCGACCGTATAAGGTTTCGAGGCGTCGCCTCGCACGAAGCGCTGTTGTCCGCCCTGCGGTCAGGCGCATATGACGTTGCGACACTTCCCAGCGTGACGGGGGTGGATGGCGACAAAGAGGGAATTCCTGTTTTCCTCATGGAGGCGATGGCCGCTGGCATTCCCGTTCTCACCACGCCGAATGGGGGAATATTGGAGCTTGCCGGTGATGACGGAGCCTACATCGTGCCTGAACGCGACTCGGCCTCGATCGGCGAAGCGTTGGTGAAACTCGCTAATGACGAACATCTTCGCGTCCGACTGTCGACCGGTGGGCGGGCTCGCGTCGAGGCGGATTTCGAAGTTGAACGGAACATTTCCAGGCTACGCGAGCTCATTCTCACGGCGCAATGTGCTTCTTGAAGAGCCGATCGTAAGATTGTTGAAAGAGGTTGAGCGAATGGACCAACACAAGTTTGGATCCTCACAGCTACGCGTGTCGACGGTCGGCCTGGGCTGCAGCCGGCTGGGATCGATCCTCGGCGCCTCACCGGGCGTCGCGGCGCGGCTTCTCAATCTCGCGCTTGAATCAGGCGTCACCTATTTCGACACCTCCGATCTTTATGGTCAGGGAGAAAGCGAACGGCTTCTCGGCCGGCACGTCGTCGGCCATGCTCGCGTTGTCATCGCGACCAAAGTCGGAAAGCGACACCCGTTAGGAATGCGTCTTCTCACGCCGTTCCGGCGGGTCGCGACAGGGTTGCGCGGCAGGGCCTCGGGGGTCTTGCGGCAGGCGCGAGCCAGGCCGGTTCCGACCTGCTATGAAGCGGGCTATCTTGCGATGGCGATCAATCGCGCATTGATCCGGCTGGATTGCCCTGAGATCGATGTCGTCATGCTGCACAGCCCGGACGCCGAAATTCTGCTAAACGGCGACGCGGTCGGAGTGCTCGAACAGGCCAGAACCGCTGGAAAGATACGGGTCATCGGCGCCTCGGTCGACGATCTTGCGGCGGCGGAGGCTGCGCTCGCCGATCCGCGGATCGGGGCCCTGCAGATCCCTTTGGGATTTGGAGAAAGAGACTTCCGCGCGGTTGCGGCCAAGGCCGCTCGGCAGGGCGTCGCGGTTGTTGCGCGCGAGATCTTCTGCGGCGTTCCACCCGAACGGCGCGACCCATTGGCGATGAAGGGCGCCATCTGCGCCGCCTCGGCGATACCGGGCGTCTCGGTTTCATTAGTCGGAACCATCCATGGCGATCATCTGATACAGGCAATCGAGGCGGTCTCATGTTGACGCCAATGCTTGACCTCAGCAGCCCCGGCAACGACGCTATGGATGGGTGTAGCGCGCCAGATGGCCAAACGTTTTTGACGGATGTCTGTATCATCGGAGGCGGTCCGGCCGGAATAACGCTCGCGAGCGAACTGTCGGGCGCAGGCTTTTCCGTGATCCTCGCCGAATCCGGCGGCGCCAAAACCGACGCTGCGGCTGACGCCCTCAGCGACGGTTGCGAGAGCTCGGATCAATTTGCCTCTCTGGGCCTCTATCGCCGGCGGCTGCTAGGCGGAGCAACGTGCATCTGGGGCGGGCGTTGCGTCCCCTATGATCCGATTGATTTTGAGGCGCGGGATTATGTTCCCTACTCGGGCTGGCCGTTCGGCCTGGACCAACTCGAGCCTTATTATGCCCGCGCTACAACCTACTGCGAAGCGGGCGAGCCTGAATATGATTCAGCCCGCGCATTGCCGGGCGCCGAGGCTTTCGTTGAGGGATTTAGCAGCGATATTGTGAGAACGAACTCCTATGAGCGCTTTAGCAAGCCAACCCAGTTCTGGGGCCGCTACGGCGGGGCGATCCTTGCGGCGCCCAATCTGCGCGTGATCACCTACGCGACCTGTGTTCGATTGGCGCTCGGGTCCGACGCCAAGAGCGTCGATCACGCCGAGTTCGCCACCTTCGCCGGAACGCGCTTCACGATCCAGGCCCGAACGTTCGTCGTGGCGGCGGGCGGACTGGAAACCTATAGACTGCTCGCGGCCTCCAACGACAAGCGCCCCGCGGGTCTTGGCAACTCAAGCGGCGCCCTTGGCCGATTTCTTATGAGTCATATAGAGGGCGGGGTCGCAGTGTTGCGATTGAACAATCCAGCCCAGGGGATCGAATGGGGCTTTCCGGTCTCGCGGGACGGCATCTACGGAAGACGCCGCTTTTCGATCGCTGAGCCGATCCAGAAAAAGCGTCGCCTGCTCAATTTCATCGCACGCCTTCATCATTCAAGCCCGGCAGACCCGCGTCACGGCGATCCAGTGCTCTCTACCATGTTCATGGCGAAGAGCTTCATTCTGGCCGAATACCGGCGCAAACTCACCATGGTCGAGCGCGGCGCGGCCGCCCGAATGCCAAAAGGCGCAGCGTTCTGGCTCAGTCATGTCAGAAACATCGTCGTGGGAGCGCCGGAGCTGGCTAAATTTCTCGCCGACTGGATCCGCCGCCGCCACTGGGCGGACCGCGCCATTCCCTATGTCGCGCTCCAAAATCGTCATGGCGTATATCCTCTTGATTTCAACGCGGAACAATCGCCCGATCCAGACAACCGCGTGACTCTGGGAGAGACGCGCGACCGTTTTGGGACGCCTGTCCTGAAACTCGATTGGAAGATGCACGATTGCGATGTCGAGTCGATCGCCGGCAATTTGCGAATTATTCGCGACGAGTTCGCGCAAAGCGGCGTCGCTGTCGTCGACTTTGAGGACCGGGACCTCGAGGAAGAGATTCGCGGCAATGCGACGCCAATCGGCGGTCATCATCTCGGCGTCGCCCGCATGAGCTGCGACGCGCGGCAGGGCGTCGTCGATCAAAATCTACGACTTCACGACGTCAATAACGTCTATCTTGCAAGCGGCGCGGTTTTTCCGACATCAAGCCACGCCAATCCGACATTGACAATTCTGGCTCTGACAATTCGTCTGGCCGATCATCTGAAAGAGGCGGCGCGCTCGTCGCATCAAGCCTTCGAAAGCAGTTCCGCATGATGGCCGGGCTCCTCCATGCAACAGGAAGACGAGCCTACCATCGGGGCGCCTGCCTTCACACCGGTATCGGAGCATCATGAAGCGCGCCAAAATGGACGCCCTGCAGGGTTTGCGTGGATTCGCGGCGCTTCTCGTCGTCGTCGATCACGGGATTCTCGGTCTCATCCGTCACGGTTATGCTTTGGAGAATTTACGCGCATTCGCCTACGCCTGCGGCGAGCTCGGGGTCTGCACATTTTTCGTTATCAGCGGCTTTATCATGGTGCTGACGACAAAAGGTCAATATGGCGCTGCCGGGGCGCCCTGGGCCTTTTTGCGAAAGAGGCTGCTCCGCATCATTCCTCTCTATTGGATTGCGACGCTGATCGCTTTTGTTTTTTTCGCGAACCAACAGGGAGACGCCCAATTCGTCAATCTGATAAAATCTCTGACCTTTATTCCCACGTTCAACGAGAACGGTGACGCGCGTCCAATTCTGCCGATTGGCTGGACGCTTAATTACGAAATGTTCTTTTATGTGATCTTTGCCTTGGCGCTATTTTTTGGAAAAGGGCTGGCAGCGACGATCGTCGTCGGAACAACCGCGGCGATCGCTATCGTTGGTCAATATTGGGGGCAAGACGTTCAACGCCTTTGGGGCGGCAACGGAATCGTTCCCTTCTACGTCAATGGCATACTCAAATATTTCTGCTTTGGCGCGATCCTCGGATTCTGGTTTGCCTCTTGCGAGCGCAAACCTCAGCTCGTTTCCATAGGCTGGACCCTTTTGCTGTTTGCTTTCTTCGCTGTCGTCGACCTTTCATCCGCTTGGTTCTCGCAAGCTGGCGAGCGGCCGGAGTGGATCGTCATGGCGGCGGCGATCGGATCCGTCGTGGTCGCAGTGACCGCCGACGAACGCGCCAGCGACGGTCCGGCAACCTATGTTTCACGCCTGACAGGTGACGCATCATACAGCATCTATCTGACCCATGAGTTCGTGATTGGACCTTTGGCGGTGGTGTGGATGAGCCTGTTTTCGGCGCGGGGATGGCCGATCTTCGTGGGCTTCAGCGTCGTGGTGTCGATTGCTCTCGGCGTCGCCGTCTTCCGCTATGTCGAAACGCCACTTTCAAACATCCTGGGGCGACGCCCGAAACCCTCTTTGCTCGCTCTGCGCTATGAAAGATAGACCCCTCATGGTCTCACGCAGCGGCTTCAACAAGGACGACAAGCGCATGTATGAGCTGGCTCGACAAGCCCCCGACGCCATGGCGTCGTTGCATCCGGTGCGCATCCCGGGCCTTAATGTCGAGCCCACGATTCTGGTCGGATCGGTAATGCTTTTCGCCATGTCGGCGCCCTTTGCCTTGCAGCTCGCCGGATCGGGCGAGGAAGGCGGGGGACAGGGGATTAAGCCCTACTATTTGTATCTCCGCATCCTGATGACCATAGTCTTCATCGTTTGGAGCTTCAAAGAGCCCGAAAGGCTATCGGCGGCCATAAAGGCCAATCCCTGGCCCCTGGCGCTCTGGATTTTCGCTGTTCTTTCGGCGATGTGGTCCTTCGACCCGTACATCACGCTGCGCGCCGCGATAGAGTTATTCAGCTGCGTCCTGTTTTCTTACGTGTTGACCACGCGATATGACTCCCGATCGATCGCGATCATGCTCTTGCACGCGTTGGGATTCAGTCTGATCTTCAGCATCATCTGGGTCGGCCTGTTTCCCGACATCGCCGTGCACGGCGAATTCGACATCGTTCAGGAGGGCCACGCGGGTTCCTGGCGCGGCATCTATTATCATAAAAACATGCTAGGCGGCGTCGCAGGCCTGGCGATTCCGCTGTTTCTCGGACCCGGTCGGCGGCTCATCAAGGGCAACGCCCTGCTCTTCGCTTATATCGTTTCTGCGGCAGTGTGTTTGATCCAGGCAAAGAGCAGCGGCGGCTTTTCCGTGGCCGTTGCTGGGGCGCTCGCCGTGAGCGTGACTTCCATCCAGTCCAAAAGCGCGCGCACAACAGTTCTTGTGCTTGGCGGTTTCGCGGCAATCGTTTGCGGCGTCTTTTTGGACGATATTTCCTATTTTGTCCTGGAGCTGCTCGGCAAGGATCCGACCTTCACGGGCAGAACCTATCTCTGGAGCGCCGCCATCGATTTGATCGGGCTGCATCCATTGATCGGCTACGGCTATCCGTCGATCAGCGATCCGCAAATAACCTCGATTTTTATGATTACCTACAATGCGAGCAACGCCCATGATGCCTATCTGCAATTGCTCATTGAATTGGGCTTCGCAGGGCTCGCAATCTGGTTTCTGTGTCTGTTTTGCGCAATGCGGGGCATTCTTCGTGACTTCAGCTTGGAAGAAGTCTCTCCAGAAATCACATTATTTCTTGCGATTCTTTTCGCGCTCGTCATTTCGGGTTTCGGCGAAATCGCGGCGATGTCTCTCACAACTTCGCCTCTTGGGATGATTTGGCTTGTCGTCTCGGTGGCCGCCGCTCGCCGCAACTCCTTCGGGGCGCAGCCGCAGCCGGATGAAGGCCTCCGCGCCAGCGACGCCCGGGCCTCTCGATGAGCGAGCGAGCCGGCGCCAAGTCGATCAGCTTCCAGTTGGTGGGGATGGTTCTCCAGAACTCCGCGATGCTCGTGACCGGAGTCTATGTCGCCCGATCGATTGGGGCATCCGACTACGGCACATCGGCGATCCTCAGAAGTCTGTTTCAGATCGCGGCTGTGATTGCGCCGATCGGCCTCGATCTCTCCCTCCAGAAATATGTGGGATCCCATCACGGAAGCCTCGCCGCCGCGCGCGTCGTCACCAACCGGCTCCGATTTCTTGTTTTCCTTCTGACGACTGTGGCGCTCGCGATCGTCGCCGGCGGGTTCGGCGGGTGGTTAAACGAACATGTTTACAAAATTCCCGGCCTGGATCTCCTTTTGGTGCTAACTTTTGCCGCTTTGCCCTTTCAGACGGACATCTCGATTCTGTCCGGAATTTATCGAGGCCGATTCAATCCGACGCCGCAGATCGCCGTCAGTTTCTATCTTATGCCTCTGCTGCGCCTGCTCCTGTTGCTCATTCTCCTTCATTTCGGATGGGGGTTAATGGGCGTGGTTATCGCAACAACCTGCTCGACAGTGATCAGCTTCGCTCTCTTGAATGCTCATTACATCATGCGGCAGGATCGCGGCGCGCCCGGCCTTGAATCCCGCGATCGGCCGGCTTGGGGCGATGGCTTCGCTTTGCTTGAGCCATCGCTTTGGATGGGAATTTCCATCTTCCTTTACAGCAGCATCAGGATGGTCGACATCGTTGTGCTGGGACTGTTTCAGTCGACGAAGGAAATCGGCGCGTATAGCGCCACAAGCACGATTGCCCAAATCGTCCAGTTTTTTCCGCATGCGCTGAGTCAGACCCTTGGTCCGACGATCGCCCGGCATTATGCCGATGGCGATATCGCAGCTGTACGTTCCCTGCTGAACGGCAACATCAGATTGACTTCGCTTCTCGCGGCTCCGATTTTTTCGGGGGTTGCGGTCTGGGGCGCTGGTATGGATGTCCTGTTTGGAGATTCATTCGCCTTTTCCGGCGCGGTCTCGTTCACGCTTGCTCTTGGATACTATGTGTCCGGCGTCGCCGGCGCCACCGGATTCGCGCTATCAATGACAGGTCGGCATCGGGCCGAGACTTCGATTCTTTTCTTCGGCAACATAGTGGCCGTCGTTGCATGCTTTGCGCTAATTCCGGTTTTTGGCCAGTTGGGGGCTGCGGCGGGCGTATGCCTCGCCTACCTCGGGATCAACCTCATGCGCACTCTTGCCGCAAGATCCGTGATTGGCGTCTTCGCGGGCTCCCCGAAGGACATAGCCCCGCCCATCGTCACGCTAGCGCTGGGATACATCGTCTATAATCTGGCCCAGAGCTTTGGAGGCCACAATGCAGTCACCTTCTTTTCCGCCGGGGCTTTCTACCTGTGTACGGTCGGAGGAGTCTACTGGTTTGCTTTCTTCACAGTCGATGAAAAGAGATACGTCGCCGAACGGACGGCGAGATTGATCCCTGCGAAGCTTCTTCGGTTGTCGTGGTGATGGGCGGCAGGCCGGGCCGAGGCAAGGGCTCAAGTGGCTAGTATGGGCCATTTCGTGGCGACGCAGATGGCGTTTTTCCGCGCGCGCCTGTCCGTCGCCCGCCCGCGGACAGGCATGTGGTATTCGTTGCAAAGGTAATCATTCATGTTCAAAATCATTCTGGAGGATCTTCGGACGCATCGGGAGGGGATTCTCGCGCAGGGTTTTTGGGCGGTTTTGGTCTATCGACTCGCCCATGCCCGTCGGGGATGCAAAATGCCGGTCCTGGCGTTTTGCTGGAAAATCCTGAATCTCTGTCTGCAGAAGATGGTCGAGGTCGCGACGGGCATCACTTTGCCGGAATACGCGACCATCGGCCGTCGCCTGAATATCGAGCATTTCGGCGGCATCATCATTCACGGCGCTACAGTGATCGGCGACGATTGCGTTTTGCGCCAAGGGGTCACCCTCGGGAATAAGCGGAACGATCAACCACTGGACGCGCCAATTCTCGGCGATCGCGTGGAGGTTGGCGCCGGCGCGAAGATATTGGGCCGGGTTCGAATCGGAAACGACGCGCTTATAGGAGCCAACGCCGTGGTGCTCTGCGACGTTCCAGCTGGTGCGACGGCGGTCGGCGTTCCCGCGCGCATCGTGGAGCGCGCCGCGGCCCCGGTTCTAGCGGACCTAGAAGAAATGCGGGACGCGCGGTTTTGACTAAGCCAACCGTCTCCATTGTCATCCCCTCTTACAATCGATTGCATTCCATTGCGTCGACGCTTCGGATGTTGGCGCATCAGACTTTCAAGGATTGGGAGGTCGTGGTCGTCGACGACGGCTCGGCTATTGATCCTTCCTCGGCCTTTCCGACGCTCGCCCCGCACTGCCGGCTAATTCGTCTTGACCGGAATCAGGGCCCTTCGGCCGCGAGAAATGCCGGCGTCCGTGCATCAAGAGGCCGGTTCGTCGCGTTTCTCGACTCGGATGACGAATGGCTGCCGGAGAAGCTGGAGCTGCAACTCGCCGCAGTTCTTGCGTCGGCTGACCCGGATAGCGTGCTTTGCTATACTCAAACGAAAGTTGTCGAGAGCGAGAGCGCGTTCTCTATCCAGCCAAGTCGGGGCATTGCGGCCGGCGAGAACCCTGCGGACTATCTTTTTCTGGAACAAGGCTTCGCTCAAACGAGTTCGTTCTTCGTATCGCGGAAACTCGCATTGGCGATCGGCTTTGACGAACAGCTCCGCCAATATGAGGACTATCTGTTTTTCATCTCCGCGCGACTCCACATCGTGGGCTACATTTTTCTGCAAGCTCCGTTGTCGGTCTGGAATAACGACTCCCGGTCCGACAGATTGAGCTGCGGATCAGGCAAATCCATTGCAAATGCCACATTATTGGCGTCTCGCGCCGGCGCGGGATTTGGGCGCAAAGCCTATCTCCGCTTTTTGATGACTCATCTGGGCGTCGATCTCGTTCGACGAGATCCGAAGTTTGGGCTGGCGCTCGCAGCGGAAGCTATTTGGGCGCGAGCCGTCACGCCGCGGTATGTGATGAGGCAGATACTGCGAGCGATTTTGCCCGACGACGTCTATTCGCGTTTGCGCGGGGACAGGAAAGTAAAAGGGCAAATGAATTGAAGCTATCGATCCCATTTTACGCGAGTCGTGGCGCCCGAACAAGCCCGCACTTCCAGCACTCCGCGTTTGCAATAGGTGTTGTATGATCAAATCAATTTTCTTGCTCACGGCGACAGCGCTCGCGATCAGCGCCATCGCGCCAATCCGGTCAAGCGCCGCCAATCCCGCAACGCCGTTGGCCACATTGACCCTGGCGATCCCTGACGAAACAAGCGCGACGGATAAATGCCGCCCGCTGGGGACGGACGACCTCAAATCGAACGCAACGGTTGTGCTTGATCGAAGCTTTCTGGATCACTTCGACGTTGGCGCACGACCGGACAGCCGCTGGATGCGTTCCTATTTTCGTCCGCACAGCGTCGAGGCCGCGCATACGCATAGCGCAGACGAGCAAGTGGTTTATGTCGATGAGGAGTTTTCGGGCGCCGGCCGCAGCCCGCTGGGACTAAATCCCTTCGCCGTCACAGATGGAGTCCTGACGATCCGCGCGTTCAGAACGCCCGCCGAGCTCAAGCAAGTCCTGTATTCACGCCCCTACGTATCGGGAATGCTGACGAGCAAGAACTTTTTCGCCCAGACGTACGGATACTTCGAGATAGCAGCTAAGCTTCCCGTCGGGAGCGCCGTCTGGCCGGCATTTTGGCTCGTGCCGCGAGACAAGCCGTCGCCCCCGGAACTGGACGTCTTTGAGGTCGTCGGCAAGGAGCCGCAAAACGTCTATCAGACAACCCATTGGGCCTATCCCAATGGACACGCATCTTGCCGCAATGCCGTCGCTGATCTTTCCTCCCGCTTTCACCTTTATGGCGCCCTCTGGACGTCAAAGTACATCATCTATTTGATCGATCGAAAGCCGGTCGGGATAACAATTACTCCTCCACACATGAACGATCCGATGTACATCATCGTCAATCTCGGCGTCGGCGGCGCTTGGCCGGGGCCCGTAGATGCAGCGACTCCCGCCCAATCCGAAATGCAGATCGAGTGGATCAGCGCCTATGTCATACGCCGATGACCAAGACCTTCGCCCGGCCGTTTAAGCAGGCGCTGCGCCCTCGTGCTGCGAGAGGATCGAAATGTACGACGTAACATTTATCTGTTGGGATTTTGACATTGGCGGCGCACAAAAACACACGGTCGAACTTGCGCGCTCGCTGCGCGAAAAGGCAAATCTCGCCGTAGGCCTGATAGGCATATCGAGCGCCTCACAGACAAGAATGCTATCGAACGAAGACCTGCCGCACTTCGTGCGCCTGGACCGGCGGGGGTTTGGTCTGGCTGGAATGTTCCTGTCTCTGTTCGCCCGGCTTCGAGCTCATCCGTCTCGTCTTGTCGTGGGGGTCAATCAAGCGGCGACAACTGCTGCGTTTGTCTCCAGTAAAGCAGGGGCGCATGCCGGTCAGACCGCGGGGATATTCCACACGACCGATCTCCGCAACAGCGCGGAAGAACGCGCTCAGTTAATCCACAATGTCGCGATGAATCGCGTAAATCACCTGATTTTTGTAAGCGAAAATCAACGCCGCCATTGGGAAAAGCGCGGCCTTCACTCCAGCCGGCAGAGCGTCATTCTTAATGGGGTCGATGTCGACCGATCGGCCTGCCTGCAGGAGCGCGCGCGGGCGTCCATTAGAAGAGAAGCGGGATTTGCCGACACAGACGTGGTGATTGGGCTGTGCGCAAAATTTCGGGAGGAGAAGAACCACGCTCAGCTTGTGGACGCGATCGCCGCCCTTCGGGCGCGAGGATTGCCGGCGAAAGCGCTGTTTGTCGGCGCAGGAACAACGGAGGCGGCCTGCCGCCGTCATGTCGACGAGCTAGGCCTTGGCGACGCCTGCATCTTCGCCGGCGAGCACGACGACGTCACGCCATTTCTCGCGGCTATGGATGTCGGCGTTCTATGCAGCACAACTGTCGAGACTCTGTCGCTCGCCGCTCTAGAGATGATGGCGGCGGGGCTTCCGCTAGTTCTTTCAGATCTTGGCGGCGCATCGGAGATCGTTGCGGAGCACCAAAATGGATTCCTTTTTCCGGTCGGCGACACCGGACGGCTTGTTGATCGACTCGATTCGATAATTCGAGATGACGCATTGCGCCGCGATATGGCGCGAGAATCGCGGAAGATTGTGAAAGTGAAATTTCGTCGTGACCGCATGGTGAACGAATATATCCGGCGTTTTGGAGAGATTTTGAAAATAGACGAGGCCGCAAGAGGCTTTTCCCCGTGAAGCATCAAGCAATTGGACCCGTAGCTGCCTCACACGCCTTAAGCTGGTCCGATTGCGCTGTTGTCCTTGCGCTCTGTGACAAATCTGCAGCTATTGCGCTCGAAAGCTTCGACCCCCCAGATCACGAGCTGCTGCGCGGGGTCATGTGTGCGCCAGATGTAGCAAGCGCTGCAATTCGGCTAGAGAGCGGCAATTCTGCATGAATTTGGTTCACGCTGTAGAGAAGCTTTGGTTGCGCTGCAACAAAGTGTGTAGTATTGTGCGTAAGTTGAATAATGCGCATGCCATTCGAAATTATGCGGGGCCGGGAAGCGTGCGTCTTTGCGCGCCCCTCACGCGCTTCGGCGCGAGCATCTAACCTGCGGGCAAATGCCTTGGGTAAAAGAAATATCGCTTTCATATGGGCATTGCTGTGGTCCTGGCCGGTATATGGCGCCTGCGTCAAGCCGGCGTCCCAGGATATTATTGACGGATTTGCGAAGGATCCGAGCATTTTGCTGGATGTGTACCCGCGAGGCGACATTGGGATGGCGGCTGTGATCCAGTCTTATGCAGTCACAGGCGACATCGCGCTTGCAGCCATCGGCGCAACTGTCTCAGCTGCAAATCAACGGCAGCGGAGCGCCATCGGCGCCGGTCTCGCCATGGCGTCTCAGGCGTGCGCAGGGCAGAATCCTGAAGTTCCGCGCAAAATTACAGCCGTCATGCGTTCGGTCTCCGACCCTGACGTATTGCGCGCCTATGTCCGCGGCATGCCGGCGGGCGACGCGCCTGCTGAGCTTTGGCGTCATCCTCCTGCCGGTCCCACATCCCCTCCGCCTTCAAAGCTTGGGGTGGATACGACGGGCTCAATCGGCAGGCGGGGTCTGGCGCTGGAGGATCCGTTTAAGCCCTTCGCTCCGATCTACAAGATTCGGTGAGACGAGCTGACCTACCGAGCGGCGCGATGAATGTGCTCTGCGCCGGTTACGATGGTCGGCCGTAATGGCGAGATGCGTCTGTGTAGCTGGCGCTTGTCTGCCACGAGCGCTCCGCTCGTCAACAGTCGAAAGTAGCTTCTTCCGATTGACGCCGGCGACCCAAGCCGGAATTGTTTGCTGGCGCCGGATAATGTCGTTCTGGGCGTTCAAGGACGAAAATTGAGTTTTTAAAGCAGGCCTCACAGATAAGGCTGTGGCGGCCGGGAAGGCGACTCATGCTGAATGCGATGAATACGATAGCGCCGGCGGCTAAGCAGAGCGCCAGATTTGCGTTCAAGCCACGACTTGACATGCTAGCGATAGCTCGGGCCGTACGCAGGCAATGGCCGGCTATTTGCGCCAGCGTGCTGTTCATGCTCGCTTTATCCGTCGTATATATTTATACGACGGCGCCTCGATACACCTCTGACTTCCTGCTTCTGATCGATCCGGAGAAGAGCCAGGTTTTATCAAAGCGAGATAGAACAGCCGATCACCCCATCATGGACCCTGGGTTCATAGACAGTCAGGCGGAGGTGTTGAAATCTGACAGTGTGATCCTGTCGGTTGTCAGGTCATTGAAGCTTGCGCATGATCCGGAGATTTTCCCTCCTTATTCTCTGATGTCTCAACTGACGTCATGGTTCGCCTCGCTCGGCGCGAAGCCGGCAAGCGACTGGACTGAGACACGGCTTGAAGAGGCGGCGGTTCAGCAGATCGTCTCAAACCTCAAGATAAAGCGCGTCCGCGCGACGAATGTCATCCAGGTCGAATTGACCCTCTACAATGCGGAAAAGGCGGCGTTGATCGCCAACGCGCTGGCCGAAGGCTATATGAACGCAGAACTCGATGCGAACTTTCAAACGACGCGGCGCGCGACGAAATGGCTGCAGGACCGGCTGAAGGAGCTTCGAGCTGAGGCCGCCGCCTCCGACAAGGCGGTTCAGATATTCAAGTCCGACAACAATATTGTGGATACCTCGCGCGGCCTAATGAGCGAACAGCAGCTCTCCGACGTGAACGGCCAGCTTGTCGCGGCCAAAGCGACGACCGCGGAGGCCCAGGCGCGCCTCGACCGTATAACCGAGGTTAGCCAGGGAGATGTTGTCAACGGATCTGTCGCCGACGCATTACAAAGTCCCATCATCACGCGACTGCGCGCGCAATATCTTGACCTTTCCAGCAGGGCAGCCGATTTGTCGTCCAAATATGGAACCAAACATGGCGTTGTTGTTAATATCTATCATCAGATGAATGAACTGCGAAAATCAATGCTGGATGAAATTCGCAGAATTGGCGAAGGCACAAAGAGCGATTACGAGATTGCGTCGGCCAGACAAAAGTCGGTCCAGGACAGCCTCGATTCCCTTGTCATGCTGTCACACGTGTCGAACCAGGCGCAGGTGGAACTCAGGGATCTTGAAAGCTCCGCGCAAACCTCCCGTAGCGTTTACGATAATTTTCTCTCGAAATTGCAGGAAGCAAACCAGCAGCAAACATTCCCTGTTTCTGACGCGCGCGTCATCACGCCAGCGAGTGTGCCTGACCGGCCAAGCTGGCCGAGGAAGTTGGTTTTGATCCCGGGGGCAATCTTTTTTGGACTTATGCTTGGTGGCTCGATAGCCGCCGCCCGTGAGTTCCTTGGGAGTAATTTTCGCACTGCGGACGACGTCGTGAATTACACCGGCTTGACATGCCTCGGCATTCTTCCGGACATTTCCTTGAAGGCTAGCCCGCGCCAGAGACTGAGGCAGCTGCTGGGAAGCGGCGGCGGAGGATTGGATGCGGGGCAAATTGTTCGCCACAGCGTTTCCGCGCCGTTCTCGAGATTTACGGAGACCCTTAGAAACGTCAAGGTTTCTGTCGATACGGCGCTCCCACAAACCCAATCACGCGTCATCGGGATCGTTTCCTCACTTCCGCGGGAAGGCAAAACGACCTTCGTCGCCAATATAGCCTTTATGACCGCACAGATGGGACACAAGACATTGCTCATCGACGCGGATTTGCACAATCCATCGCTCACAGCGACTGTTTTTCCAAAATCAAAATCCGGTCTTCTAGAGCTGCTGACGGAATCTAAGGTGTTAGCTGATGTGATCATCACCGACCCCGCGACTGGTCTCGATTTTATACCCGCGGTGATCAAAGAGCGGCATACGAATGTGACCACGCTGCTTACGTCGAGCGCGATGATTAATCTGTTAGCTGATGTGCGCGAGAAGTATGAATATGTGTTCGTGGATTTTCCGCCCGTGGTTCCGATCGTGGATGTGAAGGCGGTGGCGCATTTAATCGACGCTTTTGTTTTCCTGATCCAATGGAGTGAAACGAGCCAGAAGGTGGTTCTGGACGCCTTGAGCCATGACGAACAATTGGTGGATCGAATTGTGGGAGCTGTCTTGACGAGGGCGGACCCAACAGCGCTAAAGCGGATCGAGGCCTATAAGGGACCGCTGTATGGCAGCTATTACGTTAATCCGGACTAAGCATTTGATCCAGCTGGAGGGAAGATCCATATTTTGAGCCAATCCCTTCTTAGCGAAAGGCGCCGATCGTCGGCAGGACGCCAAAGAGCGTCTGCCTCCGACCGATGATCCTACGAGCAAAGATTTAATCTCTCGCGCCGGGCTCCAACTCATTTGCTCCAACACCGGCGATCGCTGATCGCTCGTCAGAAGGGATAGTAGCGCAGGCTGAACAAGCCCATGTTTTCCTGGGTTTTCGCACCGCCGCCGACGCCCTGAAAGGAATATTTCTGGGTGAAAGAATATTGCAAACCGGCTCGCAGTTGGCCGAACGAACCCTGGTAGACCTTGTCCCATAGTCCGCCCGTGATCTGGCGAATCAAGTGAATGTTTCCGTTGCAGACTGTGGAGCCTGGGGTCGAGCATCCCGCATTCGAGAACAAAGGATTGCCAAGTCCGAAGGGATTGAGAACGCCGCCAGACTCGGTCGTCGTATAGGTCGCGTTCTGGTATTCTTCGCCGGCGTAGGCGTAAAGATCGAGATCAGACGTGGCGTGCCACGTCAGTCCGGCAAGAAGCATGGTTTCCTGGATTGGCGCGATTGTGCCGTTTGCGTTGAACGTGACGTCGGGGAGCTGCCCCGCGCCATAGCGGCCGATGCCCCGCCCCGTCATGCCCGAAAACTGAGCTTCGAGCTGCTTCGGAAGCAGAGATACGAGGATAGAGCCCCCGGCGCCGCCGCCCGCGACATCTTGATTGCTGTTGTTCACCTGGCTGTAGAAATCGCGGAAAATGCCAAAGCCCTCAAGATGGACATTATGGCCCGCAATGGTCGGGTCCCAGGCGACCTTGCCAACGATGTCGGGCATATGATTGAGCGACACCGCATTTAACGAATTGAACAGCGATCCGCCGGGCGGAAGTTGGTTGAAGACGAGAGAGCTTGGCAGAGTGCCGGGAGTCGTGCCGACCGTCGTGAAGCCGCCGAACGTCGTCTGCGGGTTTTCGACCGACAGGGCGGCCCATAGCGTCTGGTCGAAATCCTTGACGACGCGTATCTGCGGATTGCGGGCCCAGACAAAGCCCGGAACGTATTGCGCATCGATCTGCAGCGGAATGTTTTCCTGCCTCGGAACGATGCCCTTGGTGTTCATGGTCACGAGCGACCAGGTTTGTCCGGCGAGGAGATGCGCGCCAAAGTCGTCCTGATCCACGGTGGCGTAGAGATGCCGGACGCGGGGGTTGAACGAATTGCTCTCATTTGAATTCGCCGTCTGCGCCGCTCCGAGAAAGTCGAGCTCCATAAAGCCGGCGAGATGCGTCGCCGGATTGACATCGCCTTTGACCAGGAGCGAGGCGCGGCTCTGTCGCGCGCTCATGCGGAATTCGTTGGCGTTTCCGGAACGGATATTGCCGTAGGGAATATTCTGATAAGGCGTCGCAATGTCTGCGCCGATGAAACGATCGCGGAAAATGCCTTCGAGGGCGAGAAAGCCGCCAGGCGTGATACTCACGCCGTTGATATATAGGCTTGGCGAGCCTGCTACCGGCAGGCCGCGAATTGATGACTCGACGCCGGTGAGGCCGGTAGGCGCGGAGCCGCCGAGCGCGCCGAGAGAGACGCCGTTTGGCCCAGAGGCTACAGGCGGCGCCGGGCGTGACGCGACGTCGCGGATCTGCACCTGAGTCTCTTTTTGCTTGCGGGCCTGATCGCTGACCTTGACCTCCAAGCGTTTCAACTGCGCCTTTAGCGCGCGAATTTCGTCGGCCGTCTCATCCGCGCGCGCTGCGCTCTGGCAGGCGACGAGAGCACCCAATGTCATAGCCACAAAAGCAGGCCCAGCTGCATATCGATTCATGATTTTGCGCCCCACTCTAAGAATTACAAACACCAGATCGGCTGTCGAGCGGATCTGTATGCCTGCTGACCTGTGTATTATTCGCTATACAGGCGGTCAAAGAGATTCACGCAACTCACAAAATTAGATTTATGTAAGTTGTATGCTAGCAACACAGTCGATATTTATGTAGATTTTATGACATTACTACTTATCTGATTACTTCTATACTTAATTCTATGCTTTATATGTGTCCTTGATAATCCTACACTATCAATGAGTGTACTCATATTAAAAGAAGATTTAGTCTGCATAAAAAATGATTCATGATTTCGCTTATGCGCAGCTAGAGGATTGCACGATTCATGGCGATAGCCTGAAAGGGCCGTTCATCGGCCCGTCGAAGACGCAAGGGACTGTGATCTGATCGTGGCGCATGGCGCCAACCAAGGCCGGCACCCAATTGCCAAACAGCGCGCGCGTTGAGGCGGCGTCCGCGCGGGGCGCAGCTATACAGCCGCACCGTATTCGTCTTCGCTCTGGTTTCGCTATAAAGACAAGCTGTTCCGGATTCAGATCAGGCTGGCTGACGCGCCATTCCTCGCGCGCTTTGGCGACATCGGCGCGATCTTGTTCGGCGGCGCGCGACGACTCTATTGAGCGTCAGCCCGAGACGCCGCGGCCGCTGCCAAAGGCAGCCGACGCTAGCCTTCATGGCGCTCTCGGCCATGAGCCAGGCCTGCAGTTCGGCGAGCGTCGCCTCGGGTTCGCCCATCACACGGGGCGAAGCGCCTCGTCATGTGCGGCGAGCTTCGACTTGGGCCGCCCGCCCAAGCATGCGCGACCTCGACGAATTTTTAAAATTGTGGGGCGTTCAGGTCCTCACTGAATGCCGCGCCTGCTCGCGAAAAGCTGCCCAGGCTTCGGTCAGGACGCCGGCCAGAAAGGCGGTGCTGACGCCAAACAGCAATACGCCGTTGGCTGCCTCCAGAGCGCCCATCATCTCCCATTGCTTCTCGAGCTTTAGTCCCGAAGCGCCGCGCGTTGTCATTGCGTCGACAGAATAAAACATGGCGTCCGCTGGCGTATCGATTGCGCCGACATGCAGATAGGCGCCGGCCCAGAGCGCCGCCTCGAACCCGTGCAACAGGGCAAGCGCCCATCCGGCGGCGCCGATCATTGCGATCGACAGCAGCGCCGAGGAGCGCAGCCGCCTTTCCCGCCGCTCAAAGCGCGCCCTGACGTGCAGCAACAGCACCGAAAGTCCAATAATGGCCGTGACGTGAATGGCGAGCGTCAGCGCAATCAGCGGCAGGCTCCAGGCCCAGTCGAGCGTCCAGGCTGGCGTCAGCAATCGGCGGCCCTTTCACGTTGCCGCGCCAATTAGGAGTTGGCGCGCGAGCCCGTCAATATCCGGCCTGCCGCAGTGGATATGCGGCAGGCGATCTTGCGCCGCGCCCTTAGTTGGCGTCGCCCGCCGCGCGCGACGCGGCCTGCAGCTTCTTCCTGTCGTCATCGGTCAGGACCGGCGGCTCGACTGCGATCGTCAGCCTGTTGATCTTACCAGTGAAGGCGAAGGGAATCTGATAGTCCTGATCGTCAACCGGGGTTGCGGTGTCCGAGCCGATGTCGAAAGTCTCGTCCCACGGCAGGGTCAGCGGCACTGTGCGCTCCATTGTCTGCGTTGCGACGATTTTTCCGTCGACGCTCAGAGTCCCGACGCCGCCGCGGCCGAGGCCGCTGACATTGTTGAAGGCGAGCGTCGCAAACCCGAGCCCGTCATATTTGAAATCATAGACGAGCGTGTGTTTGCCGGCGGGCAGCGCGTCAGGCGCCGCCCATTTCACCCGCTTGAGATCAAGCAGGTTCCAAGTAAAGACCGGCTTGCCCTTCAAAAGATAGAGGCCATAGCCGCCAAACCTTCCGCCGCGGGTCACGATCATGCCCTCGGCCCCGGTCTGCGGGACGTCGATCTCGGCGGTGATCGTATAGGACGTGTTGAGCAGATCGGGGCCGGTGCCACGCGGCAGGCCGGCGACCGGTTCGCCCGAATAGGTGAACATTTGGCGGCCGCCATTCAGCGACGGGCGCGGGGTCGCCATGCGCGTCGCCACCGAGGCGTCGAGCGGCAGCACCTGATATTTGGCGAATTCGCCAAACATCAGATCGGTCATCTCGCGAACTTTCTGCGGATTGGCGGAGGAGACGTCGCTATATTGCGTCCAGTCATGGCGGACGTCATAGAGCTCGAATTTATAGGCGCTGGCCGGGTCAAGAACAGCCTTCCCGAGCAGCTCCCACGGCGCCCGCAGCGGAACGGCGCTCAGCATCCAGCCGTCGTCATAGAGGCCCTGCACGCCCAGCATCTCGAAATATTGCGTCTTGTGCGCCGAGGGCGCGTCGGCCTTCGTCTTGTCGAAGCTATAGGCCATGCTGACGCCCTCGATCGGCTTTTGCGCGATGCCGTCGACCGTGACAGGCGCCGGTATTCCGGTCGCCTCAAGCAGCGTCGGCACGATATCGATGACGTGGTGGAATTGCGTACGCAATCCGCCGGCGTCCTTGATATGGCCGGGCCATGAAATCGCCATGCCCTGCCGCGTGCCGCCAAAGAAGGACGGCACCTGTTTGGTCCATTTGAACGGCGTGTCGAAAGCCCAGGCCCACGGCACCGCGAAATGATTATAGGCGAATTGCGAGCCCCAGGCGTCGTAGAATTTCATCTGCTCGGCGGCGGTTAATTCAATGCCATTGAACTGGAGCACTTCGCTTGGCGTGCCATTCGGCGAGCCTTCGGCGGAGGCGCCATTGTCGCCGCTGATATAGATGATCAGCGTATCGTCATATTTGCCGGTGTCTTTCACCGCCTGAATGACGCGGCCGATTTCGTGATCGGTGTAGGCGAGAAAAGCGGCATAGACATTCGCCTGCCGGATGAAGAGCTTCTTTTCGTCATCGCCGAGCGTATCCCATTTCTTCATGAGATCATCCGGCCAGGGCGTCAGTCTGGCGTCCTGCGGAATGACGCCGAGCTTTTTCTGATTGGCGAAAATCTGGTCGCGCAGGGCGTTCCAGCCCTTGTCGAAAAGATGCATGTCGGTGATCTTGTCGACCCATTCCGGCGTCGGATGATGCGGCGCATGGGTTCCGCCGGGAACATAATAGAGGAAGAACGGCAGCGTCTTGTCGATGTCATTCAGCTGATGCAGCCAGTGGATGGCGTCATCGGCCATCGCCGTCGTCAGGTTCCACTTACCCTGTTGCCCGATATAGGGGTAGATCGCGGTTGTATCGTTGAAGAGATTGGGCTCCCACTGGCTCGCGTCGCCGCCGACGAAACCGTAGAAATGTTCAAAGCCCATGCCGGTTGGCCATTGATCGAATGGCCCCGCCTGGCTCGCGGTCCAGGTCGGCGTATTGTGGTCCTTGCCGTACCATGCGGTGCGATAGCCGTTCTCTCGCAGGATCCGGCCGATGGTTGCGCTGCCTTTTCCGATGAAGCTGTCATAGCCCGGAAAACCGGTCGCAGCTTCAGAAACAACGCCGAAGCCGACCGAATGATGGTTGCGGCCGGTGATGAGCGCGGCGCGCGTTGGCGAGCACAGCGACGTTGAATGGAAATTGGTATATCGCAGCCCCGCGTCGGCGATAGCGTCAAGCGTTGGCGTCGGGATGACGCCGCCGAAGGTCGAAGGCGCGGCAAAGCCAACATCATCGGTCATGATGAGGAGAATATTGGGCGCGCCCTTCGGCGGCACGACGCGCGCCGGCCACGCTGGCGTCGACTGGGCGGCGTTGAGTTTGATCTCGCCCTGAAAAGGCTGCGGCGGCGGCGGCAGATAGCGACCGTCAATGGTGGTCGTTGCATCGGGGGCGCCCGGCGCGCCTGTCGTCTGCTGGGCAAAAGCCGTGGAAGCGGCGGAAGCGGCGCCAAGCGAGATGGCGGCCAGAAGCAGCACAAGCAGGCGGCGCGTCGGCGCGGTCTCGGGCGAGCGGACTTTGATAACGGAAAAGCGTGACGTCATTTGAGCCTGACCTTCGATCATGCTGCGCTATCAGGATGGGCCTGTCTCCAAAAATCGAAGGCCCGCGGGGGCGTATTGACGGACGTCGCATGGGGGGCGCGCCGCAGATTGGCGCGCGATCAGCGGCAGAGGCCAATGCAAGCCGGCGCCAGGGTTTGACGTCGGCTTGGAGCGCCTTATGGGCGGCGGCAAACGCCTGCAAGGAGCGCGGGGCCCGGCATATTATGCATGTTTGTCCGCCGCCCATCGGGCCGCGGGGGAGCCGCAGCGCCTGTTACTTCGCGGTCTTCTCAATCACCGCCATCAGATTGTCAGACGGGTGGCCTTTGCAATAATCCGTAGCGACCTTAATGTTGCGTTCGAGGTAACGCAGGTCGACGGTCGCCCGATCCTGGGTCGCGCCAAAGTAACCGGCCATCCAGGCGGTGATGAAGGGCGCGCGTTCGATCGGCGCGTCGAGCATCTGCTTGCAGGTGAGCAAGGACATATCAACGATCACTTGAGCTTGCGCGATCGGGGCGAAGCCACATCCAAGGAGGATGGCGGCGGCGATTGTTTTCTTCATGGCGTTTTCCTGATCCGGTTGGGCTTGAAACTACTTCGGGGCGATAGCGCGCTGCAGCCCGCTCATGACCGTTTCCTTGGGATAGGAGCCGCACCATTTGGTTACGCTCTCGACATTCTTGGCGAAGCCTTCGAGGTTAACCGTGGTCGAGCCGATCTTCTGGTTGAACCAGCCGCTGAGCCAGGCGCTTGTCAGCGCGGCGTCGGCCGGCGGCATGGCGGTAAATTCCGCGCAGGTAATCATGCGCATGTCGATCATGACCTGGGCCTGCGCCGCGCCGGCGCCGAGCGAGCCGACGAGCGCCAGCGCTGTGACGAGTTTTTTCATTTTGTCTTGTCTCCATGTGTTTTGGCGGGCCGGCGTCAAAGGACGACGACCAGCTTCGAAGGGGAAAGGAGGGGGCGTGTCTGCGTCGCGAGCGGCGACGCCTTGCGAGAAAGCCTAGCGGACGATGACCGCGCGACGGTGAACCGCGACTGGCGGCCGGCGCACGACGGCCGCGCCGCGCGTCGTTGCGCAGCCGGCGCGATAGACTCCGCGGGCGCAGACGACGGCGCCCGCCTCTTCAACTGTCGCGATGATGGCGCCCATGACGATGAAGGCGGCGAGGGCGGCGCTTATGGTCGATTTCATTTGAGTTATCCTTATAGGCCGGCCGAAAGAATTAACTTGATTTACCCCGCCCATGTCCAGGTGGATATTGGCGTCGCGGACGCGAGGACCCAGAGTGGATCTGCGTTTCAAAAGCCGCCGAAACGATAATTCAGGCCCGCCCGCACCTCGTTGATGTGGGAGAGTTTCTCGTTCGGTTTGCTGATCCTCAATCGAGACCAATCGGCCTTTAGCGTAAATTTTGCAGAGAGGTAGTATTATCGGGTATGTTCTGTGGCAAGCAATTCCGACTGAAGCTCTACAGCCTTCGACAACGGCGGGCTATCTGACTCGACAGTCAATGACCGGGCGCGCCCGCGTCGGGAGGCGGCGTCAGGCCCGCCTTGCGCATGCCGGCAATCATATGGGCGCGATCATCACGGCCTATATTGCGCTTAATCAGCTCCGCATCGACATTTGGAATGAACTTCGGGTTCATTTTGACGAAGGCGTCGGCTTCGGTCCTGGCTTCGGCGTCGAGGCCATTTTGCGCATAAACGACGGCGGCGATCAGATGGTAAAGCGGAAATGCCTGGAGATTTGACTGGCGGATATCAATCAGCGCCTGCCGGTCATCGCCCTCAATATAATTCACGATAGCAAGCATGCCACGATAATAGGCCGAGCCGCCGGGGTTGCGGGAAAGAGCCTGACTCAACAGGGCTTTTCCGCGCTCCCATTGCCCGCTCAAGGCCAGCCGCGTTCCGAACTCCCCCATAAGCTCGGTGTCGTTGGGGTTCAGCGCCAGCGCCTGCTCGCCCACTTCAAGCGACTCGGCTAAACGCTGATTGAAGTTCAGCGTCGTCATCAGCGCCTGCTGCGCGCGCACATTGGCGGGGTCGAGTTCGACGGCTCTGCGCGCCGCGGCAAGCGAGCGCTCAAGCGCCGCAGGCGCTCCCGGACGCGGATTATAGAGGAAACGGTCTTCGTCGAGATAGATGATCGAGAGCATCGCAAAGGCGGTCGCATAGTCCGGGAAGCGTTTGATGGCGCTTTCCAGGCAATCGCGCGCCGCTGCATGTTTTTCAGGGCTTAATTGCGCGCGATAGATATAGAAGTGCAAAGTGCAAAAATAAGCATCGGGATCGTCGGGCGGCTGGCGCAGCGAGCGCGCGACGTCTGCCTGTGCAATGACGCCATAGGGTTGCGCCACCGCGCTCGCAACCTTGCCTGCGATATCCGCCTGAATGGCGAAGAGCCCGCCGGAGCTTAGATTCTGCTCATAGCTCTGCGACCAGAGGATCTCGCCCTTGTCCGCCTCGAGCAGCCGCGCCGTCACGCGCAACCGGTCGTCGGCGACGCGCACGGCGCCTGTCAGCATGTAGCCTACGCCGAGCTTTTGCAGCACGGGGGCCGCCTCCGCCTCGGCTGGCAAGGCCTTCGACGTCTCGCGGCCGAGAACGCGCAGCTCCTTGAAGCGCGGCAGATCGGTCAGCAACTCTTCCCGAAGTCCAAGGGCATAAAGCTTCGACAAGGGCCCTTCGCCAAGATCTGCGAAGGGCGCGACCGCCAGAACCGGCGCCTGGGGGCCAGTTTTCGTCCCATCCGGCGGGGCGCGTAGCGGCGCCGGGAAATGGAACAGCCAATAGCCCGCGCTGAGCAGGCCGAGGAAAACGATCAGCGCGGTCGCGTTTTTCTGTGCGCCTGAGCGTCGCTCGGGCTCGGCGGCGACGTTCGGCGCGGCGTCCGGCGGCGCGCCTGGCGGCAGGGCCTCGGGCGGCGCGTGCTTCGCGCATTGCAGCTGCGTCGCAAAGGTCGGAACATAGCCGCCCTTGGGCATATCGATGCGGATGGGATCGCTCTGTCCGGCGATGAGATAATAGCGTTCGAGCGCCCGCCGCAGCCGGCTCGCCTCGATCCGCACGACAGGATCCTCCTGCGAAAAACCTTCCTCGCGGCCGAACACCTCGATGGCGATCGTATAGGCCTTGATGCGCTGCGCCCGCCCGGCAAGACTTTCCGAGACGATATAGCGCAAGAACGATCGCCCGCGTTCGGGCAGCTGGAATTCGGGACTGGACAAAATGCGATCAAGCTGAGCCAGCACGCTCTCGGGGGAGAGAGCAGAGCCAGGGCCCTCACTTTCCGCCGCGAGTTCGCTGCTCAACACGCATGCTCCCTTGCGCGCTCATATGCCTGAGCTCGTTTAATTTCCCGGTCAATCGATGCAAGCTCTGACGCAAAATTGCAAGGAGATCTCGCGCGAGAGCGCCTTTACTGCAAAGCTCAAGTTATCACATCAAATACATAAACTGTTCAGGCGTAGGATACGGGAAGCTACTCCCCAAGGCGCGCATCGCCTGCCATACCGAAGCAAGACCGTGCAAGCCACGCTCGACCGGCGGATGCATCGACATGCAAGGAAACATCACCGCCGCCTTACGCCGCTTTCCGTCACACCGGAGGGCGATCGAACAGCGCGCCGCATTCGACGACTCATTTTCCTCTCTTTGCGAGGATCTTGCGGAAGCGGAGGACGCCCTGAAGACATGGGAGGTTTCGCAATGGCCGAAGCGCGAGGAGCGCTGTGCGGAGTTGCGGGAGTTGGTCGACGGCCTCGCTGCGGAGCTCGCCTCTGCGCTGTCCGCCGATTGATCCGAGTATCGACAAGATTCGACGATAGGGGAGTTTAGTATTGATGCTGTCGCGACGCTCCATTTCAGCCGGAGGATTAAGCTTATTCGCCGGCGCTTCGATCGTTTCTACGGCCAAAGCATTTGAAGGGCCGATTTCTGACCTGATCGAAAGCACCGAAGAGTTTGCTCTGGCTGTCGAGGCCTATGCCTTCGGCTATCCGTTGGTGACGATGGAAATGACGCGGCGGGTCATCACCAACGTCGCTGCGCCGGTTGGAACGAAAGGCCCGATGGGCCAGGTTATCAAGCTTCGCCAATACCCTGACGCCAAGTTTCGCGACGTAACGGCTCCGAACGCCGACACGCTTTATACAACGTCCTTTTTTGATGTCGGCAAAGAACCCTGGGTGCTCAGCATTCCGGCGTTGGACGATCGCTACGCCCTGTTTCCCCTGCTCGACGGCTGGACCAGCGTTTTTCAGGTTCCCGGCAAGCGCACGACGGGGACAGGCGCGCAAACCTACGCCATCACCGGCCCCGGCTGGACTGGAGCGCTGCCGTCCGGCGTGACGGAATACAAGTCGGCGACGAATCTCGTCTGGCTGCTGGGGCGCATTTACTGCACGGGTACGCCGGAAGACTATAAGATCGTCCATGCGCTGCAGGACCAGGTCGCGCTCGTCCCTCTTAGCGCCTATGGCAAGGAGTACACGCCGCCGGCGGGCGTGGTCGATCCGTCGATCGACATGAAGACGGCCGTGCGCGAGCAGGTCAATCGCATGGATGCGGTCGAATATTTCACCCTGCTCTGCGAACTGATGAAGAGCAATCCTCCCTATGAAGCCGACGCCCCACTGCTCGAAAGGCTGGCGGCCATCGGCATCGTGGCCGGCAAGGATTTCGATAAAGCCAAATTCGATCCGGCTTTCGCTAAGCGCGTCCCGGAGGTCGGCTTCGACCGCATCATGCTGCATTTCAAGGACAGCGACGGCGATGTGCAAAACGTCAACGGTTGGGGATTTACCACCAAGACCGGACTATACGGGACGAACTATCTGCAGCGCGCGCTCGTCACGGCAATTGGCCTTGGCGCCAACCGTCCGCAGGACGCTGTCTATCCGACCTCTCAAAAATATGCGGGCGGCTTGATCGGCCGCAACTATATGGGCTCGGAACAATACATCCTCACCTTCAAGAAGGGCCTGACGCCGCCGGTCAAGGGATTCTGGTCGCTGACCATGTATGATGCGGCTTATTTCTTTGTCGAGAATCCGCTGAACCGCTATTCGATCAGCCCGCGACAGGACCTCAAGACTAACGCCGATGGTTCGGTTGACCTCTATATTCAGAACGAATCGCCCGGCGCGGACAGAGAGTCGAACTGGCTGCCCGCGCCCAAAGGCAAATTCATTTTGATGATGCGCCTGTATTGGCCGCAGGAGAACAACCCGTCGATCCTTGACGGTTCCTGGGTTCTACCGCCTGTCAAGAAAGTTGGTTGAAGGCAGGGAACGTCCGGCCGGCCATCTAATCAAGAGACAGATTGAGCGAATCGATCCGCCGTGGACATGCTCTCCCAAATGCTCCGGCCAAGAAAACATAGCGCGTCTATAATTCGGCGACAGGGGGCAGGAAACGTGAGCCATCGACATCCACTATTGACGGCGGCGCTGGCGGTTGTGGCCGCGGCTGCGTCAGGCTTTTCCGCCATGGCCCAGGCGCCGGCTAAGAAGCCCAATATCGTCATCATCTGGGGCGACGACGTTGGCCAGTCGAACCTTAGCGCCTATACCGACGGGCTGATGGGCTACCGCACGCCCAACATCGACGGAATTGCTGATCAGGGCATGAAGTTCACCGACTATTACGGCGAACAGAGCTGCACGGCGGGGCGCTCCGCTTTCATCACGGGCCAAAGCGTGTTTCGGACGGGCCTTAGCAAAGTCGGGCTTCCGGGCGCCGATGTTGGCTTGCGAAAAGAGGATCCGACGATTGCGGATCTCCTGAAGGCCCAGGGTTACGCGACCGGCCAGTTCGGCAAGAATCATCTTGGCGACAAGGACGAGTTTCTGCCGACCGCTCACGGCTTCGACGAATTTTATGGCAATCTTTACCATCTGAACGCCGAAGAAGAGCCAGAGCTTCCCGATTATCCGAAGCCCAACGATCCCGAGTTTCCAAATTTTCGGAAGAATTTTGGACCGCGCGGCGTTTTGCATAGTTTTGCCCTGCCCGACGGCGCGCAAAAAATCGAAGATACAGGTCCGCTGACCAAAAAGCGGATGGAGACAATCGACGACGACATCGCCAACCGCTCGGTCGAGTTCCTTGACAAGCAGGTCAAGGCCAACAAGCCGGTATTTTTGTGGGTCAACTTCACCCATATGCATTTCCGTACGCATACCAAACCGGAGAGCCTCGGGCAGGCCGGTCGCTGGCTTGGCCCCTACGCCGACACCATGATCGACCATGACCGGAATGTTGGATCCGTTCTCGCCAAGCTGAAAGAACTCGGCATCGAGGACAACACCATTGTGATGTATTCGACCGACAATGGCCCGCATATGAACTCATGGCCGGACGCCGCAATGACGCCCTTCCGGAACGAAAAAAACTCCAACTGGGAAGGCGCCTATCGCGTGCCTGCGATGGTCCGCTGGCCGGGAAAGATCAAGCCCGGAACGGTCTCCAACGCGATCGTCTCGCATCTCGACTGGTTGCCAACACTGCTTGCGGCGGCGGGCGTCCCCGATGTCAAGGAGAAGCTGCTCACCGGGTACAAGGCCGGCGCGACAACCTTCAAGGCGCATCTCGACGGCTATAATCTGCTGCCTTATCTGACCGGCGACGAGAAAACGGGACCACGCAAGGAATTCTTCTATTTCTCCGACGACGGCGATCTGACCGGGCTTCGTTACGATAATTGGAAGTTCGTTTTCGCCGAGCAAAGAGCGCCGGGAACCTTGCAGGTCTGGGCCGAGCCTTTCACCCATCTACGCGTCCCGCTCATCTATAATCTTCGGCTCGATCCCTACGAGCGCGCCAATATCACGTCAAACACCTACTACGATTGGCTGCTCGACCACGCATTCATGCTGGTGCCGGCCCAGACCTACGTCGGCAACTTCCTGGCGACCTTCAAGGAGTTTCCCCCGAGGCAGAAGGCGGCGACCTTCTCTATCGACCGGGCGATGGAAAAGATGCAGCAGCCGAGCGGAGATTGATCGTCCGCAACGGGCAGGCAGGCGCCCTTGTTTGTTTGCAATGCAGAAAGGCAAAGGTCGAAAAGTCTACAACTTTTAGCATCACGCTCTCGGCCCGAAAGACGCTCTGCATCGAGCGAGCCGTCATTCACATCAAAATCAAGAGAAAGGGACAGTCCATGACGCTTCGACGGACACTCGCGAGCAGCGCGCTCGTGGTCACGCTTGCGGCCTTGACAGGGCCAGCCCTCGCGCAGGCGCCGGCCAAAAAGCCCAACATTCTCGTCATCATGGGCGATGATGTCGGCTGGTTCAATATCGGCGCCTATCATCGTGGCATCATGTCAGGCAAGACGCCGAACCTCGACAAGCTCGCCGACGAAGGCATGATGTTCACCGATTACTACGCCGAGGCGAGCTGCACGGCGGGCCGGGCCAATTTCATCACCGGCGAGCTGCCGATCCGCACGGGCCTCACCACCGTCGGCCAAGCTGGCGCAGACATTGGGCTGCCCGCGGAAGCCGTGACTCTCGCCACCGTGCTGAAGGCGCAGGGCTACGCGACCGGGCAGTTCGGCAAGAACCATCTTGGCGATCTCAACAAATTCTTGCCGACCGTGCATGGCTTCGACGAGTTCTTCGGCTATCTCTACCATCTCGACGCCATGTCCGACCCCTATTGGTATTCCTATCCGCAGGATTGGGTGGACAAATACGGCCCCCGCACCCTGGTGCACAGTTTTGCCTCTGCCGTGGATGACCCGACCGAGCAGCTGCGCTGGGGCAAGATCGGCAAGCAGAAGATCATCGACGAAGGCCCGCTGGCGCCCTTCCCCGACATGAAGGACCAGCAGGGCTGGCAGGAAGGCCGCAAGGCCAAATATGACATGGAGACGTTCGACGAAGTGCTCGTCAAATCCTCCAGCGACTTCATGGACAAGGCGAAGAAAGACGGCAAACCCTTCTTCGTCTGGCACAATACCACACGCATGCATGTGTTCACCTTCCTGCCGCCGAAATATCAGGCGAAGATGAATGCGACAGATAATTTCGGCCTCGAGGAGGCGGGCATGGCGCAGATGGACGACAGCATTGGCGCGCTTCTGAAGCATGTTGAGGATATTGGGGAAACCGACAACACGATTGTCATTTTCACCACCGACAATGGCGCCGAAGTCTTCACCTGGCCGGATGGCGGCATGACGCCGTTCAAGGCGACCAAGGGCACCATCTATGAAGGCGGCTTCCGCGTTCCGGCGATCATCCGCTGGCCGGGCAAGGTGAAGCCGCGTTCGGTCGAGAACGGCATCTTCTCCGGTCTCGACTGGCTGCCGACGCTGTCTGCCGCCGCCGGCGTTCCGGACATCAAGGACAAGCTCCTGAAGGGCGTCGAGCTCGAAGGGCAGACCTACAAGAACCATCTCGACGGCTACAATCAGCTCGACCTGTTGACCGGCAAGGCGAAGACGGCGCGTCATGAAATCTTCTACTTCGGCGGACCGCATCTTGGCGCGCTGCGGCTCGACGATTTCAAATATCAGTTCTTCCAACAGCCCTGGGGCTGGCCGGGCGAAAAAGTCGCAACCGACATGCCGACCATCGTCAACATCCGGCAGGATCCGTTCGAGCGGCTCTCGCCGCTGCGCGGGCAAAGCCTGAACGACTCTTCGCCCGCCTATATGAACGACTTCATGGCGCGCGAATTCTGGCGCTTCGTTTTGGTCCAGCAAGAAGTTGCGAAACTCGGCGAAACGGCGATCGACTTCCCGCCGATGCAAGCGTCGGCGTCCTTCAATCTGCAGAACGTCAAGGCCGAGATCGAGGCGGCAATCAAGGCGCACCAGGGACAATAAACCAAGCGAAACGTGAACAGGCGGGCGTTCGCGCCCGCCAAACTCCGTATGCAACCCATGTGGCAAGAGGCGGCGGCCATGAAGATGCGGGAAGTTTTCGCCTTGAACCGCCGGGCGGCGCTCGCGGCGCTTGCGGTTTTGGCGCTAAGTGTCGCGCCGATCTCCGCTACCGCGCAAACAGGACTGGCGGCCGATCCCCTGCCCTCATGGAACGACGGCCCGGCCAAAAACGCCATCATCGACCTCGTCAAATTGACCACCGACAGCGCGAGCCCCGATTTCGTCGCGCCTGAGGCGCGCATTGCAACATTTGATCAGGACGGCACGACCTGGGTCGAACAGCCGGTCTATACGCAGGTGGTCTATTGCCTTGAGCGCGTTCCGGCGGTTGTCGAAGCTAGGCCCGAACTCAGGGATGTCGAGCCCTTCAGGACGGTTCTGTCCGGCGATCGCGAAGCGATCGCAAAACTCTCGTTGAAGGATCTGGAGGCGATCGCCATGGCGACCCTCAGCGGCATGGACGTCGACGCGTTTCGGGCTGATGTCGTCAAATGGATCGGGACCGCAAAACATCCCCGATGGGATCGGCTCTACACGGATCTGACATACCAGCCGATGCTCGAAGTCATGCGCTATTTGCGCGCCAATGGCTACAAGACTTACATCGTCACCGGCGGCGGCCAGGATTTCGTGCGCGCCTATGCGCAACGGGTCTACGGCATTCCGCCAGATCAGGTTGTGGGCTCTGTCGGCGGGGTGAAATATGGCTATGACAAAGACGGCAAGCCGATCCTCACAAAAGAGCCAAAGCTGCTACTGAACGACAACAATGCCGGCAAGCCGGAGGCCATTCATATGGAGATCGGCGCGCGGCCGATCATCGCCTTCGGCAATTCGACCGGCGACCGCCAGATGCTGGAATATACCACGGCTGGCTCCGGCGCCCGGCTCGGCCTGCTTGTCCTGCACGATGATGCGGCGCGCGAATATGCCTATGGACCGGCGCAGGGACTGCCCGAAAGCTGGGTCGGGCCGTTTACGCAGGAGCTGTATGACGAGGCGGCAAAACAGGGCTGGATCGTGATCCGCATGAAGACCGACTGGAAAAAGATCTTTGCCTTTGAATAGCAGGGCCCCGCACATTGACCTTGACCGCGACGGCGTCGACCCATCCGAATCGCTTTCTGAACGTAACCGCCATCACCGAAAGCGCGACGGCGCTTTGTCTTCTGTTCCAGCCTGAAATTGCATTCCGGCTTTTGCTGGGGCTCGATTCCGTCGCGATTGAGGTGGTTTTCCTCGGGCGGGCCTTCGGATCAGCTCTGCTCGCCATCGGCGCGGCCTGCTGGCTCGCGCGGGCGGACGGGCCAAACCCCTCGCGGACAGGACTGCTCGTCGGCGTTTTCATTTACGACGCCATTGTGGCAATGCTTCTCGCTTATGCGGGCGTGGCGCTGCGCCTGACCGGGCCTCTGCTGTGGCCCGCGGCGGCGGCGCATGCCGCGCTTGCGCTCTGGGGCCTGGCTTGCTTCAATCCACGCGAGGAACAATCGACATCAAAATGATCAGGCTGTTCCGGCTTCAGTCGAAGGCTGCTCCCGCGCGCGGGCGAAAGCCGGTTTTCCGTTCCTTCGCCAGCCTGCTTCGGCTGCTTTTCATTGCGCCCGCTCTCGCCCAAAACGCCAAAGCGCCGGAACCCGCATTCGTCGGCGCAGCCGCTTGCGCCGGCTGCCATGCGGCGCAAGCAAAAGCCTGGGCGTCATCGCACCATGCCGAGGCGATGCAGGAGCCGACGGCCGCCACGGTGCTGGGCCATTTTTCCGGCGCGAGCGTCGCCCATCATGGCGTTACGACGACATTCAGTCGCAAAGATGACGCGTTCATGGTCCGTACCGACGGGCCGGACGGGGCGCTGCATGACTACAAGATCGCCTATACTTTCGGCGTTTATCCGCTGCAGCAATATCTGATCGCCTTTCCGGGCGGGCGCTTTCAGGCGCTTGGCGTTGCCTGGGACAGCCGGCCGAAGGCGGAGGGCGGCCAGCGCTGGATCCATCTTTATCCGGACGCGCCGCCGCCGCCGGGCGACCGGCTGCACTGGACCGGGCGCGACCAGACCTGGAATTATCAATGCGCCAATTGCCACTCAACCGACCTCAAGAAAAATTTCGATCTCGCCGCCAACGCCTATGCGACCACATGGGGCGAAATCAACGTTTCCTGTGAGGCCTGCCACGGGCCGGGGTCACGCCATCTGGCCTGGGCTGAAGCCGGCGCCAAAGCGCCGCCGGGCTCCGCGCCCGCGCAGTATGACGACAAGGGGCTGACGACGGCGCTCAACGCCGCCGTGAATGGCGAATGGCGCATGAATCCCGCGACCGGCATCGCCGAGCGCGCGACGCCTTCCGACAGGCGTGAACTCGATATTTGCGCGAACTGCCATGCGCGCCGGAAAGTCATCGTCAAGGAGCCGGTGATTGGCGCGCCTTTCCTCGACGCCAATCTGCCCGCGCTACTGGAGCGCGGCCTCTATCACGCCGATGGCCAGATCGACGGCGAGGTGTTCGAATATGGCTCCTTCGTCCAGAGCCGCATGTTTCATGCGGGCGTGACATGCTCGAACTGCCATGAGCCCCATAGCCTCAAGCTGCGCGCAGAAGGCAACGGGCTCTGTGCACAATGCCATTTGCCGGAAAAATTCGACACGGTTTCGCATTCCCACCACCAGCCGGGCGGCGCGGGCGCGCAATGCGTCAATTGCCACATGCCGGCCAAGACCTACATGATTGTCGATGAGCGGCGCGATCACAGTCTGCGCGTCCCGCGCCCCGATCTCACCCTTTCGATCGGCGCGCCCAACGCCTGCGCCACATGCCACGCCGACAAAGGCGCCGAATGGGCGACGCACATCGTCGCCAGCTGGTTTCCGGGCGGGCGTCAGACAAGCGGCCATTACGGCCTGGCCCTCCATGCCGGACGGCAGGGCGCGCCGGGCGCCGAAACCAAGCTCGACAGCCTGATTCTCGATTCGACACAGCCGGCGATCGCCAGAGCCAGCGCTCTCGCGCTGCTTCAGCCGCTAGCGACGCCCCAGTCGGAAGCCGCAATCAAAGCGGCGATCGGCGACTTTGATCCGCTCGTGCGCGCCGCCGCCCCACGCGCGCTTGCCGCCACGCAAACGCCGGCGATGATCGCGGCGCTGGGGCCTCTGCTGAGCGATCCGGTGCGGGCGGTCCGCATCGAGGCGGCGCGCGCGCTGGCCGACGCTCATCAACAATTGCCCGGCCCGCAGCAGTTAGCCTATGCCGCCGCTTTTCTTGAATTGATCGACGCCGAAATGGTCGACGCCGACCGGCCGGAAGCGCATCTCAATCTTGGCATTCTCGAAGCCAGGCAGAGGCGCGCGCCGGAAGCGCAGGCGCATTACGAGGCGGCGCTGCGGCTCGACGCCGGCTTCGTGCCGGCGCTCGTCAATCTCGCCGATCTTGACCGCCAGCTCGGTCGAAGCGAGGAGAGCGTCGCCAGGCTGCGCAAAGCCATCGATCTCGAGCCGGGGAATGCCGACGCGCGCCATTCGCTGGGTCTCGCGCTGGTGCGGCAGAAAAATTACCCTGACGCGCTGGCCCAGCTTAAACGCGCCAGCGAGCTTGCCCCCGGCAATGCGCGCTATGCCTATGTCTATGCCATTGCGCTAAACTCGACCGGCGCGCCGGCGGACGCCGCAGCCGCGCTCGAGGCGGCGCATCAGCGCCACCCGGCAGACCGGGATATTCTGATTGCTCTCGTTTCCATGGCGCGCGAACGCGGCGACCTTGCAACCGCCCTTGTGCATGCGCGACAACTCAGCGCCCTTTTCCCCAGCGACGCGCACCTTCGCGTGCTCGTCATGGAGCTGGAGGCGAGACAGCCGAAATGACGGCCTGCCGACGACAGACGCGGGCGGCGCCGTGACGATCCACCAGCATGTTACGGGATACCAACAAACGCCAAAGGACGACGGCCGACAACTTTTGACTCAAAAAGCGCCTAATACGTTGCAATTACAGTCATTTATTGGCTCGAAGCCAGCGCGATGCGCGACGGCGAGACCGCGTGGACGCGCTCTGGCGCATGGCAACCCCGCCCAGCGAAGGCTTGAACTTGCCAATTGAGCCATGTAACGGCAATCTCCGCCTCAACAAGGACGTTCAGCGGGCATAAGCCGGAACGTTCTCTGGTCGGGCGACGGGATATGGGAAACTCCAAAATCATGATCATGGACGGTGAGCTCGCCAACGCCGGCGAGAGGGACGACGCAGCTCTGCTCGGGCTTTCGTCGGAACTTCTCAACCGCCGGTCGTTTCTGTTCGGCTCCGCCGTCAGCCTCGGCGCGCTTGGGCTAGCCGGTTGCGCGACGACCGACGACCTGGTTCGCGCCGAGGCGGCGAAGCTCTACGGGCCCGTGCCTGACAAGAAATTCCCGATTCCGGCGGTTGACGTCAGCAGGGTCGATCCGAAATATTATCGCCGGACGGTGAGCTACGACACCAAGGAAGCGCCCGGCACCATCATCATCGATCCGGCCAATTACTATGTTTACCGCGTCGAAGGCGATGGAAACGCCACCCGCTACGGCGCCAATGTCCCCCGCAAGGGATTCCTGTGGACGGGCGACGCTTACGTCGGGCGCAAGGCGGAATGGGCGACCTGGACCCCGCCCAAGGAGATGATCGCGCGCCAGCCGGAAGCGCGCAAATACGCCGGCGGCATGCCGGGAGGTCTCGACAATCCGCTCGGCGCCCGGACGCTGTATCTTTATCGGAACGGCGTGTACACGGTCTGCACGATCTACAGCACCAGCGACCCCGAGTCGATCGGGACCGGCGTCACGAGCGGCTGCACCGGCCTCCTCACGCAGGACATGATCGATCTCTATTCGCGAACGCCGGTCAAGACGAAGGTGATCATCCTGCCGGCATAGGCGACTGGGTAAGTTTCCCCATCCAGGCGCGCGGCGGAGCCAGGCGAAACATCGCCGTTCGTCAGAGTCATAGCGATTGTGGCGCGCTGCGGCCAGTTGCCGTGCGTCGGCGCAACGCTGCTTCGAACGTTCGCTGCCTAATTGTTTTCCCCAAATGCGGACCGACTGGAATCGGCGCGTTTGCGCCCGCAGGACGTTCGACATGTGTCCGTCGTCGGCGGCAACTCGCGGCCTGCGCGGCGGCGGCAGAGCCGCAGGTCCTTGCCGGCCCCTTGCCGCATGCGCCGCCGCCGTAGTCCGGCGCATCGCCAGTGATGCGATCCAGAAATCGGTACACGCGCGCCCACAGCGCACGGATGCGCCAAGCCGGTGCGATCCGGCGATTTCGACCGTTTTCTTGCCCTCGGAGACCTCGCCGATCGCCCTATTTCGTCTCTTGGACGATTTTGGACAACCCTTGGACGGCGCCCATCTCGCAACTCATTGATCCAATATCGTTTGGACAGCTTGGACGGCTCGTCTCTTTTTTGAGCTGAAGAAGAGAAAGACGAGGGCATGCGCCAGCGCTCCGCGCTGGAAGCGTATGGCGTTGGTCGTGGCGAGGGGCGGGATGAAAAGAACCGCGAAATCGATCCGGCTGCTGACATAGTGCTTACACGACCGAGAATTTGAAAGATCGGGCGTGGCCTGAAATGAATAATAAAGTTATTTCAGTATGTTAGGTGGCGCGCAAGAGGGATTCGAACCCCCGACCCCGTCATTACGAATGCTGGAACGGGGTCATTTCACGAAATTGCGCGAATTTCTTAGATTGTCTTAACTGCTGTTTTTATGCCGTGTTCAGGCTAAGCCAGTTTTCTCGGGCTTGACCCTTTGAAATGCCCTCGTTTGCCGCGCCCTTCTCTGCGCCCGGAGAGAAGCCAGGATCCCAGTTCCTCCATCCTGTGTCGCGTTCGGTGTGGAACAGGTCCACGACTATCCCAAGTTGTTTGCTGCAAACTCGAAATTGAATATAATTAACGTGGAGCAATTACTGCGTCGCCATCCGAGCGAATTTCGCCATCGTGCTGCTTGGCATCCGGTCGCAATATATTTCGAATGCGGACGTTAAGGCGTCATGGGAGCTTAACCTTTGCGACGCCTTACTCTGTTCCTCAAAGGCAATGTCGATCTTTACGACTCGCTTCATTCCTGCCGCATCGGCGGCAAATTGTGCTGGAACGGTGTCAATGAGATCGTCCGGACACGCTATCCTGGCGTATCGATCCGCATGAGGCATGAGACTTCGACCAGCTCCGAGGCGCTGCTTGAGGCGACTGGCTCGGTTCCAGTAGAACTTTCTGATTGCAGTGCGCCGCTCGGCGCCTATCCGCTCGAGAGCCAGTTCAGCACAAAGGTCTTTGAGACCGACGCCGATGTGATCGTCATGTCGGTTATGCCGGAGATCGCCACAAGGCTGGTCCGGCATCAGCGTGCAGGCTTTCCGTTCTACCCGAACAGCGCCGGAAGCTGGCCGGCGCATGAACAGGAATGGCTTAGGCGGGAGTTCGTCGAGACCGCCCCGCTCACGGTCGAGCAGTCGATGGGTAATCTCGAAAAGATTGTCGATCGAATCCGGGAGCGCTCGCAGGCGCCGATCCTGATCTACAATCTCTCCTTTGTCATGCCGGGTGAGCATATTCACTGCCATCTGGGGCTCGACGAGGTATTCTCTACGGCCGTCCGCCGCTTCAATCTCGGACTGATCGAGCTTTCTGCAAAGACCGGCGTCTCGATCGTCGATGTCGACGCCGTGCTCGCCCGCGCGGGCGCGGATGGGCTCAAGATCGATGCGATGCATCTTTCCCCGGAAGGCTGCCGCCTCGTCGCCGAAGATGTTGTCCGCATACTTTGTGACCTCGGCCTGTTTGAAGCGGACGCGCCGCCGACCGAAAGAAGGCTTGACGCATGCGAGCAAGCGTAATCGTCCGGTCGCGGAATGAATCTGCGCGGCTGAGGCTGACGCTAGCCTCGCTCGCCTGCCAGAGCGAACCTGCCGAGATCGTCGTCGTCAATGATGGATCGACCGACGAAACGGACGCCGTTCTGCACGCCGCCTCAATTGAGACGCCGCTGGTCCGGATCGACCATGAGCAGGCTCTCGGCCGCTCTCTCGCGGCAAACGCCGGCGCGCAGCGCGCGAGCGGCGACATTCTCATTTTTCTCGACGGGGACACGCTGGCTGCGCCCGATTTTGTCGAGCGTCATCTTGCCGCCCACAGCAAGCGCGGCGGCGTCGTCGCGCGCGGCGAAACGCTCCATTTGCGCCAGACTCGAGTCTTCGCCGATCCCGAAACGGGCTCTCCCATGCCCGGCGAAGAGGCAAGGGTCGCCGCCATGCCGGAGCGCGAACGCGCGCGCAGCCGCGTCACCAAGGCGGACATCAGCCGGAATTTCTCATCGATCGAATTGCGCGCGCAGCCGGGCATCTATCCTGGCGCAGGGCCGCGGCGCCTCTACGACCTCGAAATGGAGGCCCTGCAGGCAGAGACCGACTGCGGCGTGTTATGGGCCGCGGCTTCCGGCTCGAACCAGTCGGTGGCGCGCTTGGCCTTCCTCGAAGCTGGCGGCTTTGACCCCGAGCTTTCGATCAACGAGCATCGCGAGATCGCCTTGCGGCTGGTCAAGGCGGGGCTGCGGATGGCGCTGGCGACAGGCGCCCGCTCATTTCACATGATTCACCGCAAAGGCTGGCGCGACCCGCTTGTCGAGAGAGATTGGGAAAAACGCTTCTACCGGCTGCATCCGATTCCCGAAACTCCGCTTCTTGCTGTCCTTTGGGCGAGCCTTGCGGAAACGTCCGCTCTTCCGGCATATGCGCGTATCCGGTCCCTTCCGGATCTCTTCAGAGCGGCGCGGCGCTGCGACGGCGTGGTCGGAATCGAGGCGGTGCGGCGGGCGCATCTGGCTGCCAGCGAGCGGGAAAGGGCCTTTCTTGAATAACAGCCTGTTCGTCATCCGGGCGAGCGTTCCTGCCGAGGAACAGGCCGCGCTCTCCCTTGCGGCGCTGCGGGTCGCCGACTGTCTTGCCGCAGCCGGCGCTGACGCTTGCCGCCTCGACTGCGCCTTCGCAGACATTGACGCGCCGCCGGACGTCCCGGGCGGAAGGGAACTCTTCATCGCCTCGCTTCTGCCCGAGGTCGAGCGTTTCGCTGAGCCCTGGAATGAGACTGAAACAAGGTTGCGGGCGCGCATGGGCGAGGCCGCGCGATCACATGAGTTTTTGTACCTCCTAACCGTGTTCCGAAGCGTTCACGAAGGCGACGATCCCGCGCTTGCAGCGGCGCGGCGCATCCGCATCCGCCGGCTAAATCTCCTCGCCGCCGATGTGTCGCGCGAGACTGGCGCCCTTGTCATCGACGTCGATCGGGCGCTGGCTGATGTCGGTGCGCGCGTGCTTGCGACTGATTATCGGCTTAGCGGCGTTTTCGCGGCCGAGGCCGTTGCGCGCTGCGTCGCTGGCGCCTTGTTGACCACAGCATTCGACGACCACGTGGCCGCAGGCGCTATCGAGGCGGCGCGGGCTCATCTTGCGAGCCTTCCGCCGCCCTGGCCAAATGAGGCCTCTGCTCGCGCACCCGCCGCCGGACTCAACACGCTGTCCATGCGCGTCGGCGGCTTTGCGCAGACGGTGCAGACCTTCGGCGAATCTGAAAACCAGGCGGCCCTTTATCTGCGTGCGCTGGCGTCCGGCAAGATCAGCCCGTGGGACGCGCTGGGACGGTTCCGCACGGCGGTGGAGCGGCGCGGCCTGCGCAACTGCGCGGCTCTTGCCTGGAACGGCGCGGCGCATCTTGCCGCCAGAAGCATGGGTCGCGGCCGGCGGGGGCGCGCGTGACGCCGCGCCAACAATTGCGCACCATGAAGCTGATCCGGGCCTTTGAAACCGCGCTTGCGGTGCGGCGCGACCACGGCTTCCAATTGCTGTCTTCCGGTGAGGAGGCTGTCGCCGTCGGGCTGTGCGCGGCGCTTGGCGCGGCGGATCAGCTCCTGACCGGCGGTCGTTCGATCGGTTTTGCCCTGGCGCGCGGGCTTGATCCGCAGAGATTGCTGGCCGAACTGCTCGGCAAATCGACGGGTCTGAATGGCGGCGTCGCCGGACGCGGCCATGTCAATGATGCGGCCTCCGGATTTTTCGGCGCGCATGCCGTGGTCGGCGGCAACCTGACCATTGCGGCAGGCCTTGCGCTGGCGCGCCAATTGGCTGGCGAAAAATCCATCGTGGCGGTCGCTTTCGGCGATGGCGCCTGCGGGTCCGGCGCGCTGCACGAGGCCCTGAACCTCGCCGCGATCTGGCGCCTGCCTCTGGTTTTCGTCTGTAACGACAATCAGCTTTCGGTGTCGACGCCGCGCAAATATGCGCTGGCGCCCGCGCACCTCGCCGATCTTGCAAGGCCTTATGGCATTCCCGCCCGGACAGTCGACGGAATGGACGTCGAGGCGGTGGCCGATGCCGCGCGCGAGGCAATCGAGACTGTGCGGTCCGGGCGCGGGCCGGCCTTCATGGAATGTCTGTCACTGCGCTTTGCGAGCCATTCAACGACGGCGCGGGAAACGCGAAGCAAACCGGAGCTCGAAGCGATCCGGGCGCGCTGTCCGATTCGCGCCTTCGAGGCAAAGCTCATCGCAAGGGGCGACCTCGATCCGGCGCAGGTCACAGACCTCGATCTGGCGATCGCCGCGGAGATTGCGGCCGCCGCAGTTTTTGCCGATGCGTCGGCGCCGCCCCGTCTCGATGAAGCGCTCGCCAATGTCTGGTGAGAAGCCCGGAAAGCCAAACACGGAGCGGCTGTTCTTTCGGGAAGCCATCGCGCGCGCCGTGCGGGAGGAGATGCGCCGGAACGCGCGTGTAATCGTGCTCGGACAGGACGTCGGCGCCTTTGGCGGCTCCTACCGCGAATTTGATGGCCTGTTTGCGGAGTTCGGGCCAGCGCGCGTGCGCGACACGCCGGTCGCCGAAAATGCGATGGTGGGCGTTGGGGTTGGCCTTGCCGCGGGCGGTTTTCGCCCGCTGGTCAGCATCACCTATATGGATTTTCTGATGCTCGGCCTTGATCCGCTGTTCAATTATGGCGCCAAGCTCCGTTTCAAATCCGCTGGACGGATGACTGCCCCTCTCGTCGTCAAGACCACGGCGGGCGCCAAGGGACAGGGCGTCGCCCATTCCCAATGTATCGAATCCTGGCTGATGGGCGTGCCGGGCCTGAAAGTCGTCGCCCCCTCAAACCCCGCCGACGCCTATTTGCTGATGAAGGCCGCGCTGCGCGAAACCGGCCCTCTCGTCTATGTCGATCACAAAAGGCTGTTTCCGGGCGCCGGCGACGTTCCGCTCGACGAGGAAGTGGGCGCAATAGGCGTGGCGCAAATCCTCCGGGCCGGAACTGACGTCACGCTCACCGCGCATTCCTTCATGGTCCGCGTCGCGCTGGAGGCGGCGCAACGCCTCGCCGACGACGGAATCTCCTGCGAAGTCATCGATTTGCGCAGCCTTTCGCCGCTTGACGTCGAAACGATCGCAAGATCGGCGCAGCGCACCGGCGCGCTGCTCACGCTCGAAGAAGGCCAGCTGACATGCGGCGTCGGGGCGGAAGTTTCCGCGCGGGTGGCCGAGCGGATCGGCCCCCTGCGCGCCGCCCGCGTCGGCCCGCTGCCCGCGCCCGTGTCGTCAAATCCCCTGCTCGAGGCTGCCGTGGTCCCGGACGCGGGGCGCGTCGTCGCGGCGGCAAAGGCCTTGCTGGGCGCGCGCTTTGCGGCCGCCGCCGAGGACGCAATCATCACGAACGAGGGAGGCGGAGACTGATTTACAAGATTGTCGTTCCAAGGGTCGGCGAGGACGTCGAGGAGATTCGCGTGCTCGAATGGCACGGCGAGCCAGGGCGCCGCTTTGAATTGGGCGAACTCATCGTCGAGCTCGAAACGCACAAGGCGCTTGTCGAGATGCGTTCGGGCCAGGCCGGCTGGCTGCGCGCCATTCTCGCCGATGTGGGAGAATGGGCGCAACTCGAGAGCCCGATCGCCCTGATGAGCGACGAGGCCGGCGAAGCGCTGCCGGAAGACCCCGCCGCGGCGGCCATCCTTGCCGTGGATTTCACGGTGGATTGAGGGGCGCCGCCGCGCCTGGAGCATGTCCCGTTCAGGTGGAATTATCTGAACGATAAGGACATGCTCCAGCTCGTTGATGTGAGCGATTTCTTATCGATCACATGATTCCATGTGACCGGAAAGCGCTCTATGCGGCCAGCACATGCAGGACCTCCCGGCGCAGGAGTTCCTGCATCTCCTCGCTCTGATGGATGCCATCGGACAGATGCCGCGCGCCGCCGATCTCGGCCGCAATCGCATCGACGTCGAGAATGCCGACGTCACGCGTCGCGGCGAGATCGTGCAGCATCAGGTTCAATTCCTTCCCGGCGACATAGGCAAGCGTCTGCCCGAGCGGCGCGTCGAAAGGCGCATAGCTGATGATGTCCTCGCGCCCAGAGGTCGACATGCGGTTGACGATCAGGAGACGCGCGCCGGTCGCCGCGGCGACGGCGTCAGCGAGGCGCGCATAGTCGTCAAGCATGTCGGAGAGCGCGCGCCGCACGGGTTCAAAAGCAGATCTGAGCCAGCCGCGAATGGCTGGCCCCGCGGCCCGCGCATTTTCCGGCAGAATATCGATGTGGTAGCCAAGCTGCTTGTGCCGCAGGATGGATCGTGGCTCGGCGCTTGCTGACATAAGGATCCGGACCGCGGGCCTTGTCATGACGATCCCGTTGCGGTCAAAGACGGCGTGGCGGTCGCGGAGCGGCGAATCGCCAAGTTGCTGGAGCAGCGCGCCGGCGAAAATCAGATCGGCGGGCTGCGGCGCGGCGCGCCCGTCGAAAAGACTGCGGCTGAGATCAAGGCCGATCTGCCTTGCCTGCTCGGGCGTCCGGCCGAGCTGTTCGAGAAGAATGGTGGCGCACGGTGTGAGCGGCTTCTCCGACACATGCACAATGTGGGCGGGAAAAGCCGACGACTCGAACAGTTCGATAAAGGCGGAGCGCTGGCCGCGCACGAAACCCGTTGCGTCACAGAGGCCAAACGAGAGCAGAGTTGGCGCGTCCCCGATTTTATCCCCCCACCAGGCGCGGGCGCGGGAATAAAGACCGGGCAGCAGAGCGGCGCCCGCGTCGAGGGGCCAGCCTATGCGCCGACCGGCGAGCAGCAGCAACCGCAGCGGCGCGGATCGCGTTTCGCGCGGCGCCCCTGCCGCCAGAGGCGCATCCCCCGGATCGCCTTCGATGCGGCAGGCGATGTCATCCGGGCGCCAGGGTTCGAAAACGCGCTGGTCGAGCAGGCCGCCGGCCTCCGACGAGCGGAGATCGAGATGCCCGCTAAATGGCGCCGCGAAGACCGCCTGAACCACGTCCTCGCCGGCAAAGCCCTTTCCGCCAAAGGAGCGTAGCGCGGAAGGATCGAGGGCGAGAGAGCAAAAGCCGATCGCTTCGCCGGCGCGGCAAAGGCTGCCGTTCTCGCGCAGCCAGCTGATGGCGGAGCGCCCCGCTTTCACGCCGAGCGATCCAAGGACCAAATCTGTCGTCAGTTCTGCCGTCATGGCTGACTGGCCGACCACATCTGCGGATGCCACAGGATCGCAGCGACGGTCAGGCGCAAAGGTCGAGCGATCGTCTGGCTGGCGTCATCGTCGGGTGCGTCGCTCAAAACGGCGATTCGCGCTCCAGGCGCGCATGTTTCCCCGCCCGCGACGATCAGCTTTTGAAGATGCGCTTTCTCGCGGGTGACCAGCCTGTAATAGGAAATTGGCGGACAATTCTGGGATGCGACGTCGCCGAGATTGATGCTGAGATCGAGCAGTTTTCCGGTTTTGACCTCTTCGCCTTCCGCCATGTAGACGGTTTCGATGCGGGCTTTTGTCATGTTAGAGATGATTTTGGGGAGCAACAGTTCATAAAGCATTTTTTCTCCAGCCGCCGCGCCGGCTTCATATTGATCGCAAGCGCGATTGTTGGGCGCCTCGGGCTTTTTGTCGATCGCAACCGCGTATTGCGTCGCTCGATTCTTTCCGCGTCAGGCCGTGACGACGTCAGTTTGAGGCGCGATTTTCCATGAAGGGACCCGGGCCCGTATTTGAAGAACGCTACCGCACAGCGCGCGAGGAGAAAATCGTTGCCATGCTGCGCCTCGCGGGATTTGCCTTTGAAGCGGATGACAGCCGCGCCGAGCAGCAGGTCCGCGACGCCCTCGGGGAATGGATCGCGAGCGGCCTTCCCTTTAGCGCGGACGCGGCCGGCGGACGGCGCTTCGATCCGGTGGAGGTCATTCATTTCCTGAAGCGGCGCGGGCTTGAGGGCCGCGACCTGTTCTGGGAAAGCCATTACGTTGAGACCGGGCGCCGCCTCGTGGCCGAATTCGCCGCGGCCCCCGGCGATAGCGTGGAATTGACTTTACGCCGCACGATCGCGGTGACGGCTCCTGCCGGCAAACCGATGCGATTGCGCGCCCCGGCGCCGCTGGCGAGCGTCGATGGCCCTGCTCTTGTCGTCGAAAAGGCGGTGGCTGAAGGCCTCGACGACCTCCGCCTGACAGTGAGCGAGGGGCGCCTCGAAGCCTCCGGCCTCTCGCGCGGCCAGGGAGAAGCCGTCATGAGCGCCTCCTATAGGTTCCCGCGCGGTTGGCAGTCGGTCGATGCGCCCAACCCGCGTCATCTCGGCCGGCGCGAAGGCCTGATCGTCGTTAGCGAAGCGATCGAAGGCCTCGCGCGCCGCCTTGCCGGCCCCTCGCCGCGTCCCGAAAACGCCCTGCGGGCGTTCTGGACCTATATGTTGTCCGAATACGCCTGTGGGCCGATCCATTATGACCAGCTCGACCTGCATGCGCCCTGCGACTTTGTCGTGCGCGCCGGCTGGTATGATTGCCAGCTCGGTTCGGCATTGTTTGCCGCGCTTTGCCGCGCAGTCGACATCCCTGCCCGGCTCATCGGGGGCTATGTGCTCTATCCCAGGGCGCCGACCAATCATTTCTGGGCGGAAGCCTGGATCGGGGGGCGGGGATGGACCCCTTTCGACCTGCTGAGCTGGGATCTGTCGCGCGGCGGACGCGACGCCGATTGGAGCGACCGATTCTTCGGCTGCATTGACGCCCGGATGGTCGTCGAACGGCTTCCGCTCGAATTCACCGGCGCGATCGGCGCCAAGATTCCAGCGGTCTGGCGCGTTCTCCAGACGCCAGCGGACAGCGGCGTCCGCATCGACCTCGAGGGTCTCGACGGCGTACGGGTGACGCGCGATGAGATCGGCGTCCGGTTATGGGACGGAGCTCGGTCCCCATGTCATCGCGACTGAGGTCTCAGAGCACGAAGGCGCAACCATTGCTCCCCGCGACCTCGATCTTGCCGGGCTCGAAGCAGAATGGCTCGAGCCCACGACGGATCTCCAACTCGCGCCGACGCAGAAGCCCGCGGGAAATCGAAAGCTCGCGGCTCAGCATCTGATGATGATCGTCGCTCCACGTGTTGGCCCCATGGCTCGCGTAAAGATAAAGATGGGGTTGTTCGCCGACGTAGCCAACACGCCCGCGTTCGAGCAGCGCCTGTGCGAGGACGAGATCCTCGCCGCGCTGCGCGTTATCTCCCGTGACGGGATAGCGCGGGGTGACCGAACGGCGCGCCATCAGCGTTCCCGGATGGCCGCCCGCTGGCGTCGCTCTCCAATTGATCCAGCGCAAAACGTTCGAACGCGGGAAATATTGCATCACGTCCTGAAGGAACACGGCGTCGCAATCGCCTTCCACCAGGGCCGAAAGCTGCGTCTCGATGCGGCGAGGATGCGAACGGTCATCGTCATCCCATTGGCAGACGACGGCCGCCACGGCCGCCTCGAAGCTGACGTTGCGAAGCGCGCCAAGGGTAAGATCGCCCTCGGGGGCAATCACGCGAATGGAGGGGTCTTCGAGTGTCGCCAAATGATCGCAAACGCGCCGGCGTCCCTCCACGCCGCGTCCGTCGAGGACGACGATCAGCGTCTTATGCGGATAAGTCTGCATGCGATAATCGCTGACGCTTTGCTGAAAGAAGGCGAAGCGTTCGGCGACAGGGAGGCAGATCATCAAACAAGCGACATTTATCATTCACATCGACCTGCGGCGCTAACTCAACCCGAGCTGGTTGGGAATAGGTCTGGCCAAATAGTAGGTTGGGGACTGAGTGAGGTCCATAAGTTCATTGCGGCCGCCACCAATTCTTTGAGCGCCAATCGGGGATCGCTCCCAGAAGACGGACGAAATTAGGACCGCCGAGCCACGCCTTTTCGACGAGCGTGCGTTCAAGTGATGGGTTCGTCATGGCCCCGGAGGTCTGAAGCTCTTTGGACTTGCCCCGGAAAAATGGAGAGGTTTCCTGAGATTTGAAAGGAAACCGCGATGGGGAAGCAGCAGCGCCGTTTCACGGCGGACTTTGAAAAGGAAGCTGTGCGGCTGGCGACGACCAGCGGTC
>NZ_PDZR01000024.1 GCF_002891535.1 Methylocella silvestris | reverse complement strand
CGAAAGCGCTCGGCCTCGGCATTCAACGCGGCGCGATCGAAAGAGACCGAAGACATCGTCACGCCGCCTTCCGGCGCGCCTTTTCCTTGGCGGGCGGCCCGCTGTCTTCCGTCGGGAGACGGTAGACTCGCGCGTCCCCCGTTTGTCCGACGCCAACGTCAGGCCGAGTTTCTTGCGCACCACGGCCGCAAGGAAGCCGCGAACCGAATGCTGCTGCCAGCCTGTTGCCGTCATGATGGCGGAAATCGTCGCGCCCTGAGGCCGCCTGAGCATTGCGATCACCGCATCCTGCTTTGTGCCCGCGCGCGGCGCAGGCTTTAGACTGGGCGAGACCTTGGCCGCGGATTCTGCCTCGACCTTGGCGTCAACAGGAGCGATGGGGGAGGCCGCGGCGGCCCGACGGGCTTTCGGCGAAGCGATTTTGGGCTTGGGTTTGCTGAGCGACATGTTCGAGGATCCTTCTTGCGTTGGGACGGCTCGCGCCGTCACCACCGCAACCCCGCCATGGCTGCATCGCCAGCGGGGTAGGATCAGCCAGGCCAAGGCCTGCGTCGTTGTCGACAGTGACGCTCTCTTCGCCGCGCGAGTCCACTCATTTGTGAGGTCGGCACTCGTTCCGCAGTTCAGATCGCGGCAAGGCGATCACCATGAATTCATGGATTCGGAAAGGCGATCGTGGTGGCAAACCGAGAGGCTTACGAGAGCCTGGGGATTTCGGTTCAACTTGTCCACAGATGAGAAGGCGTCCAGAGGCCGAGCCGCGGCTTTCGCTCGCTGCGGCCGCGAAGGGAGACGAGGACCGCGGCCTCCACCGCGCCGAGCGCAATCCCCGAAGCCTGAGTGATTGTTCCGGCGCGCGCGCGACGGTCCCAGGCGGCGGCCCCGCTTGCGCGCGCCGCCTGTCCAATCCCGCGATAGATCCGCCGGGCGGAAGCAATCGCCCAGGCCGAACGAAACGGGAGGCGCCCGATGCCGATCAACGCGGATCTGTAATAGTCGTCGGCGACATCGAGGAGCCGCGCCGAAATACGGAACACCTTCTCGCGATGACGTCTTTCACCGATTTCGCAAGGAAGAATGCCCACCTCGTCGAGCCAGTTTTGCGGCAAATAAAAACGGCCCAGCGCAGCGTCGGCGACGACATCGCGGACGATATTGGTGAGCTGAAAGGCGATTCCAAGGTCCGACGCGCGCTCAAGCGTCGCGCGGTCGCGAACGCCCATGATTGTCGCCATCATCACGCCGACGACGCCAGCGACGTAATAGGAATAGCTCAACGTATCCTCGAGGCAGGCGTAGCTTCGTCCGCGCACATCCATCGCCATGCCCTCGATAAGGTCGAGCGGGTAGCGGTGAGGAATTTGATGAGAAGCGACGACGCGCTGCAATCCGACGAAGACCGGCTCGTCGGCCTGTCCAGCGAGCGCGGCGACGGTTTTTTCACGCAATGTCGCGAGCGTGCGCTCGCGCGCCTCAAGGCTTCGTTGGCAGGGTGGTCGCGTCATGTCTGGCGCGGCTCCAAGGATTTGGCCGTCGATCTCGTCGTCGCAATGGCGGCACCAGGCGTAGAGCAAGAATGCGCTCGCCTTCTGGCTCTTGGGAAACAGGCGGGCGGCTTTAAAGAAGCTCGTGGACCCCTTTTTCAGTTGCTCGCGCGCCAGGAGGACAATTTCGTCCGGCGCATCGGCGGGCTCGCGGCGCGCGGCCTCCGGGGGAAACGCGGTCTGGCCGCCCGGCAGGGTCGCGATTTCATGCGTGGCGGTCACAGCCTCAAGCCCGAATGCCATCGAAACTCTCCCCCAAACAGTTTGCGGCGGTGTACATTTATATTGACATATGGTAACGTACATTTTTGGTTACAGCAAATGCATTCCCATCGGCGCAGCAGCGGCGATCGAGGCCAATGGAGGCGCCAATGCCGACTGCCTTCCCCTTCACGGCGATCGTCGGGCAGGAAGAATTAAAACTTGCCATCGTCTGTGCCGCGGTCGACCCGACCATTGGCGGCGTGCTCGTCTTCGGCGATCGTGGCGCCGGCAAATCGACCGCGGTCCGCGCGCTGGCGGCGCTGCTGCCGCCGATCCGCACCGTCGAGGGATGCCGCTACGGCTGCGATCCATCCGGCGCCGAGCTTTGCCCAGCCTGCCGCGCCCGCAAGGCGGCCGGCGGCCTGAAGACCCGGCTTTCGCCGACGCCGGTGGTAGATCTGCCGCTCGGCGCGACGCAGGACCGGCTCGTCGGGGCGCTCGATCTCGAAAAGGCGCTGACGCTCGGACAAAAATCCTTCGAGCCGGGGCTTATCTGTCGCGCCCATCGCGGCTTTCTCTATATCGACGAAGTCAATCTGCTCGAGGACCACCTCGTCGATCTCCTGATCGACGTCGCCGCCTCCGGCGAAAATCTCGTCGAGCGCGAGGGCCTCAGCCTGCGCCATCCCGCTCGTTTCGTGCTGATCGGCAGCGGCAATCCGGAAGAGGGCGAGTTGCGGCCGCAGCTGCTCGACCGCTTCGGCCTCATGGTTGAGGTGAAAACGCCATCCGACGTCAAATCGCGCGTTGAGGCGGTGCGCCGGCGCGAGGCCTTCGACCGCGACCGCGAAGGTTTCGCGGCGCTCTGGCGCAAGGAAGAACGGCGCCTGCGCGCGAAAATCATCGGCGCGCGCAAGCGGCTCGCCGCCGTCGAGGCGCCCGACGCCGCGATCGAATGGGCGGCGCGGCTGTGCATGCGGCTCGGCGCCGACGGGCTGCGCGGCGAGCTGACGCTGATCCGCGCCGCTCGCGCCATCGCCGCGCTTGAAGGCTCGTTGAGCGTCGCGGAAAAACATCTGCGCCAGATCGCGCCCGCCGCCCTGCGGCACCGGCTACGGCGCAATCCGCTGGACGAATCCGGCTCGACGCGGCGCGTCGAGCGGGCGATGAGCGAACTTCCGGCGGCGGCGTGAGCGAGACTGGCGCCTGCGGCGGCGGCGACACATGGCGCGACCCCTTGCTGGCCGGGGCGCTGTTCGCAATCGATCCGGCTGGACTGCGAGGGATCGTGCTTCGCGCCAGGAGCGGGCCCGCGCGGGAGGCGTTTTTGTCCTGGCTGACCCGCCTGCTTCCAGAAGCAACGCCGCTACGCCGCGTTCCGATCGGCGTTCCGGACAGCCGCCTTCTCGGCGGCCTTGATCTCACCGAAACTCTGCGTCTCGGCCGTCCCGTCGCCGAGCGCGGCCTGCTTGCCGAAAGCGACGGCGGAATCATCCTGCTCGCCATGGCCGAGCGCCTTGAACCCGCCGCGGCTGCGCGCATCGCCGCGACGCTCGACACGGCGGAAGTGAGCATCGAGCGCGATGGCCTGGCGCTGAAGGCGCCCGCGCGGTTCGGCGTCGTCGCGCTCGATGAAGGCGCCTCTGACGATGAGCGCGCGCCTGCCGCGCTGACCGACCGCCTCGGCTTTCTCGTCGACCTTTCGGAGCTAGCGCTGCGCGACTTCATCGAGTTGCCCTGGACCGCGGCGGACATCGCGGCGGCGCGGGCGCGCTTGGGCGCCGTCGATATCGATGCGGCGATGATCGCGCATCTCAACGCCGCGGCGATGGCCCTCGGCGTTGAATCGCTGCGCGCCCTGCTGCTTGCCGCGCAATCGGCCAGGGCGGCGGCGGCGCTCGGCGGCCGGACACAGGTTTCGACCGCGGACGCGGCCTGTGCCGCCGCTCTGGTGCTTGCGCCGCGCGCGCAAACCTCGCCCGCCGCCGGCGATCCGCCGCAGGCGCCGGACCAGGACGACGGCGACAGCGATGCGCCGCCCGATAGCGACGGCGAGAGTGTCGATCCATCGGCCGAAGACCTCGTCGTCGAGGCGGCTCGCGCCGCCGTTCCGCCCGGCATGATGGAGCGCCTGCAGCGCGCCTCCAGCGGCGCGCGCGGCTCTGGCGGCAAATCCGGCGGCTTCAAACGAGCGGGCCTGCGCGGCCGCCCCGCCGACGTCGTCGAGGGCGCGCCGAAAGACGGACAGCGGCTCAACGTCATCGAGACGCTGCGCGCCGCCGCGCCCTGGCGCCTGCTCCGCGGCGGCGCGGGCGCCGGAGGCGAGGGGCGCCTGCCGATCGAGCGTCAGGATTTTCGCGTCACGCGCGTCAAACAGCGCGCACAGACCGTGACTATCTTCGCGGTCGACGCGTCGGGTTCGTCGGCGCTGAACCGGCTGGCGGAAGCCAAGGGCGCCGTCGAGCTGCTTCTCGCCGAATGCTATGTGCGCCGCGATGAAGTGGCGCTGCTGGCGTTTCGCGGCGAAAGCGCGGAGTTGCTGCTGCCGCCGACGCGCTCGCTGCTCCGCGCCAAGCGTAGCCTTGCAGACATGCCGGGCGGCGGCGCGACGCCGCTGGCCGATGGCATCGCCGCCGCCGTGCGCCTTGCGGAGGCCGAAAAGCGCAAGGGCCGTTCGCCCTTCATCGTCCTGATGACCGACGGCGCCGCGAATATTTCAGCCGGCGGCAAGGCGGCCGGACGAAAACGGGCAAAGGAAGACGCGCTCGACGCCGCACGGCTCGCCCGCGCGGCCGGCCTCGAGGCGGCGTTGATCGATATTTCGCCGCGGCCCCAGCCGGACGCCGAGCGGCTCGCGGCGGAAATGAACGCGCGCTATCTGCCGCTACCGTTCGCCGACGCGTCGGCGCTTGCACGGGCGGTGCGCCGCCCGCCGCTTGCGCGGCTCACGGGCTGACGACGGGAAAGACGGCGGCGATGGCCATGGCGAAGGCCGCCGCCAGCGCCAGCGCGCCGGGCAGCGGATGATTGGTCTGCCGATAAGTCCAGCCGCTGATCAACCCGTAGATGACAAAGAAAATCAAAATCACCGGCGCGATGATGATGAGAAAAAAGAGCCTTGCCGGATTGAGCGCGATCGCCAGCGCGAGGGAGATGAGAAAGCAGATTTTGGTCAGCGCATACGCGAAGCGTGGCGCCGCCGGGCCGCGAGTCAAATATTCGTCGGCGATGAAAAACGGCAGCGTGCCGCAGGCGAGCGCGAGCGCCAGAGGGGCGCGGCCGCCAAGCGGAAAAAACGCCGTGACGAAACGATCGAACGCGAGGCCGATCGCGCCGCAGGCGTAAGCGGCGACGAGCGCGGCGGCGAGCGCCAGCCGCGCCTTGGAGACGATCACGCCGCCAGAGGGCTTTTTCGCCGGCGCCAGCGCTAGCGCGCCGGCTGTCAGGAGGCCGTAAAGCCCGAAATGCAATAAAAGATAGTCGCCGAGCAGAAGCGGCAGGAATGCTGTCGGCGCTTTCCAGAGAATGAGCGGCGTCAGCGCGGCCGGCGCGAGGGCGGCAAGGGCAAAGGCGCGGCCACGCAAGCCGCGCCCGACCGGCGATGTCGCGACCTGCGGCAGGAGGCGCGTTAAAGGGCGGGCGAGCAGGACGAGACCGAGAAACAGCAGGCCGAGCCAGGCGCCGCGCGCCTCGATGAAGCCGGAGCCATGGCGCGCGAAGGCCGCGTTCAGCCACGAGAGCGCCTCGGTCATACTCTCGGCGCTGTAGAGCACGCCGATATGTTCGACCCCGTGCGCGAAGGCGATCCGCCGCGCTGACCCGTCCGCGAAATCGCCATAGGTCACGCGCTCTTTGGCGGCGCCGGGCGCCACGTCGCGCGCGACGCGCAGGGCTTCCTCTTTCAGCACCCCCGGCTCAAGCGCCCCGGTAATGACGAGAAGATTGCGCGAGCGCGCCGAGGCCTCCGGCGAGAACATCGACACCGCGACTGTCGCCGCCACAGCCGGATTTTCATTGGCGTAGCGCACGACGATATCGGCCGCCATGGAGTGGCCGAGCACGGCGAGGCGGCCGTCGCTGGCGGGCAGCCTGCGCGCAAAATCGGCGACCGCGCCGAGCTCGGCGAGCAGCGCGCGCAGGCTCGCCTCCTGGTCCGTGAGGCCGCCGGGCAGGGCGGCGGGGTTGCGGCCGTGTCCGAGAAAATCGAAGGTGACGGCGACATAGCCATTCTGCGCCAGGGTTTCGGCGAAGGGCTGCATCAGCTGCTGCGAGCCGGAAAATCCATGCGCGATGACAACGGCCGGGGCCGGGCCGTCGTCCGCCTTGCGAAAGATCGTCACCGGCGTCCCGGCGACGCTGGTTCGTTCGACGTCAAGGTCGGCGCGGAAACCGAACAGATGCGTCAGGGCGACCACAATGGCCGCGAACGCAAGGGCGGCGATGATCCCGTCCGGCTTCTTCATGCGGCGGGTCGGGCGCGGGAATTTGGCGAATGGTCGCGGATGATGCAGGCTGGCCTCGCGGCGATGCGGGAGGCTGAAGCGCGGTGTCGGACCGACTGGACTGGGACAAGGACGGCGCCGACTGGCCGAACCGCGCGACGAGCCGCTTCGTCACGGCCGGAGAGTTGCGCTGGCACGTGCAAATAATGGGCGATGGCCCTGTTCTGCTGCTGTTGCATGGCGCGGGCTCCTCGACGCATTCGTGGCGCGATCTGGCCCCCTTGCTGGCGCGCCGTTTTACGATCGTCGCGCCGGACCTTCCCGGCCATGGCTTCACGCAGGCGCCGCGCGCGCGCGACATGTCGACGGACGGCATGGCCAAAGCGGTCTCGTCTCTTGTCGCCGCGCTCGACATGAACCCAGCCTATGCCGCGGGCCATTCGGCGGGGGCGGCGATCCTGTGCCGGATGCGCGTTGAGCGCGCGATCGAGCCGCGCCTCCTGTTCAGCCTCAATGGCGCGCTGCTGCCGTTCGACGGCTTCGCGGGCCGGGTGTTTTCGCCGCTGGCCAAAATGATGTTCAAAAACACGCTCATTCCCGCGCCAAGGCTTTTCGCGTGGCTGGCGTCGGAGCGGAGCTCGGTGGAGCGCACGCTCAGAAACGTCGGCGCCCATCTCGACAGGCGCGGCGTCGAGTTCTACGCGCGTCTGTTCCGTAATCCCGGCCATGTCGGCGCGACGCTCGGCATGATGGCGCATTGGGATCTCAAAAGCCTGCGGCGCGACCTGCCGCGGCTCGACTCCCACCTCGTGCTTGTCGCGACTGAGGATGATCGCGCGATACCGGTCAGGGACGCCCACGCCGCCGCCGGCCTCGTTCCGGGATCGCGCAAGATCATCCTGCGCCGCGGCGGTCATCTTCTGCATGAGGAGCGTCCGGAAGAAGCGTTCGACCTCATCGTGGCGGCGATCGAACAGGATGAGGCCGGGTCAGCGTCGCCAGCTCCTTCAGTTTTCCCGCCTGCGCCACCAGCGCGCCACGTCGGCGGCGTGGGCAAGGCCGCCCGCGGCCAGAAAAAGCCCCATCCAGCCCCACCACAGGCCGGACAGGGCGGCGCGCAGGGCGAGGATCAGGCAAAAGCCGGACAGGAGGTTCAACAGGAAGCCCCCGCCGCCGGCCCGCCGGTACAGAAGAAAAAACACCGCCTCGCCCGCCATCAGGATCAGGATCAGATCGGCGACGCGCCCGCTCGAAAATAAATCGGCCATATGGCGTCCTATGAGACATGCGCGGCGCCGGCGCCGTTCAGCATGACGACCGCAAGGTTAAGCGCCGCTGCGAAACTGACCCAGGCCAGATAGGGCGTGAGCAACAGGCTCGCGGCCCGCGTCCGCCGCCAGAAAAACACGATCAGCATCAGGATCGAAAGCCACAGAAGCGCCACTTCGAGAAGCGCCCAGTCCGGACGTTGAAGCCGGAAAAAGAACACGCTCCACATGATGTTGAGGAAGCCGTTGAGGGCGAAGAGGCCGAGAACCCAGTGGCGGTTTTCGCGGCTGCCCGCGCCCTGCCACGCCTTTGCGGCGGCGAGCGTGACGAGAATGAAAATCGCCGTCCAGGCCGGTCCGAACAGCCAGTCGGGCGGTTGCCAGGACGGTTTGCGCAGGCTGTGATACCAGGGCCCGATGTCAGTGATCGTGCCGCCGATAAAAAGAACCAGCGCGCCGGCGAGGCCTGCGACGAGGAGCGGCTTCCAGCGCGGGAAACCCGCCGACGATTGGCCAAGAGGCTCGCTCATCTGTTGGTCCGCGTCTCGCCCCGCTGTCCAGCTCATGCGCGCGCCAGGCCGAACAAATGGGCGAGATCCTTGAAGAAGATGCGCACATGCGCCATCGGGTCGGCGCGCTTCAGCTGCTTGTTCATATAGGCGTCGAATGTCAGCCTTTGCACGTCGCGATCCTCGCAGATCTTGACGAAGCTTTCGCGCCTCTTATCGCTGCCGTACCAGAAATATTGCATGATCCCCAAAATCCAGAACACTCGTCCGTGCTCTTTCATGAAGCGGCTGCGGGCGTGCTTCAGCGCCCGCGCGTCGCCCGTCGCCAGAAGCGCTTCGACCGCCTCGGCGGCGTAGCGTCCGCCGACCATGGCGTAGTAGATGCCCTCGCCCGAGGCCGGCGCGACGACGCCTGCGGCGTCTCCGGCAAGAACCACGTCACGGCCATTGTCCCACCGGCGCAGCGGACGCAGCGGAATCGGCGCGCCTTCCCGGCGTAGCGTCTCAGCGCCTTCAAGCCCCGTCGCCTGCCGCAGCGTTTTCACGGCGTCCTTGAGCGAAAGGCCCTTGCGCGCCGTTCCGGTTCCGACGCTGGCGGTGGCGCCATGCGGAAAAATCCAGGAATAGAAATCCGGGGAGATCGCGCCGCGATAGATGACGTCGCAACGCGCCGCATCGTAATCCTCGCTCCGCTTCTCCGGAGAGCGGATGATCTCGTGATAGGCGAACACATATTTCGGCTGGCCGGCGTGCGGAACCGCCTGCCGCGCGACGAGCGAGAGCGCGCCGTCCGCGCCGATCACGCTTTGCGCCCGCACGCGCTCGAAGGTCTCGGCGCCCTTCCCGTCGCGCGTGCGAAATTGAACGATGGCGACGTCGTCCTCGCCGCGCGAAAAGCGCTCGAACGCGCCCGTGCGCCGCAGGGCGCCTGCGGCTTCGGCGCGCGTGCGCAGCCATTCGTCAAACACTTCGCGATCGACCATGCCGACATAGCCGCCTTCGATCGGCATATCGACGCGCTTGCCGGAAGGCGACACCATACGCGCGCAATTGATGCGGGCGACGAGAAGGTGAGCCGGAATGTCAAAATCGCGCATGAGGCGCGGCGGGATCGCGCCGCCGCAGGGCTTGATGCGGCCGGCCCGGTCGAGCAGCAGAACCTTGCGCCCGGCGCGGGCGAGATCATGCGCGGCGGTAGCGCCTGAAGGGCCGCCTCCGACCACGACGACGTCAAAGGTTTCAAGCTCTTTCATCATGCTCACCGTTGATTGACGGCGCTCGGCGCCGCGCCAGAAAGAGTCCGAAAGGAATTGAAGCCGGACGCCGCAGATTTGTGTCCCTGCGTACTCGTTTGCATGCTCGCGGCGATCGCGGCGGCGAACAGGAACAAGACGGCCTCCGCCGCGAAAACCAGCGCATAGGCTGTTCCCTGCGAGGCGAACACGGCGCGGAAAAAATCGCTCGCGCCCGCGCTGCACAGTCCGCCGAGCCCGAACGCGATGCCTTGCGCGGCGCCCCAAAGCCCCATGCGGACGCCCTCGCGGCCGGGACGTCCGAGTCCGGCGAGACTCATCATCGAGCCGATCGCGGCGATCGAGAACGCGCCGTTCGCCATGCCAAGCGCGAAGGCTGAGGTCCGCAGAGGCCAGTCTCCGCCGGACAGAGCGGCGAAGACGAGCGAGATCAGCGCGAGCGCCGATCCGATGCAGCCGCCAATCGACCATCCGCGCAGCGATTGCAGCCGCTTTCCGGCAAATCCGCTTCCCGCCAGCGCCACAAGGATCATGCCGGCGAGCACGCCGCCATGCAGCACGCCAGAGAGCTTCGTCGACGCGCCCGGCGAATAGCCGAAGACGGCCCCCGAGAATGGATCGAGGATCAATTCTTCCGCGCTATAGGCGAGCATCGAGACGAAAATGAAGATGGTGAAGCGGCGCGCTTCGGGTTCCGACCAGACCTCGCCGAGGGCGTGGCGGAACGGCATGGCGGGCGCGTTGCCCTGAAGCGGCGGGCCTGCGGATGGTCTCCGCGCGGGCTCGATGCGCCACATGGCGAGCGCGCTGACGATGATCGCCGCGGCGGCGACGCAGGACGTGGCGGCGAGAAGCCGCTCCGGCGTATAGGGATCGAGCCAATGCCCGACGCTGACTGTCGTGACGACGAAGCCGAGGATCATCATGATCCAGACGATGGTTGCCGCCGCGGCGCGGCGCTCCGGCGCGGTCTCCGCCGCAAGCAGGGCCAGCAGCGACGTGCCGGCGGCGCCGACGCCGACGCCGATAAGCGCAAAGCAGAAGGAGGCGAACGCTACGCCGAGGATAAGATTGATCGCCATCAGCCAGATGGCGAGCGCCGCGCCGACGCAGCCAAGCGCAAGCAGGCCGACGCCTCCGACAATCCACGGCGTGCGCCTGCCGCCAAGATCCGAGCCATACCCCCAGCGCGGACGCAGCGCCTGCAATGCATAATGCAAGGCGACCAAGGCGCCGGGCAGCATCGCGGGCAGGGCGAGCTCGACCACCATGACGCGGTTCATCGTCGAGGTTGTCAGGACGACGAGGGCGCCAAGCGAGGCCTGCACGAGGCCAAGCCGCATGATCTTGAGCCAGCCGAGCCCCGCGTCCATCATGCGCCTCCAGCCAGAACGGAGCGCAGGGCGAAGGCGCTGACGAGCATGCCGAGGACATAAAGCGTGACCCCGGTTCCATTGTACCAGGGCGCCTTCGCGCGGGGATTTTCAAGCAGCCGCGGCATCAGCACGCATTGAGCGATCAGCGCCAGCAGGACGACGATGGCATGAACCGGGCGTCCCCAAAGCGCTAACAGCGCGACGACGGCGATCTGCGGGACGGCCATGAAGATACAGGCGACGCGCGCGGCCCGCTCCACCCCGAGCAGCGCCGGCAGCGAGCCGATCCCCATGCGACGATCGCCCTCGACCGATTTGAAATCATTGAGAGTCATGATTCCGTGCGCGCCCGCGCTGTAGAGAAAGGCGATGATGAAAATCCGCCAGTCCGGCAAGGCGCCGTCGGCCATGACCGCGGCGCCCGTCACCCAGGCGAGGCCCTCATAGCAGAGCGCGCAGGCGCTATTGCCGAACCAGCCATTCTGCTTCAGCCGCAGCGGCGGCGCGCTATAGGCCCAGGCGAGCGCAAGCCCAAGCGCGGCGGCGACGAAAACCCAAACCCCGATAATCGCGGCGACGAACAGAGAAAGAAGGGTCCAGCCGCAGGCGATGACAAGACCCCACCGCCCGGGAATGCGTCCTGATGGAATCGGACGGCCGGGCTCGTTGATGGCGTCGACATGCCTGTCGAACCAGTCATTGACCGCCTGGCTGGTTGCGCAAACAAGCGGCCCCGCCAGCACGATCCCGGTGAGGATGACGCCAATTCTGGCGCCGACCGGGCCGGGCTGCGAGGCGACCCCGCAACCAAACGCCCACATCGGCGGGAACCAGGTGACGGGCTTCAGCAGTTCAAGCACCGCCCTGGGGTGAGGCAGAGCTGTTGCGGCGACGGATTCGTTGCCATGTGGCAGTTCGATGGTCATAGGGTCAGCCGGTTAGTTTGTGCTGGAGCGTGGCGCCTAAATGTTGCAGAGTTTTTGCGACCAACATCATGCGTCAAAATAAAGGTTCGAAGAGTAGGATTACTTGCCGACGACTGCCAGTTCCGGAAAGTCCTTGATCATGCTCGCCCCGTTGAGCGGTTTGCTCTCGCCCTGATGGCAGGTAGCGCAATTGATTTTCGGAACGTCTCCGCCAGCGCCGAGCCGCTCCGGCGGGAAACTCGCCTTCAGCGGCTCCAGGAAATTGTGGTTGAGATCGCGCACCATCCTGATGCCGTACCAGGCGGTGGCGCGCTGCGGCGTGCTCTGATCCCAGGCGAAGAAAGAGCGGCTGTTGTGGCAGAAGGTGCAATTGACCCCGAGCGCCTTCGAGATATGCATCATCAGCCCGTAGGTTAATTCGGTCTGCTTGATCGAGGGGCGCTCCGGCTCCTGCGGCAGCGCGGTATTGCCGATCACGCGGATCTCTTGAGAGTAGTCGAGAAGCTTCGTGAACGGATCATTCTGCAGCGAGGCGAGGCCGATGAGGCTTCCCGGATGATTCTTTGCGTCAGGACTGTAGCCGAAGAAGCCATGCGCTTCGGCGACGGAATTGCTGAACCACAGATTGGCGGGGACGGGATGTCCGCGATGGCAGGTATAACAGGTGACGCCGACGCCATCGACATGCTTGGTCCAGTCGGCGTTGATATGCTGAGTCATCTGAATCATACGCCGCGCCACGACCTTGGTATAGAGATCGTCGGAGGCGAGATTTTCCGGATTGTGGCAGTAATTGCACCCCTGTTCCGGTGCGACCCATTGCGTGATCGCCGTCATCAGGCGCATCAGCTCATTGGAGTCGAGGTCGCCTAGAACCTTGACGTTCTGATAGACCTGGGACGAGGGCGTCCCGCTTTTTTCTACCGGATCAATCGGATCCGGCGGCTGGTTTCGCGCTGTGATCGCGTCGAGGGCCGCCGTCTCGTTGATCTGCACCATGCCGAGGCCGCGATAGCCGGTTTGCTTTACTGTCAGCCGATCTTCCTTGCAGCCGCCAAGGCCGAGCGAGAGGCAGATCGTCAATGCCGCAGTCGAAAGAAGAGCTGTCGTTTTCATTGTCGCGCCTATTGCGTCAGAGCCGGATCTGGCACGATCGGGAAGATATGCGGGTAGGCAGGAGCGACGCCGTGCTTGATTGCCCAAAGATACCAATTGTCTACGACCGTGCCGGTGAGCAGAATGCCGATGCCGCCGGTCAGTGGGCATAGCACCGCAAACCACCACGCCCAGCGGTGAATGGACTCCATTGTGGCGTTGAAGCCCATGGTCCAGCGCCAGAACAGCGCCGCCCGTTCGGCGGCGGTTCCACGATCGACCGCCTGCTCGATTTCACGCTCGCCGCCGAAGCGGCTGACCGCGAGGATCGTTGCCGCGTGCATGGCGAACAGCAGCGTCGAACCATAGAGGAACACGATCGAAAGCATGTGGAACGGATTATAGAACAAATTGCCGTAGCGGATCGAGAAGGCTGCGGTCCAGTCTAAGTGCGGGAAGATGCCGAATGGGACGGCTTCTGACCAGCTGCCCATCATCAGTGGACGGATAAAGCCGAGGACGAGGTACAGCCAGATCGCCGCCGCGAAGGCCCAGGCGACATGCGTTCCCATCCTCATTTCGCGCGCCCGGATATAAATGCGCGCCCACCAGATGAGAATCGAAAGCGTGAGGAAGAATCCGGCGAGAAGCCACCATCCGCCTTCGCTCATCGGCGGAATGTGGATGCCGTATTTGGGCGACGGCGGCTCCAGCGCGAGCCAGGGCAACTGCCGCGCGAACTGGATTGGGCTCCAGTTGACGGAAGCCCACATGTTGAGCCCGATAATTTCGAAGGCGATGAAGCCGAAGATCAACGAGACAACGCCGCTCCAGCCAAGATAGATCGGGCCGACCTGCGCGTCGCCGATCTTGCCGAGCCAGTAGGACAGGAATGGCTTGCCTTCGCGCGGCAGCGCGCCGACCGGAAGGGCCGCTTCAAACTCATGCGCCGTGCGGACCTGAACCTGTGTGAAGATATTCTGATATTCTGCCATGGCGGCGTTCCTCGGCTAGCGCCAGATCGGAAGATTGAGCCACCAGCCCCACCACTCGGGCCAGCCGTGCGTCCAAAGGGGGCCGCTGATGATGATGCAGACGGCGCTCCAGAATCCTGCAGACAAGGACAGGAAGAGGCCGAGCCGATGAATGCCTATGGTGCCGATCGAATAGCCCATCACGTCGCGAAAAAAGGCGTTCTCGATCTCCGGCGTCTTCACCGCCTCACCGCGGCCCGGGTTGATGGCGGACAGGATCACTCCGCCATGCAGCGCGAGCGCGAAAGTTGTCGTGAAGAAAAAGCTGACGGCGATCATATGCGCCGGATTGTAGTGGAAGTGCAGATATTGATACCCAACGTTCGACACCCAATCGAGATGGCTGATGATTCCGTATGGGAAGCCATGACCCCACGCGCCGAGGGCGAGCGGCCGGAACACCACGAGCGTGGCGTAGGCGAAAATCGCCACCGAGAATGCGAAGGGCACGTGAAGACCGATGCCGAGCTTGCGGCATATCTCGACCTCCCGCAGTCCCCATGAGATGAAGGCGCCGAGCGCGCACATCGTTATGATTTGCCAGAGGCCGCCTTCCTTGAGCGGCGCCAGCGCGAGCCCGTAGGAAAGGTCTGGCGGCGCGATGCTGATCTGCCAGATGTTCCATGTCGGTCCGAGCGACGCGCCATAGATGATGAGCGCGGTTCCGATCGTCGCAAAGAAGATCGTCGTTACGCCGAAAAAGCCGACGAAGAATGGCCCGACCCAGAAGTCGAACAGATCGCCGCCGATCAGCGTGCCGCCACGAACCCGATATTTCTTTTCGAAATTCAACATCGCCATCGGCGGAGCCTCCTCAACGAAGGGCGGGCGCGGCGCGACAAGTCGCGCGTCGGCAGAGGGAGTGACGGGCAGGTCTGAACGGCCTGCCCATTGGCGTTTAGCGTGCGGTCCCGTCAGCCGAATCTGACGAAATCGAGAGCCGGCGCGGGCGGCGCGATCAACTCGCTCGCCTTCACCCGCGAGGCGCGCGGACCTTCGAGCCAGTTGAAGCGGTCGGTGCTGAGCAAAATGAAGTGAATCAGAATCGCCAGTCCGAACAGGAAGACGAACAGTCCGATCAGCGCCCTGCGCGGATCGAATACGAGCCAGATTTTGTACAGTTCCATGACCCCCTCCTAGACGATATGCGGGATGACGCTCATCGCAACGTCCCTTGCGCTGTCGATGAGCGACGAATAGCCGTTCGGGCCGGGGATCCAGGGGCGCCACATCCACACAAGAATGTGCGCGACGATCGCGATTCCGGTAAAAATCAAGAAGCTTGTTACGAAGAGTTTGTGAAACTCCTTCGCCTCTGAATCGCTGAGCCCGGATAGCGAGCTCCGCCCGTCGATGTCGTCGATCATATTATCCTCTCCATTGCAGCGGCTTTCGCCATTGCCGCGCCTTTCCCGCGCGGCGGGGATTCATGCGCGCCGCGGCGCGGCGTCGAAAAGATCTCTCCCTCACTCCAGGAAGGCGAACGCCGTCAACGCCTCCGCCTTGTCGACGACATGATCGAGGAACGGTTTGCGGGCACCATCCGGCTGCGGCAGAAGCCGCCAATGCCGGGGAAGGATGATGTCGAAGGCGGCGCCGATCAAACAGACGACCAAAATCGGCGTGAACAGGCGATTGAAGCCGCTGCGCTGCCTTTGGGCGAAAGCCGGCCCGTGATGTGAAGGCGCCCCGAGAGTCATGTCGTCATCCTCCTGCCAATGGATGCAGCCCGAACGCCTCGTTGAGCGGCGTAAGGCTGTCGCCTGACGCCCTCATGCCGCCCTCCCTTGCGCGATCTGATCGCGCGCGCGGCTGACGCGCTCGGCCGTTACGCTTGCTTCTCCGGCCGAGCGGGCCTCCTGTTCGGCGCGGTCGCGCAGGCGTTTTGCCGCCGAGATGCGCACGAGAACCGGCTCGGCTTCGACATATTGTTCGAGAAGGCGATGCGCCGCTTCGTCCCAGGGCGTCGACGCCGCGAGTCCGAGGCGGGCCGGCGTCGCCTCGACCCGGTCCATGTCGGCGGCGAGCGGGATGATATTGAACAGCGCGTCGAACAGCGCGTTGCACACCTCTTGGACGATGTAGGTCGCCCCGCCATAGCCCATGAAAGGCGTGCCGGTATGGCGGCGGATGATCGCGCCGGGGAACGACGCCGGGATGTAGATCGCGCGCGCGCCGGCCTCGGCGAGATACATGCGTTCATTGAAGCTGCCGAACACGATCAGCGGCGCCTTCTTGCCGATTGCCTCGCGCACCGCCGCGTTATCGGGCTTTACGCCGGCCTTGCGGCACATCGAGAAGGAGCAGGGCAGCCCCATTTCCTCTTCAAGAAAATGACGAACGCCCCGCGTATAGGTTTCATTGGCGACGATTGCGAAGCTCGCGGTCGCGAAGAAATCCTGCGTGACCGAGCGCCACAAATCCCACAGCGGCTTGATCGTCGTGTGCTTCTCGCGGTCAATGAAAGGCTCAGGGTCGAGCTCAAGCAGTCCGCCGAGCGTGCGCAGAAAGCTGGTCGTGGAATGCAGCCCGATTGGAGCCTGCAGATAAGGCCGCTCAAGCCCCTCGCAGAGCAGCCGCCCGAATTCGCGGTAGAGGCATATATTGGCGTCGGCGTCGGCTAGCCTCGCCACATCGGCGAGATGGCTGCCGAGCGGGAAGACCATGTTGATTTCGGCGCCTATGCCCTCAACCAGCCGGCGGATCTCGGCAATATCGCTCGGGCTGTTGAACACGCCGTAGCACGGGCCAATGATATTTACGCGGGGCTTCTGATCCGGTTTGCGCGGCTTGCGCTGGGGAACTTTCTTCGGACCATACTCCGTCCATAGCCAGTTCATGGCGCGGTCGGCGCATTGCCACTGATCTTCATCGATCGTGCGCGGCAAAAAGCGCTGGATGTTGGTTCCTTCCGGCGTGACGCCGCCGCCGATCATCTCGGCGATAGAGCCGGTGACGACGACGCTGGGCAGACCCGGATCAAGCGTGCGATGGGCGCGCTTCATGGCGCCCTCCGTTCCTGTCTGGCCGAGCTCCTCCTCACTGAGGCCCGTGACGACGATCGGCAATTCATGCGGCGGAAGGGCGTCGGTGTAATGCAGAACCGACGTGACCGGCAGGTTTTCGCAGCCGACGGGACCGTCGATGATGACTTGCAGCCCCTTGATGGCGCTGAACACATAGACGGCGCCCCAATAGCCGCCGGCGCGATCATGATCCAGAACGAGCATTATTTGATATCCTCGCCCTGACGCGCCTTGGCGCTCGCCTCGATGCGGCGCTTGTAGAGCGCGCGAAATTCGGGCCGGTCCGTCGGCTTCTTCTCCCATACGCCCGCGGCAAAACCTTCGCCGACATCCTCGAAAAATTCGCGCATGGCGTCGAAGCGCGGCTTGGCCGCGAGCGAAGCGTTGACGACCTCGGCGAGCGAGCCCGCCCCTGCCGGCCCCATCAGCGGCCGCGCCGAAATGAGATTGGTGAAATAGAGCGCGGGCGTGCCGCCCTGCTTGGCCTTCTGCACCACCGGCGTCGTGCCGATCGCAAGGTCCGGTTCATATTCGGCGAGCGCGGCGAGGTCGTGCTCGAGCGAGGCGCGGAACTGAACTTTGACGCCCTTGGCCTCAAGCCATTGCCGGTCCTGCTCCGACCAGGGCGTCAGCGGACACGCCGTCCCGACATAGCGGACATCGGCGCCGCTCTCCACGAGCAGCCGTCCGACGAGAAGCTCGGAACCCTCATAGCCCGAAAGCGTAATACGCCCCTTGACCGGCCTTGCGGCGAGCGCGGCCCGGATGACCGGTAGCAGCCGGTTGTTGGCGGCGTCGATCTTTGCGCGCGGGACGCCGCAGGCCTCGCCGATGGCGTTCAGCCAGCTTTCCGTTCCTTCGCTGCCCACTGGGGCAGAGCCTACGATCTTGCGGCTGGCGGCCTCGAATTCGCGGATCGAAGCGCGATAAAAGGGATGAAAGGCGGCGACCGCAGCGCAGTCATAGGCGGCGTAGAGCTCGCGCCATTCGCGCGTCGGAACGGCAGGACCGGCGGCAAGGCCGAGCGGCTCCAGCATCATGCCGATCTGTACGGGATCGGCGGGGAACAGCTCGCCAAGAAGCGTTATGGTCGGGCGCTCGCTGCGGCCGGCGCGCGGCGCCTGTACGGCGCCCTGTTCCGCCTCGGCGCGGGCGTAGCGCAGCATGGCGGCGGCGAGAACGTCCTTCGCTTCGGCGTGGGTCGGAACGCCGAATCCCGGCACGTCGATGCCGATGATGCGAACGCCGTTGATCTCCTTGGGAAGAATCTGCAAGGGCACGCCGGACGCGGTCGGAACGCACAGATTAATGATCACGATGGCGTCGTAGAGTTGCGGATCGGCGAGGCCAAACACAGCGTCGCGAATGTCTTCGAACAGCTTTCCCGTGACAAGCGATTCCGAATTGAAGGGCACGTAGCCGACTGTGCGCCGCGCGCCGTAAAAATGCGAGGTGAAAGTCAGTCCGTAGACGCAACAAGCCGATCCGCTGAGCACGGTTGCGGTCCGGCGCATGCGCAACCCGACGCGCAGCGAGCCAAACGCCGGACACATGCTTTGCGGCTGGTCGTGCGGCCCCGCCGGATAGTCGGCCGCGTAGCGTTCGAGCGTCTCGCTCTTGCCCGCCGCCGCGGCGGCGCGGCGCATCTCCCCAGCGCCCGCGTGGCAGCCGAGGCCGTCGCCATGCGCGATCGGCGCCCCGGCTTCGAGCGCGGGCTTGTCGGAGGGAAGAAGCGTCTTGTTCATTGCGGCTCGCTGCGCGGAATTTTGAGGCGGCTTGGGGGTTTGTCGTCAAACGGCGTCGTAGATGATCTCGAGTGATTTCTTCTCGAGGCGAGCCGCGCCCATCATGTCGGTCGAGCTCGCCGACTGGAGCACGACGCCCCTGCCGACGGCGTCGCCGGAGAACAATCCGAGCAGCCCGTCCTGCGTCAGCGGCGAGGGCCTCATGGGGGGAGCCTCGGCGATATTGCGGGCGAGCTCCTCGAACACGGACGCCCATTGTCCGCCCGGCCGGCCGATGATCTCGTAGCTGGCGCTCTTGCGCCGGATGTCGTCGTCGGCCGGGATCGACGCCAGGACCGGAATGCCGGCGGCTTTCGCGAAGGCCTGCGCTTCGCCGGTGTGATCGTCCTTGTTGACGACAAGGCCGGCGACGCCGACATTGCCGCCGAGCCGGCGGAAGTAATCGACGGCCGAGCAGACATTATTGGCGACATATAACGACTGCAGATCGTTCGATCCGACGACGATCACTTTCTGGCACATGTCGCGCGCAATCGGCAGGCCGAAGCCGCCGCAGACCACGTCGCCGAGGAAATCGAGCAGCACATAGTCGAAATCCCATTCATGGAAGCCGAGCTTTTCGAGCAGCTCGAAGCCGTGAATGATGCCGCGGCCGCCGCAGCCGCGTCCGACTTCCGGGCCGCCGAGCTCCATCGCGAACACGCCGTCGCGCTTGAAGCAGACGTCGCCGATCTCGACCTGCGCGCCCGCAAGTTTCTTGCGGCTCGAGGTTTCAAGGATTGTCGGGCAGGCCTTGCCGCCGAACAGGAGAGAGGTGGTGTCGCTTTTGGGGTCGCAGCCGATGAGCAGCACTTTCTTGCCCTGCTGCGCCATCATGTAGGAGAGATTGGCGAGGGTGAAGCTCTTGCCGATGCCGCCCTTGCCGTAGATGGCGATGATCTGTGTTTTCTTCGTCGGTTCGGACGCCGGCGCCGGCTCGGCTTCGATAGCCGCCTCAGCGCGAAGCTTAAGCGCCATATCCTCGATGGGACGCGCCTCGACGCGCCCTGCGGGAGAAGCCTCGGCCGGGTGAGCGTTCATGAATGTTGTCTCCAATCCAGGACCATCTTGAGGCAGGAGGGATCGCCGAAAGCCGTCCGGTAGGCTTCGCCCGCATTGTCGGGCGCGCGGCGATGGGTGATGAGGCCGCCAAGATCGAGCGCGCCGGATTCAGCCAGAGAGCGGACCGCGCAAAGATCGGCCGGCAGCCATTGCGCGGCGACCCGGATGCGCGCCTCGCGCATGAAGGCGGGCGGAAAGGCGAAGGAAAGAGGAGCCTCATAGAAGCCGGCGAGAATGATCTCGCCGCCGGGGGCGAGCCTCGCGATCAGGCTGTCGAGAATAGCGGGATCTCCGCTGACGTCGCAGATGCATTGATAGTCACGACGATCGTCATCGGCTGGATCGAGCACGCTGTAGCCGCTCGCTCCGTCGCGCCGGGCAGGGTTGGTTTCGTACACGATCGGCGGCGGCATGGCGCCCGCGGCGAGCGCAAGACGAGCCATGATACGTCCCAGCGCGCCATGTCCAATGATGAGGTCCGGCTGTTCGGCGCCGTCGCCGGACGCCGTGGCGTGATAGGCGGTCGCCGCCAGAGCGAGCAGCACGCCGCGCTCGCCGAGCGCCTCTCCAATCGGCGTCGCGCGCTTGCCCGGGAGAACCACCCGCGCGGCCGCGCCGCCGAACAGGCCGCGCACGGACCCAAAGCAGCGCGCCCCCGGCACGAAGACGCGGGCTCCGGCCGTGGCGCCCGAGCGAGGGCCCGCCGCGACGACGCGCCCGACGGATTCATATCCGGGCACGAGAGGGTAGCCCATGCCGGGAAACTCAGGCATGCGGCCGGTGTAGAGCAGCCGTTCTGTGCCGGTGCTGATCCCGCTCCATTCAATGTCGACGACGACATCCTCCTCGCCGGGCTCGACGATATCGAGCCGCCCGAGAACGAGATGTTCCGGCTCTTCGAGAATAACCGCGAGCGTATCCATGCGGAGCCCCACTTGCGCCGGGCTCTGGCCCGGAACAAATGTAAGTTTAAAATGACAAACGAGATTGTCAACCTTTCTTTACACATTCCTCTAATGCGAGGCGGCTATCAGACTCGTCATCAAAGGCCGGCGCGTCGCGATCCTGCGGATGCGACGAAATCCCGCCGAGCGCAGAAGCCGTTCGATCTCCGCCGGCGTGCGCGGCCGTCCGCGGCCCATCGCGAGGAAAAAGAAACTGAAGTAGGCGTCGGCTGCGCGCGCGGCGCCGGCGGTTCCCGACATCGGCTCGGCAATCAGCAGCGTGCCGTCCGGCGGCAACACCGCGGCGATGTTGCGGAGCAGTTTGAGCGCGGCTTCATCCTCATGATCGTGAATGATTCGGACCAGCGTCACCAGGTCGGCGCCCTGCGGCAGTGGGCCTTCCAGAAAATCGCCGCCGACGGTGTCGACGCGGGGTCCGAGGCCGGCCGCCTCCAAACGGTCTTTCGCGCGCGCCGCGACGGCCGGCAGATCGAACAGGGTAAAGCGCAGATCGGTTTTTACGCGCGCGGCGATCGCGCAGATAAAGGCGCCCTCGCCGCCGCCGATATCGAGCAGACGCCGATGCCGCTCGAACGGCCACGCCGCAGCGATGTCCGGCGCGATGAAGGATTGCGAGGCCGACATCAGCGCGCTATAGGCGCCAACCTCTTCGGCCGGCAGATCGCCCGGCCGCGCCGCCCGCGCATAGGGCCAGAAACGCGCGATCTCGCCGGCCGGACGCTGGTTCCGCAGCAAGGCGACCGGGTCGGCAAGATCGGCATACAGCATGGCGTTGTGTTCGATCATCTCGGGGACGCCGGGATTTCCACGCAGCGCTGCGCCGGTGACGCCGAGACCATATCGGCCGCCGCTGCGTTTTGACGCGAGCCCCAATGCGACGGCCGCATTCAGCAGGCGCAGGGTTGCGTCGGGCGACATAGAAAGCTGCGCCGCAAGGACGCTTGCGGTCTGCGGACCGGCGGCGAGGCGTTCGAGGAGGCCGACGCGCACCGACGCCAGCAGGATCTGGGTGTAGACAAACCCCGAGCACAGATCGAACAGGGCGCCGGCGCGATTGCGCACGATCGGACGAGTCAGTGGAAAAGCGCTCATCCAGTCATGGAAGCGGGGATTGCCGAGCAGGCGATCGCGCAGAGCAAAGATGCGGTCAAAAAAACTGCACGCTTGCTCATCAGCGCTCACGCTCCGGTGCGCATATGGCGGAGTCTCAATCCGCGTACCGAGTTTTGGCGCATGCAACTTCATGTGAGCCCCGCATAGCGCGCGGCGCGGCCTCAGGCGGCGCGCCGCAGCAGCTCTTCCGGCAGCACGCGCAGGGTCTCGATCAACACTTGCGCCTTGAGCCAGTCGGCGCCTGGGCAGGCCGGGATGGAATCGACCGCCTCGCGCGTCAATCGTTTCAACAGCGCCACCGCGCCGTCGATGCCGAGCTCCAGAGCCGCGCTCGGCCGCCCGAGCGCGGCGTCGCGCCCGACGGGCTTGCCGATCGCCTCCGGCGAGGAGGCCACATCGCGGATGTCGTCGGCGATCTGATACGCCTCGCCCAATCCCTCGCCGAGCATGCGCCAAGGCGCGCCATCGGCGCCCGCGGCGAGAGCTCCGGCGACGGTGGCTGCGACAAAGAGGGAGCCGGTTTTCGCGCGCTGATACTGGCTGCGGGCGAGCTGCGGCTCGCTTTCATAGCCTTGACCGGCGGCGATCCCGTTTGGCATTCCGGCGGCCCGCGCGATGGTCTGCACGAGGGGCGGCAGCAGATGCGGCCGGTCCATGAAGGCGCGGGCGATGCTCTCGAACGCCATGACGATCATCGCGTCGCCGGCGAGGACGGCCAGCGCTTCGCCGAAGGCGGCGTGAACGGACGGCTTGCCGCGCCGCGTCGGCGCATCGTCGAAACAGGGCAGATCGTCATGCGCCAGCGAGGCGCAATGCAACAGCTCGATCGCGCCCGCAGCGGCGGCGCTGGCGCCAAGATTTTGCGCGCCGCAGGCGGCGGAAACAGCAAGGCACAGGCGCGGACGGATACGGGCGCCGCCGGGGAAAATGGCGTAGTGGATCGCGGCGGCGAGGCGAGGCGGCGCGTCGTCGGAAGCGGCGAGAGCGGCCGCTGTCTCCAGCGCCGATTCGATGTGCATGATGGCGTCCATTTTGGAGCTCCTGCGGCGTTTCCCGATTGTAAGTTTATATTGTCATTTTTGTGTGTCAATTTATATTGACACCAGAACGGGCCCCGGCAACGCAATCGCCGCTAGGGATCGACGCCATGGGCGAAAAAATCATCGTGATCGGAGCCGGGATCGGCGGCCTTTCCGCCGCCGCCAATCTCGCGGCGCGCGGTTGCGAGGTCATCGTCCTCGAAAAGGCCGACGCGCCGGGCGGAAAAATCCGCACTGTAGAGGTCGATGGCGCACACATCGACGCCGGCCCGACGCTGTTCACGATGCGCTGGGTGTTCGACGAACTGTTCACCAGCGCCGGCGATTGCTTCGCCGATCATGTGACGCTGAAAAAGAGCCAGATCATCGCCCGGCACGCCTGGAGCGCGGACGAGCGGCTCGACCTGTTCGCCGACATGACCCGCTCGGTCGAAGCGATCGGCGCCTTCGCCGGCGCGGCGGAAGCGCGCCGCTACGCCGCCTTTTGCGCCGAGTCGCAGCACATCTATGCGACGCTGGAAAAAGACTTCATCCGGGCGCAGCGGCCAAGCCCGGCGGGGCTTGTCGGACGCGCCGGACTTTCCGGCCTTGCTGATCTCGCCGGCATCCATCCCTTTGCGACGATGTGGAGCCGGCTCGGCGCCTATTTCCACGATCCTCGCCTCAGGCAATTGTTCGGGCGCTACGCAACCTATTGCGGATCGTCCCCTTTCCTTGCGCCCGCGACCCTGATGCTGATCGCTCATGTTGAGCGCGACGGCATTTTTCTGGTCGAGGGCGGCATGCATGCGCTGGCCCGCGCCCTGAGCGGGCTTGCCGTTCGGCGCGGCGCGGAATTCCGATACGGCGCCGAGGCGCGTCGCATTCTGATCCGGAACGGCTGCGCCGCCGGCGTCGTTCTTTCAACGGGCGAGACAATCGAGGCGAGCGCGGTGATCGTCAACGCCGACGTTGCGGCGCTGGCCTCCGGTCTTTTCGGCGCGGAGGCCGCCGTCGCGGCAAGTCCGGCGCCGCGCGCGCAGCGCTCCCTGTCCGCTGTCACATGGATGTTGAACGCGCCGGCCAGCGGATTTCCTCTGGTCAGGCACAATGTGTTTTTCTCGAACGATTACGCCGCCGAGTTCGACGCCCTGTTCCGGCGCGGGCGCACGCCGTTCCAGCCGACGGTCTATATCTGCGCGCAGGACCGCGACGATTGCGGCGCGGCGCCTGGAGGCGAGGGGAGTCTTCCCGAGCGGCTGCTCATTCTCATCAATGCGCCGGCGACCGGCGATTCCGATCCATTCGACGCAGCGGAGATTGACCAATGCAGACGCCGCGTTTTTGCGCTCCTCAACCAGTGCGGCCTCGAGATCGGGCATTCCGCGAACTCGACGGCGACAGCGACGCCGCGGGACTTCGAAACGCTCTTTCCGGCGACGGGGGGCGCCCTCTACGGGCGCGCGAGCCATGGGTGGATGGCCTCGTTCCAGCGGCCGGGATCGCGCTCGAAAATTCCCGGCCTCTATCTGGCGGGCGGCAGCGCGCATCCGGGGCCGGGTGTGCCGATGGCGGCGCTGTCGGGGAGACTGGCCGCGCAAAGCCTGATCGCGGACCGCCTTTCGACGCGCCGGTTCCGCCGGGCGGCTACGCCTGGCGCTACCTTGACGCGATAAGCGACGACGGCCGCTTCGGCCTCGCGATCATCGCCATGATCGGCAGTGTTTTCTCGCCCTATTACGCCTGGTCCGGCCGCAAGGATCCGCTGAATCATTGCGCCTTCAACGTCGCGCTCTATGGCGAGCGCGCCCGCCACTGGGCGATGACCGAGCGCGGCCGGGAAGATGTCCGCTGTGAGGCCTCGCATCTTTCCATCGGTCCGAGCTCGATGAGTTGGAACGGCGACGCCTTGACCATCGTCATCGATGAAATCGCCGCGCCCTTTCCCAAACGGCTGCGCGGCGTCGTCCGGGTCACGCCGCGCATGTTCGGCGCCCTGTCCTTCATGCTCGACGCCGGCGGGCGTCATCTCTGGCGCCCGATCGCCCCGGCCGCGCGGGTCGAGGTCGAGATGGAGCATCCGCCGCTGCGCTGGATCGGCGAGGGCTATTTCGACGCCAATTGGGGCGACGCGCCGCTGGAGGACGATTTCACGCATTGGGACTGGTCGCGCGCGAAGACGGCCGACGGCGCGGTCGTGTTCTATGATGTGCTGCACCGGGACGGCGGGCGGCTCGACCTCGCGCTCGCCATCGACTCCAGCGGGCGGATTCATCCGATTGGCGCGCCGCCGCGCGTAAAACTTAAGCAAACGCTCTGGCGCATGACGCGCTGGGTACGGAGCGAGGCGCAGGCGAGGCTTTTGCGCACTCTTGAAGACGCTCCGTTTTATGCAAGGTCGCTCGTGTCCGTGCGGCTGTCGGGCGAACCGATGCTCATGGTCCACGAAAGCCTGTCGCTCGATCGCTTCGCCACGAATTGGGTCAAGGCGCTGCTGCCGTTCAAGATGCCACGCGCGCCATGGGACGTGGGCCCCGGGGCCGATCAGGCGGGGGGATCGTGATCGGATGCAGTCGTTTTCGTTGGCCGCTCCGACCGCACGTCGCGCCCGCCCCGGCGCAGGCAAGCCAGTTGCCAGAGCCCGAAAGCAAAGACGCCGCCAAAGCTCAGGGCCATATCGAGAATGCCGAATATTTTCGGGCTCATCGGGGGCCTCGCGCGGAGCCAGGGCGTAAGAGGCCGCAGCGTCAATATTCGGGATCGAGATCGCCGAGGCTGTGGCGCCGCAGCTTCACATAAAGGCTCTGCCGGCTCATGCCGAGCATGTCGGCGGCCGAGGCGCGGTTGTCGCCGGTCAGCTGCAACGCCGCTTTAATCGCGAGTTGTTCGATGATGTCGGTCGATTCGCGCACGATGTCCTTCAGAGACACGCGGCCGACCAGTTCGGTCAATTGCTCGACCGAGCGCGGACCGCTGCCGCCCGCCTGCGGCGGCTGGACGAGGCGGCCGCGCACAGGCCGGAAGGTAAAGCCGTAGCAGGCCTGATCCTCGTCGGGAGCCGACACGGCGGTGATCTCGATTTCTTCCGAGGTTCCTGAATCGCCGTTGAGCGTCGTTGCAAAATTACGAACGAGCCCGTGCTCGCGCAGATGCGAGGTCAGCACGTTGAAGGCGACGCCGTCGCGTCCTACGAAACGCTCAAGAGATTCAGCGCGCGCCTGGTCCTCGCTCGCCAGATTTGCCATGTCGAGGAAGGCTGGATTGGCGCTCATGATGCGCCAGTCGGAGCCGGTGACGACAAAGCCGTCCGGCAGTTTTTCGACCATCCGGAGCAGCGTCGATTTTGTTTTCGGCAAGGCCTCGGCCGCGTTGTCTCGGCGGGTTGGCGTCAGCCGGACGAGGATATGCGAAAGCGCTTCCTGCCGGAACAGCGTCGCGGAGATCGCGGCTTCACCGGCGCGGTCGGCAAGCAGCGCGATCGCCTCGTCGGCGCGGCCCGCGACCCGGACCGCGGCGATCAGCCCGTTGACGACCGGCGCTGAGCCGGCGTCGAAAAGATCGAGAAAGGATCGGCCGATGGTGCGCCGCGTCGTCCTGTTGATAAGCCGCAGCGCCGCCGGATTGGCCTCGACGATCTTCAGCGTTCCAGCGTCGACGATCAGGACGGCGTCGGAAATGACTTCGAACATCAGCCTGTAGCGCGTGTCCGAAAGACGAAGCCGCGAATATTCGCGCTCAAGGGAGAGCTGCGCGTCGTAAAGGCGCTGCTGCAATTTGGCTATCGCGCGCAGATCGCGGCCAAGCGCAACGATGCGGCCTTTCTGGCCAACCTGAAGGGCGCAATAGCGGATCGGCAGATCCGCGGCGGCTCCGGCGGCGACATGATTGACGTGTCGCCACCGCAGGTCTGTCTTCGCGGCGGCGTCGCGCAGAAGCTCTTCGACCTTTGTCTTGCTGTCGCTCGAAACAATATCCGGCCAGCGGCGGCCGATCCAATCATGGGTCTGAGGCTCCCCGACGAGGTCGGCGGCGAACGCGGCGTCGCGAATAAGGCCGTCGTTGTCCAGGATGAGCGTGACGTCCGATGCGGCGGTGATCAATTTCGCCGTGTCGAACGCGTTCAATGCTCCGAGAGAGGATTTTGGATCCTTCAACTGACGATGTTGCGTGCGCGCGGCGGCCATGTCCATGTCAGCTATAAGAGCCCCATTTCTGAGGGCCTAAAAGATCCCGGTGCGGCCGGCGCCCGGGACGGACCCGACCAGCTTGTTTGCGATCTGCACAGCCTGCAGCCCATCCGATGAAGCCGCGTCAGCGCCGAGTTCGGCGGCGGTTTCTGGATGATCGCAGAACGGAAGGCCGCCCACCATGATCTTTACGGCCCTGTTGCGGGAGGCTTTTCTGGCCATGCTGATAGCCCGCCGCACACGATCCAGATGATCGGTGCAACTTACCGAAATCCCGACAAGATGGAAAGACTCATTGCAGACGATGGCGGCGAGCTCCTGCGGCGCCATCAAGGGCCAGCCGAAGACGTCCCAGCCGGCCCTGCGAAAAAAGTTCGCAGCCATGAAGAGCCCGAAATTGTGCTTCTCCTCGCACAAGGAAACGAGCAGCGCGCGCCGGGCGCCGGCGAGCGGAAAGCTCCGCGAACGCATGAACTCGGCGAGGTTCATCATGATCTGGTGGAGCCGGGCGAGGCCGATAGAGACGTCCGTGAAATAGCAGATGTCTTCGTCAAAAAGATCCCCGAGCCGCCGCGCCGCCGGAGCCAGCAGATCCATATAAATCGTCTCCACGGAAACGCCCTGGTCCAGCACGGCCGCGACACAGGAATAGCCGACAGCGGCGTCCTGCGTCACGACCAGCTCGGCGAAGCGTTCGACGTCAGGCATTTTGATTTGCGAGGGGGGCGCAATCGGCGACGTGCGCGGCGTCTCCTCGCTGTGGGCGATCATCAGACGGGGGATGATTTCCGACTCGATGGTGCGCGCGAGCCGCGTTGTCCGCGATCTCTGTCCCGATGACTTCGCCGACGAAAACTGGCCCCCGTCCGGCGAGACGCTCATACGCGCGGAACTATGCGCCCTGCTTTCGAATAGATCGCCCCAGGAGAACAAACCGCGGGGATCGGCGCACTCCCCGGGCGCTGAACAGTCGTCGTGAAGTCTCCGATTGACAGTCGGCATTGCCCCGCTCCCTGACCGATGGCCGGGTTTGAGCCCGACCCGGTTTCCCCCCGGACGGCGGACGCTTATGCGCCCTTATGATCGTGCAATGAGAGAGGGCCGATCGCGGCCTTGTCGTGGCTTTTGATCTCGCATTGCGGGTCTTCGAATGCGTCCAATCCTAAAAAAAGCATGTTTCGAATGGCTAGGCAATCCCGTGTTCTCGCCATCCAACTCCTGAGCCGGGTTGTTGTCAATAAATAATGACGTAATCTTTTGTTGACACTTTTTGAGGGGGCGCATAGCCTGTTGAAGTCCAGAATCCGAAGAGGATCTCCCTTGCAAGCGCCCAGCGAACGGTCCCGCAACACGGCGTTGATCTACACGGAGCAAGAGCGCGCGCGGCGCGACACGACCCCCTGGACCCTTGTGCAGGGCGTACTCGCGCCCATCCAGTTCTTCGTATTTCTCGTCAGCGTCGTTCTTGTGCTGCGCTTCATCGCGACGGGGCAGGGCTTTGAGGCCGCCGCCGCCTCGGTCGTGGTCAAGACCCTCGCGCTTTACGCCATCATGATCACCGGCTCGATCTGGGAGAAGGTCGTGTTCGGCCGCTACCTCTTCGCGCCGAGCTTCTTCTGGGAGGACGCGTTCAGCATGATCGTCCTCGCGCTCCACACCGCCTATCTCGCGGCGCTCCTTTTCGGTCTGCTGTCCGATCGCGGAAAAATGTTCCTCGCGCTCGCCGCCTATGCCTCCTATTTCATTAACGCCGGGCAATTCATCCTCAAGCTGCGCGCCGCCCGCAAGGAGCTTGAGCGCGCCGGCTGTCAGTCGGGCGCCGGCGCCTGCGTCGCCATGGACAGCGCGCGATGAACGCCCTGGCGCAGCCCTTTCCGGCCGGCTGCGGGACGGCCCCCGTGCTGCGCGAGCGCGGCCAGCGCGAAGTGTTTTGCGGCCTCACCGGCATTGTCTGGCTGCACCGCAAGATCAGCGACGCCTTTTTCCTGGTAGTCGGCTCGCGCACATGCGCCCATCTCATTCAGTCTGCCGCCGGCGTGATGATTTTCGCCGAGCCGCGTTTTGCGACCGCGATCATCGACGAGCGCGATCTCGCCGGCCTCGCCGACATGCATGAGGAGCTCGACCGCGTCGTCGCCGAGCTGATGCGGCGCCGTCCGGACATCAAGCTGCTGTTCCTCGTCGGCTCATGCCCGTCGGAAGTGATCAAGCTCGACCTTGCCCGCGCGGCGCAGACGCTCAGCCGGAAATTCGCCCCAGGGCTCAGGGTGCTCAACTATTCCGGCAGCGGCATTGAGACGACGTTTACGCAAGGAGAGGACGCCTGCCTTGCGGCGCTGGTCCCGGAGCTGCCGCAGGCCAACGCCGATGCGCCGCCATCTCTTCTCATCGCCGGGGCCCTCGCCGATATTGTCGAAGACCAGCTGCGCCGCATTTTTGACGAGCTTGGCATTGGCGCGGTTTCCTTCCTGCCGCCGCGCGGCAGCGGCAACCTCCCGCCGGTCGGCCCGAATACGAGGCTGTTGCTGGCGCAGCCCTTCCTGGCCGAGACGGCGCGGGCGCTTGAAGCGCTTGGCGCGCGGCGCTTGCCGGCGCCGTTCCCGCTCGGCGCGGAGGGGACAGCGGGCTGGATCGCGGCGGCGGCGCAGGCCTTCGGCGTCGATCCCGCGCGCCTCGAAGCCGTGACGGCGCCCCGCCGCAAGCGCGCGCAAGAGGCGATGGAGCCATCTCGCCGCGCTCTTGCCGGCAAGAGCGTCTTTTTCTTCCCGGATTCGCAGCTCGAGCCGCCGCTGGCGCGCTTCCTCTCGCGTGAATGCGGCATGCGGCTTGTCGAGGTCGGGACGCCCTTCCTGCATCGCCAGCACCTGCAGCCGGAACTGGATCTGCTGCCGGAGGGAACGCTGATCAGCGAAGGGCAGGACGTCGACCTTCAGCTTGACCGGTGCCGGGCGGAAAATCCCGATCTCATTGTCTGCGGCCTCGGCCTCGCCAATCCGCTCGAAGCCATGGGGCTCACAACCAAATGGTCGATCGAACTTCTGTTCTCGCCGATCCAGGGTTTTGAGCAGGCAGGCGATCTCGCCGCGCTGTTCGCCCGGCCGATCGAGCGCAGACTGCGGTTGAGGATTTAGGCCATGCAGCTGACGCTCTGGACCTATGAGGGCCCTCCCCATGTCGGCGCCATGCGCATCGCGGCTGCGATGAAAGATGTGCATTATGTGTTGCACGCGCCGCAGGGCGACACCTATGCCGATCTGCTGTTCACCATGATCGAGCGGCGCGACACGCGCCCGCCGGTGACCTACACCACTTTCGAGGCGCGCGACCTTGGGGGCGATACCGCCGCGCTGTTCCAGAGAACGGCGCAAGAGGCCTATGAGCGTTTCAAGCCAAAGGCGCTGCTTGTCGGATCCTCATGCACCGCCGAGCTGATCCAGGATGATCCGGGCGGCCTCGCCCTTGGGCTCGGCCTGCCGGTTCCCGTCATTCCGCTCGAATTTTCCGCCTATCAGCGCAAGGAAAACTTCGGCGCCTCGCTGACCTTCTACAATCTCGTGCGCGCCTTCGCGAAGGCGCCAGCTGCGCCGCGCGAAAAGCGCGCCGGCGTAAGGCCCTGCTGCAATCTGCTCGGCGCGACGGCGCTTGGATTCAGGCATCGCGACGATATCCGTGAAGTGACCTTGCTGCTCGACCGGCTCGGCGTCGGGGTCAATGTCTGCGCGCCGCTCGGCGCCTCTCCGGACGATCTCGCGCGCCTGCCGGAGGCCGATTTCAACATCGTGCTTTATCCCGAGGTCGCGCTTGAGGCAGCCGAATGGCTAAAGCGCACACACCGCCAGGCGCTGGTCAAGACTCAGCCGATCGGAGTTGGAGCGACGCGCGCCTTTATCGAGGAGGTGGCGAGCCTTGCCGGTCTCGACCCGCGCCCGCTTCTGGGTTCGGCCGAATCTCGGCTGGAATGGTATTCGCGCTCTGTTGATTCGACCTATTTGACCGGCAAGCGCGTGTTCATTTTCGGCGATGCCACGCATGCCATTGCGGCGGCGCGCGTCGCCTCGCAGGAGCTTGGATTTACAGTCGCAGGGCTCGGTTCCTACAGCCGCGAATTTGCCCGCGAGATGCGCGCGGCGGCGGCGCTCTATTCGCTCAACGCGCTGATCACCGACGACTATCTCGAAGTCGAGGCTGAGATCGAAAGGCTGCAGCCGGAGCTGGTGCTCGGCACGCAGATGGAGCGCCATATCGCCAAGCGTCTTGGCATCCCCTGCGCGGTGATCTCCGCGCCGGTGCATGTGCAGGATTTTCCCGCGCGTCATTCGCCGCAGATGGGCTTCGAGGGCGCCAATGTGATCTTCGACAGCTGGGTGCATCCGCTGATGATGGGCCTTGAGGAACATCTGTTGACGATGTTTCGCGGCGATGACGAATTCAACGACGAGGCTCTGCCATCCCATCTCGGCGTTGCGGTCGCGATGCCCCAGGCGTCCCAGGCGATCGACATGCCCGACACGCCCGCCATCCTGGCCTGGGACGCGGGCGCCGAGCGCGAGCTGAAATCCATTCCCTTTTTTGTGCGCGGCAAGGCCCGGCGCAACACCGAGCGCTACGCGCAGGAGCGCGGACTTCCGCTCATCACCATCGAGACGCTTTATGACGCAAAAGCGCACTACAGCCGCTGAGATGGTCCCGATCAGGGTCGTCATCATCACGATGGACGCGCATATCGCGAGCGCGATCGATCGCGCGCGCCAAAGCCTGAAGCGCGATCTTCCGGGCCTGTCCCTCGATGTTCACGCCGCCTGCGAATGGTCCGCCAACGAAAACGCGCTGGAGCGCGCCCGCGCCGCGATCGCCACGGGCGACGTGATCATCGCCACCATGCTGTTCATGGAGGAGCATTTCAAACCGATCCTGCCAGCGCTTCAGGCGCGGCGCGCGGAATGCGACGCCATGGTCTGCGCCATGTCGGCTGGCGAAGTCACGCGGCTGACGCGCATGGGCGGCTTCAGCATGGATGGCTCGCGCAAAGGGCCGCTCGCCATGCTGAAACGGCTGCGCGGCAAGAGCGAGGGAGCGACGGCCGGCGCAAGGCAGATGCGGATGCTCCGCCGTCTCCCAAAAATCCTGCGCTTCATACCAGGCGCGGCGCAGGATGTGCGCGCCTATTTCCTGACCCTGCAATATTGGCTCGCGGGGTCGGAAGACAACATGGCCAATATGGTTCGCTTTCTGGTCTCCCGCTACGCGGACGGGGCGCGCAGGTCTTTGCGCGGCGCGCGGCAGATCGAGAATCCGAAAGATTATCCGGAAGTCGGCGTCTACCACCCGCGCATGAAAAACCGCGTCAGCGAAAAATTCGAAGATCTGCCGCGCGGCTGTGACGCGCAGCCGACCATCGGTCTGTTGGTGATGCGCTCCTATGTGCTGGCCGGCAATACCGGCCATTACGATGGTGTGATCGCGGCCTTCGAGGCGAGGGGACTTCGCGTCATCCCGGCCTTTGCAACGGGCCTCGACGCGCGGCCGGCGATCGAGCGTTATTTTCTTGGACCTGGCGCTCCACGCATCGACGTGCTGGTGTCGCTGATGGGCTTTTCGCTGGTCGGCGGCCCCGCCTATAATGACTCCCGCGCCGCCGAAGAAATTCTCGCGCGGCTAGATGTTCCCTATATCGCCGCGCATCCGCTCGAATTCCAGACAATCGAGCAATGGCGGGCGTCCGATCGCGGCCTGTCGCCGGTCGAAGCCACTATCATGGTTGCGATCCCGGAGCTCGACGGCGCCATATGTCCGACGGTCTTCGGCGGCCGTTCCGAGGGGGCCGGCCACGCCTGCGAGGGCTGCGCTCGCCGCTGCGTCTTTCCGCAATCGGAGGGCGCCCGCGACATGCATGTCTGCGTGGAGCGGGCCGAGATTCTCGCCGCCCGCGCCCTTCGGCTGGCGCAGTTGCGGCGGACCACGCGGGCGCAGCGCAGGGTTGCCGTCGTCCTGTTCAATTTTCCGCCCAACGCCGGCAACATCGGGACGGCGGCCTTTCTCGCCGTCTTCGAATCGCTGCACAACACGCTTCTCGCCATGCAGCGCGCCGGCTACAGCGTCGAGCCGCCGCCAACCGTCGACGCCCTGCGCGAGGCGATCGTCCATGGCAATGCGTCGCGCTTCGGCGCCGTCGCCAATGTGCACCGGCTGATCTCTGTCGATGATCATATCGACAATGAGCCCTGGCTCGCCGAGATCGAAGCGCAATGGGGCAGGGCTCCCGGACGCCAGCAGAGCGATGGATGCTCCATTTTCGTGCTCGGCGCGCAATTCGGCAATGTCTTCGTCGGCATCCAGCCGGCCTTCGGCTATGAGGGCGATCCAATGCGCCTTCTGTTCGAGAAGGGCTTTGCGCCGACGCACGCCTTCAGCGCCTTCTACCGCTGGGTGCGGCAGGATTTCGGCGCCAACGCCATCGTGCATTTCGGCACCCATGGCGCGCTCGAATTCATGCCCGGCAAACAGACCGGACTGACCGACGCCTGCTGGCCGGAGCGCCTGCTCGGCGACGCGCCCAATCTTTATGTCTATGCCGCCAACAACCCGTCCGAAGGAACGCTGGCGCGGCGCCGTTCCGGCGCGACGCTGCTCAGCTATCTGACGCCGGCCATCGCCTATGCTGGCCTCTACCGCAACCTCATCGATCTCAAGGCGTCGATCGAGCGCTGGCGGCAAACGCCGGCGGGCGCAGCTGACGAGCGGGCGGAGCTTGCAAAACTGATCGAGCTTCAGGCCGCTGAGGTCGATCTGGCGCCGTCCGCCGGAGGGCCTGAACAGCGGATCATGAAGCTCGCGGAGGCGGTGCTCGAAATTGAATATGCGCTGATCCCGCATGGGCTGCATGTGATCGGCAAGGCGCCCTCGCGCGAGGAGCGCGCCGGGACGCTGGCGGCGATGGCAGAGGCCGCGCTTGGCGTCCGCCTTGTGCCCGCGGTGATCGAAGCGCTGATCGACGGCGCATCCGCGCACGAGGCATCAGCCGCAGCAGCGCTTGCGCCGGATGAAGCGACGCTCGCCATGCTCGCTGAGCTTGCGAAAGCCGACTCGCTGATGACCGAAGACCATGAGACCGCAGCGATCCTCGCAGCGCTCGACGGAAAATTCATACGGCCCGCGCCAGGCGGCGATCTGTTGCGCACGCCGGCCATTCTGCCGACCGGGCGCAATCTGCACGGCTTTGATCCGTTCCGCATCCCAAGCCGCTTTGCCATGCAGGACGGCGCCCGTCAGGCCGCCCGCCTGCTGGAGCGCCATGCGGCGGAAGGCAAGTCCGCGCCGGAACTCGTCGCCCTGGTGCTCTGGGGGGCCGACAATTTGAAGACCGAGGGCAGCCCGATCGGCCAGGCGCTGTGGCTGATGGGCGCGGCGCCTCGTTTTGACAGCTACGGCCGCCTCGTCGGCGCGAGCCTCACGCCGCTCGCAGAACTCGATCACCCGCGCATCGATGTGATGATTTCCATGTCGGGCATTTTCCGCGATCTGATGCCGCTGCAGATCAAGCTCCTCGCCGAGGCGGCCTACCTTGCGGCTTCCGCCGACGAACCGCTTGAGCGCAATTTCGTGCGCAAACATGCGGTCGCCTATCAACAGGCGAGCGGCGTCGATCTTGAAACCGCCGCGCTGCGCGTGTTTGGAAATGCGGACGGCGCCTATGGCTCGAATGTCAATCTGCTCGTCGACAGCGGGCGCTGGAGCGACGAAGATGAAATCGCTGAAACCTACACCAGGCGGAAGGGCTTCGCCTATGGCCGCAGCGGGGCGCCACGGCAACAGCTGGATCTCTTGACAAATGTTCTGGCGGGCGTCGATCTCGCCTACCAGAACCTCGAATCGGTCGAGCTTGGCGTCACCACGGTCGACACCTATTTCGACACGCTGGGCGGCGTCAGCCGCGCGATCAAGCGCGCCAAGGGGGCGGACGCCGAGACGGCACCTGTCTATATCGGCGACGCCACAAGGGGCGAGGCCGTGGTGCGCACGCTTGAAGAGCAGGTGGCGCTCGAAACACGCACGCGCATCCTCAATCCGAAATGGCGCGAGGGAATGCTGCAGCATGGCTTCGAGGGCGTGCGCAACATCGAGGCGCATGTCGCCAATACCATGGGCTGGTCGGCTACGACAGGTCAGGTCGCGCCCTGGGTATATCACCGCATGACCGAGACCTATCTGCTTGATCCCGAAATGCGCGAGCGGATGGCAAAGCTCAATCCGGCGGCCTCGCTGAAAATTGCCCACCGCCTCATCGAGGCGCAGGAACGCAACTACTGGTCGCCTGACGAGGAGACGCTCGCAGCGCTTCGCCGCTCCGGCGAGGAGCTTGAGGACAGGCTCGAAGGCATTGGATTGGACAAGGTCGCATGAATATTCCCTTGAGAATTGGCGGATGCGGCTCGGGTCCGGGTTGCGGCGATGGCGAAGGCAGCGTGCAGGTCGCAACCGATCCGCATCTCGACATCGAAACGGCCAAGGTCTTCGCTGTCTATGGCAAGGGCGGCATCGGCAAGAGCACGACCTCTTCCAACCTCTCGGCTGCCTTTTCAAAGCTGGGCAAGCGCGTGCTGCAGATCGGCTGCGATCCCAAGCATGATTCGACTTTCACGCTAACGAAGCGCTTCGTGCCGACCGTCATCGATGTTCTAGAATCGGTCAATTTCCACGCCGAGGAGCTGCGCGCCGAAGACTTCATCTTTGAAGGCTATAATGGCGTCATGTGCGTCGAAGCGGGAGGCCCGCCGGCGGGGGCCGGATGCGGCGGCTATGTCGTCGGCCAGACGGTCAAGCTGCTCAAGGCGCATCACCTTCTCGAAGATACCGATGTGGTGATTTTTGATGTGCTCGGCGATGTCGTCTGCGGCGGTTTCGCCGCGCCGTTACAATTTGCCGATCGCACGCTGATTGTCTGCGCCAATGATTTCGATTCGATCTTCGCAATGAATCGCATTGTCGCCGCGATCGCGTCAAAGGCAAAAAACTACAAGGTTCGGCTTGGCGGCGTCATCGCCAACCGCAGCGCTGAGCTTGACCAGATCGAGAAATACAACAATCGCGTCGGCCTGAAAACCATGGCGCATTTTCGTGATCTCGACGCGATCCGCCGCAGCCGGCTGAAAAAATCGGTAATCTTTGAAATGGATCCGGGTCCTGAGATTCTCGCCGTGCAGGCCGAATACATGCATCTGGCCGAAGCGCTTTGGGCCGGAACCGAGCCGCTCGACGCGAATCCTTTGAAGGATCGCGAGATCTTCGACCTGTTGGGATATGACTGATGGCTGGCCTCTCCTATCTCGAGCGCCGCTCGGCGATTGAAGCCTATTTCGACCGCACCGCCGTCGAGGCCTGGTCAAGGCTGACCTCGGATGCTCCTCTCGGGCGCATCCGGGCGAGCGTCCGGGCCGGGCGCGAGACGATGCGCCAGACGCTGCTCTCGTGGCTACCGGACGACATGTCGGGCTTGCGCCTGCTCGACGCCGGCTGCGGCTCCGGCGCGCTTGCCGTCGAGGCGGCGCGGCGTGGCGCGGCGGTCGTCGCGGTGGATCTTTCGCCGACGCTGATCGCGCTCGCACGGCAGCGGGCGCCGCGCTGCCCAGGCGGAGGCTCAATCGAATTTCTCGCCGGCGACATGCTCGACGCCGGGCTCGGCGATTTCGATCACATCGTCGGCATGGACTGCCTCATCCATTATCCGCAGGCCGATATGGTGGAGGCTTTAAACAAAATCGGCGCCCGGACCCGCGCGTCAATGCTGTTCACCTTTGCCCCGAGAACTCCGGCGCTTGCGATCATGCACGCGGCCGGGCGGCTGTTCCCGCGCAAAGATCGCGCGCCCGCCATTTCGCCTGTCGCGGAAGCCGCCTTGCGGCGCGCACTTGTCGACGAGCCGGGCCTTTCGAATTGGCGTTTCGCCCGAACGCAAAGGATCAAGAACGGATTCTATGTTTCGCAAGCGCAGGAGCTTCGCCGGGCATGACGAAGCTCAACGAAAAACTTGCGCGCAATTGGATGCGACTCAGTCCGAGCCTGCTGCCGTTCGCCGACGCCGCCACCGTCGAGCTACCCCTTGGCAAATTGTTGCGCCTCTCGCTGTTTCAGGTCAGCGTCGGCGTTTCCATCGTGCTGCTGGTCGGCACGCTGAACCGCGTCATGATCGTCGAGCTTGGCGTTCCAGCCTGGCTCGTCGCGCTGATGGTTTCGCTGCCTCTGGTTTTCGCTCCCTTTCGCGCCGTCGTCGGCTTCCGCTCCGACGCCCATCGTTCCGCTCTCGGATGGCGCAGGGTGCCCTATCTGTGGCTTGGATCGCTCGTCCAGTTCGGGGGCCTCGCTATCATGCCCTTCGCCCTGATTATTTTGTCAGGCGATTCCAATGGACCGATCTGGGCCGGCCATGTCGCCGCTGCTCTCGCCTTTCTTCTGGTTGGCGCGGGTCTGCATACGACGCAGACGGTGGGGCTGGCGCTTGCTACAGATCTGGCTCCGGCCCATGCGCGTCCGCGCGTCGTCGCCCTGCTTTGCATGATGCTTCTCGTTGGGATGCTTGCGAGCGCCCTCGCGTTCGGAGCGCTTCTCGCCAACTTCAGCGAACTTCGCCTGATCCAGGTGATTCAGGGCGCCGCCGTCTTGACCATGGGGCTGAACATGATCGCCTTGTGGAAACAGGAGCCGCGCCGGGCGCTTCAGCCGCTCATCGCGCCGCGCCCGTCCTTCGCCGCCTCTTGGAGCGCCTATCTGCGCCAGAGCGAGCGGGCGAGGCGCCGGCTTCTGGTGATCGCGCTCGGCACGGCGGCGTTCAGCATGGAAGACATTCTTCTCGAGCCCTATGGCGGTCAGGTGCTGCGACTGCCCGTCGGCGCGACCACCGCGCTGACGGCGATGCTGGCGATCGGCAGCATTTGCGGCCTGTGGCTCGCCGCGCGGCTTCTCGGCCGGGCCGCCGATCCGTATCGCGTTTCCGCCTATGGCTTGCTCGCGGGGCTTGCCGCCTTCAGCGCTGTGATCTTCGCCGCGCCGCTCGACTCGGCGCAGTTGTTCGGCGTCGGAACGGTGCTGATCGGGTTCGGCGCCGGACTGTTCGCACATGGCACGCTGACCGCGACGATGAACCAGGCCAGGCGCGACGCCGCCGGCATGGCGCTCGGCGCCTGGGGGGCGGCGCAGGCGAGCGCCGCCGGGCTCGCGATTGCGCTCGGAGGCGCCATCGCCGACGGGGTGTCGACCCTCGCCGCGCAAGGCGCGTTCGGGCCCGCCGTCGCCGCTCCGGCCACAGGTTACATAGCGGTTTATATGATCGAGCTCATGCTGATGTTCGTGACCCTTGTCGCGATCGGCCCTCTCGTGCGCCACGACGCACGAGAGGGCGGTGCGGCAGGCGCATTCGAGCTCGGCAAGAGCGCCGGTTGACCTCACAGATTTGGAGGATCGTCCATGAACGCCGGATCCATCACAAGCAACATCGATGTCGCCCAGGTCGTGCTTTACACGTTCTGGATCTTTTTCGCGCTTCTGATCCTGTATTTGCGGGGCGAAGACAAGCGCGAGGGCTATCCGCTCGTCGAGGGGGCCCGTAACGCCACGAGCGACGGCGTCACTCCCCTGCCGCGGCCGAAAATCTTCCGCCTTGCGGACGGCAACAGCATGTCGGCGCCGAGCGGCGCGGCGAACCAGCCCGCGTTCTCCGCGCGGCCGGCGGCGGTCTGGCCGGGAGCGCCTTTGCTGCCAAGCGGAGATCCGATGGGCGGCGGCGTCGGGCCGGGATCCTACGCGCTAAGGCGCGACATTCCCGATGTGACCATCAATGGCGAGCCCCGGATCGTTCCGCTCCGCGTGGATCCGTCCTTCGGACTTGACAGCCGCGATCCTGATCCTCGCGGCATGAGCGTGGTCGGCGCCGACCGCGCCGTTGCTGGAACCGTGGGCGACATATGGGTCGATCGCTCCGAGGTGGTCATTCGCTACCTTGAAGTTGATGTCGGCGCCGGGAGCGTCCTGCTGCCGATGGGCCTCGCGCGCATCGACCGCCGGGCGCGAAAAGTCCGGGTCGACGCCATCCTGGCGTCCCAGTTCGCCAATGTTCCGGGTCATCGCAACCCGGATCAGGTGACCTTGCTCGAAGAAGACAAGATCTATGGCTATTACGGCGGCGGCAAGCTCTACGCCACGCCCCAGCGCGCGGAGCCGATCGCATGATCCAGGATGATTTCGAGTTCGAACCCATCCGCGGCCTGCCGCAGCCCCTGCCGGACGGAGAGAAACTGCTCTGGCAGGGCGCCCCCGATTGGGGACGATTGACGCGCAGCGTCTTCCATGTGCGCGCTGTCGCTGTTTATTTCGCGATTCTTCTGGCGTGGGGCGTCGGCTCCGCGGCGGCGGACGGCCTTGGGCTGCGGGGCGCCGCGCAATCCTTCCTTTGGCTCGTCCCACTCGCGATGTTGTCCTGCGGGATGCTGACGCTGATCGCCTGGCTTACGGCGAAAACAACGGTCTATTCCATCACCAGCAAACGGATCGTCATGCGCATCGGCGTCGCCCTGCCGATCACCATCAACTTCCCCTTCACAATCGTCGAATCCGCCGCACTCAAGGCGGATGCGGAGGGTTTTGGCGACATTGCGCTGGCCCTGTCCGGCACGGACAAATTCGCCTATCTCATTCTTTGGCCGCATGCGCGGCCGTGGCGCTGGGCGAAGCCCGAGCCGATGCTGCGCGCCGTGCCGCAGGCCGCCCGCGTTTCCGCCATTCTCGCCGGAGCGCTCACCAGCTTCTCCTCAGCGACCAAGCGTTCGGCGCCCGGCCTCAAGGTCTATGAGGGCTCGCGTCCCAACAGGGACGCCCGCGGCTGCGCCGATCAGGACAGCGCGGCGATGCAGGAAAAAGCGTCATGAACCAGTTTGTCGGCTATCGCCCGTTTCCCCGTCTGCCGCTTTTTGCAGCCGGTGGGCTGGTCGTTTTCGCGCTTCTGCTGGTCTCGATCGGCCGGCTGACAGGCGCTGGCGTCTATCGCGCGCCGGCGCCCGCTGCAAGCATTTCGCGCGATTTGCGTTTCGAAGATCGCGCCGACGGATCGGTCGCCGTGTTCGACGCCAGCAACAACACGGAGGTTACCGTGCTCTCGGCAGGCGCCAACGGCTTCATCCGGGGGGTGCTTCGCTCCTTCGCGAGAGAGCGCCGCGCCGACGATGCGGCGATCACCACGGCGACCGCCGGGCCGCCCTTCCGCCTGCAACTTGGCGAGGATAGCGCGCTGTCTATCGAGGATCGCGCGACGGGACGCGTGGTCGAACTCAACGCATTCGGCGAGACCAATTCGGGAGCTTTCGCGAAGCTTCTGACGGAGAAAGGAAGCGCGCCATGAACGCGGATTGGCTGCTTGGCCGCAGGCGCTTTGAAGCTCCCTGCGCCATCGAAATAGAGCATAGTTTCGACAGTCTGCACGCCCATGTAACGCTCGATAGCGACGCGATCATCGGCCCCGGCGCCGAGGTCATCGTGCATGGCGAGGCGATAGAGGCGCCGTTCGGCTCGCGTCTCGTCCTGCGTCGGCGCGCGACAATCGTTCAGCCCGGCTGGTTCGACAGGATCGCGACGCGCATCAAGTCGCAATTCGAGCTCACCGAACTCTTCGACGTCAGCTTTTCCTCATGGAGGGCGCTATGACCGCAGACCGCAAGAGCGCGCCGAACGAAACGACCGCCATGGCGACGGCCGACACCGTCCTCAGCCCACGATTCTACACAACCGACTTCGCCGAAATCGATCGCATCGACGTCAGCCCGGTGCGCCCCGAATGGGACGCCCTGATTGACGAAATGGCGCGCGATCCCAACCAGGGCCATTTCGTCCGCACCGACGAATTCGATACCGATCTGTCGCATCTGCCCGAAGCGCTGCGCAAGGAATTCATCGACTTTCTAGTGAGTTCGGTGACGGCGGAATTTTCCGGCTGCGTGCTCTACGCTGAATTGCGCAAGCGCGCGAGCAATCCCGACATCCGCGCGCTGTTCGGATATATGAGCCGGGATGAGGCGCGCCACGCCGGCTTTATCAACGCCACTTTGAAGGACCTCAACATCGGGGTCGATCTCGGCTTTCTGACGAAAGCCAAGAAATACACCTTCTTCAAGCCCAAGTTCATCTTCTACGCGACTTATCTTTCGGAGAAGATCGGCTACGCGCGCTATATCACCATCTTCCGGCAGCTGGAGCGCTATCCCGAGCGGCGCATTCATCCGATTTTCAAATGGTTCGATAAATGGTGCAATGACGAATTCCGGCACGGCGAGGCTTTCGCGCTGCTGATGCGCGCGAATCCGAAGCTGCTGAGCGGCGTCAACGTCTACTGGGTGAAATTCTTCCTGATCGCCGTCTTCGCGACAATGTATGTGCGCGACCATGCAAGGCCGGAATTTCACAAGGCTCTCGGGCTCACGCCGGACGAGTATGATTTTGCCGTCTTCAGGATCACGTCCGAAATTTCCCGCCAGACCTTTCCGCTCACGCTCGATCTCGACAATCCCGCCTTCCACGCCGGGCTGGATCGCCTGCGGCGCATCGGCGAGGCGATGACGCGCGCCGAGAAGCGCGGCGGCGTTTCCGGCCGGCTGCAGAAGTTCGCCCTCACCGCCGCCGCCGGCCTTGCCTTCGTCCGGCTCTATCTCGTGCCGGCGCGGCGCAACGACATGCCGGCGGACATCCGCCTGTCCCCCGTGTGGTAGCCGGAGCGGCGCAATGAGCGATTACGGCCTGCCCATTCTGTATTGCCTGTTCGTCTGGTGGTTCAGCACGGGCCTTGTGATCTATGTCAACGGCCTGCCGTCGCACACGTTTCGCTGGAGCCTGCTGGCTACAACGGCGCTCATGGGTGCGTCCTTCTATGGATTGTCGAAAAGCAGCGCTGACACGACAATTGGCGGCGCCTATCTCGCCTTCACATGCGCTCTTATAGTATGGGCGTGGCACGAGATGAGCTTTCTCATGGGAGTTGTGACCGGCCCTCGCCGTACGGCATGCCCGGAGGGCGCCGCCGGATTTCAGCGTTTTCGCTTCTCGCTCGAGGCGGTGCTCTATCACGAGCTGGCGATCCTCGTCACCGCGATGCTTGTGCTCGCTGCGACGGACGGCGGTCCCAATCAGGTCGGGGCCGCGACCTTCATCATTCTCTGGGTCATGCGGCTCAGCGCCAAGCTCAACATATTTTTCGGCGTTCTCAATTTGACGGAAAACTTTCTGCCGGCCCCGATTCAATATCTAAAAACTTACTTTAAGAAAAAGCCGATGAACCTGCTTTTTCCGGTTTCGGTGACGGCCTCGACGGTGGCCGCCGTTCTGCTTGCGCAGCATGCCATCGCGCCGGACGCCGCCGATTTCCAGCGGGCGGGCTACGCTTTTCTCGCCAGCTTGATGACGCTCGCTATCGTCGAGCATTGGCTTCTGGTTTTGCCGCTTCCCGCCGAAAGGCTGTGGAGCTGGAGCCTGCGGGCAAAGCGCTCCCGTGAAAAGGCCGCACAGGTTACGACTCCAGACATAGGGTTGCAGGCCCTGCTTGTGAGGCAGGATCTGACGTCCCTTGCAATCCGTCAGGGTGAAGTGCGCGCGCGCTTGCCTTCCTGCAATTAGATGAGCTTCCAAGGGTGGCGACAATGAACTACGAACAAGGCTTCCAGGTCCAGATCGACGCCCTGCACGCGGAGGGGCGATACCGCGTCTTCGCCGACATCATCCGCCAGCGCGGAGCCTTCCCCAAAGCAGAGCATTTACGGGGCGGCGCGCATCGCAGCGTGACGGTCTGGTGTTCCAATGATTACCTCGGCATGGGGCAGCATCCCGTCGTGCTCGCGGCGATGCATGAGGCCCTCGATACGGCCGGCGCGGGATCGGGCGGAACGCGAAATATTTCTGGCACCACCCATTATCACGTCGAGCTCGAGGCGGAGCTGGCTGACCTGCACGGCAAGGAATCCGCCTTGTTGTTTACCTCCGCCTATGTCGCCAATGACGCCGCCATCGCGACGCTGGTCAAATTGCTCCCGGGCTGCGTGATTTTTTCCGACGAGAAAAATCACGCCTCGCTGATTGCGGGGATTCGTCACGGCGGCGGCCAGAAGGAAATCTGGCGCCACAACAACATCAAGGATCTTGAAGCCAAACTCAGCAAATATCCAAGGCATGCGCCGAAATTGATTGTCTTTGAAAGCGTCTATTCGATGGACGGCCATATCGCGCCGATCGCGGAGGTCTGCGCGCTGGCGAAGAAATATCACGCGCTGACCTACCTCGACGAGGTTCATGGCGTCGGCCTCTATGGCGCGCGTGGCGGCGGCGTCGCCGAGCGCGACGGCGCGATGGATCATGTCGACATCATAAATGGCACGCTCGCCAAGGGGTTCGGCGTCATGGGCGGCTACATCGCGGGCAGCCGCGCCTGTTGCGACGCCATTCGCTCCTATGCGGCGGGGTTCATCTTCACGACCTCGCTCGCACCCGTCGTCGCCGCCGGCGCGCTGGCCAGCATCCGCTACCTGAAAGCCAGCAGCGCCGAGCGCGTGCTTCACCAGCAGCGCGCGATCACATTGAAGCAGCGCCTCACCGACGCCGGCTTGCCGGTGATGAGAAGCCAAAGCCACATCGTGCCGGTGATCGTCGGCGATCCGGTGCATTGCAAGGCGATCACCGATCTGCTGCTCGATGATTATGAGATCTACGTGCAGCCGATCAACTATCCGACCGTCGCGCGCGGCTCCGAGCGCATCAGGCTGACGCCCTCGCCGGTTCATACCGATGCGCAGATGGATTATCTCGTCGATACGCTGTCGGGGCTTTGGGCGCGCTGTCCGATGTCGCAGGCGATGGCGATCGCCGCGCAATAGGTCGCCGCAAAGTGCCTATCGCACGAACGCGTTCGCCGGCGGCACAAGACGGTCGAGCACTTTCGCCGAACAGAGCACGCCAGGAATTCCGGCGCCTGGATGCGTTCCCGCTCCGGCAAGATAAAGATTTGCGACCCCTTCGGCTCGATTGTGAAAGCGAAACCAGGCGGACTGCGAAAACAGCGGCGCGATCGAAAAGCCGGCCCCGGCGAAGCTCAGATAGCGCGAGGCGAAGTCCTCCGGCGTCATGAAGAAATCAGCTGTCATGACCTCCGCGAGGCCGGGCAGCATCGTCGCGTCGAGCGCCTTGACGATGCGCGCCTGAAGCTTCGGCGCCTCGACGGCCCAATCGATCTCGCCCAAAAGATTAGGCACAGGACAGAGCACGTAAAAGCTGTCGCAGCCGGGCGGCGCAAAGCTCGGATCCGTCGCCGTCGGCCGATGCACATAGAGCGAGAAATCGTCGGGCAGAATGCGGCGTCGAAAAATGTCGGCAAGCAGCTCCTTGTAGCGCGCTCCGAGCCAGATCGTATGATGCGCCACATCTTTATATTGGCGCCGCGTCCCGAAATAGAGAACGAACAGGCCCATCGACAGCTTCGAATGCGTCTTCAGGCGGATCGAAAGCGGCTGCTCGGATGCGTCGATCATTTCCCGATAGAGATGCATCGGATCGGCGTTCGAGACGACGATGTCGGAGGCGATGATTTCGCCGCTCGAAAGCCTCACGCCGCGCGCCGCGCCGCCTTCGATCAGAATGCGGTCGACGGTGGAGTTGAGGCGAATGTCGACGCCCTGGTCCGCCATGAGTTTCGCCAGCGCCGCGATGATCGCGCCTGTTCCGCCTTTCGCGAAGAGCACGCCCCATTGGCGTTCGAGATAATGGATCAGGCTGTAGATGCTTGTGGTCTCGAACGGGTCGCCGCCGAGCAGCAAGGGCTGAATGGAAAAAGCCTGCCGCAGCTTGGGGTTCGTCAGAAAATGCGAGACCATGCCCCAGACCGTCTTGTAGGCGCGAAGCCGAGCGAGAGCCGCGCCCTGCCGCATCATGGTCGGCAATTCGTGAAACGGCTGGTCGGCCAGAGCGGTGAACGCCGTGTCGAACATCCGCCGGGAATGCTCGAGCAAATTCATATAGCCCGCGACATCGGCAGGCTCTATGCGCTGGATCTCGGCCAGCGTGTCTTCGACGCTGCCGCCATAATCGAAGACGTCGCCATCTGCGAATCGAAATCGGTACCAGGGCGAAAGCGGAATGAATTCGATAAAGTCCTCGCGGCGTTTGCCGAAGAGTTCGAACAATTCGTCGATCAGGAAAGGCGCCGTGATCACGGTCGGCCCCGCGTCGTGGCGGAACCCTTCGCGTTCAAAGACTTGCGCGCGGCCGCCGAGCATCGGCGCGCGATCGAACAGGGTGACGCGCCAGCCCTTGGCGCGCAGACGCAGCGCGGCGGCGATTCCGCCAAATCCTCCCCCCACGACGACGGCTGAAGGAGTGGCGTTCATGTCATCGTCTTCGCGCGCATCGACTTTTCTCGTTTTCCGCAAACATGCTAGCAAAGGAACGAAGCGCGCGCGACAAGGTTGAAGCAAAAAGAGACAGGCCGGCCAAATCCGTTTCCGGCGAGGGACGTCAAACATGCGTTATGTGATCGCCTATGCGTCGACCGCCGTCGTCTTTCTCGGGCTAGATTTCGTGTGGCTAAGCCTGATGGGGGACAGGCTCTACAGGGCGACGCTGCAGGACGTTTTGCGTCCCGGATTCGACGCGCCGCCCGCGCTCATTTTCTACGCGCTGTTCGTTGCAGGCGTGGTGATATTCGCCGTCTCGCCGGCGTTGACGAGCGGGCGGCTTTCGACCGCCGCGACTTACGGCGCCCTGTTCGGCTTTTTTTGCTACGCGACCTATGATCTGACCAGTCAGGCGACGGTCCGCAACTGGACGTGGACGCTCAGTCTGATCGACATGACATGGGGCGCGATTCTGACGGCGACGGCCGCCTCCGCAGGATTTCTCATCACGCGCGCCTTGCACGCCTAGGCCGATTTCGGCGGCCACGGAAAAAACGCGCTGGTGCGGTCGCAATAGGCGCGGTACGCCTCGCCCCGGCTTTCCAGCATATGTTTTTCGAGCAGCGGAACGCCTGACACATAAACCAGCAGCCAGTACATCGCCGCCGGCGCCGTCAATGCGAACCAGCCCCAGAGATATGCGCCCGATAGATCGATGGCGATGACCGGATAGGCGAGCCAGACGAGCCATTCGCAAAAATAGTTGGGATGCCGCGACCAGCGCCAGAGTCCGATATCGCAGACGCGGCCGCGATGGGCCGGATTGCGTGCGAAATTCCGCAGGGTCCGATCCGCCGCCGTTTCTCCGATGACGGCGATCGCAAGCAGCAATGCGCCAGCAAAATCCCTCATATCGAGGCCGGGCCGCGGATTGGTGGCTGCGGCCCAGACGCTTAGCGCGAGAAACACGGCGAAAAACGCCTGCGTTTGCAAAAACCAGAACATTTTGCGCGCGGCAGCCTCGCCCCATTCGCGCTTCAAGGCGGCGTAGCGTGGATCGTCAGGCCCGTGAAAGGCGCGCTGCGCGATATGGGCGCAGAGCCGCGCGGCCCACAGGGAGACCATGGTGGCGACGAGCAGCGCGCGCGACGAAGGGCCTCCTTCGGGCGCAAGGGGCGCAAGGGCGAAGATGACCCCTGAAACGCCGACGCCAAACGTCCAAAACGCGTCCGCCCAGCCTGATTTGCCGGTAGCGCGCTGCGCGAGCGTCGCAAGCCCCATGATGGCGCAATTCAAAAGCGCGACGCAAGCTATGATGATGATGATTCCGGTCACGGCCGATCCGATGTTCGAGGGCGAAGCTGCGCGATGAAGCCGGCGATATCGTCAAGCACGGGCGCCAGAAAACGCAAAGGCATGGCGAGCGCCGCGAGGATGCCGCGATGCGACAGGCCCGGGTAGACGATCGTTTGTACGTCGCCGCCTGATTCGCGGATTTTAGCCGCCAGACGGTGTGGTTTGCAGGGATCGACCGCGTCGTCGTCATCGCCTGTCGCGAGCAGCATCTTCGGATTCTCGCCTGTCACATAGGCGATCGGCTGGGTCTGCGGCCAGCTTTCCGGCGCCCCGAAAATGGTTCTGAGCACGGGGCTTCGCAGGGGAAGAAAATCATAAGGGCCGGCAAGCCCGATCGCGGCCGCTATATCGCGCGCAGGATCAAGTCCGACGCCGCCGAGCCAACGCGCATCGAGGCTCAGCATGGCCGCAATATAGGCGCCCGCGGAGTGGCCGAGAAGCACGATGCGCGCCGGATCGCCGCCAAACTCCGCGGCCTGGTTCTTCGTCCATGCGACCGCCATCGCCGCGTCCTCCAGAAACACCGGATAACGCACGGCTGGATAGAGCCCGTAGTTCAATGTGATCGCGACAAAGCCGCGCCCGGCGAGGGCGCCCATCACAAAGCGGTGGTCCTCCTTTGCGCCGGTCTCCCAACCGCCGCCGTGCAGAAAAACAACGACCGGCGCCGATGACGCGGCGGTCGGAGCATAGACGTCGAGACGGCGGCGCGGCTGCGCTCCATAGGCGACATCGCGCGCGATCGCTTTTGCGCCTGACAAGACCGGTAGATTGAGGAGAGCGAGGCCGAGGCGCTCGTCCAGACGAAACATTCAAAAAGCTCGGACGTTAGAGCGCGCAGCGTCGCCGGGATACGCGTGATGGCGGCGATAAGTTCCGTCGATATTTTATGAAAATCATTTCTTTTCGGGCTTGAAACCTTTGCCTGCGCGGGCCGTATATAGACTGGGGGAAAAAAATGACTCAAGGGGACCGCGGGAGCGGCTACAATATTGCCGTCGTCGGCGCCGGAATTGCGGGCATGGCCGCGGCCTGGCTCTTGAGCGGCGCCCATCGCGTCAGAATGTTCGAGCGGGCGGCGCGGCCCGGCGGGCATAGCAACACGGTCGACGTCAAAACCGCCTCGGGCGTTTTGCCTGTCGACACCGGCTTCATCGTTTACAATACGCTGACCTATCCCAATCTGACGGCGCTGTTCGACCATATCGGGGTCAAGACGCAACAATCGGAAATGTCGTTTGCCGTGTCCCTCGACGGCGGCCGCCTCGAATATAGCGGCGGCGTCGATCTCAGGGGGCTTTTCGCGCAGCCTCGCAATATGGCGAGCCCCCGCTTCTGGTCGATGCTGCGGGATCTGCGGCGCTTCTACGCCAACGCCCCGGCCCATCTCGGGACATTGCAGGGCGTCAGTCTTGGCGCCTATCTCACGCGGGAGAAGTTTGGCGAGCCCTTCCGCGACGATCACATTCTGCCGATGGCCGCCGCGATCTGGTCGGCGCCGGCCACAACCATGCTCGATTTTCCGGCCGAAGCCTTCATAAAATTCTTCGACAATCACGGCCTCCTGAAGCTGGTCGGAAGGCCCGTCTGGCGCACGGTCTCCGGCGGCAGCCGCGCCTATGTCGAACGGATACTGCGCGATATCGAGGTCAGATATGAAAGTCCCGCGCTGACCGTCCGGCAGACGGCTGCAGGCGCGGAAATCCGGTCGCCGGCCGGGCATGTTGAGCAGTTCGATCACGTCGTCATCGCCGCCCACGCCGACGACGCGCTTGCAATGCTGGCGGACCCCAGCGCCGATGAGCGGCGGCTGCTTGGCGCGTTCAGGTACAGCGGCAATGCGGCCGTGCTCCACACCGACGACATGCTGATGCCGAGGCGGCGCAAGGCGTGGGCCAGCTGGAACTATCTCACCATGCGCGAGGGCGGCGGAGATTCCCTCTGCGTCACCTACTGGATGAACATGCTGCAAGACCTGCCCGGGCCCGAGAATATTTTCGTGACGCTCAACCCGCCGAATGCGCCGCGCCGCGGCTCCGTCCTGCACAGTGAAATCTATCATCATCCCGTTTTCGACGCCGCGGCGCTGGACGCGCAACGGCGGCTCTGGAGCCTGCAGGGCAAGCGCAACATCTGGTTTTGCGGCTCCTATTTCGGCGCCGGCTTTCACGAGGATGGATTGCAGGCCGGACTGGCCGTCGCCGAACAGATCGGCGGCGTGCGCCGTCCCTGGAGCGTGCCGAATGAATCCGGGCGCATTCCCTCGCTCAGGCTGCATGATGCGGAGATGGCTCCGTTATGAAGCCGCGGGCGTCCTGTTTTTATCCCGGCGTCGTCATGCATCAGCGCCTGAGGCCGCGTCGCCACAGGTTCCGCTACGGGATTTTTCTTGCTCTTTTCGATCTCGACGAGCTTGCCGCGCTCGACGGCGAGCTGCGGCTGTTCGGCTATAACCGCGCCAATGTGATCAGTTTCCATGACAAGGATCATTTATACGCCGGCGCCGAGTCCTTGCGCGCGAAAGTCGAGGGCGCGTTGCGGCTCGCCGGCCTTTCAGCCGAGGGCGGCCCCATACGGCTTTTATGCATGCCGCGCGTTTTCGGCTATGTCTTCAATCCGATCAGCGTGTATTTCTGCTACAGCGCAGAAAGCGATCTGGTCGCCATCCTCTATGAGGTCAACAATACATTTGGCGAGAAGCACGTCTATCTGTTCGACGCGCGCGGTCAACAGGAGCGCATCGCGCAACATTGCCCGAAGCGGCTGCATGTGTCTCCCTTCATGGACATGGAGCTAACCTACAGGTTCACGATCCGGCCGCCCGGCGCGCGGATGGCTTTCAACGTCAATGCGGCTGATCCGGAAGGCGTGATGCTCGCCACGAGTTTTTCCGGGCGGCGCGTTGAATTTACCGGCGGCAGGCTGCTTGGCCTCCTCTTCGCCTATCCGTTGATGACCTTGAAAGTCATCGCCGGAATTCACTTCGAGGCGCTGCGCCTGTTGCTGAAAGGCATGCGTCTTAGGCCCTCGCCCGGCCCGCCGGACCAGTCGCCAAGTCTTATCCCGCTTCCCGAAAGAGATGAGGTCCGTCCTTGACGAACGAGATTAATGAAGGAGAACGCCTCCTCGCGCCTCAGGATGTCCGCGCCAACGTCCGCCATCTGATATTGCACACGCTTCTGCGCAAAATGACGATCGGCAGCCTGACGATCATCACGCCGGGCGGCGAAACGATTCGACATCGCGGCGCGCAGCCTGGTCCTGGCGCGGAGATTCATGTGCGCCGCTGGAGGGCGATCCGCCGCCTTTTCCTCGAAGGCAACACCGGATTTGGCGCCGCCTATCTTGAGGGCGATTGGACAACCCCGAATCTGGCGGCGCTGATCGAACTCGCCGCGCGCAATGATTCGGGCTTGCAAAACGCCATGAGCGGCTTTTTTCCAGTCCGCATGCTCAACCGTTTGCGTCACGCGCTTCGGGCCAATACGCGGCGCGGCAGCCGGCGCAACATCATGGACCACTATGATCTCGGCAATGAATTTTTCGGGCTCTGGCTCGATGAGGACATGAATTATTCGTCCGCTCTTTTTCACGAGCCGAATCTGACGCTTGAGGCGGCGCAGGAAGCGAAGCAGAATTTCATCCTGGACCAGCTGGCTCTCTCCGGCGGCGAACGCGTGCTCGAAATCGGCTGCGGCTGGGGCAGCCTGGCGCAGAAGCTGATCGAACGCGGCTGCGAGGTCACCGGGATTACCCTCTCGCCGGCGCAGCGCGATTACACCATGGCGCGTCTCGCGCGCGCAGGGCTTGCCGGCCGCGCGGACATACGCCTGCAGGATTATCGCGATGTGACTGGCACATTCGATCGGGTGGTTTCGATCGAGATGCTTGAGGCCGTCGGGAAACACTTCTGGCCGGCCTATTTCGACGTGATGCGCGCACGTCTCAGTTACGAAGGCCTCGCTGCCATCCAGGTCATCACGATCGAGGACGCGCGCTTCAGCTCCTATGAAAGCGCCTCGGATTTCATCCAGCGCTATGTCTTCCCCGGCGGCATGCTGCCGTCGCCCAGCCTCCTTCGCAAAAACATCACGGACGCCGGCTTCGATCTCCTTGCGATCCGGGCCTTTGGCGAAAGCTATGCGGCGACTCTCGCCGAATGGGCGACGCGCTTTCAGAAAAACTGGGCGACGATCGAGACGCTCGGGTTTGATCTCCGCTTCAGAAAGCTTTGGGAATATTATCTTGGCTATTGCGAGGGCGGCTTTCGCAGCGGCGCGACGGATGTTGGGCTTTATGTGCTGTCTCGGTCGGGCGCCGCGTCGGCGAAAACGCGGCCATTGTAGAGCCTTCGCTGGTTTGTGAGTGGCGATTTGCTGGCGCGCTGAGGAACGGTGCAGAGAAGCTACGCCTCTGCGGATTATGCTTTGGGAAATTTCGATTTTCGCGCGATCAAGGTTTGCCAATCGCGCGAAACATGGCAGTTTGCGACGGCTTTCGGCTCGCGGGACCGTTCTCGGGAAAAGGGGCCGGACAAGAAGAATATCATCGTATCGATCCGGGGAGGCGGCGCGTGCGGGATATGAAATTTGAGGCGCACCTGAAAATTCGCGCGCCGGCGCAACATGGCGACCGGCCAGATGCGGCGCACGGCTACGCCTTATCTGCGAACGGCGCAGGGACCGCTGAAGACGGCGATCGAAACGCCCGTCTGAGGCGGATGATCGAAACGCAGATTATTCCTCGCCTGATGATCCAGGCAAAAAGCGATCCCGCCGTTTCAGCCCTACTCAACGCGGCGCGCGTTGCTGCTTCGCTGATGATGGAAGACAGAGAGACCTCTCTCGCCCGGATCGCCGAGATGCGGGAGCTGGGATCGGAGGAGGAGACGATCTGGGTCAGGATGCTGGACCCCGCCGTCGATCGATTGATCAAGCTTTTGCGAGAGCAGTTCGCCGGTGTTCATATCTTTGATGGGGAAGTGGAGGAGCCGGTCAAGGACACTCCGGCGTCTCCGAACGAATGGTCGGCCAGGGCCGCGAAAAACAAGGCCCGTCGGGGCGCCCGGGACGAGTCGGGGTCCAATTGACCCCCCGCATCACAGTGCGGCGCCGTCTCGGCGCGGCTCTCCGAATCGGCGTCGCGGCGTCCGGCGTGTTACAAAGAGCGGCAGCGGCGTGGCGTGTTTTGCGAATATGCTCCGGCGTCAGAAAATCGATTCGCCAGACATGATGGATGCGGTGACTGAGCTTTCCGGCATTGGCGTGAGGGGCCGCTTGCGGCTTGCGACTGAGGGTTTGCATCAGCGTGTGGAGCAACTCCTCGACCTCGATCGGGACATGGGCCGCAACGATTATATTGCGCTGCTGATCCGGTTCTTCGGACTCTATGCTCCGCTGGAAAAGGCATTGTCGGAGCTCCACTGGACGCCGACAGGCCTCGATTTCGAGGCGCGCCGCAAACTTCCCTGGATCGCCGCCGACCTTGCCGATTTCGGCCTCGACGCCGGCGCATGCGCGGCGCTGCCGCAGCGCAAAAGTCTGCCCCGGCCGGGATCGATCGCCGCGGGTCTTGGCGTTCTTTATGTCGTGGAAGGCTCGACTTTGGGCGGCCAGTTGATCCTGCGCCGACTTGGCCCGAAACTTGGGCTCAGTCCGTCTTTTGGCGGACGCTTCTTTGCCAGCTATGGAGCTGACGTCGGACGGATGTGGCGGGCTTATGTAGCGGCGGTCGAAAATTTCGGCGGCGACGAGGGCGCCGTCGCCGAGATCGAACGTGCGGCGATCGACGCGTTTCACCTGTTCGGCGCCTGGTTCGCCGGCCTGGAGCGCGGCGGCGCGACGTTTTCATCGGGCGGCGCAGATGGATGACGAGACGCCCGCGTTCGGCGCCGCGGACCTGTCAAACTGCGACCGCGAGCCGATCCATATTCCAGGGTCGATTCAGCCCCATGGCGCCTTGCTGGCGCTCGACGCCGAAAGTCTGACGGTGGCGCAGGCAGGCGGCAATACAAGACAGCTCCTCGGCTTTGCGCCGCGCGATCTGATCGGCAAACCGATCGAAGACTGGCTCTCGGCCGGGCGGATCGGTCGGCTGCGGGACTTATTGGATAATGAGGGGGCGATGATCCGCCCGTTGCATGCTTTCCGCATGAACGCCGTGGGTGGCAACCGTGGCGTCGACGTCACCGCGCATTTCAGCGACGGATCGCTCATTCTCGAATTCGAGCCGGTCTATGAGGACATTGTAGATGATTCGCTGGCGCTCGTTCAGACCATGATCCGCAGCGTGCAGGAGGCCGATTCTGTCGCGGCTTTCTGCCAATCCGTCGCCGACGTCGTGCGTCAGGCGACGAATTTCGACCGCGTCATGGTCTACCGCTTTCTGCCCGATGGCAGCGGCGCGGTCGACGCGGAAGCTAAAGACCCGGCGCTGGCGCCTTTCCTCGGATTGCACTACCCGGCGTCCGACATTCCAAAGCAGGCCCGCGATCTCTATCTGCGCAACTGGATCAGGCTGATCGCCGACGCGCGCTATGAACCGGCCCCGCTCGAACCGGTGTTCGACGCGCAGGAACGGCGCCCGCTCGATCTGAGCCAGAGCGCATTGCGCAGCGTCTCGCCAATTCATCTTGAATATCTGGGAAATATGGGTGTCGCCGCGACCATGTCGCTGTCGATCATTCTCGACGGCAAATTGTGGGGCCTGGTGGCCTGCCATTCACGGACGCCGCGTTTTGTCGCGCATCGCCTGCGCGTCGCGCTCGAACTTTTCAGCCAGATGGCTTCGTTCCTTCTCGAGACCAAAATCACTGCCGCCGAGCTCGAGCTTAGATCCCGGTCCAAAGTCCTGCACGACAGACTTTTGACGCATCTTGCGGGAGTGGGGGAACTTGCGGACGCTCTCGAAACGCTTCGTCCGAGCCTGCTCGACATTATATCCGCTGATGGACTGGGGCTCTGGATCGAGGGCCGCTATACACATCTCGGACGGGCGCCGGACGCGGATCAGGCGGCCGGGCTCGTGGGCTGGCTAAACGAGACCGCGGAGGACGGCGTCTTTCATACCTCGGCGCTGCCTACGCTTTATGCGCCCGCCGTCGACTTTGCAGATGTGGCTAGCGGAATCATCGCACTTTCGGTGTCGAAGACCCCGCGTGATTATGTCATCTGGTTCCGGCCGGAAATCATCGAGACTGTGACGTGGGCTGGCAACCCCGATAAGTCGGTGAACGCCGAGCCCGATGGGCAACGCCTGTCGCCGCGAAAGAGCTTCGCCGCTTGGAAGCAGGAAGTCCGACTGCAGTCGCGCCCGTGGAGCAGCGTCGCAATTCAGACCGCGCAGGCGCTCAGGGTGTCGCTGCTCGAGGTTGTTCTGCGACGGGTCGACCAAATTGCGCGCGAGCGTGAGAGTGCGCGCCAGCGTCAGGATGCGCTGCTTGTGGCGCTCGACCATCGGATCCGTCAATGGGAGACGACGGCGCAGCAACTGAAGATCGAATCAGATCGCCGGGCTGTTGTAGAGGCCGAGCTGTCCGAAGTCTTGCGCAGTACGGTCATCAACCAGGAAGCGGAACGACAGCGGATTGCGCGCGAATTACACGACAGTCTGGGGCAATATCTGACTGTAATGCAACTCGATCTCGACGGTATCGGCCGTGACGTCGATTCATCTCTCGCGGTCAAGCGACGGGTGGCGGATCTCAAAAACCTGACGGCGAGTCTTGGCAAAGAGGTCAATCGCCTCGCCTGGGAAATACGGCCGACGGCCCTGGACGATCTTGGCCTTCAGACGGCAATTCAGCAATTCTTGGAGGAATGGGGCCAGAAATCGGGGCTGCAGTTTGATTTGCACCTCGCCTTGAGCGATCGGCGACTGCCGCCTATTGTCGAGACGACGCTCTATCGCATTCTTCAGGAAGCGATCACGAATGTCGTCAAGCATTCGCAGGCAAAAAAAGCGGGCGTCATTCTGAAGGCGACGTCGAGCGAGGCGATAATGATCGTGGAGGACGACGGCAGGGGCTTTCTCTGGGATGACGTCGACTCGGCGACAAAGCCCTCCTCCCGCCTTGGGCTTCTTGGCGTGCGGGAGCGCTTGTCCCTTGTAGGAGGCAAACTGGAGATTGAAACCAGCCCCGGGCATGGCGCGACCCTCTTCATTCATGTTCCGCTCTAATGAGCCCCGCGGCGGCGCCCATCTCCCTTCGCGTTTTTCTCGCCGACGACCACCCTGTCGTCCTAGCTGGCGTCAAGGCGCTGATCGGCGCCGATCCAGAAATGACGATCGTCGGAGACGCTTGCGACGGGCGCAGCGCGCTCAGCTTGGCGACGGAGCTTAAGCCGGATATCGTAATCTTGGACATTTCGATGCCCGGCCTGAATGGAACGAAAGTCGCCGAGCTTTTGCGTGCGGCTTGTCCTCAGAGCAAGATTCTCGCGCTTACGGTTCACGAAGATCGCGGATATTTGCGCCAGCTCCTTGAACTTGGCGTTGCGGGCTATGTTCTGAAGCGTTCGGCCGCGGAGGAGCTCATAAGGGCGATACGAGCCGTCGCCGCGGGCGGGATCTATCTCGATCCGGCGATCGCTGGAAAAGTGCTCGGCGGCATACCACAAAAGACAACCGTCGTCGCGCTCAGCGCCATTGCTGACCTCAGCGAGAGGGAAACAGAGGTTTTGCGATTGACGGCTGGAGGACACAGCCATAAGGCGGTCGCCGCCGAACTCCGCATCAGCGTCAAATCGGTGGAGACGTATAAGGCGCGGGCGATGGAAAAACTTGGCTTCGACAGCCGGGTGCAGCTGGTGCGCTACGCGGCTGGCAAAGGCTGGCTCGGCGAATCTTAGCCGAAGCTTCGCTTTGTCAGTAATTTCCCTGACATGTGGGACTTTTATCGACAGGGAGCGGGGATTTTCCTCCTTTGCCGCGCCATGGGCGAATTCTACTGTAATTTCAGCCCTTAACCTGGCGGGACGATCTGTCGGGGAATGACGGTTCCGCTGAACGCGCGCCTTAACGTCTATTTCAAGACCTTTTTTTAGCGAAAGTATGTGACTGGAGCATTGATGTCCGACATTCTTCCGGCAGTTGAAGCGGTGCCCATTAACCGAACTGAGCATAATGGTGCGATTGTGCGTCAGAAGGCGTTTGACCAGGCTTGGGCCATGCTGGAGGGCGAACTAAAAGAGTTCGGATCCGCAGAGATCCTGTCCATTCGAAATTATCTCGCGCAGGCAATCCTCAATGAGGCCGAGCGCGATGAGAGCGATCCCGTGATCTTGAGCGTGAAAGCGCTTCACGCACTCGCAGTTCATTTGCGTAATGGTAAGTCGCCAGCTCAGCTTGCTAGCTGTTAGGTTCCAGCTAACTAGAAGGCAAGGTGCCCCACCTGGGCAACTTGCTGACACTGCAAACGCTATCATTGCCGTGCTAGCTGCCGAATTCAGATCAAACTCGGCAGCCCAAAATGCGTCAGGAGCGCGGGTAAGTCAGTGCAATAGCCGCAACTGGCGCGCATAAAATCCAAACCCAGATCACAAGTCCCATGATCATCTCCGAATTTGCAGAAGCCCCCCGGTTGAGAGTGTATGACGCAAGGACGTGGGTTTCAACTCCTGCGGCGCTTGCCGACGAGTTGCAAAGGACGATCTTGCCGGAGGACCAAATTCGCAATCGTTTCTTGAGCCATTTGCAACTCCGCGCAAAAATTGAGTGCCGGCGTTCACGTTGTTGTCTAGCCGAAGCCAGAACTTGTCGCCTCAGGCGGCGACGCCATAGCTGAAGATTGGCCAACGTGAGCTGCTGCCGGTTTTGAGGACACCGAGGTAAGGTGTTTTTGGAATTGGAGAGTGTTGATGGAGAGACGGAAATTCGGCCTTAAGTTCAAGCTCCAGGCAGTGAAGCTGGTGGTGGATCGAGGTGTTTTTGTCGCGCAGGCGGCCCGTGATCTCGACCTGCATGTGAATGCGCTGCGCAAACGGGTGCGAGAGCATTCCGTCGATCCGCAACAGGCGTTTCCCGGCCATGGTCAGATGAAGCCGGAGCAGCTTGAGATCGAGAAGCTGCGGCGCAAAGTCGCCAAGCGCAAAGCGCGACATCTTAAAAAAAGCCGCGGCCTACTATGCCAGGGACTCGATATGAAGTTCGCGTTCGTCGCAAAGCACCGAGGGATCTGGCCGGTTACGTGGATTTGCGAGGCACTCGGTGTCTCTCGCTCGGGCTTTCATGCTTGGCTCAATCGCTCGTCCAGCCAACGGGCCCGGCATGACGAAGTGCTGGTTGCCGAGATCCAGTCGAGCTTTGCCGGCAGCGACCGGACTTGCGGAACTCGTCGGTCTGGCATGACGTGTTCGCCGAACGGCTCGACGCCGGTCTGCATCGCATCGAGCGGCTGATGCGCTAGCAGGGCCCACGGGTACGGCCATGACGCAGAGGCCTGCCAAAAGTGCCGGCCAGCGTCATGCGGTATCGCCCAACATCCTCGATCGAGCGTTCGAAGCTTCAGCACCGAACCAGAAGTGGATCGCCGACTTCACCCTGCATCTGGACAGCTCAGGGCGGGCTCTATGTGGCAGCGGTCGTCGATCTGTTCTCACGCCGCGTTGGATGGCCGATGAGCGCGAGCATGACCGCCCAGCTCGTCACGGATGCTCTCATCATGGCGATCTGGCGCCGCGGCAAGCCGGACAGCCTGCTGCATCATTCCGACCAGGGCAACCAATACGCGAGCGAGCTGTTCCAGCGACTGATAACCGATCATGGCATCACCTGCTCGATAAACCGGTCCGGCAATGTCTGGGACAATTCGGCGATGGAGAGCTTCTTCTCATCGCTCAAATCCGAACGCACCGCCCGCAAAGTCTACCGCACCCGGGACGATGCCATTGCCGATGTGTTCAATTATATCGAGCGCTTCTACAACCCGCGCCGCCGACACTCGACGCTGGATATCTAGCCCCGTCGAGTTCGAGAATGCAGCTATGTTAGCCTAACTCGGTGTCCATGAAACCAGCAGCATCTCACATTGCTCTTCGCGCATGAGAACTTGTTGTCCGCAAAGCGGGGCTCAGAAGCAATTGGCAACCGTGCGTATCTTGACTTATTTAGTCTTGGCAGGTGCGGACGGATAGTTTTCTGACGGGGCGCTGGTGGCGTTCATGTCCTTTGCCGAATGCGCAACGCAGTGAAAAACAAATCTAAGCGTCGGACGACGTTTGCTGACTTCGAAGGGGGAAAATGATGGCAGATGCGTCGAATGCCGTAAGCGAGTTCAGCAGTAAAATGGACAAGGCGTTAGCGACCGTATTGGCTACGCCCAGCGCGGAGGACCGATATTTTATCGGCGAGGCACTTTTTATTGGAACTGTGCTTTTTGTCCTTAACCGCTACGCGGGAGCCTATTTGGACGAGCTTGGCATAAAGCCCCTCGCTAAGCAGCACGCCGACGCCACGCGCGACTACTTGGCCAAAATCCGCGCCAAGAAAATCGAGCCTTCTGACGGCGAGGCGCAACAAAAGCAGCTTCAGCTCGCGTTGACAGCAATCGAGGAGCGCGGCGCATCGCCCGAGGCGGCGCGCGCGGCTGAAGAGACGTTGGCAAAAGTACTGGTTGACGCGGGCGCGATCAACGCGCAGGCGCGAGAAACGGCACATGAGGTGACGGTCGTCGTGCAGGCGATCGTTCGGCGTTCGTGACCGGCCGTGACGAGGTCGAGTCTCCTGAGCTTCACCTTTGGCTTTGCGCGTGCCGCCAATTGATGTTGGAGAGACCCGCAGATGGCGCATGGTCTGATGCGCTTCACGGTGTTTTTGGCGTAAGCACGCCTCTAGACGGTTGGAACAAGGAAGTTTTTACCGATGGAAGGCCGCCTGGATACGTCTTCCTCGATATCCCCAGCAAGCATGCTTATCGAACCTCGACATTGCCTCAGGGGGTGGATGAAACGGCCGTAAATGTGCTGCATCCCGCCGTGCCCGATGACGCAGGAAAAAGCGAGCTCTGGCGGCGCGCGTCCGAGATCGCGGCTGAACTCCCCCGGCGGGACGTACCTCCTGGCATGCGCAAGCCGAAGCTCGTGATGCAATCAATCGCCCAGTTTTGCACGCTGCGCCGCCACAAGGACTCGACGATGCCGTTTGCTGCGGCGATCACGAAGCCGTTGTTCGAGGGCGTCAATTTCGGCGTGTCTACAGGCCCAGATCCGGTCCTTCGGCTGGCGGCTCGATACATGCGTTTTGAAGTTCCTGGAATACTCGCCCGCCACATGATTCCCACCTTATACGAGACGTCATATTCGATGATTCCAGGGCTTTTCAACCGAACCTGCCCGCCGGTGAAGGTCATGCTTTTGCATAAGGCCGAACAGCTGAGCGATGCAGCTTACCGCCTGTGGCGAGTTCGAAAAACATTGAATGTCTCGGGATTTTGTAATGCGACTTATCTCGGGCACCTGTGCGCCGCAGTGGTAGCGAGCTTGGGATCAAATGAGGGCGGACGTCTCGAACGCCTTATGTTCACCGAAGGTGAACGAAACAGGTTGCAGCGTCTTCGCCAGAATGTGGATGAGCTTGGAACGCATTACTTCGCGCCGACATTTGATCTGCCAGCTCGTTTCCAGCCAGGCCAAATTTTGCTTTGGGTGCGAAAGATGGCTGAGTTACAGCGCGAAACTCCGCAGGAAGTTGCGGAACAGGCGTGCTTACACCCAGGCTTGGCGCGCATGCTGGCTGACCCGGACCCGCGGGTGTTGGGATTGCAGGCCGGAACGTCGGAGTATCAACGGTTTTTGCGGGACGCCCATATCAATTATGTCCAGAACATTGCAGATTTGCCCGGCCTCTCGATAGATAGCGCTCTAAAGCAAGAGGCCGCCGCTCTTCGGGTCAATCTTCACGAATTTGTAGACTACTGATGCGCGTCGCCGCGGGGATTCAGTATCTGCAGAATGGCGTTGGCGTGTCTATTGGGGGATGACGCCAATCGGTCTGCGAGTTCCTGCACGAAAAATCGCGCGCGGGCGTGAACAGATCGCGGGCGAAAAACCGGACTTGCTCGGCGGTTGCTGTAAAGCCCATAAAAGTCTGTAAACGGCGCAGCGGCGCGGCTGACCGATTCATCAAAATTTAAGTGAGCAGGCCGGCGCGCAAAGACGTGCCCTGAGCCGCCTAAAATCCCTTGCTATTGCCGAGTGCGATGGCGACGCCATAGCAGAAGGTGTCGAGGAGGTCGTCTTCTCGATCCCTGTTTTTGTCGCCGACGCGAAAGCTCTCGATTTGTTCGAGCAGGTGATT